>CAKOSH010000001.1 GCA_934102215.1 uncultured Bacilli bacterium
TTTACGCCCAATAAATCCGGATAACGCTCGCCCCCTACGTATTACCGCGGCTGCTGGCACGTAGTTAGCCGGGGCTTATTCAAAAGGTACCGTCACTCTAGTATCATTTCCTATACTAGTCGTTCGTCCTTAATAAAAGAGTTTTACAATCCAAAGGACCGTCATCACTCACGCGGCATTGCTCGTTCAGGGTTTCCCCCATTGACGAATATTCCTAACTGCTGTCTCCCGTAGGAGTCTGGGCCGTGTCTCAGTCCCAGTGTGGCCGATCAACCTCTCAGTCCGGCTACGCATCGTTGCCTTGGTAGGCCATTACCCCACCAACTAGCTAATACGCCGCAGGCTCATCTTTAAGTGAAGCTTTAAAGGCTTCTTTACTATTACTAGCACATTCGGTATTAGCAGTCATTTCTAACTGTTATCCCCAGCTTAAAGGCAGATAACCCACGTGTTACTCACCCGTGCGCCACTGAGCGCAGAATCCAAATCAACCATCATTCCATATCTGAGCAAGCTCTTCAACTTCATTCCAGTGTCAATGGGGCGCTCCGTTCGACTTGCATGTCTTAGGCATGCCGCCAGCGTTAATCCTGAGCCAGGATCAAACTCTCAATAAAAAATTCTTTTTATTGTTAAAGAATTGATTTCAAATTAATCCTGTCTACAAAACTCATTATTTTACTTAGTTTTCAAAGATCATTTCCAATCGCATTTCCTGCGGTTGCTCATATAATATAACACGATATTTTATCAATGTCAATAACTTTTTTTACATTTTTTTCACTTTTTTATTTTGATGATTTAAATGAATAAATTATTGATTTTCAAATAACAATTACATTATATTTTTTTTAGCATCCCTTTTTCGTGAATGCTCATCTAATATAACACTTCATAACTTCATTGTCAACATTTTTTTGACATTTTTTTTATTTTTTTATTTTCAATATTTAATTGAAATAAAAATTGAATTTTTGTCGTTATTTAAATGCTATATTTAATTTTTTGCTCTCTTTCACAAGTGCCAGATTAATATAACACTTCAGAGTATGCATGTCAACAACTTTTTTCAAAAAAATTAAAAAAGTACCAAATTTTCGATACTTTTTCAATTTTATGCACAAATTATTAAGAAAAATTAAATTATTCAATTTCTTTTTTAACCTTTTTAAATATATTAAAATAATATTCTATGCATTTTTCATTAAAAGGAAACTCACCTGATTTCTTCATCTCTATTAGTGCCGATAGTTCTTCCTTTATAATATAATTAACTTCTTTTGGATACTTCATCAACTTTTTATGATAATTATATTCATTT
Source organism: uncultured Bacilli bacterium (assembly GCA_934102215.1). Lineage (GTDB taxonomy): Bacteria > Bacillota_I > Bacilli_A > RF39 > UBA660 > CAG-1000. Next base: position 1,322 of record CAKOSH010000001.1, read on the forward strand.
CTATCCAATATTTTAAATGCACCATCATTAAACACCCTTAAATCCAGATCATAATCTATATATTTTATAACATTATCATCTATAACATATGGACTAGCAATATTACAGTAATAAAAAATTCCATTAGACTTAAGTTGTGCAATAATATTAAACCACCTATTATTATAAAAGAACATAATTGCTGGTTCTTTAGTACGCCAAGTTCTTCCATCTTGTTTAGTTACTAATACATTTTCATTTCCAAGAACAATATAATCTTTTTTGATATCCAAAACATATGCAATATTCCATGATTTATGGATTACACCATTATGTTTATAGCAATGAATCACAAGTGTGTCTCCTACTTTTAAATTCATAAGACACCTCTTTCACACCAACATTTTACCACAATCATATACTATAATCAAATTTAACTTGCAAAAATAAAAAATAGTTTACTCATTTTTAGTAAACCATTTTCCAATTTTGTTAATAAAACTCTTTGATAGTCATTTATTCTTATTCACTAATTTTTATTAATTATTATTTATTTATTGTTTATTATTTATTATTTGACACTCTCTATAGCTTTATCTAATTGTTTATCAACATCGGTAACTTCAATATCAGGCTCTATTCCTTTTTCGTTAATACTTTCACCATTTGGGCCAAGCCAATATGCACTTGTATATTTTACCATCGCGCCGCTTGATAATATTTCAGTTTCCTGAACTGTACCTTTACCATATGTTTTAACACCAACAACCTTTGCACCTAAATTATCTTTTAATGCAAGAGTTAATACCTCTGAAGCCGAAGCAGAAGAAGAATTAACTAATATAGTTATCTTATCAAATTTTCTATAAACTTTATCTTCATTCTTATGCTTAATTATTTTAGAATTTCTGTCTTTTATTTGATAAACAACAGTTCCTTTATCTAAAAATAAAGAAGCAGTGTCATATGCAGCACTTAAATACCCACCAGTATTATTTCTAAGGTCAATTACAAGCGATTTAACGTTATTATCAAAAGAATTCAACTGTTTCTTAACAAGTTCGCTTGTTGTGGCTGAAAATGTCTCTATTTGAATATAACCCACATTATCATATGTTTTACTCTTAACAGAATCAATCGTAACACTAGTTCTTGTTAATGTAGTAGAATACTCTTTACCATCTCTTATATAAGTTAAAGTATATTTATCTTTATCGCCTTTTTTAATAGTATTAGACATATACGTAAATTCTTTATCTTTTAAAAGAACATCATCAAGTTTAATTAATATATCGCCTTTTTTGAGACCAGCCTTCATAGCCGGTGAATCACTGAATACTTGATTAATTATAATTTCCTCTTTATCATTTAAAGTAATCTCAACACCAATACCAGTATATTTACCATTCAATTGTTCCTGAAGACTATCAGTTACATCTTTATTCATATAAATACTATAATCATCTTCTAAATAATTATACATACCAGCAATTGCTGCTTCAATTAATTTTTTCTTATCTACTTCTTTAACATAACTATTAACAATATGATCATAGCTTTCAACAAATTCATTTAAATCCCCTTTAGCATTCTCACTTGTCGAAATATATATCTTATCATAATTCTTATAAACAATAAAACCACTACTAACACCAACTACTACTCCAGTAATTAGTATTATAATAATGACCTCAATTATATTAAAATCAGTAGACTTCTTTACGATACATTTATCAACTTCATCATCATCATAAATACTCTTATTTTTAATGTTTTTGTCTTTATTAATACCCTTATCAATACCTTTATCAATCTTCTTATCAACATTTTTATTTATTTTTTTATCATCACTACTACTTTTAATATCATCTTTTTCATTAAAAACATTCTTTGATTTATTGTTATTTTGATTCTTCACTATATCTTTAGAATTATTTTTAACACCATCAACATTATTTATACTATTCTTATCACTTTTACTCTTTTTACTATCTTTATCAATTTTTTTGTCCATATTTATCTTCACTCTCTCTACTATGTCATTATACAACAAAGAAATATAATTTAAAAGACCCAAACAATCATATAAAACAAACAATATTTTAAAAAATAAATATATTACTAATCATATTTCCAATAAAAATATTAACACAACAAAAAAGAATTAGATTAAACTAATTCTAATCTTACGATTAAAGCATCGTCTCCAATTCTTTCTTTTAGTTTGATTATTCTAGTATATCCACCATTTCTATCTTTATAAGTAACAGCATATTCATCGAATAATTTTTTAACTAAATCTTTATCATTATTTAAGAAAGCAAGTGCTTTTCTTCTAGAATTAAGATCTCCTTTTTTAGCGTATGTAATCATTTTTTCTACGAACTTACGAACTTCTTTAGCTCTTTGTTCTGTAGTTTGAACAAAACCATTTTTAAGAACATCTTTAGTTAAACTAGATAGAATACTTCTTCTAACACGAGTTTCTCTATTTAATTTTCTATATAATGCCATTATATCCTCCTAATCCTCATCGCGGAACTTAAGTCCCATATCTTTAACTTTGTCTAATACTTCTTTTAAAGATTTCTTACCAAGATTTCTAATTTTCATCATTTCTGATTCACTCTTAGATGTTAAATCTTGTAAAGTATGAATAGCATCTCTCTTTAAGCAATTATAAGCTCTTACAGATAAATCTAATTCTTCAATAGGAGTTTCTAATGTTTTTTGAACAGAATTTTCTTCTTTATCAGCTAAAACACTTTCAAGTCCAGTTAAATTATGTAAATCAGTAATAACTTCAAAGTGATCAATGATAATTTTAGCAGCACGAGCTACTGCTTCTTCTGGCTTAACACTTCCGTTAGTCCATACATTTAAAATCAATTTATCATAATTATCACTTTGTCCAACACGAGCAGTTTCAACTTCATAACTAACTCTTTCAATAGGACTATATAATGAATCAACACCAATTGCTCCTACTACATCTTTAACAGCAATAGCATTAATTTTTCCATCAACATAACCACGACCATTAGATACAGTCATAGTCATATCTAGGCTTCCACCTTTTGATAAAGTAGCTATTAATAAATCCGGATTAATTATTTCAACTTCACCATTTTTATCAATATTAGAAGCATGTACTTCTCCTTCTTTATTTGCTTTTAAATGTAATACTTGATCATTCTCACTATGATTTTTAAGAACTAATTTCTTTAAGTTAAGAATAATTTCAGTTACATCTTCAACAACGCCATCCATTTTTTGAAATTCATGCATAACTCCTTCGATTTTAACATCAGTTATAGCACTACCTTCTAAACTAGATAACATAACTCTACGAAGAGCATTACCTATAGTTGTTCCAAAGCCTCTTTCAAGTGGCTCTAAAACGAATTTTCCATAATAATTACTTTCAACATATTCATTTACTTTGTAATCTGGTTTAATAAATTTTAACATGGTTTTTCCCCTTTCCTAAACTATATACGTCTTCTCTTAGGTGGTCTACATCCATTATGTGGTACTGGTGTAACATCATTAATAGCTGTAATTTCAAGTCCTGCAGTTTGTAAACTTCTAACAGCTGTTTCACGTCCCCCACCAATTCCTTTAACGAATACTTCTACTTTTCTAATTCCAGCATCATAAGCAGCTTTACCAGCAGCCTCAGCGCTCATACCAGCAGCGAAAGGAGTTTTCTTTTTACTTCCTTTATATCCTACTGTTCCTGAAGAAGCCCAACTAATTACTCCACCTTCTTTATCAGTAATAGTTACGATTGTATTATTAAATGTAGAGTGAATATGTGCTTGACCTTCAGTGATATCTCTCTTTGCTTTTCTTTTTCTTCTATTATAAGCCATAAGTTATCCCTCCTATTTCCTATTTCTTCTTATTAGCAATAGTCTTTGGTTTACCTTTACGAGTTCTAGCATTTCTACTAGTATGTTGTCCTCTTACTGGTAAGCCCTTTTTATGTCTTGTACCTTGATATGAGTTGATTTCCATTTTAGTTTTAATGTTCATTTCAACTTCACGTTTTAAGTCTCCTACTAATACATATTTATCAGCAGCTGCTCTTAAACGATTAATTTCATCAACAGTTAAATTATCAGTTCTAGTATCTTCACTAACATTTGCATCACTACAAATTTCATGAGCTCTAGTTGGACCAACACCATAAATGTAAGTAAGTGCTACTACTATTCTCTTATTCTTTGGTAAGTCAATATTTTTAATACGTGCCATATTTTCCTCCTACTTAACCTTGTCTTTGTTTATGTTTTGGGTTTTCACAAATTACCCTAACAGTTCCGTTTCTTTTAATAATTTTGCATTTGTCGCAAATCTTTTTTACTGATGGTCTTACTTTCATTCTAATCCCTCCATTATTTTCTATAAATTATACGCCCACGTGTTAAATCACAAATAGGTATTTCCATAAGCACTGTATCACCTGGGTAAATACGAATCATGTTTAAACGCATTTTTCCAGAAACGCGGGCTTCCACGATGTGCCCATTATCAAGTTTTACTTTGAAGTCTCCTCCAGGTAAAACTTCTAATACCTTTCCTTCAAGCTCAATATAACCGTCTTTTTCTTTGGCCATGTTTTCACTCTCCTGTTAAAATCTCATAACCATCTTTAGTTACAAGAATAGTATGTTCAAAATGCGCAGCAGGACTACCATCACGAGTGACAATTCCCCACTCATCTTCAAGTAACCATACTTGTTTAGTACCAAGACTAAACATAGGTTCAATAGCTAAGGTCATACCTTCTTTAAGTATTATTCCTTCACTTTCATGATTACTAAGATTAGGAATATATGGATCTTCATGAAGATTACGTCCAACACCATGTCCAGTTAAACATTCAAATACTCCAAATCCATTCTCCTTAGCAACCTTACCAATCGCAGAACAAACATCATTTAATTTTATTCCAGCTTTAACTACTTTAATTCCTTCGTATAAAGCCCTTCTTGTCTCTTTAACAAGTCTTTCTGTATCCTTATCAACCCTACCTATTATATAAGTATAAGCTGAATCAGAATGATAACCTTTGTATATAGATCCAACATCTACTGAAACTATATCACCGTTTTTAATTATAGTATCATCAGGGATCCCATGAACAACCATATCATTAATACTAACGCAGGATGAAGCGGGATACCCTTCATAATCAAGAAATGATGGTGTAGCATCATGACTAACAATGTAATCATATACATATTTATCAATTTGCTTTGTAGTCATACCAGGTTTAATATAATCTTTTAAACTTGATAGAACTCCATAAGTAATCTCTCCAGATTTTCTCATAAGTTCAATTTCTTGTTTTGTCTTAATACTAATCATTTTTACTTCCTATTTTCTTTTCGAATTCCATAAAAGTATCTTCAGCAGAACCATTTGCATCAAGTTCAACTAATATACCTTTATTTCTATAATATTCAATCACAGGAGTACAGTTAACTTCATAATTACCATAACCTTTTTTAAATGTTTCTTCATTATCATCATTACGAGTTATAAGAGGCACGTTACACTCATCACACATACCTTCAACTTTAGGAGCATTTACTCCAGTAAGTCTATTATATGTTTTTTTACATTGAGGACAAATTTGTCTTCCAAGTGTTCTCTTAAGTGCCATATCGTAAGATACATTAAGAAGTACTGCATAATCGATATGAAGTCCTAACTCATCACAGATATTATTAATCGCAGTTACTTGTGGCATATGTCTTGGATATCCATCAAGTATAAATCCACCTTTAACATCATCCTTCATAAGTCTTTCTTTCATAAGTTCATTAGTTATAGAGTCATCAACAAGTTCTCTTCTTGACTGAATTTCTCTTATCTTTTTTCCAAGTTCAGTACTTGGATCAACTCCCCTTAAAAGTTCACCAGCAGAGATACAAACAAGATTATATTTCTTATTTAGCATTGAAGCCATAGTACCTTTTCCTGCTGCTGGTGGTGCAATTAAAATTAGATTCATAAATTTTTATCTCCTATTATAATTTCTTGATGCAACAGAACTTTCAAGTTGTTTATATGTTTCAAGAACAACACCAACAGCAATTAATATTGATGTTCCACCTAATCTTACGGTATCTGGAAGACCAGTTACTGCTGTGAAGATAATAGGTGCTGCTGCTATTAATGCTATAAATATAGCACCTAAGAATGTAATTCTTGATAACACTTTTGATATATGTTTTTTAGTTTCACTTCCAGGTCTAATACCAGGAATATAGCCACCATTTTTGTTTAAATTCTTACTTAATTCTTCTGGGTTAATTGTTAAGAAAGTATAGATATATGTGAATATTAATATAAGTGCTACGTATACTACAAACCCAACAGGTTTAGTTGTTGATAAGTAGTTATTAAAGAATGATAATACTTTAGCATTTTTAATAAAGTAACTTAATATTGATGGTATTCCCATAATTACACTTGCTATGATAACAGGCATAACACCAGCAGAATTTAATCTTAATGGTAAGAATGTTTGTTGTCCACCATAACTTGATGAACTTCTATTTGAATATTGAATTGGTATTCTTCTTTCAGCTTCTTGAACAAATATTACTCCAACTATTATACCTAAATATAATAATATAAATAATATAAATGTTCCCCAGGCAATAAATGCATTATTAGCATTTGGTATTAATGATTGAAATGCTGTTACAAACATACTTGGTAAAGTGTTAACAATACCAGCCATGATTATTAATGATACACCATTTCCAATACCTTTATTAGTTATTTCATCTCCTAACCATAACAAGAAGGCAGTACCTGCTGTTAAGATTAAAGCAATTTTGAAATACATAATAGGTGCTTCAGTTTTACCCATGAACATCATAGGATAGAAGAAGCCTTGAATAAATGCAATAGCAAGTCCGGCGTATCTAGTTATTTTATTAATCTTACGTCTTCCTTCTTCTCCCATTTCCTTTAACTCAGTAAAGTAAGGAATGATATCCATTTGTAAAATTTGAATAATTATTGAAGCTGTTATATAAGGCATAACACCTAATGCGAAGATTGAGAATTGTTTTAGACCTCCACCACTCATAGCATTAAATAATTCTAAAAATCCAATATCTCCAGTTATAACATTCATACCAGGAATTGTAATTGAATTACCTATTGCAAAGATAAATAATGCACATAGAGTAAATAATATTCTAGCTCTTAAATCTTTGTTAGAAGATCTAAATATTTGCTTGAATGTAGCAAACATATTAAATCACCTCCGTAGTTCCACCCAATTCCTCTATTTTTGTGATAGCTTGGTTAGTGAAAATATTAGCCTTAACAGTTAATTTCTTTTCTAGTTTTCCACTACCTAACACCTTGATACCACATAATTCTTTTTTAACAAGTCCAGATTCTTTTAATACTTCAGGAGTAATAACATCTCCATCTTTAAATCTATTTAAATCTGAAACATTAATAATTGCATATCTCTTAGTGAATCTAGCGTTTGAAAATCCACGTCTTGGTAATCTTTTATATAATGGAGTTTGTCCACCTTCAAACCAAGGATGAATTGAAGCACCGCTTCTAGCCTTTTGACCTTTTTCACCACGAGTTGATGTTTTACCATGTCCACTTCCTGGTCCACGTCCAACAACTTTTCTTCTATGAGTTGATCCTTCAACTTTACTTAATTCATGTAATTTCATTATTTTAAGACCTCCTCAACTGTTTTACCACGTAAACTAGCAACATGTTCGATAGTTCTTTGATTTGCTAGTGCTTCAATAGTTGCTTTTGCTGTATTAATTTGAGTATTGCTTCCTAATGATTTAGAAACAACATCTTTAACACCAGCAAGTTCTAAAACTATTCTTGAAGCCCCACCAGCGATAATTCCACGACCAGCTTTAGCAGGTCTAATTAATACTTTAGCAGCTCCACAAACACCAGTAACTTCATGAGAAATAGTTCTACCATCTACTAAATCTACATGTACAATATTTTTTTCAGCTTCTTTAATTGCTTTACTTACAGCAACAGGAATTTCCTTAGATTTACCAGTACCAATTCCAACGTTACCTTTTCTATCTCCTACAGCAACAGTAGCTGAAAATCTAAAATTACGTCCACCTTGAGTAACTTTAGTAACTTTACCGATAGAAATTATTTTATCTTCATATAATTTCTTTGGTTCACGATCAGTTCTTTTATTACCGTTCATATATATCCTCCCTAGAATTCTAGTCCATTTTCACGAGCTGCATCAGCTAATGCTTTAACGCGTCCGTGATATAGATATCCACCACGATCAAATACAACTGTTTTGATCTTAGCTTTTTTAGCTTTTTCTGCAATGTCTTTTCCAACAGCAGCAGCTGCTTCAAGATTGTTATTCTTTAGTTTTAGTTCTAAAGAAGAAGAACTAGCTATAGTAACACCTTTAACATCATCTATTAATTGAGCATATATAGCTTGATTACTTCTAAAAACACAAAGTCTAGGAGTTACATCTGTACCAGATAAAGTTCTTCTGATCTTACGATGTCTTTTAATTCTCATATCGTTTTTTGATTCTTTTCTTATCATTTCTATTTACCTCCTATGCAGCTTTCTTTCCTTCTTTACGACGGATATGTTCATCTTTATACTTAATACCTTTACCCTTATATGGTTCTGGTTGTCTTACTTTTCTAATATTAGCAGCAAATTCACTAACTGCTTGTTTATCATATCCGCTAACGATTAATTCAGTTGTAGATTTTTCAGGCATCTCAACTTTAATACCTTCTGGAATCATTAATTCAACTGGATGACTATAACCAGCAGAAATAACAATTTTATTTCCTTGAACTTGGAATCTATAACCAACGCCATTAATTTCAAGTTCTTTCTTAAATCCTTCACTAACACCAATCATCATATTGTTAATAACTGAATTAGTAGTTCCATGTAATTGTTTAGAAGTTTTAAGTTCGTTCTTTCTAGTTACATATACTTTACCATCATCAACTTTAACATCAACATTTGAATTCTTATAATTAAATTCTAATGTTCCTTTTGGTCCTTTAGTTGTTACTTTGTTTCCATCAAGTGTAACTTCTACACCAGCTGGAATAGTTAATACTCTATTTCCTATTCTACTCATAACACACCTACCATATATAAGCTAAAACTTCTCCACCAAGATTTTTACTTCTTGCTTCCTTATCAGTCATAAGACCTTCTGATGTAGAAACAATTGCAATTCCAAGTCCATTTAGAACTCTTGGCATTTCATCAGCTTTAGCATACACACGTAATCCTGGTTTACTAATTCTTTTTAAGCCAGTGATTACTCTTTCTTTAGTTTTTGAATATTTTAGATTTAATACGATCATTTCGCCAACAGCTAATTTATTAGTATCATAACCGTCAATAAATCCTTCTTTTGTTAAAATATCAGCAATACCTTTAGTCATCTTAGTACCTGGTATTTCAACAGTTTTGTACTTCATAGCATTAGCATTACGAATTCTTGTAAGCATATCTGCTATTGTATCATTAACCATTATAGGCCTCCCTTCTTATTAACACTTGCCTGTTAATGTTTGGTTCGAGATAATCTCGTGTTTTTTACATATAATTTATTATTAAAATGTATATTTTTTAACAATTTTTAATTATTAACAAGTTCCTGTATACTACCAACTTGATTTTTTAACACCAGGAATTTGTCCCTTATAAGCTAATTCTCTAAAGCAAATACGGCATAGGCCAAACTTACTTAGTACACCATGTGGTCTTCCACATCTTGTACATCTAGTATAATTTCTAGTAGAGAATTTACTACCTCTTTGTTGAGATATTAATTTACTTTTCTTTGCCATAAATATTTCCTTTCCTACTTTCTAAAAGGTAACCCAAATTCTGTTAATAAAGCTAAAGCTTCTTCATTAGTATTAGCAGTTGTAACAATAACAATATCTAATCCTCTAACTTTAATAACTTGATCATATTCTACTTCAGGAAATACTAATTGTTCTTTGATACCAAGAGTATAATTACCTCTTCCATCAAAACTATTCTTAGAAATACCTCTAAAGTCTCTAACTCTTGGAAGAGCGATTGTAATTAGTTTATTTAAGAAGTTATACATATTATCTCCTCTTAAAGTAACTTTACAACCAATTTTATTCCCTTCTCTAAGTTTGAATCCAGCGATAGATTTTTTAGCAGTAGTAATAACTGGTTTTTGTCCAGCGATTGCTTCTAAATCTCTAACAGCTGCATCTAAGAATTTTTGATCGCTAATAGCATCTCCTACACCCATATTTAGAACGATTTTTTCTATTTTAGGTACTTGCATTTTAGTAGTGTAGTTAAACTTTTTAGTTAAATTTGGAACTATTTCTTCTTCATATAATTTCTTTAATGTTTCCATGAGTTCACCTACTTACTTTCTTCTTTTTTCTTTGAAGTTTTTTTAGCTTTTACTTCTTTTACTTCAGCATCTTTAACTTCTTTTTTAGCTTCTTTCTTAGCTTCTTTCTTCTTTTCTAATACTTTAACATTAGAAATATGAATTGGAGCTTCTATTTCAAGAATACCACCAGTTTCATTTTGACTATTTGGTTTAACATGTTTTTTAACAATATTAACTCCATCAACTAAAACTCTATTTTCACTTCTAAATATTTTAAGTACTTTTCCTTCTTTTCCTTTATTACTTCCTGTAATAACTTTAACATTGTCTCCAACTTTTATCTTCATGATATCCTCCTATAACACTTCTGGAGCTAGTGAAACAATTTTCATATAGTTCTTATCACGAAGTTCACGAGCTACAGGTCCTAGAACACGAGTTCCTACAGGACTATTATCATCTTTTATTAATACGCAAGCATTGTCGTCAAATTTAATGTGACTTCCATCAGGTCTTGCTACACCTTGAACTGTTCTAACAATAACAGCTTTAACTACTTTTCCTTTTGGAGTATTTGAATTTGGAATAGCTTTTTTAACTGTACCAACAACAACATCTCCAATATTACCGCTTTTAACTTTGCTTCCACCAAGTACTCTGATTACTAAGATTTCACGAGCGCCTGAATTATCAGCTACCTTTAAACGGCTTTCTGGTTGTATCATAACTCTCTCCTTTCTTAATTAAAGAATAACAGCTTCTTCAACAATACTATCTAATACATATCTCTTTGTTTTTGATAGTGGACGAGAAGATACTACTTTAACTATATCTCCTACTTTAGCTTTATTCTCTTCATCATGTACTGCATATTTTTTAGTAGTTTTAACATTTTTATTGTAAAGTGGATGCTTTTTATAAGTAACAACTTCAATAGTGATAGTCTTATCACAAGATGCACTTACAACTTTACCGATTAATTCTGATTTAACTTTTTCCATTAGTTAGCTTCCTCCTTACTTTCACTTAATTCTCTTTCTCTAATAACTGTTTTGATTTTAGCAACTTCATGTCTTAGTTCTTTAATTCTATGAGGTTTTTCTAAATTACCAGTTGATGCAGAGAATTTTAAATTAAATAATTCTTTTTTATTTTCTTCAAGTTTCTTATTTAATTCTTGAGTGGTTAATTTTCTAATTTCAGTCATCTTTATCATTATTTAGCCACTTCCTTTACTACAAATTTTGTTTTGATAGGTAATTTATGTCCAGCTAAACGGAAAGCTTCACGAGCTATTTCTTCAGTAACATCTGTCATTTCAAACATGATTTTACCTTCTTTAACTACAGCTGCCCATTCTTCAACATTACCTTTTCCACTTCCCATACGTACTTCAGCAGGTTTTTTAGTTCTTGCTAAATGTGGGAATATATTAATAAATACTTTTCCTCTTTTGAAAGATTTCATATAACGAGTCATGGCAATTCTAGCAGCTTCTATTTGTCTTGCAGTGATATAAGCTCCTTCCTTAGCCATTAAGCCATATTCACCTTGAGTAAGAACAGTATTACCTTTAGCTTTACCTTCATAACTTACTCTATGTGGTTTTCTATACTTAGTTCTTTTTGGAATTAACATCGCTATTACCTCCCTTATTCTTTTTAGCAGGAAGTATTTCACCTTTGTAAATCCATACTTTTACACCGATTTTACCATAAATAGTATCAGCTTCTTTATGAGCATAATCAATATCAGCTCTTAAAGTATGAAGTGGTACAGTTCCTTCAGTATAAGTTTCTGTTCTAGCCATTTCAGCACCAGCTAATCTACCAGAAACAGCAACCTTTATACCAGTAGCTCCTGCTTTCATTGTATTTCTTATAGCTCTCTTTTGTACTGCTCTAAAAGATGCTCTATTTTGAATTTGAAGTGCGATATTTTCAGCTACTAAAGCAGCATTCATATCTGGATTCTTAACTTCAACTATTGATAAATAGATTTCTTCTCCAGTAAGTTTTTGAAGAGCTTTTTTATGTTTTTCAATATCAGCTCCACCTTTACCAATAACGATACCAGGTTTAGATGTATTGATTATAACATTAGTTCTTTTCTTATTTCTTTCAATTACGATAGAAGCAACTGAACATCCTTTTAATGCTTTATCTAAATATTTTCTAATTTGAATATCAGTATTTAGATATTTAGCAAAATCCTTAGTTGGTGCATACCATTTACTTTCCCAGTCTCTGTTAACACCAATACGTAATCCTATTGGACTTACCTTTTGTCCCATGTTTAGTCCTCCTTCTTTTGCATATTATCTGTAACACATACATAAATATGACTTGTTCTATGATAATTTTTAGCTACTCTTGAGTGAGATGCAGCTTTACTTCTCTTTAATGTTCTGCCTTCATTAATATAAGTTTCTTTGATAACTAAATCTTCTTTTTTAGCTCCAAAGTTATTAACTGCATTAGCAGTAGCAGAATTTAAAACTTTTATAATTAATCTACTAGCTTTAGTATTAGTAGTAAGTAATATTGCTTCAGCTTGACTAACACTTTTACCTCTAATAAGATCAAGAGTCATTCTTGCTTTTCTTGGTGCTATTTGTGCACCTTTATGTATACTATAAGTTTCCATTATTTACCTCCTACTTCTTACCGCTGCCAGCGTGGCCAGTAAACTTACGAGTTAATGAGAACTCACCAAGTTTATGTCCTACCATATCTTCAGTAACATATACAGGAATAAATTCACGTCCATTATGAACAGCAAATGTATGACCTACAAAATCTGGATAAATTGTAGAACGTCTTGACCAAGTTTTTATTACTTCTTTTTTACCTTTTTCATTTAATTCCTTAACTCTTTTTAAAAGTCTTGGGAATGTATAAGGTCCTTTTTTCAAACTTCTTGACATTTTTACGGTTCCTTTCTCAATTATTTCTTACGTCTAGTCATTATTAACTTTTCAGATGCTTTTTTAGTTTTTCTAGTCTTAAGTCCTAGTGCTGGTTTACCCCAAGGTGTCATTGGTTGAGCACGTCCAACTGGAGCTCTACCTTCACCACCACCATGTGGGTGATCATTAGGGTTCATAACAGAACCACGAACTGTAGGTCTAATACCCATATGTCTTTTTCTTCCAGCTTTTCCTAAACTAACAAGTTCATAGTCAGTGTTTCCAACTTCTCCAATAGTAGCTCTACAAGTTCCAAGAACTTTACGAGTTTCGCCACTCTTAAGTCTAATAATTACATATTTTCCTTCTTTACCAAGAATTTGTACTCCACTTCCAGCACTTCTTGCTAACTTAGCTCCAGCACCTGGATTTAATTCAACATTGTGAACCATAGTTCCAACTGGAATATTTTCAAGTGGTAATGCATTACCGATTTTAATATCAGCATTAACTCCACTTTCAATCTTATCTCCAACTTTTAAATTAAGTGGAGCGATAATATATCTTTTTTCACCATCCATATAATTGATAAGAGCTATATTAGCACTTCTATTTGGATCATATTCTATAGAAGCAACATTTCCGATAACACCATCTTTATTTCTCTTGAAATCTATTAAACGGTATTTTCTTCTAACTCCACCACCAATATGACGAACAGTTATTTTACCTTGATTATTTCTTCCGCCTGTTTTACTTTTTTTAACAAGAAGACTTTTTTCAGGAGTACTCTTTGTAATTTCATCATTAATAAGAGTGCTCATTCCTCTTGTTCCAGGAGTATTAGGCTTGTAATTCTTTATTGGCATATTTTTCCCTCCTAGTATTCTATAGAAGAGCCATCAGCTAGTTTTACATATGCTTTCTTATAAGCAGTAGTTAAACCTGTATATCTTCCTACTCTTCTCTTCTTTTGAACAGCATTTACAGTATTAACATTTAATACTCTTACATTAAATTGCTTTTCAATTTCATTCTTTATTTGAGTTTTATTTGCTTTCTTAGCAACTTTAAATACATAAACATTGTTACTCTTTAAAGCTTCACTTTTTTCAGTAATAACTGGTGCTAAGATAATATTCATTAGTTAAGCACCTCCTCAATCTTCTTAACTGAAGATTCATCTATTAATAAGTAATCAGTTGCAACTAAATCTAATACATTAATTTCATCAAAAGCAACTACAGCAACTTTATTATTGTTACGAGAAGCTAAGAATAAATTTTCATTATCATCAGCGAATACAACTAAAGCTTTACCATTAACTTTAACATTCTTTAACATTTCATTAAATGTTTTAGTTTTGTTATTTTCTAAATTTAAGTTTTCAACAACTACTAATTCGTTATCTCTTAATTTAGATGATAAAGCACTCTTTAATGCTAATCTTCTTTCTTTTCTATTTTGTTTTTTATCATATTTTCTTGGTTTTGGTCCAAAAACAATTCCACCACCTGGCCATTGTGGGCTTCTAGTAGATCCTTGTCTTGCATTACCAGTACCTTTTTGTTTGTATGGTTTACGTCCACCACCTGAAACTTCACTTCTAGTTTTAGTTGAAGCAGTTCCCTGTCTTAAAGATGCTCTTGCAAGTACTATTGCATCATGCATAACTGGTTCATTTATTTCAATGTTCCATACGCTATCTTTAAGTGTGATATCTTTAACTTTTTCACCTTTAAGGTTTAATACTTGAACTTTTGCCATTATTCAGTAACCTCCTCACTTTGAGTGTTTTCTACTTCTGCTTCTGAATTTTCAACAACAGCATTATTTTCAACGACTTCTTCGCTGGCTACTTCTTCATTTACAGGTTCTAAAACTTCTTCTTCGTAAGAAACTAATTCAAGTGGTTCAAAATTCTTACTACCCTTAATAGCTTCTCTAATAAATACATATGAATTTTTAGGTCCTGGAACATTTCCACTTACTAAAATGTATTTATTTTCAGTATCAACATCAACAATCATTAAATTTTGAATAGTGATTTGTTCATGTCCCATATGTCCTGGTAACTTCTTACCTTTTAAAACTCTCATTGGTCTCATTGTACCCATAGAACCAACACGTCTATGATAAGTTGAACCATGAGTTTCAGGTCCACGAGATTGATTCCATCTCTTAATAACTCCTTGGAAACCTTTACCTTTTGATGTACCAGTAACATCAACAGTGTCTCCGCTAGCAAATACATCAGCACTAATAACTTGTCCAAGAGTATAAGAAGCAGTATCAATTCCTCTTATTTCTTTTAAGAAGCGCTTAGGCATTGTGTTTGCTTTTTTAGCATGTCCCATTTCTGGTTTATTAGATGATTTTTCTTTTTTATCAAAAGCACCTAATTGAATAGCATTATACCCATCTTTTTCAACTGTCTTAACTTGAGTTACAACATTTGGTTCAACTTCAATAACAGTAACAGGTATTAATTTTCCGTTAGTTGTGAAGACTTCAGTCATTCCAACTTTACGTCCTAAGATTCCTTTCATTTTACTTTTCCTTTCTAAATCTTATTTTCTAATTTCAATATCTACACCACTAGGTAAATCTAAATGAGCTAATGCATCAATAGTTTCTTTAGTTGGTTTGTCGATATCAATTAGTCTCTTGTGAGTTCTAATCTCAAATTGTTCACGAGAATCTTTATATTTGTGAACAGCTCTAAGAATAGTGATTTTCTCAATTTCAGTTGGTAGTGGTACAGGTCCACTTACAACTCCACCAGTTCTCTTAACAGTCTCAACAATTTTAGCTGCTGCTTGATCAACACTTCTGTGATCAAATGACTTAAGTCTGATTCTTACTTTGTCTTTAGACATATTAATTTCCTCCTTCGCCTATAATTTTTTATAGACTTGCTAGATGCAAATTACCTGATATTTAATTAAGCTTAATTCAACTTAACCTGGTGTATCAGCAACCTTGCACATCATTGCCAGTCGTTTACAACTAATTATAGAACATGTTTCCCGAAAAAGCAAGCGTTTTCTACTATTTTTCAACATTTTTTTCACAAAAGAAAAAGACCTTTCGGTCTTACATAGTTCCACTATCATCAGCTGTAGGAAATTTAATTCCAAGTTTATCTAAAAGATTAATTAAATTATAAGCCATAGTATTAATATCATTTTCAGTTAACTTATCATACATAACAACATTAGTTTTATCAAATAACTTCATTTTTTCACCTGGTTTATCATTAGCAGTAACTGTGATATTAAATGCAGGATTACTTGAATCTTTACTACTATAAATTGCAAAACTAGAAGTTACCTCGCTATTTTTATCTTTATTAGTAGTTTTTACAGAAAAAGTAATTTTATTATATTCCCCATCATCAGAATTAAGTTCACCACTTAATGAATTATTATCGAATTTAACACTCATAACAGGCTTACTATCTTTATTTTCCTTTAATTCGATAGTGGTTTCTTCACCATTAACAACTGCAGTTAATATTGCATTATCATTACTCATTTCAAAGTAAGTTAATTTATTATCAATAACGCCAGTATGAAGTATAACTTTTAAGTTAACATCAGCTGAAGCAGTAGAATTACTTTTTATAGAACTTAAACTATCATCATTATCATTTAAACTATTCTTTATTTCATCTTTAGTAGAACCATACATTTTAGCAAGTATTTCTAAAGCTTTATCATCATTCTTAATAGCATTCTTCATACCTTTAACAATATTATCTTGTTCTTCACTATCAAAATTATAAACAGTTTCAAAATATAAACCAGAATCAGTCTTAATAGTTTTACTTACTTTATCATAATTAATACTATTCTTTATTGAATCTTTAATTAAGTCAGTTAGATACTTAACATCATCAACATTAAAATCTATATCATCTAAAGCAACATTTGGCCCTGCAAGAGCATCAGAAGAAGCACAATTAGTTCCATTTACGCCATTACAATTAGTATTATTATTACCACCAGCAATATTTCCTAAAGTTTTAAGATCAAATCCAATTGCCTTACTATATATATCTTTAACTAATAAATATACCATATTATTTTCAACATAAAATGCAGCATTAACAGATCCTTTATCATTATATTTAGCATTTGCTTCGAAATAAACTATTGGTTTTTCCTCATTACTAATATCGTAGCCCATATAATAATCAGCACTTAAATTAGCATTAAGTTCTTTAGATGTAAATGTTATATTACCATCAACAACACCTTTAGAATTATTTTTACTTTGACTATCTTTAATACTTTTATATGCTTCATCAACTTTAGTATACATACTATCAATTGTTTTAGTCATTATATTTTTAGGTGACATTATCACAAAATAGTATCCACATAATAGCCCAGTTACAAGTAATACAACAACTATTAAAACGATAGGCCAAGTCTTCTTTTCTTTCTTAAACATAAAGTCATCATTACGACCACTATTATATGAATTAGATGAACTTCCCACCATATTACCATTGAAATTTCCAACAGTTGGATTACCAATATTATTATTCATACTTCCATAATTCATATTTGGAGTTAAACTAGCATTGTTAAAATCATTATTAACATTATTAATTCCACTATTAACTCCATTATTTATAGTATTATTTTGATTAGGCATACTATTACCTAAATTAACTGGTTCATTTGGAATATTAATATTATTTTGATTATCTATTCCATTGTTACCATTCATATTATTACCATCCATTTTTACTCCTACTTTCTTAATATAAGGATAACACTTTTAATCATAAATGTCATCATTATTTTCACAAAAATATCACTAATTATTTTTTATAATTAAACTTTCACCTGTCATTTCCTTAGGTTTACTTATTTCATATATATCAACTATAGTTGGTATCACATCTTTAAGAGTACCATCTTTTTTTAGTTTATAATCTTTATTACATATCACAAATGGAACTTTGCTTAACGTATTAGTAGTAATAACTTTACCACTTGTATCTTTCATAAATTCACAATTACCATGACTAGATGTTATAACAACTTCATAATAATTTTCATCTGCCTTTTCAAGTATTTTACCTATACAATAATCACATGCTTCAAGAGCCCTTACCGTCGCTGGAATATTTCCTGTATGACCTAGCACATCAGGATTAGCATAATCAGCAAGTATAAAATCAAAATCTTCATCTATTGCTTCAATTATCGCGCCAGTTACTTCTGCAGCATTCATTTCAGGTTTCATATCATACCTAACAACTTTAGGTGATGGAACAAGTATTTTATATAAATTTTTATCACTAAACTCTTTACCACCATCAAAATAATAAGTAACTTCATTATATCTAGGTGATTCACTAATTCTAGCTTGTTTAAATCCAAGATCAGCAAGATATTCACCAAATGTATTAGTAACCTCTTCATTAGAATAAACACTATCAGCATTTATATCATTACCATATAACACTTCATATTTAACATTTTTAAATTTCTTAACCGCAAACATATTAAAACTTTCATCAGTAAAAGAACTAATAAGTTCACTCATATTTTCAGGTCTAAAATTAATAAACATAACGCCATCATTATCACGTATAACACTATTTTTAGTTATTATACTAGGATTAACAAATTCATCAGTTATACCATTTTTATAATGAAGTTCAAGACATCTTATATAATCACTAAAAGTATTTCCAACATTATAAACAATCGCATCATAAGCTTTCTTAACTCTATCATAATTACTATCTCTATCCATTGCATAATATCTTCCAGTAATAGTTCCAATAGTTCCAAGACCAAGTTTACTTACTTTTTGCATAAAATCATTTATTATATTAATTGAATCAGTAGGTAAACTAGTAACACCATCTGTTATAAAATGAAATATAACACTTTTCACTTTCTTTATTTTAGCAAGTGCAAGTACTGCATAAAAATGTTCCATACTTGAATATACATTAGTATTTTGAATAAGGCCTATCAAATGAAGTGTACTATTATTTTCATTAACATGATCCATCATATCAAGTAAAGTATCATTTTCAAAAAAACTTTTATCTTTAATTTTTTCATTTATAAGAGTAAGTGGACTTTTAATAGTTCTACCACATCCAATAGTCATATGACCTACTTCAGCATTACCAGCTATTCCTTTAGGAAGACCAACTACTTCTTCACTAGTAGCAAGTTCACTTACAGAATATTCATTTAATATTTTAGTTAGATTAGGTAAGTTAGACATCTTAATAGCATTACCATTATCAGACCCACGTATACCAAAACCATCTAATATTAATAATATAACTTTCTTCATATATTTCTCCTGTACTTATTCTATCACATCACAGCAAAAGATAAAAGATTTTTATTTTCCATCAATGAATATAACTTATAAACAAGTTATTAACATTAAAAAAAGAAGCACCATTTCTAGTACATTCTTCATTTTAATATAATTAACTCTATATTATTTTTTATCAGCAATGTCAGTGAAGTAACCTGGATTAGCTTCTCCACCATCTATTCGAGCATATTCGCTATCTACATGATTTGAATCATAGGTTGTTCCTGCGCCACCTACTAGACTAGTACAACCATCAAACAAATAATCTTTTCCAGCCCAATCAAGTTTATCAATAATAAAATTATTACTAACATATATTGTTTTGAGATTAGATGCACCAAAAAACATATGGTTCATAAACTTTACTTTATCAGTATCGAAACTACTTAAATTTAATTCCTTAACAATACTATCACGAAACATATAGGTAAAAGTACTAACATTACTTGTATTAAGGTTATTCAAGCCATCTATCGTTGACGCTTTACTGTTCTCAAACATACCATACATAGAAGTTAAATTTTTAGTATCAAAGCTACTTAAGTTTAAGGTTGTTGCTTGACTATACCAAAACATATAAGTCATACTAGATACATTACTTGTATCGAAGTCACTTAAATCTAATGTTGTTGCTTTCGCATTGTAAAACATAAAATCCATTCTAGTTACATTGCTCGTATCAAGATTTAATAAATTGATACTTTTAGACTTGCTTTCACCAAACATACCATACATAGAAGTAATAGGTTTATCATTAATATAAGTACATACTTCACTTGCATCTATCTGGTTGATTGAATCTCGATTTGTAACTGAAACTCCCCAACCATCATCTGTCATATTTTCCCAAGAAAATTCTTCCATATTTATATATCTTGATTCTTGCATATATTTATAAGTAAAATCACCTTTTGTAAATGTTGCCCCTTGTGTAAGTTCTCCATCATATGTACAATAAACTGTTGTATCTTTATATTCTTCAATACCAAGTACTCCATTAAATTGTTTACCTTGATTATAATTTTGGCTTTCATTTGTTTCTTTGAATAAGAATGTAAACGTATATTCATGTGTGAATCCTGATTCAATTGAAATGTTTTTTGCTATTCTTTTTGCTCTTACTGGAAGTTCAGTTATTGGTTCACATGTTCCTTCAACTGCTCCACTTTCATTTAATCTCTTACATGTTGCTGAAAGAACTAATTCATTTTTAAGAATTGTATTTGTGAGTTCTTGCCATACAATATTGTATGCTGTATCAAGTGTTCCATTGTTTTTTACTGATACAGTCTTTGTAGTAGTCCATCCTGGTTTAATATTTTGTGCATTTATTGCTGGTCCATCAGTATAAGTAAGTTTTAATGTACCTGCTTCCACTACCATATCTTTTGCGTTATCATTTCCTTTTACACTTGCACTAAAGTACGCATAAGAAAGTCCTGTTGTTAAAAGCAATAACAATGCAAGTGCTGTTCCAATTAAAATTTTCTTTTCTTTCATAATTTATCTACCCTACTTTCATTAGTAAGTATAGCATAAATTACCCCCCCCGCAAGCGAACAAACGCTCGTGTTTTTGAATGGAATTTTAGTACAAACAAATGTTTACATTCTACAAAGTAACAACCTAATAAGACCAATTCGCAGTTAAAAATAACGAAATAAAAGTCCAAAACAAAAACCCAATCTTTTTAAGGACTAGGCTTAATATTCCGGAACTCCATATGCATAAATATATGGACTATTTAATTTATATTTTCTCCTTTTAACATCTTTATTACTAGCATTACCTTCAATCGCATAGACATAACCTTTTTCGACTTTTTCAACTAAACCAACATGATCTATTATTCCGTTCCTATTCCAATCAAAAAATATCAAATCTGCTGGTAAAGGTGTATATTTTGAAGGATATTTTAATGCATTTCTTTCTTTATAATAATCAACACCTTTTTTTACCCATATAAATTTAGGAATAGGTTCACCTAAAACATTATTTTCATTTGCTACCCAAGAAACAAAAACACAACACCAAAGTACTCTTCTATTAAATCCATACCATGTCCAATACTTTTCTCCTGTATTTCCTATCTCCTTACGAGCAGTTTCTACCATATTATTTCTAATAATTTCTTCTCTATTTAATTTAAAATTAATTTCATTTCCAAGTTCATTCTCATCATCAAAAATCACTCTTATTATCATATCATTATCAACACTAATATTTTCAAATACTTTTTGAATCTCATCTTTATTTAAATTAAATTCTAATATTTTATAATTATCTTTTAAATACATTTTAGGTTTCTTTTTATTGTCAATTAAATAATCAATAGTACTTTTACTATCATCACCACTTAATGTTTTACTTAAATTATTATATATAACACTTGATTTATCATAATATATTTCTATAAAATTATTTGTTAAAACTACATCACTTACTTTTTTTATTTTCATATTATTTTGTTCATAAGTTGTTAACATTTCACTATTAACAGGTAATATTATTTTAGAAGAAAATACTATAGTAATCATCACAAATACTAAACTTATCAAAACTATAGTAACAACTTTTTTAACATTTACTTCAAACATCATGATACCTCTCTATCATACTATTAAAATAAGTATAACAATGAAAATATAATAAGTAAATAACTTTTTATCACATGTGATAATATTTCATCAAATTTGAATATAATGAGTTTAATACTGAAACTACATCAACGCTTAATTTTATATTAGTAGCTTTAAATAAACTATCATATATTAAATATTTTTTAAATGGTAAAATAGTTGTAACAACTGGATAAGGTAATTTATCATATGGAATAATATTATCTATATTAACATTAATACCTTTTACCATATAAATTCTATCTTGATACATAAATGTCGTATATTCTTCTTCATATTTCATTATAAAATACATACCACGTTTACCTTCTTTGAATTTCTTTATCAAATCTAATTCTTCATTATTAAATTTATACGGATTTAAAGTGCAAAATTCATTTATTAATTCATCTTTATTTTCCCAAAATGTATCAACTATATCTGTTAAATCATTAGGATTTATACCTGTACGATTATATATTTTTAAGTGTTTATTTATATTATATTTTTCATTAGTAAATTCTAGTAAAGCAAAGTACAACTTATAAAATAATTTAGCATCTTCTTTACTTAAACAAGCAGCTTCTTGCAATTTATAATTTTTAAGTTTATCTTTTTCAACTTCTAATTCTTTTTGTTTTAATTTTAATAATTGATTACGTGATAAACCATTAAGTACTCCAGATGGTATTTCATCCATAGCTTTATCTAATAATTCCAAAATATTAGATACATCATAATTGTATGAATTTGATATTACTTGAATAAAATACACTAATGGTCCTCTTTCTTCATCTAACATTGCACAAATTTTAATATCATCAAGTATGGTACTATAACTAAAAGGTAATTGTTTAACAGCATCTATCAATTTATTTACATTTTTATTATTTATATCAAAATCATTATAAAAATAAGTTCTAAATAGTTTCTTATCTATTTTTCCATATGAAGTAATTTCTTTTTCTTTTCTCAATCTCTCTATTTCATCTTTTAAATCATAGAAATCATTATGCAATACTACTGGAACATCATTTCCTAATAATTCTATATCTTCAGTAATAATAGATACATGATAGTTAAATAACTTATTATTCAACATATGTTTTAGCACATCTTCTGGGTTCAAATTTAATATTGTTGCTCCCACATTACATGCATTTAAAAGTAGAGTAACGCCCTGTATTTTTATATAACCAATTAATATCTCATTTAACTCATCTAGTTTTTTAACTTTATTCCATTTAACATTTTTTATTGCTAAAGTAACTGTATCAATTATTTCTTCAGGAATAAAAATATCTTTACCAATTTGTATTAAGAATTTATTATCAAGCATATTTCTTTCCCAAAAATATTTATTATCAAGTAATTCATCATTATCACAATTATTAATTATCATTTCTAAATATTTTAATTCTTTTGTAGTACATATTTCTATAATATTATTATAATCACTATATACTTTATAAATCTCACTTAACATTTTATTTTTTGTAATCTTATCATAATCCTTAAATTCATCCATTATTCTAAAGTAAGATTCAAAAACTTCTTCTTTAGTATATAATTTTAATAAATCACTCATTTTTTTACTATTCATATTTAACACTAACCTATCAAAGAAATATTTATTCTATTTTAACAAATTATTAATTGTAATAAAAGACATTTTAAATATCAAAGGATGTAATATTCAATGTAAACTTAACACATCAATTTTTATTTTTGAACTTATTACCACAATATTATAGTATTATTGTAGTAGGAGGCATAATGAATAATAATAATATCAATATGAATAATATTAATTCTTTAGAAGGAGAAATAGAAAATTTATCAAACTATTTTACAAAGAAATCAAAAGAAAATATTAAAAGTTGGTTAATTACTTCATTATTAATCACAATAGTATTTTGTTTTGTTATAGGAATTGCAATTTATATCATATCTATAACAAATAAAAACATAGATACAAATAAGTTTCCATTTAATATCAATAGTGAAACATTATTTTCTATGTTTATAATCTTAACAATAGTTGGTGTTTATCTTTATGTATTTCTAACTGCAAGTAAATCAACTGGTATATCAACATTAAGAATAAAAGTTAATGGAAATGAAAGTGAATTATACAATAAAATGAATGAAATACTTAAGTATTTATATTATAAAGAAAAAACATATAAAGGAAGAAAAGTATTTTATGCGTATAAAGAACGTTGGGCATTTAATATTAATATCACTAGTTTAAAAAGATATCTTGAATATTCTATTGAAAATGGTGAATTAAAAATAAATGTATGGGCATCAATTTATGGAAAAGAACTTCCAATTGATAATAAAAGAATGGGATTTTATCATAAGAAAGCTTTAGTTTATGATTTAGAATATATCAAAGAAAATATAAATAAATAATTATAAAATTCTTACAAAATAAATAAGCATATCAATTCTATGCTTATTTTTGTTTGAATTCTAATCGTGCTTGATCATCTTTTTGATTTTCTATTTCTTCTAAAACTTCTTGTAAAGCAGTTAATGCTTCATATAATGTTTTTT
The DNA here is from genome assembly GCA_934102215.1 of uncultured Bacilli bacterium. Taxonomy (GTDB): domain Bacteria; phylum Bacillota_I; class Bacilli_A; order RF39; family UBA660; genus CAG-1000. The sequence goes on from CAKOSH010000001.1 coordinate 26,178, forward strand.
TATCTTCACTACTTAATATTTTATTTAATCTAGCCGCTAATTCAGGCGTTGGAATAACAAGTCCATTTAAACTTTCACTAGGTTCATGTGATTTATTAAATGTATCATATATCTTTTCAGCATTTCTTTCTACTCTTGCATAATCGTTATTATCACTAATATGAAGATTTCCAGACGAATCTTCTTCCAAAAATATTACTGGTACAGGTTCTGGCCCAGTTTCAGTTGAAAATGTAGCAGTTCCACCTATTGTTGACAAAAGAGCTGAATTTGCACTACCTATTTTTCCTGTTTCTTCTACACTTGAACTTATACCATTAAATAAAGTATAAGCTTCTCTTCCACAAAGAGCATTACCAGTAGTATCTAAACAAAATGTAGCACCTCCCCACATAGCTGTTGTCCCCAATGAAGACAAAAATAACTCTAATGTTTCTTTACCATTATCATTTTTATCATATTTTCCCATAACTATTTTCCTTTCTATAAATGAAGAACTGTTTCTCTATCTTCATCTTTTACTATATCTTCAATTACTTCTTGTAAAGCAGTTAATGTTTCATATATTCTTTCTTTATTATTACTTTTTAATATTTCATCTAGTTTTCTAGCAGTTTCAACACTTGGCACAATTAATCCTGAAATTGAACTTTGTCTTTCATGACCTGAATCAAATATATCATATATTTTTTCAGCATTCTTTCCAATTTCAGAAGAAGCTTTTTTATCATCAAGGTGAAACATACTACTATTTCCATCATCTAAAATTGTATCAGCAGGCATAACATAATCATAAGGATATATAGTTCCACTTGAAGTATTTAACGAAATAGTTGATGAAGACAATGCAAGTGTACTTTTAAAAGGGCCAAGGGAGTTAAAAGCTTCAGTTGAACTTTCTAATGTAGAAAAAGTAATGGCCCCTTTTATCAAATACTCTGCTATCTCTACTAATGAGGAAGACACAGTACAAGCAGTAGTAGTTGTACCTGTATTAATTGTTAATTTAGTTATTATATCATCATTATTTGTCATTATCTTTACTTTCTAGTTTTAATCTAATTACTTGCTCTTCTTCAATTTTTTTCTCTTCTAACACTTCTTGTAATCCTGTCAACACTTCATATAATGTTTTCTTATCATTGCTTTTTAATATAATATCTAATCTCTTAGCAATTTCCATATTAGAAACAACTAATCCTGATACTGAACTTTGCCTTTCATGATTCTTATTAAATGTATCATATATTTGTTCAGCATTTCTTTCTACTTTAGCTACATCAGTATTATTACGTGTATAAATATTACCAGAAGATTCAAATATTTCAACATCACCAACATGTAATACAAGTGGTTCACCCTTTACAGTACCAGTTAAACATCCAAGACCAGTCATTGCTCCAGTAGAACCAACTGGGCCAAAATCAGTAGCTAATTCACCAACACCACTAGTAGTCATAGTTACACCTTTTGTTAATGAAAAAGGTGCTGTACTTTCATTCGCGGTAGAATGTAGTGAACTTTCAAATAATAATGTCATACCAGCAAGTCCACCTACAAAAAAACCTGTTATTAAAGCATTTTCTCCTTTATCTTTTAATACTTCTTTTCTTTTTTCTTCTTTATTATTTTTAAAATCATCATCACTCATAATAATTTTCTCCTCATTAATTATATTATAATACAACTCCCTGTTTATTTTCCATACCCATGCTTCTTAAAACTGAATTCAAATATTTTGATTTATTCATCATAGCTCTTAAATTATCATTAAGCTTATTTTCATCATCAATAAACACTTTTCCATACTTCATATTCCTATAAAAATCTATAGTCTTTTGATTATAATTTGATATTAATTCACATAGATACATTCTTATATCTTCTCTTTCAGGAATATTATCAACACTTATCACACTTAATATTACATTATCTATAAGTCTAGCATTTCCACTATTTCTCTCATTATATAATTCTTCTATACTTTTAATACCATTTTCATCAAATACAATTCCTAATATTTTATATTCACTTAATAATTCTGGATATTTTTTTAAATATGAACTAGCATTTCTTAAAAACATATTTAATTTTAAACCAGGTACATTATTTCTATCATATGTAACTTCTAAATTATCATTTAAAAACTCTAATGATTTAATTATTATATCTACTTTCTTATCATCTTTTTTATAACCTGATTTTTCTTTTGCTTTTTTATATCCCTCAAGTGATGCTTTTATTTCTCCAGTAGAAACATCATAATTTCTTGACATTTTTCTTGATAATATTACTCTTTTTACAAGACTCATATTTATATCTATAGCTGGTTGTCTTAGTTCATAAAGATATGAAATATATTCAAGTAATGATACAAAATGTTCATAATCATTAAATCCTTCTTCTTTAGTTTTTTCAAATGTTTTTATATGTTCTATTTCATGAGCAATAGTTTCATACATATAAAACATTGCATCATCACTACTTAAATTTTTAAATGAATTTAAATTTATTACTACTTCATATTTACCATTTTTTATATTAGGTTTTACATATCCATTAGATTTAACAAGTGGAGAATTTATAATTTTAAGAGTTACTCCATCAAATCCTTCTTTTTCTATTTCTTCACTAAATACTTTTTTACAATAATCTTTATTCTTCATCTTTTTTATCCTTTTTTGTAAATGTTAATTTCATTTCTGATTCTTGATTTTCACTTTCACCTAAATCAAAATGTCTTGGTATTTCTGTATATTTTGCTTTCTTCATACTTTTAATTAACATTTCTTGTATTGAATCTAATGATGGACCTACTTCTTCTACACCCTTATTACAACTGTTTAAATAATTTCTAAGTGCTTGTATTTCCCTTATTAATTCTTCTCTATTTACTTTATTGTTTGTTATTACTTCTTCTACTTTTTCTTTATCAATGCTAGCTTTTACTTTATCTATACGTTTTCTTTCTCTTGCTTTTAACTTTTCTTCATGTCTAGTAATTCTTATCCAATTGTATCTTTGTAACATTACACAATATGCATCTTTTAGTAATAAAGTACTAAGAGCTATAACTGGTACAATTGATGCATTCAATATAATCATAAGTGCAAGTCCAACACTTCCAAATATTAAATTTTTAACATGAATAAATCCATTATAATATAAATATTTTTTAAACTTATCTACAGATACTAAATCTTTACAATCATTAATATGATAATTAATATTTTTCTTTTTATCTTTAATGTGTATTAATTTTTCTAACTTAAATGCTAAATTTCTAAAATGTTTAACACCAAGTGCCTTATAAATTTTTAATTCTAAATCTTCTCTCTTTTTCTTTTCCATTCAAACCTATTCCCCTTCTTTAGTAATTGCATATTATACAACACATATATCTAAAAATCAATCAAAATATTAAAAAGTTATTTCCTTTCTAATAATAAATCATTATCATTATTAGATAACTAAATATAACTATTAATTATCTGCATTTTTAATAAAAATAAAAGAAACTTAAATCAATAAGTCTCTCTCTATATATTATAATTGTTAATAAGTTGTTAATCTATCTTACGTCCACCCCACTCAACAATAGTAAATCCATTTCTTACGACTTTTTCTAACTTTTGTTCTTTGATATTTATCTTTTTATCAAGGGGTTTATAATCCATAATAATTCTTATTAATGTATCAGGATTTTCACTAAATTCTAAAGGCATATATTTATTTACTTCTTCTGTGCATCTAAATCTTATATAATTATACTTATTATTTTCAAGTTTATTTATCCAATAAATAATAAACTCATTGATTTCCCTTTCATTTAGTCCTAAATACTCTAACTTTTCTTCTAGAAATTTAATAGTATCTTTTCCTTCAATAATAAAACCTTCATTTATATTTATTTCACTATTATCAATTGCTTCCCAATATAATGCATAATAATTTCTATTTGTTTTATAGTCATAAATATTACCATTAGTATCTACACGAATATTCCAATTATCACTGTATTTTGGATAAGTATGTGTAAGCAATTTATCATACTTAAGTTTAATTGTTAAATTCATTTCTTTAGTTGGATAAACATACATAATTGGCTTATAAACTATATCAGAATCACATTCTTCCGTGCTTACTACTCTATAGTATGCTTTTATTTCGTTAATATTATCACTATCACTAACAGGTATTTCAAATGTTTTATCATATGGAGCACATACACCACAAGAATATCTAAAATCAAAATAAAGATTTAAATTATTATTGCTATCTACTTCTTTTTTAATGAATTCTATTTTTTCATTACAATCATCAACACCAGGTATAGTAAATAATATATATTTTACACCATCTTCTTTTGTCTTATACTGAGCCTTATACTGAATTTCACTTGATTCAAAAGTACCATACTTAATTTTAGAAATATCAGCTTTTCTATTTGTAAGTATATAATATATTGTTGCTGAAATGATTAATACAAATACAATAACAAATATAAATATTTTTACATTATTATTCTTTTCTATTTTTTTAATAGTTTTATTACTATTTTTTCTTTCTCTACTTTCTTTTTTATTATTTTTCATACACACCTTCCCACCTTAATAATAGCACATTCTTATATAAAAAGACACTAATTTCTTTTCATTAGTGTCAATCCATTTCCTTCTTCTAAAAGTCTTAATTCTCTTTCTTTAAGTTCATTTTGTTTCTCTATTGCTAGTGCTAATCTTTCAAGTGTTTTAACATTTTCATTAAACTCTTTCAATGCATATTTAAGTCCATCTGTATTCTTTAAAGCAATAGTAAGAGCTCTCATTATTTCATCACTATATGACATATTATACCTTCCTTTGTGTGATGTATAATACTATTTATAAATATGTTTGTCAAATATTAAGCAATAATTCTCTTCTTTTTAGTAACAATATTATTTATTATGATAAACAATATAGAGAATAATAACATTATAATTGTATTGATAAATACACTATGTAAATTACTCATGTTAATAACTTCTAAACTTTTTAATATTTCATTACTATTTATAAAATAATATGTTGGTAAAATGTGAGCAATCTTTATTACTGAACTTGGTAACATTTCAGGTGGTATAAACGCTCCACATAAGAATGCAGAACCAAGTGCGACTACATTAACTATTCCACTTACTGCAACTTTACTATAACATAGAGAACTTATTAAAAGTGATAAGGTTAAACAGCAGAATGTAAATATAAACTCATTTCCAATAAATAATAATCCTCTTAATGTGAATAACTCACTACCAAGTATTATAAATCCAAGTATTGTATAAAGAATCCATACTACTAAAGCGTACACAGAACTAGATAACAATAATAGTCTATTATGTTCTTTATAATTCATACTGCTTATAATAATTCTTTTGTTAACAGACTCTTCATGAAAACTAGTTATTACTAAACAAATAATATATATAGTTACTGCCATTATACTATAACTTGCAAAATTGAAATATCTTGATACTTTTGTTAATTTATCACTATTTAACTTTGAAACAATCTCTACATTAGTTTTATTTTTTAAACTTTCATTTATATTATTAATAAGTTCATTTTCACTAATATTAGTTTTCAAATATATATTTTGTGTTTCAATATATCTACTTAACATCATTTCTGCTAAGGCAGCATCATATGTATCTACTTTCTTAATTTCTAGTTCAACATTTTTACCATTTAAAATATTATTTCCATAATTCTTTGGTATATATATTATATAACTAACATCTCTATAGAATAATGCATCATCTCTTGCTTCTTCATTATCTTTTACACTAACTATATTAGAATTATCACTCATATATTTTACTAAATTCTTTGTTATCTCACTATCTTTATCATTATTAACTATTAATATATCTGGCTTTGATGAAGTGAAATCTACTCCTGTATCATTAGTAGTCATATTAACTCCACCAAATACTATTAACATGACTGTATATAATATAATTGTTCCTTTATATTTATTAATTACTTTCCAAAATGTACTAAATACTGTCATATCTCTGTCTCCTTAAACTACTATAAGAAATTAATAACATTATAACGCTAAATATTAATAAACTTATTACATTAAAATAATATCTATTAAATGTATCATAATAATATAATGAATAAAATCCATCTGTTATCATACTTGCTGGATTAATAAGATTTAACACTCTTACATTTTTATCAATAATATATTTCATTGTTATACCCATCATACCAGACATAAAACACATAAGCATAGTTATACCAACAAGTATACCAGTTTTAGCATTCTCATTTGTTTTAATTAAAGAAGAAACAAGAACACCTAATGATAATCCTGCAAAAGAACCAGTAAGCATTAATAATATTACTTTATCAATATTACTGCCATAATCTACTTTTAATACAAATATTGTATATATAAACAATATAAATATACCAACTATTTGAACTATATAACTTGATATTAAACTACTTATAAGTAATGATAATTTCTTTATACCAGATACTGATATTCTTTTACCAACACTATTCATATTAGGTAAAATATAATTAATAATATACATAGATAACATAGAACCATATAAACATGACATAGCAATTAATGTATAAAATTCTATCATAGTATAACTTAAATTACTTCTTGATATATCTTTAAATTTAGCTTTAGAATTATTCATAATATTGTTTGCTAAAGAAACTATTTCTTCATAATTAACCATATAATTATTACTTTCAAGTTCTTTAGTTATTATATTTGTAAGAATTACTTTTTTACTTTGTACTTCATCTATCACATATTTAGTAACTGTTTCATTAATACCACTCTTATTTACACTAACATTTATATCATTATTATTAAATAAAATATAAGCACTTACCTTTTCTTCTTCAAGTAATTTCTTACATTCATCAAGAGAAGTATATTTAACATTAAACATATAGTTTTCACTATTTTTATCACTTAATTCTTTAAAAGTATTCTTAAAAACTATATCATTATTAAATTTTTCATTATCAACAATAGCTATATCAATAATATCTAATTTTTCACTATTTTCTATATCACTAAAAGCCATCTTAAAAAATGTACCTAATATTATTGGAAAGGCAAATGTCCAAAATATTAATGCTTTACTTCTAAATAATGTCTTAAGTGAATATTTTAAATTATGTAAGAACATTAATCTCTTAAATCCTTTCCAGTTAATTCTAAGAATACATCATTTAAAGTAGGTCTTTCTACAAATATTTTATTATAATTAACTTTCTTACTTTTTAGATAATCCATAAGTTCATTAATATTATTTTTGCCTTTCTTATATATCACTACTAAATTATTTCTATCATATGTAACATCATCAACATTCTTAAATTCTCTTATTTCACTAATTATTTCTTCATTTAATGAATCTATTTCTAATGTAATTTTTTCTTCTATTTTAGTCATTTCTTTAAGTTCTTCTTTAGTACCTTCAGCAATGATTTTACCTTTATCAAGTATAATAATTCTATCACATAATATTTCTGCTTCTTCCATATAATGAGTTGTATATACTATAGTTGCTCCTTTATCTCTTAACATTTTAATTCCATCAAGTATATTATTTCTACTTTGTGGGTCTACTGCAACAGTTGGTTCATCTAAAAATATTAATTTAGGTTTGTGTGCAATACCACATGCTATATTAAGACGTCTTAAAAGTCCACCTGATAATTGTTTAGGATAGAATTTCTTATAGTTTTCAAGTCCTACCAGTTTTATCGCATCATCTACACATTTACTTCTCTTATTCTTATCAGTTATATAAAGTCCACAAAAATAATCTATATTTTCTAGTACTGTTAATTCATTAAAAACAGCAACTTCTTGAAATATAACACCTATATCTTTTTTTAAATCATATGAATCAGGTTTCATTTCTTTATTAAATATCTTAATAGTTCCACTTTCATATTTTAAAAGAGATAATATTGAGTTAATTGTAGTTGATTTACCACTACCATTTGGTCCTAAAAGTCCTAGTATTTCACCTTTATATACATCAAATGATAAATCGTCTACTGCTTTTAAATCCTTATATGACTTTGTTAAATTTTTAATTTCAATTACTTTTTCCATATATTCCTTTCTACTTAATGTCAACTCCACCGAAAACACAATTACAATTTACATATATTGTATGTTTACCATCATTATTTTTTCTCTTGTTTTCAGCTCCACCAAAGAATGAAGCAGAACTTATCACTACTTTAACGTCCTCTGGTACAATTACATCTATACCACCAAATACTGCATTACAATTAATAAGAACATCATCTTTTATCTTAATACCTCTTAAATCACAATCAATACCACCAAATACAGCAGTTAAAGTTGTTCCTTTAAATTCATCTTTATCAAATGATACCTTTTGCCCACTAAACACTGCTACATGTTCACTATCAGTATTCTTACTTACTTTTTCACTAATTTTATTTCTAAATATAATTGAAAATCCAAATATTATTAATACTATTGGTAATAATAATTTCCAGAATAAATCATAATCCATTATACCCCTACTACAAAGTAATAAAAGAACTCCTATACATAATGTTATAATAGACCATACCTTATCTTTCTCACTAATTATTCCTGATATACTTGGTATTATTATAAACAAAGTCCACCACCCTTTAAAAAATATGTTTACTGTTAATATTCCAGTTAATTTTAATATTAGGGCTACTCCTACTAATATTAAAGCTGATCCCCACAAAATATCTTTCTTATTCATTTATATTTCCTTCCCTCTTTTCTATTTCTATTAACGCATTAAATTCTTCTGTTAATAAATCACTTATTTCTTTTTTAGATATTTTTATCGCATTAGTCGCTATTAAAGATGCAAGACCATGAGTAAATATCCACATCTTATAATGAAATGTCTTAATTTCATTATCTTTTACTCTACCACTTTCTTTTATAAACATAGAAATCTTCTTAAAATTCTCATCATCATCAGGTAAATATTTATCATTAGTCATAAATAATATTTTAAATAATTCTTTCTCATTACAAGCAAAATCAATATAATTTATACCTGTTTTTTTATATTCAGGTATATTTTCATCTCTTTTTGTAAAAATATAGTCATAAAAGTATTGCCATATCTTTTTAATAAGTTCACTATTCATTTCTTGAACATCCTTAAATTGATAATATATTGGTCTTATAGAACAATTTAATCTTTTAGCAATCTCTCTATTACTTACTTTATCAAGTCCTGATGTTCTTGCTATATCAAAAGCAGTATCAAGTATCATATCTTTACTTATTTTAGTAACTGTAGGTATATAATCATCTCCTTTCTGTATCTACTGATATTGTATCATATAATACATTATTTTTAAACAAAAAAATAAAAACCTAACTAAATTAATAGTCAGGTATATTTTAAACATTAATCATCTCAAGTCTTAACTTATCAGCAATCGTAACAATAAATTCTGAATTAGTGGGTTTTGCTCTATCAATATCAACACTATGACCAAATATATCTTCCATTAAATCAATGTCTCCTCGTAACCATGATACTTCAATCGCATGTCTTATAGCTCTTTCTACTCTTTGAATAGATGTATTAAATTTAACACTTAAATCAGGATATAATTTTTTAGTAATTCCACCTATAAAACTAGGATTATTATATACCATAAGTATCGCACTTCTTATAAATTGATAACCTTTTATATTAGATGGTATACCAAGCGCATGTAATAATTTAGTAACTTGTATTTGAATATCTTTACTTTCAAGTTCAATTATCTTATCATTATTTTTCTTATTTGTTATTGTCTGAACAATTCTATTTTTTAAATCACCTAAATCAAATGGTTTTAAACAATAATATCTAACTCCATATTCACTAACATCTCTTATAGTTTCTTCTTCATTATATGATGTCATAACAATAACTTTCTTATTAATATTATGTACTTTCATATATTCAAGAACACCAAGTCCATCCTTTTTAGGCATTATTAAATCTAGTAATAATAAATCAAAATCAATCTTTTTATTTTCGAATATATCTACTGCTTCTTCACCATTAGAAGCACTACCAACTATTTCAATATCTTTACTATCTCCAAAGTACTCCTTAATTAATCCCACTAAACCTGCATTATCGTCTACTACCAAGACTTTAATCTTCATGTTTTTTATTCTCCTTTTTATTTATTATACTAACAAGATTATACATATTTCTAGTTTCTAATTTGTCTATAAATGCATAATATTGTATTATATTGTCATCAAAAGGAATAATAATAAATCAGCCTTATAAAATACTCAAAATTAACAAAAGTGAAAGATTTTACAAAATATCAAAAAATCTTTCACTACACTGAAAGATTTTGCAAAACAATAAAAAATCTTTCAGTTTATCACATTTTTCCATATGTTTTACACCTCAAAAATCACATTTTTCCCGAAAAAGTTAACTCACAACAATGATATTATAATTTTAGATAATAAAAACGAGCATAAAATGCCCATTCATTATTAATATATTTTATTAAATCATACACTATTCATATAGCCTATCCATGCTTTCGCATGGAGTAGTCGCTTTTAACATTCGTTATACCTTTTTTATTTTTTATTCGGATTTGTTTTAGTTCTCTTAACTAATTTTGTTTTGCTTTAGTTTACATATACTTTACAAGTTAACCCAATCGGAAAGCTGGAGCCACGCCGCGTGTAGTACGAGCATTGAGGCTAAAGTAGTTACCGTCGACGTTAACAGATAAGAAACGGCTAGTAAAATTAGAACTAGCCGCGCGAAGCCACCATATGTAATCAATTGTTCCTTTTTTCTTTATTGCTCCACTGTAATTACTAGTAGTAACTCCTATATTTGTATAATAATCTAATGTTCTTGTTAAATCTTTTGCTGTATCATATGATGCATCACTATATGTTTTCCAGTTACTCCATACTTCTCCTGGTGCTAATAAATATAACTTATCTGTTGATGTAAAATTTGTTTCTCCACTTGTACCTCCATGTCCTGATACTACTGTTGTATCTATTATTGCATTCTTTATTTCACTTGGTATTGCATTATATATATCATTATTTACAAATGTATACATACTACTTGCTGGCCATCCATCTACATTCCATCCATAATAGTAAGCTGTTCCTTTATATGTACCTTCTGGATTCATATTGTGAGTTGTTATTATATCTGCAAATTCAAGTACAAATCCACATGCTGTTTGTGAGAAACCTGTTGTACTACATTCGCTTGGTGTTGAAGTATTTGCTACACGAAGTGTATGTGTTCCATATGTTGTTCCAAGATTTACTTCTTTTGTACTTCCAATTGCATATTCACTTCCATTGCCCGCTTTTACATTTGCTATTATTGTTGACCAACTATCAGTTGCAAAATCAGGTGCTTTATATTCTTCTATTCCTAGTACACCATTAAATTCTTTCCCTTGATTATAATTTTGATTAGCATTTGTATCCTTAAATAGAATTGTAAAAGTATATTTATGAGTAATTCCTGATTCAATTGATATCTTTTTTGCTATAGTCATATCACTCATTGATGCTTGTGATATTGATTCACATGTTCCTTCTACTGTACCTGATGCATTTAATCTTTGACAAGTAGCACTTAAAACTAATTCATTTTTAGTGATAGTGTTTGTTAAAGATTGCCAAATAACATTGTAATAAGCATCTAATGTACCATTATTCTTTACTGATACTGTCTTTGTAGTAGTCCATCCTGGTTTTATATACTGTGCATTTATTGCTGGTCCATCAGTATATGTAAGTTTTAGTGTTCCAGCTTCCACTATTACATCTTTTGCATTATCATTACCTTTTACACTTGTACTAAAGTATGCATAAGAAAGTCCTACCGTTAAAAGTAAAAGTAATACAATCAATGTTCCAAATATTATTTTGTTGTCTTTCATATCTCTTACCTTCCTTATACTAAAAAGTATAGCACAAAAGACTCTCTCGTACAATAAATTATTAATTTATCTGTAACACTTTCTCATCTAATATTGAATATAAATATGTACTTACTTCTTTATTAGAAATTTTCTCTATATATTCTTTATATCCATTTAACTGCTTAATATAGTTTTCATCAGTAATACTCTTTAATTTATAATCAATTATATCAATATGATTATCATACTCTAACATTAAATCTATAATACCATGGTATTCATTATTATCTTTATTATATATAAATTCATATTCTTTATATATATTTGCATTACTTATATTTTTTAATAAATCATTACTTAAGAATTTCTCTACTTTATTTCTTATAAACTTATTATCAACAAGAGATAAATCTATATTTCTAAAATCAAGTAATTCAAATATTTCATGTACTTTAGTACCAAATTTCATAAGATCATTTTCTTCTTTAGTGATAATCTTATTTGTTTCTTTTGAGAAATGTTTTTCTTCTACTATTTCATTTTCTATATTTATTTCTTCAACATTGATATTATCTTTTATATTATTAAGTGTTTCTTGTACTATCTTTTTAGGATATAAATAGTTCTTAGTAAGACCTAACTTTTCTATATCTATCTGTTCAAAATATGAATATAAATAATTCTTAATTCCATATATAAAACTTGATAATTTATTAAATGATAATCTTCTTATTTCTTCAATAACACCATCATTATTCTTTTCTAAAGTCCTTGTTTCCCTGTCTGGAAGTACTATTATCATTTGTTCTCTTGCTCTTGTAAGTGCTACATAGAATAGTCTTATCTTTTCGCTTATCTCTTCTCTATTAAAGTCATATTTATACATTTCTTTAAGTAAACTATTATCTATTTCTTCTAAGTTAGAAGGTACTATTAAACCATATTTTTTATCTACTATAAACTTATCTTTAAGTTCACTTGTATTAAATTCATGATCCAAATCAGCAAAATAACATATTGGATATTCAAGACCTTTTGATTTATGAATTGTAAGTATTTTTACTGAATTACCTTCTTTAGTATAAGTAACATATTTAATATCTTCATCATTTTCTATAATGTCTGTTAAATAATCTCTAAAGTCCATTATTGAAAGGCCTAAACTTGAAAGTGAACTTGAAAGAGAATTAATTGTTTTAAGTCTTACATTAACTTCTTCATAATCACCTACTTTATTTAATTTATTATAAAAGTTAGTAACATCAAGTATATCATTAAATAATAAACTACTTGTATATGAATTTAATTTATCAGATAATGTACTTAAATCTTTATATATAGATGTTTCTTTTATTTTATTATTAGTAACTATATCAAATATATATTCATCACTATATTCATATAAGAAACTTCTAGCAATACTTATAAAATCATATTTAAAATCTATATCATAAACATCTTCTTTTATTTTTATAACAAAATCTACTAAATTCTTAATTAATAATATATCTGTTGTTGAATTTAATTTACCATCTTTTAATATAGTAAGTGGTATATCAAAGTATTCAAATATCTTTTTAAAGTCATCAAAGTACTTACTTCTATCAAGTATGATAACAAAATCATTATAAGTAGCATTTCTTAATTTACCATCTTCTTTATCAAACACTTGAAAGTTATTATCAAGTTTATTTTTTATATCTTTTGCGATAGTAAATATTTCTACTTCAATATCACTAAATCCTGATTCTTTTTGTTTATTTAAGTATTCAAGTACTCTAAAGTTATAATTAAATCCTTCTATTTTTTTTGTATCATAAGCTGTATTTCCATAAACCATTTGATGTGATACTGAATATTCAGCAGAGCCTAAATTATAATCCATTATTAAACAAAATATCTTATTTATATTATCAAGTACTTCACTTCTTGATCTAAAGTTCTTTATTAAATCTATTTTATAACCACCTATATCTTTTGAATAATTACTATACTTTTCTTTGAATATTTCAGGGTTAGATCCTCTAAATCTATAGATAGATTGTTTTATATCACCAACCATATATACATTATTATTAGATATCATTCCTATAAATGTTTCTTGTACATCATTAGTATCTTGATATTCATCTATCATTATTTCTTTAAATGAACTTTTTAATTCTTCACGAACATTTTCATTTTCTTTAAGTATTTTTATTGATAGTTTTGATATATCATTGAATGTATATATATCATTTTCTTTTTTATATTTTTCTATTTCTAAAAGAAATTCTTTTATTATATCAAGTATTGTTAATACTGTATCTTTAGTACTATATATATCATTTTTTATATCATTTATTGTTCCATAATTACCATATGATAATAGTTTATCACATACTTTCTTAAGTGAATCTTTTGATGCCTTTGCCTCATCACTAGAACCTCTTGGTACTGTAGGTAATTTAACTGTACTATATAAATGTAATTCATCAATATCAGCATTTAATATATTATATACTGCATCATTTACTTTGTTTATATAATCACTATCAAAATATAAACTCATATTTTTTATTTCAAGTTCTATTGTTTTCTTTAAATCATTTATAATACTCTTATATGTTTTTAACAAGTTATCAACATTATTTTCATTAAAGAAATTATTATAAACATTATCTATAAAACCAAATGGATCAATAAAACCATCTATTTTAAGTGCAATAGACAATATATTTTCTTTTAATACTTTATCTGTCTTAATACAATATTTCTTTATTAATTCTTGAAATCTTATATTTTTATAAGAACGTTCAAATATTAAATCTAATATTTTCTTATTTTGTATTTTCACTATTGATTCATCTGTTATATTTATGTTATCTATTATATTAAGTAAGTAATGATATTTTTTTACTACTGAAAGAGCAAATGAATCAAATGTTGTTATGTATGAAGAATTAAGTAATGTGAGTTCTTTTTTTAATTCTTCTTTTCCTGATATTTTCTTTCTTATTCTATCTTTCATTTCATCTGCTGCTGCTCTTGTGAATGTTAATATTAATAGTTCATTTACATGTGTACCTTCTTCTATTTTATGAAGGACTCTTTCTGATAATACTGCTGTTTTACCACTTCCTGCTCCTGCTGAAACTATTATATTTTTACCACTTGTATATATTGCTTCTTCTTGTTCTTTAGTCCATCTTGGCATTATCATTCACCTCACTAAACACATTATCTATTTTCTTAAGTTTAACTATATCACTTGATGTCATATAACATATATCTTTATATTTACAGAACTTACATCCTATATTTTTATCATCCATTTCTTTAGGATTTATATCAAATTCTGTATTAAGTATTTTGTCTCTTGCTTCTTTTACTTTAGATTCTACTATGTTATATAATGTATCAATTTGTTCATCATTTATTATTTTAGAATAACTATAGAATCCATTTTGAGTAGTTCTTAAACTCTTAATAACACATGAATTTTCATATGATGAATCTACTTTCTCAAGTATATCTATATCTTCATTTGAATATCCTTGTAACTTTAATGATTCTTTTCTTTTTTGAAGACTATTTACATTGCTTAATATTTTTTGTAGATAGAATCCACCTATTCTTACATTTTTAATTTCACTCTTAATCAAATATATATATACAGGTAACTGCATATCAAGTCCATATAATGAATTATTTATATTTAGAAGTGGATTACCTGTCTTATAATCTATTATAACAACTATCTTTTCACCATTAAATTCATCATAAAGTATCTTATCAACAAATCCTTTAAATGTTACCTTTACATCACTTGATATATCTATTTTTATCTCTTTTTCATACATAGATTGCTTTAATGATGTGTATTTTAATTGTTCTTTTATAGTGTCAATAATAAGTAATAATTCATTTTTTAAATTCTCTAAAAAGAATTTCTCACTTTCATTAAATGGATATGTAGATTCACTTATTAATTTTTCATAATTATATATAACATCATAATCATCATTTATAAAACATTTACTTAATACTTCATGAAATATACTTCCAAGAACAGCATCAAATCTTTCTTCATATTTATTAACTCTAAGTATGTTATCTAAATAATATCTAAAAGAACATTGATAAAAAGTATTCATACTACTATAAGATAAAGTAAGTCCTTTATTTAAATAATTCTTTAATTTATTATTACTTATCTTTTTATATTTATTATTATATGTTAAATATGGTTCATCTTTATAATGAGCAGATAATGTTAATAAATCACTACTTAAAGTACCATATTTATTATTATCATCTTTTTCACTTAATAGTCTTAATTTATTATAATTATTTGAATTATTAAAGTTTAAATTTACTTTTTCTTCTTCTAAAATATCACTACTATAAGCACTTGATACATATATTTTATTATTTTGATTATATTCTGAATATGTAAGTATTAAGTTATTAGTAGTCTTTATTGTCTCTATTACTTCATTTGTTTCTTTTTCATTTAATGTAAATGATGTATCTATACCTAAATTATTCTTTTCCATATCACTTAAATAATCTTCATCTTTATGATTTATTGGTATTATACCCTCATTAAAATTAACTAGAAATACATAATCATTATCACTTATTAAATCACTTTTAAAGTCAATAATGTTAACAGCATTCTTAAATTCATCACTCTTTATTTTAATATTATCTATATCATCAAATAATATCTCTTTTACATCCATATAGTTTGAATCACTATATTTATTAACTACATTAAGTATATTTTTATATATATCTTTTTCATAATTATTAGTAATAAGTTCATTTATTTTATCCATTACTTCACTAATATTTTCATTATATAATTCTTTAAATTTCTTAACAATCATAGTTGATTTAATAGATTCATCGCTTTTAATATTAATTGGTATATTAAATAATTTAAATGTTTTTCTTATTATATATGTATAATCACTTTTAACATTAGTAAGTTTTATATTATTAATATCTATTCCACTTTTAATAAGTTCACATATTTTAGAACATACAAATGATATTTCTTCTTCATTATTATTACATCTATATATTTTTTTAATACTTGTTTCTTTCTCTTCATTATATGTAATTATATTATTAGTATTTGATAATTCTTCTATTATATTAAGATAATATTTATCAATATATTTAAGATTATATAAAACAATATCTTTATTATTAAGAAACTTTCTATATAAATTATTTTTAATGAGTAAGTTATTTTCTTCTAAATCATTCTTTATTTTAATAAGTAGTTCTATCTTTTCACTTTTACATTCATTATTTATATAATATGTATTTTCTATATATTTACGTGCGATAGATGGAATACAATTATATTTATTTGATACATAAAGTATACTTTTATAATCATAATCATATATATAGTTTTTCTTAAGTTCACTTAATGTTATTATTTTTATATTTAATAATTTATTTATCTTTTTTAATAATGTATTTTTAGCATAATCATTTATTATAAGTATTTTATTATTAAAATCTTCTAAGTTCATATTGATACCTCCATAATAATGTATTATATCATAATTTTATATATTTTATTGTTAAATAATTTGCTATAATCTTATTAAATACAGGGGGAACAACAATGGATAAGAGAACAAAGCAATTATCTTTAAAACCAATGCTAAAAATAGAAAAAATGACTGAACATCTAAAAAATAAAAATATTAAATTTAAAATTATAAATGAAAATGAGGCTACAATATTTTTAAAGGAAAATAACAATTATTACAATGTAACTTCATACAAAAATAATTTTATAAAATATCAATGTGGAAACTTAAAAGGAAAATATATTGACCTAGAATTTGCATACTTAAAAGATTTATCAATTATAGATTATAGAACAAGATTATTACTTTTTAATATGATTATTGATATAGAACACTATTTAAAAATTAGAATTTTAAATACTATTGAAAAAATTGAAGAAGAAGATGGATACAAAATCGTAAATCTTTATTTAGAACAAGATTATAATAACAAAGACTATCCACAAAAAATACACGAAAGCATTAGAAAAAAAATTAGTAATGAATACTATAGAAATATATTTTCGAAATATAATATTACAGAACAAAAAATAGAAAATATACCAATTTGGGAGTTTTTAGAAATAATCACATTTGGCGAATTAATAAATTTTTTTGATTTTTTTACAAACACATATAATTTGAAAGACAAAAAATATATTTTTATTTTAAGAGAAATTAATAAACTTAGAAATGCAGCAGCACATAATACATGTATTTTAAACGAATTAAGCAAAAAAGATAATTTACATAAAGCAGACAATTTAGTTATTAACTACCTAAAAAATTGTGGAATAGGTAAAGAAAATAGACTAACGAAATTAAAAAATTCAAGAATAAGACAAATCACATATACTTTATATTTATTTAATGAAATAGTCAGTAGCGACGGAATTAAAGAAAATATAAAGTATGAAATAAATAAATTATTTTATGAACGCATAATTCGCAACAAAAAATACTATAATAATAATGAACTATTAAAATCAGTATACAAATATTTTGATAAAATTATTAAAAAAATAATTATACTTTGAATTAATAGTTTGACATAGATAGCTATATATGATATAGTATCTATGCAAGGAAAAAGTGAATAATCACTTTTGTATGGGGTCTATTTTAGGATAGAGCCCTATTTTTCTATCTACAAATAATATTTGATAAACAACTTTTTTGTGCTATAATCTTATTAAAGGTAAGGTGTAAATGTGAATAAAACTTATAAAATTATTAAACCTATTATGCTAGTTATAATTATATTACTTGCGATTATTGGAGCAATTTCTTTATATAATGCAGCATATAAACAATTGAAGGGTACTGAATATGCTTTCTTATTTGATTATTCTACTCATGAAGTAATTGAAGAAAATATGTCTCCTGACTTTGATAGAGGAGATCTTGCGATTATCAAGCGTGATTATATTTATAGTGAAGGTGACACAATTATATATAATTATAAAGATAGTTATAGAATGGGTACTATTACTGAACATACTGCTGGTAAATATGTTGTTAGTGATAAATTAAATACAACAGACCCAGAATATGAAATAACTGATACATTAATCATAGGTAAAACAGTTTCAAGAATTAAAAACTTTGCTGGTATATATAATGTTATAACTAGTACATATATGATGATAGGAATTATAATATTCATAGGTGCTTATTTCTTCTTAACAATGAATGAAAAGCCTAAAACATATATTTAGTATGTAAAAGAAAAGAAATTCAAAAACGAATTTCTTTTTTATTTGTCATTTATTCAACAGACTTCAATGATTCAACCATCTTTATCTTCTTTAATGCAAAGTATGTAGCAATATTAACAAGTATTGTAAATCCAAGTGTTATAAGTAATGAATAAATATAACTATATATAGATATTTTAGGACTAAACATTGTCATATCAAATTCACATGTTTTAATTAAATACATTGTAAGAACATATCCAATTAAACATCCAAAAGCCATCCCTATTACTGTAAGAATTGTATTTTCTCTTGATACATATTTATATACTTCACTATCATAAAAACCTAGTACTTTTATAGATGCAAGTTCTCTTTTTCTTTCACTAATATTTATATTTGATAAATTATATAATACTACGAATGCTAAAAGTCCTGCTGAAACTATTAATATTATAGTTATACTTCCAAGATTTTTCATCGCATCATCAAATATACTTCTACTAAGTGAATTATATGTTAATTTAGAAACTGAATCATATTCTTTTAACTTCTTTGATAATGCATTTCTACTTTCTTCAGTTAAATTATTTATTTTAACAAACATTGTATTAAATGAATCACTATTATATTCTTTTTTACTCATATATATATAATGCATAATATAGTTTTCTGTACTTCCACCTACTTTAGTCTTATATGTATTATCATTAAGTTTAATATCAAGTTCATCATCATTCTTAAGTTTTAATAATTTATATAATTTTTCACTAACAATAACTTTATCATTCAAGTCATAATATTCATTTGTTCTTCTATTTTTTATTTGAATAAAATCTTTATAATCTTCAAAAGGTATTATTATTTGAATAGTTTGATTAGTATCTATATTAGTAAGTTCTATTGAATCTTTATCTGCTTTTAATGTTTTACTAAATTCTTTAAATTTAGATATTTCTTCATAATCTTTATTTATATTTTTATTATCTTTATCAAATGTTATTTCTAAGTCATAACTAAATATTTTTTCATATTGATTAGGTACCATATCAGTAATACAATCTTGAAGCCCAAATCCTGCGATTATAAGTCCTGTACATCCGCTTATACCTAGTATTGTCATTAAGAATCTTTTCTTATATCTAAATACATTTCTTACTGTTACTTTTCTTGAGAATGATAGATGATGCCATATAAATGGTATTCTTTCAAGTAATACTCTTTTACCTGCTTTAGGACTTTTTGGTCTTAGAAGTTCTGCTGGTACTTCTTTAAGTGACTTTTTAACTGCTAAGTATGTTGATAACATAATACATCCTATCGCAATTAATGTTCCAATTAAGTAACTTACTAAATCAACTTTACTAACAAATTCACCAAGAGTATACATTAAACTATACATGCCATATATAATTTTAGGTATTGTTTTAGTACCAATTATTACTCCAAGTATTGAACCTATTACACTAGCAAGTAATGCATATAACATATATTTAAATAATATTTGATTATCTTCATATCCTAGTGACTTTAATGTACCAAGTTCACTTCTTTCTTCTTCTACCATTCTTGTCATAGTAGTAAGGCTAACAAGTATTGCTACTAAATAGAATAGTACTGGGAATACTTTAGCTATTTTAGCAATTCTTTCTGAATCTTGTGAAAATTGGTAATATCCAAGATTAGAATCTAAATCAAGAACATACCATTCTGGTTTTTCAAGTTCATCTATTTCTTTTCTAGCATCTTCTATTTTCTTATATGCATCTTCAAATTCAGTATCTGCTTTTTTTCTATTATCAGCTAGTTCAACTTTAGAACTCTCTAATTTCTTTTTAGCATTTTCAATTTTTGCTCTACCAGATTTAATCTCATTATAAGTTTTAGTTTCTTGTTTTAATAAAGTATTATAACCATTATTTATAGTAGTAAGTGTCTTTTCAAGATTACTTAATTGTACTTTTAATTCTGTAGTATCCATCCCAACACTTTCCATATATGCTATATTCTTTTTTAGTTCACTAATACCATTTTCTACTTCTTTTTTATTATTATTTAATTCTTTCTTTTTATTTGCAAATTCAGTTTTAGCTTTCTTTTCATTATTATTTAGTTTAGTTAAGTTACTTTTAAGTTCTTTTTCAGTCTTATTAATCTTATCTAAAGCATCATCTAATTTTTTATAAGTATCTTCCTTCTCTTTATTATATTTTTCAATATTATCATTTAATTCTTTTAAAGCATCATTCTTTTCATCATTAAATCTTTTATCTCTATACTCATCACTAATACTTTCTAATTTCTTTACTTCGCTATCTCTTAAAGAAATATATTTATCACTAAAAGTACTATCATCTGTTTTTAAATCTATATATGCTAAATGAAATACATCACTATCAAAATTAGTTATTAATGAATACATATAAAAATTAACTTTACCATTTAATAATTTAGTACTTCCTCTTTCAAGTGATACATATAATGGACTTTTAACAAATCCTACTATTGTTAATTCTTTTTCTTTAAGAATATCATCATCAATAGTAATTTTATCTCCAAGTTTATAGTGTCCTACATCTTTATTTTTTTCTATAACACATTCGTTATTACTTTGAGGAAGTCTTCCTTCAGTAACAATTAGCTTATTCATAGTCGCATTTTTATCATATGAATGTACTTTTGCTACATAATCATCATCTATATGTATAAGTGTATCAAAACTATAAGCTCCTTCAACATTATATCCTTTATTTTTTAAGTCATTTATTTCATCATCAGTTATTCCCCAGGTACTCATAATAGATATATCATAAACATTTTCTTTCTTGAAATACGCATCTAAACTATCTTTCATATTAGGTGATGTTTCTCTTATACCTGTAAAGAATCCTACTCCTAAAAGTACTATTACTAATATGGATATAAATCTATTGAATGTTTGTTTGATACTTACAAAACTTTGTTTAATAAGTGTTTTCACTACCATTCAATCCTTTCTATATCTACTGGTTTTTTATTTATTTTTATTTCTTCTACTTTGCCACTCTTAAATTTAATTACTTTATCAGCCATTGGCGCTATTGCACTATTATGAGTTATTATTATTACTGTCATTTTTCTTTTTCTACATGTATCTTGAAGTAATTTTAATATTTGTTTTCCTGTAACATAATCTAGTGCTCCTGTTGGCTCATCACATAATAAAACATTTGGATTTTTAGCAAGAGCCCTTGCAATAGACACTCTTTGTTGTTCTCCTCCTGATAATTGTGCTGGAAAATTATTAAGTCTATCTTTAAGTCCAACATTTATTAGTGTTTCTCTTGGTGATAATGAATTTTTACATATTTCAGTTGCTAGTTCTACATTTTCAAGTGCTGTTAAATTTTGAATTAAATTATAAAATTGAAATACAAATCCAATATTAGTTCTTCTATATTTAATTAGTTGTTTCTTATTATATTTAGTTATATCTTTTTTAGCAACAATTATTTCACCGGTAGTGGCTTTATCCATACCACCTAGTATATTTAATGCAGTTGTTTTACCAGCACCACTATGTCCTAAAATACAAACAAGTTCTCCTTGCTCTATCTCAAAGTTAACATTTTCAAGTGCTTTTACTTCTACTTCACCTGAATTATATATTTTACTAACATTTTTAAACTGTATGTATGACATATAAACCACCTCACTTACAAATATATTTTATCATAATTATATATATTTTTCATTTAAAAATAAAAGACCATTAACAAATTTATTGTCAACAGTCTAAATCACTTTTTATAATTTATTTTATTTCTGTTATTTCAGGTGTAATTATTTTTATTTCTTTTGGTTTATCTTCTATAATAATTTCATCTGGTTTAGTATTTTGTGATGTAATAAACATTGGTTCTTTTTCAGGTTCTTTTTCTTTTACTACATGTGGTATTTCATAAGGTAAAGTATATTCATATGACCCAGTAACAACATTATTTTGATTATGCAAATTATTTACTTCTTTAGTTGTATTATCTGATAAATTAGTTTTATTAGAAATATTATTACCATTTAAAGTACTTATTCTATCAATAACATTATTGATTCTTTCTGTATTACTTATTCTATTAACACTATCAATTTTACTTGAAGTACTTATCTTACTAACATTATTATCTACAACACTATTAGTAGTTTTATTTGCTGTAGTCATTTTATCAATGCTATTATTAATAATATTTGAAGTATTATCTCCATTTGAAATTTGGGAATTTCTTAAAATATCATTTCTACTTGGAACATCAACTTTATCTTGAACATCAGCATTATTTGAAATATCAACATTCTTCGTAACATTATCATTGCTACTTTGAAGTTTCTTTTCATTTGTAACATTATTATTTGTTACCATTTCAGGTTCTGGTATTGACGCTTCACTTCCTCTATCAATGAAACCACCCATCGCATCAAGTTCACTTTCTATACTTGGATCATAATCAGTATGAATAGGTTTATCTTCTAAAGTATCCACTACTTTACTTTTCTTTTTCTTATTAATAAACATAATCAAAACAATAACTATAGCTATTAATAATAAAGTTCCTCCACCCAACATATAAATATTATTCATATTTAGCATTTCAAAACTACAAATAACTAAAGTAGACCCTTCATCCTTAAAATTCCATGTTAATTTTTTATGATCATCACTAGTAGAACTAGCATTTGATGAACCAACTTTTACAGGTAAATTAATAGTTAATTTATATGAAATTTCTCTTGATAATTTTTCTATTTTAGCATTTAATTCTTTTTTATAATTATCATAACCATCTACATATGTTTGACAATTAGTAATATCATTAGTATTAGTAGTATTTTTTTTATTCTTATTTTTATCATCAACTTTACTAGCGTTTTCAATCATACTTACACAATTAGTATATTTAGTTTCATCAAAAACTTCATCAGTAACACTAATTTTATATGGATTATTTGCTATAAACAATGTTTCTAAATCACTTAAGGCATCTCTAGTATAATTATATTCAATAGTATAATTATTTTTAAAAAATCCTTTTTCTACTTTTATAAGACTTTTATCATTAAAATCTTTATTTAAAAATTTATCTATATCTAATTTATCAAGATTAGTATTTGAAACATCATCTAATTTATATTCCTTTTTACCAACAATACCTGTATATCCATTTTCTTTTTTTGTTTCAATCTTTAATCCATCTCTTTTGATATTTTCTGTATTAGTAAACGAATTTAAAAATTCTTCACCATATTCATCACTCATCAAAGCAGACTTTTCTATACTAATATTTTTATTTTTATCTATATTTATTATTGTATCTGTTTTAACAAAACCACATGAAAATGTAAAAATTGTTAAAATAGAACATATACTTAATAATTTTTTCATTAACATCTATCCTTTTTACACTTTTATACATAAAGTATAACACATAATGAAACAATTGATATATAAAAATAAACATTTATGTGTAAAATTACATAAATGTTTTAAGATTTTCTATTTCTTTTTGTTGAAATTTCAATAATTCTTTAGCAAGTTTCAAAGTACTTTTATCTACTTCTTCCTTGTAATTCTTTATTTTAGTTTCCATTTCAACTATTCCCATGGTAAATCCTTCAGCAAGCATACTCGCAATAGCAGCATCACTATTATCTTTTATAGTTTCCATCATTATTCCCATAGAACTCATCATTTTTGACATTATGTTTTGTGTTGGCAGTTCTAATTTAGCTTTCTTAATCAAATTTTCACTCTTTTTCTTATAAAGTTCATATACTTTTAGTTCATCTTCAAGTAATTTCTTAATTTTATTATCTTTGTTCTTTAATGTTGTTAATAACTTGTTAGTACTATAACTTCCCATATATGATACATCATAAATATGCATTAATAATTCATTTTTTTCTTTCATTTCATTCACCATTAATATTATTTACTATTATATTTATTTTATACTTATTTTTTGTTAAAATATTTTAAAGAGGTATATTATGATAAAAGAAAATAATCAAGGTATTTTAGTAGTAGTATCAGGCCCATCAGGTTGTGGAAAAAGTACATTAAACGATTTACTTTTAAAATCAAGAAAGAACATAACAATGTCAATATCAGACACAACTAGAAATCCTAGAGGTGAAGAAAAAGATGGTGTTGAATATAATTTTTTAACAAAAGAACAGTTTGAAAAAAACATCGAGAATGATAAATATTTAGAATATGCAACAGTGCATTCTCATTATTATGGAACACCTAAACATAATATTAATAAATTACTTAAAAGTGGTATTGATGTTATATTAGAAATAGACATTGAAGGTGCTAGAAAAGTAAAAGAAAAATGTCCCAATGCTGTATTTATATTTATAATGCCACCATCTATGGAAATACTAAAAGATAGACTCATGGGAAGAAAAACAGAATCAAAAGAACAACTTGTTGAAAGATTCAAAGCAGCATACAAAGAAATAAACGAAGTCACTAAATACAATTATGTTATAGTAAATGATGATTTAAATGAATCACTTCTTAAAATGAATAGTATTCTTGAATGTGAAAGATGTAGAGTAGATAGAATTGAAGATGTATACCTTGGTAATCAAGAAGAAATGATACACGAATTACTTGTAGATTTTGATAATGAAAACTAGTCCAATATGAACTAGTTTTATAATGTCTTATTATTTTCTAAGTCATCAAATAATGAATTACTTTTACTTTTCCATCCACTATTTAACATAGATTTTATATTTTCTTTTGATGAATTAAATAGTCCTAAATTAGGAGTATATAAATACCATGAATCTGTATCTACAAATTTAAATACTGTCGCAAGTTCTTCATTATTTTCTCTTTGTGATGTCAAATGATATTCTTTAAATCTTGACTTTAATACTTCTATAAATAATTTATTTAGATACATCTTTCCTTCATGAGCTCCTCTAAACTTAGGAGTAATTGTATTTAACATCATTATTTTATAATTTAATATTTCTTCCTCTGTCATACTACTATAATCCATATTATTTAGTTTACTTTTTAAATCATTAATTCTTTTATCAGTATATTCTCCATATTTAATAAGTCCATATTTTTTATCAATACTTTCACATTCAACTAAAGGCATAATATCATATTTGCCATCAGGGCTTGTATAGCCAAAATGTTTTGTTTGGCAACCACTTTGTATTAAATACAAATCTAAAGTAAGATCAAGTAAATACTTTTCACCATTACTAAGCTCTACTGCATTTGCCCTATGTTTAGGACCAACAATACCTCTTACATTATCACTTGTTTCAACTATTTTACCCTTGCATTCTGGACCTAAACTATTTATAACAATATTCATAATCTCCGCTATTTGTATACATGTTTGAAAACCACCAATATAATCTTCTTCAAAATTAAGTTCTTTTGTTACAATATCAGGATGATTAGCAATTCTATAATCATAACTAAATAAATCACCTAACTTAATGTAAACCCATCTTATTTGCTCAATATAACTAGCATTTTTAGGCATATTAAACAATATCAAATTAATATCTGCTATAATATTATTGTCATTAATATCTTTTTTATTTATCTTTTCCATACATTTATTATATAATAAATATATGAAAAAGAAAATGTTAATAATTTGTTTATTATTTATGATATGTGGTTGTAAAAAAGAAGAAAAGGAAACTATTGTTGATAAAATATCTTCAAAAGACAATCTTGTTTTTGAATACGCTGATAAAATTAAATTATATGATTTAGTTAATACAGAAGAAAAATTAACAAGTTATAATAATTATATAGATACATATAAACTTGGCAATAATGAAGTAAGTATCGACTATATAAATAGTGAAAATAAGAAAAAGAAATACAAAGTTACATATGAAATAGTTGATACTACAAAACCTATCATATTGCTTTCTTCATCAGTAACAGCTTATAAAGGTAATAACGTTAATCTTGTTAATAAAGCAATATGTGCTGATAACTACGATAAAAAACCTAATTGTTATATTGAAGGAGATTACGATATTAATAAAATTGGTAAATATAATTTAAAATATATCGCAGTAGATTCAAATAATAATAAGAATGAAAAAGAATTTGTATTAGATGTAAAAGAAAAAAAGAAAAGTAATAATAATACAAGTACAAGTAGAAATAAATATTTAATTAAAGACTTAATCAAAGAACATAAAAATGATAAGACAATGATTGGTATAGATGTTTCTTCATGGCAAGGTAATGTTGACTTTAAAAAAGTTAAAAATGCTGGTGTTGAATTTGTTATCATTAGAATTGGATTTGGTCATAAAAATGGTGAAATCATTTATGATAATAGATTTAATGAATATTTAAAAAATGCTAAAGCAAATGGTCTTAAAGTTGGATTATACTTCTATTCTTATGCTAAAAATATAAAAGAATCTAATGAACAAGCAAAATGGATTATAAAAGAATTAAATGGTGAAACACTTGATTTACCTATCGCATTTGATTGGGAAATATTTAATGGATTTAATAATTATAATTTAAGTTTGACTGACCTAAATCTAATTGGTGAATCATTTATAAAAGAAATAAACAATGCAGATTATGAAGGAATGCTTTATAGTAGTAAATATTATTTAGAAAATATGTGGAACTTAAATGAATATAAAACATGGCTTGCTCATTATATAGATAAAACTAATTATAAAGGTGAATACTACATATGGCAACTTTCTAATACAGGTAAAGTTGATGGAATAAACGGAGATGTTGATTTAGACATTTTGTATTTGAAATAGAAGATACATTCTTTCATACTGGAGTGTATTTTTTATTGAATAGTTTTTTATATTCTATTGTGAACTATTGTATATATTTTTTAAAAAATAACAATATTTTACGTTTTATTGTATATTTTTGCTGCTTTTATATAATTTTATACACTGTACTGTGAAAATAAATATTTAAAACACCAAAAAGCAAGTTATCGACCACTTTTAGACATATAAGCATGTAAATTGGTCGATAACTCACTAATTTTATCATTTTTTCTATTATTCTTTCTCTATTGTATCCATTATATATGGAGCTATTTGCATCTTCCTTGATAATATATTTTTAAGAACAACACCCTCATATACTTCTTTTAAATCAAAACTATTTCTTATTATTTCTTTAGCAGAAGTATTATAAATACAATAAGATTGGTTCTCAAATATATCAGTAATAAACAATGCTACTACCCTCATATTTTCACTTACTGATACCTCATCTAAATATTTAACAATACTATTCATTTTCTTATTAATTAAATCTAAATCAGCAGTCAACAACTGACCTATTCCAATTACTGAATCTTTTATTTTATAAGTCTTAAAGTCTTTATGAAGCATAGCATAATTAGTAAGACCTTTTATACTCATACCTTGTTTTAATAATTCAGTACCATATTTTTTATATTTAATTTTAGCAATTTTAGAAAGTTCAGTTAAAGCATCTACATCTCTAATAGTAGTCGTAGGTGAAGTAAGTAACAATGTATCTGATATAATTGCTGAAGCCATAAGACCAGCAATATCCTTTGGAACTTTAATATTATTTTCTTTATATAAATCATAAATAATAGTATTAACACTACCAACTCCAGCATTTCTAAAATTAATTGGCCTTTTAGTATTAATATCTCCTATATTATGATGATCAATTACTTCTAATATTTCAGCTTCTTCAAGACCATCAACACTTTGACTATAATTATTATGATCTACAAGAATAACTTGTTTCCTATCAACATCATTAGTATCAGTTAAAGTAAGTAATCCTTTACACTCATTTCTATTATTAAGAATTGGATAATTAGTATGTTTTAACTTCTTCGTTGCTTCAATAAAATCACTCAAATAATCAAGTTCATTAAAAGTAACAGATTCTTCTTTTCTCAATATCTCTTTTATATAATTAGAAAAAGATATAGTTTTAGCAACTTCATAAGAAGAAAAAGGCGTTTTTATAATATTAACTTTATTCTTCTTTGCTTTCTTTAATAAATCATCAGATATATCAACTGATTGAACTAATATGATAAGTTTAACTTTACTATTAATCGCATAATCCAATATAGTTTTTCTATCTCCAACTACAACAATATAAGTATTATCAAGTTCAACTTTCTCCAAAAATGTTTCTTTAGCATAAGCAGCTACTAATACATTACCAGTTATTTCTTTATCAAATTTTAAAATCTTTTCACCATTTAGTGTATTTATCAAATTACCAAATGATGTATTTATCTTATGAAAATCTCCTGATATTATTTCTTTAGCTACTTCTTTAAGTGATACATATCCATAATATTTATTTTTATTTTCTACAACTGGTATACCAGTAAGAGAATATTTATTCATATAATCAAATGCATCTTTTATAGGTACATTTTTATCTATAAAACAATTTTTATGATAAGATACATCTTTAATTTGAAGTTTTACATCATTAAGATGGAATGGTTCTTTAGCCTTAAAATAATCAAGAGCATATTTAGTTTCACTGTTTATATTACCAAGCACAGATGGTATTGTATTCATACCTAATTTATTTTTTAAGTATGATAGTGATATTGCTCCACATATAGAATCTGTATCTGGATTCTTATGACCAAATATATATGTTAATTTTCCATTCATATTAAATCTCCTAATCTATTTTTATAAGTTCATATTTTCTTATTCCTACTCCTATATTTTCAGCATACTCTATTGTATGTATACCATTTCTTGATTCTATTCTTTCAATTAAATGATCTTTACCTGGATCATTACTACTATAAACTAAATCTATACACGCTTGATCAAGTGAAACTGGATCAGTTGATGCGAGTATTCCTATATCTTTCATGCAAGGATCTTCAGCCTTAGCACAGCAATCACAATCAACTGACATATTAGCCATCACATTAATAAATACCATATTACCTTTTTCATAATCAACTATTGTTTTAGCTGCTTCAGCCATGCTTTCTAAAAATGAATCATGATCAGCAGTCCACATTTCATCAGGTTTACCTGCCCCATGAATATTTGCTTTACCATGTGATGATGCTAAACCTATTGATATATTTTTAAGCGCACCACCATATCCTCCCATCGGATGGCCTTTAAAGTGTGATAAAACTAACATAGAATCATAATTTTCTATATTTTTACCAACATAATTTTCTTTTATATATTTAGGATTTTTTACTTCTAATGCAACTTCACCACTTTCATCTAATAAATCAACATTATAGTATTTAGTCCATTCATGTTTATCTAATAATTTTAAATGTTTTTCACTAGTATTTCTTTCTCCATTATATGCTGTATTACATTCAACAACAGTTCCATTAACATAATCAATTAAATCTTTATAAAATAGTGGCTTTAAGTAATTTTGATTACCTTCTTCTCCACTATGAACTTTAACAGCCACTTTTCCTTTTAATTCAATACCTAATTTCTTATAAATTTCTAATAAACTTTCACTTGTTATTTTGTCTGTAAAATATACTTTCATTTTACCATTCCTCTCTTACATTCTATCTTTATTATAACAATTTTCTACTAAACAATTGCTTTTTCAATAAAAAGTTTACACTATTTTTCAATTTAATAATAAAAACACGTATATGTTTGCTATAATTATTTTGTGAAATGTTTATGAAATATGATAAAGAATTTTTAAATTATGTAGATGAAATATTAAACAATAAAGAATTTTTAAAGAAAAAAAACTATAATCATCATGTTAATGAATCAGTATATGATCATTCTTTAAAAGTTGCTTATTGTTCTTATTTATTTGCTAAAAAGCATAATCTTAATAAGAGAGATATTTCCATTGGAGCTATTCTTCATGATTTTTATTATAAACCATGGCAAGACTCTAAAGAGAAAAGAAGTTTCTTTAAACAACATGGATTTGTTCATGCAAGAGAGGCACTTGAAAACTCTAGAAAGCACTTTCCACATCTTATGAATGATAGAGTTGAAAATATTATATTAAGACACATGTTCCCTCTTAATATAACACCACCTAAATATAAAGAAGCATGGGTAGTTACTCTTATGGATAAAAAATGTTCATTAAATGTGTTTAAGCATCCTAAAGAATGGCCTAAATATATTGGTATCAAAAGAAAGGTTAAAAAATGAGAGATTTTAAAATATATTTTCTATTATTTATAACGTACTCTTTTATTGGATGGATAATTGAAATAATAGATAGATTTAAAGTAAATAAAAAGATAGTCAATAGAGGATTTTTAATAGGTCCCTATATTCCTATATATGGATGTTGCGCAATAGTTATGGTACTTTTACTTCACTCAGTAAAGAATCCTGTTACATTGTTCACGTCCTCAATATTAATCGCAAGTATAGGTGAATATGCAACAAGTTATATAATGGAAAAAGTATTTCATGCTAGATGGTGGGATTATAGTGACTATAAATATAATTTAAATGGAAGAATTTGTTTAATTAATTGTTTAGGATTTGGTATACTTGGATTTATACTTATAAAATACTTAAATAATTTCTTTTACAATATTTATTCTAATTTAAATGAAACAACCCTTAATATAATATTTTATATATTGATAACAATATTTATTATAGACTTAATTGTTTCATTTAAAGTAATATTTAAAGTTAAAAATATGTCACTTAAATTTAAAAATCCAGATAATACTAATGAAATAACTAAAAAAGTTCGTGAAGTAATAAAAAGTAATCCTCTTATAAAAAGATTATTTATGGCATTTCCTAATGTTAAACCTATTATTAAAAAGAGTGCTATTACAATAAAAAATACAACAAAAAAACTGATTACAGGCAACAAGTAATTAGTTTTTATTTGTAAAGTATATGTTAAATTAGAAAAATAAATTATTTTTAGTAGTATAATTATTATGGAGGCATGAAATATGTTTGAAAATAAAAAAATATTTATATTAGGTATGGCAAGAAGTGGTTATCATGCTGCTAGAATACTTGCTAAAAGAAATAATACAATTGTTCTTAATGATATGAATGCAAATCAAGATGAAAATCATATTAAAGAACTTGAAAACTTAGGTGTTAAAGTTATACTTGGTAGTCATCCTGATGATATTCTTGATGAATCATTTGATTATATAATTAAGAATCCAGGAATTAAGTTCGATCATAAGTATTTAAAATATGCAAGTGAGCATAATATTAAAGTTATTAATGAAATAGAAATGGCTTATCACTTATTACCAAAAGGAGTTAAATTAATTGCTATTACTGGAACTAATGGTAAAACTACTACTACATCTCTTACTTATGAAATAGTAAGTCATGCATTTCCTGGTAGAACACACCTTGCTGGTAATATTGGATTTCCTTTATGTGAAGTGTTACCAAATATTAAAGAAAATGATTATTTAGTTATGGAAATTGGAGTTCCTCAATTACATGATTTTTATGATTTCAATCCAGATATAGCTGTACTTACTAATATTTATGAAGCACACCTTGATATGTTTGGCACTCGTGAATATTATAATGAAAATAAACTTCGTATATTTCAAAATCACACAAGTAAGAATATTGCTATTATTAATAAAGGAAACGCGGATGCATATAGAATTACCAAAGATATAAAAAGTACTAAAAAGTATTTTACAAGTAAAGAAGTAATTGATGGTGCTTATCTAAAAGATAATAAAATTTATTATTATAATGAAGAAATAATTGATACAAGAGATATCAAATTACAAGGTAATCATAATTATGAAAATATCATGTGTGCTATTATGATAGCTAAAGAACTTGGTATTTCTAACGATATAATGGTTCCTGTTATTAAAGAATTTAGTGGTGTTGCTCATAGAATAGAATATGTAAGAACATTTAATGGAAAAGATTTCTATAATGATTCAAAAGCAACTAACATAACATCTACTCAAATCGCACTTAATGCATTTAAAAAACCAACAGTATTAATATTAGGTGGTCTTGAAAGACATCAAAGCTTCTATGAACTTAAAGATTATTTAAAGAATACTAAATTAGTTATATGTTATGGTGAAAATAAGAATAGAATTAAAGAAGAAATGGATGAAATGAATATCAAATGTTTCGTTGTTGATAATTTAAAAGAAGCAACATTACTTGCTAATGAAAATAGTGTTTCTGGTGATGTAATATTACTTAGTCCAGCATCAGCATCATGGGATCAATATGCAAAGTTTGAAGACCGTGGAGATGAATTCAAAGAAATAGTTAGAGGGTTAGAATAGCCCTTTTTTCATACAAAAAATTATTAAAAAATAGATATTTCTATCTATTTCAATGTAAAACTATCATTTATCAAAAGTGTACTATATAAAAATAATATATCTTTATTATTAAAATCAATATAATTTGAAAGCATACTAGAACTAATATATCTTGTATCAACAACAGTTATACTTTTATATCCATTCATCATAAGTGGAATTAAACTACTTCCATATGAATCTCTAAATACTATTAAATCTTTATTAGAACTTGTATTCACCGATTCTATCTTTAATAAAGACACTGAACCATTCAAATATACATTATACTTATCAAAGGAATTTAACTTTGTTAAATCATATACTTTCTCATAACCATTAGTTTCATAATTATAAACATTCATATCATTAACATTATCTAATATATATATTTCATCTTTTATATCTTCTTTAACTATTCTACTAGAATATGTTCCATTAAAATCACTTATTCTTTTGAAACTATAATTATTATCAATATTAAAATTCATTTCTTTAGACAATTTACTTACTACTTTAAAAAGTTTCTCTTCTCTCCAATGAGTATCAGTTTTATAATAATCTTCTAAAGATAACTCATTAAATATATCAATGTATTTTATATCTAAATTACTATTCATAATATTCTTAAGTTCATCATAATCTATTTTTAAATTATCATCATTTACAAAATAATTTTTATCAGGAACAATACTATAATATATATTATTTGTTTCATTTAAATAAGTTCTTTTTATATTATTAATCTTATTAGTTACATTAATAACTGATTCTTTATTTAATGGATATGTTTCTTCAATAATATAATCTTTATATAGATATAATTTATTATAATTATTTTTAGTAAGTAAATCTATATCAATTTTAATCTTACGAAAGTTATCTCTCAATATAAATTGATCAGTGGTATATTTATCAAGAGTATTAAAATATGTACCATTTATAACTGAATCGTATGTAATTTTTGGCATCTTTTGTAATTTTCTTCTTTCACTATACGATATATCATCATCTTTTTTCACTATGTTTACAATCATAAAAGTAAATAAGAATGTAATAAATATTATACTCAAAACTATATTTTTAACCTTATTATTCATCCTTCCTCCTTAAAATCTAAAATATAAAAATGGATTATATGAACTATCTATTAAATATGATGTCACAATTACCAGTAATATCAATAATACAATTATTTCTAATATATTAATTATATTATTGATTTTTTTATTCTCTTTTAATTTAATAATTGTATTTTTAAGTATTGGTGTTGATAAAAATATAGCAATTATAAGTACAAGTCCATAATCTTTTAAATAATGCATTGTAAACTTATTTATAAATGGATTACTAAAATTAAATAGTCCTACTATATTATTAAATGATTCATTAATATTTGAACCACTAAATATAATGAAACTTATCATTATGATAAATAGTGTATATATTCGTCTTACTATAGATGGAAGTTTCTCTATATATTTATTTAATAATAATTTTTCTATTACAAGTAGTATTCCAATAAACATTCCCCAGATAACAAATGTCCATTCTGAACCATGCCATAATCCAGTAAGTAACCACACTATTAAAATATTCCTTATAAGTTTAAATGTACCTTTTTTGCTTCCCCCAAGTGGTATATAAACATAATCTTTAAACCATGAACTTAAAGATATATGCCAACGTCTCCAAAATTCAGTAATACTTTTTGATATATATGGATAATCAAAGTTTTCCATAAAATGAAATCCAAACATTCTGCCAAGACCAATAGCCATATCAGAATATGCTGAAAAATCAAAATATATTTGAAGTGAATAACTAATACCATATATCCAATAAAATAATATAGTCTTTTCATTACTTAAAATAAATATGTTACATAATTCACCAAGTATATTCGCGATTAATACTTTCTTAGAAAGGCCTATTATAAACCTACTTATACCACTACTAAAATCATTAAATGTTTGTTTTCTATTATCAAGTTCATCATTTATAGTTTCATATCTAACAATAGGTCCTGCGATTAACTGTGGAAATAATGAAACATAGGTCGCAAGAGAAACAAAATTCTTTTGAGCTTTCACTTTTCCTTTATAAACATCTACTAAATAACTAATGATTTGAAAAGTGTAAAAAGATATACCAATAGGTAAAACAATATTTAATAATGTTATATTTGTATTAAAAATACCATTTATATTTGTTATTAAAAAGTTAGTATATTTAAAAATACATAGTAATAATACATGAATAAATATACTAAATATAAATATCTCTTTACTCTTATATTTTTCTATTAACCTTGCTTCAAAGTATGCTAGTACTATTTCAATAACCATTAATATTATATACTTAGGTTCACCATAAAAATAAAATAATAATGATGAAATAAGTAACAATAAATTCTTATACTTTTTAGGTACTATGAAATATAGAATTAATACTGTTGGTAAAAAATAATATAAAAAATTAATACTTGTAAATACCATATCTTTCTCCTTACATTCTCTTATTCTTAAAATTAAAGCACCATTAAGGTGCTTATTTATGCGACATATCTAACAACTTTAATTACCTGTTTTTTCTAGTTCTTTACCAATATCATTATTAACATAATTTTTAAAATTATCATATACTGTTTTAGCCCAATCAGCATCAGACATAACAAAGAATATTACATTTCCATTATTAGTTAAATATAGTTTTTCTGCTGTTACACATATCCATTTACTCATATCAACATTATTAAATATTTCTTGTTTTATTGTATCAACATTACTACCATCTTTAACTTTTACAGCAACTGCTGAAAATGCTTGTGATGACATCATTGGTTCGCTCGCAACAATCCATTCGATATTATCATTAGATTTTAAACCAGTAAATGAAGTAACTTCTTCTATACTGTTAACATCAACATTCACTATATTGGTATCAGGTAAATCTTTACTTTTAGTAATTTGTTTTAACATATTTTTTGCATCACTACTAGTTTTTGTATCACTTACAGTATTTTTATTTAGTAATACAAATACAAGTACAACAACTAGTAATACTACTACTATACTTATAATTAATATTTTAGTTTCTTTTTTCATAATCTCTCCTCTATATTTCATTTATATATTTTGGTTCACATGTTAAATTTATTTGTAAACTTTTAAGTGTTTTTTTATCACCATTAGTTACAATATAAGTCGCATGTGCTTCACAATATTTTAATTTTTTTAAACTATTTAATGCTTTTTCAAGAATAGGATTAGTTGCAGAGCAAATACTAAGTGCAGTTAATACTTCAGGAAGTTGAAGTCTAATCTCATTATTATTAAGTTCCTTTTTCATTTTAAGCATTGGCTCTAATACCTTAGGTGATAATAACAACATATCATCAGGTATCTTATTTAATTCTTTTATAGCATTTAATATTAAACTACTTGCTGGACTTAATATATCAGTTTGTTTGCCAGTTATTATCTTTTTCTTATTTATTTTTAATGATATAACAGGCTTACCTTCTTGCTCACTTTTCTTTAAAGCAGGCTCTATCACATCTAAATATGTTTCATCAATATTAAGTTCATTCATAAGAAGTTTTACTTTCATATAAGCATCTTCATCAGTAAGACCAAGTTTATAATTATTCATTTCATTATAATATCTTCTTACTATTTCTTTTTTAGATGCTTCTTCTATAATATTATTATCTTTAATACAAAATCCTATCATATTAACTCCCATATCAGTTGGGGACTTATATATATCTGTATTAGATACTTTATTTAATATACTTTTAAGTACAGGAAACATCTCTATATCTCTATTATAGTTTACCGCAGTTTCACCATAGGCTTCAAGATGAAATGGATCAATCATATTAACATCTTTAAGATCGGCTGTTGCTGCTTCATATGCAAGATTAACTGGATGTTTTAAAGATAAGTTCCACACTGGGAATGTTTCAAATTTAGCATATCCTGCATTTCTACCTTGCTTATGTTCATGATATATTTGAGATAAACATGTAGCAAGTTTACCACTGCCAGGTCCAGGAGCATTAACAAGTATTAATGGCTTAGTTGTTTCTATATAAGGATTAGCTCCATACCCTTCATCACTTACAATAGTGTCAACATCAGTTGGATAACCTTTAGTAAATGTATGAATATATGTCTTAATTCCCATACGATTTAATTTCTTAATAAACTTATCAACACTCACTTGATTTCTATATAATGTTATTACAACAGAATTAACAGAAAATCCCATCTTTTTAGAATTATTAATTAATCTTAACAATTCAGTATCATATGTAATACCATATTCTCCCCTAGTCTTATTCTTCTCAATATCACCTGCATTAATACAAAATATTATTTCTAAATCATTCTTAAGTTCTTTAAACATGCTTATTTTTGCATCATTTTTAAATCCAGGAAGTATTCTAGCTGCATGACTATCATCAAATAATTTACCACCTATCTCTAAATATAACTTATCAAATAGTTTAAATCTCTCTCTAATTTTAGCACTTTGTATTTTTACATATTTTTTATTATCAAAACCTTCTTTCATATCCTACCTCACTATTATAAGGATACCAAAAAAATTAAAAAAAGAATAGATATTTTTATTCTTTTGTATCAAAAATTTTATAATACTCTTTTGCCCTATCTATATCTTTTTCTATATTCAATTCAGTACACCCATTTTCATAATAGTATTTAGCAAGATTATAATATGCATATTTACATCTTTCACTAAGAGGACACTCTATTGCTTTACTATAGTAAATGAATGCTCTTTTTAAATCACCTATTTTTCTATAATGTTCTCCTACTTTATTAAGAGCCCAACTTTCATTTAAATCAGCACTTATTAAGTAATAATTTAATGCTATATCACTTTTACCTTCACTTTCATATATCTTACCAAGATTATTAAAAGCATAAGCATATCCATGCTCACTAGCGATTAAAAAATATCTTTTAGCAATCTCTATATCTTTGATATTATCTTTATTTATACCTCTTAAATAACATAATCCAAGAGTATTATATCCAGCAATACTACCAAGATCAATAGACTTATTTAAATATTTCCACATAGTATCAAAATCAAATTTAACTCTTCCTGTAAGCATTAGATTAGCAACCATCCAACATCCTTTAGGATGTCCTTTATTCGCAGAAAGCAAATAATATTCATATGATTTTTCATAATCTCTTTGTCCACTAATAAGTCCATCAAATTCTAAAGCGCCAAGTTCAGCACACGCATACATATTATTTTTTCTTGATAACTCTATTAATGAATTAATATAACTTTCTCCAAAATAAAGCTTAACTTTCAAATAATCATCAAGTTCTTCCTTATTAATTTTAATGTTAATATCTTGTATATAAACAGGCTGTGTATTTTCAAGAACAGCATAATTTAATAATTCAATCATCTTATTAAATGAATCATTATTCTTTATATTTTCTATTCTTTCATTACTTATATGTTCATCATTATACGCAATTACAAGTAAATCACTGATTACTTCTTTAAGTTTGTTACTATTATTAATTATACTAAGAGATTCATTATTTAATACATAAACTTTATCATCCAATATACTTAATATTTGTAATATAATTGGTATATATAATTCTCTATTTCCATCTTTTAAATCTTTATATATTTTCTTATATTCTATACCTATAGGTCTATATCCAATACAATAATTATTAACAGTAGTTACACTTACATTATTAATACCAAATATACATG
Organism: uncultured Bacilli bacterium; assembly: GCA_934102215.1. GTDB lineage: Bacteria > Bacillota_I > Bacilli_A > RF39 > UBA660 > CAG-1000. The sequence goes on from CAKOSH010000001.1 coordinate 65,567, forward strand.
AAAAAACTTCTATCTGCATAGCATTCTTATTGCTAGATACTTTCTTAATAGTATTAATAATATTACCAAGAGATAGATAATTATCATTATTATTCATTTTAATATAACTCTTTTTCATGTCTAATATTATACCATATTATGTAAAGTTTTACATTTTTATTTTGATTTTATATTATTATGTGTTATTATTAACTAAAGGAGAGCGTATGAAAAAAATTATTAACGGAAAAGAAATTGATGTTGATGTTATTGGCGGATTTGAAATACCAGACTTAGATAAAAAATACATTTTATGTTCTTATGATGATGATAAATCTAGTAACGATGCATTAGTAATGATTTATGAAATCGAAAATATAGATGGTATTGAAAATCTTGTATCAATAAAAGATGAAGAAAAAGAACTAGTATTAAAGTTCTATGAATCATTTAAAGAATCTTTATTGGAGGGTGAAAATAATGAATGAATATCCTAATACTTTAGTAATTAAAGAAAATAAAAGTACTATTAACGATATGAAAGAAAAAGCAGCTAAGAAAGAACAATTTTACTCTAAAATATATAAAATTGGAAAAAATTTATCTTCTGCTTCTACTCCTATACTTATAGGATCACTTCTTTCACCATTTGATTTTGAAGGTCCACTTATTGAAATAGTGAGTGCTGTTTCTTTAGGTATTGGTCTTATAATGAAATCAATTGGTAAAACAGGTCTTGAAGAATCAAAAGCAGTTTTAACAAATGGAAGTAGTACATATAGTAAGGCAAGTAATTTAATGACTGAAGATGAAGAAATAAGACTTAGTAATTTAATTGAAACAATCAAAGCAAATAAAAAAGAAAAAGCTTCTAGTCAATCTCTATAAAAATTAATCATAAACAAAGAGGTCACACATTGTAACCTCTTTTAAAATGTATTATTTTTTCTTTAAATATTCTTCTTTAGTAAGCCCATATTCTTTCATATCTTGAATACCACCATAATAATAGAAATATGATTTTTCTCTTGTACCTTCGTATTTTAATCCTATATTTTCCATTACTTTCCATGTTCCAACATTATCTTTAGCACCACAAGATTCAATTCTATTAAGTTCTAATGTTAGAAACGCAAATTCCATTATTTTTTTAGCTGCTTCAGTAGTATAACCTTTTCCCCAGGCATCTTCTCTAATCCAATAATCTATACCAGCAGTTCTAGCTTTATCACTATGAATATTTAAATATATAGTACCAAGAAATTTATTATCTTCTTTTCTTACAATACTCCATCTATAATATTCTATATCATCATACATAGATTCATTAAAATATTTCATGCTCTTTTCTAAATTATTACCAAGTTTAGTCCCACCTAAAAACTTTCTTATTTTAGGATTCAATTGTAAATAAAAAGCTTCTTCATAATCCTTCATAGTAGTTTTTCTTAAAATTAGTCTATCTGTTTCAAGTTCTATAGTACCAATATGATTTATTTTTTGGGCGTCTACCCCTTTATAATCTATAGTTTCATTTTCAAAATCATAATGTTCATTTATATATTTAACATTACCATCTTCAATAACAATAAATGATTCATTAGGAAGTCCAGTTATCTTTTGTTCTTTACTCACTTCAAACATTTCTTTTAAGTAATCTATATTATTAAAATCCATGTGTGGATATATACATACATTAGTAAGACCTATTCCTTTATATTTAATAATTGTCTTATGTTCATCTTCATCCATATATATTGCATCTTTAGCCATGTTTATACTACCAGCGGAAACTCCAATAGTTATACCATCTCTATCCCTTAATATATTAGATAAACCATATTCATTAATAGAATCCATTTCCTTTTTAGGATTCCCACCTACCATAAACACAATATCACTATTTTTAACAATATCTTTTGCTTCTTCTTTAGATATCCTGTTATCAATAATATTAATTTTATTAAATCTAATACTTATATCTTTAAAGAAACATATAAGTCCATTTATAAAATAATCATTCTTTTCAAAATCATAAAAAGATGAAGCAATAAATGCTATAGATTTACCTGTTTCAATAATTCTAGTTAATTCTTTAGTTTGATCAAGTGTAAAACCTTTCTCCTTATCAATTCCACTAAACATAATAATCTTTTTCATAATATTTCACCCACTTTATTGTATCAAATAATTACTTATTATTGTCATAAATATATTTGAAACATTTAAATATTGACACTCTAAAATTATTAATGATAGTATATATTTAATTGGTGATATTATGAATTTTAATTATATGAAAGAAATGTTATTATCTGATTTACTTTGCTTATATTATACTACCTATGAAAACAAATATTTAAATGAAATAAAAAATAGAATGCTATTTTGTGGTTATACTAATGATGAAATATATGAATTTATAAGATTTGAAAGCAAAATTTTAAATTCTAAAAAAGAAAAGTATATTAAAAAAATTATTGATAGACATTATATAATTGGTAAAAACAAAAATAAATATATTTTTCAAAATCCAGAAATTTATATATATAATTCAAATGGAGATAATAAGAAAACACTTCTAATTTCTGAAACTATTGCAATAATAGATGAATCAATATTTTTATCTTATTCAAAACTTTTAAACACATATAATGCGAGCAAAGAAATAATATATTTAGCACAAGAAAATGAAAACAATTGGCTATATTTTGAATTTATGAATAGATTAGAATACATATGTAGATGTACTAATAGAGTTTTTGATGGTCCTAAGAAAGCATTATATTCAGAAAAAAGTATGAAATTATATGATAATGAAATGCAAATATGTTTATATAGGTGGAATGTCGATGTCTCTTCAAGAAAATTTATTCCATATACTGAAGAGTATTACTTAATTTCATAAAATTTTCACTTTTTTACTTTGTTAAATAACTTAATAGATTTAACATTTTAATTTTAATATGTTACAATTAAAGTGTATATAATAAATATGAAAGGAAAAAATAATGGGAAAAGTAAATGATTATATAAATAAACTAATTAGTTTTATTAAAAATGAAAAACCTATAAACAAAGAAAAACCATGGCTTAAATACTATGGTGATGTTCCAGAAAGTTTAAATTATTTTAATGGAAGTATGTATGATTATTTAAAAGATACTGCTTCAAAAAATGAAAAAAGGAGTGCATATTCTTATTATGGTAATGAAGTAACATTTAAATCCTTTATGAAAAAGATAGATAAAGTTGCTTCTGCCTTAAAAAAATTTAATGTTGTAGAAAATGAATGTGTTACGATATGTATGCCTAATACTCCAGAAAGTTTTGCATTAATATATGCGATTAATAAGATAGGAGCAATAGCTAATATTATACATCCGCTTTCTTCTAAACAAGATATTGAAAGAGCATTGCATGAAACAAATAGTTCAATTATATTCTGTAGTGATGTTGCGATGCCTAAAGCAAGATATATTAAAGTTAAACATTTTATAATGGTACCAACTAGTGAAAGTTTAGGTACAATATTAAAGACATTATATAATATTAAATCGGCAATAAATATGAGTCTTGAAGAAGGTATGATTACATGGAAAGAATTTTTAAATTATGCGACTAGTGATGATGTGTATGTTAAAAGAGATGTAAATAGTCCTGCCGCTATAATATATAGTGGTGGTACAACTGGTAAACCAAAAGGAATAATTATTTCTAATGCTAACTTTAATGCTATGGCTCTTCAAACAGCATCAGTATGTAAATATATTAGTACTGGATATTCAGTATTAGCAGCATTACCTATATTCCACGTATTTGGTCTTGCTCTTTGTACTCATACATGTTTAGTTAATGGAATGAAATGTATAATAGTGCCACAACTTAATACTAAAAAAATTAATAAAGAATTAAAGAAATATAAACCAAGTGTTTATCCAGCAGTACCTTCTCTATTAAAGATGTCTATTGATGGAAATGACCCTGGCATGAATGCTTTTAAAGATATCAAAGTAGTAGTTGTAGGTGGAGATTATTTATCACCTGAACTTAAAAAGAATTTCGAAAAATATTTAAAAAATCATGGAAGCGAAGCAGTTGTTAAAGTTGGTTATGGTCTTTCTGAAGCTTGTGGATTTTGTTGTTGTACATCAGAAATTGATGAAAAATATGTAAAAAATGGTACTCTTGGAATTCCAAATCCAGATATGATTGTAAAAATATTTGAGCCTAATAGTGATATAGAAAAATCATATGGCGATGTTGGTGAAATATGTGTTACTGGTCCTACACTTATGATGGGATATATTAATGAAGATGAAGAAACAAAAAATACACTTGTTGAACATGCGGATGGAAAAGTATGGCTTCATACAGGCGACCTTGGATATATGACTAAAGAAGGTTTTGTTTACTATACATCAAGAATGAAAAGAATGATTATTTCAAATGGATATAACATTTACCCTATAGAACTTGAAGAAATAATTAATAAATGTAAACTAGTTGATTCATGTACTGTAATTGGAATACCACATAAAATAAAGAGTCAAACTCCTAAAGCAGTAATTGTTCTTAAAAAAGATGTTGAAGACAATATGCAAACAAGAGAACAAGTAAGAAAATATTGTTATGATAATATTGCTAAATATGCAAGACCTAGTGAATACGAATTTAGAACTAGTCTTCCTAAAACAGCAGTAGGCAAAGTTGCTTATAAAGATTTAGAAAAGAAAAACTAAATCTTTTTTTGTGGACTCTTGTGGAATTAAAAAGTATACTTTTATAAATATATTATATATACTTAAATAGGAGGTAAAACTATGAAAAAGTTTTTAAAAAATTATAAATCTACTTTAATACTTTTAGGTTCTATAATAATTGGTACTATCGTAGGACTTGTATTTAAAGAGAAAGCGAAAGTTCTCGCACCATTTGGAGATTTATTCTTAAATCTATTACTTGTAATAATCGTACCACTTATATTCTTAACTATCACTACTTCTATTGGTAAAATGAAACAACCAAAAAGAATTGGTAAAATACTTGTAACTATATTACTTGTATTTATATTTACATCACTAGTAAGTGTTGGTGTTGGTATAATTTCTACTAAGGCATTTAAACTTGTAGATGTAAAAGATACTGAAGCAATAAAAGAAGTATTAAAAGATACTGAAACAACTAACGAAAAGGTTAATTTTTTAGAAAGAACTGTTGAAACTATCACTGTAAGTGATTTTAGTAAATTACTTACTCGTGATAATATGATCGCATTAATTATATTTTCAATATTGTTTGGTATAAGTATTAATGTTTCAAAAGGAAAAGGTGATAAACTTCTTGATGTACTTGAAAGTGCTAATGAAGTAGTTCAATCATTTATAAAAGTGATTATGTACTATGCACCTATAGGTCTTGGATGCTATTTTGCTGCACTTGTTGGTACATTTGGTGGTGAAATCGCAAGTGGATTTGGTAAAACATTCATAATTTATACAGTAGTCTCAGTACTTTATTATTTCATTATGTATTCAATATATGCATTTATGGCGGGTGGTAAAAAAGGTTTTATTAGTTATTGGAGAAATGTTCTTCCTGTAACACTAACTAGTCTTGCTACTTGTAGTAGTGCTGCATCAATTCCTGTAAATACTGCTTGCGCTAAAAACATAGGTGTTCCAGATGATGTTGCTGATACAACTATTCCACTTGGAACTAGTTTTCATAAAGACGGTTCTATTATAGGTAGTGTATTTAAAATAATGTTCTTAGTATATTTATTTAATGCTGATGTTAGTACTCTTAAAGTTTTAGGAGTTGCTCTTGTAGCTACACTTTTAGTAACAGCTGTGCCTATTGGTGGTGGAACTATATCAGAAATGTTAATATTAACAATGCTTGGATTCCCTGTTTCAGCATTACCTATATTAACTATTATTGCTACTATTATTGACCCACCTGCTACTATGTTAAATGTAGTTGGAGATACAGCATCAAGTATGATGGTTGCTCGTGTAACAGATGGTAAAAAATGGATGAAAGAAAAGAAGTTAATTTAAACGTTAACTTCCTTTTTTATTCATAAACTCATAAGTATTCTATAGTATTCACTCTTAAATTCATCTTTCTCAATACCAAGTGATTCATAGAACTTATCAATATATTCTTTTCCATAATTTCTTTCAATAGATATTTCACATATTACTAAATCAAAATATATATCACCTAAACCACACTCACTTACATCTAATAGTCCACTAAAATGCCCATCACTTGCGAATATATTAGGAAGAGACATATCTCCATGAGTAAATCCTATTATTTGTTTTGGTTTATTGCCTTTTAAATATTTTAATATATTTTCTTTTGTAATAAATCTATTCAATATTTTTCTATTTATATCTTCATTATTAATCTTACTAAACCTATCTTCTATTCTTTTTATTTTAGTATCAATAGTTTCATCAATTACACAATCACTATAATCAATATTATATAAATTATTAAATGCTTCAACTATAATACTTATTCCTTCAAGTGGATGATCACAGTAATAATCACTACATAACATTTCACCTTTTAATGACTTTGTTAATATATATGATTTACCATTATATTTTTCATAGAATACTTTTTCAGGAACTAATATTTTGTCTTGTAAATAATCAAGCCTTATTGATTCTTGTGATAAATGATCAGCAACTTTAAGAAAGAATACTTTACTCTTCTTTCTTATTTTATATACTTTAGTATTACTACATCCAATAGTAACTTCTTCTATCTTAGTATCTTTTATAAATTCATTTAATCTATTACTTCCTTTAATGTTAATAGCTTGTGGAATTTCTTTAATAGTATTTTCTATTACTGGAACTGTTTTTACTTTTAAACTATCATAATTTCCTTCATAACTTACTAATTTCTTATTTTCTATTCTAACTATTCTAGTAGCTATTTTATTAATGAAATATCTATCATGTGATATAAATAATATTGTACCATCAAAATCTAATAATGATTCTTCAAGTATTTCTCTTGTATCTATATCAATATGATTAGTTGGTTCATCAAGTATTAAAAAATTTGACTTAAGTAATATTAATTCTAATAGTTTAATTCTTACTTTTTCTCCACCACTTATATTTTTAAGTTTCTTATTAATTTCTTCACTTCCAAAATAGAATCTATTTAGTTTACTTCTAAGTTCACTTTCACTTCCTACAAAAATCTTTCTCATGTGTTCATAAATTGTCAACTCTTCATTGTCAAATCTTATCTCTTGTGGAATGTAACCTATCTTAATATTTGTACCTAATATAATATTATCATGTGTATTATTTATTATATTTTTAATAAGTGTTGTTTTACCAGTACCATTACGTCCCATCAAACAGACTCTATCTTGATAATATATTTCCATATTAGATGAAATTAATAATTCACGAGAACTAATATTTAAATCTAAATTCTTAATCTTAAGTACTTCATTACCACTTCTATCAGTTGTTACAAAGTTTACTTTAAGTTCATTTTTCTCTACTGGCTTATCTATTATTTCCATTCTGTCTAATCTTTTTTGCATAGCCGCAGCTCGTCTAAAAAACATAGGATTATCACTCTTTGTTCCCCATTCTTTGAGTCTAACTATTGCTTCTTTTATAGCAGTAATTTCTTTTTGTTGGTTTTTATAACTTTGAAATTGTAATAAGAATCTCTTTTCACTTTCTTTTAAATAGTAACTATAGTTTCCATAATATATCTCTTCTTTACAATTCTTTATTTCAATAATTTTATTAATTACTCTATCTAAAAAATATCTATCATGACTTACTATTAAACAAGCACCTTTATAATTATTTAAGTATTCTTCAAACCATTCTAATGTTTCAATATCCAAATGATTAGTTGGTTCATCTAGTAAAAGTACATCTACTTCACTAAGTACAAGTGATGCTAAATTAATAATAGTTTTTTCTCCACCTGATAAATTATTATATTCTGTATCAAGTAATTCATCACTTAACTTAAAACCATTTTTAATCTTGTTTATTCTTTCATTAAGTTGATATCCACCTTTTATCCTAAATTCTTCTTGCAATCTATCTAATGCTTTAATAGATTTTTCACTTGAATTCATATTTTTAACAAATTTATTTATATTGTTTTCAAGTTCTATTAGTTCTTTAACTCCCCTATAAAATACTTCTTTTGCTTTAACATTATCTTTTTCTTTGTTTGGTATTTGTGATAAATAACCTATTTTTGCACCTTTTCTTATGTTTATAGAACCACTATCTATATCTTCTCCCATAATAATTCTAAGTGTAGTTGTTTTACCACACCCATTAGGCCCAATTAAAGCAATTCTTTCACCACTTTTTACTTCAAATGAAAAATCTTTAAGTATAGGATTAAACCCATAACTTTTATTTATTTTATTTAAACTTATCTCTATCATTTCTTACTCCTTATATTTTATTGCATGCTAAAAAAATCACACTTTGCTACTCTGCAAGGAATAAGCGAAGTGTGATATCACTACTATACATAATTCTTGTACCAATGTATTTCATAATATCACCTTTCAGTGGTATTATAACACATTATAAATTAGTTTTACAACATTAAAAGACAAGTATATATCACTTGTCTTCTTTCAAATAATTATTAACTACTTCAATAATTCTATTGTATTCTTTTTCAAGTTCATTAAAATTATCTTTAATAAAACCTTTATCATCTTCTTTACTTTTAAGTTCATGTTCATAAGATATTCTAGCTAGTTCAGTAAAACCAAAATATTTTGAATCACTTTTTAATGAATGTACATCTATACTATAGTTTTTCATATCTTTTTTATTTTTACTTGATACAATTCTGTTCCATTTATCAGTTACCTCAAGTAACCAGTCTTTCATCATTTCTTTATAAGTACTAATGTCACCAAAATTATCTAATCCTATAGTATAATCTATACCATTATCTTTTAAATATTGTGTTTCATCATTAGATTCATTGGTTTCACTTTCTTCATCAAGTGGTTCCATATTACCTATTTCATATTTAGGAGCATTCTTTAGTTCTTCATCTAAACTTTCATATTTATTTTCTTTATTATTTGTTTTACTACTTAAAATACTATCAAGTTTTGATTTAATTATTTCTTTACTAAATGGTTTTGATACGTAACTTGCGAATCCTAATGACTTATATTTTTCTTCACTACCACTTATCGCATCAGCTGTTAAAGCAATTACCGGTGTACTAAAATTATCTATTTCTTTAAGTTTCTTTAATGCTTCTTCTCCATTCATAACAGGCATCATTATATCCATTAATATACAGTCATAATGTTTACCACTATTAACTTTATCTAAACATTCTTGTCCATTATAACAAGTATCTATTTCTTTAAAATTAAGTACATTTAAACTACGGATTGCTACTTTAATATTAAGTTTATTATCATCTACTACTAAGATAGTCATATTTGAATAATCTACATCATTAGTTATTTCTTTTGATACATTTGTCTTAATACTTGTATCGCTCATCTTACTTATCTTTTGTGGTATTGTTACCATAAATATAGAACCGCTCTTATAAATACTTTGTACATTTATTTTACCACCCATTGTATTTACTAAGTGTTTTGTTATCGCAAGACCTAAACCAGTACCTTCAGTAGTTGTATTTTTTTCAACATCAAGTCTTTCAAATTTAGTAAATAATTTATCAATATCTTCTTTCTTAATACCACGTCCTGTATCTTGTACAGTTATAAATAATGTACATGTGTCTCCTTTATTAATACATCTTATATTTAAATTTATATTACCTTTTTCAGTATACTTTATTGCATTAGTAAGTAAATTATTAACAATTTGTTTTATATGAGTTTTATCACCTATTAATTCATATGGTATATCTTCTGCCATATTAAGATGAAACTCAATTGGTTTTTCACCTATTCTTGTACAACAAATTCTTGAAAGTGTCTCTATTTCTTCTTTAAAATTATATGGAACTTCTACTATTTCCATCTTTTCACTTTCTATTTTATTTATATCTATTATATTACCAACTATTTCAAGTAATGTTTTTGATGCATTAACTACATCATCTAAATCTTGTTTCATATCTTCTGGACAATTACTTCTACTTTGCATATCTTCTGAAAGACCAACTATCGCATTAAGTGGTGTTCTTATCTCATGTGACATACTACTTAAGAAATCACTCTTCGCTCTATTTGCTTTCTCTGCCTGATCTTTTGCTGAATTCAACGCTTCTATTGTTTTTAAATCTGGGTTTTCAATAAAAAAGTAAGTTAATATTGTTATAAATGCTTCACAAGGAGAAGTTAATAATATAGAGGGATTAATATATTGTATTATTGAAGCAGTAGTACCACAAAATAAAAATAATAATAATGGAATATATTTTTTATAATGATTCTTATTTACTTTTAAATTTTCTACACAACTTATTAACATTAAAATAATAAAAACAAATACAGTACCATAAACAGATTTAACAGCTAAACCATCAGTATACATTTTACTTCCATCATGATAATAATCAATAGGTAAAATTGCTATTAACAATATTCCAACTAATAAAGTTATATATTTAATCTTACGTAAAACTGTATATATCTTTGTTTTACCTGAAATATTTAAAATATAACTAGTAAATAAGAATGTCCATGTAATTATATAAACCAAGAATAATTTTCCAAGCGTTAATATATATATATTTGGTACATTCAATTTAATTAAATAATATTGAAGAAGATCAATTATTATTCCTATTATATTAACTACAATTATTATTGAATATAATTTATTATCATAATTTTTTACTCTCTCTTTTGTAAAATATATTATTGCTATTACAATTAGATAGAATAGACTCATAGAAAATATATAATTCATACTATCACCTATTATAAGTATATCACATATTATATTGTTTCCATTTAAAAACTTTCACTATAATAATGAAAGTTTATATATTATTGTAAAATTAATTTCTTTTGTTTATCTTTTTCAATGTAATTATTTATTTCTTCTATTACTCCAAAGTTAGTATTTTCTAATGCTGTTGAATTTCTTTTACCAGATGGTGTAAGTGGCATTGAATTTCTTACTGGTATAATTCTTATTTTTATAGTATCTAACACTTCATTTGGAATATTATTAAGTAATCTTGAATAAATTGATTTAATAATTTCAGTATTTGATTTTTTTGAAGATGGTTGTTTTTGAATTGTAATTAACATTCCATCTTCAGTTTCTACTGTTGTTGATGAAAGTATATTTTTTGTATCATTAGTAACAATATCATCTATCATATATGTTTCACATATTGAGGTCTTCTTTTCTGGTATTCTTCCTTTAACGTGTACACTTCCTATAGTATCAACATATCCATAAGTATTTGTTGTAACCCAATTTCTTCCAAGATTATCTGTTAAAATTAGTTTTCTAGTAGCGTCATTATTATTTTTATAACAAGATAAGTTTGAATAAGAGTTTGCTACTAAAATACCAGGTTCATTATAATCGCATTCTACATAGTTTCCATTAGAATCTTGTTTTAAAGCAGTAACAACTACATAAGGTACAGGCATCATACCAAGTTCATTTTTTCTTATAATTGGAGAATATAATTTTTCTTGTAAAGATTTCCATAAAGTATAATATATTCCACCATGTTCACAATCTCCACCACCAATTGATAAAGTTGTATATGGCATTTTAAATCCTTTTATTGAAATACCACTGCCTGCTTTTGATTTTCTTAAAAATTGATTTATAAACTTTTCTTCACCTTTTGATGTTCTCTCACCTACTGCAAAAGTAGCAAGTAAGAATGGTAACTTTCTTGACTCACCATCTTTATTATACCTTCCATCAATTAAATACTGCTTTGACATTTCAATTAAGAAACTAGTTGTTATATTTAAATAATTTGGTTTATTAAGAATTATATAATCAAGTGCTTTTTCTTTTGAATATTCCGGTTCAAGAGCTACTGACCAACCTTGCATTAAGTTATCTGATATACAAGTTATAACATCAGTATTTGATTCAGGATGAATATGAGCAAGACCACGCATATTTTCTAATTTAGGATTTCCACTTAATTCAGGATCATGAAAACGTCCCATAGTAATTAAACTTCTATTTTTATGTATTATTTCTTTTGGAAAACCATTTTTAGTAGAGCCACTAGTATATGTTACTAAGAAATCTGTTTCTAAATCACCAATATTATTAGGCACTTTAGTATCTTTATTAGATTTTTTCATAAAGTTATCAAATGATTCAATATTATTTCCTTCACTAACAATTCTATCAGTTTTACCTTCATAGTGATAATAATCTTTTAAATCTTCTTCATATTCATCACATTTAGTTGGGTCTTTTGGAAGTGATGTTGCGAGTGAAGATATAACAACTTGATCTATATTTTTACTTTTAACAACTTCTTTTATAGCATCATAATTATCATCTGATATAAAAATTACTTTTTTACTTATTCCATCTAATATTTCAGATAGATAATTTTTATCAAATGATGAACCAAATAAATTAACTTTTAATCCAAGCTTATTAGCAGCAAGTAAAATATAAACTAGTTCTGGAGTATTTGAAACACATACTCCTATTTCTTCTCCTAATGTAAGATTTTTTTCTGTCATAGAAATGGCAAGTTCATCAGCTTTATCAAACATTTCTTTAAATGATATTTTATTACCCCTATAAAATAAAGCTGTTTTATTCATATTATCTTTATTTTTATCTTTAAGATAATTGTACCATGAAGTATTATGGTTTTGTTCTAAATCAATTAATGCCTTAATCGCCTTTAAACCTTTCTTACTTTTAATAATTCTTTTTGATGGTTTACTATTAGGTAAAGATTCCATCAATGATAATTCAGTTTCAACTCTATAAGTTGATATTCTTACTTGTTCTTTTGATAACATACATATCCCCTTCTTTTTTACGCCATAAATTATACCATAATTACTTATTTAATCAAAATAAAACGTATCAATTATGATACATTTTATTGGGATACGAAATATTTATATTATTCAGATACTATCATAATGAATTTTGTAGTTCCGTCTGTATTACTATCTTTAGAACTAAATGAGTTATATGAATTACCTAAATCTATTAATTTTTCTACTTTTTTAGATGTAGTTTTTAATTTTCCATTAACAATATTTGTTATTTTTGAAATTCCTTCTTTATTAAATTTATTTAATCCATCATTAAGTGAAGTAGCTCCTTCTAATAATAATTTACTTGATGTATTAAATTCATTTGATATAGTATTTATATATTTAACACTTGTATTTAATTCAACAACACCGACATTAAATTTATTACTACTTTCTGCTAAATAATTCACTGATGGAGATAATTTATCTATTTCAGTACATAATGGTTTAGAAGCTTCTGCAAGTGCTGTCATATTATTATTTAATGTACTAACACCTTCATTAAGAGAACTAATTGTAATAGATACACCACTTAATGTTTTAACATCAATACTCTTTTGTAATGAAACTATTTCTTCTTCTAATAATTTTTTAGTTTCTTCATCAGTAGTATTTTCTTTTATTTGATTTAATACTTCAATATGTTTCATAATAGCAGTAACACTATCATTAATTGTAGAAGTCATTTTTTCACTTGAACTAGCAAGTTCTTTAGTTTTTCCATTTAAATTATTTATACCAACTGCAAGATCTTTTATTGATGAAGTATATTTACTTAAATCTTCTACATTCTTATTTAAACTTTGAACACCAGCATTAATCTTTGAATAACTTTCCATCATATATACAGTTTTATCATTGAGTCTCTTAAGTCCATCATTAAATTCACTATATTTTTCACTATATTTAGCAAGATTATCTTTTAAATCTTTACTTCCATTTACTAATTTATTAGTTGAATCACTTAATTTATTAACACTACTATATATTTTATTTAATTCACTAAGTGAGTCATTATCTTCACTAAATAGATTAGATGAAGCAGCCATATAAACTGAACTAAATTTATAAGATGTAGTTTTATATTCAATAGTTATTGTATCCATTCCTTTTAATTCATTTATTTTTAAACTTTCATAAAGTCCTGGAACACTATAACCAGCTATCATATAATTAATACCATTATCAATAACTTTAGCATTATCTACTTTTAAATCACTTACATTATCTTTATCAAGCATCATGAATGATGTTACTAAGAATGGTGTATATAATGTTTCTTTTTTACCATTTACATATTCTATATTTTTAGAATTATTTTTATATTTGATAACTATTTTAACATTACCACTTTTACCATCTAATTCTTTATTACTTATTTCTTCATCATTTAAATAGTATTTTATAGTTGTTTCTATTGGTAATGTTTGATTACTTGTTCCTTTATAGAATATATCTTTACCATCTGTATTCCATACTAATTTATTATTTGTTAAATTATATTTTTCATTTCCATTAACATTAATTATATTTGTTAAATTAGTTTTATCATTGTAAGAGCCTTTATTCAAATTTGATAAATGATTACTTACTATTGTTTTAGAAACAGATCCATCACTTTCAAGTCTTGAATAAACTGTTTCATCTTTAGTCGCTCCAAAAACTGTTAATGGTAACATTGTTGTAATTAATAATCCAGCTAAAACTTTCTTTTTCATTTTTAATTCCTTCTTTCCTTTACCTTTATATGTAGTTTTCATAATTATTCCATCAAATAACATAAGTAATGATGGTAATATTAATATAACTACTAACATACTAATAATTGCTCCTCTAGATATTAGAGTACATATTGAACCTATTAAATCTATATCAGTATAAACACCTACTCCAAATGTTGCAGCAAAGAAACACATACCACTTACGAATACTGAACTTACGCAAGAATCTAATGTTTCCCTCATAGCTTCATTTTTATCTTTTCCATTATTTCTAAGTTCTAAATATTTAGTTGTCATAAGAATAGCATAATCTATTGTAGCTCCAAGTTGTATTGTTCCAATTACTATTGATGCAATAAATGGAAGTGTTACTCCTGTATAATAAGATATAGCCACATTTACAAATATTGCAAATTCTATTGCTGATATTAATAATATAGGTAATGATATTGATTTTAATACGATAAACATAATTACAAATATTATTCCTATTGAAACATAATTAACATTTTTGAAGTCCTCATCACTAATTTTAATTAAGTCATTAGTAAGAGGCCCTTCTCCAGCAATAATTGCATTCTTATCATATTTATGTACTAAATTATTTACTACTTCTAATTGACTAGTTAATTCAGGAGATGCCACTTCATAACTTGAATTAATAAATAACATTTGATAATTATCATTTTCAAATATACTAGTTATTTCATCATCTAATACTTCAAGTGGAAAACCATATTTAGTAAGTTCACTTGGACTAAGTACTAAGTCAATTCCTTTTGTATTTTTTAATTCATCTACTAAAGATGATACTTCATTTATTTTTAAATCTTTATTTAGTAATACTATTTCTGGTGAAACTATATTAAATTCTTTTTTAAGTTCTTCATTTGCTTTAACACTTTCTAATGTTTTAGGAAGTGATTTATCTAAATTATAATAAACATTTACATTGTGATTACCAATATAAGCAGGTATTAATAATATTAAGAATGCAATAAATATTGGTTTATAATGTTCTAAACTAAATTTCTTTATGTGATTAAATTTAGGTAATAATGATTTATGTTTTGTTTTATTAATATATTTATCTAATATAAGTAACATTGCTGGGAATACTGTTACTACACATATAAGTCCAAAGATAACGCCTTTTGCCATTACAAGTCCTATATCTTTTCCAAGTGTCAAGTTCATACTACAAAGTGCTAAGAATCCAGCAACTGTTGTGAATGCACTACCAAGTACTGATACAAGTGTTTCTTCTATCGCCTTAGCCATAGCTTCATTTCTATCACTTATTTTTTCTAAATTACTTTGATATTTATGATATAAGAATATTGAGAAGTCTGTTGTAACACCAAGTTGAAGTACTGCACTTATTGCTTTTGTTATATATGATATTTCACCAAACATAATGTTAGTTCCCATATTATATATTATTGCTATACCAATATTACCAAGTAATATAAATGGTACAACATATGAATCAAGTGAAACAGTTAATACAACTAAACAAAGTACTACTGCTATTACTACATATATAAGAACTTCTTTATTTGATAAATCCATTGTATCTTTAACAATAGCGCTCATTCCACCAACATTAGCTTTATCATCCATTATTTCTCTTATCTTAGTGATTGCATTTAAAGTTTTTTCATGTGATGTTGTTTCTTCAAATGTAACCATCATAAGAGTTTTATCACCATTTTTTACTTTTTCAAGTAATTCATCTGGTAATATTTCAAGTGGTATAACTGTACCTGTAATATCATTAATAGATATTACTTTGTTTACTGATTCTATCTTTCTTATTTCTTTTTCACAATCTAGAATCTCTTTTGCATTACTATTATCTACAGATATTATAGTGAAAGCTCCCATATTAAATTCATCTTTTAAAATATTTTGACCTTTCATTGTTTCAATATCTTCTGGCAGATATACTAATATATCATAATTAATTTTAGTATTCGCATACCCAATAAATGCTGGTATTAAAAGTAATAATGATATTATAAGTATTGTAATTTTGTTTTTACATATAAAATCTCCAAATTTCTTCATATAGCCTCCATTATGACCAACGGTCAGTATGTAATATACAACAAAACTGACCAATAGTCAATACTTTTGTTTAAATTTATTGACTTTTAGTCATTTTTATATTAATATTTATGTAATGGATGGTGATATTATGATTAATATTGAAAACACTCTCTCTAAAATAGAAGAAAAAAAGCAAATAAAAAAAGAGAATTTACTCTCTTCTGCTTATAATTTATTTATTAAAAAAGGTATAAATGATACTTCAATTAGTGATATTGTAAATGAAGCTGGCGTTGCGAAAGGCACATTCTATTTATATTTTAAAGATAAATGGGAAATACATGAAGCAGTTATTATAGAAAAATCTAAAAAGTTATTTAATGACGCAATAGATAAAACTGCCAAAAAGAATTTAAAATCTTTTCCAGATAAACTTATCAGTATCATTGACTATATAATTGATGTACTTAGTAATAACAAAGACTTAATAAAACTTATCAATAAAAACTTATCTCTTGGTCTTTATAATAAAAATATAATTAAAATTATTGATGAAGAATATAAAGATTTAAAAGATAAATTTATTGATGAAATAACTAAATATTCTAAAAATATAAAGAATCCTAATGTTACATTATTCATGATTATAGAACTTGTTGGCAGCACTTGTTATAATTCTATATTAAATAATGAACCACTACCTATTAATGAATTTAAGCCTTATTTATATGATGAGATTAAGAAGATGATTAACTAGTCATCTTTTTTATATTTCAAATAAAAACTACACCAATTATATCACACTGATGTAGTTATTTCTTATTTTAACTTATTATAAACAAGTTCATATTCTTCATTAGATAAGTTTTCCATTAATTTATTTAATGTTTCTTTTGGTATTTCATATTCTTCTATTATTTGTTTACTTTCTTTTTTAGTTAATTTTTGATCATGCATTTTAGAGAATTCAATTAGTGCTTCCATTAAATTATTCTTAAGTTTTTTATCTCTATGAAAGAACATTTCTCTAAATATAAATCTTTTAAAACTATATTTTAAATCTTCTTTTTTAATTGGTATTAATTTTATCATTGATGACATTACTCTAGGAGCAGGATCAAATGATTCAGGCTCTATATCCATTATTTTAGTTACATTAAAGAATGAATTAGTAAGTAATGCAAGTTTTGTTAATGACTTGTTTATAACTGCATCAGCATACTTTTTACCTACGATTAATGTACATTCTTTAAATTCACATCTAAGTAACTTTTCAATAAAAGGTTCAGTAATTGAATATGGTAGCGCAGATATAATCTTATCACATGGAGGTATATATACATTTAATGCATTTCCATAAATAACATCAACATTATCATGTTTATCCTTAAGTACATTAATAAAATGTTCTAAATTTCTATCTATTTCAATACATGTTAAATGATTTACTCTTCTAGCAATCGTATCACTTATTTCACATTTACCTGGTCCAATCTCAATAACATCCTCTGTTACTTTTAAATCAGCCGCATCAACAAAAGCATTAATAACACTTTTATCAACTAAGAAATGTTGATCTAAATAATTTATATCATTATTAAATTCCATATCCATATCATTCACCTATTTTATTATATAATATTTTTCTTATTTTTTAATCTATTTTTATAAAGTTTACATAATTTAAAAAGTTTAAGATTACTTAAACTTAATTTTTGACTTTATTATTTGATTATATTTCTTTATATTTCTTCTTCTACTAGCATCTGTAAAGAATATAGCATACGCTACTTCCCATAAAGCAACCCATCCAAATACTGTAAACACTTCAACAAGTATTTCTCCAAATATATGATTTAAAAAATAAGCAGCTACTATAAACAACATTCCTATAGTAAAAAGTATTACTTTTTTTACATTACTTCCAGCTATTTCTAAAAGTAATTCATCTTTACTTTCTTTAAATTCTTTTATAATTATCTTTTTATATTTATCCTTTTCATCATCTGTAAGTTCAAATTTACAATCTATATTTAAATTAATTTTAGAATTTATATCATAACCAGCTATTTCATTTAATAAATATTTTTTTAAATTTGGTGATAGTGTATTATCATTATATTCACTTACAAAATCATTTTTATTTCTTATATCAACTTCAATATTTAATTCTTTTTTCATGTTTCTCCTACTTAAATATGTTAAATGGATACCTACTAGGTAACTCAAGTTCAAAGGACATATTCTCTTTTGTTACTGGATGAATAAATTCTATTTTTTTAGCAAACAATGCTATTTGTTCTCCTACTTTAGCAGTTTTATTATATTTTTGATCACCAAAAAGAGGATATCCATAGTTAGACATTTGTACTCTTATTTGATGACTCCTACCTGTTTCTAAATTTATTTCGACAAGTGACATATTATTTTTATAATTTAGTTTTTTATAATAAAGTATTGCTTCTTTACCATTTTTATCTACATTAACTATATTTCTTTTTTCATCTTTTAATAAATAATCATGTAGTTTACCACTTTCATTAATGTTACCCATCACAACTGCATTATATGTTTTTTTAAATGTCTTATTTCTTACTTGTTCAGATAGTCTACCAGCAGCTTTAGATGTTTTAGCAAACACCATTATTCCACCAACAGGTCTATCCAATCTATGTATAAGTCCTAAATATACATTTCCAGGCTTATTATATTTTTCTTTTAGATATTCTTTTAACATTGAAAGTAAATCTTTATCTTTAGTATTATCTTCTTGAACAATTATATTTATTGGCTTTTCTACTACTAAAAGATGATTATCTTCATATACGATATTAATCATTTACTCTTTGTGTTTTAGGAACATCTACTACTTTAAGACCATGATCAATTAATGATTGAATAGAAACTTTTCCTTCTTTTAAATCATCTATCATTTTAGATTGTGATCCATCACTCCAACTTAATATGATTTTATCACTTTTATTACAGCTTAAACAATAATCTTTTTCACCGTCATTATAGAAACATTCAACAACTTCAGCACATATTCCATTATAATCAATAATTTGATAATCTCTTGCTATATCTTCAGGTTTAGTTGTTTCTTCACCATTTAAATTACTAAAAGCAATTACAAATAATGCAACAAATAATAAACCTATTGTTGTGAATAAAATACTCTTTAATACTATTTTTAATTTCATATTTTCTCCCACCTTCCATATATTCCACATGGCAATACCATGTTAGATTCAGTAATTTCAAGTCCTATTTCATCAGTACTAATTTTTCCACCTATAAGTTTGTCTTTTGTACTTGTTTCTAAAATGTTTTTTAAAATTTCTGGTGTTATTCCCTTTGTATATGAACTTATAAGTAAAAATAATGGATCATCGCTTAATATATCAATACATGAATCTATTAATTTATTTAAACTATCTTCAAATCTCCATAATTCTTTTGATGGGCCTCTACCATATGTTGGAGGGTCCATTATAATCGCATCATATTTGTTTCCTCTACGCTTTTCTCTTTCAACAAACTTTAAGCAATCATCACAAATATATCTTATTTTATTATTTTCAAGTCCAGATAATTTAGCATTCTCTTTAGCCCACTCATTCATTCCAAGTGAAGCATCTACATGTACTACTTCTACTGCTCCTGCATAAGATGATGCCATTGTCGCACCACCAGTATAAGCAAACAAATTTAATACTTTAATTTTTCTATTAGAATTTTTTATTTTATCAATAATGAAATCCCAATTAGCTGCTTGTTCTGGAAAAAGTCCTGTATGCTTAAATCCAGTTGGACTTACTTTAAATTTTAAATCTTTATAATCAATTGTCCAAAATTCTGGAAACTTACGTACATTTTCCCAATAACCACCACCCTTATCACTTCTATGATAAACAGCATGATAATTATTCCATATATTACTATCTTTATGTGTCCACAATGCCCATGGGTCTGGTCTTCTAAGTATCACTTTTCCCCAGCGTTCTAATTTTTCACCATTACCAGCATCAATACACTCATAATCTTTCCAATCATTACTTACAAGCATATTATCCTCCTAGTCCACCTCTATTATATCATAAATTTTTATTTTTATATCTACTTGCGATTAAAAAAGTTTCATTAAGTAAAGTATTATCACATTCACCACCCTCACAAATGCTAAAATGAAGATTGCTATCAACATCAAAAGGATAACTTTCAATATTAAAACTTTTATGATGATAAATAGTTCTCAAAAATGTTCTTATAAATTTCTCAGTTAAATTAGATTGAATCAAAATATGTTTTTCTTGTTCATTATTTACATAATTTTCTTTATCTAGTCCTCTTCTTTCTAAACTAGATCCTTTATCATCTATAAGTCTTTCTTTTCCATTCCATCTTTCAATAAGTATAGATGGAACTTCTATTTTAGTAATACCCTTTTCTAAAAGTAATCCCAAAAATATATTAGAAGCAACTACAAATGATGAAGAAACATCTTTTAAATTTCCCATTCCATATATATCATCATTATCTTTATTACTATCAAAATTTTCACCAATTTTAAATAATTTTCTATTTGTTTTCTTTTTAATGTTTTCATCACTTTCTAATTCATTTTGAAGTGCATAAATATAACAAACATCACCATCTATTCCATATCTAATTCTTGGAAAATAATAATTTTCACCATCATTTGTAAGTACAATTTGTATACTATTAGGAGTTTCATTCATTATACTTTCTCTAATATTTTGTACACTGATTTCTCCACCCAATGTTTCACTATAACCAATAATTTCACCATTATCAAAATCATTAAATAAATCATTATTCAAAAAAGATATTTGCTTTCTTAAAAAATTAATTGGATCATTAAAATCTTCATATGTTGCATTAGACCATAATAGTGTCATTATCATTTTATTAATATTATATTCTTTATTTTCATCAATAGATTTTTCATATTTACTTAAATCATAATAACTTCTTGCTTTATCTACATACGTAATTAATAGCAAATTAAATATTTCTCTATTTGTTATATTTAATACAGGAACCATACTATTATCATCATGACTCATTAAACTATTATAAAAATGTATATTAAAACTAAAGTAACAATCTACTTTACCATTCATCGCTTCTTTTAAAATATCATTATAAAATATATCTATTATTTCCATATATTTATTATATAATATATTTATAGAAAAGAGAAATAAATTATGAAGAATAAAATTATTAAACCTAAAATTAATCAAACCACATATTTTATAAATGAAGATTTTGAATATAGTATAGATAACAAAGAATTTAATCAAGATAATATTACCAATTTAAACTCTATCACACTAAACAGTTGCATATTCAATAATATAGATTTTAGTAATATGGATTTTAACAATATTGAATTACTCGACTGTATATTTAATAATTGCGATTTATCCAATAAATCTTTTGATAAAAACGGTATTATTAGATGTGAATTTAATAATTGTAAACTATTAGGTATTTCATTTGATAATGCTTCTTTAAAAAATGTTATATTCAATAATTGTATTTTTAGATATTGTAATTTTTATGAATCAAAATTAGAAAATATATTATTTAATGAATCAAATCTAGACGAAGGATATTTTCAAGAATTAAACATCAAAAATATTATATTAGATAAATGTTCTCTAAAGAAATTCTCATTTTTAAATACAAAACATGAAATAATTGATTTATCTAATTGTATAATTGATGATATTAATTTTGATTTAATATCACTTAAAAATATTAAAGTTGATACATTTAAAGCAGCAATATTATCAAGATATTTAGGCATTATTGTTAGCGATTAAGATATTTAAAAAGACAATTTTATTATTAATTGTCTTATTTCTCTTTGACTGATTTTATATCTTGTAATTCAAATCTATATTTTTGTGTAACTTCTGGATATTTAACATGATCCACTTTTGAAGTAAACATATCATATGGTCTTATATACAAATCATTATTTCCATATAAGGCTCTATATACTACATATTTTTCTCCTGTTTCACTATGTATTGCTATATCTTCTACAAAATATAAATCTCCTTTAAAATGTTTATACACTCTTTTTATTTTTACTTCCACAATTTTTCCTTTCTCTTAATTTTCACTACAATAATATCCTTTTAATATTGAATATTCTTTATTTTCTAAATATTTAATATCATCTTCAACAGGTAATGCTTCTTTCTCACGCATTTTCATCTCTTTTTCACTAGGCATATATTTGGGACGTTTCATCATACATATCATTCTTTACTTATTAATTCATTTAATCGTAATATACTTTATCTTCTACTATTCCATTCAACTAAAAAATTTCTATCTTCTCTTTCTTTATTATTTTCATAATATAAAGATTCTTTATCATAATCATCATCACCATACAATGCATTATAATTTGGATTAAATAATCTATCAAATTTTTGCAAGTAATATGGCGTTGTACTTTTTATTCTTTCACGTACTTTTTCTAATAATTTGCCCATTTCATACATAGTAGGTGGAAATTTACTATGTATTCTATTATGGCAATTTCCGCATAAACATACAGTATTGTAAACATTATCTATTCCACCAGCTGATAAAGGAATAATATGATGCGTTTCAAAATTTCTAGTATCAAAGCTCATAAATTCATCACACATATCACAATGCATCGCTCCATGTTCATCTTTAGTTCTAAGTTTCGTAAAAAGCGAAACTTTTGGATTTCTAGTACCTGTTGAAGTAACTGATGAATCATTAATAGCTAAAAAATCATTTGATTCTTTTACTTCATCAATAATTTTTTCTTCTTCATCATCTAATAATTCTTTAGCGCATTCAGATGAAACACTACTTCTTATTTCTTCATCAATCTCTTCATATCTTTGTTTTCTTTCAATTTCTTTTTCTTTTATTTCTTCTTGTAAATATTCACTACCTCTATATTTTTCTTTCAACGTTTCTAAATCATTATCACTAATAGGTAAAGATACATCTTTAACACTTTCTAAAACGCTTATTTCATCATTTGTTATTTCATGATTATTAATATACATTTTTGCTATATCTTTCCAATTTGTCTTTCTATGACTGATACATCTTACTCCCAAAATATTTCTAACTTCATACAAATCTTTAATATTATCATTTTTTAAAATAGTTAAATAAACCATAATTGGCATTACATACATCAAACCATATTCACCATTAATTTTATCTAATGCAACCATTCCATTTTCATAATAAAGTACATGAAAATTTTTAAACTTGCCTGCTCCTTCTTGAACTTTAAAAGGTTGTAAATAATGTAAAAAAGTATCAACTCTTTCTATAAAAGATTTTAATTTTAATTGTCTTTCCTTATTATTAGAAGTCTTTAATTCCTGTAAAGCATTATTTTTTAAATCAACTAAATTTACGTCTTCTAGTCCCATTTCTGATGAGGCTTTTAAGGCACTTTGAATTAAAGAACTTATTTTTTCATACACATCTTGAATATTTCTATTCTCAAAATCTTTATTTGAATATTTTAATAAAACTTCTACATTTTTATGTATATATTCATGTTTTGAAAACTTATCAATAAGCGACAAAGGTAATTTTAAATCAACTCTTTTATAAAATACTCTAGAGAGACTATCATCATTTTCTTTTGGAGAAAGTTCCCAAAACTCCACATCATTTATATAAACATTTTTATTCTTAATAGATTCAACTAATTCAATGGAATTTCTAATTAAAATGCTTCTATAAGGATCATTTAAAGCAACAGCTAAATTTAAAAATTGAATAGCAAAAAAGAGTTTTGTTTTATCTTCATTAATTTGAGAAAAAAGTGAAAATGATAATGGTTTAGTTAACTCACTAATAAAAGTTTCGAGCCACATTCGTAATCTTGAAATTCGTTCAATATCTAATTTCATTTCTGTTTGAAGAAAATTATTCCAATGCAAAATTGATACTATATCATTATCTTTAACACGATCATTATAACCCATCATGTAACTTTCATATAGACTATTAGAAATTTGTTTTAGCTGTGATACTTCGGTAACATTACGCATTTCATTGATTTTATCTCTTAAAAAATCTTTAAGTTTTTGAAGTTCGGCATTTAATTTTTCTTTTTCTTCAAGAGCAAAGTTTACATCATTACTATATTCATAATCACTATTAAAATATTTATATATTGACTGAATAATTGTATATTCATCCATTGCTATTATTTTTTGTCCATCTTTAAATTTTATAGTAAAATCCATTGAAATGCCAAGATTTAAAGATTCATCTAAACCAATACTATCAGTGACTTTATTAAACATTTTTATAATAGTCAAATACAAATTATCATATGCATCACGATTTAGCAAAGACCTTAAAGTTTTTAATGATATTTCAAATCCAATATCATTAGGTAAACCAAGATTATTTAGTATTTCATCCATATCTATCACCTATATAATATAATTATAACATTTCTTTAATGCATAATCTATTTATTTTAACTGTAAAATATAGAAGTAGAAATAAAAATATTATCAATTAATTTTATCACTTTTTTACCATAATTATTTTTTTGTATTAAAAAATCGAACTAAAAAGTTCGACTAAATAATCAATCTGGAGCGAGTGTCGTAGTTATCTACAACTTTTTTCTAATAACGAAAGAATACATATCATATTCCGTTGCTAGATATAATATACCACGTTTTAAGTATTTATGGAATAGATTTTTGTTAATTTTACAATCTTTCGCATAAATTTGTTGTTTCTATCTTATAAGTTGTTTGCCCATTTCTCTAATAATTTTAAACTTTCTTCGTTTTCTTTATCTAATTCTACCAATGATTTAAACTCAATATTTGGGCCGTCTTTTAATATTTTTAAATTATAATATAAGTCCTTACCTATAAGTTTAAAACCATTTGGTAAATTTTTAAATTCATAATTTTTTTTAAAAATTATTATTGTTGATTCAAAATCATTCATATCAATTATTTTCCTTATCTTTTCAGTTGTATATTCATTAACTTCTATCAATTTTTCTTCTATTAAATTATGTATTATATTAGAAATCATAAATGGTTTAGATAAAGTCGCTTTGCAACACGATTCAGTATAATAGCCTTTTTTATTTAATATTGATATGATTTTCCCTAATTTTTTACTAACAATAAAACTATTTTCTATTTCTGTAATTTCAAATGTTGTAGCATTTATACAAATATTATTTTCGCCTTTCATTTTAAACCACCTCGACAAATTACTATTTATCTGTCACTTATATATATAATTATACCATTTTTTTGGCAAATTTTATCATCAATTTGCAACATCCAAGATACACCCAACATTTTTAGTATATATCCAAAATATGGATTTTATGTAATGTTTGTTTTCCCCTTTATTTATAAGGATTTAAAAAGGAGTATGGTTGAATTCTTCCATATTTTTAACCTAATTTTGCAAGTGCAAAATAAGAAATGATATCACTATAATTCCTTTGATTATAAAGGATAATTTAGTTTAGTGCTATCATTCTCTTTATCCTGCTTAATATTTATTTATTATTTTTCATTAATTATCTCTTTAATAGTAGATCTAAATACTAATCCAAATGTTATATCTTTGACTTTAAATAAATTTAAATCTATTATACGTATCACTTTCAACAATTCATAATTATCTGGTATTGCAGAATCAAATACTGTCATACCATTTTCAGTTCTATCTCCTTTATCTTCACGATATTCAATTTCAAAATATTCTCTTAAATAACCCAAATATTTAGTTACTTGTTTTCTTTTCATTGGAGAAGATACTAAAATCATTTCTTGTTTATGATTAACTTCAAATGGTAATTTATAATTATAAGCACCAACTTGTGTTAATTTAACTGCTTAATCAATAAAACTACTTCTAAAGTTTATTTGCTTGATATCTAAACTACCTGTATTAGTTTTATCAATCACAATTTTATCTATATATTTTGATATAAATTGTTGCTTTTCTGTTACTATTCACTTTTTGGACTGTGAATAATAACAATTAATACCTTTCCTTTTAATTCTTCACTTATTTTAAGTTCTTTAGTTTCTATTGTCATAACTTAATCACTTTCCTTTCTTAAATAACAAAAAAACTAACTATTTCTAGTTAGCATTTATTACTCTCAGAAGTTAATTTCCGAGTTTCCTATCAATCTGGAGCAAGTAATCGGAATCGAACCGACATCTTAGCCTTGGCAAGGCCACATTCTAACCGTTGAACTATACCTGCATTGCATAAAGTATTTTAACAATTTTTTAATACTTTTGCAATAGTTTTTCAAAAATTTGCAATTAAAAAAGTAAACACAATCGTATCTACTTTAAATCACTAACTGACATTGTATATAAATTTTCTGGATCAATTGCATTATCTTTATAGTAAACCTCAAAGTGTAATAATGATTTAACATTAGTATCAACCTTATAAGAAGTAGTTGATGCAAAAATTTCACCTTGACTAATCTTATATCCAACATTAACAAGAACATCCTTAACATTAGAATAAACTGATTTTAAGTTATCATTATGTTTGATTGTAACCACTTTACCATAAATAACATTATCTTCAATACTAATTACTTCTCCATCTAATATAGATACAACATCAAAATCTTCTTCATTAGAATAATCTACTCCATTATTTTGCATATAAGTATTTTCATAATAAATTAATGAATTAAGTTGTTTTTTAGTATCACTTTCAAAGTCATAAAAATATGAATATACTTTTACTTTATCATTTGTATAAGGTTTAATTATCATATTGCTTTCATTTTTAGAAACGGGAATTGTATCTTTAACAAACACCTTATCTAAAGTATAATCATAATCTTTACGTTCACTTATAAAATTTTTAACACCTGATACTACAAGTAAACAACTCACAACCATTACTCCAATAACCCCAACATAAATAGATGGAATAATTATTTTAGAATATTTTTTCATATTTCACTCTCCTAATAATAGAGTGAACATATTTTTATAATTTATTCGTAATTTTGATTCCAGTATAATAATGTTTTAATATATCATCATATTTATAACCATCCTGAGCCATATAATTAGCACCATATTGACTCATACCAACACCATGTCCATAACCAACAGTATGTATATATACATAATCATTATCATATTTAATTTCAATATCAGTTGATTTCAAATTAAGTAAACTTCTAAACTTAGTCCCTTTGTAACTTTTTCCATTTATCTTAATATTATTTATCCTGTTAGTTTTACTTCTATCGATTTTAATATTAGTTATTTTATTATCATTAATATTTAATTTTTTCAAAAAATCAGATACTTTCATTTTGATATCTTTCTCATTACTAGAATTCTTTTTATCCCAAGATGAATTTACACTTACAAGATAATCTAATTTTTGACTAAAAACATTTTCTACATTTTCTGTTTTACCATTTGATATAGAAAAATAAAAAGCAATAATAACTTTATCATTATAAGTCATATATTCACCTTTAGTATCATTAACCGCATTACTTATCTTTTTATAATATTTATCAAAATTATTTTTCCATTTACTTTTCATTGTATTTATATCTATATAACATTGATCATCAGTAGTAGTTTTAAGTGTTTTACTTCTTTCTCTTTTATATAACGCATATGTTCTAGCCGCAACTGACATTGCTTTTAAAGCTTCAATGTCAAAAGAAGCAGGCATTTCACACGATACAACACCCACAATATAATCTTCAAGTGATAATTCAGTTTTTTCATTATTAATAAGTGCACTAACATAAATAGTGTTATCTTTATTATTAGAATCTTTTCTATTATCAAGATTATTTTTATCACCAACACTATTTTCAATAATATTATTTTTAGAAACATTATCTCCACTAATAACTTCATTATCTAAAGAAGTTCTATCATCAAGAATAGCTTTATCTTTATAACTGAATATCAAAATAACAAACATAATAAAAAATACTATGAATTTCTTTTTCATAGTATATTATATGAATATTATTGATTTAATATTCTAGATTTTTCTTTTTCATATTCTTCTTTGGTAAGAATTTTTTCATCGTATAATTTTTTTACTTTTTCTAATTCTTCATATTTAGCATTATTAGTAGCATTCATATTATTAGTATTGTTATTATAATTCATATCGTTAGTATTAGTATTTATGCCTAATCCTTTTTCATATTTACCTATAGAATCAATATAGAATATTAAAAGTAAAATACCACTTAATTGACAAAAGAATAAAAATACAATAGCCCAAATAAGTATCTTATCTTTTATAACTATAATTTGTTCATCTGTATAATCTGAATATTCTTTTATTTTAGCGCCGCCAATTATTAATGGAACTCCAACTATTGCACCTACAAGTGTTAAACACGCAAGTACTCCTACTACTATAGCAATGATACCAGATATTTTTAATAAAC
The DNA here is from genome assembly GCA_934102215.1 of uncultured Bacilli bacterium. Lineage (GTDB taxonomy): Bacteria > Bacillota_I > Bacilli_A > RF39 > UBA660 > CAG-1000. The sequence continues at coordinate 94,860 of CAKOSH010000001.1, forward strand.
TTTTATCCATATTATCTCCTTTCTATATTCATAATTTTATTAACACGTCTTAAATGTCTTTCTTCAGTAGATTCTTTTGTATTTATAAATGCATCTACTACATCAAATACATTTTCTGTATTTTCACCAATAGCCATCATATTTGCCATATTATGTTCACGAGATAATCTTGCTTCGTCACTATTAACAACTCTTGCACATCTTATACCATCTACTTTGTTAGCTGCTATACTCATTCCAATACCAGTTCCACATATAAGTATTCCTAAATCAACTTCCCTATCTTTAACAGCATCACTAAGTTTAACAGCATAGTCAACGTAATCACAACTATCTTCAGTATCTGTTCCATAATCTACACATGATATGTTCTTTTCATGTAGATAATTCATTATTTTTTTCTTTAAGTTTACACCTCTATGGTCATTAGCAATTCCAATTTTCATAAATTATTTCTCCTCATTTACATCTTTTTTTACATTTTTATTGTTACTTTTTTTATTATTTTTTGTATCATTTTTATCAACAACCTTAGCATCTTTAACTTTAGAAACTTTATGTTCTTTATTATTTGTTTCTTCAATAACAACATTATCATTTACTGTATCAACATTTACTTCATCTTCACTTACAACACAAGTATGAGCAAGTAAATCATGGATACCACGTCCATCACTTCTAAACATAATGAATCCAAGTGAACCATAAACAAATATCATATCGATAAGTTCAAGTATTCTACGAGCACTATAATAATTAGCTTGATTAAACTTATCAAGGAATATTATTGATAATATAGATATAATTATTTCATTAATCAATAAACTTCTAACAAGTATTTGTGTAAATGTAGGTTTATCACCCTTAACAGATTTTACTTTTATTTTCATAAATTTCTTACCAATGGTTTGTCCTTTATTAAAATATTGAAATACTACAAAATATCCAAAAGTAATAACAACACTTACTATTGAAACAGGTATTTGTAATTTAGCAAGCTCATAACCATAATTTTGAATTCTCTCATCATCTAACAGCTTAGAAACATCAGCATTTTCTTTGGTAAGAGTTTCAACATATTTTTCATAATCTGCTTGAACTTTATTGATTTCATCTAAATTAGGATTCAATATTTCAACTTTAGCAAATAAGAATAATATAAATGATACAACTGCTGTATCTATAATATAAGCACATATTCTTTTAAATACTGGTCTATTCATTATTTTCCTCCTTTACTTCCTTTACTTTCTTTGGTTTCTTATATAAGAATGATAATAAATTACTCTTCTTTTTAATCAAACCATCTATATTATATTTTGAATTAATATTTTTGTAAATAGTATTAGCAAGATCATAAACAGTACCCTCATTAATTGAATAACTTGTTTTATTAAAATAATAATCATCTACAACAAGTGGTACTCTTACTGAAAAATTAACTTTACCTACTTCATGTTTAGAGTTATACATTTCTTTTTCTATACCATATAGTGATGATATAAATAAAGTTATTTTATTTTCTTGAACGAGTTTATCAAGTTCACCTATAACAACATCTATTTTAGATAATCTAGTAGCAATGTCATCTACAAGTTTACACGTATCTATTTCATAATTAACTATAACAAGTTCACAATTAGAATTATTAATTACTTGTAACAACTGACTAGGTTCATATATAAATCCACTATCAGAAGCAACATATTTTAATGATTCATCTACATTATTACGAAGACCAGTTAAATAATAGTTTATATATGGGCATTTTTCTTTTAAATCAATTACTAAACATTTAGCACCAATTGTCTTAAGAGCATTTAGTGCATAAGTGGAAGATACTGCATAATTATACATAAATGGTATCTTCTTATTACATTTAACTGGAAACAATGAATAATAATCAATCTTAGTTGTATCAATTTGTCTATATTTTTGATTAACAAGTTCATCCATAAACTTATTAACATCAACATTTGAATAATTAAAGAACAAAACTTGATCTCCTGGATTAATCGCAAAACCTGTATTAACTGCAAAAGTTCTAGTACGATTAGGAATAGTTTTAGTTTGTTTTAATACATCTACTTTCTTAGTTAAATCTTTCCATTTTTCACCAGCTTCAGTAACATAAGTTTTAATCATATCTCTAAATATCAATATATTATTTAAATTATTTTCACCAGTAACCATACCTATTTTAACAGTATTGCCAAGTTCATAGTTAAGTAATGTAAGACTTCTTTCAACACTTTTATATACAGTAAGTGACATTTGACATAGTATCAAATGCACATAAATCATATGGTTAGTATAAGTGACAAGTTCTTTTAAAAATGTTGATAATTGTGATATAGTTCTATCATTTTCCCAATAACAAAATATATGTAGTTTATTTTCACCAATGTTAGTCTTACTTTCAATATATTTAAGTAATTGATTGGTTTTATAACTTCCATTTGCAATACTATTTTCAACAATACTATAAGTTAATGATTCATTTATACCTATACTAAATTTTCTATAACCATCTTTATAATCTAAATCTTTACTAGCAAGAGAAACAAATAATTTTTCTTTAGTAAGTCTATCCATATTTGGCATTAATTTTTCATTATAAATATTAACTGAATCTGATTGTTCAATACCAAATCCATTTATTAATAATAGTATATTTTTTTTCATATTCCTCCTTACTTATATATTTATTATATCACTATATATTATTTTTCTTATTTCTTTTTGCATATTTATACACTTCCATTACAAATAATACTGGTAATGCCATTAAAAATAACAATAACAAATGCATAGGTGGAACATCATATGTTTGTAAGAAACTAGATAATACTGGTATTTCCATAACTAACATTTGAAGTAATATCGTTCCAACTATTACTAGTAGAATGAATGGATTAGATTTAAAGTTATTATGAAATACACTCTTACTTTCACTTCTACAGTTAAGTACATGAATATTTTGCATAAATACCATTAAAGCAAGAACATATCCACGAGCATGAGCAACTTCAAAATTTAAAACATCAATTAAGAACCACCATACACCAAATACAATTAATCCAATAAATAATCCTGATAATATTATTTGAGTTATCATTTCACGTTCAAATAAACTTTCAGTAGTTTTTCTTGGTTTCTCTTTCATTATAGTATCAGTTTCTCTTTCAAAAGATAAAGCCATATCTTGAAGTCCATCTGTAACTAAATTTAACCATAAAAGTTGTATTGCAACAAGTGGAATTGGTAAATTAAATGCAATTGATAATACAAAGAATAATACTTCAGCAAATCCACATGATAATAACATTATACATACTTTTCTAATATTAGAATAAGCGTTTCTTCCTTCTTCTATACCTGCTACTATAGATGAAAAATTATCATCAATAATAATCATTTTAGCTGTTTCTTTAGCAACATCAGTACCACTTCCCATTGCAACACCAATATTTGCTACTTTAATTGCAGGAGCATCATTAACACCATCACCAGTTACTGCAACAAATTCACCTTGTCTTTGTAAAGATTCAACAATTTTTAATTTTTGTATAGGAGTCACTCTAGCAAAAACAGTTTTATCTTTAACAAAATTATCAAATTTTTCATTATCTTCAATATAGAAATCTAAATCACTACCAGTACATACTTCATCTCTAGTACTTGCTATATTAAGTTCTCTTGCAATAGCATAAGCAGTAAGTGCATGATCACCAGTTATCATAAGTACTTTAATTCCAGCATTATGACATTCTTTTACTGAAGCAGTCGCCTCTTTTCTAACAGGATCAATAAAACCAACTAATCCTATAAAATTTAATTTATCTAAATCTCTTTCATCATATTTTTCTTTTTCTTTTATTTCTTTAGAACATAATGCAATTACCCTATATCCAGAAGATGCTAATTCATCATTTTGTTTAAGAATCTTTTCTTTATCAATTTTCTTTATCTCATCGCCAACCATAGTATGAGAACAAAAATCAAGTATAACTTCAACGGAACCTTTTGCAGTACAATACATTTTATCGTTCATTTTAAAAAATACTGCACTATATTTCTTTTGTGATTCATATGGAATAATATCTTTCTTTTTAAATTTTGTATCATTTGTTTTAAGTTTTCTTGATAATGCTAAAAATGCTATATCTATTGAATCACCAAATTTATCCCATTTTCCCTTATTTTTTTCAAGCATTGCTTCATTATTTATAAGACCTAATATTGATAAATATTTTGCATTTTTAAGTTCACTGCCTGCATCATAAATAATTTTTCCATTATCATTATAACCATTTCCTTCAATATCGAATTTTTCTCCATTAGGTAACACAATTTTTTTAGCAGTTTGTTCATTTACAGTAAGTGTTCCTGTTTTATCGCTAGCAATAACAGTACAACTACCTAAACTTTCAACTGAATTTAGTTTTTTAACAATAACATTTCTTTTACTCATTTTATTTGAAGCAATAGTAAGTGCAAGTGTTAATGATAAAGGTAATCCCTCTGGCATAGCAGAAACACCAAGTGCAACTACTGATAAAAATATTTCAAGTGGTTCATACTTTTTATATATAAGAACTATAGCAATAATAATTGATATAACAACTATTAACATAGTAATTTGTTTAGAAAATTTTTCCATTCTAATAGTAAGAGGTGATTTACTTTCTTCTGTAGTAGTAACTTTTTCAGCAATTTTACCAACTTCAGTATCAAGACCAGTACCACATACTACTGCAAGCGCTCTACCTGTTAAAACAGAAGTACCAGCATATAACATATTTTTTTTAGAAATGTCACTTAGTGTTGATTCTCCTTCTTCTTTTAAAACGCCAATACTTTCTCCAGTAAGAATAGATTCATCAACAGTTAAATTATTAGAATTAATTATTCTAGCATCAGCAGATATTTTAGTACCAGATTCAAGAACAATTATATCTCCTGGAACTAAAAGTGAAGAATCTATTTCAATATATTCATTATCTCTTATTACTTTTGTTTTTACTTTTATTAAATCTTTAAGTGCTTCAGCATTTTTAGTAGCCCTATATTCTTGTATAGTAGACATGACTGCATCAACAAGAATTATAAATATAATTGCAAATGCATCAAGTGGCTCATTAGCAATAAAAGATAATATTGCAGCAACAAACATAACATATATAATTGGATCCATAAAAGACTCAATAAATACTTTAAATATACTTTTCTTCTTTTCATGAGGAAGTTCATTATAACCATATTCTTTAAGTCTTCTATTTGCTTCTTTATCAGTAAGACCATTTAAAGATGTTTTTAATTTTTTTAACACCTTCTTTATATCAATATATTCATAATCCTTTTTCATATCTTTTTTCCACCTACTTTATATATTATATTATATAAGATTAGTAATATTTTTTCAATGAAAAAGGAACTAATCACTACTAGTTCCAAGTATAACTTTAAAAGTTTCAACTTTACCATTTCTATTAACTATAACATTTACTTTATCATTAGGTTTATATTTATATAAATTATATCTAAGTTCAGCAACATTTTTAACATTATAGTCACCTATTTTAGTAATAACATCTCCCTTTTTAAGGCCACCCTTATCACATGGTCCATCTTTAACTGCTTCAATAACTACAACACCATTTGTAATATTTGAATCTATTTTTATATTTTCACTAGCAAAATTATATCCAGAAGAAACATTAACCATTCTAAGTCCAAGATATGATCTTTTTATCTCTTCACCATTAACTATCATATTAGCATAACTAATAGCATCTTCAATAGGAATAGCAAATCCCATTCCTTCTACTTGAGATTGAACAAGTTTCATTGAATTAATACCAATCACATCACCATTAGCATTACAAAGAGGACCACCACTATTACCAGGATTAATAGCTGCATCAGTCTGCATAACATTCATAATCCAATCATTTTTAGAACCCACAGTAACATTAACAAGTCTATTTTTACCACTAAGTATTCCCCTTGTTACAGTACCATAATATTCACTACTAATTGGAGAACCAATAGTAAACACAGTATCTCCAACATTTGTAGATACAGAACTACCTATACTTGCTACTTTCTTAACATATTTTTTATTTATTTTGATAACAGCAATATCAGCATATTCATCATCACCAATAATAGTCGCATCAATAATGTCACCGCTCATTAGCATAACTTTAATATTAGAAGCTCCTTCGATAACATGAGAATTAGTCATTATATAGCCTTCACTACTATAAACAAAACCAGAACCAATTCCACTTGCTTTATCATTTTTATAATTTTGAACCACAACTACTGAATCATATACATTACTTATACCAGTTGATAGTCCTATCTCACTTACAGTAAATTTTCTATCAACAGTATTAGTACTATTATCACTATCACTATCAACTACGTTTAAAGGATATGTTCTAACAAGCATATACATTGAAGCACATCCAATAAAGAATGTAGTAATAGATGCAATTATTGTTTTTCTCATATTTCACCTACTCTAAATAAGATATTTGTCTATAATTATCAGGAAAGCCCATTCTATATAATACTTTACTTATATCAATTACTTTAAGTTTTGAAGATAACCAATCTATTTCATAATCAATTTCATTCATCATCATCTTAAAATCAGTTTCAGTAAGCATTTCCTTCAATATTATAATTAATGCAAATATATCATGCTTACCATAAATATATTCATCTTCAATTTTAGGTATATCAAGCATACTATGATATCTTGTGTCATTAATACTTTTTTGAGTTTCATGATTATATAAAATATCTTCATGAGCACATAAATTTCTATAGTTAGAAAGTATAGATAAATAACTCTCAAAACTATCAGCATCAACATTATAATAAGATGCTATTTCATCTCTATCTTCATCTTTAAGTATTGTAAATAATTCACTCATAAGTCCAAAGCTAATTACTTTTACCCCTACCCACATAGGTATATAACCATAATTATTTATATAGTGACTTGTTGCTTGATGTTGATAACCATTTATTCTTATTTGTCTTTTTAATTTTCTTATTAAATCATTTATTTGTCTTGCTCTATCTTTACTTCTATTAAAATTATTAGCATTTAAATAATCTTTTTCTTTATAACCATACTTCTTACTTAAAACATAACTATATATAGACTTATAGTTATTTTCAACTATCAATATATTTTTAAATATTATATTCCTAAAATATCTATCAAATGTAAATAATGCATATAATTCTTCAAAAGTAGTACCATCAATAAATCTTTTAGTTCCATTTATTAAAAATGGTGAACGATATCCATTCAAAAAGAAATAATTTTCTCTAAGTAATACTTCACTTGCTTTATCGTAATCGTTTATAACAAGTCCCTTACTTCTTAATATCTCTAATTGTTCATCGATAGTTTTAAATATTTTAGCAGCCATATAACACTCTCCTACAATAATATTATTATATCACTAATATATGTTATTTCAATTAATTAAATAATCACTATACAAAAAATATTACATATTAAAAGCACACAAATCAGTGTGCCTAATTTAAAATTAAAAATTATAACCAAGTATCTTTTTTAACAATTTCTTTATATGGAAACTTCTTATCAAATTCTTTCAATAATTCTTCATTAATATTAAAGCATTCAGGATCACTATATTCAGAGTTTTGAATATCAAGCTTAACTTTATCAAATATTTTAATCATAAAGAAGGGTGATTCTTCATTTCTATCTAGCCCTTCATAATAAATTTTATATTTTGATGCACTTTCAAATCCATATTTTTTATAATATTTTGGATTACCTGTTATAACTATTTCATTATAACCTATTTTATATGCTTTATTCATTGTATAATTAATTATTTTTTCTCCATATCCCATATGTTGATAAAGAGGAAGTATACTAACTGGTCCAAATGTTAATATCTTTCTAGTTTTACCATCATCATATTTTAATGTTCCAAGTGAATAGACTATATTAACAATAATCTTATCATCTATAGTTAAAACATAATCAAGTTCTTTTATAAATGATTTATTATTTCTTAAATTATGTATAACAAAATGTTCAAAACAACCTGGTCTATATACATTATAAAATGCTTCTCTTACTAAATTTTCTACTTCAAAATAATCTTCTTTTCTTTCTAATCTAATTTTCATTTTTCCTCCATTTATCATATTTTATTTAATGATAAATACGAGTTCCAATTCACCATTTAATATTTTTATCAAAAATTTCCTCCATATTAATATTATATTCAAGAAAAAACTCTATAGAAAATATAGAGTTTAAACTTATAGATTTTACTATCTCTTAGAGAATTGTGGTGCTCTACGAGCCTTCTTAAGACCATATTTCTTTCTTTCTTTGATTCTAGCATCTCTAGTAATCATTCCATTAGATTTTAATGTTGGTCTTGTTTCAGCATTAGCAAGCATTAATGCTCTTGCGATACCTAATCTAATTGCTCCAGTTTGACCAGAGAAACCTCCACCTTTAACAACTACGTTAACATCATACTTTTCAGTAGCATCAGCAAGCTGTAATGGTTGGATTAAATCCATAACTAAAGTTTCATAAGGCATATAATCTTTAACATCTTTACCATTAACAGTAATTACACCTTTTCCTGGAACTAATGTTACTTTAGCAACACTTCTTTTTCTTCTGCCTAATGCAGTGAATTTAGTTTTTTCTGCCATATTACTTTACCTCTAATCTTTCTGGTTTTTGAGCTTCATGTTTATGTTCATTACCTGCATAAACAAATAATTGTCTATACATATCTCTTCCAAGTCTATTCTTAGGAAGCATATTTTTAACAGCTCTTTCTACCATTTCTACTGGATATTTTTCTTTCATAGTTCTAGCAGTTCTTTCTCTTAAACCGCCTGGATATCCACTATGATTGTAGTACATTTTTTTGTCTAACTTATTACCAGTTAAAACAACTTTTTCTGCGTTGATAATAATAACATTATCACCACATGCAACATAAGGTGTGAATGTAGGTTTATTTTTACCTCTTAATACTGAAGCAGCTAAAGCAGCAACTTTACCTAATACTTGACCTTCAGCATCAATTACATACCACTTATGTTCAACATCTTCTTTTCTTAACATAAATGTTTTCATATTTAATTTTTCCCTTCTTCAAATCAAGCGCCATCATATTTGCAACTATGACATTTTCATCCCACGAAAACTGCACTTTCTTTAAATGTACCGGACCTATTATATACTAAAAATAGCCGATTTGTCAACACTTTTTTATCTTGACAACAACACACGTAATATTATAAAATTAAATTGTATAATAAGGAGAGATTAAAATGAAGAATAAAGGGTTATTTATAATACTACTAATACTATTTTTATTATCAGCCGCAGGAGCAGGAATTGGTTTTTATGAACATAATAAAGAAAAACCAAACAATCCAAATCCAGAAACACCACAGGCCAAAATAACATACAAATATTATTTAGAAGATGAAGAAGTTCAAGAAATGCCAGGTGCTGACAAAATAATGGATGAACTTGGAAATGAAACTGACAAATATAAATATAAATTTGCAAGATATCAATGTATCGATAATACAGTTACAGGTCAATTTAATGAAGATGAATGGAAATTTGTTCCAAATGTTGAAAAAGATACAACATGTAATTTATTCTTTGTTAATAGTACATATGAAGTAACACTAACAGTTACTAATGGTAAAGCTGATGAAAGTAATCCAAAATATATAGAAAGAGAAAAAGATGGAGAATTCAAAATTATTCCATCAGAAGGATATAAATTTGAAAGCGCACAATGTAGTGATGACAAAACTGCTACATGGAACGAAGAAAACAATACATTAACAATAAATGCTATTATGAAAAGCGTAGCATGTAAAATAATATTTGAAGTAAAAGAATTGAAAATGGATGTTACAGTTGTCAATGGAAAAGGAACTACAACAGAAACTGCTAAATATGGAGAAAGCATTTCAGCAATAGTTGAACCAAATGAAGGATATCAAAATCCTAAACTAGAATGTACAAACGATCAAAAAGCAGAATTCAAAGATAATAAAATAACAATATCAAAAATAACAGATAATACAAAATGTACATTAACTTTCGTAGAAAAACCTATTAAAAAATATAGTATTAAAATAACAACTCTTCCAGATACAATAACAATTGTTAAAGGTAGTACAGACAATAGTGTTGAAGAAGGAAAGACAGGAACATTTATGTTAAAAGGAACTACAGGAGTTAAGCCAACAATTAAATGTTCAGTAGAACCATCAAAAACAGAAAATACAACAGAAGGCTATTTATATACATTCTTAAATGTTACTAAAGATATTACATGTGAAGTAACAGCAGTAGCTGAATAAGCTACTTTTTTCTTGCAAAAATGTTTATAAAATGTTAAATTATCACTGGAGAAAAAATTATGTGGAAAATAGGAAATGTTAAAATAAATAATAGAATCGTATTTGCACCAATGGCAGGTATATCAAATGAATCATTTAGAAAGATAATTAAATCAATGAATCCAGGACTTATTTATAGTGAAATGATAAGTAACATGGGAATTATCTATAACAGTAAAAACACTATAGACATGTTAAAAATAAATGACGAAGAAAGACCAATTAGTATACAAATATTTGGTAGTGATGAAGATAGTTTTATTAGTGCTGCTAAATACATTGAAGAAAATATTCATCCAGATATCATAGATATTAATATGGGATGTCCTGTACCAAAAGTTGCTCTTAAATCACAAGCAGGTTCAAGTCTGCTTAAAAACCCTGATAAAATTTATAAAATTGTAAGTGCTGTAGTAAATACAGTAAGTATCCCTGTAACAGTTAAAATAAGAGCCGGATGGGATAAGAACTCTATTAATTGTGTAGAAGTAGCTAAAATAATTGAAAAAGCAGGTGCCAGTGCTATTGCTATACATCCAAGAACAAGAGAACAAGGTTATACAGGAAATGCAAATTGGAGCTTAATAAAAGAAGTTAAAGATGCAGTTAATATTCCTGTCATAGGTAATGGTGATATTAAAACAATAGAAGATGCAAAAAGAATGCTAGATGAAACAGGTTGTGATGCAATAATGATAGGTAGAGCAACAATAGGTAATCCATGGTTCATAAAAGAATGTGTAGAATATGTTGAAAATGGTAGAATAATAGATAAACCAACTTATAAAGAAAGAATAGATATGTTAGTTCATCATTATGAAATACTAAAACAAGATACAAATCCTAGAAAAGCACTTCTTGATATTAAAACACACGCACTTGCATATTTAAAATACATTCCAAATACAAAAGAATTAAAACAAAAGATTGCTTCATCAAAAACAGAAGAAGAATTTAATAATTGTATTAGTGAACTTTATAATCATATAAAATGTATAAATTGTGAAAATAATAAAAATACTGACAATTCCTTGTAAAGTCAGTATTTTTTGTTATATAATTAAAACAAGGAGGATTATATGAAGAAGAGTGGATTATTTAAAATAATCATGTTTATTCTATTTGCTATTGTTATTTTAACTTGGCTACTTCCAGCTGGATATTACAATTCAGGTGAACTAGTAGATCTAGGAATGAATCAATTAGGATTCTTTGATTTCTGGCAATTACTATTTGCTTCTTTTGGAGCATCTGATTTTGGATATTTTGTTCAAATATTAATGTTCTTATTATCAGTTGGAGCTCTTTATGGTGTTCTTGGTAAAACAGGAAAATATAGAGCAGCAATCGAAAAAATAGCAAACAAGTTTAAAGGCAATGAACTACATTTCATAGTTATTGTAGCAGTATTAATCGCAGCATTAACTTCTGTATTTAGTTATGAACTTTGGTTATTTATCTTTATACCAGCATTAATAAGTATTATCTTATTACTTGGTTATGATAAAGTAACTGCATGTGTTGCTACATTTGGTGCTATGTTAATTGGTAACATTGGTAGTACAATTGGATATAACATAGTAGGTGCTATTCAAGAAAGTTTAAAAATATCTAAACTATCAAATGGTATCTATTATAGACTTGGAATATTAGTATTCTCTTTAGGAGCATTAGTATTTTATCTTTATAAAGCAAAAAGAACTAATGTTAAAAAAGATGAAGAAAAAGCAATAGAAACAGAAGACTTATTCGCAGGCGAAAGTAAAGCTAACAAATACTCAGTTGTACCTATAATAGTAATATTTGCAATCTTATTTGTATTATTAGTATTAGGTTGTACAGCATGGGAAGCAACATTCAATGTTAAGATATTCACAACATTAAATAATAAAATCACTAGCTTCGCAATCGGTAAAGATAAATTTACTATATTTGGTAAATTACTTGGTAATGTTAGTGCATTTGGTTCATGGCATTATGCTGAAATGGCTGTAATGTGTATATTATCTGCATTATTACTTGGTAGATTCTATAGAATGAGTCATAGAGAAACAATAGATAACATGATTGATGGTACTAAAAAAATATTAAACTCAGCTGTACTTGTAGTATTATCTTATACAGTAGTATACTTTGCATGTAATACAATGACATATCCTACTATAGCAGACTTTATACTAAAAGCAACAAGCAAATTTAACATATTCTTTAGTACAATAACAATGATACTTGGTTCAGTTCTACATGTAGACATGTTATATGTAGTAAACTATGTAATACCACAAATCGCTGGTCAAAATGTTTCAACAACTGTAATGGCATTACTTGCTCAAGGCATTTATGGAGTTACAATGTTTGTTGCACCTACAAGTGTTGCATTAGTTTTAGGACTTAGTTATCTAGGAATTCCTTATAAAGAATGGCTAAAGAGAACTTGGAAATTATTAGTAGCCTTACTAGCAATAGTAATGGTAGCAATAATACTTGCCATGGTAATATAATTAAAGAATGAATTTTCATTCTTTTTTTATGCATTAATTTCTATTTAAAAAACATAATATTAATATGAATAAATATAATGAAACACTAATCAAAATTTTAAAATGTAGTGAACTAGAAGCATTAAATCTAAATCATCAATATATAGGTACAGAACACTTTATATTAGCAATATTAAAACTAGATAATCCATGTAAAAATATTTTAAACAATCTAAATATTACCTACAAAGACTATTTAATAGAAGTAAATAAAACAATAGTAAATACTAACAAAGTAAAACAAATATCATATACACCATTATTCAAAAAAATATTAATGAATCTAAATAAAAAAGACATAACAGAAAAAGATATATTAATAGAAATACTTGAATATGGAGAAGGCATTGGTATTTCATTACTTAGTAATCTAAATATTAATTTAAACAAGCTTTATAATGATTTATTACACAATAAAAGTGATAATGAATATGGTATCAATCTAAATGAACAAGTCAAAAAGAAAGACTATGAGCCTATCACTGAAAGACATAAAGAATTAAATGAATTAATAGAAATTTTACTTCGTAAAAATAAAAATAATCCTTTATTAATTGGTGAACCTGGTATAGGAAAAACAGCATTAGTAGAAGCACTTGCTTATAAAATAGTTAAAAAAGAAGTTCCTAAAGAATTATTAAATAAAACTATAATATCAATAAATATATCAAAAATAGTAAGTGGAACAAGATATAGAGGAGAATTTGAAGAAAAATTTCATAAAATGATTGAATACTTTGAACAAAATAATAATTTAATTATATTCTTTGATGAAATACACACTATAGTAGGTGCAGGAGGAGCAGAAGGAGCAATAGACGCTTCAAATATATTAAAGCCTTACATCGCAAGAAATAAATTAAAAATAATAGGGGCTACTACCACAAAAGAATATTATAAATCTATATATAATGATGGAGCACTAAATAGAAGATTTCAAACAATATTAATTAAAGAACCAACTACTAAAGAAACATTAAATATACTAATAAATTCTAAAAAGTATTATGAAAAATTTCATAATATCCATATCACAAATAAACAATTAGAAACAATAGTAGATTTATCAAATAAATATATTAAAGATAGATATAATCCAGATAAAAGTCTCGATATGCTAGATAAGATATGTTCAAAAATAAAATTACAGCATATAGAAACAGATACAATAAATAATTTAAATGAATTACAAGAACAAAAAATAAATTACATCAAAAATAAAGAATTTAGTAAAGCCAAACAAATATCAAATAAAATAAATAATTATAAAACAAATAAATTAAAAATAGATAATAATACTATATATGAATCATTTAACATCGATAAAAAGGTATCATTTGGATTTTCTTCATAAATAATTCACAATTATATGATACAATTATATTGGTGATGAAAAATGGATTATTATAGTTTAGATGTAATTTTAATGATAATTATTATAGTTTTACCATTGTATGCTAATATGAGAATAAATTCAACATATAGTAAATATTCAAAGAAACAAAATAGTGGAAAACTTACTGGTAAAGAAGTTGCTGAAAAAATTCTTGAAATGAATGGGCTTAGTAATGTAAAAGTTGGAAGAATTAATGGAAGTCTTACTGACCATTATGATCCTAGAAATAAAACAATAAATTTATCAGATGGTATTTATAATAGTAATTCCATATCTGCTTGTGCTGTTGCTGCTCATGAAGTTGGACATGCAATACAAGATAAAGAACATTATAGTATGTTAGTATTTAGAAGTAAATTAGTTCCTGTTGTTAACTTCACATCAAGATTGTCTTCAATACTTGTGTTTGCAGGATTTATATTTGATTTATTTAATTTTATAACAATCGGAGCAATACTTTTAACAGTAGGATTATTCTTCCAATTAATAACACTTCCAGTTGAATTTGATGCATCAAAAAGAGCCAAAGAAGAATTACAAAAATGTGGTCTTATTGAAAAGCAAGATACAAATGGTGCAACTAAAGTATTAAAGGCAGCAGCATTTACATACGTAGCTGGATTCCTTGCATCAGCCCTTCAAATAGCAAGATTACTTCTAATAAGTAGAAATAGAGATTAACAAAATCTCTTTTTTATTGCATTTAAAAACGAAAACAATATATAATTATCTTCGTTTAATATGACTATATTTATTTAACTATTATTGATAAAATGTATTTTTTAGCAACATATATATTATCATCTAAACAAATAAACTCATCATCAATATAAGTTACTGTTCCTTTGTAGTTAGTGCTTAAACCATGCACATCACCCATTATTGAAGAAATAATAACTTTTTTATTTAAAAGATTTTCCATCATATACCTCCACATTTATCTTATCACCATACGAATTATTAAACAAGTTATCAAAATAAATTTTACATTAAAAAAGTAGTCTCAATATGAAACTACTTTGTATATGGTAATAAAGCCATATATCTTGCAATCTTAATTTGATTAGCAATATGTCTTTGATGTTTAGCGCAAGCACCAGTCATTCTTCTAGGTAAGATTTTTCCTTTTTCATTAATATATTTAGAAACAATCATTACATCTTTATAATCAACTGATTTTCCAGCACACATTTGACATATTTTTTTTCTTCTATAAAATTCTGCCATTATATCCTCCTTAATTTAATAAGTTAATCATTATAGAAATGGTAAATCATCATCACTTAATGATACATCCTTATCATAATTTTCATATGGATCTGACTTTGAAATATCATATTCTGGCATTACATCAACAGGTGCTTCACTAGGAGCATCCATATATGTAGTATCTGTGTTAGCACTAGGAGCAGAACCTTCATTTTTTCCACCTACAAACTCAGCATTTTCTACAACAATTTCAGTAACGTATCTTTTACTTCCATCTTGAGCATCATAACTTCTAGTTTGTACTCTACCTTCAACACAAATTAAATTACCTTTTTTAAAATATCTTGATACAAATGTTGCTGTATTTCTAAATGCTACACAAGGTAAGAAATCAGCATCATAATTACCATCCTTATTTTTAAAATTACGATTTACTGCTACTGTAAAGCTAGCAGTAGAAAATCCAGCAGTTGTACTTCTAAGTTCAGGATCCCTTGTTAATCTTCCAACTAAAACAATTTTATTCATTAACTACTCCTCTTCTCTTATGACAATATGTCTTAAGATGTTCTCATCGATTTTAGCTTTTCTATCAAATTCTTTAACAGCAGCAGGACTAGCTTCCACGTTAAATACATAATAGTTTCCTCTTAATTGTTTCTTAATAGGATAAGCTAATTTTCTTTGACCCATATCTTTAGAATTAACTACTTTAGCTTTCATATCAGTTAATACTTTTTCAAAAGTCTTAACAACTTCTTTTTGAGTTTTTTCATCAATATCAGTCTTAACGATAAACATTATTTCATATTTATTCATTATTACACCTCCTTTTGGTCTCACGGCTTCACATAAAATGAAGCAA
Source organism: uncultured Bacilli bacterium (assembly GCA_934102215.1). Classification (GTDB taxonomy): domain Bacteria; phylum Bacillota_I; class Bacilli_A; order RF39; family UBA660; genus CAG-1000. The sequence goes on from CAKOSH010000001.1 coordinate 111,334, forward strand.
GGAACTTTTTTGTTCGAGTGTATTATAGCATACTATAATTAAAGATACAATACGATTTTGAAAAAAGATATAGAAAAAAGTACACTTTCGTATACTTCTACATCTTATCTGGTATATCAATTGCTAATATATTAAGTAATTTACTACCAACATTATACATCACATTAAGAAGTGCAACATAACTTTCTTTCTTTTCACTATCACTTTCATTAAGAATAGATGTTTCACCATAGAACTTATTAAATAAACTACATAAATCAAATAAATATTCACATATATAACTTAATGTTTTCTCATTATAAGCTTTATTTAGCATTCTAGATAATTCAAGTAATTTAATATATATATTTCTTTCAGTATCACCATATATTCCATGAATAATACTATCTTTATTATCAATTTTATTAAGTATTGATTTAATTCTAACCATAGTATATAAAACATAAGGACCAGTTTTACCTTCAAATGAAGTTATTTTATCAATATCAAATATATAATCAGTAGTTCTATATGGTAAAAGATCTGCATATTTAATAGTTGCCACTGTAAGAATATCAGCAATGTTATTTTTTTCTTCTTCACTATATTTATCTAACTTAGTAAGAAGTTTATTTTTAACATCACTTATAAGTCCATCTAATGATGCTACTCCACCATCTCTTGTTTTAAATGGTTTTCCATCACTACCATTCATAGTTCCAAACCAATAATGAGAAAGTTTCACATCATCACGTACTAATTTAGATTTATATGATGCTCTAAATACTTGTTCAAAATATAATGATTGTCTTGCATCAACAATATACCATATTTCATCTGGATTATATAATTTAACTCTTGAATATATTGTTGCCAAATCACGAGTTGCATATATAGTAGCTCCATCATTTTTAATAACTATTAATGGTGGTACTTCAAGTTTGTCATCATCTTTTTTAACATCAATTACTTTAGCACCATCACTTTCATACATATATGGTTCTAATACTTTAAGAGTATCAGGAACATATTTTAAAGATGATAATTCTCCTTCCCACAATTCAAAATCACAATTTAAATAATTATATGTTCTTTTTATTATTCTACTAGATACTTCTACAATATCTTTCCACATTCCAAAATATGGTTCAACGCCACTATCAACAAGAGCAGTAATCTTTCTTACTTCTTCCATTCTTTCTGGATTTTCTTTAGCATCATTACTAGCAGCTGGATAATATATAGCAAGTTCTTCTTCTGTTATTTCAAGTTTAGGATACTTTCCTTTATATTTAGGATCAAAATAACATAAATCAGGCTTTCTTTTCTTAATCTCACTAATTATCATTCCAGATTGTCTACCTATATCACCTAAATGAACATCACCTATTGTATTCATTCCTAATGTTTTAGCAAGTCTTTTAAGAGACTCACCAATATTTGCTGGTCTCATATGACCAACATGAAGTGCTTTAGCAGCATTTGCTCCACCATAATCAACAATAATAGTTTTCTCTTCCATCTTATCAATTAAACTATCAACATTATTAATTGAATCATTTATCTTATCAATCAAATATTCTTCATTAATAGTCACATTAATAAAACCAGGTCCAGCTATATTGACATTTGTAAATCTTTCATCAAAATTAGTAACTATTTCATTTGCAAGTTCTCTTGGATTCTTTGCATATTTTTTAGCAAGTGCCATACATACATTAATTTGAAATTCACCAAGGTCACGTCTTGAAGAGGACTCCAAACTAACATTATCAATTTCATATCCACATTTTGTAATTACATCATGTATATACTTTTCTGTTTCTTTAATAAAACTCATATAATCCTCTCCTTCTTGAATAGATTATATCATTATAAATAATTTTTTTAAAGTGTTATATACTTTTGCATCAAAAAATATTATAATTATCATAGGAGAAAATATGAAAAATGTATTATATGCACAACTTATTGGTGTAGCCGCAATGCTCACGATATCTTTTTCAGTTCAATGTAGAAAAAAGAAACATATGATGATGGTCCAATCTTTTGCTCATATGTTATATGCTTTTCAATATGCTCTACTTGGTGCTATATCAGCTGCATATATGGATATAATGGCAGTAGTAAGAAACATACTTTTCTACAAATATGATAAAAATAGAAAACAAGTTCCAATTGTTTTATCAGGAATAATAATTATAATAACAGGAATAATAGGATACTTAAATTATACAAATCCTTTATCACTACTACCTGTTATAGTTGCAATACTTTATACTGTAGGAGCAACATTTAAAAATCCAAGAGTATATAAATATATATTTGGATTTTGCGCTATTGCATGGTTATTTTATAATTTAAAATTTAAAGCATACGTTTGTGTTATAGGTAACATTATGGAAATCACCTCAACAATAATCGCTTTAGTAAGAGAAACTAAAAATAAGAACAAAAAGTAAGAGTTATTATATATTGGATAATTGCTGTTCATTTACAAAATTTTTAAAATATGTTATAATTTAGGTGTATGGAGCATTATGCTAGTCAAACATTCTACTTGAAGATGGGGCTAAAAATCCATTAATTGTGTAAAATGATACTTTATATATTTTGCTTCTTTCGCCCAGATTGGGGTGGATATATAATTTTAGTTTTAAGGAAAAGATATAATGGCATATATCCGAATCCTTAATACAAATCGATAAATATGAAAGCACATGTCGTGAGTGATTTATTGGGATATTATTGAAAAATAAATTGCAAAAGCGAATAATAGTAAATTATGTTTGTCTGGGAAAACCTCTAGCGTGAATATATTATAAGGATTGAAGTGCGGACTAAGTGGTGATCGAGTGATCATATTGGTGACAAATGATTAATTCTTTTAAAGAGAAATCGCCCAAAGGTAACTAAAGGTAAGAATTTAGAGAAATTCAACTCGACCAAAGCCGTAAAATTAATTTATAGTATTCCATACAATACTTAAAGGGAGTTAAATGAAAAAAGATAGTTGGATAATTAAGGCATTTTTAATGACTTTTTTTATAGCTTTAATTTTCAGTAGTACATCAAACTTTTTAATATCAAAATATAATAATACAATACTTTTAATAATATTATGTATTATATTTATAGGAATTGGTATTATATTTGATATAATTGGTACAGCTGTATTAACTGCAAACGAAGCATCATTCCATGCTAAAAGCTCTAAAAAAATAAAAGGTTCAAAAGAAGCAGTAAAACTTATAAAAAATTCAAGTACAATTGCAAGTATATGTAATGATGTAATAGGAGATATTTGTGGAATAGTAAGTGGTTCAGTTGGAGCAATGCTTGCAATAAACATATCAATCAAGTTTAACATTTCGACAATATTAATAACGCTATTTACAAGTTCAATAATATCATCATTAACAGTAGGCGGAAAAGCTATAGGTAAAAAATATGCTATTAAAAATAGCGATTCAATAATATTTATAGTCGCTAAAATATTAAATAAATTCAAAAAAATAGAGAAAAATAAATTCTCTATTCATTAGAACACAATATATTAATATATTGTGTTTTTATTATTGCTTATTTAATCTTTCTATAAATAAATTCCCTACTTTTTCAAGTAATTCAGGATTATCTATATCAACTAGTGTTGTACTTCCATTTAAATCTTTACGACTTTCTACAATAATGTAATTATTTGTTATACCTTCTTTTTCGTTATCAACTTGAAGTCCCATGAGATAGTTTTTTCCTTCATATGCCATTTCATCTAAAACATAATATTCAAGATTATTATCTAATTTTATTACTTTATCTATCATAATGTTGGTCCTCCCATACCGCTTACTAATTCACTTGCTGAAATCCATGCTTGGTCTGCACCTGCTTTATCCATTACTGATACAGCTACTCTGCTTGGATCTATTCCATTAGTTGCACAGAATTCTTCTATTGATAATCCATTTGTATTTATAACTTGTCCAATTGAGCCATCTGGATTAACTGAAGCAAATCTACCAAATATAGAATCTTTATTAACATATTGTGATAATAATGGTTTAGTATCAAGTCCCATGACAGCTCTATCTGAACTTATATGTCCCACGCTTACATTATAATTTCCAACGCCTTCTCCTATTCTAATTCCATCATATTGTGATACTGGTTGCTGTACATTAGGTATTGCTGTAGTTTGAACTGGCGCAGGTTTTGGCTGAATTGGAGTTGGTTCTGGTGTTGTTCTAACAGGTGTAGGGTCTGGCTTAACATTAGGTTCTACTGAAGGAGTTGTAGCTTGAGCCGCATTTCTTGCCTGAATTAAATTATTAACGGTACTAGCAACAGTAAGTGTTGTACCTGTAATAATCGCAGAATTAATCATCCATGACATATCACGAAGACCTTCTTCAGTTCTAAATTTATTTTTAATTCTATCAACTAATCCTTTTAGACCCGGTCTTGGTTCAACAACAGTATTTATTTTAGTACTCACACCAAGACTATTTAATCTAGCAATTTCATTTCTTCTTTGTTTTAAAAATTTATTAGCAAGTCCACCAGCAAGAGACATAACGCCTACTCCAAGAGGCCCAGCAGCAAAGAATACAGCAGCACCAATACCAATTCCAGCCGCAACATGTAACACTGTTTTCCAAGTTATTTTTGGCTTATTTGCTTTAACATTTGGCATTTGAGGTTCTTCATCATCAAGTTCAATTGGCTCTTCTGGCTCTTGTTCTTGATTTTGTTCTTCAGAAGTTTCTCCTTCCGGATTTTGATTTTGTTCATCAGTTATTTGCTCAGTTAAATCTTGTTGCTTTTCTTCATCTTTTTCTTCTTCATCTTTTATTTCTTCATTAACTGGAGGTAATGGTTCAATAGCTTCTTCTACTTCTTCAATATCTTCAGAAGTTGATTCTCCATTATCACTACTACCATCATAACCTTCTTTAATTTCATTTTCAATGGCTTGTTCTTCTTCAGAAACTACCTCTCCAAGTCCATTATTTAAATTATTATTATTCTCTATTTCATGATTTTCTTCATCATTTAATTCATGTGATTCATTAATATTTTTAGGTCTTTCTCCAAATTGAAGATCTCTCATTCTTTGTATAATGTTAGTTTTCTCACTCATTAAATTTCCAAGAGATGACTTATTTTCATCTAATCTTTTTTGAGCTTCTTCTTGCAATTTAGCAAGTGATTCTGGTTTCTCATAACCTTCTTTAACTTGAACATTTAATATATTGCTATCTTTTTCTATATCACTCTCTAATCTTTTAATTTGCCTATTAATTTCTATTCTTCTTTTACCAAGTTCAAAAAGTTCTTGACGTTTTCTTTCAGCAATAAGATTAAATTGATTAGCCTTATCATAAGCAATATCTGTTATTTTATCAATTCTTTCTTTTTGCTCACTAGTAAGTTCATATTCATTATCTAACCGAAATGCTTCATTTTTAATATTATCAAAAAGTTCAAATCTATTTTGAAGTTCTTGTATACCATATGATTGAACATCTATTCCTAAATCATTTTCAAGTTCAATATTATCTTCTATACTTCTTTCTAATCTATCTAACACTGTATCCATAATCTACCTCATTCTTTAGAATTATTAATAGTTCTTAATTTACTATTCATATTATTACTAAATGTTTTTAAAACTGTATCAAGTACTTCTTTATTTTTTTCTTCTACAAATCCAGTACCAACATCCTTAAAAACAACAAACTTATCAGTTGGCTCTTCACCATTTAATTTATTAGTAAAATAATAAGTAATGCCATTATATTCAGTTTTATCAATAGTTATATAATCATTCCCAGATAATTCAAAAACATCATTTAATTTAACACTATATCCCATATTTATTACTCCTATTCTATAAGAATAATAACATATTTAATATATTTAATCAATTTTTTCAAAATAAAAAGTAAACATTTTTGTTTACTTATCTATTACTTCTATATCTTTCTTTTTCATCAAGTATTTTCTTACGAAGTCTAATCGCATCAGGAGTTACTTCAACAAGTTCATCACTTTCAATAAATTCAAGCGCTTCTTCTAAAGTATAAGTTTTAGCTCTTGGTAATGTTATTGCTTCATCACTACCAGATGATCTTGTATTTGAAAATTCTTTATTTTTACATGGATTAACATTTAAATCGTTTTCTCTATTATGGATACCAATTATCATACCAGCATATACATCAGTTGCTGGTTCTATTAACATAGTACCTCTATCAAGTAAGTTATAAAGAGCATATCCAAATGCTTTACCACTTTCCATAGATACAAGAACTCCGTTTTTTCTTCTAGCTATTTCACCAGCATATGGTTTATATGAATCAAAGCTTCTTACCATGATTCCTTCACCCTTAGTATTAGTTATGAAATTACTTCTATAACCAATTAATCCTCTTGTTGGAACTAAAAATTCAAGTCTAACATAATTATCTTCAGCAGGTTCCATTATTTCCATGTTACCTTTTCTTTCACTTAAATCACTTATTATAGTTCCAGAATAATCATTAGGTACATTTATAACAACTCTTTCATAAGGCTCACACTTAACACCATCTATTTCATGGAATATAACTTCTGGTTTAGATACACTAAGTTCATATCCTTCTCTTCTCATATTTTCAATTAATATTGATAAGTGAAGTTCTCCACGACCTGATACTTTAAATCCATCATTAGAAGGTAATTCTTCAACCTCAAGTCCAACATTACGTTCAAGTTCAGCATTTAATCTATCTCTTAAATGTCTTGATGTTACGAATTTACCAACCCTTCCAGCAAATGGACTACTATTAACCAAGAAATTCATTGATAGTGTTGGCTTTTCTATTTCAATTTTAGGTAGTGGATCAATATGATTAACATCACAAATTGTATCTCCGATTGATATTTCAGGGCATCCAGCTACTGTAACTATATCACCATAATATGCTTCAGTTACTTCTTTTCTCTTGATTCCTTCATTAACAAACATCTTAGTAATTCTTTCTTTTGTTAGAGTACCATCATTTTTAGATATAGCAACTGTTTCACCAACTTTAATTTTACCCTTATTAATTCTACCAATTCCAAGTCTTCCAATATAATCATCATAATCAAGTGATGAAATTTGAAATTGAAGTGGATCATCAGCATTTCCTTCAAAAGGTTTAGTTGTTTCTATAATAGTATCTAAAAGTGGTGTAATATCTTTATTATCATCATTTTCTTCATACTTAGCAATACCATCTTTAGCAATACCATATATAATCTTAAAATCTAATTGTTCATTAGTTGCTCCTAATTCACAGAATAAATCAAATGTCATATTAACAACTTCTTCAGCTCTAGCATCTTTCTTATCTATTTTATTAATAAATAATATTGGTTTAAGTCCATTTTGTAATGCTTCTTTTAATACAAATCTTGTTTGAGGCATTGGCCCTTCAGCTGAATCAACAAGTAATACTACTGTATCTACTGTTTTAATAATTCTTTCTATTTCACTAGAAAAATCAGCATGACCTGGAGTATCAACTATATTCATTTTATAGCCTTTATATCTTATAGAACAGTTTTTAGCAGTTATAGTAATACCTCTTTCACGTTCTAAATCTCCACTATCCATTACACAATCAACAACTTGTTCATTGTCTCTAAATACACCGTTTTGCTTAAGTAATGCATCTACTAAAGTACTCTTTCCTGCATCAACATGAGCAACAACAGCAAAATTAATAATTTTATCCATAATAACATCCCCTTTTGGCACCTATAAATAATACACTATTTTCACAATATTTTCAAGGAATTTTTGAATTTTTTTCAATTATCACTGACAATAATAATTTATCATTCAAAGTAAATGGTTAAAAAAATCAATTAATGGCAAAATATTACTAGGAGATAATATGGAAAATTCACATATATTTAAAGACGAAAAAGAAATATATTCAATAATAGGTAAAAACGTTAGATACTATAGAAAATTATATAGTTTAACTAAAAAAGAGATGACTCAAGAAGCACTCGCAGAATATGCTAATGTATCCACATCTCTAATTGGAAACCTCGAAAGCAAAAAGACTACTCAAGGTTTAAGTATATACAATTTATATAAAATAAGTAGAATATTAAATGTACCAATCGAAAATTTTTTTATTGACAGGTAATTTTTTCAAAGAATTTGTCTATAGAAGTACCAAGTACAATTGATATTTTATAAAGTGATAATAGTGATAATCCTTCACTACCACGAGTACTTTCAAATTTTCTTATAAATTCAGGAGACACACCAATATCCACAGCTAATTGTTCCTGAGTTATACCATTAATTTTTCTATATTTGATTACATTATAAGCAATCGTTTCAATAATATTATCATCAAAATCAAAGTTTCTTTTAAATTTAGTCATATACTTCACCTAAATACATTTTATATTATTTATTAAATAAATTATGTAATGTTATACTATACAAATAATATTTATTATTTTATAATAATATTAGGTGAAAAAATGAATCAAGATAAATTAAATGATATAATTGGTAAAAATATCAAAAAATATAGACTTGAATATAAAGGTGAAAAAATCACTCAAGAAAAACTAGCTGAATTAATAAATGTATCAGTATCACTTATAAGTAGTTTAGAAAGTAACAAAACAAAGAAAGGAATAAGTATTAATAATTTATATAAAATATCAATAGTATTAAACGTACCAATTGATAAGTTTTTTGAGGAAAATGATGAAAGATAAAATAAATAAAATATTATTAAACGAATATATTATAAATAGTTCAGATTTATTAGAAATAACTAATAGTAATGAATTTATAGACATGATAAAAGACATTAATATTGATAAAGAAATAGTAGTAAAAAGTAAGCTCATTCATAAAAATAATATTTCTTTATTAGAATCAATATTATTTGGTATAGATAATTATATATCATTCTTAAAAAATATATTCAATATTAATCAATTAGAAATAAGATACATCTTAACACTTACAATATTTAATAATAATTATTTATTTAGTGATAAATATTACTATGACAATATGAACTATTTTAATAATATTTATAAAGATATCATAATGAATAAATATATTAAAAATGTTAAGTTTCTATCTAAATATAAGAATATTAATATTTATACTTATGAACAACTTATTAACAAAATAAATCAAAATAAAAATAGAGCATACGTTTATTTTGAAGATATAAATCAAAAAAATGCTCTATATTATTTAAATATTTATGAATATAATGATTCTATTTAGTGAATATATCATTAGCTGCTTTATAGCAGAAAGTTACTCTATTAGTACCTTTCTTTTTTTCTTTAATTAAATAGCCTTTTTCAACAAGTTTATTAAGTACTTTATTAACAGAGTTTATATGTAAATTACAATCATTAACTATATCAGCAGTAGTAAATACTATTCTTCTAAGTATTTCAGGATAAACTTTATATATAGTTGAACCACCTATTTCAGTTTTAAATTCCTCTAAATCATGTTTATACAATTTATTTAATTTTTTAATTTTCTTTATATTTAGTGTACATTGTTCAATAATACATTGAAGAATAAATTTAACAAAATGTAATATATCATCTTCTTCATTACTAAGCATTGTAAAATACGTATTTCTTAAATTATCTATACTTTCACTTATAAATAGTATTGGAGGTTCGTTCTTATAATAAGAATATTGCATTGGTATTAAAACACGTCCCATCTTTCCGTTATTAGATACATAAGGATGTATTTTCTCAAATTGATAATGTGTTATAGCAGTACTTATGAATGCTTCATCTACTTTTGAATTAATATATTCACATAAATTTTTCATGAGTGAATTAAGTTCAGTATGAACAGGTGGTACAAAAGAAACACTAGAACCAGCAATACCTGGCTTTAGTAAATATGTTTGAGTCTTTCTTAAATGTCCACTTCCTTTAGTAGAATTATCTTTCTTAAGACCATTTAATAATGTTTTATTAATTTTATTAAATGTTTCTAATGAAAATCCAATTTTATTGCTAGAAGTAAGTCCAACTAACAAACTTTTCTTAATATTATTATATAAAATAGATGTATTACTTTTACTCATATAAGTCATATAAAACATATTATCTTTTTCAATTTTAGCATTATCAATTTTAAATGAATAAAATATATCATTAATAAAAGCATTTTCTAAAAAACACTTGTAATCATAAGACATATTCTTTAAATATCCTTTATATTCTCCATATGCTTCTTTAGCTTCACATAATAAATTTAATATTTCATTTGTAATTTCAAATTCAAATGGTAATTTTTTTGCTTTATAAGGTTCCATAAGTATATCCTCCCATTAAAATTTTATCACAAATACAAATAAAAATATACATATTATTTAAAAAATATGTACATTTTAATATACTTTAGGAAAAGACATTAATCCCTCAGTTTTACCTTCTCTCCAATAGATCTTATCATCCTTTACTTCGAATGTATAAATAACTTTATATTTATAATCACTATCACTTTTTTGATAATAAAACACTAATTCAGATTCTCCATCATTATTACTCTCAAATACAAACTTTGAATTATCACTACTTACTTCTTTTAAATTATCATTATTTATTTCATAAGTCCATTCATCATTAGCATCTAAATCATTATAGTCAATTGTTACTTTATTATTAAATACACTTAATAATTTTTCATCTACTTTAGGTTCATAAAACATAATACCAACAAGACCTACAACAGTAAAAATTAAAATTAATATATATCTCACTTAACACTCCTTATATACAAAAAGCAATCAGTCCTGATAAAACTTGATTGCTTCGAGTTTCGAAAAAACTAATTATGAATCATTTAATTTATAATAATAATTATAAATTAAATACTTCTAAATATTATCAGTATTTAGCATAATTACTTATCATTTTGAGTTTTTCTTTCTCAACGATATACCATTTGTCCTTAGTAGATAAGTATTCTATTTCTTAAATTAATAAGACTATTTATTATTTATATATATAAGTACAATTATTTTATAAATAAGATAGATACATAAATATATAATAAATTAATATTACATATAAACATATAATTGAAATATAAATATAACTACCCAATATAAATAATGAAATAAATATAGAACTTTTTCACTAAAATAATTTAGATTACATTATATTAGATAACACATAAATAATTAAATTTACATATCGCTAATATTATATATAATCAATTATCTATTGGACAATATTATTATATGAAAGTTGTTTCAAAAAGTCAATAAGTTTTTTAAAAAAATTGCAAAAAATTTGCAATTTTTATTTATCATGTAATAAATTACTTTTATCGCTATATGAAGTATGAAGTAATTTAAAGCTTTTTTCGCTTAATGGTTTCTTTAAGAATTCTTTATATAATTCTTTTAATTCTTTATTATCATGAGCAAATCTCACTGCTCTATTTCCATCAATTGATTGAATTCCTTTAGTTCTTTCTTCTCTTATTTTATCTAATTTAGGTATTGCACATAATGGTTGTCCTCCTCCACCTATGCATCCACCCTTACAATTCATAACTTCAATAAAGTGAAATTTTTTATAATAATCATTTTCAAGTAATTTTTCTAAATTTTCCATTTGTTGAACAACTGCGACTCTTAGTTTATATTTATCAATCATAACAGTTGCTTCTTTTATGCCTTCAAATCCACGAAGTTCATCAAAAACAAGTTCATCTTTTTTCATATTATGTTTAGTCATTATTCTATATAATGTTCTAATTGCTGATTCACATACTCCACCAGAATTTCCAAAAAGCACACCACTTCCACTACTTTCTCCAAGCATTCTATCATATGGTGTATCACCAAGACTAGCAAAATTTATATCTTCTTCTTTTAACATAATTCCAAGTTCACTTGCTGTAACAACATAATCAATATTTGGAGTATATTCACGTGCTTCCATTTTCTTAGAAGTACAAGGAGTTATCGCAACAGTAACTACCTTTGAGGGATCTATTCCTCTTTGCTCGCAAAAATATGTTTTAATTATAGCACACTGCATACCTATTGGACTTTTACATGTTGATAAATTGTTTAGAAGTTCCGGATGATATATTTCAGCATACTTTACCCAAGCAGGACAACAACTAGTAAATTGAGGAAGTGGTCCTTTGTTAGTAAGTCTTGCTGCAAATTCAGCAACCTCTTCTAATATTGTTAAATCAGCACCAAAAGCTGTATCAAATACATAATCAAATCCACTTTTTTTAAGTGCTGTTACAAGTTTTCCTTCAGTATTAACACCAGCTTCCATATTAAAGCACTCACCAATAGAAACTCTTACTGCAGGAGCCACTATTCCAACAACTATCTTTTCATTAGAATTAATTATATCTTTAACATCTCTAAATGAATATTTTGGAATCATTGCTCCAGTAGGACAATTCAATATACATTGTCCACACCCTATACAAATAGGTTCTTTACACACATTTAAATCATATCTTATATTAACTATATTTTCACATGTTTTTTTACATTGTCCACAGTTAATACATTTTTCAGGTATTCTACCTATCGCATGATTATTAGGACTTATTCTAACTCTTTTATCTTCTTCTTTATCATTAATAATTTTATCTCTTTTAACTTCTAATGCCTCACTAACAACTGAATCAATAATCGCATCAAGCGCATTAGAACTTATTGTTTCATCTCTTTCTTCAAACTCCCTGGCACCACACATAGGGCAAACATAATCATTAGATATACTTTCAACATCTACTAGATATCCACACATTTTACATATATATTTTCCCATATAACCTCCTTTTTAATAAATTAATTATAGCACACTTTTAGATTTATTTGTTTTATTAATTTCAAAGTAAAAAGTAGTACCTTTATTAACCTTACTATCAACACCATATTTATAATTATGACTATCAAGTATAGTTTTTACTATAGAAAGACCAAGACCAGTTCCATATGCATTTCTCTTATGTTTCTTTTCGTTATGATAGTACTTATTCCATATATATTTAATATCTTCTTTTTTTATTCCTTTTCCAGTATCTCTTATCTTAACAGTAACTTTCTTTTTATCATTAACAAGCTCAATATAAACTTTCTTATCATCACCAGTATAATTTATCGCATTATTAATTAGATTGTATACAACCTGTTCAATTCTCTTTTTATCTCCCATTACCATTATTGATTCTTCATTTTCATATATAAATTCATATCCCTCAGAATCAATAAGTATATAATATCTCTTTATTACATCTCTAATAAGTTTATCTAAATCAAATTCCTCTATTTTAAGTTCATAAGTATTAGCCTGCAATTTAGATAAATCTAATATATCACTAACAAGTACATTTAATCTATCAGTTTCTTCTATAATTATATTTAAGTTTTCATTTCTCTTTTGAACTGACATATTTTCAAAATCTTTAATCATTTCAGCATATGCTTTTATCATAGTAAGAGGTGTTTTTAAATCATGTCCTACATTTGCAAGTAAATCTCTTCTTAATTCATCTGTTTTAGATAATTCGTTTTTAGCAAGTTCTAGGGTTGAAGCAAGTTCTGCTATTTCATCTATCTTACTATCAGTTGAGAATTTCACATTAAAGTTTCCATCAGCAAGCTTACGTGCTTCTTTACTTATATCAACAATAGGTTTTGAAATTAATCTTGATATAAAGTAACCTATTATTAATGATACTGATAATATTATTAAAGATATGTATAAAAATTGACTTTTCAATAGTCTTATTGAAGCATCAAGTGGTTGAATAGATGAGTTTAAAAAAATGTACACACTATCATTATATTTAAGTGCTTTAACAAGTGTTTTGTTGTTAAATCTTTTATTATTGAATATAGCAGTAGATTCAGTTTTACCACTTTCTACAAAAGATTTAACATAATCAGTACCGGTTTTTGAGTCACCAATTAAACAACCTTGATTATACATGTTAGAAACTATATCAATTTTACCATCATTATAAACTGAAATACATATTCCATATTCATAAGCAATATCTTCAAGTTTATAGACATCTAAATCTTTAGTAGTTTTTAAATTACTAACCACATCACTTAATTGATTAGTTTTATATATTTCATAAAAATAATTTAAAAGAAGTATCTGCATAAAAAAAAGGAACAGCAAAATAAAGCATGAGAATCCCATAAGAAATGCCCATACGATATGCCTAATTTTACTATTCTTTAATTTCAAATTTATACCCCATTCCTCTAACAGTAGTTATTAAATCTCTATATTCTTTTAAATTATTTCTTAACATTTTAATATGTGTATCTATTGTTCTATCATTACCTAAATAATCATAATTCCATACATTATTCAAAAGTTGTTCTCTTGATAATGCAATACCTTTATTATTTATGAAATATACAAGTAAATCATATTCTTTAGGCGTAAGCATAAGTTCTTTATCTTTAATATATACTGCATGTCCTAAATAATCGACTTTTAAATCTTTATAAACAAATGTATTTTCTTCACCTTTATATCTTTTTAATATAGCATTTATTCTTGCCATAAGTTCTTTAGGACTAAAAGGTTTAGTCATATAATCATCTATTCCAAGATCAAATCCAGCAAGTATATCATATTCTTCACTTCTTGCTGATAACATTATAGTTGGAGTATTATATCTTTTTTTTATTTCTTTATATGCTGTAAATCCATCCATCTTTGGCATCATTATATCCATAATTATAAAGTCAGCATCTCCTGCTTTCTCTAAAGCTTCTACTCCATTTTCAGCTTCCATTACATCATATTTATTTTCAAAACAATATTCTTTAATAACATCTCTTATTAATTTTTCATCATCTACTATTAATACTTTCACATATACCACCTCATATAAGAATATAATATCACATTGTGAAATAATAGTGAAAAAAATATGTATTATATATAAAAATTAATAATACATACTACAATCAAATCCATTACACTTAATTTTATATTTATCAATTACCTTTTTATTCTTGATAACATAAACAGATGGATATACATCATTAAATTCTTCACCAAGCACTTTTAAGTTTTTATAATCATTTTTATTTAAAGATGAAGAATCTATATAATAAACATTACTATCAAAATTAATCCATTTTTCAATTATATCAAGTCCTAAAGTACACTCTATACTAGTACATAAATCACCAATAAATATAACTTTAGAATATTCATCGCTATTATATATTTCATTTATTTTATTACTTTTAACCTTAATTAAATCAAGGACACTTTCCTTAGATTTCTTATATTCACTAACACTCATATTAAATATATTATAAAATTCATGATTTAAGCTATCTAATGTTGATGAATAAAAATAATTATCTTGTTTATCAACGTTAAAAACTATATAATCATCTTTTATTTCTTTAATAATTAACTTTTTATTACAATTTAACTTTAATTCTTTATTTTTAGAATCATAATTATATCTTGAACATTTATCATATGGATTACTTTCGTTAGTATTAGTTGGTATCACATATGAAAATGTATCTTTATTTATATTAATAACATCATAATAACCTGTCTTATAATTATATTTATACCAATTCTTATTAAAAATATTGTCATTTAAAGACTTATCATTAAATATATATAATAATGATATTGATATTAATACAATAATTAGTCCTGCATATATTATTACCTTATTATTTTTCATACAATAATAATAGCAAAAAACAAGTAATTTTTCAATCACTTGTTAGTATTCGCATAATAATTAAATTCACTTATCTCTCTTGATATACTATCTAAGTCATCAGCATCACTTTCATCTTCAAGTACTTCATCTATCATAAATATTAATTCATTTATAGAAGAACATTCATATGGATTAATATTATATCTTTGTAATACTTCACATTGATATTGTGATAAGAATATACCTTTTTTGATTTCTTTATGCATATATTTTTGATCAAATAAATCTTCTATGTTTATATTTTTTCCATCTATATTCATTTTTTTCACCTAGAAAAAAATCACTATTAATCAGTGATTCCATATTTATCTTTGAATTTTTGTACATTTCCAGTCTTAACAGTTTTAAACTTTCCTGTATAGAATGAATGGCATTTATTACATGATTCTAATTGAATTTCATCTTTAGTTGATTTAACTTCAAATTCATTTCCACATGCACATTTAACTTTACATACCTTTTGTACTGGATGTATTCCCTTTTTCATATCTATCCTCCTCGCCATAACTAATAAACAGTTATAGAAATAACTTCATGTTGTATTATACATAAGTTTAGTACTAAAATCAAGCATTATTAGTCATTTTTGATAGATTTTATATACTTATATAATGTAAAATTACCTTCATTTGATAATTTAAACGTTCTAAAACTAGAAATATTTTCTTTATTAGATACTAATTCATTCATATTAATATAATTATATTTACTATAATAACTACTATAATCTTCTCCATTTAAACAATAATTACCTATCACTATTATTTTAGATGTTGATATCTTGTTAATAATCTTAATAAGAGAATCTATATCATTAGATATTTTTTTATTATATTCTTCAATTATACTTTTAGATTTATTACATTTTTTGAAATATTCACTATTATTAGCATTCAAAATTATAATATTAGCTTTAGATATCAATTGATTCAAATATATATTTTTATTCTTAGAAATAACATATTTATTATTTTTAATATCGTTTATGATATCTTTGTATGTTTTATTTTCATCAGTAAATAATTCATTAAAGAAAACTATATCATTTTTTAAATCATCATATAAGTATTTATCATATGTTTTATAATTTGAATTGGTTAAATGATTATCTCCAAGTATCAATATTGATTTTCTATTATTAAGTGTTACATTATAGATTATAAATGATAGAATTAATGCCAAGAAAAAAATAACTAGTATTTTTATTTTCATAAGATTCACCTATTAAATATTACTCAGTTATTTCTATTTTAGCACCTACATTTTTAAGTTTATTGATAACATCTCCATATCCCCTTAAGATATATTCACTATTATCTATATTAGTTTTACCTTCTGCGATTAGGGCTGCGATTAAAAGTGAAGCACCACCCCTTAAATCAGTAGCAATAACATCCATGCCTTTTAATTTAGTTGGACCATTTACTTCTAATTTATGAATTGATAACACTTTAGTATCAGCACCCATTTTATTAAGTTCTACTGTATTTTTAAATCTATTTTCATATATTGTTTCTTCAATTATTGATTTACCATTTGCTTGTGTTAATAATGTTGTTATAGGTTGTTGTAAATCAGTTGGAAAACCAGGAAAAGCAAGTGTTTTTATATAAGTTGGTTTTATATGCTCACATTTAGATATTGTAAGAGTATCACCATCTATATCATAATGAACACCAATTTCTTTTAACTTAATAAGTAAAGATTCAATATGTTCACGAATGATACCTTTAATTTTTAAATCATTTCCTAAAAGAGCACCGATTATTATATAAGTACCACTTTCTATTCTATCAGGAAATACTTCAATAACTCCTTCATCAAGAGGACATTTTCCTTCTATTTCTATTCTTTTAGTACCAGCACCCCTTATTTTAGCACCCATATTTATAAGAAAAGATGCTACGTTTACTATTTCAGGTTCCATAGCTGCATTCTCTATTACAGTAGTGCCTTCAGCGCCAATAGCTGCGAACATAACATTAATAGTTGCTCCAACACTTGGAAAATCAAAATAAATCTTTTTACCAACTAACTTTTCAGCAGTTATTATATATCTATTTTTAATAATTTCAACATGAGCACCTAATTCTTCAAAACCTTTAATATGAATATCTATAGGTCTAGCACCAATATTACAGCCCCCAGGAAAAGATATTTCAACACGACCAAATCTAGCAAGTAAAATACCCATAAAATAATATGAAGCTCTCATTTGTACACTTAATTCTTCAGGTATTGGCTTATTTACAACATTAGATGAATCAATATACAATGCATCATTTTTATGTTCAACAGTACAGTTTAATAATTCCATTATCTTTATTAAATATTCAATATCACTAATTTCAGGAACATTATAAATAACTGTTTTACTTTTAGATAATATTGCCATTGGAACAAGCGCAACAGCACTATTTTTAGCACCACTAATTTTAACTTCACCAGTAAGCATTTTATTGCCATCAATAGTAATTCTTGTCATAATATCAATAACCTTTCTACTTAATAATATACTATTAATGAAAGTTTTAATCAATAAAATGTACATTTTCTAAAAAAATTTTACATTAAAATATCTTTTTAAAGAATTCTACTATCTTAAAATCATATTTTACTTTTTCACTTTTATTATCATCTATCATACATAAAGGTGGATATAAAATACACCAATAATTATTACCTTTTGCTTCACCAATAGACACAACTAAAGATTCATAATTGCCTTCTTTATAAGTAACACCATCATATTTCTTAACTGGAAAATAATTCATACCATAATTAACTTTATAATCCATATCATAATTATTGTTTTTAAATAATTTATCTATTTCTTCTTCAATATTACTTATATTACTGATAATATTTTTTCTGGTAACTTCTTTGTCTTCATAATCATTAAAAACATAACCTGATATTTTATTAACAACCATTTCTTTCATAAGAATATCTCTACTTGAATTACTATTAGAAATAACTCTAAATCTAATCGCATCATCACCATAATAATCTTTCTTACTAAAAAGTAATATTCCAATAACTAATAACAATATAATTAAAATCTTTTTCATTAAAAAACCAACCTTTCAAATACATATTGGTTGATTTTTATATTTTTTATTCATGAATTATAAATAAATATCTATCTCTGTCAGTCAAATCTTTTTCTATTCTTATAACAGAATCATTAAAATATCTTTTAGCAATATCACATATAAGATTACCTTGCCACCATCCTATCTCAAAAGCAATAATAAATTTATCATTTAAATACTTTCTAGCATCTTTTAATATTTCTTCATAGAAATAAAGTCCATCTTTAGGAGCATACAATGCTAAATTAGGTTCATATTTTTTAACTGAATCCATTATTACTTCATCACTACTTATATAAGGTGGATTACTTATAATAATATCAAATTTATCATTTACATTACTAAAAATATCACTTTTAATAAAATTTATATTTGAATTATTAATTTTAGCATTATTTATAGCCGTATTTAACGCTTTTTCAGATATATCACATGCAGTTACATTAGAATTAAGTTCATTCTTTAAAACAATTGAAATTGCTCCACTACCAGTACCTATATCAAGTATATTAATTTTATCACTAAATATCTTCTTACTTATATTAATTACTTTCTCAAGTAAATATTCAGTTTCATATCTAGGTATAAGTACATCCTCATTAACATTAATTTTATAACCATAAAAGTCCACATATCCAATTAAATATTGAATAGGATATCCATCCTTTAAGAGTTCATAATCATGTTCTATATCTTTACTAACACTGATTAATTCTTCAGCTTCTCTTTTAGATATACCAAGTGAGATGATCTTATTTATCATTACTTTCTTCCATTCTCATTCTTTCATCTTCAGCAATTAATGCTTCAATTAAATCTTCAAGATCACCTTCCATAATTTTATCTAAATGCATAACTGTATAGTTAATTCTATGATCAGTAAGTCTATTTTGTGGATAATTATATGTTCTTATCTTTTCAGCTCTATCTCCTGTACCTATCTTACTTCTTCTTTCATTACCAAGTTTTTCATCTTGCTCTCTTTGTTTTAAATCATAAAGTCTTGTTTTAAGTATTTGAAGTGCTTTTTCTTTATTCTTTATTTGACTTCTTTCCACTTGACAATAAACAACTATATTAGTAGGTATATGAGTAATTCTAACAGCTGAATCTGTTGTATTAACACATTGTCCTCCAGCACCACTACTTCTTGTAATATCTACTCTTATATCACTATCTTTTATTTCAACATCTATTTCTTCTGCTTCTGGCATAACAAGTACAGTCGCAGTTGATGTATGAACTCTACCAGCACTTTCTGTTTCAGGAACTCTTTGTACTCTATGAGCACCACTTTCATATTTAAGTTTTGAATAAACACTTTCTCCGCTTAACATGAATTCTATTTGAGAGTATCCACCACTTTCACCAGGCACTTCATGTGTTACATCAAGTTTCCATCCTTGCTTTTCAGCATATTTAGAGTACATTCTAAATAAATCACCAGCAAATATATTAGCTTCATCTCCACCTGCTGCACCCCTAATTTCCATAACAACATTCTTTTCATCATTAGGATCTTTAGGTAGAAGTAATACTTTTAATTTCTTTTCATATTCTTCTTTTTCTTTGTGTAAGTTTTCTAATTCTTCATTAGCAAAATCCTTCATTTCAGGATCATGTGCCATCTCTTTAGCAGCTTCTATATCATCTAATATAGTATTATATTTCTTATAAGCATTAACTATTGGTTCAATTGAATTTTTCTCTTTTGAAACCACTTGCATCTTCTTATAATCTTCATATACTTCTGGCTTTAATAATTCATTATTTAAATAATCATATCTTTCTTGTATAATTTCTAATCTTTCTTTCATATTTCCATCCTTTCAAATATTAATATTTAAGAAAACCAGCTACAAGTCAGAATCATCATCATACCCTTCATCAACAATAACTAAATCTTTTAGATCATCATCACTATCATCATCATCCATATCATCTATAGTGTCATAATAATCTCCTTCATCTTCTTCATTTATATTGTCTTCTTCAGGATTTTCTAATTCAATATCATCATCCATATCATCTTCTAAATCTTGAATATTTATTTCAGATGTATGATTTTCTCTTAAATCCCAATATCCTTTTTCTAATTGAATAAATCTTTTTTCAGTTGCAAGTAAAGTAAAAAAGTCACCAATTTGATTTTCATATTCTTTATCAGTCATACCTAAAGCATCACAAATAGTTCTGAAAATATCAGTGATTTTCATCTTCTTACCTTTCTCTTTTAATATTATATAAGCAATATCATCTAATTGCATTGTTTCTAATGTATCTTTATCTATTGATTTTAATTTCATTTAATAAGCCTCCTTTAAGCCTTTCTTTCTTTCCATTAAAATTATACTTATTTTTTATAATAAATCAAGTATTTTTTTACTGATTTTACTACATACTAAATATTAAGGAAATATATATGAAAAAAATAACAATAATTATTAAAATATTTATATTCTTATTCTTCACTTGTATTATAGTAAATATGAGTTTTTATGCTTATGCTTTTATCACACCAAAGTTTCAAATTAATACAAGTAAAAACATAACATTTTATGATAAAGATAACAATGATATTCTAAAAGATAATATTGAAAATGATTATGTAGAACTAAGTAACATAAGTGATAGTGTTAAAAACGCTATAGTATCTATTGAAGATAAGAATTTTTATACTCATAAAGGATTTGATTATTTAAGAATTTTAAAAGCTATGCTTGTTAATATTAAAAGTGGAAAAATAAAACAAGGTGCTTCAACTATATCACAGCAATATGTTAAAAATCTTTATCTAACATTTGATAAAACATGGAATAGAAAGATAGAAGAAGCTCTCTTAACACTTGAATTAGAGACACATTATAGTAAGGATGAAATATTAGAAGGTTATCTTAATACTATTGATTTTAGTGCTGGAAATTATGGAATCAAAGAAGCAAGTAAATATTATTTTAATAAAGAACCTAAAGATTTAACACTTGCTGAATCATCAATATTAGTTGGTATACCAAGAAATCCTAGTTATTATAATCCAATTAATAATTATGATGCTGCTAAAAAAAGACAAAAAGAAGTACTTGAAAGTATGGTCAAAAATAAATATATAACTAAAAAAGAAATGGAAGAAGCATATCAAAAAGAATTAAATTTCTATGGAAAAAACGATAAAATTGAATTATCAAGTATTTATTATTATAAAGATGCAATTATGAGTGAACTAAAAAATATAAAAGGACTTCCTAGTTCATTACTTGATATGGATGGTCTTAAAATATATACTAATTTAGACGTAGATATTCAAAAAGAATTAGAACACAATATAGATAATGAAATGAAAGATACAACACTTCAAGTTGCTTCAATAGTAATAGAACCCACAACAGGTAAAATAGTAGCTCTTATAGGTGGAAAAGACTATTCAAAATCACAATTTAATAGAGTTACTTCATCTAAAAGACAAGTAGGTTCAACAATAAAACCACTTCTTTATTACTCAGCTCTTGAAAATGGATTTACACCTTCAAGTACATTTTTAAGTGAAAGAACAACATTTAATATAGGAAACACAACTTATTCACCTAAGAATGCAAGCAATATTTACGCCAATAAAAATATTTCAATGTTAACTGCATTATCTTACTCAGATAATATTTATGCGATGAAAACACATTTATTCTTAGGTATGGATAACTTATCTAAAATGGGAAAAAGATTAAAAATAAACACACCTATCAAAGAAAATGCATCTTCTGCTTTAGGAACAACTGAAATAAACATGATAGACTATTCAAATGCTTTTATTACACTTGCTAATGAAGGTGAACATGTAACACCACATATAATTGAAAAAATAACTGATAATAATGATAGAGTACTATATGAATTTAAATATCAAAATGAAAAAGTTTTAAATAAAAAATATGTTTATATATTAAATAATTTATTAACAGAAACATACGACTATAAAATGATTGGTTATACTTCTCCTACTCTTATGAGTATTTCTAATGATTTAGATAGTAAATATGCAGTTAAAAGTGGTAGTACCGAAACTGATTATTGGACTATTGGTTACAATAAGAACTATCTAATGATGGTATGGACAGGTAATGATGATAATGATAAAGTCAAAGCAAGAGATTCAAAGATAACTAAAAAAATATGGTCAAAAACAATAACAAAAATTAAAACAAATAAAAAAGAATGGTATGAAATACCAAAAGGTATAACAGCAAGTTCAATAAATCCTTTAACTGGAGAATATAAAGAAAATGGAATAGTTTGTTTCTATGAAAAAGGTACTGAACCAAATTATATAGATAGATATTCAAATTAAAACATATAAAAATAGTAGAATAATATTAATATCACTCTACTATTTTATTTTTAAATTATTTTAAGAAACTATTCTTCAATTTTTGTTCCACAATTACTGCAAAATTTTCCAGTTACTGGAGTTTTACAATTAGGGCAAAGTTTTTCTTCCTTATTTTCTTCTACTTTTTCTTCTTTTTTAGCAAAAATAGTTCCTATTTCTGGTTGATTAGTTTCTGGTTTATATCCTTCAACATCACTGCCTTGATTAGCTGCATTCATCATAGAACCAGCAGCACCACTTGCCATATTCATTCCCATGAATCCCATCATAGAACCATTTGAATTAGTAGCAGCTCCACGAAGAGCATCAGCAGAAGCAGAAGCCATTAATCCTGATTGTAAATTCTTATTTGAGAATATAGTTGCTTCATCTATCTTGTTAACTTTAACCATAGATTCATCAGTTAAATTAATATCACTTAAAGCTACATCAGTAACTTCTAATCCATAATTTTTTCTCCAAGATTCATCTAAACATACATTCATTTCATCAGAAATATCACTATTATATAATCCCATATCTCCAAAAGAAACTTTATTTTTTCTCATAACAACAGATATTGCTTGAGTTAATTTTTCAACAAATTTGCTTTGTAATTGACTACCAACTACTTCTTCATAAGTAACAGTATCTTCTGCATTAGCTCCAATAACACTATTTACTAAAAGAATTGGATCAACTACTTTAAATGCATATTCACCAAAGAATGTTACTTCTAACATACCATATTTTTCATCAGTAATCTTCTTAGGTTGTGGAGAACCAAATTTATTACCAGTTATTGTTAATAAATTTACATAGTAAACTCTTTGATCTTTAGCAGTTTGACCACCATAAGTAAAACGTTTACCTATTGTTTTAAATGTATCAATGATACCTTTTCCAAGTCCGCCAGTAAATATACTAGGTTCACTACCTGTATCAAAATAGAAAGTACCAGGTTCAGCAGTAAACTCCTTTATTTCTCCATTTTCAATAATCATCATTGCCATTCCTTGTGGAACAACAATTGTACTACCATTAGAAATAACTCCTTCTGAAGGATTTTTATTTCCTTTTCCGTGATTTACAAGTCCTCTTTGTATTAAAACATTTTTAGATATAGTAGGACAACTCACAAATTCCTTAAATTGATCACCTAAAGCACTACTAGTTGCTTCAGATAAAGCTTTAATAAGTCCCATATTATTACCTCTTTTCTTTTAATCTAATTCAATTATAGCATTTTTATTTAAATTAATAAATTATTTTTTATTTTTAGTGTAAAGTAAAAGAACTCACTAATGAGAGTTCTTATCAATTTCAATAATAATTTGATATGTATCAGTTAAATCAAGTTCACTTGTAGTTATAAGATCACTTACTTCATCAAGACTATTTATAAAGTCACGTACTTTATTTATTACATTAGGTAAATTAACACTACCATCTTCTTCAAGTAATGAGTTTTTATCAATTTTTTCAACTTTTTCTACTTCTTCTTCATATTGAATAGTATTTGGTGTATTAACACTTATATTACTTACTGAATTATTTTGTACATTATTTGTAGGATTTGCTACACTTGTACTTGTATTTGGCACACTTGATTCTTCTACCACAGGAGTTAAATCTTTAGAATTATCTATTGCATAACTATATGCTTCTTTGTCAAATGATGTAGGCATCACATTAACATTACTACCATTTGTTTGTTGAAATGGATTTATAATTTCACTACTATCTGTATATTCTGTCATAGTAGCTTTTGCTTCAGGTTCAATTTTAACTACTTCAGGAACTTTTATATCTAGATATTCTTCAACTTGTTTGTCACCAAGTAAAGCTTCTTTTGATTCAGTCTTAGGTTCTATTTTTAAGAATCTTTGTATATCTTCAGGTAATGGTTCTTGTTCTTTATTTCTATTTAGTATTGCACTAATTTCTTCTTCTGTTTGTTTAACAGTAAGTTTTTCAGAAATAATTTTATTAAGTAAGTTTCTTTGCATATCAGCATCAGGTAAAGAAAGTAAACTCCTAGCATGTCTTTCTGATATTCTATTGTATAAAAGTGCATTTTGAACATCTTTTGGTAAATTTAAAAGTCTCATCTTATTGGCAATTGAAGATTGACTTACTCCAAGTTTAGAAGCTATTTCTTCTTGAGTAAATCCTCTATCCATAAGTTTCTTATATGATTGTGCCTCTTCTATAACAGATAAATTCTTTCTTTGTAAATTTTCAAGTAATGCTATTTCAGCACTAGTATTATCATCAGTATTATTTATAATTGCAGGTACTTTTTTAAGTCCAGCTAAACATGAAGCCTTATATCTTCTTTCACCAGCAATTATCTCATATTTATCTCCTATATTACGAAGTACAATAGGTTGAATAACACCATATTTAATAATAGAATTAGCAAGTTCATTTAACTCTTTTTCATCAAAAGCAAGCCTTGGCTGAAATCTATTAGGAATAATATCCTCAATAGGTATATAATAAATTTTTTCTTTTTCTTTGTTTTCTTCCATAATATTATCCTTTTTCCCTACTATAAATTAATTTTAATGTATTTTACCATTTTTTTCAATCCTTTTTATTAGTTTTATATGTTTTAAGTATTGAACTATAACTTCTAGGATATTTTTTATCAGTTATTTTATTTTTACGATAAATTGGTATACATCTATATGCATTTGTTATAGGTAAATTATATTCTATTTTATTTATAAGTTCTAAATCAAAATTATTAATTATTTGATTAGTAATCTTTATTTCTTCATCAATATTTGATTTTAAAGGCATAAGAAGTCCATTCACTTTTATAGATGAAGTACACATTTCTATAATCATTGGTAATGATGTTACTGCTCTACACGTAACTATATCAAATACTTCTCTATTTTTTACTGAATAATCTTCTACTCTACCATTAACAATGTTAACATTATCGAGTTTAAGTTCTTGCTTAATCAAATTTAAAAATAAACATTTTTTAGCATTACTTTCTATTAAAGTTACATTGATATTACCATATATTATCGCAATAACCATACCAGGAAAACCTGCTCCTGTACCAAAATCTAATAATTTAATACTATCTTTATCATTTAAATAACCTGTCTTATTAATACATAATGAGTCATAAAAATGTAATAAGAAAACATCCTCATAAGAAGTAATAGTTGTCATATTAAATTTCTTATTATATTCATTTAATAATTCATAATACTTATAAAGTTTATCATATAGTATATCAGTAATTTTGATATTAATTTTACTACAATATTTTATAAATTCTTCTTTAGTCATTGTTATATTCCTTTTTTAAATATACTAGTAACATTGTTATATCAGATGGATTAACACCACTTATTCTTGATGCTTGACCTATTGTTAGTGGTCTTACTTTATCAAACTTTTGACGTGCTTCAGTCGCAATATTAGGTACTTTACTATAATCAATATCACTAGGTATTTGCTTATATTCAAGCTTTAACATCTTATTTACTTCACTCTTTGTTTTATCAATATATCCTTTATATTTAATTTCTGTTTCAACCATTAAAGCAACATTTTCATCACATTCTTTATTCATATATTTCAATAAATCAAATATTGATATCTCTGGTCTTTTAACTAAATCTTTCAAAGAAATTCTTCCATAAATATTAGATGAATTTAATGAACTTAAAAACTCATTTACTTCATTCTTTGGAGTCAAATATGTTTCTTCTAAATATTGTTCTAATTCTTTCATATCATTTATAGTTTTTTCATATATAGCATATTTTTCATCATTAATAAGACCTATCATTCTTCCATATGGAGTTAATCTTATCATTGAATTATCATGTCTTAATAATAATCTAAATTCAGCACGAGATGTTAGTAATCTATATGGTTCAGTTATTCCTTTATTAATTAAATCATCTATTAAAACACCAATGTATGCTTCATTTCTCTTTAATATGAATGGTTCACGTCCTTGAATTTTTAATGAAGCATTTATACCAGCCATCAATCCTTGAGCAGCAGCTTCTTCATAACCACTTGTTCCATTTATTTGTCCAGCCGTATATAAATTTTCTAATATCTTATTTTCAAGTGTTAGTTTTAATTGTAATGGATCTATCGCATCATATTCTATAGCATAACCATATTTAGTTATAACAACATCATGAAGACCATCCATAGTCTTAAGTAGTTTTTCTTGAATTTCATGTGGCATAGTAGTAGAAAATCCACCTACATAATATTCAATATCATCACTACGTTCTGGCTCTAAAAATATTTGATGTCTATCTTTATCATGAAATTTAACAACTTTGTCTTCAATAGATGGACAATATCTAGGACCAATTCCTTTTATCATTCCACTATATAAAGCACATTTATCTAAATTATCCATTATAATTTTATGAGTTTCTTTATTAGTATAAGTTAAATAACATGGTCTTTGATTATTAACATCATAACTTGCTTTATAAAAATTACTAAATGTAAGTGGTGTTTTATCCCCTTCTTCAATTTGAACTTCATCAAAATTAATACTACTTTTTAATATTCTAGGTGGAGTACCAGTCTTAAGTCTAATAAGTTTAATACCATTTTTAGCAAGTGAATCACTTAAATACATAGAATTCTTTTCACCATGTGGACCACCTTTATGTTTTTCATGACCACACATTATATCAGAATTTAAATATGTTCCAGTAGTAAGTATAACAACTTTACTATGAATTTCTTCACCATCTTCAGTAAGTATTCCATATACTTTACTATCACAAACTAGTAATTCTTTTACAATAGCTTCTTTTAATTCTAAATTTTCAGTTTCTTTTAATGTCTTTAACATTTCTTTAGGATAATTAACCTTACATCCTTGACATCTAAGTGATCTAACCCCTGGACCTTTTTTAACATTTAACATCTTTATTTGAAGGTGTGTTTTATCAGCGCAATAGCCCATTTCACCACCAAGAGCATCTATTTCTCTTACAACTATACCTTTAGCACTACCACCTATTGATGGATTACAAGGCATATCTGCTATATTATTAAAATTTATTGTAACAAGAAGTGTCTTTTCTCCCATACGAGCACATGCTAAACTTGCTTCACATCCGGCATGTCCACCTCCAACAACAATTACATCATATTCCATTTATATCATCTACTTTCCAAGACAAAATTTACTAAAAATTTCATCTAATAAATCATCACTACTTACTTCACCAGTAATTTCACTAAGTGTTTCCCATAGTTTCTTAACATCTATTTCTACCATATCAACAAGCTCACCGTTTTTTACAGAGTTCTCTATATCTTTTATAATACTAATACAATTATTCAAAAGAGCTATCTGTCTAGCATTAGAAATATACATATAATTAGATTCAGCAATACTTTCTAAATCAAACATCTCTGCGATTTTATCTTTAAGCTTAGTAATCATATCACTATCAAATGTTGATATATTTATACTTTCATAATCACTTAATTTATCATTTTTATAATCTTTAACTTTGTCATTTTTATTATATACAACAAGTACTTCCTTATCTTTTATTTTATCTAATACTTCATTATCTTCATGAGTAAAACCATCAACACTATCAACAACAAATAATACAAGGTCAGCTTCATCAATCGCATCAACACTTCTCTTAACACCAATAGATTCAACAATATCTTTTGTTTCTCTTATACCAGCAGTATCAAGTATATCAATTTTAACACCATCAATAACAAGTTCACCTGTAACAATATCTCTTGTCGTACCTTTAATATCAGTAACTATTGCTTTATTTTCATCAAGTAAAGCATTTAAAATACTACTTTTTCCTACATTTGGCTTACCAACTATTACAATTTTAAGACCATTTTTAATTAATAATCCTTTTTTACTATTTTTAAGTAATCTATTTATTTCATCTTTTACTTCATTTATTGTCTTAATTATTAAATCATTTGTTACAAGAACTGCATCTTCATATTCAGGATAATCTATATTAACTTCAATATTAGCAATTAAAGCAAGAACTTTTTCTTTTAATTCATTTACCATTCTAAAAATAGTTTTATCTACACCTTTAAGTGCCATCTTTCTTGAACTTTCAGTTTGAGAACTTATTAAGTCACCTACTGCTTCAGCCTGTGTTAAATCAATTCTTCCATTTAAGAATGCTCTTTTTAGAAATTCACCTGGTTCTGCTAGTCTTGCCCCATTTGATAATACTAATTCCATGACTTTATTAACTGAAGTACTTCCACCATGAACACTTATTTCAACTATATCTTCAGTAGTAAATGTTTTAGGAGATTTAAAAACTGATAACAATACCTCATCTACTTTTTCACCATTTTCCATGATAAAACCATAATGCACTGTATGACTTAAAGCATTACTTATATCCTTTGAAAATATTCTATTCGCAACATTTATTGAATCCTTTCCACTAATTCTTATAACATTAATAGAACTTTCCCCAACTGTAGTTGCAACTGCAGCAATTGTATCTTCCATAATATCTCCCTTTTCTTCATGCTAGATTATAACACAAACATCTTGATAAGTCCATGAAAAAAAGAGTATTTCTACTCCTCAATTTCACAATATTTAATTACTACACATCTATTAGGATCTACTCCTTCACTTTCAGTAGTAATATTTTTAAAGTTTTGAAGTGCTTCATGAACTATTTTTCTTTCATAAGAATTCATAGGATCAAGTTTAACATCAACTTTTGTTTTTAATACATCTTTAGCAATATTTTTAACTTTCTTTTCTAAGAAATAATTTTGTTTTTCTTTATAACCTTCAACATCAACAGATACATTAACATATATATCAACTGCAGTAAAAATTGCTTGTCTTACATATGTTTGAATAGATTCCAATATATGACCATTCTTACCTATTAATAATGAATTATTTTTAGAATGTAATTGATATTTAATTTTACCATCTCTTATCATTGTTTCAATATTAGCATTTATATCAAGTGATGATAATAATTCTTTTAATACATCTTTTCCAACTTCAGCAATATCACTGAACTTAACAACTTCTAATGTATATTTTTTACCACTAAATAATCCACCTTTTTCTTCATATGTTTTAGTTATTACATCTTCTTCTTTAACATTTAATTCTTTTAATGCTTTTTCTAATAATCCATCTTCACTTTTAGCTTGAAACTTATATTTTTCCATATTCTATTTACCTCTCTTTAATATTAAATTTTGTACAATTGTAAATGCATTTGATACTATCCAGTAAAGCGCAATTGATGTTGGTAAACTAAATGATATTATTGAAATAAATACAACCATAAATGTACTCATCATTTTCATTTGTTTTGCTTGCATTTCATCAGTTGTAGTAGTATTCATATTTTTAAATGATAAATATGTAGTACCAATAATTAGTACAATTAATATTATATACCAATAATTATGAGCAAGTAATCCTTCTGCTGGTGTAGTTCCTAAATTATATACTAAGAATTTCTTTTCAAAGAATACTGGAACTCTATAAATTGCTTCGAGAAGTGCAAAGAATATAGGTAATTGAATAAATGCAAATAAACAACTAGACATAGGATTAATACCATACTTTTTATAAATCATTAACATTTCTTGACTCTTAGCCATCATTGCATCTCTATCTGCTTCTTTTCCTGTATATTTCTTTTCTAGTGCATTTAATTCTTTTTGAGCCTTTTGCATTGAACTATTCATATTATTAGATTTTTTAGTTATAGGCATCATAAGTGCTCTTACAACAACACCAATAATCATAATAGAAAGTCCATAATTCTTAACAAGTAATCCAAGCTTAACAATTATCCAAGCAAGTGGCTTTACAAAAAAAGATGTCCAAAGGCCTTCATAACCACCAGATGTAATCTTTAAATCTTTACAAGCAGGTAATTTATCATAATCACTTACTAATTTATCCTTATTTTCAACATATATTTTTACACTATCATCCTCTTCAGGCTTACAAATTATATTTGATACATATGATTTAGTAGTTTTTTTATCACCATCAGTTCCTTCTACAGTAAATCTTTTAGTACATCCACATAAAGTTAATAATAGTAATAACACAATCGCTATTTTTTTCTTCATTATTTTTCTCCCTTCAAAACTTTAATAAGTTCACTATTTATTTTATCATACCCTGCGTCTATTATAGCAGTCCTTAATATTATAACATAATCACAAGAAGAATTGATATTATTTTTCATAAGTATATCTTTAACTCTTCTTTTATATAAATTTCTTGTATGTGATTTACCTATTTTTTTCCCAACACTTATACAATATCTATTATAATTTAAATCATTTTTAATAAAATATATAATGAAATACTTATTAATTATTTTCTTATTTTTTTTTATTATTTCTTGTATTTCTTCATTTTTTCTTACTATAAACTTCTTATTCATAATACTCCTTCAAGAAATATTATAATAAAAAAATTACTTATTTAAAAGTAATTTCGTTATTTTGCTAATTCTTTTCTTCCTTTTGCTCTTCTAGCTTTTAATACAGTAGTTCCTCTTCTAGCTAAAAATCCAGAAGTTTTACTTTTCTTTTTATTATTAGGTTGAAACGTTCTTTTCATATTTTAATCCTCCATTCCTTCTTTGCTTAATAGATTATAAACTATTGATATTGAAAAGTCAATCATTTGTACTCTATTAAATTTATTAAATCATTTCTAAGTGAAAGAAAACTTTCATATTTATATATATATTTATATAGTTCTTTTAAAAAGTCTTCACCCTTAAGAATTCTTCCATCTTTCATATATACTATTGATGATAAAGATATCGAATCAAGTATATTGTTTTGTTTGATATATTCTTTCATTGTAGTTTTTTTATGATCAAATGTATCAACTACTTTATTTCCATATTCAACGCTTAATGGAAAAACAAATTCTTTTTTCTTGTTAAAATCTTCTGTATTTTTCACTACTAATTCAACATTATATTTCTTTTTAATAACTATTTTTAATATATTGTTAACATCTTCTAAACTAAAATTCATCTTTTTATAAGCAAAGAAAGCACTTGATATAAGCATCATTAACTGATATATATGATCATTATTAACTGAAGTAAAGTCTAAATATTTATCAATGTTCTTGTAATTTTCACTTAATATTTTACTATATATACTATAAAAATAACTATAAAATGTATTATTTTCTTCATTTCTAATAACATTTTCATAAAATTTTGAATATACAGCATTTAGATAGTCTTCACTGCCAAAAGAAATAATTCTCTTATCATCTTTATTTTCAAAATAAATCATCTTATCATTATCCAATTTTAAATCAAATTCATTAATGTTAATACTTCCTATATCTAAAAGTGAATTATAGTTAAACATTTCAAGTACATCTTTATTATTAACAATTGTATCTAATGATTTATATATTATTAATAGCATTCTCTTCTTATTTAATTTCTTTTCTGTTTTATATCTATTTAATATATATTCTAAATAATCATTCAATATTGAAAAGTTTTCTATTTCAAATTTTTGCTTATCAAACTTACTATAATATTCATATAAATATATAAAATAAAAATTCTTGAAATTATAAGGCCTATATTCAGCTGAAATACCAAGTAAATTTACTTGAGGTAATATTGGTATAACCCTGGACTTAACTTCATTCTCTATTTCTTCATCCTCTTTAAAAAATTTTATGATTCTTTTAGCATCATCAGTATCATCTACTCTTATTTGTAATAAAGGATTTCTAACTACTTTCATCAATTTAATTTTAGAATTAATTTTATTTTCTATAAAAAAGTTTAACAATTTTATTGTAATTTTTTCATAATTATTTTCAAAAACAGGTACATCAATTATTACTTCTGGTGTTGGATTATTCCTTAAATTATATTCTAAGTTTATTTTATAAGAAAATTTAAATTCTTTATATGAAAATTTTGCCTTACTTTCAGGCAATATTGATAATATCTGTTCAAATATTTTTTTAGAAATTTGAATTATATTTTTATTATAATCTCCAATTCGTACATTATAACTTAAACAAGTTTCAACAAATTCTTGAAAACTTTTTTGTTCATAAATTGTATATAAATTTTTAAAATAATTTTCTATTTGCATTCTATCCATATTTATCTTATCTCCAAAATCATTTTATCATAAATTATTTATTATGTTAACTTAATTTTTTCATTTTTTATGTCAACTTATCAACATTGTATTAACATTTTATGTCAACTTATCCACAAGTTATCCACAATTCAAGTTTACATAATATATTAAAATTGTTGATATTGTTGATAACTCATTCTTTCATAGTAATTATCGATAAAAAAATGTTTACAAATTGTGAATAAGTTGTTAATATAAGTGTTAATAAATTTTTTTGTTTTGACATTAAAAAAAGTTGATTTATAATTTTAGTTAGAAAGACAAAAAGAAAGGAGAAATGCATATGAATGTTGAAGATATATGGACAGATTTTTTATCTAAAATCAAATCAAAAGTATCACTCATGTCATATAACTATATTTTTAAAGACTTAAAGATGCATTCATATGATGATAGTAAGATAATTATTATTGTTCCAAATAATGAATTATTGCTTCAAAATATAACTAAAAACTATAACACACTTATAGAAGACACACTAAATGATATAACTAATGACACATGTACAATTGAATATGTCTTTCAAAAAAACATCGAAAAACTCACTAAAAAAGAAAAAAAGCCAGTTATAATTGAAGAAAACATTGAAGATGACTTTAATGATTTAAAAAACTATACATATTCAAGTAACTTTAACCCAAGACATACATTTGATACATTTATAGTAGGAGATTCAAATAAACTTGCATATGGAACAGCTCTTGCGGTCGCACAAAATCCAGGTAAACTATATAATCCATATTTTATATATGCTAAAAGTGGACTTGGAAAAACACATCTTATGCACGCAATAGGTAATTATATTGTTACTCATTCAGACAAAAGAGTACTCTATATAACAGCAGAACAATTCACAAATGACTATAGAGCAATTATAAATACTAAAAATAAATATGATAACAATATCTCATACCTAGAAGCATTTAGAGAAAAATATCGTAACATAGATGTATTAATGATAGATGACATTCAATTTTTAGATAATAAAGTCAAATCACAAATGGAATTTACTAACACATTCAATAGCTTATATGAACATGAAAAGCAAATAATAATCGCATCAGATACTTCTATTAATGACTATAAATTATTAGAAGAAAGGCTTAAAACAAGGTTTAGATGGGGTCTTACTGAATCAATAAATCCACCTGATATTGACCTTAAAAAGAACATCATCAAAAATAAAATCATGGTATATAACTTTGATTTAGATATTAAAGATGAAGTAGTAGAATATATCGCAAGTAATTGTGGAAGCAGTATTAGAGATTTAGAAGGTTCAATTACAAGAATAGTAGCCTATAAAGCAACATTTAACATACCAGAAGTAACATTAGATATAGCAAAAGAAGCACTACAAGAATTTGTATCAAAAACAGTATATAGAACTAATTCAGTAAGTAAAATAATTGATATAGTTGCTAAATATTTTGGCCTTGAATCATCGATGTTAAAAGGAAAAATGAAGAAAAAAAATGTTACAGATGCAAGAGCAATCGCGATGTATTTAAGTAGAATAATGACTGATGAAAGTCTGCAAAGAATAGGACTTGAATTTGGAGGTAGAGATCATTCAACAGTTATATACTCACATGAAAAAATATCAAATGAACTTAAGACAAATGTTAAACTTCAAGAAGAAATTAAAACATTAAAGGAGAAGATATGTGAATAACCTAACAAGTTATCAACATATTAACAATGATAAGTTTACATAAAAATGTAGGTTTTATCGAACTATAAATGAGTTATCAACAATATTAACACTCTATAATAATAATATATATATAAAATAATAAGGAGGAAAGAAAAATTATGAAAATGTTAATAGAAAAAAATATTTTAATGGAAGGATTAAATTGTGTAAGTAAAGCACTATCTACAAGAAATATAATTCCTGTACTAAATGGTATTAAATTTGAACTTACTAAAGATGGACTTTATTTAACAGCAACAGATAATGATATAACAATACAAACTTTTATTGATAAAAAAGAAATAAAAAGTATAGATGAAATAGGATGTACAATTATATATGGTAAAACATTACTAAATACTATAAGTAAATTACAAAATACTAACATATTAGTAGAAAATTTTGAAAACAATGAAGTATCATTCAAAACAGAAAGTGGTGGAATATATGACTTCCCATGTTTCAACCAAGAAGATTTTCCTAATATTAAATTAGAAGAAGTCAAGAATCCTATTAAATTAGACAGTCAAAAATTTAAGGAAATAGTTAACAAAACATCATTTGCATGTTCACTTCAAGAAAGTAGGCCATTACTTACAGGCGTTAATATAAAGTTATTAGGTGATATATTTGAATGCGTCGCAACAGATTCATATAGATTATCAAAAGAAACAATAAAATTAAATGACATATATAGTGAAAATATTAATATGGTTATTCCAGCAAGAAATATTAATGAACTTGTTAAAACAATAGGCAGTGAATCTGAATTAGAAATACACGTATTCCCAAACAAAGCTTTATTTAAATTTGATAATATAATATTCCAAACATCATTATTAAATGGAACATATCCAAATACAGATAATTCAATTCCTAAAGAATTTAAATATAAATTAAAAGCTAATTTAAAAGATTTATACAGTTTACTTGATACAGCATCATCATTAACACAATCAAAAGATAAAAACATCGTAGACATGGAAGTAAATGGAAATGATTTAATAATAAGAGCTGCTAGCACAGAAGGAAAAGGTAAAGATAAAATAAATATTACAAATGAAACAGAAAATGATATAAAAATATCCTTCAGTGTTAAATACATGATGGAAGCATTAAAAGTATTTACACAAGAAGAAATATATATACTATTAAATGGAGAAATTAATCCAATAATACTAAAAGAAATAGGAAATGAAGAATTAATTGAATTAATTTTACCAATGAAAACATACTAAAAACGAAGAAATTCGTTTTTTTTAATACAAAAAATTAAATTTTTTACAAAATTCGACATATTTCGACAAAATTCGACAAATAGTATGTGCTATGATAGAAGCCATTAAAAAGAAAGGGGGAAATATAATGAATTATGAAATTACATATGATACCCAGGTTATAGCACCTATCGATAGTGAAACCTCAAGAGTTATCGAAACAGAAGCGGAATATATAGTTAATAATCCACCATTAAATATACTTGAATATAGTTGTGAATACTTTGGTAGTTCATATGAAGGAAGGAAAGAGGGAACTAAAAAACTTCTTGGCATAACACATAAGTCACCAATAGTAGTAGAAGAAAGTAGAAAAATAATCTTTTTCCCAACAACTTCAGCAGAAAATGAAAAATGTGTATGGATTAATTTAGAAAAAATTGATAAGTATTATAAGCTTGATCCAAAAAGATCAGCAATAGTATTTAAAAATGGCGATTTAATAGAATTAGACATATCATATGGCTCACTTACAAATCAAATTTTAAGAGCAAGCAGATTAAAATTTCTACTAGACCAAAGAATATTAAAAAAAGATAATATAATTTAAAATTATCTTTTTTTATGTGCTCAATTATGTTATAATTATATTGTCGTGTAGGTGTACTATAATACATGAAAAATCAAAAAAGGGGGGTTAAATGAAGTTTAAACATGAATATTACAAAAATTGAACTTATGAATTTTAGAAATTATACTAAAAAGACCTTCGATAATTTTTCAAATTTAAACATCATTATTGGTAAAAATGGAATTGGTAAAACAAGTATTATAGAATCCATTTATTTAGGAAGTTTAGCAAAATCTTTTAAAACAAATAATGAATTGTCAATTATAAAAGAAGGAAAAGACTTTTTTAGAATAAAAGTCTATTATTTTGATTATGGACCTAAAAAAAATCTTGAAATATTTTTAGATAAGTCAGGTAAAAAGACAAAGATTAATTCACAACCACAAAGAAAATTAAGTAATTTTATTTCACAATATAGAATAATAATGCTTTCACCTGATGAATTAAAATTAATTAAATCATCACCAAATACAAGAAGAAACTATTTGAATATTCAATTGTCACAATTGCACAAAGAATATATGCATTACCTAAATAATTATATGAATCTTATTAAAAATAAGAATGATTATTTAAAGAAAATGATGTTAAACAGCAATTTAGACAGTAGATATTTAGATGTATTAGACGAAAAAATAGTTGAAAATGGTATGAAAATATACGAATACAGAAATAATTATATAAACCTTATCAACAGTAGCATCAATAATATATTTAAAAATTATATTAATAAACAATTAATTGAAATCAAATATGAATCAGATTATTCAGTAAATGATAAAGAAAAATTAATAAATATTTTAAGAAAAAATAGAAATAAAGAAATAAATTTAGGTATGACAAACTATGGTATACACCGAGATGATTTTACTTTTTATCAAAATGGTAATAATTCTAAAGATTATAGTTCACAAGGAATACAAAAGTTAATAGTTTTAGCCATGAAATTAGCGGAAGTAAAGATATTTATAGAAAACTACGATATTAAACCAATTTTATTGCTAGATGATTTGTTTAGTGAACTCGATGAAAAAAATAGAAATAATATATTTAAATCATTAGATAAAAGTATACAAATATTTATAACAACTACAGACTTAAAGAACATTAATAAGAGGATAGTTGAAAAAGCAAAAATATATAATTTAGATGAGAAGGAGAATTAAATGAAAGAAGAGTATGGAGTTAATGAAATTCAAGTCTTAGAAGGCTTGGAAGCAGTTAGAAAAAGACCTGGTATGTACATTGGAACAACAGGCGAAAGAGGTCTTCACCATTTAGTATGGGAAATAGTTGATAACTCAGTTGATGAAGCATTAGCAGGTTTTTGCGATGACATTGAAATAATTGTTCATGAAGACAATAGTGTAAGTGTAAGGGATGATGGTCGTGGAATGCCAACAGGTGTTCATCCAAAAACAGGCGTATCAACAGTAGAAACAATATTCACAGTATTACATGCAGGTGGAAAATTTGGAGGTGGCGGATACAAGGTATCTGGAGGACTACATGGAGTTGGAGCATCAGTAGTTAATGCACTTTCAGAATGGTTAGAAGTTAAAGTATATAGGGATGGAAAAATATATCATCAAAGATTTGAAAAAGGTGGTCATCCTGTAAAGCCATTAGAAATTATTGGTGATTGTGACCCAAATAGAACAGGAACAACGGTTACATTTAAACCAGATCCTCAAATATTTGAAGAAACAACAGAATTCAATTATGAAACACTAAAAAGTAGATCTAGAGAACTTGCATTCTTAAATAAAGGATTAAGAATAATATTAAGTGATTTACGAACTGGTGCCAAAGATGAATTTCTTTATAATGGTGGTCTTAGAGAATACGTTGAACTATTAAATACTAATAAACATCCAATCCACAATGACATAGTGCATATTGAAGGTGAAGAAGACAATATAAGTATTGAAGTAGCAATGCAATATAATGATGGATACTCAAGTAATATTTATTCATTTACTAACAATATTCACACTGTAGAGGGTGGAACACATGAAGATGGAGTTAGACTTGCATTATCAAGAGTAATCAATAATTATGCTAGAACAAACGGAATTTTAAAAGAAAAAGACGATTCATTAACACAAGATGATGTTAAAGAAGGAATCACACTTGTTGTATCTTGTAAACATCCAAATCCACAATTTGAAGGGCAAACAAAAACAAAGTTAGGAAATGTTGAAGTAAGAAAGATAGCGAGTAATATATTTGGAGCAGGTCTTGAAAAGTTCTTATTAGAAAATCCAGATCAAGCAAGAGCAATAATAGATAAAGTAATGCTTGCATCAAGAGCAAGAGTAGCAGCTAAAAAGGCAAGAGAGTTAACTAGAAGAAAAGGAGATCTAGAAATTACTAATTTCTATGGAAAATTAACTGATTGTAAAAGCAAAGATCCAAGTGAATCAGAAATATTCTTAGTCGAGGGAGATTCAGCCGGTGGTTCTGCTAAAAAAGGTAGAGATTATATGACACAAGCAATCTTACCACTAAGAGGAAAAATATTAAATGTAGAAAAAGCAAGACTTGATAGAGCATTAAGTAATGAAGAAATTAGAACAATAGTTACCGCATTTGGTACAGGAATTGGTGAAGAATTTGATTTATCAAAATTAAGATATCATAAAATAATAATAATGACCGATGCTGATGTAGACGGTTCTCACATTAGAATCCTATTGTTAACTTTATTCTATAGATTCTTTAAACCAGTCGTAGAACATGGACATGTTTATGCAGCAAATCCACCATTATATAAAATTGTTTATGGAAAAAATATTAAATATGTTTTATCAGATGATGAAAAAGATGAGTATGTTAAAACTTTACCAGCTAATGCTAAATACACAATAACTCGTATGAAAGGTCTTGGTGAAATGGACGCAGATGAATTAAGAGATACAACAATGTCTAAAGAATTTAGAATTTTAAGACAAATAACAGTTGATGATATAATGGCTGCTGATGAAATATTTACTACATTAATGGGTGAAGAAGTAGAACCAAGAAGAAAATTTATAGAAGACAACGCTTTAGATGTAGAAAATTTAGATATATAGTAGGAGGAAGAAATGGATAGAATAGTACAAAATAATATAGTAAAAGAAGTAAAAGATTCATTTTTAGATTATTCTATGAGTGTTATAGTTGCAAGAGCTATACCAGATTTAAGAGATGGACTTAAACCAGTTCATAGAAGAATCTTATATTCAATGTATGAATCAGGTTACACTCCAGACAAGCAACACAGAAAATGTGCAAGAATTGTTGGAGACGTAATGGGAAAATATCACCCACATGGTGACTCATCTATTTACGAAGCAATGGTTAGAATGGCACAAGATTTTAGTTATAGATATATGCTTGTAGATGGTCATGGAAACTTTGGTAACATGGACGGTGATGGCGCAGCAGCAATGCGTTATACAGAAGCAAGACTAGCAAAAGTAAGTTTAGAATTATTAAGAGATATAAATAAAGATACGGTAGACTTCATACCAAACTTTGATGAAACAGAAAAAGAACCAGTAGTAATTCCAAGTAGATTTCCAAATATATTAGTAAATGGAACAATGGGAATTGCAGTAGGTATGGCAACAAACATTCCTCCACACAATTTAGGTGAAGTAATAGATGGTTGTATCGCTTATATAGATAATCCACAAATAACAGTAGATGAAATGATGCAATACATAAAAGGACCAGATTTTCCAACAGGTGCAATAATTCTAGGAAGTAGTGGTATTAAAAAAGCCTATGAAACAGGTAGAGGAACTATCACCATTAGATGCAAGGCTGAAATAGAAGAAACAAATAACAAGCATAGAATAGTTATTACTGAAATTCCATATGGAGTAAATACATTAGAATTAAAAAATAGAATTGCAGAGCTAGTTAGAGACAAAGTTTTAGATGGAATTGCAGATTATCATGAAGAAACAAACATTGAAAATGGTGTAAAAATAGTTATTACACTTAAAAAAGAAGCCAATGCAAATGTTGTATTAAATAACTTATATAAACATACACAATTACAATCAACATTTGGTATTATCTTCTTAATGTTAGATCAAGGACAACCAAGAACACTAGGAATTGTTGATATTATCTCAAAATATATTGATTATCAAAGAGAAATAATAATTAGAAGAACTAAATTTGATTTAGCAAAAGCAGAAGCAAGAGCACATATCTTAGAAGGTTATAAAATAGCACTAGATCATATTGATGACATAATTAAAATAATTAAAGAAAGCGAAAGTGACGTACTTGCTAAACAAAGATTAATTGAAAAATATAGATTTAGTGAAATACAAGCTGATGCAATACTAGAATTAAAATTAAGAAGATTAACAGGATTAGAAAGAGAAAAAATAGAAGAAGAATTAGCTAATATATTAAAATTAATTGAAGAATATAAATCAATTTTAGCTAGTGAACAAAAAGTATTAGAAATAATTAAGAATGAAATGCTTGAAATTAAAGAAAAATATGGAGATGAAAGAAGAACAAAGATAGATAACACAGCAATCGAATATATTGAAGACGAATCTTTAATACCTCAAGAAGATATAATAATAACTTTAACAAATAAAAATTATATTAAGAGAATACCAAAAGATACATATAAAGTTCAAAATCGTGGTGGAGTTGGAATAAAAGGAATGACAACAACAGAAGAAGACTTTGTTGAACAACTAATATCTTTAAATACTCACGATTATATATTATTCTTTACTAATAAAGGAAAAGTATATAGATTGAAAGGTTACAAAATACCTGAATTTTCAAGAACAGCTAAAGGATTGCCAATTGTAAATTTATTATCATTAGAAAAAGATGAAAAAATTAAGACAATGATAACAATAAATGAAAAAGAAACGTACAAATGTTTGCTTTTCAGTACAAAAAATGGCTTAGTAAAAAGAACTTTAATTAGTGAATTTGATAATATAAGACAAAGTGGTAAAATAGCTATTACTTTAAAAGATAATGACGAATTAATTTCAGTAAGAAAAACAACAGGCCAAGATCAAATCTTTATGTGTTCATCAAACGGAAGAATGGCAAGATTTGGTGAAGAAGAAATAAGAATAATGGGTAGAACAGCATCAGGAGTTAGAGGAATTAATTTAACAGATGATATATGCGTAGGTACTGAAGTATCTGAACCAGGAAAAATGTTATTAGTTGTAACTGAAAATGGTTATGGTAAAAAAACAACAATGGATGAATATAGAGAAACAAAAAGAGGCAGTAAAGGAGTTAAAACATTAAATATAACAGAAAAAAACGGAAGAATTGTAGGATTTAAATCAACTGATAATGAAAAAGATTTAATGATAATAACTGAAAATGGAATAATTATAAGAATGTCTGTAGATGCTATCTCACAAATGGGAAGAGTAACTAAAGGAGTAAGATTAATAAATTTAAAAGAAAATAACAAAGTAGCTTCTATCTCTATACTAGATAAAGAAAATATTGAAGAAGAAAATTCAATAGAAGAATAAAATAAAGTAAATAGATGTTTCACGTGGAACATCTTTTATTATGCAAAAATTATTTCCCGGGAAATAAAAATTTAAAAAAATAAAAAAATAAAAAAGTTATAAACAATGTTCCACGTGGAACATAAAACAGAATCTAATCACAAAAGTATAAATATTTTATAAGAAATGAATACTATTTATCAATATATTTAAATTAATCACATATTAATAATAAAATAGAATGATTATTAACAAAATTATCTTTTAATCGTAATAAAATCATATAAAAATAGAAAGATAAGATCAAACTAAAAAGTTATAAACAATGTTCCACGTTGAACATTGTTTTAAAAGATAGTATTGTATTAATAAAAAATCAAAATAATATGCATTTCTTGAAATTGATTAAAACAAAAATACTTTAAGTATTAATAAAAAATGATAGGGTTGCAAAAACTATCAACAATGTTCCACGTGGAACATTGAATAAAAAATATAAACATGTTTTTGTAATTCATAAGTAATTAAAAGATAATCAAATATTAACTGTAAAAAATACATTACATATAATTATTTAACCATGAATACACATAATATATTGCATATGATGTAATACTCGATACAGAATATAAATATTTTTTAAATATTAATCATATATTTTAA
Organism: uncultured Bacilli bacterium; assembly: GCA_934102215.1. Classification (GTDB taxonomy): domain Bacteria; phylum Bacillota_I; class Bacilli_A; order RF39; family UBA660; genus CAG-1000. The sequence goes on from CAKOSH010000001.1 coordinate 154,520, forward strand.
ATAACAAAAACATTGATAAAAAATATAGACTTATCAATAAAATTATTAACAATGTTCCACGTGGAACATTGTATCAAAGAAATAACAAAACTTTTTTTGAAATGAAGAGCATATAAAAAAATAAATAGTTATATATTATAATTTATATTAAAACTGCTATTTAATAACAATTTTATAACAAATTTTATTATCAATTTATAGATGAATTATAATTGTCTAAGAAAACTGAAAATTATTAACAATGTTCCACGTGGAACATTGAACTAATATTTATATAATAAACTTTTTATTAATATATTCTAAATTAACAAAAAAATAATACAAAATAGAACTTATGTTTCACGTGGAACATAGCCAAAAAAATAATTATAAAATATTCACAACTGATGCAAAAAAATATTATTTTAAATATATAAAGAATCAAAAAAATGGACAAATTAAATAATTATAAACAAGCGACTTAATTAGTAAAAAATAAAAAAGATTTATCAACAATGTTCCACGTGGAACATTAAGATTTCTTTTTAAAAAAATATTGTAAAATAATATTATTTGTGTTAACATATGTTTGTGCAACAAAGTTTAGCGAACCAGGTCAGAATTGGAAAATAGCAGCCTTAAGTGATTAACTTTGTGTGCACATTTTATTTATAACAAAATACGAAAAGGTGTTCGCTATGGATATATTAAAAATAGAGAAGTTATTAACAATTTTAAATAGAAAAGCAATAAGGCATAATGAAGTGCCAGTTTCATGTATAATTACAAAAGGTGAGAAAATTATATCAAAAGCATACAACAAAAAAATAACTAAGCATGATCCAACAGCACATGCAGAGATAATAGCTATAAGAAAAGCAGCAAAGAAATTAAAAACATGGAATTTAAATGAATGCAAATTATATGTAACATTATATCCATGTAAGATGTGCCTCAATGTAATTAATGAAGCAAGAATTAAAGAAATATACTATATTTTAGACAATGAAAAAGAAATAAATAACAATATAAAAATTATAAAAATCAATAGTGAAAAAAATAATTATTTTCAAGATGAACTAAAAAGATTCTTTAAAAATAAAAGGTAGTATAAAAATGCAAAATTTGTTATAATTATTAAGGAGGGCGTTATGGAGTATATATCATTATATCGTAAATATAGACCAAGAACATTTAGCGATGTTGTGGGGCAGGAAGTAGTTGTAAAAATATTAAAAAACAGCATATTAAATAATAAAATTAGTCATGCATATATATTTAGTGGCCCTAGAGGAACAGGAAAAACAAGTATAGCAAAAATATTTTCTAAAGCAGTTAATTGTCTAAATACTACTGATGGTGATTTATGCAATAACTGTGAAAATTGTTTACAAAATATAGATGAAGAAATAGATATTATTGAGATAGATGCAGCAAGTAACAATGGCGTTGATGAAATACGAGAGATAAGAAACAATGTTAAATTGATGCCAGTTCATTTAAAATACAAAGTGTATATTATAGATGAAGTTCACATGTTATCAACAAGTGCATTTAACGCTTTATTGAAAACATTGGAAGAACCACCTAAACATGTAATATTTATTTTAGCAACAACAGAGTTTAATAAAATTCCTTCAACTGTTATTTCTCGTTGTCAAAAGTTTGACTTTAAAAAAATTACTATTAAACAAATAGAAGGAAGACTTAAATATATACTTGAAAAAGAAAATAAAACCTTAAATGATGACGTAATTTCATTAATTGCTAAATTAAGCGATGGTGGATTAAGAGATGCAATTAACACATTAGACCAAGTTATATCTTTAGATAAAGAAAATATTACAACAGATGATGTTTATAACTTGATCGGTGATGTTAGTGAACAAAAGATACTAAATTTATTAGAGAATATTGTATCTGGAAATATAAAAGAAACATTAAAAAATATTAACGAATACTACGAAGAAGGAAAAAATTTTATTAATATTTGTGAGAGACTACAATTATTAGTAAGAAATATAATAATTTTTAATAACACTGATAATTATTTTGATAAAGAATATGAAAAAAAACTATTAGATTTTTCACATATAGAATTAGATTATTGTGAAGAAATGTCTAATGAATTATTTAATCTAATAAATGAATTAAAACGCACAAATAATCAAAAAATAATAACAGAAATTTCATTTTTAAAAATGTGTTTAATGAAAAATAAGAAAGAAAATACAATAAAAAGCTCAAAAATAAACGCTACTTCAAACATAGATTCAAATAATAGGCAAAATCAAGTAGAGCCAATAATAAGCCAAGAAGAACAAAACATTGAAGAAAGCAGCAAAAAAGAAACAGATGAAAATAAAAAAATAAAAATTAATAATGTATTTTGTGGGCCAAGTAAAGAACTAAAAAATAATTTTGTAAAAAATTATGAAAAACTTAAAGAATATTTATCAATAAAAGAGTATAATGCATTAGTAAATTTATTACTAAAAGCAACACCACAAATAGTTACGGAAACTAATGTACTTTTTACTTTTAAAAATAATTTTGATATAGTTCTTTTTGATAATAAAATTGAAGAAATACAAGATTTATTGAGAAAAATTTTTGGTAAAAAATATTCAATTGTTGCTGTAAATAATGAAGAGTATTCAAATATATTAAAAGAATACAAAAAAAATATCGATTCTGGTAAAACATACAAATATATAGAAGAACCAGAAATTGAAAAAAAAAATAATAAAAATACAAAAATAGAAAACACAGCAGAGACATTATTTGGAAAAGATTGTATAATAGTAGAATAGAAGAAAGGAAATGATAAAAATGAATATGCAAAGCTTAATGGCACAAGCCAGAAAATTACAAGGAGATATAGAAAGAATAACTAAACAAATAGAAAGCACAACATTTAAATATGAGAACGATTACGTTTTAATTGAAGGAAAAGGAAATAACTCAATAGATTTAGTAAAAATAAAAAATAATCAAATATTAGAAGATAGTGAAATGCTAGAAGATATGATACAAGTGGGAGTAAATGACGTATTAAAACAAATCAAAGCTGAAAAAGATAAAAAGTTAGGTAAATACACAAATGGTATGGGAGGCATCCTATAACTAATGGCACTACCTAGAAGTTTTCAAAATCTAGTAGAAAATCTAACTATATTACCAGGAGTAGGTGAAAAAACAGCTGAAAGATATGTCTATGCTTTATATGAAAAAGAAGACGATGACGTTGAAACACTAGCAAAAGCACTAACAGATTTTAAAAAAAATATTAAGACTTGTGAGATATGTGGCTGTTTAAGTGATGAAACAAAATGTGAAGTATGTATGGATAATAATAGAGATAAAAGTACAATTTGTGTAGTAGAGGACTCAAAAAATGTATTTTTTATTGAAAAAACAGGTAAATATAAAGGTTACTATCATGTATTAAATGGATTAATTTCTCCAATTGATGGAAAAAACCCAGAAGATTTAAACATTTCAGATTTAATCAACAATAGAATTAATGAAGATACAAAAGAAATAATAATTGCATTGAATCCATCTATTGAAGGTGAAATAACATCACAATATATTCAAAAAATATTAGAAAAATATAATGTTAAAGTATCAAGATTATCATATGGACTTCCAATGGGCACAGATATAGAATACCTTGATCCAGTTATGATTGCAAAAGCATGGGATGATAGAAAAGTAATATCATAAAAAATTAATTCATAAGTTTATTAGGAGAGTAAAATTATTATGATTATTAATATTATCAAAAGACTTGTTTATTCCATTTGCATATTATATACAATAAATGTATTTATTTATAAAACAGGTAAAACAGTACCAATAAATTACTATTCAATATTTATAGTTTGCTTATTTGATTTTTTAGGAATAATAGCATTAATCTATTTGAAATATTATCAGTAAAAAGAAATATAAAAGGAGCATTAATTGAAGAAGATATATCAGTATTTTGAAAAATTATATAATGAAGATAAATTAAGTCAAGCATTTCTAATAGGAAATGTTATTTTTGATGATGTTAAAAATGAATTAGAAGAAACCTTGAATAGTTTCTTTTTTCAAAATAATATAACTTTAGAAGAAAATCCTGATATTTATTTATTAAAAACTGAAGATGGATATGTGAGCAAAGACAAAATAAAAGAATTACTAAAGAATTTATCCACAACATCACAATTCAACAATACAAAAGTATATATTATAGAAGATACAGAAAAAATGAGTGATACAGTTTATAATGCAATACTAAAAACATTAGAAGAACCAAGTCCTGGCATATATGCAATACTTCTAACAAATAACATAGATGCAGTTAAACCAACCATCGTTAGTAGATGTCAAAAAATATTTGTTAATGCTAATAAAGAAAAAGTAACACTAGAAGAAAATACAAATATAGAATGTGATGAAATTGTAGAAAATTTAGAATTAAATGGTATTGAATCAATTGCTAAATACAATAAAATTTATACCATAATTAGTGATAGAGATAAATTTATAAAAATATTATATGCTATGCTAGATAGATATAAAAAAGTATTATATGATATAGTTAATGAAAAAAATGATAAAAAAAATGATATAATATATATGAAAAACGACATAAATACTCTATCAAGAAAGATACTTATTATTGATAAATTTATTAGTTTATCAGCAAATTATTTAAATAAAAACTTAATGATAGATAGATTTATTATAGAAATGTGGGGAAATAATAAATGAAAGCAGTAGGAGTAGAATTTAAAGATAAAGGCAAATTATATACTTTTTTTGACAATGATTTGGAAATAAAATTAAATGATAAAGTTATTGTTAATACTGAAAGAGGATTACAGTTTGGTAAAATAGGTGCAATTTTTGGAGAACTAAATGATGGAAAAGAACATGCAGTGGTATATAAAATTGCTACAGAAGAAGATGAAATTCAAAATCAAAAAAATGTAGAAGAAGCAGAAAAAGCCTTAATTAAAGCACAAGAAATTGCTGAAAAAACAAAACTAGATATGAAATTTTTAGATGCATTTTTTACATTTGATAGAAAACAATTAGTATTTCAATTTTTATCTGATAATCGAGTAGATTTTAGAGAACTTGCTAAATCACTAGCTGGAATTTACAAAACAAGAATTGAATTAAGACAAGTAGGAGTAAGAGACAAAGCAAAAAATATATCAGGAATAGGACAATGCGGAAGAAAAATTTGTTGTTCAAGTTTTTTAAATGATTTAGATTCAGTTGGAATTGCACAGGTAAAAAATCAAAATTTAGCGTTAAATCCAAGTAAAATAAATGGAATATGTGGAAGATTATTATGCTGTCTTAAATATGAAGATGATTTATACACTGAATATAGAAAAGGATTACCTGAAGTGGGCGATAAAAAAACATATGAAGACGAAGCGGGAACAGTAATTTCAGTTGATATTCCAAATAGAAAATATACATTACTCACAGAAAAAGGAAATAAAATTGAAGTAAAGGTACCATTAAATAATGAAAGAAAATTCAACAAGAAAAATTAATGATTTAGTTAATTATAAAAATATAAAAATAATTCAAGATAAAAATTATTTCAATTTTAGTTTGGATTCAGTGTTATTACCTAATTTTGTTACATTAAATCCAAATACAAAAAAGATCTTAGATTTATGTAGTGGAAACCTACCAATACCATTAATTTTAAGTACTAAAACCAATGCAAATATCTATGCAGTTGAACTTCAACAAGAAATATATGATTTAGCAAAAGAAACATTAAAAATAAATAATTTAGAAAATAGAATAACTTTATATAATGATAATGCAAAAAATATGACAAACAAGTTCGAAACTGACACATTTGATTTAATAACATGTAATCCACCATATTTCAAATACAGCGATTCAAGTTTAATCAATGATAATATAATAAAATCAATAGCGAGACATGAGATAGAAATAAATATTGAAGATATTATCAAAATATCAAAGAAATTGTTAAAAAATGGTGGTTCATTATCAATAGTACATCGTGCAGAAAGATTAATCGAAATAATAGAATTAATGAGAAAAAATAATATAGAACCAAAAAGGATAAGATTTATTTATCCTAAAGAGAATACTGAATCAAATCTAATATTAATTGATGGCAGAAAAAATGGTAATCCAGGTCTAAAAATATTACCTCCATTAGTTGTGCATAATAATGATGGAAGCTATACAGAAGAAGTATTAAAAATGTTTGGAAGTGAAAATTAATGATACAAAAAAGTTATGAGAATAGTGAATATGGAAAACTATATTTAATACCAACACCAATAGGTAATTTAGATGATATTACTTTAAGAGCAATTAAAACATTAGAAATGGTCGATATAGTTTATGCAGAGGATACAAGAGAAACATTAAATTTACTTAAATATTTAAAAATCAATAAAAAAGTTGAATCATGCCATAAATATACAGAAATGAAACACAAAGATAAAATAGTTCAAATATTAAAATCAGGTAAGAATATAGGATATGTAACAGACAGAGGAACACCTCTTATAAGTGATCCTGGAAATGTAATTGTTGATGAATCAATAAAAGAAAATATTACAGTAATTGCTCTACCAGGACCTAATGCATTATTACCAGCAATAAATATGTCTGGACTAAGTAATGAAAAATTTTTATTTTATGGATTTTTAAATAGTAAACAATCACTTGCGAAGAAAGAACTAATAGATTTAAAAGATATAAAACAAACAATAATATTTTACGAGTCCCCTCATAGAATAACAGACACATTATCACAAATATTAGATGTATTTGGTAATAGAAATATAGCAATAGTAAGAGAAATATCAAAACTACATGAAGAAGTAATACGAGATAATATTGAAAATATTTTAAAAATATCTGATACATTAAAGGGAGAAATGGTTATAATAGTAGAGGGTAACACAAAGGAAGAAATGCTAGAAGTAAACTATACTGAAGAAATAAACAAGTTATTAACACAAGGTTATTCTAAAAGAGATGCAATAAGAGAAATAGCTGATAAATATAATGTTAGTAAAAACAAACTATATAATGAATTTAAGGAGAATTAGTATGAAGTTAGTCGTAGGACTTGGAAATCCAGATAAAAAATATGAGAAAACAAGACACAACTGTGGTTTTAGAGCCATAGACTTTTATGCTGAAAAAAACAATTTAACATTTAAATCAAAATTTAAAGGATTATATTGTGAACAACTTGTTAACAATGAAAAATTAATTCTATTAAAACCACAAACATATATGAACTTATCAGGAGAATCAGTAATCGAATTTGTTAAATACTATAACATTGACTTAAAAGATATAATGGTAATATATGATGACATTGATTTTGAAGTGGGAACATTCAAAATAAAAAGAAATGGTAGTGCAGGTGGACACAATGGTATTAAAAATATAATTGAACACTTAAAAACAGAAAACATACAAAGAATAAGAATAGGTATTTCTAAGAATCATATACCACTAGATAAATATGTCATTGAAAAATTTACACAAGAAGAAGATGAAAAAATTAATCAAATATTACCAACAATTTCAAATATAATTGAAGATTTTACAATGTATGATATAGATAAACTAATGGAAAAATACAATAGGAATTAATATGAAAAATAAGCTATATGAAGAACTATTTGATTTTGATATTTCTAATATAAAGAAAATATCAGTAAGTAAGAATGAAATATATAACCAATTATTGTTATATATCTTTTTTACGTCTAAAAAAAATATTCTTCTAGTAGTACCAACACTTAATGAAGCAACTGAAATCTATAATGAAATGAAAAACTATTTAGATGAAGTATATTTATTTCCAGAAGATGACTTCATGACTAAAAAAGCAATAGCGAGTTCACCAGAACTACTATACATGAGAGCTAATATTCTAAATAAATTCGAACAAGATACTAAAAAGATAATCATAGTTCACCTAAACAGTTTTATAAAAAAAATACCTGCACCATCTAGTTATAAAGAAAATAGAATTAACTTAAAAATAAATAATGAAATCAATAGAGAAGAATTTATTAATAAATTAGTTAAAATTGGATATAGAAAAGAAAGTATGGTATATGAAACATCTGACTTCGCAGTTAGAGGCTTTATCATTGATATTTATCCAATTAATGAAGAAAATCCAATAAGAATAGAACTCTTTGATGATACTATTGAAAAGATTAAATATTTTGATGCAGTAACTCAAAAATCAATAAAAGAAATAGAAGAAATAACAATATCACCAATTAAAGATGACTTTGATAACAATAATTCATCAATAAGAGATTACAATAAAGATGGAATAGTTCTATTTCACAATTATAATCAACTCTTAAATCAAGAAAAAATGATAGCTCCTCAAATAAAATATTTGGATATACAAAGTGAATTATTTAAAGTATCAAAATTAGTAAAAGATGAAGACATATATTTAGATACAATTAATAATAAAAATGCAGATATCAAAATAGAAGCTGAGCCAATAGAAAACTATAGTTCTAATAAAGAAAAATTCTTTAATGATATAAAATTAAGTGGAGGAACACTTTATACAACTAACAAATTATTAACAGAAGAAGTCAAAAAATATGATAAAAACATAAAAATAGAGAATTACACATTAAATCATGGATTCATATATAAAAATAAACCATATTTTTCAGAATTTGATTTATTTGAATCTCAAAATAAGAAAGAATTAATCAAAGGAACATCACTTGGCAGTAAAATAATGTCAATAGATAGTATAAAACCAGGTGACTATGTAGTACATAGAAAATCAGGAATTGGTATATATATGGGCCTTACAACTATAGAGAAAAAAGGCTTAAAAAGAGATTACTTACTTATACAATATAAAGGTAATGATAAATTATATATGCCTGTAGAAGACATCACAAAATTATATAAATACTCTTCTAAAGAAGGAGTAAAACCACCTATTAATAAGTTAAATAGTGTAGAATGGACTAAAACAAAATTAAGAATAAAAGAAAGAATCAAAAATATAACTGGTGAATTACTAAAAATATATCAAGAAAGAAATAAAGCAACAATAGAACCATTTAAAAAAGATGATGAAGAACAATTAATATTCGAGTCAGAATTTGGATATGAAGAAACAGTAGATCAATTAAAAGCAAGTGAAGAAATAAAAAGAGATTTAGAAAAGCCAAGACCTATGGAAAGACTTCTTTGTGGAGATGTTGGTTATGGCAAAACAGAAGTAGTTTTTAGAGCAATATTTAAAACAGTTATGAATGGTAAACAAGTAGCATATCTATGTCCAACAACATTACTTTCTCATCAACAATACGATTCAGCATTAAAAAGATTTCAAAATCATGGAGTAAACATAGATTTAATTAATAGACATTTTACTAATAAACAAGTTCAAGAAAAACTAAAAAGATTAAAAGAAGGTAAAATAGATATAATTTTTGGAACACATAGACTTTTAAGTAATGATGTTGAATTTAAAGATTTAGGACTTCTTGTTATAGATGAAGAACATCGTTTTGGTGTAGAGCAAAAAGAAAAAATAAAAAAATTAAAATCAAATGTTCATGTTTTATCAGTTTCAGCAACACCTATCCCAAGATCACTTCAAATGTCACTCGTTGGTATAAGAGATTTATCATTAATTGAAAGTGCACCTAGAAATAGATATCCAGTTCAAACATATGTTATTGAATATAATGAAATGTTAATAAGAGAAGCTATTCTAAAAGAAATGAGTAGAAATGGACAATCATATATTCTATATAACAATATTACAAATATGGAACAATTAACAGAAAAATATAAGAAACTTATTCCAGAAGCAAGGATATGTTTTGCTCATGGAAAAATGTCTAAAAATGAAATGCAAGATATAATATATGACTTTACAAATAAGAAATATGATGTATTAATAAGCACAACAATTATAGAAAATGGTATAGATATTCCTAATGCTAATACAATAATTGTTATTGATAGTGATAGATTTGGATTAAGTCAACTTTACCAAATAAGAGGTCGTGTAGGCCGCGGTAACAGGATTGCTTATGCATACTTAATGTATAAAAAAGAGAAAGTATTAAACACAACTGCGTTAAAGAGACTTGATGCTATAAAAGAATTTACTGAACTTGGAAGTGGATACAAAATTTCAATGAGAGATTTAGCTATCAGGGGAGCAGGAGATATTCTTGGTAAAGAGCAAGCAGGATTTATAGATTCAGTCGGAGTAAGTATGTATATGGAACTAGTCAATGAAGAAATAAATGGTATCACAGTAGATGAAAATGAAGAAAAAGAACCAATACCAATTGATATACAAACTCATATTGATAAATGTTATACAGATGAAAGCGATGTAATTATAGAACTTCATAAAAAGATAAATGGAATAACAACAAGAAAAGAATTAAACGAAGTATTATCAGAAATAAGAGATAGATTTGGCATGACAAATAAAGAATTAGAAATTTATGCTCATGAAAAATACCTTGAAAAATTATTAATGATTACAAACATAAAACTACTTGAAAATGATAATCTAAAATCAGTATTAAAATTAAAGAAAGAAGTTTTTGAAGATATAAATATAGAAGAGTTATTCGTAGAATCAACAAAGATAACAACAAAATTCAATTTTCAATATAAAGGTGGTTCAATATTAATAACACTTCTAAAAGCAACATTAGAGAAAAACTATATCTATTATTTAGAAGATTTACTTGAAGTAATATATAATATGAAATTTAAGTATAATAAATAAAAAAATTACCAAAATATTACTAGGTGATTTAATGCAAACAACTGGTATAATAAGAAAAATAGATGAACTTGGTAGAATAGTATTACCAAAAGAATTAAGAAAGTATCTAAATATAAATCCAGGAGACGACTTTCAAATAACAATCGAAAATGAAAAAATAATATTAGAAAAATATTCAAGATTACAAAATGAAGAACTAGAGTTAATACATCTTATTAACTGTTTTTCAAGTATAACAAATTATAGTATCTACTTAGTAATAAATAATAAAATAGTAAATAGTGAATACGAAGAAATTACAAAAGAAGTTCAAAATATTATTCAAGAAAGAAAAATATATATAGATGAAACAAATAAAATAAATATTACAAATACAATCACAAATAAAGACAAAATCATAATAAATCCAATTATATTAGATAGCGATTTACTAGGTACAATTATCATAACAGGAAAAGAAGGTATTAAAAATATGATAGACATATCAAAGATAATTGAAAGAATAATAAAATTAAAATATATGTAAAAATATGTCAAAAAATGTAATATAGATTGAATAAAAATAAATACTTTTGTATTATTAAATTGTGATTATTATGAAAAAAATATTAGGAAGTATAAGAAATAAACCTATGATATCTTTTACTTTGTTTTTATGTACAACTTTATTATTAATGATACTTTTATTACTAAATGTGAGTAATATTTATTATATTTTATTAATACCTTTTATTACTTATTATATCAATAAGATAGTTTATATTAAATTATTTGGAATAAATTACTAATGATAGATACACATGCTCATATATTAAGTGAGTTTTATGATGATATAGATGAGTTAATAGAGGAATTAAAGAATAAAGATATAATAAAAGTAATAAATTGTGCAGATTCAATAGAAACATCAAAAGAAGTATTAAATATATATAATAAATATGAGGGATACTTATTGCCAGCAGTAGGAATACACCCTGAAAATATTGATAACAGTAATCTTGAGACTATAGAAAATATAATAAAAGAACATAAAGTGTTTGCCATAGGTGAAATAGGTCTTGATTATCATTATAACGATGAAAATAAAGATGAACAAAAAGAATATTTTATTAAACAATTAGATCTTGCATTAAAATATGATTTACCAGTAATAATTCATATAAGAGAAGCAATGCAGGAATGTTTTGATATACTTAAAACAAGAAAGAATAGAGGAATAATTCATTGTTTTAATGGAAGTGTTGAAATGGCACGTGAATATATAAAATTAGGATATAAACTTGGTATAGGAGGAGTTTTAACATTCAAAAACTCTAAACTTTATGAAGTGATAGAAAAAATAGATTTAAAAGATATAGTACTAGAAACAGATAGTCCATTCTTATCACCAGAACCATTTAGAGGTAAAAAGAATAAACCATGTAATGTTCTTTATGTAGCAAAAAGAATAGCAGAAATAAAAAATATATCATTAGAAGAAGTAATAAACACAACAACTGCAACAGCAAAGCAAATTTTTGACATTTAATAATACTTATTATATAATTTATTTAGGAGTAAGTATTATGAAAAAATATATAAGAAGTAGAATATTTATGACAATAAAAGCTTGTATAGCTATCATAATAATTTTTTTCATTGGAAAAGAGAACTATGAAAATAAATCTCTTTCAGTTTCAATGAACACTAATCTAAATAAATCAATAGATAAGCAAATTATACAAGATACACAAAATGAATTATATAAAGAAGGAATTTATAATCCATTATATACATTTACTGGTGAATTAACTGGATACGCCGGAGATTGTCCTTTATGCTCTGGATATTTAGCATGTCCGCCTAGAACAAATGTATTAAAAGAAGGAATATATTATAAAGATAAAACATATGGAACAGTAAGAATAGTAGCTAGTAGTAAGGATTATCCATGCGGTACTATATTAAAATTTAATGTTAACAAGTTATCACAAGAACCTATAATTGCTATAGTATTAGATAGAGGAGTAAGTGGAAATGTAATAGATTTACTTACAGAAACAGAAGAAAATGCAATAAAAAATATAGGTAGAGTTAGAAACCTTGAATTTGAAGTATTAAGAAAAGGATGGAAAAAATGAGTAATTTTGAATATAAAAAATCTTTAGGACAAAACTTTCTACAAGATCAAAATATAATTAATAAAATTGCTTCATCAATAACGCCATCCAAAAACGATTTAATAATAGAAATAGGGCCAGGTGCAGGAGCACTTACAAAAGAACTAGTTAAAAAAGAATGTGATGTAATTTGCTTTGAAATAGATAAAAGATTAGAAAATATTTTAAATAAATTAGAAAGTGATAATAATAATTTAAAAGTAATATTTGAAGACTTTTTGAAAGTAAACATTAAAACTTACATAGATACAAAAAAATACGATAAACTATACTTCGTAGGAAATCTTCCATATTATATAACAACAGCAATTATAAATAAAATAATAAAAGAATCAACTCCATACGAAATAGTAATAATGGTGCAAAAAGAAGTAGCTGAAAGATTTAATGCAACACCTGGTTCAAGAGAATATGGTTCATTATCAGTATTCTTGCAATATAATTTTGAAATAGAAAAAGTTTGTGATGTTAATAAGAAGTGTTTTGAACCAATACCTAAAGTAGATAGTACTGTCATAAAATTTAAAACAACATCAAAATATAAAGAAAAAATAAAAAATGAAGATAAATTCTATAAAATAATTAAAGATTCATTCACACATAAAAGAAAAAATTTAAGAAATAACTTAATGAACTATGATTTATCAAAAATAGAAGAAATACTAAAAAAATATAATAAAGACTTAACTTCAAGAGCAGAATCATTAACAATAGAAGAATTTATAGATATATCAAATAATTTATAGCGAAAACAAATTATCAAAATAGATTGACTTAGATAATTTAATGTAGAGTTTTATAACAAAACTAGATAAATTGATGGGAGATAGCGTAAATGTTATCTCTTTTTTATGCATAAAATTATTCTCAAAAAAATATACTTAATCAAGGCGAGGTAACTATGTTAAAAGTTGGAGATTATGTGACACGTAAAAAATATGGAAATGATATTCTATTTAAAGTAGATAAAATCGTTAATAATACAGTTTATCTAAAAGGAGTAGACATTAGACTATACGCTGATTCTTCAAAGGAAGATTTAGTATTATCATCAATTTCTAAAAAAAAAGACGATTTTGACAAAATAAGAGAACTTAATATTAAAGATTTTTTCTATATTCCAGGAACAATATTGCATTTAGATGCAGATCAAGAATATATAGATAAATGTAATGAATATTACAAAACTCAACAAATAAAAGCATTTTTATATAGATATAAAGAAAGTGAATTTAAAGACAATGTAATTAGTTTAATAAAGAAACATAATCCTAAAGTATTAGTTATAACAGGACATGATGCTTACTACGCAAAGAGAAAAAATAATGAAAATTATAAGAATAGTAAATATTTTGTTGAAACTGTAAAAGAAGTAAGAAAGTTTAAAAATCAAAATGATCTTGCTATTGTCGCAGGAGCATGTGGAAGTGATTTTATATCGCTAATAAAAGCAGGTTCAACATATGCTTCCAGTCCAGCACATGTAAATATTCATGCATTAGACCCAGCAATTATCGCATCAGGTATAGCACTCACAGACATTAATGAGCAAGTTGATATGGAAAATATAATAGAAAAAACAAAATACAAAAGCGATGGAATTGGAGGCATAAAATCAAAAGGTATGATGATAAGTGTATATCCAAGAAAGGAATAAAATGAACATAAATAAAATAAAAGAAGAAGTGTACAAATTAAAAGATAAAAAATTAAAAATTAAAGTAGTAATGAGAAGAAATAAATATGAATACTTAGAAGGTACAATAAAAGATTTTCATTCAAATATTTTTACAATTGATACCAATAAAGGATTAAGATCTTTTACATATGCTGATGTTGCTACAAAATCAGTAATATTAAGTAAAATTTGACAAAATCAATTGAAAAAGTACTTTAATTATATTATAATTATATTATCTAATTATTAAGGAGGAAGTCATGGAAATTACAGATGTAAGAGTAAAATTAGAAAAAAGAGATAATGGAAAAATGAAAGGTAGAGCAAACATTGTTATTGATAATGCCGTAGCAATTCGTGACATTAGAATTTTAGAAGGTGACAATGGAATGTTTATAGCAATGCCAAGTCGTAAAACACCTACAGGAAAGTATGTAGATCAAGCACATCCAATTAATAAAGAAGTAAGAAAACAATTTGAAGATGCTATCTTTGCTGCATATGAAAAAGCTCTTGAAGAAGGAGAAGACGCTGAGGAAGTTGAAGAATAAATAATAAGGCTACATTAAGTAGTCTTTTTTCATAGTTTAAAAAGAACTTCATATAATTAAATGGAGGAATAACTATGGATAAAAAAGATATAACAGATTCATTTAATCATATAATTACAATTACAGAGAGAAAAACAATAATACTTTCAGGAATAAAAAAATTAAATAGTTTTGATGATACAGAATTCTTCGTAGACAGTATCATGGGACCAATAATCATAAAAGGAGAAAATTTAGAACTACTAAAATTAGATACATTTCAAGGAAACTTATCAATAAAAGGAAAAATATTTTCAGTAATGTATTTAGATGATAATAAAAAAGTAAAAGCAGAAAGTATAATAGCTAGGTTATTTAAATAATGACACTAACAGAGCAAATACTATCATTCCTATTTTCTTTTTTATATGGAATAATAACATTCTTTATCTTTAAAATCATCAAAAAATACATCTACAATGTAAAGAAAATATATAATTTTCTAAATTCATTACTATTTTTCACAAATATAACACTTATATATTTTAAAATATTCTATTGTATTAATGGAGGAATAATAAAATTATATTTTATATTAATTACAACAATAACTTTTTTATATCTAAATAAAAAATTTACAAAAAATATGTAAAAAAAAGTGTTATCAATTGTAATTATTAGTTGATAAAGATATAATTATAAGTGAAAATGGGGTTAGTATGAAAAAGGTTAGTCAAAAAACAAAGTTTAGAGTGACTTTTTTAACAATAGGGTTTATAATATCTATTGTGATTTTTGCATCTACAATTTTTTCTTATAATACTCAAATAAATAATAATAAAAAAGAAATATCAGATTTGGAAAAAAAATACAATGAAGCATTAGAACTAGAAGAAGAGTATAAAGATCAAATAAATAAGTTGCAAGATCCAGAATATGTTGCGAGAAGAATACGTGAGAAACACTTATATTCTGGCAAAAATGAGATAGTAATAAAAATAGAAGATTAGAAAGGCTTTGATATGGAAGAAGTATATAATTTTATTAGAAAAGAAATAGGTCTTTCAGTAGGAGATACAATAGTAGTAGGTGTTTCAGGCGGACCAGATTCAATGGCACTATTATATATATTAAATGAATTTAAAAATAAAATGGATTTAAATATAATATGTGCTCATGTAAATCATAATAAGAGAAAAGAAAGTGAACAAGAAAAAATAGATTTAGAAAATTATTGTAAGAAAAATAATATAACATTTGAATACATAAAAGTAACTAATTGGGGAGATGATAATTTTCATAATGAAGCAAGAAGTGTAAGATATAACTTCTTTGAAGAATTAGTATACAATTATGGAGCAAAATATTTAATGACAGCTCATCAAGGTGATGACTTAATTGAAACAATACTTATGAGAATAGTAAGAGGTTCAACATTAAAAGGATATAGTGGATTTAGTAGAATAGTTGATAAAGGTGATTATAAGATAATAAGACCACTTATAACAGTAACAAAAGATGAAATACTAAAATTCGATGAACAAAATGGAATACAATATGCTATAGATGAATCAAATAATGAAGACCATTATACAAGAAATAGATATAGACATACTGTCTTGCCATTCTTAAAACAAGAAGAACCAAATATACATAAAAAGTTCTTAAAATTTAGTGAAACACTTCTTAAAAATAGTAACTACATAGACTCAGTAGCCAGTAAAGAATTTAATAAAGTATTTCAAAATGGTAACCTAGATATTGATAAATTTAAATCATTAGACCCAGTAATTCAAACAAAAATAATATATAATATATTAGAAAAGATATATGGAGACGACCTATTGATAGTAGGAAATGCACATGTAGACTTAATATTTGATTTAATAAGTTCAAATAAATCAAATAGTGTAGTTCATTTACCAAACAACGTAATAGTAGTAAAATCATATAATGAATTAACATTTAGTTATGATGATGATGTTAATGATCAATATGAAATACAAATAGATGAAATCGTTAATCTACCAAATGGAAAAATAATAGAAAAAGTAGATGAAACAAATGATACATCAAATTATACAATTAAATTAAATAGCAAAGAAGTAACACTTCCATTATACGTAAGAAATAGACGTGATGGAGATAAAATAAAACTAAAAGGACTTAATGCATATAAAAAAGTAAGTGAAATATTTATAAATGAAAAAATAAAAACAAGTGATAGAAACTCTTGGCCAGTAGTATTAGATTCAAAAGAAGAAATAGTTTGGCTTCCAGGATTAAAAAAGTCAAATCTTGACAAGAAAAATACTGAAGAGTATGATATAATATTAAGATATTATTAAAAGAAAGGAAAGAAGCAATGAATATAAAAAAGACTAAAAAAAGTATGAATTTAATGCCATATATAATATTAACTATAGTAGTTATAGGATCATATATGTTCTTAAATTCATTCAGTACAAAAATAAACAAAATAGATTACAATGAATTAACAAAAGAAATAGAAAATAACAATGTAAAAGAATTAGTAGTAACTCCAAAAAATGCTGCAGGAGTATATATCTTATCAGGTAAACTAAATAATTATGGAAAAGGAGAAACATTTACAGTAACAATTCCATATACAGATACAGTTGTATCATCAATATATGAACTTGCTGAAAGTCATAATTTAAAAGTTCAAACAAATACTAATCCAGAAAATAGCACATGGCTAACAATTGTTGTAAATGTTGTACCAATAATTATATTTGGAGTACTAGCATATGTAATGATTGCTAAACTAAGTAATAATGGAAAAGGTACATTTGATTTCAGTAAAAGTAGAGCTAAATTATCTGAAGATGGTGGAACTAAAACATTTAAAGATGTAGCAGGACTTAAGGAAGAAAAAGAAGAAGTACAAGAATTAATAGATTTCTTAAAAAATCCTAAAAAGTTTACTAAAATGGGAGCAAGAATTCCAAAAGGAGTTTTATTAGTAGGTCCTCCAGGAACAGGTAAAACATTACTTGCTAAAGCAGTAGCAGGAGAAGCAAAAGTACCATTCTTCTATATAAGTGGTAGTGATTTCGTAGAATTATTCGTTGGTGTAGGAGCTTCTCGTGTAAGAGACATGTTCAAACAAGCAAAACAAACCGCACCATGTTTAATATTTATAGATGAAATTGATGCAGTTGGACGTGAAAGAGGGACTGGCGTTGGTGGTGGACATGATGAAAGAGAACAAACACTAAATCAATTACTTTCAGAAATGGATGGATTTAGCGAAAATGAAGGTATTATCATTATAGCTGCTACAAATAGACCAGATGTATTAGATCCAGCATTACTTCGTCCAGGTAGATTTGATAGACAAGTAACAGTTGGAAGACCAGATGTTAAAGAAAGAGAAGAAATATTAAAAGTTCATGCTAAAAATAAAATCTTAGCACCTAGTGTTAAATTAAAAGCAATTGCTGAAAGAACACCAGGATATTCAGGAGCAGACCTTGAAAACTTACTTAATGAAGCAGCATTACTAGCAGTAAGAAGAGATAAGAATGCAATAACTATGGACGAAATAGATGAAGCTAGCGATAGAGTTCTTATGGGGCCAGCTAAGACAAGTAGAAAAGTAACTGATTATGAAAAGAAAATTGTTTCATATCATGAAGCAGGGCATGCAGTTTCAGGAATAGTTCTTCCAAATGGTGAAGAAGTTCATAAGATAACAATTATTCCAAGAGGTATGGCAGGCGGATATACACAAATGCTTCCTAAAGAAGAAAGAACACTTGTATATACAAAGAAAGAATTAGAAGAACAAATTATAACATTACTTTCAGGTCGTGTTAGTGAAGAAACATTCCTTGGTGAAATATCAACAGGAGCAAGTGATGACTTAAAGAGAGCTACTAAGATTGCTAGAAGTATGGTTACAGAATATGGTATGAGTTCACTAGGAGCAGTTCAATTAGAACATAGAAGTGAAAGTGTATTCCTTGGTAGAGATTATAATCAAACTAAAAACTTCTCTGATCAAGTTGCATTAGAAATAGACAAAGAAGTAAGAAAAATAATTGATGAATGTTATAAACAAGCACAAGAAATTCTTAAAAAACACAAAAATCTAGTTGAAGTTTTAGCTAAAATTTTAGCAGAAAAAGAAACATTAACAAAAGAAGAAATAGAAGATATAGTTGAAGCAAATAGTGATATAAAAATTAAAAGAGAAGAAAAACTTTCAGATGAAATAAAAGAAGAAGAAAAAGAAAAAAGAGAAATGAAATCTGAAAAAGAAACTTTAAAGAAAACTAAAAAGCAAACTAATAAAGATGAAGAGTAGAAAAACTCTTCTTTTTTTGATATAATATACGCGTATAAGAAAGACCGAAAAGAGGGATAATATGATATTATTTATAGATACACACGATGAATTAATAACAATCGCATTAAAAACAAATGACAATTTATACATAAAAACAAAAGAAAGTGAATATTCACATTCAGTATATACAATGCCTATGATAGCAGAAATATTTGATGAAAATAATCTTGATATAAAAGATTTAGATAAGATAATAGTAGTAAATGGACCAGGAAGTTTTACAGGAATAAGAATAGGATTAAGCATTGCTAAAACAATCGCATATGCATTAAATATAAAAATAAATACAATATCAAGTCTACTAACATATCTAATAAGTAGTGATATAAAAGAAAATAAAATGGCAGTCATAGAAGATAATAAAGGTTATTATATAAGTGCAATGGATAAAGATAACAATATAATACTAGAAGAACAATATGTAACAGAAAATAATTATAATTATAAAGAAGTAGAACACAAACTAGATATTGAAAAAATAATAAATTATTTAAAAGATAAAGAAAGTGAAAATCCACATTTTATTAAAGCAAATTATATTAAAAAAATAGAGGTAGAAAAATGATAGAAAAAGAAATACTAACAAATACAGATTCAGTTTATAATTATAAAGATGGAGACAAAGTACTAGGATACTTAGAAATAAGACTAGTTGATGGAGTTATCGATATAATGAATCTATTCGTAAATGAAGAAAATAGAAAACAAGGAATAGCCACATCATTAATGGAAGAAATGTTTAAAAATGAAAATTATAGTAGAATAATGTTAGAAGTAAATGAAAACAATATAGAAGCATTAAGATTATATAATAAATTAGGATTCAAAGAAATAAGTTTAAGAGATAGATACTATGGAGAAGATACAGCAATCATTATGGAGAAGGTGAAATAATGAAAGATGTTTATATTTTAGCAGTTGAATCTTCTTGTGATGAAACTAGCGTAAGTATAATTAAAAATGGTTATGAAGATATCGCAACAATAATAAATACACAAATAGACGTACATACAAAATATGGTGGTGTCGTTCCTGAAGTAGCAAGCCGTCTTCACTTAGAAAATATTACAATGGTAATAAACGAATGTATGGAAAAAGCAAATATGAAATTTGAAGATATAGATGCATTTGCTTGTACATATGCACCAGGTTTACTTGGAAGTTTACTTGTAGGAGTAGAAGCCACTAAAGCATTATCATATATCTATAAAAAGCCATTTATCACAGTAAATCATATGATGGGACATATCTATGCAAATATGATAGGTAATCACTTAGAATATCCATTATTATCATTAATAATATCAGGTGGACATACTGATTTAATACTAATGAAAAGTGAGGATTCATTTGAATACTTAGGTCAAACATTAGATGATGCGATAGGCGAAGCATATGATAAAGTCGCAAGAATATTAAATTTACCATATCCAGGCGGACCAAATGTAGAAAAATATGCTTTAGAAGGCAAGCCTACATACAAAATGCCTAACATATTAAATGATGATTCATTCAACTTTAGTTTTAGCGGAATTAAAAGTCACATAAATAATCTAGTACACAATGAAAGACAAAGAGGTCATGAAGTAAATGAATATGACATAGCATCCTCATTCCAAACATGTGTAACTAGTCATTTAGTTGATAAAACAAAGAAAGCATTATTAAAATATAATTTAAATACACTACTAATAAGTGGAGGAGTCGCGAGTAATTCATACATTAGAGAGTCTTTAAAAGAAATGTGTGATAGTTTAGATGTAACAATGCATATGCCACCTAAAAAATATTGTACAGACAATGCTGCGATGATAGGTGCTGCTGCTTATGTATTATACAAAAATAAAAAGTTCGCACCATTAAGTACGAACGCACAAAGTCATATAAACTTACAATAAAAAATAATCATTAATTGATTATTTTTTCATTTTTTTATTAATTTCACTTACATTTTCATGAATAGAAAGTAATACAAGTGAGAATTCATAAGCTATTCTAAGTACTAAGTTACCAAATAGTAATGTTAATAAGAATCCAACAAAACTAGTTGATATTAAACTAAATGAAGATAAAGTAATGAATATTGCTAAAATTAAATATGATACCTTTAATATAGTAGTAATATACATTTTTTTAAACTTAACAAATTCATAAAGTTTAGCCATGAAACCAGTATAAGATTTTTCATTCTTATCAGAAAAAACTGTAAAGTATAAACAAATACCACCAACTAAAGCAATAACAAAAGAAATTATTACCCAGATTCCAGCTGATTCAAAATTAAATAGACTAGAATTATTACCAAATGAAGAATCATATCCAAATGAACTACCGTACATATTGCACCTCCTTAATTAAATATATTTTATCACATTAAAAAAAAGAAATAAATAGGATTTCTTCATCAATATTTATTTCTTCTTAAATACAAATATTTTACTTAATATATAATTAGCAACAGTAACAACTACTTGAACAACTAGTTTCATAATCTTATCGTTAAGATGTAATAGCGTTACAAATACAAACATTATTCCCATATCCATAAGTAATGTTGCAATCCTTGAACCATAAAAACTAACAGCTTCTTTAAGTTTCTTTTGATTCTTACTTTTAAAAACGAATATTCTATTAGCAAAGTAAGCAAAAGTAACAGCACATATCCAAGATATAATATTAGCAGCTTGAAGTTGATACCAAACATCAGGATTTAAGAATGTATAAATACATAAATAATAACTTCCAAGACTAACAACGGTAGTAAGACCACCAACTATTAAGTAGTTAATTATTTCTTCATACTTTTTATAAAGTTCTAAACATTTATTCCATAATTTTTTCATAAATAATCTTCATCAAATCCAATCTCTTCTTTAGCAATATATATAGGTCTTCTCTTTGTTTCATTATAAGTCTTTCCAAGATATTCACCAATAATACCTAAAAATATAAGTTGAATTCCACCTAAGAAAAGCATAACACACATAAGAGAAGAATATCCAGGAGTATCTATACCTTTAACAATAGCCTTTACTATAATAAATATTAAATATATGAATGCAACAAAACTAGTAAATATACCTGTATAAGTAGCGAATCTAAGTGGCTTTGTACTAAAAGCAACTATGCCATCAAAAGCATAATTGAATAATTTAATTTTATTCCATTTAGTAGTGCCACCTTTTCTTTCTTCAACCTTATATTCATCATAATAAGTTTTAAATCCTACATAACTAAATATTCCTTTAGAAAATCTATTTCTTTCAGTAAGTAAAATTATAGAACGTACCATACTTTTTCTAAACATTCTAAAGTCACTCGCACCATCAACAATATCCATATTAGATAGTTTTCCCATGATATTATAAAAACATCTTTGTAAAAATCTCTTCTTATGTTGTTTTTGACACATACACACTGAATCATAATCAGGATTTTCATTCAAAAAATTATACATCTTAACAACATAACTTGGATTTTGTTGTAAATCACAGTCAATTATACATGCATAGTCACTTTTAGAATGTAAAAGTCCTGCATATATAGCAGCTTCTTTTCCAAAATTTTTAGAAAAACTAACAATTTTTACACACTCATCATCTTTTTTATGTAGTTCTTTTAATTTCTTTAATGTTTTATCTTTACTTCCATCATCTACAAATATAAAATTATGTTTTATATCTCCTAAAGCTTCGTTAACTTTATTATAAAAGTTAACAACATTTTCTTCTTCATTAAATGAAGGTACAATCAAATCTAATTTCATTTTTTAACCTCTCTTAATAACCTAACTTTCCTTCTAAACTTTCATCATTCTTGATAAGTTCACTTACAAGAATTTCTCTATATTTATCTTTACTATCTCTAATAACTAATTTTTCAATTCCACTGTTTATAACAACACGTTTACACATAGAGCAACTCATAGAATTTTCTACATATTCACCAGTTTTTGCATCTTTACCCACCATATAAAGAGTAGCACCAATCATTTCACTTCTACTTGCTGAAATAATAGCATTTTGTTCTGCATGAACACTTCTACATAACTCATATCTTTCACCTCTTGGAATGTTTAGTTGTTCACGAATGCAGTACCCAAGATCATTACAATTCTTTCTACCTCTAGGTGCACCATTGTATCCAGTTGATATAATCTCATCGTTCTTAACAATAACTGCTCCCCACTTTTTTCTTAAACATGTAGCCCTTTCTAAAGTAGCCTCTGCTATATCTAAATAATAATTATTTTTATCAATTCTTTTCATACTAAAACCTCTTAACTCTATTTTAGCATAAAACTATATAAAAATAGTATATAAATAATATATTTAACACAAATATTATACTAATTTTAAATATATGACTATTATAAAAGGAATTATTTCTTAAAAAGATAATAAACTTAACTGAGGAACATATGAAAACAAATATTAAAACAGGTCTTACAGATAAAGAAGTAACAAACAATAGAAACAAATATGGTAGTAATAAATTAACATCTAAAAAGAAAAATACTTTCTTAAAATTAGTAATTGAATCATTAAGTGATCCAATAATTAAAATTTTATTGATTGCTCTTGCAATAAAAATACTTTTTTTATTTCAAGACTCTAATATATTTGAAACTTTAGGAATAGCAGTTTCAGTGTTTTTAGCTACATTTATTTCAGCATTAAGCGAGTATGGTAGTGAAAAAGCATTTGAAAAGTTAAGTGAGGAAAACTCAATAATCAAAGTAAAAGTATTAAGAAATTCTAAAAAAGAATTAATAAACATGGACGAAGTAGTAGTAGGTGATATAGTTTATCTTGAAAGTGGAGATAAAGTACCAGCAGATGGAATAGTTATAGATGGAGAACTTTATATAGATGAAAGTTCTCTTACAGGTGAAACAAAAGAAAAACATAAAAATACAAATAATAATGAAGTATATATGGGAAGCGTAGTATGCGGTAAGAAAGGAACAATACAAGCAACACTAGTAGGCGATAAAACATTTTATGGAAGAATTGCACAAGATATACAAGAAAGTACAATAGAAAGTCCACTAAAATATAGGCTTAGAATACTTGCTAAACAAATAAGTAGACTTGGATACATATGTGCATTTTTAATATTAATTTCATATTTATTTAATTCAGTAGTAGTAGTAAACAATTTTGATATTAACAAGATATTAACATTTAAAAATATATTTCCACATCTCTTATATGGACTTACATTAAGTGTAGCAGTAATAGTCATGGCAGTACCAGAAGGTCTTCCAATGATGATTACGCTCGTCTTATCATCTAACATGAAAAGGCTACTCAAAAATAATGTGCTTGTAAGAAAACTAGTAGGTATAGAAACAGCAGGTTCCCTAAACATTTTATTCACAGATAAAACAGGAACATTAACAGAAGGAAAATTAAAAGTACAAAGGGTCATAGATACAGAACTAAATGAATATGAAACATTAGATCAAATAAATAAAAATAAAAATCTAAATGAATTATTTTATCAATCACTAATTTATAATAACGAGTCTTTTTTTAACAACAATATCCCAGAAGGAGGTAATACTACAGATAGAGCTATACTTAATTTTTGTAAAACAGAAGACAAATCTAAATATAAAATAATAAATAGAGAAGAATTTGACAGTAAAAAGAAATATTCAAGTATAACAACTAACTATAATAATAAAACTACATTCATAAAAGGAGCATATGAAATCATATTAAATAAATGCTCCATGTACTTAAAAAGCGATGGTACTAAAAGAGTACTAATTGATAAAACTAAGATAAATAAATATATTAAAGAAAAAACATTACAAGGAGAAAGAGTACTCGCTCTTGCGATAAATAATGATAATGAATTTAAAAATTTAACACTATTAGGATTTATATTTTTGAAAGATAACATTAGAAAAGAAGCATTTAAAGGAATAGAACTAATTAAAAATGCAGGAATACAAGTATGTATGGTAACAGGTGATTCAAAAGAGACCGCTTATGCTATAGCGAAAGATTTAAAAATAATAGAAAGTGAAAACGATATAACACTTACAAGTGATGAATTAAATATGATGAATGATGAAGAAATTAAAAAAATAATTCCAAGATTAAAAGTATTAAGTAGAAGTCTACCTCAAGATAAAAATAAACTTGTAAGATTAAGCCAAGAAATGAATTTAATATGTGGTATGACAGGAGACGGCGTTAATGATGCACCTGCTCTTAAAAAAGCAGATGTAGGATTCTCTCTTGGAAGTGCAACAGAAGTAGCAAAAGAAACAAGTGATATAGTAATACTTGATAACAATATTTTATCAATATCAAAAGCAATACTTTATGGAAGAACAATATTCAAAAGTATACGAAAATTCATAATATTTCAACTGACAGTTAATTTTTCAGCAGTATTTTTAAATATAATTGGTCCCTTTATAGGTATACTAAATCCAATAACAATAATTCAAATCTTGTGGATAAATATGGTAATGGATACACTCGCAGGACTAGCATTCTCATACGAACCAGCATTACTTGAGTATATGATGGAAAGTCCTAAAAAACGTGATGAAAAAATAATAAATAAATACATGATAAATCAAATATTATGTAATGGAATTTATACATCTTTGTTATGTACATGGTTCTTAAAATCAAAATTAATAGGTAAAATATATCATACAGACATATCTAATAAATATATAATGACAGCCTTCTTTGGTCTATTTATTTTTATAACGATATTTAATGCTTTTAATGCAAGAACATATAGAATAAATACGTTTTCCAATCTTCTTAAAAATAAAGTATTTATAGGAATAGTACTCTTTATAGCAATAGTACAAGTCATTCTTATATATTTTGGAGGTTCTCTTTTTAGAACAACAGGTCTTTCAATCTACGAATTTGAAATTATGCTCATTTTATCATTCTCAATAATACCATTTGACTTTATAAGAAAAATTATATTAAAAAAGAGAGGCATGCCAAGAAAAATCTAATTATTTCTTTCTCTTTAAAGCAAGTCTTGCCTCTCTATCATGTTCTGCTTTATATAGTTTAACTTCAGCTTTTCTTTTATTAAAATACTCAATTAGTTCTAAAAAAGTTCTATAATCAAAATTCATATAAATATCTTTAAAAAAGAATTGGTGAAGTAAATATTGATTATAAAGAGAAGGGTAATCACGAAGAGGGTTACATACTCCAGTATAAACTTCTTTACGTAGTCCTAAATGTCTTGATGGAATATTAGAATATTTACTCACAAGATAAGTCTCATCAATAAGCTTACGCGTTATGTCATTTATTTTAAGACCTCTTTTATTAACAAAATCACTTATATATTCTCCTTCTTGAACTTTATATACAAAAGGAATTTTAAGTTCTTTTGCGATAAGAGCTACCAAACAATTATATAAAAAAGCAAATTCATTAACGATAACTTCGCTTTTATATTTTCTAATATTACATGAACGGTTATTCAAATTACTACTTCTATCTTTATCCCTAGTTTGTAATGCTTTAGATAACATAAATAATTCGAAGATTTGATTACTAAATTCATGGGTAGCGACTCCGTTTAAAATATTATCTATTTCTTCAAAAGTAAAATTCTTATTAACAATTATTTCATTCTCTTTTAAATAATAATCTAGTATTTCACCAGAATCATTTAATACAACAGTAAGTTTAATAGCATTTTTACATTGATTACTTTCTAAAGATAATTGTTTTTCAATTTTAGGATGTAGTAATCTAACTTCAGTACTACCATATGAAACTTTAAAATTGTTAAGAGCATCGAAATCAACATCACTACGTGGAACAATAGTGCCACCTGCATCAGCGATAAATAAATCCACAATATATTTATTTCCATCTTTACGAACTGATAAAGCATCATCATGAATAGAAGTAGTATCACCATCTATAGTAATAATCGAACCACATTCAGTATCTCTTTTAGGAATATATATTTTTTCATATTTAGGAGTTGGATTAACAAATCCAAATTTATCATTTATTTCATCAAGAGTTAGTCCTCTTTTAATGCCTTGAATTATCATATACATTTCTCTTAAAAATATATTGTTTTTTCCTCTGTAAGAATCTAGTAATTTATAATATTTTTGCTTTTCAATACTTGAACTATAAAATATTTTTAATAAAGTAATATAATAATATATATCATCAGTTCTTTTTTTAAGAGAAGCTAAAGCCTTATTAAATGCAATATCAAATAATTCACAATTATTTCTAATTAATGTTTCTTTATTACTAGCGACAAACTTTTTAATAATATTAGTATCTTCATGTCTATTAATTAATTCTTTAATGATTATTAGTAAAGAGCTAACATCATTATTTTTATCAACTATAAGTTCATCTAAAGCATTAGCAGAATTAACATATGAATTATTATATAAAGCTAAAAGTTTTTCTCTAATATTTTTGATTTTAAGTTTTATCCTTTTAGATTCTGTTTGATTAAAATTACAACTATTAACAATAATAGTAATTAGTTTTATTAATTTATAAAAATATATATTTACTTTAAAATTATCATCGGATAGTTTATTAGATATATCATTAAGTTCATTTAATAATAATTCAGCAAGTTTATTTCTTGTAATATTTAAAGACTTTACAAATTCATCAATACCTTGTTCAGTAAAGTCATATTTATCAACAAATTTTTTAATTTTTTCTTTTTCTGTCATGTGAATTATAATATCACTCAAAAGTTTATATTACAAGAAAAAATATGCTATAATTTAATAAAGGAAGTGATTAAATGTATAAAAAGAAGAAATTATTATTAAATATTATCAATATTTTATTTTTAATCTTTTCACTTATAGAATTAATAAAATATTTTAAGATAGATAATACACTTTATGGAGTAATATATTTACTAATAAATCTTTTAATTATATTTTTATTATTGCCAGTTACCTTTAATTATAAAAGACATTACTCAAATGCAAGAAATAGTAAAATAATATTAATTATTATTATAGGAATTTTTAACTCTTTTATACTTAACTTTATAATTCTTAAGAATATGAGTTATATAGATGGTTCAAGAGAATATATTAAATCAATATTTATAATAAAAAATATATTAAAACCTATACTATATCTAATGTTATTAGGATTCTTAATTTTAGAAACAAAATCACAATATAAATTAAAAAAGATTAGCAAAAATGATTGATAAACATGTACTAATATGTTATTATAAAGACATTTCATATAGAAGAAGTTAATAATGTTTGACTTTTTGTAACAAATATGATATAATACATGCATATTTACGAAGGGGGTAAATTTTATGAATATGGAATTTGTTAAAAGACTTGGGAATATAATACAATTATTAAAAAAATATGATGGAGAATTAAGAGAGGAATACTATAAAGCAGATAAAACAATAGAAGAAAAAAATAATATAGTAATGCTTGTTAAACAAAATGCTGCTGAATATAAAGAAGCAATAGAAGATTTAAAAAAATATAAAGTTGCTGATAGTAAAACTCAAAGTGAAATTGAAGAAAAATACAATAAGAGATATAACTTAAGAAAAGATAATGAAGAAGAACTACCAGAAGAGTTATCAACATCAAATACAGAAAATAATGAAGATGAAGAAGAAGTTGTAGCAGTTAACAAGCCAAGTAAAGTATTAAGAGCATTATCTTATATAGGTGTTGCTGGATTAGCTGTTGGAACTGGTTATGGACTTGCAAGTTGTGTAAGTAATAATGCTACTGAAGTATTAAATGCTGAAACAGAAGTTGAAGATTTAGATGTTGATGCAGAACCTGAAGTAGTAGAAGAAGTAAAAGAAGAAGAGCCTGAATTAAAGCCAGGTGAACCAGGAACATTCAAAGATGCAAGTAACGATGATGAAGTAAATGCAAGAGTAGACTGGTACTTTGAAAATTATTTCAATAAAGAATATCCAAATTTAACTGATGTAGAAAAAGATTCAATCAATAAAGAAAATTTAGCTGATATGGTAAAACTAGTTAATGGTGAATTAATTGATGGATTTGAAATGAATGAACTAGTTAACTATGATAATAAATTAACTCAAATGTTCTCAACATATTTATCAACATTAGAAAGAGCAGAAGCAAACAATGTTGGATTTATTCCATCACAATATTTATATGAAGATGGTTCACATGAACAAAAATGTGCTGCTGAAGTAGATGCAGTTATGGAACCATTAATTGAAGCAATAAATAAACATGATGATGAAGCATTTAAAAAATATGCAACTGAATTTGGAGAATTAATGAGAGATCAATATTATTATCCAGATGCACAAGCAACTCATTATAATGTAAGAAGTATAGCATCATATCCAAGTAGAATGCACCTATATGGATTATCTTATTCACAATATGTAGCAAACATTCTTGAATATGGAATTGTTAATAATATAGATATATGTATTCCATTCTGCTTTGATAACGATGGATACGTAGAAGAAATTCCATTATCAAAATTAATGGCAACACTAGACTTTGTACCGATGGGAGAATGGGAATATGTTCTTAAGAGAGCAGGAATGACTTCACAAGAAATAGCAAGTTATGGAAACAATGCTGTTGAAGATACAATGTTCCAAAGATTCTTAAAAGATGCTAAAAATCATTATAGTGAAAAATTAAATCAACAAATGACATTAACACCACAACAATATAAATAAGATTAAATCAGGGGAGGAAAAAATATGTATAGTAATGAAAGAAGAAGCGGATTTAGTATCGCTGACTTATTAGTAAAAATTATATTTGCTGCATTATTTATATTTATCTTAATATGGTTATTTGAGAAGAAGGTTCCAAATATGACTCCATTCTATAGTAATGTATTTAGAGAAAATATTAAATATATGCAAGAAGCTGGAGAAAGCTATTTTACAGATGATAAGATGCCTAAAAATATAGGAGAATCAACTAAAATTAGTTTAGGTGAAATGTATGATAAAAAGTTATTATTACCATTTGTAGATGAAAACGGACATTCATGTAATCAATACGATTCATATGTAAGTGTTACTAAAACAGACATTGGTTATGAACTTAAAACTAATCTAGTATGTAATAACGAAAGTAACTTTACTATTAAAATCTTAGGATGTCATACATATTGTAAAGATAACTCATGTAATAAAACATGTAGAATAGAAAAGATAACTGAATATCAATTCAAGAAAACAGTAAAATCAACTAAGACAGTTTATAATTGTGATAATTTACCTGGTTCTAAGAGAAATGGTGCTTATTGTTATATATCTAAATTAGTTGATAGTAAGCCTGCTAAAACAACAACTACTGATACAAAAGTAGTAACAGAACCTGCTGTTAAAGTGTTAGTAGATGGTAAAAAAGAACAATTAGAAACTATTAAAACAAAAAATAATGATACTACTAAAATAGTATATGATGACAAAATTTATGTAACAACTGGTGGTGGAACTACAACTAAGAAAGAATGTAAAATGGTAGATAAAACAGTCTCATACGAATGTACAAAAACAAAAACAGAAAGAGTTCCATATACTTGTACAAAAACAAAAACAGAAAAAGTTTCTTACTCATGTACAAAATATAAAACTGAAAAGAAATGTACAACAACTACAACAAAACAACCATATAGCTGTGCTCCATGTACAACATATAGAGATTCAAATGGTATATCTCATACAACATGTGCAACATGTTATAAAAATGTAAAAACTGAAACATGTAATAATGTACAAGTTCCATATCAAGATACATGTTACAAAAATGAAACAGTAACATATCAAGATACATGTTATAGAAATGAAACTATTAGTTATACTGGTACTTGTTATAAAACAGTTCAAGAAGAAGAATGTAAAGATGTAGTAGTTGAAAATCCATCTTCAGGATATTGGACTTGTCCATCAATCTCAACTAATAGAAGTGGTTCAGGAGAAAACTTAAAATGTTGGCATACCGAAACAGTACCTGGTGGTTATACATATAGTTGTCCAAGCAAGGCAAATTATAGTGAAGGTTCAGGAGAAAACTTAAAATGCTACCATGTAACTGATCCAACATATAAATATGAATGTAGAGATAAATCTTATACATACAATGATTCAAATAAAACATGTTCTAAGAAAGTGACAACAACTGTAACTGCTGAAGGATGTCCAGATGGATATAAACACGAAGGAAGTAAATGTAATAAATACACTACAACTAAAGAAAAAGCCAACTCAAGAAAAGTAACATCAACTTCATATAAATATATGTGGAGTAAGAGTGAAAATGTTGATGGATGGACTAAAACAGGAAAAACTAGAACAGTAGATGGAAAAGAGATATGTGAATAATTAGAGAAAATATCTCTTTTTTCTTGTAATTTTATGGCTGTTATATTAAACTATTAATAGAGGTGAAGGATATGGAAAAACGTTGTCGTGAATGTGGAAAAAAGATAGAAAATTCACAAACACTATGTGACAATTGTAGAGCAAAAAGAAATGGAAAAGATACACTAGCTAAATATCCTTGGTGGTTATTAGGATTAATTCTTCCACCAGTAGGATTAATATTATATCTAATATGGAGAAAAGATAAAAAACAATCAGCAAAAAGTGCTGGAGTAGGTGCTTTAGTAGCAGCAATTATTTGGGCGTTCGTAGGAGTATCATTCTTAATTGATGGTAAAAATGTTACAAAAGGGCCAAATGCATTACAATTACAAGATGTAAAAAATGCTAGTGAAGAAATTCAAAACTGGTATAATGATGTATCAAGCGGAGATTATGTAGTAACAATACTTGCAAGTTCATCTTGTCCTCATTGTAAAGCATATAAACCAGTAATTACTGAAGTAGCAGAAAAAGAAAAGTTCAAAATGTATTTCTTTGAAGGAGACCAATTGAGCGATAGTGATTATAAAATATTAACTTCATCATTTGAACTTACTAATTACAAGGGATCTGTACCATATACATTTATAGTACATGATAAAGAGTTTGTAAGCGATACAGTAGGATTCAAAGATGAAGAAACAACAAGAAATTATTTAATAAATAGCGGTGTATTAGAAAACTAGGAAACTAGTTTTTTTCTTTATCTTATAGTATAATTTATATAGGTGATTTAATGAAGAAAATGTTAATGTATATAATATTCATAAGTATAATTTTAATATTATCTAAATTTTATTTTTCAAACTATAAGATAGAATACAATATAAATAACTATAAAATAAAAGAAATATATAAAGACTCAAGATATTATTTTGAAATATCTAATGATAAAACATATAACTTTGATATATATAAAAAAAGAACATTAAAAAAACATAAAATAAATAATATAAAAACAATAGAAAAAGATAATGTATTTTGTATAGTACCTACAAGTGATGATATGAAAACATATCCATTATGCTATGTGGATGAAGAATACACTGATTACAACTTAATAAATATAGAAGAGTTAGATGAATATAAAACAAACAAAATAAATGTTGAAAAGCCTAAGAGTGATTTTATCTATTATGATAATTTAAATAATAATGAATATGTAGCGTTATGGAATTATAAAGGCTACATAGTAATGCATAATAACACATATAAATATGTAGAACTATTTAAAAAAGATAAATATGATAATACACTATCTTATATGATAGATAATACAATATATATGGCTAATTATGAAGAAGAACACGAATATACAAAACTAATCAAATTCAATGTTGAAACTTATAAACAAGAGATAATAGATTTAAAGAACTCAATAGATTATGATTCATACATTGTAGGTCATATAAAAAACAAATTATATATATTTGATAATAAACATAGTATTTTATATGAAATAAATCTTAAAAATGATAAAGTAAAAGTAGTTGGAAACAATTCTATGGGATTTAAAAAGTATGAAAATGGTGAATTTGTTAATTGTAGTAAAACAGAATATAAAATAAATAAAATTAAATATAATAAAAATGAATCAATATATAATTATACTATAGAAAATGGTTTATATAAGACAATAAAAGAAAATAAACTTAAACAAAAAATACTTAATAATGAAGTAAAAATAATAGGTGAAAATAAAAATGAAATATATTACACACTAAATGATGAATTTTATAAATATACTCCATCATATGGTAGCGAAAAAATATTTTATAATTATGAACTAGCATACAACAATGATAATTCAATTTTTATATTTATCAAATAACGAAAAATAAAAAGTTACATATAATACACTAGGTGATTTATATGTATGAAAATTCAAATAAAAAAGATTTAGAAAGCCCATTCTATACAATATATGAAATAAAAAAAGGCGATACATTATATAAAATATCAAAAGAATTTAATGTGAATACAAAGTTATTAGCAGAATTAAATGGATTAAATATAGATGATTATATTTATCCAAGTCAAACATTATTAATTCCTAAAAAAGATGTAAGTTATTATATAACAAAAGATGGAGATACATTATACACAGTAAGTAATATATTTGGAACTACTGAAAAGGATATAGTAGATCAAAATAGAACAATATATCTTTTAGCAGGGCAAATGATATATTATAAAAAGTAATAAGAGGAATATGAAAATATTTCTTTTCTTTTTACACATTTTTATATCTTATAGAATTCACATTTCAAATAACTCGTGATATAATTTAAATATAATAGGAGTTGGTAAAGTTGATAGTAAAGAAGCCATATGCTTTTTTGATTAAAAATTTTAGGATAATACACGCCTTACTTTTTGTTATGCTTCTTTATTTAGGAATAAAATCACTTGATATTTATACATTTTTTAATATGTATGCAACTAAATTTGCTTATACTTATGCAACGGACTTAGCAGTTAAATATGTTAATTATTACATGTTTATAATAGATGTTTTAGCAATACTCGTTTCTTTATTAATATATTATATAATGTCACTTAAAAATAAAGAAAGAAAATTATATATATTTACATGTCTTTATTATATATTCTTATTTGTATATTTTATATTTATTTATAATACACTTGCTAATATACAAATAAATACACTTAGCATTGAGCAAGTTAGAACTATAAGAGATATATCACTTATTATATTAATACCACAAATAATAATGGTGTTTATACATCTTGGTAGAGCATGTGGATTTAATCTAAAACAATTTGACTTTAAAAAAGATTTAGAAGAATTGCAAATTGATACTAGTGACTATGAAGAAGTAGAATTATCTCTTGGAA
This sequence comes from uncultured Bacilli bacterium, assembly GCA_934102215.1. Lineage (GTDB taxonomy): Bacteria > Bacillota_I > Bacilli_A > RF39 > UBA660 > CAG-1000. The sequence goes on from CAKOSH010000001.1 coordinate 189,363, forward strand.
AAAATAATTATAAAATAGCTAGATTCTTTAGAAAATTTTTAAGACTTACTAAATACTATATACTTGAACATAAATTTGTAGTAACAGTATGCACATCAATAGTAGTACTTATAGTAACACTAATTGTTTTTATAAATATGAGAGTTTATCAAGAAAGATATAGACAAAACCAAGAGATACTAGCAAGTACTCTTTGGTACACTGCTCAAGATGCATATATTACAGATGTTGATTTAAGTGGAAATAAAATACAAAAAGATAAATACTATGTACTTATAAGAACTAAAATAGATAATAAATCGTCAACAAGTTATAAACTTACTAGAGAAACATTTAGACTAGTTGTTAATGATGAAATGTTAATACCAAAATTTAGTTATAAAAATGAATTTCTTGATGTTGGAGAAGTATTTGCTCCAATGGAAGTATTCCCAGGAGAAACAAAAGAAGTTATAGTTGTATATGAAATTAATAAAGAAGATGTTAAAAAGGAATATGTGTTTAGAATAAAAAACTATGATAATCTTGTTATTGGTAATATAGCATCACCTTATAAAGAAATTATAGTTAGACCATATGATTTAAATAGTAAAAACGATACAGGAACATATAAGCTACCTGCTGAATTGAATTTCAATAATACTATTTTAGGTAAAAGTAGTGCTATTATTGGTGAAAGTACTTATTCTTCAGTATTTAAAGAAAACTATAAATATTGTAAAAATAATAATGAAAACACTTGTTATTATGGAACTTATATAGTAAGACCAGAAAGTACAAGTAAAGGTAGTGTGGGTGTATTAAAAATAAAAATAACTGCTAATATTGATAGTAGTATAGGAATGAGTAAATATCTAAATTACCCAGGTAATATAATAAAATATTTTGGAAAGATAAGATACACATTAGATGGAGTAACAAAAACTTTTACTCCTACAATTATTGATACTAAATATCAAAGAGATACATATACTTATATTGAAGTTCCAAAAGAAGTAGAAAATGCTGAAAAACTAGACTTAATCATAACAATTCGTGGAATAAAATACACAATTGACTTGAAATAGCGCATATAATTTGTTATAATTATATGCACATGGAGCCATAGCCAAGTGGTAAGGCACAGGTCTGCAACACCTCCATCGTCGGTTCAAATCCGACTGGCTCCTCCAAATAAAAAAATAATACTAACGCAAGTTAGTGTTTTTTTGTATTCAAAGTCATTAAAAAATAAAAGTATAAATGATATAATAAGTCAGGAGGTAACTATGAAAGTAGCAGTTTTTTCAGATATACATGGAAATTATCAAGCATTAGATGCTATATTAAATGATATAAATAATCAAAATGTAGATAAGATTATATTTTTAGGAGATTCAGTTTCTCTTGGACCTTGTCCAAATGAATGTATAGAAAGATTAATAAAAGAAAATGTCATATTTATAAATGGCAATCATGAATTATATTTATTAAATAGAAAATACTATGATGAAGGTATGAGTGAAATAGAAATAGAACATAATCTTTGGGTCCTAACAAAATTAGATGATGAACAACTAGAATATATAGAAAATCAACCATTAAGTTATTCACTAGTTATTAACAATAAAAAATATTTATTTATTCACTTCTTTATGAATGATTCTGTTTATCCATTTGAACATATAAGTATCTTTAAAACTGATGAATATAAAAAGATATTTGATAGTATAGATTATGACTACTGCTTTTATGGACATTTTCATAAAGGTAGAATAGATAAATATAACAATAAGTATTTCTATGGGATAGGTAGTAGTGGCTGTGTAAAAGACAATAAAACATTCTACTATATAATTGATAATGGAAATATAACTAAAAAAGAAATAGAATTTGATAGAGACTTATTTAATGAAATATTATACAGCATAGACTATCCAGATAAAGATAACATATCAAATATATTTTTCAATAACAAATGAATATTGAATAAAGATAAATACTTGTAGTATAATTAAAGTGGTGAAATTATGAGAGAACTAATTAAAAATGCATTATTGTTAGAAACAAATTTTCAAGCAGAATTAGCAATACTATTTATAGTTATGATACTTTTAGTATTAGCAATAATATGTTTAACAATAATTAAAAAATCAAAAAAATAGAGGGTTTATGAAAAATAAATTTAAAATAATATTATGGTGGTCATTTTGGATTATATATTTAGAAGTAATATACAAATATTTTATAATGAAAGATTTATTAACAACAAATACTTTTTCAGTAATACTATTTAGTATTCCATGGATAATATTATTAACAATAATAACAACGATATTCAATGAAAGATTTAACAAGATATTAACAGTTGTTTTATCATCTTTTATTACACTTATCACTTTAGCACAAATAGTTTATTATAACTTTTATAATTCTATGTTTTCATTTTTATCATTAACAACAGGAACAGGTCAAGTAATGCAATTTTATGAGATGATAGCGAGTGTTATCGCAAGAATATGGTATATATTTGTTATAATATTAATACCATTTATCTTATTTTTAATATTTAAAAGCAAATTATTTGATTTCAAAAAGAACAATCTTAAATTTTTAATAAGTTATTTATTAATATTTGTTTTATCATTTTTAGGAATAGTATTAGTTGTAAATAAGAATAATGAAGGATTCTATTCACTAAAAAGATTAATATTCAAAACACATGCTCCTATGCTTACAATAGATAAGACAGGTTTAATCACAATGGAAATGATAGATATTGAAAGATATATTTTTGGATTTAATGAAGAAATATATAATGAACAAACAAATATAAGTAGTGAAGAAGAAAAAGTACCTGAAGTAAAAATAGAATACAATACAACTGATATTGATTTTGATAAACTTATAAGCGAAGAAACAAATGATAAAATAAAGAACATGCACGTCTATTTCAAAAATGCTGATGCATCTAATAAAAATGAATACACAGGAATGTTTAAAAATAAAAATCTTATATTTATAACAGCAGAAGCATTCGATACAATAGCTATAGATGAAAAGTTAACACCAACATTATATAAGATAGCTAATAATAGCTTTATATTCACAAATTATTATCAACCATTATATCCAGTATCTACTTCTGATGGTGAATACATGAACTTAAATAGTTTGATACCTAAAGAAGGGGTATGGAGTTTTAAACAAACAAGTAAGATAAGTATGCCTTATGGTATAGGTAACATATTTAATAAAGAAGGATATGTGTCATACGGATTTCATAATCATAATTATAATTACTATGATAGACAAAAGTCACATAAGAATATAGGACTTAAATATTATGGATGTGGTAATGGTCTTGAAAAGAAAATGAATTGTAAACATTGGCCAAACAGTGATAAAGAAATGATAGATGCAACTACAAGTTACTATATTGATAATGATAAATTCATGACATATTATATGACAGTAAGCGGTCACTTAAATTATAATTTTAGTGGTAATAATATGGCTTATAGAAATAAAAATAAAGTTAAAGATTTAAAATATAGTACAGCAATAAAAGCATATTTAGCAACGCAAATAGAATTAGATAAAAGTATAGAAAAGTTATTACAAGTACTAGAAGAAAAAGGTAAATTAAACGATACACTAATTGTTATCGCACCAGATCACTATCCATATGGACTTACAACTAAACAAATGAATGAAATAAGTACAATAAATAGAGGCGATAAATTTGAGAAATTTCATACAACACTTATTATGTATAATCCAAATATAGAAAAAACAGTTGTTGATAAAGTTATAAGCAGTTTAGATATATTACCAACAATATATAATTTATATGGTCTATCATTTGATTCAAGATTACTCATGGGCCGTGATATATTTAGTAACAATGAACACATAGTAATTTTATCAGATAGAAGTTGGATAACAGATAAAGGAAAATATAACAGTGTAACAAAAGAATTCACAAATACAACTAATGAAGAAATAGAAGAAGACTATATTGATAGAATAAATATGATAGTAAATCAAAGATTCAGCATGTCTTCATTAATAATAGACAACGATTATTATAAGAAAATAGGTATAGAATAATGAAAATAAAAGTAAAAGATTTTGATTTAAAAAGCACTATTACAAGTGGTGCTTGTTTTAGATTTATAGAGGAAATAGATGGTAGTTTTACAAATATATTAAAAGATAGAGTTATCAATATAAAACAATATAACGATGAACTAATAGTAACATCATCAAAAGAAGATAACCTAGAAAACATTATAAAAAATTATTTTGATTTAAACAGAGATTACAATATAATTAATCAACAACTTATTAACAATGATAAAGAAATGATAAATATAATTCCTAAATGTAAAGGATATAAAATACTAAATCAAGATTCATTTGAGATGTGCATAAGTTATATAATAAGTCAAAATAATAATGTTAAAAGAATAAGTAAATCTATAAATGATATAAGTGAAAAGTATGGAGAAAAAGTAATATTTAATAATAAAGAATATCATTTATTTCCAACATATGAATCAATTAAAAATATAAGCATAGAAGAATTAAGAAGTTTTAAAGTAGGTTTTAGAGCAGAATATATAAGAGATTTCTTAGATAAATATGAAACATTAAAAGATATAAGTAAACTTAATACAAAAGAAGCATTAAATGAACTTATGAAAGTAAAAGGAATAGGTCTAAAAGTATCATCATGTATATTATTATTTGGTTATAAAAGATTAGATACTTTTCCAATAGACACCTGGGTAAAAAAGAGTATATCAGATTTATATAATATAAAAAATGATCAAAAAACAATAGAGAAATTCGCAGAAAACACTTATAGAGAATATTCAGGTCTAGCAATACAATATTTATTTCATAGTAAAAGAAATATTGACTAAATAATAATTACTTTAGTATAAAATTCATTAAAATATGTTTAATATTTTTATAAAATGTGATATGATTTTATCATGAAGAATAAAGTAGGAATAACAATTATATTTATACTATTGATAATAGTATTATCATTATTATTTGCAGCATTTATATACAAGCTAGATAAAAAATCATTAAATGAAGGTTTTTATTTACTTGGTGAAAATGAAATAACAGTTGAATATGGTAATAAATATGATGAACTTGGTTATGCAGCAATAGTTAATGATGTAGATTATCATAGCAAAGTGATAGTTGAAAATAATGTTGATGAAACTAAACTTGGTGAATATGAAGTTAATTATTATCTAACTGTAAAAAGACTTAAAAAGAGTTTAACTAGAAAAGTAAAAGTAGTTGATAACATTAAACCAGAAATAAGTATTATTGGTGATAAAGAAATAGTATGTACAGTTAAATTAAATGATTGTGAACTTCCTAAATATCAAGCAACTGATAATTATGATGGTGATATTACAAGCAATGTAACAATAGAAAATGGAATTAATAATGATAAAAAAGGTACATATGAAGTAAAATATAAAGTTAAAGATAGTAGTGGTAATGAAGCAGAAGAAACAATTAAAGTACACATAAAGGATAAATTTGAACACACATATGTAAATGTTTCAATATCAAAACAAAAATTAACGTATTATGTTAAAAATAAAGTAGCATTAGAAACAGATGTTACAACAGGTAAAAATAATGCTACTAAAACAGGTAATTTCAAAATAAGAAATAAAGTAAGAAACACATATTTAACAGGTAAAGATTATAAATCATTCGTTAAATATTGGATGGCATATTCAGGAAATAGTTATGGAATACATGATGCATCATGGAGAAATAAATTTGGTGGAAATATATATAAAACAAATGGAAGTCATGGCTGTGTTAATGTTCCAACAAATATGGCAGCAAAACTTTATAGCATGATAGAAATAGGTACACCAGTTTATATTAAAAGATAAAATACAAAATATAATGATAAGTACTAAAAGTAATTGCATTTCAAAAATATATATGTTAATATTTATTAGAGGTTAAAAATATGAGAGAATTGAAGTCAAGAAAATTAGTTATTTTTAAAAAGAAATGTACTAATACTATTGATTTTAATTCTTTTTTAAATTCTCATTGATTTATTCAATGAGATTTTTTTTGACCTAATTTATTGTTTTAGAAGGAGGAATAAAATGAAAAACAGTAAAATGTTACTCGATGTTAATGACAAACCACCATTACTAAAATGGTTATTATTATCACTACAACATGTGTTTGCAATGTTTGGAGCTACAATATTAGTTCCAATACTCGTAAACAAAGCAGCAGGAAGTGAAGTATTATCTATACCAGTTGCACTAATCAGTTCTGGAATAGGTACATTAATTTATATAGTATGTACTAAAGGAAAATCACCAGTTTATTTAGGAAGTTCATTTGCATTTATTACACCGATGATTGTAGCATTCGCTAAAAGTGGAAAAGAAAGCGTATTTACAGGAATTATGGCAGTAGGACTCGTATATGTTTTAGTTGCATTAATAATTAAAGCAGTTGGTAAAAAATGGATTAATAAATTACTTCCACCAATTGTAGTAGGACCAATGATTATGATAATAGGACTTTCACTTGCACCAACTGCTATAGAAGAAATAGGTCTTAACCTAGAAAAAGTTCCATGGAAAAATATAGTTGTTGCACTCATATCATTTTTAACAACAGGAATACTTGCAGTAAGAGGAAAAGGATTTTTAAAAGTAATACCATTTTTACTTGGTATGGTCGCAGGATACATTTCATCTATAATACTTGGTATGGTAAATCTAAAAGAAGTTTTTGAAACAAGTTTTATAGCTGTACCTGATTTTTACATACCATTTGTTCATTATAAATTAAATTTTTCAGCATTGCTTACGATAGCACCTATAGCATTAGTTACAATATCAGAACATATAGGCGACCATAAAGTATTAAGTGAAATAATAGGAAAAGATTTAATAACTGACCCGGGTCTTGATAATACACTACTTGGAGATGGAATAGCAACATTTACAGCAGGCTTAATTGGTGGACCAGCAAACACCACTTATGGAGAAAATACATCAGTTGTAGGTATGACTAAAGTAGCATCTGTATGGGTAATAGGACTTGCAGCAATAATAGCAATTATATTTGGATTTCTAGGACAATTAACAGCAATCATATCATCAATACCTAGTCCAGTTTTAGGTGGAGTATCAATATTACTTTATGGATTTATATCAGTAAATGGACTTAAAATATTAATTCAAAATAAAGTAGATTTCGAGAATACAAAAAACGTAATAGTAGCATCATCAATGTTAGTTCTAGGACTTGGAGGAGCAGCAATATCAATAATGACTAAAAATATGTCAGTATCAATATCAGGAATGAGTCTTGCAGCACTTGTTGGAATATTATTAAATCTATTTATAAAGGAGAGAAAATAAATGAAAGAAATTATATTAAACCATCCACTTGTAACACACAAATTATCAATTTTAAGAAATAAAAATACAGGAACAAAAGAATTTAGAGAAATAATAAGTGAAATATCTACATTATTATGCTATGAAGCAACTAAAGATGCAGTTTTAGATAAAACAATAATTGAAACACCACTTGAAAAATATGAAACAGAAAGTTTAAATGAAGATAAATATGCATTTGTACCTATTTTAAGAGCAGGTATGAGTATGGTAGATGGTATAATTAAAGTAATACCTAATGCTAAAATAGGACATATTGGATTATATAGAAATGAAAAAACTTTAGAACCAGTAGAATATTATTATAAAATGCCAGATAAAATTGAAAATAGAGAAGTATTTGTTCTAGATCCAATGCTAGCAACAGGAGGAAGTGCAATAGCAACAATAAACAAATTAAAGAAAGATGGAGTTAAGAAAATAAAATTTCTATGTATTATAGCTTCTCCTGAAGGATTAGAAAATCTTAAAAAAGCACATAAAGATATAAAAATATACTGTGCTTGCAAAGATAGATGTTTAAATGATAAAGGCTACATTTTACCAGGACTTGGAGATGCTGGAGATAGAGTTTACGGAACAAAGTAAATAATACAAAAACATATTTAAAAAAATAAATAAAATGATATAATTAAGTTATGATAAAGAAAATATTAAAAGAAAATTATATATATATAATAATTATAATACTTCTTATTATAACTTTTTTAATTGTTAAAAATACTAATTTATATAGTAAAGCTGTAGATATCGATTACAGTGTTATAGAATTCATGGGAAATCATGTTGACAAAAGATTAACAGCAGTATTTAGTTTTTTAACTAATTTTGGTGATTGGTACATACCATCTTTAATAATCGTGTGTATTTTATTGTTTGTAAAAAATAGATGGTATTTTACATTACTTACGGGTAGTTATGCAGTATCAGGTTTAGCAGTATTAGTAACAAAACTACTTGTAAGAAGACCAAGACCTTTAGTAGCACTAATTGAAATACCAAAAAGTTATAGTTTTCCAAGTGGACACACATTAACATCAATAGTATTTTATATGGTATTATGGCATTTACTTACAAAAAACACAAATACTTTTAATAAAGTAATATTCTTTATATCATTTATTTTACTTGCTATATTAATAGGATTCTCAAGAATATATCTTGGAGTACATTTCTTTACAGATGTAATGGGAGGCCTTATATTAGCAATACCTTGCACATTAATGTGCATAAACATAATTAATAAAAATTTTGAGGATAAATTAAAATGAGAGGATTAGTTTTAGAAGGTGGAGGAGCAAAAGGTGCTTATGAAGCAGGAGCCATAAAAGCTCTTCAAAAAAAGAAAATATATTTTGATGGAGTAAGTGGCACATCAATAGGTGCAATAAACGCAGCGTTCTATGCTGAAAGAAATTTAACAGGATTATATAAATTATGGGAAAGCACTTATAGTAGTGAACTATTTGGTATTGATGGAGAATTTCTAAATAACATTTCTCATTTAAAGTTTAAAAAATCAGAAATTAAAAAGAATAAAGAAAGTATAAAATCAGTAATAAAAAACTTTGGAATAGATACTAAAAATATAAGAATATTATTAAATAAATATATCAAAGAAGATAGAATTAGAAAATCTAAAGTTGATTTCGTACTTGTAACATTTAATATTAATGACTTAAAACCAGTGGTAGTACATAAAAATGATATACCAAAAGGTAAAATACAAGAATATATTATGGCAAGCGCATACTTACCTGGTTTTAAATTTGAAAAAATAATAGATAACAAATATTATATAGATGGTGGAATATATGATAGATGTCCAGTTAATGAATTAATCGATTCAGGATATGATGAAATATATGTAATAAAAGCATGGCAAAATAAACTAAAATATAAAAAGAAACCAGGAGTTAAAATACACGAAATAAAGCCAAGAGAAAATTTAGGTTCAGTTTTAGTATTCACAAAAGAAGTATCAACTTATAGAATGAATCTAGGCTATTTTGACACATTAAAATATCTCAATAATTTAGATGGTAAAAAATACTATTTCAAACACTATAGTGATAAATATTATGATAATCTATTTGATAAAATAAGCTATAAAAAAATAATAAAAAAATATAGTAACAATATTGTACCTAAATCAAATAAAGATTTTATTATCAAAATAATAGAAAAAGTATGTATAGAACTAAATATAGAAAGATTTAAAATATATAACACACCATATCTTCTTACTAGACTTAAATATAAAATGATAGAAAAAAGAGAAAATTACTATTATGACTTTATCAAAAATATAAAAGTTGATTTTGAATAAAAATATGCTGATTTTCTAATGATAATGCTTTCTTAATTATCCTTGAATTATACAAATTATTGTGGTATCATTAAAGACGTAGGGAGATGTCTCTTAAATGATAAATTTTATAGTTGTAGATGATAATAATATGCATCGTAAAAAAGTAAGTAGTATTATTATATCAATCATGATGAAAAACAAGATTAGTTTTGATATCCAAGACTTTTCTGATTTTGACTCTAACTTATTAGAATATTTTAAGAATCCAAAGCCCAATTCCATTTATATTTTAGATTTAGAACTTCCTAGTGGAGATGGCATAGATATTGCTAGAAAGATTAGGAATGAATATAATGACTGGACTAGTCCTATAATAATTATAACAGCCCATACATCATTATATTATCAGGTTTATAAACAAAGATTACAAATATTAGATTTTATTGGAAAAACAGACAATATAGAAAAAAATTTAGATGAGAACATAGCAATATGTTTAAGAATGCTGAATATGGATAGAATATATAGATTCACATATAAAAATACTGACTATACAATACCTATAAATAATATAGATTATATACAAAGAGATGATAGAAGAATTAAAATTGTTTGTAAAAATAATATCTATTATACAATTGATACAATAAATTCTATAAAAGATAAGTTTCCATCATATTTTCTCTTATCATTAAAAGGAACTTTAATTAATATGAATAACATTGTTAAGATAGATTGGAATATTAATAAAGTGTATTTTAAAGATGGATTAGAAGAATATGTAGTATCAAAAAGTCACAAAAAGGAAATAGATAATTATGGAAAATATTGATTATATAGTATTATACATATCTGGAATTATTTCATTGCTACCAATGTACATGGGATATTCTTTTATAAGTGGAAATAAATTTGAATTTACATTAAAAAATATAATATTAGTTTTAATATCAACGGCCTTATTTGTACTAAACACATGCTTTAATATTATTGTGAGTAAAACATTGATTAGTTTCTTTATATTTGTAATATTTAGTAAGTTAGTATTTCATGATGATATGAGAACAACTATATCTTCAAGTTTACTATACTTCTTAATAATGTTATTTAGTGAGTTTATGCTTACTGCATTTATAGTAGTGATTACAAAATTTACATACTTAGAATTTAATAATAATGGAATCGTAAAAGGCTTATTTACAATTATTGTTTCTGCAATTACTTACTTCACATGTAGATTTAAATTTATTAAAAGAGCAAATGATAAATTAATAGAATTATCTAAAAATAATTATGTCTATCTTTTATTAATTTTTCTAACTATAACATTTGTAATAACTTTATCAACAAAACTTGCAATTGATTATAATTATCAAAAATATATTTTAGATGTTATAGTACTTATAATATTTGCATCTATATTATTATTTGCACTATTTAAAAATTATAAGGCAAATAAGGAAAGTGATGAAAAAGAAAATTTATTAGAGTTCATATCTAAATACGAAAAAATTATTGATGAAAATAGAATTAATAAACATGAAATGCTAAATAATTTAATCATTTTAAGAAGTTTTAAGAATAAAAATTCAAAAGAATATAATAAAGTATTAGATGACTTAATTGTTACTTATGATAATAATAGTGATGCTTGTGTTAAAAACATATCTAAACTTCCAACAGGTTTAAAAGGAATACTATATTATAAAGTAAATGACATGAGAAAGAAAGGAATTAATCTTAATATCAATATATCTAAAAGAGTTTCCTCACCACTTGAAAAATTACCAGCGGATGAATATGTAATATTGTCAAAAATATTAGGTATAGTTATGGATAATGCACTAGAAGCATCACTAAAAAGTGAAGAAAAAATAATAGTGATAGAAGTATTTGAAGAAGCTGGTAATGTAATAATTAGTATTGAAAATACATATTCTATTAAAGTAAATATTAACGATTTAAAGAAAAAGAATTTTAGTACAAAGGGTAAAAATAGAGGACTTGGTTTATATATAGCAAATATACTTCTTAAGAAAAGTAAACATATAACAATGGAACAAAAAGCAGAGGAATTATTTACAACTATAATCACTATAAAATAATAAGAAGGAATAAATTTTAAAAGGCAATAAAAAACTATTCTTAATTGAATAGTCTTTTAATTTGAAAATTATAATAATGATTCAGGCATTTCTGGTTCATCCCAAACACCAAATATACATCCAGTTGTTGCAGTAGCAGCAATAAAGCTTCCTACAAAAGCAGCGATAGTAGCAAATAATTTCATTAATTATTCCTCCTTTCTTGATAATTTAAATAATTATTATATGTTAATCCAAATAGTTTATAACTAATTGGTAAAACCATAACCATTTCTAATAATATTGCGAAAGTTAATGTATTTGATAAAATATTATCTTTAATAAATACATTAATCATAGTATAAATACTAGCTATTAAAACAGTAATTATTTTATACAGTATTCTTTTCTTTTTGTGAATTAATGGTCTCTTTTTTGTATCAGCTGGACTATATATTAATAATAATATAGTACCTATTACTGAAAGAATAATATTTATATATTTAGGAATCAATACTACTTTTAATAAATATGGAAATGGTACTAATATTAATAATGAAATAATCCAACACTCTTTAGTGTTTTTAGCGTGTAATCCAAATCCAGTAAGTCTTAATATTCCATAAAATAGAAATACGAGTGACAACTCTTTAGAAGTTTTAAGTAATATTGATATTAAATAAATAACTACTATTTTTGTAAGGGTTAAATATAAAGATTCAAGACCATATTTTATTTCACAAAGTTTTTGTTCTGTAAAATCTTTATTGTTCTTAATATTTAACATAACATTATTAATTATTACTTCCTTCATATCCCTCCTTACGCTTACATCATAATATATTTTTAAGTATTATTATTAAATATGTTTTTAAATGTTTTAAAGTTGTAATATTTTGTCGAATTATGTAATTTTATATGAATATTTTTGCGATTATGCATTAAAAATATACTTTAATGATTTAAATAAAAATAATTTTTATTTTGTAGTAAGATTTTCAATGTAAGGCAACAAAGATAACACTTGAATTAATAATAAGAAAGGTGGTGTGTTATGAGCAGAGGTCGTGTTAAATGGTTCAATAATGAAAAAGGTTATGGATTTATTGAATATGAAGGACTTGTAAACGAAGACATATTTGTTCATTATTCAGCAATTGAAAAAGAAGGTTATAAAACACTTAGTGAAGGTCAATTAGTTGAATTTACATTAATTGAAACTGCAAAAGGTAATCAAGCAATCAATGTAAGAGAAGTAAAACTAGCAACAGTTTAAATACACGAAGTTTGTGTATTTTTATTTTGTAAAATATTTGTGATAATTTGACACTTTTGTAGAATATTTATTTAATATATGTTATCCTTTAATTAGGAGGATGATGTAAATGAGATATAATATTCGTGGTAACAAAATAGATGTTACAGAGGCTATTGATAATTACATTAAAAGTAAATTATCTAGATTAGATAAGTATTTAGATGATAATGATGAAGTGGAGGCTAAAGCTATAATTTCAGCTCGTGGTAAAGATCAAAAAGTTGAAGTTACTATATGGAGTGGTAAATATAACATAAGAGCTGAAGAAACAAGTGAAGATTTATATGCCGCTATAGATTTAGTTATAGATAAATTAGAAAGACAATTTAAGAAATATAGAGGTAAACTTTCAAGTAAGAAAAATAAAGTAAATATGGATGCAACTATTGATGCATACTTTGAAGTACCTGAATCTAACGAAACGATTGTTAGAAGAAAAGAAGTATTCCTAAAACCAATTGATGAAGAAGAAGCAATAACACAAATGGAATTGTTAGGACATACATTCTTTGTATTTAAAAATGTTGATACAGATAAAATAAATGTTGTATATAAAAGAAATGATGGGGATTATGGAATTATAGAAGCAAATTAATATAGTTATTTATAGCACATTTCTTATAAGAGAGTGTGCTATTTTTTTGACTTTGATATTATATTAGTTTATAATATTTGCTATGGAGATGATATTATGGGATTACTTAAAAATTTATTCGATTATGAAACAAAAGAACTTAAAAAGATAAATAAAATTGTTGATGAAATAGAAGCATTAGACGAAGAAATGCAAAAAATAACTGAAGTAGAATTCAAAGCAAAAACTGAAGAATTCAAGAAAAGGCTTAGTGAAGGAGAAACTCTTGATGATATATTAGTTCCAGCTTTTGCACTTGCAAGAGAAGCGTGTTTTAGAGCAATAGGTGAAAAACCATTTAGAGTACAATTAATAGGTGGTGTTGCTATTCATAGAGGAAACATTGCTGAAATGAAAACTGGTGAAGGTAAAACTTTAACAACAGTACTTCCAGCTTATCTAAATGCATTAGAAGGAAAAGGTGTTCATGTTATTACAACAAACGAATACTTATCAACTCGTAATGCAGAGTGGATGGAACCAATTTACACACTACTTGGCGTAAGCGTAGGTATAAATTTAAGAGAAAAGAGTCCTAAAGAAAAAAGAGACGCATATAATGCTGACATTACATATACAACAAATAATGAACTTGGATTTGATTATCTAAGAGATAATATGGTTGTTCATAAAGAAAATAGAACTCAAAGAGGACTTAACTTTGCTATTATAGATGAAGTAGATAGTATTCTTATAGATGAAGCAAGAACTCCATTAATTATAAGTGGTGGTGTTGCTAAAAGTGCTAATGTTTATAAAGAGGCAGATAGAGTTGCTAAAAATTTAACACTTGATGATTACGTTGTTGATGAAAAAACTAAAAAAGTTACATTAACAGAAGAAGGTGTTAAACACGCTGAAAACTTACTTCATTTAGATAATTTATATGATATTAAAAATAGCGTAATGGTACACAATCTTGATAAAGCATTAACTGCTAACTATGCATTCAAAAGAGATGTTGACTATGTTGTTGAAAATGATCAAGTTTTAATTGTTGATACATTCACAGGAAGACTTATGCATGGACGTCAATTTAGTGAAGGATTACACCAAGCAATAGAAGCAAAAGAAAATGTAACTATAAATGAAGAAACTAAAACACTAGCAACAATCACATTCCAAAACTTATTTAGAATGTATAATAAACTTGCTGGTATGACAGGTACTGCTAAAACAGAAGAAGAAGAATTTCAAAATATATATAATACATATGTTGTATGTATTCCAACTAACAAGCCAGTTATTCGTGATGATCAAGTTGATTTAATTTATTCATCACTAAAAGGTAAATATAGTGCAATTGTTAAAACAGTTAAAGAAATACATAAAACAGGTAGACCAGTTTTAGTAGGTGTAGCATCAGTAGAAACAAGTGAGGTTATAAGTCAACTATTAGATAAAGCAGGAATCAAACATGAATTATTAAATGCTAAAAATCATGAAAGAGAAGCACATATTATAGAAAATGCTGGTAAAAAAGGTGCTGTAACTATTGCAACTAACATGGCTGGACGTGGTACTGATATTAAATTAGGCGAAGGTGTTCGTGAACTAGGAGGTCTTTATGTAATAGGTACTGAAAGACATGATTCAAGACGTATTGATAACCAACTTCGTGGTCGTAGTGGACGTCAAGGTGACCCAGGTACAACTAGATTCTTCGTTTCTATGGAAGATGATTTAATGGTTAAATTTGGCTCAGAAAAGATGAAAACTATTATGGAAAGTTTAGGAATCAGTGGAGACCAAGCTATTTCAAATAAAATGATATCTAAAAATATAGAATCAGCTCAAAAGAAAGTAGAAGGCTTCAACTTTGATAGACGTAAAGGATTACTAGATTTTGATAATGTTATTTCTAAACAAAGAGAAATAATATATGAAAGACGTAATGAGATACTAGATAAAGATAGCATAAGAGATAGAGTTCTTGATACATTTAAAGAATTTGTAACAGGACAAATTAATTCACACTTAAACGAAAATAATACACTAAGTGATAATGATATAGATAATATTATGGAACAATTTAATGCTCATTTACTTAAGAGAACTAAATTAAAGAAAGAAGATTTCGAAGGTAAAAAGCCTGATGAAGTAATTGACTTTATCTATAAAATAGTAGTAGAAGATTACAATAAAAAACTTGAAGATATTCCAGAAGAAATACAAAATGATTTTGAAAAAACTATTTCCTTAAGAATTATTGATAAGTATTGGATGGATCAATTAGATGCAATGGAAAATCTAAAAGAAGGAGTAGGACTTCGTGGTTATGCTCAAAGTAATCCATTACAAGTTTATGCTTTAGAAGGATTTCAATTATTTGATAATATGATGGCAAGTATCAATGCTGAAATATCAAATTACTTATTAAATGCTGAAGTTAGACAAAATATTGAAAGAGAAGAAGTTAAAAATATAAAAACTAATGATGGAAAAGAAGGAGTTAAAAATACACCTAAAAAAGCAAAAGAAAAAATAGGTAGAAATGATCCGTGTCCTTGTGGCTCTGGTCGCAAGTATAAGCAGTGTTGCGGAAAGTAAGGTAAATAAAGGGATTGCGGGCATCGGCACTATTAAAAAAAGTGAAAAACCGTGAATTAGATACCTTTTAGATACCCTAAAATTTTATTAAAAAGATATTATAACTATGATATAATTATCATTAGTATTGAAAGGAAAAAAATATGAAAGAAACAAATCATTTTATAATTAATTATAATGATAAACTCGATTATATAGAAATGTTATCTAATAAATTGGAGAACAAATTGGATCCAATACTATCTTTTTTTGAAGCAAAAGCAATTAATAAAAAAATTATTATTGATTTAATATCTAAAAAAGAAGATTTTGATATTATTTTTTATGATATTCATAAATTTAAACCAGATTTAAATTCCATGGGTTTTTATCATAATGGAAAAATAATATATTTATCGTTTGCTGAACTAAAAAAAACAAATCATAAAAACGATTCTTTTGAAAGTTATATAAATGTTTTAATTCATGAATGTGTTCATTTTATACACGGATATATTACTAATGATGAAATGTCATTAAGGTGTTTTAATGAGGGAATTGCTTTGTATTTTGGAAGGCAATACAATGACATAAATTATAATAAATTAAACTGTTCTTTAGATGAATTAGTAACACAAAAGAATGTTGATTATTATAATTATTTTATAATTATGGATTATTTAATTAAAAATAAAGATAAAAAATATATATTAAAACTGTTAAAGAATAAAAGTTTTGCAATAAAAGAATTAGAGTATATTTATGCTGATATATTAAAACAATTCTAGATACCTTTTTAGATACCCTCAGCTAGTGATAAGCGGTGAAAAAGGGTGAATAACCATAAATGAAAAGTGAGATTTTGTAAGGTTTTAAGGGAAATCGTTGATGAAAAAGAGTAAATTTACGAATCCATGTGGAAGTGGTAAAAAATATAAAAACTGTTGTGGAAAGTGAAATAAAGATGTTAACAGAAAATACTATGTTAACATCTTTTATATTTGATTATCTTAATAATATATATGAAGAAAAATTAGATTTAAATTTAATATGTCAAAATTTTTGACAAGTTCAAAAAGAAATAGATGATTAATATAATGTTGATATTAATACATAGTAGTATGATATAATTTAATAAAGGATGTGATAAAAATGATTTTAGAAGAATATGATGAAACAATAAATTCAACATTTGATCCATACGAAGTTGAAAATGTTATTGAAGGTTTTCCAAAGACAGGCGTAACTTGCTTTTCAAAAAAATTATTTGACCAACTAGTTAATAAATTTAATGGTGTAGAAATAGCACAATCATCAAATGGTAATGGTAGATTTTCAATATATAAAATTAATTATGAAGGTAAAGACATAGCACTATTTATGTCTATAGTTGGTTCCCCTGCATGTATAGTAGAATATGAAGAATTATTTGCAATGGGACTAGAAAGAATCGTTGTATTTGGAACATGTGGTGTACTTGATAAATCAATAGATGACTTAGCCATTATAATTCCAAACTCTGCTATTAGAGATGAGGGAACAAGCTATCATTATGCAAAATCATCAAGAGAAATAATTGTTAATCCAAAATATCAAAAAGAATTTATTGATCTTTTAAAAGAGCATAATTACTCATATGTAGTAGGAAAAGCATGGACCACTGATGCTCCATATCGTGAAACAAGAAAGAAAGTATTAGATAGAAAAAATGAAGGATGTATATGTGTTGATATGGAATGTTCAGCAATATCAGCACTAGCTCAATTTAGAAATAAAGAAGTTTTCCAATTCTTTTATGCAGCAGACAATTTAGATTCTGCCAAATGGGATCAAAGATCATTAGGTAACAACGAAAAACTAAGCGATAAAGAAATGATAGGACTACTAGCCATTAAATTTGCTGTAAGTATAGATAAATAAGGTATTAGTGAAAACAAATTCTTAGTATCTTTTCAAATAATAAAGTGTTAATATAAAAATGGAGAATGAAAAATGAGTTTAAGAGAAAAATATAATAGATGTACTGAAAAATTAAATACTGATTTAGATACAATAACACAAGCATTTATCAATATTTATGGAAGTGAACATACTGATTATATAATTGATAGATTTAATAATCTAAATATCATTTGGTATGATGATGAAATGCAAACTTTTGATGATATAAGAAATGTCATAATAACATCTTTACCTGATGAAATAGTGGATGAATATCTAAAAAAGTTTAAGGAAAAGTGTTTTTCACAAAGTGCCTATATTGATGAAGCGAATCTTTTAGTTTTACCATTATCTTATAACTTGACACACATAATTCATGAAATGAATCATATGATTAGTAGTCATATATTATCAAAAAAACCATTAAGAATTATAAGTGGATTATGTGTAACAATCGAAAAAAATGGTGGAGTAGTTTCAAATGATTCTGACTTAAACGAATTAATAAATCAAAAAATAACAATAGACACATTACAAGAACTTAAAAGATTAAGAATGAAGGTAATAGTTACACCATCTTGGCAAGAAAAATTATTTCCTTTAATTGAAACATTTTATGAAACATTTAAAGAAGAAGTTAAAAAAGTATATGTTACTGGAAATTTGCTATCATTTATTAGAAATGTTGGTGAAGAAAATTATATAAATTTTACACAAACAATATTTTTAAAATGTTTTAAAGCGAGAGGAAAAATAGCTAAAGAAGAACATGAAATTATATCACAAAGCGATATAAATCAAATAGAATCAAAAGTATACACTATGAAAGATTTTAATGAAAAGCAAAATATAGAAAATCCTCAAAAATATTAAAATCATAATTATTAAAAGCGGCCTCAAACAAATTCAAAAAATAGCAAGTTATCAAAAACATTATTATAAAGTTGCACATCTATAATCATTGTTATTTCATCCATAAAATGATATACTCTATATGTAATAAATAATAAAAAGGGAGTAAGCATGATAGAGGTTAAAAATGTAACTAAAGGTTTTCAAAAGAAAAATAATAAAAATAAAATTGAAACATTTCTTGCTGATGACAATATTTCATTTACTGCTAGTGAAGGAGAAGTATTAGGTATTTTAGGACCTAATGGAGCAGGAAAAACAACATTGCTTAGGATGATATCTGGAATAATGAAACCAGATAGTGGTGAAATATTAATTGATAATATGGATTATCAAAAGAACAATGAAAAGATTAAAAAGAATATTGCATTTATGTCAGGAAACACTAAATTATATAAAGATATATCACCCTATGAATTATTAAAAATGTGTGGTGAATATTATGAAGTTCCAAAAGACAAATTAGAAACAATTATAAATAATATTATTAAAAGATTTAATATGGAATCATTTGCGTATCAAAGAATAGAAAATCTATCTACTGGTCAATATCAAAGAACATGTATAGCACGTTGTCTAGTTCATAATCCAGAATATTATATTTTAGATGAAGCAACTAGTGGATTAGATGTTATTTCTAGTAAAACTATTTTAGATTTTATCAATGAAGAAAAGTCAAAAGGAAAATGTATTTTATATTCAACTCATTATATGGAAGAAGCAGAAAATATATGTGATAAACTTTTACTTATCAATAAAGGAAAAGTCATAAAATATGGTAAAAGAGACGAAATTTTAAAGGAAACTAATGCAGCTAATATTAGAGAAGCCTTTTTAAAGTTAATAGGAGAAGTAAATGAATAATATAAAAATAACAATAAAAAAAGAACTTCGTTCCATAGTAAGAGATAAAAAAACATTTATAACTTTATTAACAATGCCATTAATTGGAATGCTTTTTGTCATTTTTTATGGAGCAGTATTTGATAAAAATGAGGTATTAGAGCCTTATAAAGTAGGAATTGACTTTGAACTAAACACTATTGAAAATATAGTAAGTAGTGAGTGTCAATTAGAAACAATTAAATATGAAAATTTAGATGAAATGAAAAAATCTTATAAAGATAAAGATATAAGAGCATACATAGATTATAATGAAAAAGAAAAGAAGTATTATTTTTATACAGACAATAGTCAAGAAGGTTATCAGCTTAGAAGTTTAATAACTGGTTACTTTGAATCACTAAAAAACAATGAATTGTTAACATATATTGCTGGAGAAGGAATTGATTATGAAGAAGTAACTGAAAAATATAATTATGAACTTAAAGAATTAAAAGGAAGCGACTATTTACTTGTGATAATATATTCAAGTTTATTTATGCTTATTTTTAGTGGAGTAATACAAACATCACAATCAATGGCTATATCAACTACTGTTACTGAAAAAGAAAGTGGAACTTTAGAAACTATATTAAGTTTTCCTATATCACAAAAAGAATTAATTACAGGAAAGTACATTGCTAATTTTATTGCCAGTGCTTGTGCATCTATAATTGAGTTCTTATCAATCATATTAACACTAGTTTTATCAAGTCATTATTTTGAATCATTTAGTAAGTTAAATTTTACAGTATCACCAAAAAGTCTTATAATTGGTTTAATCATATGCTTAACATCATCACTTATAATACCAGCACTAGCCACACTTTTAGTCGCAAATGCTAAAACTGCTAAATAAGCAGGAATCAAACTTGGATTCTTACAATACTTATCAATGATACCAGTATTTACTAATATGCTAAGTATTAAAACTGAAAGTTTAGTTTATTACGCAATTCCAATTGTTAATAGTGTACAATCTCTTATGGATATATTTTCAAATAACTTCAAAGTAACAAATATATTAGTAACAATCATAAGTACTCTAGTATTATCATTAATAACAATATTCATAATAATAAAAAAATATAATCAAGAGAAGGTGTTGTTTGGTGATTAAAAACAAAAATAAATTAAAAAATTATATTGCTTATGCTGTTATACTTATTGTATTCATAATAGTAGCACTATATCTAAATAAAAATTATATTAATAATTATTATGAATATGTTAATAAGGAAACTATTAAAGATAAAAAAGATGGTTGGTCATATATAAATGATCTTAATGATGAAATATCAAAAGACACAAATAATATCATAAAAGAGATAATAAATAATCCTAGTAACAATGAAGAAAAAAATATTGAAGAACTTTATAATGAATATTTAGATACAGACTCTCGTAATAAAAATGGATTAAATGATTTAAAACCATATTTAGATAAAATTAATAAAACAAGAAATATTAAAGAATTCATAAGTGAAGCAATACAACTAGAAAAAGATTTAAGTATTGAATTATTAATGTCAAAATCAATCATGAAAGATTTTAAGACGGGAAAAAATATTCTTTATATTACATCAATTCCAATGGATTTTGGCAATTCTATTGATTATTATAGTAATGAAGACTTAATAAGTGTTAAGAATACTTTCAAACTATACAATAATAAGCTCTTAAGAGAATATGGTTATACAGCTGGTGAAGCACTAGATATAACTAATCAAATAAATGATTTTTATACAGATATTGCAAACAATTCATTAACACAAGATGATTTATTAAACACTGAAAAATACTACAATATTATTGATAGAACAAAGTTAAGCAAAATATATACTAATTTAGATATAAATAATTATTTCAATGAACTAGGTTTATCAAATATAAATAGATTTAGTTTAGTTGATGAAAAATCTTATGAAAAATTAAATGAATACTTAACGAATGATAATTTATCTTTATGGAAAAATCTAGCAACTATAAAGATTCTTCAAACATATGCAAATTATACTACGGAAAATTATGAAAAAATATTTAATAAGTTAAATAAATCTCTTACTAATAAAGAATTAACACAAGAAGAAAAAACATATAATATAATTAAACAAATTTATCCAAATAAAATATCTAAAAATTATAGTAATAAATATTTAAATGATGATACTAAAAACTATATTTCTAATCTTATATCAGAAATAAATAAAGAATATGAAAGTATGATAAATAAGTCTTGGATGGACACAGAGACTAAAACAAAAGCGATACAAAAATTAAATAATATCAAAATAAATATTGGTACTACGTATAGTAAAGATTTTTCTTCTTATTATGAATTCAATAATAGCATTTCATTAGTAAAAAATATCATTAATCTTAATAAAGTTGCGACTACAAAGTCATATGAAATGCTAGATGCTAATGAAACATATAATGCATTACCAGATTACACATTTAATGCTTATTATGATGTTACATCAAATTCAATTAATATTTTAACTGGAGGAGCAAAATCAATAAAAGATATCAATAATAAATATGAAAATCTTGGTGGAATTGGCTTTATAATCGCACATGAAATATCACATGCTTTTGATAATAATGGTTCAAAGTTTGATGAAAATGGATTACTTAATAATTGGTATACAGAATCAAGTACTAAAAAATATGAAGAACTTCAAAAGAAAGTTATAGAATATTATAATAAGTATGAAATTATACATAATATTTCTAATAATGGAAAACGTACAATAGGTGAAAATATTGCTGATTTAGCCGCTATGGAATGCATAACTAATATTTTAACAAACAGTAATGCTTCAAAAGAAGATTATCAAAAAACATATGAATCATTCGCAAAAATATGGGCTAATAATTACAGTAAGAGTACAAAAGTAATGCAAAGCCTTATAGATACACATTCTACAAATGAAATAAGAGTAAATAGTGTATTATCATCAACAAATAAATTTTACGAAATATATAAAATTGATTCAAATGATTCAATGTATATTAAACCTGAAGAAAGAGTTAACATATGGTCTTAAGTTAACTCTTTTAATATAGATTATTTTATAAAAATAAATTTAAACAAACTAAATATAATAATATATCAATTATAATTAAAAAAATTAGAGATAGAAAAAATCAATTTCTAAATATATTTAAATGCTGTTTCCAGTAAAAATATTATTATTTTAATTTTTATGATTATGATATAATTAATTTAAGGGTGAAACAATGAAGAAAAAATATATAGAAGACCTAGAATATTTTTTAAATTATGTAGAACTTAAAAGAGGAAGTAATTTAGATAAAAATTACCCTAATGAAAGTATGCATTTAGATTTTTATTTTTTACATAGTAAAAATGAATTAAAAGAATTTGTAAATAATTTTATAAATGAACATAAAATAGAAAATAATTATGATTTTTATTACTTAATGTGTTCTATCATAAAATATATGGGATCATATATGGATGCTCATACAAGTATAATTATGAATAATACCAATTCTTATCCCTTATCTATACAAGCAATTAATAATAAAATATATGTTACAAAATGTTATGATGAAAAATATAGTTATAGCGAACTTTTGAAAATAAATGAAATTGATATAAAGAAAATAATTGATGAATTAGAAAAATGCACTAGCTATGGAACATACGAACACTTTTTATCCAAATTGCATTTTTACTTAAATGACAAGAATAAACTATTATCATTACCTAGTATTAGTGATAAATCTAAATATATAGAATATAAAACAACGAAAGGTACTATTAAATTTGAAATAGATAAAGATTATTCTCAAGAACTTTTTAAAATAAAGAAAGAAGTTTTTCAACAAATTCAAATTAGAAATAATATATTAGTGTTAAAATATCCTAAATGTAAAGATAAATTTGTACCAAATATAGAAGAGTTAAAAAATATAATTTATGTTAATAATATTGATACATTTATTTTAGATTTAAGGGGTAATATAGGAGGAAATTCTTCATTAATTAATCCACTAATAAGATATTTAGAACATTCTAAGTTAAATTTGTTTACTCTAGTAAATAGAACGATATTTTCAAGTGGAAGAACTGCCGCAATAGACATGCTTAGAATTGGAAGTAAAATAGTTGGACAAGATATTGGAACACCCATTAATTGTTTTGGTTCTATACAGGAATATAACAAATTGCCTAATACCAAGTTTGTTTTTTCATTGTCTAGCGCATATTTGTATGAAGATAGTGAAAAACATATTATGAAGAGCATATACACTAAAAAGAAATTACATGAAATGCCTAAAAACTTTTATGAACCAAAATATTTAAAAATAGACCACTATATCAATTTAACAATAGATGATTATAAATTAAAGCATGACGCTATGTTAGATAAATGTTGTGATTGGATTAATGATATTTTAAATAAATAATAATTTTAATATAATAGTAATATAAAAATTATTTTCGTTATATGAAGGGGGATAAAAAATATGTCAAAAAAGATTAATGAAAATTTATTATACCATTTTGGTAACAAGGCTATAAACATTCAGGAGAAAGAACGTATTAGAGCAATTATAATAAAACAATATATAGAAGATGAAAGATTTTTATCATCATTTATTAAAATATATAATTCGTTTTTAGAATCAACAGGTTTCAAAAAGGAAATTATGGCAGATTTAATTATTATTTATATGGCTTTATCAAATGCTATTGTTGATTTAAATGAAGAAATATGTAGAGATATTGTTAATCATGCTTCTATTGATACTATAGGTTATTATGGAGATATAATAATACAAAATAATTTAAGAGAAATATGTGTTAATAAGTACTGGGATTATGTTTTTAAATTTTATGGAAATAGTGATAAAGACAAAGAAAAATGCTTAAGAAAGAAAAGAATTAAAGTGGTTTGCAAAAATAAAAAATAATGATGATATATTGCAAATACTGTATAATACTATAGAATTTTAAACTATTTAACAATTATTTCCAATGAATAATGATATAATTTAATAAATAAAGAAGGAGTTAAAATGGCTCATATGGGATGCATTTGAGGTAATGATATGTAAGATGGAGATGGTGAAATAGTTTATGATGTATTTAATAAAAAGTATGGAAAATATTATAAAAAATAAAGGAGCAATATAATGCCAAGTTGGAGTATACATTTAGCAATCGCAAAAGAAGCAAATAAGAAATTAAAATTAAATAAAGATTTATTCTACTATGGAAATCTTATTCCAGATGTTGATAAAGGTACAAGTATTTCAAGATATGATGCTCATTTTTATGATAATATTCCATTTCCAAAATGCCCAAAAGAGAATATGATTAATATTGATAAGTTTTTAAGTACATACAAAGACAATTTAGACAATCCATTAATTTTAGGATATTATTCACATATATTAATAGATAATTTTTTTAATAATATAGTTTATTCAAATTGTTGGATTCAAAATTCAAATAATGACATCATTGGAATAAAGCTTAAAAATGGAAAAATAAAACATATTGATATTAATGATACAAAAAAAATAAGAAGAAAATATAAACATAAAGACTTTGAACTATATGGAAAATATTTATATCAAGATAATAAAGTAGAACTTCCAACCAATAAAAACATTATACTTTCTAATATAAGTGAATTAAAGCCAAATTTCTTAAATGAAGAACTTGTAACTAAAAGATTTAATTATTTAGAAAATAATTTTAAAACATTTAACAAATTAAATTTATTTGAAAGAATATTTAAACATAAGTATCTACTTTTTAGTAAAGAAGAATTAGATAATATATATAATAATTGTATTAAATTGATAATTGATGAAATTAGTAAATTAGAATTAAAAAATAAAGATAAGTAATAATTATATATAGAGTGTACAATAATGTACATTCTTTATTTTATCAACACAAGAATTTTCTAAAATGAACTTGATTTATTATAGTAAGGTAGTTTATAATAAATCAATATCAAGAACAAAATCTAAATAGAATAAAAGAATTTATAATAAAAAGCAAATAGAGTGAGGTAGAATATGAAAACTATAGAAGGAAACAAAGCAGTAAATAATATAATTAATACAATTGAAAAAACACATCCAATGAAAAAGCCAAGAATTGATTTAGATGAAGAACCTTTGAAATTGCCGGAAATGGAAATCAATTTAAAAATATTTGATGAAGACCAAAAAATAACTGCAGTTACAATTTTAGATGGAAATGGCTTTTATAAATCAGGAATACCAGAAAGTAAACAAATTATAGATGGATTTATAAGTGAAACAGATTTATCAAATTTAATAAACTATATTTTAAAACATTATCCATATATAGACAGCTTTAGTAATAGTACTAATTCAATAAGATTAGGATTTGCTTTTTCACTAGACGAGAATTTATTTAGTGAAGAAGATTTAAGTATAAATCGTATAGTTTTGAATATTGAAACATTTGACACAAATTTAGCCCATCAAATGAGAGAATACTTAAAATTCATAATTATTAATTATAGAGAACAATTAGCGACAACAATGTGGTATGAAACAGAATATAGAAAATACTATACTGAATGGAAACAAAAATGTATAGATGGCATGAGTAGAGAAGATATAATTGATTTTTTAAACACTTTACCAACAGAAAGTTTAAAAACACTATTATCATCAATCGCAAATGAAAGATTTATTGAAATTCTTAAAGAGCAAGAGAAGAAATCAAAAAGTCAAAGCATGAAATTATTAAAGCAAGAAGACAATAAAAGAACTGAAAATGTAAATTAAAATATCTAATAATTAACGTAAATAAAAGAGTAACACATCTATAAAGTTACTCTTTTGTGTTATACTATTTTTAGGTGATAACATGGAAAATGAAAAGAAATCAAAGATAATAGGAATAGCAGTAATTATAATAATTATAATTGGTATAGGTACTATGCTTATAATATCAAAGAATATGCATAAAGAAGATAATAACAAAACTACATCAACAACGACTACATCAACAACAAAAAAGACAGAAACAACTACTACAAAGATAGAAGATACGAGCTCATTTAGAATGGTAATTGAAGATATATTTACTGTTTCAGACGGAATAACTATTGATGGAAAAATAAGCCAAGGAACCATACATCAAGGAGATAAAATAGAAATTCTTGGAGACAATAAAGTAACAACAGCAGTAGTAGATAAAATATATATATTAAAGAAAGAAGTGGATTCAGCTACAAAAGATGATTATATCAGCATGCATATAAAAGATGTTAACAAAAGTCAAGTATCAAGAGGACAAACTATTGCAAGTCCAAATACAATTAAAGCAGTAAGTAAATTTAAAGCGACAATATATATAAATACATTAAAAGAAGGTGGAAAAGATACACCAATATTCAATAATTATAGTTCATTATTTATTTTCAAAATAGAATCTTACACAGGAAATATTATATTAGATAATGATGCCGACATGATTAATCCAGGAGAAACAAAAGATGTAACAATTGAGTTAGATACAACAGTTGCGATGGAAAAAGATACAACATTTAGTATTAGAGAAAATGGTAGAGACATAGGAACAGGTACAGTAACAGAATTAATTAAATAGGAGGAATATGAAAATATTATTACTATCATGTAGTACAGGAGGAGGACATAATTCTTGTGCTAGATATATTGAAGAAGAATTAAAAGAAAACAATATCAAATGTGAATTTAAAGATTTCTATGACATAGTAAATGAAAAAGCAAAAGATTTATCAGAAAAGATATATTTAAAATCACTAGGTAATGAAGGAAAAGTATTCAAAAATATTTATAAGATGGGAGAACTATATAGTAAAACAAAAATAAAAAGTCCAGTATACTTAGTAAATAAATTACACAAGAAGAAACTATATAATTATATAAAAAATAATAATATTGATTTAGTTATCACAACACATTTATTTCCAGCACTTACACTAACAGCAATCAATAAAGATAAAGATTATGATAATATTCATTTTCTTTTTGTAGCAACAGACTATGAACCATGTCCATTTATGGAAGAAGCAAAACCAGATTACTTTATCACAAATAGTGAATTAGTAGAAAGATTTAATAAAAAGAAAATATCTACTGACAAGTTATTAACAACTGGAATTCCTGTATCTACAAGATTTATAAAGACTGCTAAAAACATAAGAAAAGAGTTAAATATTAACAATGAAAATGTTATTCTTATTATGCTTGGAAGCATGGGATTTGGAAGTATAGATACAGTTATTCACGAATTATTAACAGAAAAGAACACTAAAATCATAGTAATATGTGGTACTAACAAAGAATTATATAAAAGACTTGATGATATAAATAATAATAACTTAATAGTTTTAGGATTCGTAAACAATATAAATGATTTATTATATTCAAGTGATATTGTATTATCAAAACCAGGAGGATTATCATCAACTGAAATAGCCAGTATGAGAAAGCCTTTATTACATATATTTCCAATACCAGGAATAGAAACATATAATACAAAATTCTTTAATAAAAGAAATATGAATATGATATGTAATAACAAAGAAGAAATAATAAGTAATTGTAAATATTTACTAAATAATAAAGATAAACAAAAAGAAATAATTAGTAATCAAGAAAAATATATAAATGAAAATTCAGCTAAAGATTTAGTATCATTTATAAAAAATACATATTAAAAGACCTATAAAATTAAATTATAGATCTTTTTTAATTAATAAAAATTATATATTTATTTCCATAATTCTTTAGGATAAACACCATCATTAATAAGTCTATTTATTTCGCCTCTAATTAAATTTAAATCATTTTTATAAGTAATCCCATACCACATAGAAGTTGTATTGATAACGCTAACATTAATAAGATTCTTTTTTATGTACTTATTTATTTCGACAGGTACTAGATATTCATTAGTGTCATCTATATTGTTTAGAAATTCTTTAAAATTATCTTCAAATAAATTAAATATTTTAGGAGTGAATCCAAACATATTCATTGAAACAACAGTATTTTTATCTATAGATACTTCGTTATTTCCAACTAAAGTTTTAGCAGACAACTTATCACCATCTTTACTAATAATACTTTCATCTAAACTTATTAAATAATTATTTTTAATATTACATATACCTCTTTTAACAGAACCATTATCAGTAATCGTTTCAAGAACATTATAGCCAATAACAGCAAACTCATTATCTATTTTATTATTTTTTATGAAATTTCCGACTTTAAAATAAGCATCCCTACCATAAAAATCATCAGCATTAATAATAGCAAAATTTTCATTAACCACATCTTTACAGCAAAGAACAGCATGAGCAGTACCTAGTGGCTTAGTTCTTTCTTTAGGAATACTAACTAGTACATTATCATTATTTTGAAAAACATATTCTACTTTAATATAATTTTCGATTCGCTTACCAATTGTACTTCTAAATATCTCATAATTTTCTTCTTTTATAATAAAAACAACTTTTGTAAATCCAGCTTTGATCGCATCATAAATAGAGTAATCAATAATAAACTCACCATTTGGACCAACACTTTCAATTTGCTTAAGTCCTCCATATCTGCTCCCCATACCAGCAGCCATAATTACTAATGTCATAAGTCACCTCTAATACATTTTATCATATAAAAAATAAAGTAGTACACCTTCTACTTTATTTCTACATTATTTACATATAATTTGTATCTATTTAAATCAATATTACTATTAGTAGTATCATCATTATTAAGTTCACTTACATACATATCACCAGTAAGTTTTATTTTAGAATCTTTGTCAATATTAAGCACAATATTTTTAGCAGTGTTATCACTATTAATAGTACCTTCTATATAGGAACCATTTTTAAGTGATAAAGTTAGAGTAGAGATAGAATCAACAACAATGTTACCAATAGCTTCTTGATTATCTAAATTAAGAGTAACATTTCCTCCATTAGAGCCACTAGATCCCCAGGAATCTTTTTGTATTCTTAAAAAATTACCACTTTTATCATTATTAATTATTTTATTATTTGTAAGATTTATAGTAGCAGTAGTATTAGTTATATATAATGTATCACCTTTGTTAGTAGTTATCGTACTATTACTAGCAGTAAAACTTGCATTACCAACAGCAGCATCTCCACTCATTGATTGATATATAAATATATTTTTATATGTAGTAGATTGTCCATTTAATGTAGTATTGTTATCAGTAAGCTCTACATTATCAATAGAGACACTATTCTTTCCTTCAATAACAATTCCTTCAGAAACATTAGAAATAAGTTTTGCATTCTTAACAGTAATATCAGCAGTAGAATAAATACTAGGAGAACCTTTTCCATTAGTAGTATAAGTTCCAGAGTCAACGTTTACTGTTCCACCACCTCTATCACTTCTAATAGCAGCACTTGAAGTACCATTTGTTGTTATTTTCAAATTAGTAGCATTCATTATTCCACCACCAGTAGTCATAATACCACCTGAATTATCTTTATTAGTTATAATTTTAGAATCATTTATATTTATGATAGTATTATCACTATTACTATTGTTTGTTGTAGCATTTCCACCATAACTAAATACTCCATTAGCGCCATTAGCATCAGTATTAATAATGGCATTTTTAATTGTTACATTTGCTCCATCCTTAGCAACTATACCTGAATTAATACCATAAAAACTAGAATTATCTCCTTCACTTGAGTCTCCTGTTTTATTAACACTTACATCACTGATAGTAGATTTTCCACCACTTATCAAAATAGCATTTTCATCAGCATTACTTGAACTATATTCACCACTTGAAATATCTTCATCACTAGTTATTTCTTTAACACCACTGTAGCTAACATTATTATTTTCATTATTATTAAATCCACCATTACTATTACTATTTAAAAAGCATTTATTAGTTATAAATATAAATCCAAAAGTAAATAGTGCAGTTAAAATAATTGTTGATAATATGAATATAATAGTCTTATCACTAGAAGTAAATATTTCACTAAAAGAAATACTATTAAATTTAGTCATAATTAATAATATAACGATAAATCCAATAACAAGTCCTTCAATACCAAAAGCAATATAATATTTAGTATCAATACTTTTACTCGTATTGTTAGGCATACTCATATCTTTATTTTCACCATTTGGCATACTTGGAGGTTCACTCATATTACCATCACTTTCATTATCAGGTTTACTTGGAGGTTCACTCATATTACCACTATCACTTTCACCATCAGGCTTACTTGGAGGCTCATTCATATTATTATCTTTTTCATTCATATTACTATTAGGCATTCCTCCACTTTCATTGCTGCTACTAACCTTAGTCACTGTAAAATACACAAGTCCACAAGTTATTAACAGCAACAAAATACAAATTACATTTTTAACATTTTTTGTCATATCAAATCCTTTCCTTTTAATTATACAATACAAATAATTAAATTAATGACGAAATCTCTCACACAAGAAAATAATAATAAAAAACATTGTACACTTTTTAAAAAATAAGTGAAAATAAAGTGAAAACAAAAGTGATAAATGATATAATTTTATTAGGAGGAAACAGTAATGAAAAAAATTATTAAAATTCTAGCAATTTTATCATTGTTAATATTTACTAGTGCATGTGATTTATCAGTAGAAGAAGAATTTAAAGAAGATAATTTTAAAATCACATTAACAGATAATTTCTATAAAAAGGATAATTTAAGTTCTACATACTACTATGAATCATCAAATCTTGGAGTTACTGCTACACTGGATGACTTTGAAGAATTAAGTGATACAGGACTAACAGAAAATTCTAGTTTAGAAGATTATTTTAAGGCAGTGGAAGAATCTAATAATGAAACTTATGAAATGAAAAAAGGAAGTAATGGAAAATATTTATATTTTGATTATACAGCAACATCAAGTGGAAAAGAATTTTATTATATAACAGCAATTTACAAAGGAAAAACAGGATTCTGGTTAGTAACATATTTTTGCGAGCTAAAAAATAAAGAAAAACTTACACCAACAATGTTGAAATATGCTGATAGTGTTGAAGTTTAAATGTATACTTAGTAAATTTTTTAAATAATTTTTAAAAACAAATGATATAATTATTGTAGGAGGTACCATGGCAAATAGAGCATTAGATAATAAATGTCCTGCTTGTGGCGCACCCATTTTGTACAAGCCAAATTTGAAAAAATGGAAATGCGACTATTGTAAAAGTGAATATACACTTGAAGAAATGAAAAAATACAACAATGCAAGTAGTGAAGAAAATAATAAAAAAGAAGAAAAAAATAGTGTAAAAGAAACAGCTAAAGATACATCAAAAGAAACAATTAAAAAAGGAAATGATAACACAACCTACGTTGAATATAACTGTAAAGATTGTGGAGCTAAAATAATCGCAGATGAACAAACAACTGCAACATTTTGTATTTATTGTGGAAACACTGCAATATTAAAAGAAAAATTATCTGGAAAATTTGCTCCTGATTTAATAATTCCATTTAAAAATGAAAAAGAAAAAGCAATTGAATCATTTAAAAGCCTTAATAAAGGAAGACCACTCATGCCAAATTTCTTTAATGATGAAAAAAATATAGAAAAAATAAGAGGTGTATATATTCCATTTTGGCTATTTGATGTAAAAGTTAGTGGCGAATTAGATGCAACAAGCTCAACAAGTACAAGTTGGACAGTTGGAGATACAGTATACACAAAAACTGATACATATAGACTTGAGAGAGAAGGTGAAATGGAATTTAATAAAGTTCCTGTAGATGGCTCAACTAGATTTGATGATGATATAATGAATACAATCGAACCATTTAATTATGAAGACTTAGAAGAATATAATCATGCATACCTATCAGGCTTTTTAGCAGAAAAATATGATGTAGAAGAAGATAAAAGTTTTAATGATGCAACACTCAGAAGTTTAAATTCAGCAAGAGATGAAATGAAAAGTGATATGGGAATGGGTATAAAATCAGTAATAAACGACACCTTAAAAGCAGAAAAGTTATTAACAAAATATGCACTACTACCTGTATGGATGATAAACGTAAAATATAAAGATAAATTTTATACATTTGCAATGAATGGTCAAACTGGAGAATTCGTAGGTAACATACCAGTAGATAAAAAGAAAGCATTTAAATATGGATTATTAACATTTGTAATCACATTTGCATTAGTATTACTTATAAGTTATCTTCTTTATATAGGAGGTTTTGAATGAAAAAAATAGTTAAATTAATAATTTTATCATTATTATTAATCATACCATTAAGTTTAAAAGCAAAAGTAAATCTTAAAGAAAGAACTGAATCAAACAATTATGGTGTTAATAAGAAATGGAAAATAACAGAAAGTAATATTAACAATGTTAAAAACACAAAATACGTAGACTCAAGTGAAAAAATATATGATTTTTCAAATGTACTTACAGAAGAAGAAAAAAATGAATTAAAAAGTTTAGTTGATGATTATATTGGTAAAACAAAAATGGATATGGTAATTTTAATAGATAGTGTTCCATATACAGATGATTATACTAATGAAACTTATGCTTCTGATTTCTATGATTATAATGATTTTGGAATAGATTTCAAAAATTATAGTGGAGTAATTTTATTTAGAAACACATATGAAACAGATCCTTACTTTAATGTTTATACATTTGGTCAAGCACAATTATATTATCCACAAAATAGATGTGATTATGTTCTTGATGACATATATGAAGATTTAAAATCAAAAAATTATCTTGATGGATTTACAAAATTTATAGATGAATTTAATACATATTATGATAAAGGAATTCCAAAAGAATTAGATGGCTATTATATAGATGATAAAGGTTACATTCAAAAGGGATATAAATTACCATTATTACCTGCTTTCTTTATTGCATTAATAGTTACAATAATAGTTTTAGGAATAATGATTAAAAAGAACAAAATGGTTAAAAAAGAAACAAGAGCAGTTGAATATCTAAATAATAGTAGTATAAAATATAGAAAACGAAATAAGAATTTAATTTCTTCACACACGACACATTACACAAGAGTGCAATCATCTTCAAGCGGTGGAGGTGGTGGATTTTCATCACATAGTGGTTCATCAGGCGGAGGCCATGGTGGCGGAAGTGGAAGACATGGGTAAAAGCAAGTTTACAAGGCTTGTTTTTTTATTTGAAGTTTTAATTGTCTTTATCAGTAAAAATTGATATAATATAAAGCAATTTGTGAAAGGAAATAAAAATGAAAAAAATTAATAATGAAGAAAATAATTATGGAGAAAAAGGTAGAAAATCATTAGAAACAGTAAAAAAAGAAACATCAAATATTTTTGATGACGCAACAAGTGATAAAGAATTTTCTAAAAGTTTTTTAACAGAATTAATTAATAAAAACGAAAAATTAAGTTATGAACTTGCTAATGCATTAATGCTTATACAAATGGACCTAGAAAAAACTTTAACAAACAATGTAGAAAAAATTAAAAAATATAGAATATTAATTATTACTTTAGGAATTATATCAATGACAACAGCAATAATTAATGGATATATTGGTTTAATAGCATGTATGGCATATGCAGGAATTACGTGTATAACTGCAAAGAAAAGAAATAAATTATTAGAAGAATCTGAAAATAAAATAAAAGAAACGCAAAAATTAGTATTAGAAATAAATTCAATAAATAACAATATTGCAAATAATAATATGTTAATAACAAGAAAGTTAAATGCATTAAATGTAAAAGAAGAAGAACAAAGAAAACAAGAATCAGCAAAGGTAAGTAAAGTAGAATTAGCAAATAATATAATACAAGAATATTTTGAAACAGGAGTATTACCTGAATTTACTGAAGATATAAAGAAAATAATTATATCAATTTTAAAAAATGATTTAGATAGTGAAGAAAATGATATTGAAAAATTACTTGAAGAAGCACGCAAAAAAGTTAGTTTTGAAGTTGATAAAAGTACAGTATTAGAATTATTCATTAAAGAAGGAAGTAAAAATGGAAAAACAAACAATTAACAAAACAAATATTGAAAAAGCAAGTGATATATCATCTTCAGCAACTAAAATCTATATGGATATAACAGATATAAAAGAATTTTCAAAATCATACTTAGAAGAATTATTAAAAGAAAATGAAGACTTAAAAGATAAATTAAACAAATTATTAGATGACAACAGCCACGAATTAGAAAAATCAACAAAATCAAGTGCAACAAAAGATATCAAAAGAATGATAAAAATGGCAATAATAATGTTAGCCAGTTTAACATTGATTTCAATCGCACCAACAATTGGATTATTTACAGTACCAATTTATATGATATATGTAATAAAATCATATAAATTATCAAAAGAAAATTCAATTGAATATAAAAAAAGAGTTAAAGAGATTAGACAAGTTAATGATAAATCGCAAGGTATAAAAAATAATTTAGATAACAATGAATTATTTATTAGAAGAGAATTAAAGAAATTTGAAACTAAAGAACTATTAGAAACAAAATCACATGAAGCAAGCAAAGTAGAACTTGCTAATAGAGTAATTCAAGATTTTTATGAAACTGGCATTATTCCTGAAATTAGTGACGAATTAAAAGAAATGATAATCGCATTGTTAAAAAATAGTGTAGAGTGCAAAGAAATTAACATTATAACAATACTTGAAGAATCACGTAAAAAAGTAAATTATGAAGATTCTAAAAGTGCAAAACTAGAACTAAACAAGAATGGTAAGAATTAATTTCTTATCATTTTATATTGTAATTCTTTATATAAATTACATACCATGTTATAATCATATTGGAGACTAATATGAATAAAGAAGATTATATTAAAATTGTAAATGAAAAATTAACAGGAAATTCAAAACAAATAATGCTAAATCAAATTGACAGATATTATAATTCAAAAAATTATATAATAAAAAGAAAATTTAAAATAGGTGAAAAAGTACTTTTAAAAAAAGGAACATTACTTCACGGAACATATAAAAATATAGAAGGATTAAAAGAAATAGTGAATGATGGTTTAATATCAAGCTGGTTTATCGATGCTAGAACTTCAAAATATCCTAGTTCAGTAGGGGTATGGAATTTAAAACAAGACTATTTATTAAAAGATTATATTGATTTTTACTCTGGAGGGACAATTCTTTATAGTGGAATATTTGAAAATAGAATTGATACAGGAACTAATAAAACAGCAATTATTCCATATAGTAAAATGAATAACGTTATAAATGAAATCACAAAGATAGATTGTCACAAATGGAATATAGACCAAACAAAAGAAGCAAGATTCATGCCAAGTCTAGTGCAAGATAGAGTACAAATTGGAATAATTTTTAATGGAGAAAATGATTATATTCACGAATTATTAAAAGGAGATATTTTATCAAATAATATAAATGATATTGATGTAAAAGACTTCGTTAATCCAATCTACTACGAAATATTTATCAAAGACAGAAAACATAAAGATGATTTATTCACAGATCGCGAAAGTGCAATACTTTTTGGAATACCATCTAATTTTATTGAAGGAATATTAGTTGGAAGAAAATATGAAAAAAATATAGAAACTTTAAATGAAATAAAAGAGATACTACCAGAGGCGTACATATGTAATTTAGAGGGAGTAATCATCTATTGACATTTTTAGCAAAGAATATATAATATACCTTGAAATGAGGGAATTATGACAAAGTATGTAAATATTTATTTATCAAATAATATTCATGGGTCAACATCAAATGGACATAATAGCAGTGTTTTTCATGATTGTGTTTATATCAAAAAAATAGAGAAAAAAACTGACAAAGTATTATTTTGGTCATACGACTATGATCAAGAAGTAAAAGGTTTAACAGACGTACCAATAATTTGTGAACGTTTGTCAAATAGTGAAGTAAAAGACATTATAACAGGAGAAATAATAACTGGAGAATGCTTATATAATGATGAAGAAAGATGCATAAACCAAATGTTTTTAACTTATAAGCGTTCAAATGAATTAAGTGTATCAGAAATTGCAGAAATAATAAGAAAATATTTTGATGGACCATATAAAAAAGAAAATATTGATAGATATAGACAAATGATGGAAGATGTAAGAATAGAAAGTGCTAACAATACTTATAGTAGAATTGCAAATGCAAGACAACAACATCAAGAAACAGAGCACGATGAAGAATATGTTAGACGTTTTATAAATAATTTACGTTAAATTTATAAAAAGTAATAGATAATGAAATTTATTACTTTTTATTATGGTATAATTTTATCAGGTGGTGTTAAAATGAAAAAATATATAATATATATAATATTGACTATTATCATTATTCTTACAGGAATTTTCTGCTATAAATGTGGTAAAAAAAGTCCGAAAGATATAGTAGAAAATGATTTTACATTTTTAGATTCATTAGTTGGCACGTATGGTAGCTGTAATGAAAGTATCTGTCATATGATTGAAATAAATAAAGAAAACAATACATATATATTTTCTAATTCAATATATGCAAGCGATAGTATAAATACAGGAAATGTTACTAGAAGTATAAAATTAAATAACACTAAATATTATATAAGTGTTTATTACCCAGCATTACACAATGAAATGGAAGATATTGAAGAAACAAATGCTGATTACATATTAGAATATGTTAATAATGAACATATCAAAATAAATAATGATTCATATAAAAAAATAAATGGTGATATAGAAAATTTTTTTGAAAATGAAGGATTTGGTTACTAGGAGGAAAATACATGAAAAATATTACAGTAATAGGTGGTGGAGTTCTAGGCTCACAAATAGCATTCCAAGTAGCATACTGTGGATTTAATGTTACAGTTTGGTTAAGAAGTCATGAAAGTGTTAATAGAACTAAAACAAAACTTTTAGATTTAAAGAAAAAATATACTGAAAATATAAATTTAATGAACAAAGAGGCAGGAAAATCCTATAATAATTGGTGCAATGGAATATCAAGCTATGACAATTTTAATTATAAAGAATGTATTAAAAAAGTAGATGACGCATATAAAAATATCAAATTTGAAATTGATTTAGGGATAGCTATAAAAAATGCAGATCTAGTTATAGAATCAATGACAGAAGATTTTGACATAAAAAAGGATTTATATACAAAGATGTCATATCTACTTCCTAAAAAAACAATTGTCGTTACAAATTCATCAACAATGCTACCAAGCAAACTAGCTAAATACACAGGTAGACCTGAAATGTTTTTAGCACTTCACTTTGCTAATTCAATATGGAAAAACAATACAGCAGAAGTCATGAAACATGATAAAACAGAAGATAAATATTTTAATGAAGTAATTAAATTTGCTAAAGAAATAAATATGGTGGCACTTCCAATAATCAAAGAAAAGTCAGGGTACCTTTTGAATTCAATGTTAATCCCCTTTTTATTTTCAGGACTAGATTTGCTAGTAAATGGTATATCAGATGTTGAATCAATAGATAAAGCATGGACACTTGGTACAGGCTCTCCAAAAGGACCTTTTCAAATACTTGACACAGTTGGATTAAAAACTGCACACGAAATAGTTCTTATGTATGTAAAAATACCAACATTTTTAGCACCATATAATTTTAAAAAAATGGAAAAATTATTAAAAGAGTATATTGACAAAGGCAAACTTGGCATCGCTAGTGGAGAAGGATTCTATAAATATGATAAATAAATCCTATTGACACAGTAGGTTATATTTATTTATAATTCTATTAGGTGATTAAATGAAAAAAATATTAATATGCATATTAGCACTATTACTAATATGCGGTTGTTCAAATGAAGCAGAGAGTAAAAAATTTAAAAAAGATTATGAATCATTAAATGGAAAATCAAGTTCATATGGAGAATATAGAACATTAAATATAGATGAAAATTCATTTGTATTCAGCAGTAGTGACGAAATAATAAAGATGATTGAAAACAATGAATCATTCTATGTTTATTTTGGTGACAAAGCATGTCCTTGGTGTAGAAGTGTCATTGAAAAAGCAATAACTATATCTAAAAAATATTCAGTTTCAAAAATATATTATATAAATATATGGGATGATAATTATAACGAAATATTAAGAGATAAGTATGAACTAAAAGATGGAGTACCAGTCAAAGTTAGTGATGGCGATAAAAATTATCAAAAACTACTAGAATATTTTAACGATTATTTAAAAGATTATACTTTAACTGATAAAGAAAACAATGTAATTAGCGTTGGTAAAAAAAGAATATTTGCTCCTACATTTATATACGTTGAGAATGGAAAAGGAATAAGAGAAACAACTGGAATATCAGAAAAATTATCTTCACCATTTGATGAACTTACAGAAGAAATACTTAAAGATGAAGAAAAACTATTTAATGATTTCTTTGGTGCAGACCTAGCATGCAGTGATAAATGTTAATATATATAAATAAAAAACAATTAAAAGACTAGATAATCTTATAAAAGTTATTTAGTTTTTTTCTACAAAAAAGAAGATCATTTCAATAAATCTTCCAATGTTTTATTATCAACATAATTTGCTATAACTTCATCAAGACCTTTCCAAAAATTATAAGTCTTGCATATTTTTTTTCTTTCACAATCATCATGTACACAATGAACAGGAGTCAAATCTCCTTCAGCAATTCTTAAAATATCTCCAATTCTATATTCACTTGGCTTTCTATTTAATTTATATCCGCCATTAATACCACGTAAAGAATCTAAATAACCAGCCTTATTTAATAAAGATATAATTTGTTCTAAATATTTCATACTTATTTGTTGTCTACTTGATATATCTTTCAAAGAAATAAAACTATCATCATTATTCATTGCTAAATCAGTCATTATTCTTAAAGCATATCTTCCTCTAGTAGATATTTTCATATAAATCACTTCCACAAATAGTATATCATATATTATAATAATTATGGTGTTATTATGATATTAAATTATATAAAAAGTATATTAAATTATGAATTATGTATTTTACCACTCTACATCATCATTAGAATAATTTATTTAAGAAATAAAAAGATAAATATAAAAAGAGAATTACTACTACTATTATTTATATCAACAATTATTATGTTACTATCACAAACTATATTATGCGAATTTTCATTTAGTAATGGAATTCACATTAATAAAGGTATTCACAACAATAATTTTATTCCACTTAAGATATTCTACGACAGCTATATAAGCCACATCAAATATGGAAATTATACATATTTCATAATAAGTTTACTTGGCAACATTATATTATTTATCCCAATAGGAATTCTATTACCCTGTTTATATAAAATAAAAGGTAAAACAGTAATACTTTTTGGATTTGCATTATCCTTATTTATAGAATTATTTCAATTATTTCTACCAAGATGGACAGATATAGATGATATAATTTTAAATACATTTGGTACTTTAATTGGCTATCTATTATATAAATATTATGTTAAAATATATAATAGAGAGTGATAAGATGAATAATAAAAAATTAGTATTTATAATATCAGGAGTAATATTCGCAATAATTTTTACAACGCTAATAGTTATTCTTATAAAGAATAATATAAAATCAAATAATAATGAAGAGGAAATCTACACAATAACATTAATAAATGATGAAGAGCAAAATCAAATTAAAGGTAAAAAAGATGAAGTAATAAAACTTCCAAGTTATACTAAAAAAGGATTTAAATTTATTGGATTTATAGATTCAAATGACAAAATCTATAATGATGAATACACAATCAATGGCAATGAAACATTAACGGCTAAATACGAAGCATTAAATTATTATATAATTACTTTTGTTCCAGAAGAAAATGTAGACTATCCAGTATTAGCAGTATATTATAAAGAAAAGTTAATAATGCCACTACCCAAAAAAGAGGGATATATATTTAGTCACTGGATAGATGAAGATAATAATGTTTTTGATTATACTGAATATCCATATGAAAAAGATATTACTTTAAAAGCAGTATGGACAAAAAAAGAAATAAAAAAATACACCATTAAGTTTGATACAGATGGTGGAACTAAGATAGATAATCAAATAGTAAATGAAAATGATAAAGTAACAAAACCTAACAATCCTAAAAAAGAAGGTTATTGCTTTACTGGCTGGAAATATAATTCAAGTAATTACGATTTTGATAAATCAGTTAAAAAGAATATGACTTTGAAAGCCACATACAATGAATTATTTTCACTAAACAAAGATATATTTAATTTAATTAATCTTAAGTACAGTGAATTATCAAAAAGATTTGGTATAAAAGAAAGTACAATAAAAAAGCAAGGTGTTATCAGTACAAATAAAGGTAAAGGATATACAACAGATGGCAGTATTCTTTATAAAAATGGTTACTATGCATACTTCAATTTCTTTATTTTCACAAATGAAAATTACAACACAAAACTTAATAATCAAAAACCAGTTTATATAGCATTTGACACTGATATACTATT
This sequence comes from uncultured Bacilli bacterium, assembly GCA_934102215.1. Taxonomy (GTDB): domain Bacteria; phylum Bacillota_I; class Bacilli_A; order RF39; family UBA660; genus CAG-1000. The sequence continues at coordinate 231,047 of CAKOSH010000001.1, forward strand.
TAGTAATTTTAAACATGAATATATCACAGAAGAGAATCTTAAATGCTTAGGTTATACAAATATAAAATATGTTAAAAAAGAAAATATCTACAAATTTAATTATGGAAAGTATATTATTGAACTTTATAATTATAATACTGACAAAGAAAAAGCATATGTATGGAATATTAATTAATAACATATTAAAAATAAAATACTAGCAATAGTATTTTTTTAATGATACAATAATAACCGAGGTGGGTAAATATGGTTATACAATATGCATATCGATATGATGAAAAATTTGATGTTTATACAGTTAGAAGATTAGATGGAGAATGTTTAAATTATCATGTCCCAACTGGATTATTATTAAACATATATAATGCGGGACAATATGATAAAGAAGTCCTTAAAAGCTTACAATCATATGTTCATTTTGATACTGAATGTATGAATGCAGTAGTTGATTTTAAAAGACGTGAATATGAAGATAGAGATATTGATTTCATTATTCGTGAAATAGAAGAAGAATATACATTAAAATTACTATAATAAATTTATATAAAAAACAATAAACAAGTGCAATACTAGATCACATATATTTTTAGTATTGCTTTTATTTACAATAAAAATATCTTATAAAATATGCATTTTAACTAAATATTAAGAACTCACAAAAAATATCACAAAAGTCAGAAAACGTATATATTTAATAATAAATATATGTTATCATTACAATAGGTGATAGTAGTGAAATTAGTAATAGAAAATTTAACAAAAGAATATGGAGAAAATTTAGTCTTAGATGATGTATCATTTACATTTGAAAGTGGTAAAATATATGGCCTTTTAGGTAGAAACGGAAGTGGAAAAACCACATTTTTTAATTGTTTAGATGGATTAATTCAATACAAAAAAGGCAAATTCTTTATAGAAAATGAAGACAAATCAACAGAACAATTAGATTCAAATAACATAGGTTTCGTTTTAACAAACCCTATGTTACCAGAATTTCTAACAGGATATGAATTTATCAAAACATACATGGAAATAAATAAGATAGATGAAATAGATAAAATAAATGAATATTTTGAAAAAGTATCTTTGAACAAAAAAGATCAAGATAAATTAATAAAAGATTACTCTTCGGGCATGAAAAATAAAGTTCAAATATTAATGTGCATTATTTCAAAACCAAAAGTAATCTTGTTAGATGAACCTTTAACATCAATTGATGTAGTTGTTGCTAAAGAAATAAAAGATATTTTCAAGTCTTTAAAAAAAGATCACATCATTATTTTCTCAACACATATTTTAGAACTCGCAACAAGCATGTGTGATGAAATAGCAATTATAAATAATAAAAAAATAGAACAAGTAGATTCAAAAATAATAAAATCTTCTTCTTTTGAAAATAAAATAGTGGAGATATTAACAAATGAAAAATGATATTAAACTTCACAATTATATAAAAAAACTAAACTTATCAATTATTGTCAATCAATTTATTTATTTTTTATCACATGCATTTATATTATCTCATTTCTTTAATGAAGATTTAACCGGAGAATATGAGGTAAAGACAGGATTAAATATTGCATTTTCATCACTAGAATGTTTAAAAATAATTATCAAAAAATTATTACTCGCAGTTTTTTTTATAGCCATGTTTAAAAATCACACTGATATGTTTATATTTTATTATGTTTTGTTTACTATTCTATGTTGTATAATCAGTAAAATTACAAAATTCACTATCAAAGAATATAATCTAATAAAACTTTTAAAATTTGATGCTAACACATATGGAAAGTATAAAATAAAGTATACAATCTTTGAAAATATATTTTATCAAATACTACCAATTTTATTCATAAGCAAATTTTTAAATATAAGCATATTAACAACAATACTCACAATACTATCAACAATATCAATAAAAATAATTTTTGAATACTTTTTCTTGCAAAAGATTAAGAAAAACAACTATATTTATAAATCAAACTATTTGTTAAAATTCATCATTATTGTAATTTTATCAACATTAATAGTTGTGTCTATTTTGAAACAAATGTATATTCCAAACGAAACAATGACCTACATAAATATCTTACTAATCATAATATCAATCTATATATTAAAAAAATTATACGCATATAACTATGTAAAACTATACAAAGCTAATTTAAACGAAGAATTTATAATTAAGCAAAGAACAATCAACAATAGTATTTATAAAGAAGAAACATCACAAATAAGACCAATCAACATAACATATGACATAAATCAAAAAGATGAAAAAAATACTGGATACAATTATTTATTTAGTATGTTCATAAAAAGAAATAGTAAAAACAATATTGGAAATCACAAAAGATTATATATATTAACATTAATTGCAGCTATAATCGCATTACTTATCCCATCAATATTAAATAAGAAAAACATAATTGATATTATTTTTAATTATAACTATGTATTATTTCTAATAGTTTATTATCTATGTCAATATTCATCATATTTTTTATTCGTATGTTTTATGGATATAGATAGATTTCTTGTGAACTATAATTTTTATCGCTCATCATCAAGTATCAAAGAAAATATGTTATTAAGACTTAAATATACTATCAAAAGAAATATAATTCCATCATTAGGATTCAGTATCACTATGATACTATATTATTTAATATATAACAATAATGTAGATATTTCAAAAGTAATAGTTCTATGTATTTTACCTATTGTTTTATCAATATTCTATTCAATGTATCATTTATTTGGCTATTACTTATTTCAACCATATTCATTTGATGGAACAATAACAAACAAACTTTATAAAGTCTTTGATGCTATTATTTGGTTTATCACTTATATACTATTTGATAACCAAATCAAACTTAATCTCTTATATTTATCAATTACAACTATAATATTATTTGTTATAAGTATAATATTTTATTACATTATCATTACAAAAGGAACAAAATCATTTAGGGTGAGGTAGTATGAAAGAGGGAAAAAGAAATTATTTAAAAGAATTTAGATATATATCATCATTTATGATATTCATAGCAATATTTGGAATAGTATTCACATTTTTATCATTAGGTTTAGCATTTGGTATAGAATTTCTTATAAATAGTGAAAGCCAAGCTAGTATTTTAGGAGAAATAGTTTTATATGGTGGAACTGCATATACATATTATGTTGGATATAAAATATTCTTAAAGAAATGGAATCAAAAAATAAACACAAAATTAGATACAAAAAAACTAAATATAGCAAAACTAATCTTAAACATAATCGTATCAATTTTAATAGTGAGATTTATATGGATAATATGGGAGGACATAGTTACATTATTAAATTATAGTCCAGAAGACACAGAACAAAATATCAGTATAATTTTCTATGTATATGGAATTATAATCGCTCCTATACTTGAAGAAATAGTATTTAGAGGTTATATCTTAAAAATATTAAAAAAGTATGGAACTTATTCTTCAATCATATTATCATCTATAATATTTGGATTATTTCATGGAACTTTTACACAAGCAATACCATGTATATTTATAGGAATAGTATTCGCATCTCTTACTACAAAATATAAATCACTTTTACCATCAATAATAGTTCATATTATTACTAATTTTATGTCATTTATAACAATAAATAATGAAATGCTATTAACAACAATAAAAGTAATAATAATAGTACTATCTATAGTTTCAATAATATATTTAATAATCATAAATTTTAAAAACATAAAAGAAATACTAAAAGAAATCAAATTAAGTTTTCTATTACAATTTAAAAGCCTATCATACATATTATTTTTATTATACGAACTAACAATGATAGTCACAGATGCATTAGATGGTATACTTCACATAATTAATTAAAATACAAATCTATATTACACACAACATGAATTCAAAAAACAAACCAACAATTATATTTACAATTTAAAACATAATATAAAAAAAATACATATAAAAGATGAGATTTCTTAATAATTTTCATCTTTTTCTTTTGACTATCTCACTTAACATTTGAGATTCCTCAATAATTATGATAAAATTTTCTTATGGAACAAAGAGATATATTAAAAAAATTAGAAGATTATAGTACCCTAATCAATGATATTAAAATCAAATTAGATATTGACAACAAAAAGAATAGAATAAGTGAACTTGAGCATATTTCTAATGATTCATCATTTTGGAATGATATGGAAAATGCTAAGAATGTTTTAAGTGAACTTAAAGGACTACGTGATATATGTAAAAAATATGACACTGTTAATGAATCTATCAATGATATTAATGATATAGTAAATACAGGTATCAATGAAGAAGATATTGAACTTATCGAAACAGAGATGGAAAGTATAAATGAATCCTTATCGAAACTTAAGTTATTCGCTCTTTTAAGTGGCGAATTCGATAGTAGTAATGCTTACGTAGAAATACATAGTGGCGCAGGCGGAACTGAAAGTAATGACTGGGCTAACATGTTACTTAGAATGTATACAAGATATTTTGATAAAAATGATTATAAATACGAAATAATAAGTAAACAAGATGGTGAAGAAGTAGGTATAAAAGGATGCACTTTGCTTGTTAAAGGATTCTATGCCTTTGGATACTTAAAAGGTGAAACAGGAGTTCATCGTTTAGTTAGAATTAGTCCTTTTGATAGTAATAGTCGACGTCACACATCATTCGCATCAGTACTTGTCACACCAGAAATAAATAAAAATATGGATGTTGAAATAAAAGAAAGCGATTTAAGAATAGATGTATATCGTTCAAGTGGATGTGGAGGGCAAGGCGTAAACACAACTGACTCAGCAGTTAGAATAACTCATATACCAACAGGAATAGTAGTATCAAGTCAAGTAGAACGAAGTCAACTTCGTAATAAAGAAATCGCAATGAATATGTTAAAAAATAAACTATTCCTTCTAAATCAAAAAGAATTCAATGACAAAATAAAAAGTCTTAAAGGAGACGTAATGGATGTCAACTTTGGAAGTGCAATTCGTAGTTACGTAATGTGTCCATATACACTTGTAAAAGATACACGAAGTGGATATGAAACATCAAATGTTGACAAAGTACTTGATGGAGATATAAAAGAATTCCTAGAATCATATTTAAAAATATAACATTTAACATTTACGAAAGTAAGTGTTTTTAATTTAAGAAATATATCATTCAAAAAATTAACAAATTTATACACAAATTATTAACTTTTGTGAGTGATTTTGTAAAAATACGATATTAGCATTACATCAACAAGTCAAGAACAAATAAATTTTCAACATAAAAATTCAATAATATTAATAAAATCTTAATATATGTAAAGTAAAAATCAAACAAAAATAAACACGTAGAAAAACATTTGAAAATTTGATATAATTACACTGGAGTACTAGAATATGAAATGGTTTAAAAGAATAAATAGTGGTGAAATTAAAAATAGGGTTATTAAAAAACAAAGTTTAAAGGGAGCAATTCTATTTGTTGTTGGAACATTAATATCTGCTTTATCATTTAATTTATTTTGTGTACCTAATAATTTTGTATCAGGAGGACTCGGAGGAGTAGGTATAATACTTAATCACTTCTTTTCAAATATAAATGTTAACTTAGTGATACTACTTGGCAATTTACTATTCATAATAATAAGTTTATTCACTCTTGGATTTAAAGAGTCTATTATGAGTATAGTTGGCGCTACTGTGTTCACTATATTTCTATATGCAACAGCTAGCATACCAGAACTAATCAATTTTAAATTCGACAACATATTACTTTATGTACTAGGATATGGTGTTGCAGGTGGCTTTGGAGAAAGTCTTGTTTACAAATCAGGATTCAATACAGGCGGAACAAGTATACTTGCTCGAATACTTCAAAAATATATATCATTACCACTTGGTAAAATATTAAGATACATATCAATAATAATAATTTTATGTGGTGGAGTAGTTTTTGGATACACTGCACTTATGTATTCTCTAATCATTATGGTAATATCTACTAGCATTGTTGATAAAATGTTGATAGGAATAAGTGATTCTAAAACATTCTTTATCCATACAACTAAAGAAGACGAAGTAAAAGATTTCATATTAAAAATAATAGAAAGTGGTGTTACAGAATTTGATACAAAAGGAGCATATAGTCACAAAAGAAGAAAAATGCTTATGTGCGTTGTTCCAACCGAAAAATATACATTTCTTAAAAATGCAATACATGAAATAGATAGTGATGCTTTCATAGTAGTAAGTGATTGCTACGAAGTACTTGGCGGAACTAAAAGGAAAAAATTGTCTTTTGACAATTAAATAGATAATAATTATAATATATAGTTAAATAAATTATATCAAAGGAGGGTATATGCAGTTAATAGAACTAAAAAATATATATAAAAGATATCCTAATGGTGTTACTGCTTTATGCGATGTTAACCTTGAAATATCAAAAGGAGAGTTTGTATTCATAATAGGAGCATCAGGTAGTGGAAAAAGTACACTCATAAAACTTTTATATAGACAAGAAAAACCATCTCGTGGTGAAGTATATGTAGGAGGAGTAAATGTTTCTAAACTTAGAAATGGCAAAGTATACAAATTAAGACGTAAACTTGGAATAGTTTTTCAAGACTACAAATTATTACCAAAACTAACAGTGTATGAAAATGTAGCATTCGCTCTTGAAGTATATGGACTTCCAGAAAGTGATATTAGAAAAAGAACATTAAAAGCAATCGAACAAGTTGGTCTTAAAGATAAAATAAGAAGTTATCCTGATGAGCTTTCTGGAGGAGAACAACAAAGAGTATCAATCGCAAGAGCCATCGTAAACGATCCAAAAGTTCTTATTTGTGATGAGCCAACTGGAAACCTTGATCCAGAAACATCAATGGAAATAATGAACGTAATAGAAAATATCAATAAAGACCTTGGAACTACTATAATAATGGCAACTCATGACAAAGAAATAGTCAACAAAATGAAAAAAAGAGTTATCGTTATAGAAAAAGGTTTAGTAGCAAAAGATACTATGAAAGGAAGATATAAGAGTGAAGGCATTTAGAATTTTAGGAAATAATATAAAAGAATCATTTAAAGGTGTTTTTCGTAATTTTTCTTTATCTCTAGCTAGTATATCATGTATAACAATAACACTTATATTAGTCGGATTTAGCATTCTCTTATCTTGCAATGTTAACAACTTCACAACTGAAATAGAAAAAGACATGACAATAGTTGTATTCCTAGAAAGAGGAGTTACAGAAACAGAAATAGATTCAATAGGTGTAAGACTTAAATCATTACCAAATGTAAAAGAAGATGGCGTTACATTTAATTCAAAAGAATCAGTTAAAAATGACATGCAAAAAGAATCAGAAATATTCAACAGTATAATGTCACAATATACAGAAGAAACAAATCCACTTCAAGATACATACTTAGTCAAAGTAGATGACCTTGCTGATATAACTGAGACAGTAAATGAAATTAAAAAAATTGACAAAGTTGATATAGTTAAATATGGTGAAGGTAGCGTTGAAGAATTAGTTAAAATATTTGATGTTGTTAAAAATGTTACATATGTAGTAGTTATAGCACTTGTAATAGTTACAGCATTCTTAATATCAAACACTATCAAAATTACAATTCAATCAAGAAGAAGAGAAATAGAAATAAGAAGACTTGTAGGAGCAAGCAATACATTTATACGCCAACCATTCTTCTTTGAAGGAATCATTTTAGGATTCATGGGATCAATTATACCAGTACTAATATGTTGTTATGGATATAGTTATTTATATAAAAAATTAGGTGGACAACTATTTACAGCGATAATCAAATTAGTAAAACCAAGCACAATCATATATACTCTAATGTTAATTTTAGTAGCAGTAGGTGTAGTAGTTGGAGCATTTGGTAGCTTTAAAGCAGTAAGGAAATATTTGAAAATATGATGAAGAAGATATTTAAAATTATATTAATCATTTCTATTTCAATATTTATATTTATTAAAGTTGATAGTATTTACGCAGTTAATCAAAATTCTTCACTAAAAGATTTAAAAAACAGTATGGCTAAACTTGATAAAAAAAGACAAGAAGCAGCCACTCGCAAAAATCAAACAAAAAATGAAATCAAAAATATGGAAAGCGATATTGATAAGATAAATAAAGATATCGAAGATAATAATAAAGCAATAGAAGAGGCTTATGATAAAATTGCAGATCTTGATGAAGAAATAATCAATAAACAAAAAGAAATAGATAACTTACTTTCGTTTTTACAAGTATCTGAAGGAGAAAATGTTTATCTTGAATATGTTTTTCAAGCAAAAAACTTTACTGATTTTATATATAGAGGAGCAGTAGTAGAGCAACTTACTAAATATAATGATAATCTAATTGATGATATGTATAAGAAAATAGAAGAAAATAAGGCATTACAAGTTCAACTTCAAAAAGATATTGAAAAAGGCGAACAAACAATTAAAACACTTGAAGAAAAATTAAAAACTACAAATTTAACACTTGATGATTTAATTGAAGATGAAACAGATGCTGAAAAAGAATATGAAGCAAGTAAAAAAGAAGTTCAATATTACGAAAAAATATTTAAAGAAAATAAATGTAAAGAAACAACTAGTATTAATGACTGTCTTGGAGTAGCATTTGCGAATAAGTTAACAAGACCAGTTAATAGTGGATGGATTAACAGTGAGTGGGGTCTTCGTTATCATCCAACTAAACATGTATGGAGACTTCATAATGGTATAGATATTGGTGTATCAACTGGTACTAAAGTTTATGCATCAGCACCAGGTGTTGTTGTTAAGAAAATAGTTAGATCAAGCTGTGGTGGTAATGAACTTTATATTAGACATAACTTAAAAGGTGTCGGAACAGTTCAAACATACTACTACCATTTATCAGCATTTAAAGTAAGTGTTGGAGATAAAGTTGACACCAATACAGTAATTGCATTAAGTGGAGGAGGAGAAAGCTATGATGCTTGTTCAACAGGACCACATCTTCACTTTGGAGTAAGTGTTACATCTCCTAGCAGTAACAGTAAAAACAATCCAAGAAACTTTGTAAATTTTCCTAAGAAAGGAAAGAAATTCACAACTAGATATTATTAAGAGAATTCATACATTTTGAATTCTTTTTCTTTTTATGCTATTATTATATTGGTGAAGAAACATGTCATTTACTAGCAATATAAAAAATGAAATATCAAGTATAGAATATGGTGAAAGTGAAAAGATGGCAGAACTTTCAGCAATACTTAACATAGGCGTTAAAATATATGATGATAAATTTGAAATATATACAGAAAACATAAGTGTAGCAAGACGTATCTATTTACTTATTAAAGAAATATATCACGTAGAAATAGATATGGATACAGGTTATAATAGTTTACGTGGTAATAAACTTGTCTTACTAAGTGTTCACGATAAAATAGATTTAATCTTAAGCGACTTATGCATTCAAAAAAATAATGAAAGAATATATGTACCTGGTAATTACCTAGTAGATGAAGAACATGATAAACAAGCATACTTAAGGGGAGTCTTCATGATGTGTGGAAGTATAAATGATCCTAAAACAAGTAGATATCACCTTGAATTTGTTATATCAAATGAAGATACTGCTAACTATGTTAATAATCTTTTAAATGAATTCTACTTCAATAGTAAAGTTATCAAAAGAGATAAAAACTATATGGTATATATAAAAGAAAGTGAAAAAATAAGTGACTTTATAAAATTATTAAATGCAAGAACATCACTTTTCTATTATGAAGACATAAGAATATATAGAGATCACAAAAATATGACAAATAGACTTAATAATTGTGAACAAGCTAATGTAGATAAAATGATACAAGCAAGTAGTGAACAATTAGAACTTATTCACAAATTACGTGAAACAAGAGATTTCGACCTTTTAGAACAAGGTATAAAAGACATTTGCATCTATAAAGAAAAATATCCAGAAAGTTCAATGGCAGAACTAGCAGAAATAATAAGTACAGAAACAGAAAGACCAATCACAAAAAGTGGTATAAATCATAGATTTAGAAAAATAAAAGAAATGGTAAAATAAAAACACTTAAATAATCTTATCAATAATTCCATATTTAAGTGCTTCATCACTATCCATATAATAATCTCTTTCAACATCTTTTTCTATTTTAGAAAGAGATTTTTTTGTATTACGAGATAATATCACATTCAATTTCTTCTTAATCTTTAGTATTCTTTCAGCAACAATTTTAATTTCAGTAGCCTGTCCATTAACACCACCAAGTGGTTCATGAATCATAATTTCAGTATTATTTAACGAACACCTTTTACCTCTAGTACCACTAGATAAAAGAAAAGCAGCCATAGAAGCACAAAGCCCTATACCAATCGTAACACAATCACTTTTAATATAATTCATCGTATCATATATAGCCATACCAGCAGTGATACTACCACCAGGAGAATTAATATATATATTTATATCATCATTACTAATAGAATCTAAATATAAAAGTTCACTTACAACTAGATTAGCCTTTTCATCATTTATTTCTCCTTCAATAAATATAATTCTTTCCTTTAACAATTTAGAATATATATCATATACTGTCTCTTTCTTACTATCAACATCTACTATGAATGGTATTTTCATGCATCCTCCTAGTAATATTTTAGTAAAGTAACGCCATATTTATTCACAAAATTAAAAAAATTTGCTATTATATTTATATGATAGAGGTTGATAGTGTGGAAAAAGAAATAAAACTTATATTTGAAGATAGCAATATTATAAACGTAAAAAGTGGTACAACAGTAAAAGAAATACTAGATATGCTTAATAATGACCAAGTTATCGCACTTCGTATAAATGGTAAAATAGTAAGCAGTGAAACAGAACTTACAACTGATTCATATGTAAACTATATAACTATTGCTAGTAGAATAGGAAGAAAAATATACATGAAAGGTCTTACTTATGTATATCTTTTAGCAGTGAAAGAATTATATGAAGATAGAGCATTTGTATATATAAAGCATTCACTTGATAAATCACTTTACACAGAAATAAAAATGAAAAGACAAGTTGACCATTCAGTAGTAGCACAAATAAAGAAAAAAATGAAAGAAATAATAAAAAGAGATATACCATTTAGAAATATAAGTGTAGATAGAAATGATGCAATAGAATATTCTAAAAGTGTAGAAGAAAATGAAAAAGTACTTAACTATACTTATATGACTAAAGATTCAGTTACTATGTGTGAACTAGGAGATATGTATAATTATTTCTATTATATAATGCCTGCTTCAACTAAAATATTAAAAAGATTTGATTTAACTTATGTTTCACCATATGGAGTAGCAATAAGCTATCCAATAGATAATGTAGTTCCTAAATTTAATCCAACACCTAAAGTATTAGAAGCATTTAAGAAATATGAAAAGAAACTATCTACTTTAGGAGTACACTATGCAGGAGATATAAATAAAATAGTATGTGATGGTAATATAAGTGATTATATACAAAAGAACGAAATACTTTATGATGAAAATATAAGAGAAGTAGCAGAAAAAGTATCAAAAGATAAAAATATAAAAGCAATATATATAAGTGGTCCATCATCATCAGGTAAAACAACAACATCTAAAAAACTAGCACTTTATTTAAATGCTAAAGGATATGATACATTAGTTATTTCTACAGATGATTATTTTGTAGAAAGAAAAGATACACCAAGAAAACCAGATGGAAGTTATGAATATGAAATAGTTGAAGCACTTGATATAAAACTATTTAATAATCATATAAAGAGTTTACTTAATGGAGATGAAATAATTAAACCAACGTATAATTTTATTACAGGTGAGAAAGAATATAAAGGTAAACCTATATCACTAAAAGAAAATCAAATACTTATAGTAGAAGGATTACATGCGATAAATGAAAGATTAAGTTCAAGTATAGATAAAAAGAATAAATTAAAAGTATACATTAGTCCATTTACACCAGTAGGATTAGATAGACATAATCATATATCAACAACAGACTTAAGATTATTAAGACGTATGGTAAGAGATTATAAACATAGAGGATATAGTGCTACTGATACATTAGAAGCTTGGAAAGGTATGAGAAGTAGTGAAGAAGAATATGTTTATCCATATCAAAGAGAAGCTGATATGGTTATAAATACTTCATTATCATATGAAATAGGAGTATTAAGAACATATGCTGAACCATTATTATATTCAGTAGATAAAAATAATGATTGTTATGAAGAAGCAATAAGAATACTTAAATTCTTAGATGGATTTTTAGCAATATCTAGTGAGTACGTACCATATACAAGTGTACTAAGAGAATTTATTGGAAACAGTTATTTTGAATAAAAGGGAGATGAATAAATTATGTTAAGAATAGCAATAAATGGATTTGGAAGAATAGGTAGAACTGCTTTAAGATTACTTGAAAATGATAAAGATATAGAGGTTGTCGCAATAAATGATTTAACTGACCCAGTACAACTTTCATATCTTTATAAATATGATTCAGTTCATAGAACTAACAAAAGTAAAATAAGTTTTGATGAAGATGAATTATTCGTAAAAGGAAGAAGAATTAAAGTATATGCTGAAAGTGATCCTTCTCTTTTACCATGGGGAGAGCTTAATGTTGATGTAGTTCTTGAATGTACAGGAGTATTTACTTCTGCTGAAAAATGTCAGGCACACCTAGATGCTGGAGCAAAACATGTTATAATAAGTGCTCCTGCTAAAGATGAAGTTAAAACTATAGTATATGGTGTTAATGATGATATATTAAGTTTAAGCGATAAAGTTATAAGTGCAGCAAGTTGTACAACTAATTGTTTAGCACCAGTACTTAAATTAATAGACGATAAATTTGGTATTAAAAAAGGATTTATGACAACTGTTCATGCTATGACAAATGATCAAGAAACACTTGATATACCACATAAAAAAGGTATAAAAGCAAGACGTGGTAGAGCGGCATCATTAAATATTATTCCAACAAGTACAGGAGCAGCATCACAAATAGGTAAAGTTATACCACATTTAAATGGTAAACTAGATGGTATAGCATTTAGAGTACCAGTTGGAGATGGAAGCGTTATAGATGTAACATTAGAACTAGAAAAAAATACTACAGTAGAAGATGTTAATAACATGTTTAAATCTAATCAAAGTAAAGTACTTAAATATACAGAAGACCCAATAGTAAGTTCAGATATTATTGGTGAAGAAGTAGGTGCTACAGTAGATGGCCTTCTTACTAACATAGTAGAAGAAGATGGAAAACAATTATTAAAAGTAGTTGCTTGGTATGATAACGAAGTAGGTTATACCGCTCAAATGATTAGAACAATGAAATTATTTATGTAAAGGCAAAAAGCCTTTTTCTTTTTATTGAAAAAGCACGCCAAATATGTTATCATTTTAATAGATAATAGGAGTGACAAATATGTATATAGATAAATTAATAAGAAAAGAAGTCATAACATTAATTATTTCAGTAGTTATGTTAGTCATTATATTTATTGGTGTTACTTTTGCTAAATTCTTAAGCATTGGTAAAGGTCAAGATAATGTTATCAGCATGGGAGACTTAAAAATAAGCTTTTGTAATGATTCAACATGTGATTCAACTTATTCAAATATAGGTCAAGTTATTGGTACAAAAGTAGTAGATGGAGTATCAACACCAGCAAGTATTTACCCATTTCCTAATGATGGCTCTTATTCAAATGAAACTCCTTATATATTTAAAATAGAGAATACTGGTACGTTAGACTCAACAGTAAAGATTAGATTAAAAGAAGATGCAACATTTACACCAAGCGGAGATTATAGTAGTTATGCAAGACTAACTAGTAATTATGCTAGTCATTTAAAAGTTGCAATAAAGAAGAAAATACTATATCAAGACACAGGATACCAATTTGGCGACGTTAATATGGATGGATTAGTGAATTTACAGGATGTGAATTTAGTATTACAAGCAGCAACAGAAAATGCGACATTAACAGACACTCAAAAAAAATTAATTGGTTTAGATAGTAGTGCAACAGTAACGGCAGTTCATGCAGTACCTATATTACAAATGTTGAAAGGTACAAGCGAATCTCCTTATTCAACAAAAGTATATACTTACTCTGATTTAGAAGATGGTGTAATATTTAAAAATGACATTATTAAATTAGGAGAATCAGCTACATATTTCTTATGGCTATATTTAGATGAGACAACACCTAATGATGCTCAAAATACTTTCTTTGTAGGAAATATAGATGTTGATGGTGAATACTCATTAGAACCACCAGAACCAGTAGACTTTGCAACAGACAGTTGGGCAACAATAGTTAGCGCAGTTAGAAGCAACAATATAGGTAAATACAACGTAGGAGATACAAAAGAAATTGATATGGGTACTTATGGAACACACACATTACGTATTGCAAATACATCAACACCAAGTGAGTGTTCTACGTCAGGATTTTCACAAACTGCTTGTGGATTTGTACTTGAATTTGCAGATATAATAACAACACATAATATGAATCCATCAGGAACATATAAAGGAACACAATACGATTATGGATGGAATAAAGATGGCTGGCCAGCAACAGGCATGAGAACATTTGTAAATAATGATATATATAATGCAATACCAAGTGAAATAAAGAATGCAATAATAGATACAACAGTAGTATCAGGACATGGAGATACAAGTGGAGAAACAAACTTCACATCAAAAGATAAATTATATTTACTAAGTACAGCAGAAGTATGGGCACAAGGAAGTTCAAATACAATAGAGTATGATACAGCAAGGGATGTAACAAGACAATTAGACTATTATAAAAATTTAGGAACAAGTACAAGAAAATATAGCGGAGCAATAAAGAAAAACGGAACTATTGCTGATTATTGGTGGCTTCGCGCGGCTAGTTCTGATAGTACTGACATTTTCTTGCATGTTAACTCTAACGGAGATTGGATTAGCGACGGTGCTTCTTCTACTCTCGGCGTCGCCCCAGCTTTCCGATTGAGATAAAATGTAAAGCATATGTAAACTAGAGCAAAACGAAATTAGTTAAGAGAACTAAAACAAATCCGACTAAAAAATAAAAAGGTATAACGAATGTTAAAAAGCGACTACACCATGCGAAAGCATGGATGGGCGGGTAAGAACTAAAACAAATGCATTGATTATGAAATGGCTGCCTTAAGGCAGAGTAATAAATTTTGAATTTACGTAAATTCAAAATTTTTTGTTGATAAGTAAATATATAAATGTTAAAATAAAAATGTAGTAAATCTTAAGAAAGGATATTGAAAAGTAAAATTTATTTAATACAAGATTAATAATGAGGAGAAATAGAGATGTCAGTTCCAAGATTTAAGAGAAAGCCAAGTGGTTTAGATTATGTTGATAATGCATATGAACTTCAAATGGAAGTTATGAATTTATGTTCTAAATTATCTGCTAGATGGGCAAGAATATATCAGCAACCAATAGATAAACTAGCTTGTCTTCAAGCTGATTTTGCCAATATGGCTTATAGTATAACACCTGTAACAAATGAAGACTTTATAACTAGAAGATTCTTTTTGAAGTTATCTTATGCATGTTTAAACGCACTTGAAAAAAGAATTATGGATATGATAAGAGTGTTATATATGAATCCATCTAAATGCTTTAATAGAAAGAATGGTAAGAATTATTCTTTTGCTGAAGCAACTATGATGCTTGATAAGAAACTTGAAGAACTTGGTGTTAAATATCAAAAACAATATGATTTAATAAAAGGAGTAATATCATCTGATTCTAAAAAACATAGTAAAATTAAAAAAGATGATATAACTGATAAAGAAATGTTTGAAATATTGGTTTCTAAGACTCTTGAAATTATATTTCATTAGTCTTTTTGAAATAGGTGTACTGATGTAAATTACGTTGCGCCCATGATCTTTTAGCATTTAGATTCAGCATGGCTTCGTGCGGCTAATTCTAATAATACTAACAATTTCTTAAATGTTAACAATAACGGAGATTGGAATAACAACAATGCTAATAATACAAACGGCGTCGCCCCAGATTTCTGTGTAAGAAGCAGAACAGGTAAAATAAAGGTGTTTTAAATAACTCTTTAACTGCTTTTGAAAAAAGAAAGGATTGGTATAACCTTGGAATAATTATTTATTCTTAAAGATGATTAATGATGATATATGCTCGGACGCTTCTTGCATGGTTAAGAGTTTGTTCGTTTATCTTAATTTCATGGGTATATACTATGTAAGGTACTTTAAATGAACAAATACCTTATACATTAATCTTGGAAAAGTAGAAATACTTTTCTTTTTATATGACAAGTAAAGAGAGAAAAGAAAAAAGATATTTAAGAAGAAAGAAAAGACGTGAAGATAAAATAATTGAAAGAAGTAATATGTATGCTGATTTAGATTCATCATTTACATTTTCTAAAGTACTTATGTATGCAGACAAATGTTGTAATGGTGTTAGATGGAAAAAATCTATTCAAATATTTCAATTACATATGTTTACTAATGTTGCTTGTACTTGTTATAACATTAAAAATAATAATTATAAAGTAGGAAATACATATCAATTTACTATAAATGAAAGGGGTAAAGAAAGATTAATAGATGCTCCTCATATTAAAGATAGATTGATACATAAGGTAATTAATAATGAAATATTACTACCAATATATAGTCCATTATTAATATATGATAATGGAGCAAGTGTTAAAGATAAAGGATTCTTATTTACTCTTAATAGGGTTAAAAAGAAGTTATTTAAGAATTATAAGTTAAATAGTGATGGTTATGTTGTTCTTATTGATTATTCTAAATTTTTTGAAAATTGTTCTCATGATATAATAAAAGATGTACATAAAAAATATATTAGGAATGAACGTGTTATTAAAGTTATAGAAGATTATTTATTTATAGGTAAAGGTATTGCTCTTGGAATAGAAATAGCTCAAAGAGAAGCATCTATTATACCTAATAGTTTAGATCATTATTTGGAGAATAAAAAATTAAGCAGTATCAGATATATGGATGATACTGTTTTCTTTTGTGAAAATTATAATATGGCTTGTGATATATTAAATAAGTATATTGAAATGTCTAGTAAATTAAATATTGTTATTAATAGGAAGAAAACTAAAATTATTAAGTTAAGTAATTGATTTATGTATTGTAAATGGAAGTTTAAAATATATGATAATGGTAAGATAGTTATGCTACCTAATAATAAGACAATATATAGGCAAAGAAGAAAGCTTAGAAAAATGATAAAGAATAATGTTAATAAAGAAGATATAGATATTGTTAAAAATAGTTTTAAAGCATATTTGAATATGGGAAATAGTTATAGATATATAAGAATATTCAGTCATAAATGTCACTGTATTTAAGATAGGTATAATACCTTTACTGTAAAGTTTCACATTAAAATTGGCTTTTTATATATCTCTATTATATAATTTAAGTATAAGGAGAATTATTTATATGTGTGGAATTGTAGGTTATAAGGGAAAAAGAAATGTAAAAGATGTTCTTGTTGAAGGATTATCAACATTAGAATATAGAGGTTATGATTCTGCTGGTATAGCAGTTCTTGATAATAATAAAGTAAGAATTGTTAAATCAATAGGTAAAATAGAAAATCTAAGAAATAAACTAAAGAAATATATATTCAATAATACAACATGTGGTATAGCACATACTAGATGGGCTACTCATGGGAAAGTAACTGAAACAAATTGTCATCCTCATAAAGTAGGAAGAGTAACAGTTGCTCATAATGGTATAGTTGAAAATTATAAATTATTAGAAAGTGAACTTAAAGGATATAAATTTATAAGTGATACTGATAGTGAAAGAATAGCTGCTTTAATTGATTCAAATTATAATGGTGATAATGAACTTGAAGCTATAGAAAAATCTATTGAAGAAATGAGCGGTAGTTACGCTCTTGCGATAATGTTTGAAGGCAAAGATAAAATATATGGTGTTCGTAAAGATGCTCCATTAATTGTAGGTATTGGTGATAATGAATATTTCTTATCAAGCGATATATCAGCAATATTACCATATACTCATAAATATATTGTTCTTGATGATAAAGAAATAGTTGAAATAGATAAAGAATGTAATATTTATTACAATGGAGTAATACTTGATAAAGAAATACTTACTGCTGATTTTGATATGGAAAGTGCTCAAAAAGATGGATATAATCATTTTATGCTTAAAGAGATTCATGATCAAATTGAATTAAGTAAAAAATTATATTCAGTATATCTTGAAAATGATATGATTAGTGATAAAGTTATTGATATTACTAAATATAAACGTATTGATTTTGTAGCTTGTGGAAGTGCTTATCATGCTGCATTAGTAGGTAAATATTTTGCTGATAAGTATTGTACTACTAAAGACTTTTATGTAAATGTATATGCATCTAGTGAATACAGATATACTAATCATTATTTTGATAATGATGTTCTTGTAGTTTTCTTATCACAAAGTGGTGAAACAGCGGATACTTTAGCATGTCTTCGTATGGTTAAAGAAGAAGGTGTTGATACTTTAGCTATAGTTAATGTTATATCTTCAACAATTGCAAGAGAAGCTAAATATATAATGCCTATGCTTGCTGGACCTGAAATATGTGTTGCGACTACTAAAGGATTCTTTAGTCAAAGTTATTTATGCAGCTTACTTATGCTTAAATATATGTATAAGAAAAATATTATCAATAAAGATGAAGTTGATAGAATACTAAAAGAATTTATTAAATTACCTAAGTATGTTGAAAAAGTTATCAACATTGATTATAAAGGTGTAGCTAAGAGTATTTATAAGAATGAAGATATATATTATATAGGACGTGGTATAGATATTTATACTTGTTATGAAGCAAGTCTTAAACTTAAAGAAATATCTTATATACATAGTGAATGCTTTTCAGCAGGAGAACTTAAACATGGACCAATTGCTTTAATATCAAAAGGTACTCCAGTTATTGCATTACTAAGTGAATTTTCTGTTTATGAAAAAACAGTAAGTAATATTATTGAAGCTAAAAGTAGAGGTGCTAAAATAATAACTATACGTAAAGAATCAATTAACATCGATAAAAATATTAGTGATTTTGATATAGTTGTTCCTCTTACTAGTGAATATATTCAAAATTTAGTAATTATGGTAGCATGTCAAATGTTATCATATGAAGTAGCATTACTTAGAAAATGTGATATAGATAAACCAAGAAATCTTGCTAAAAGTGTTACTGTTGAATAGGCTCATATTTATGAGTCTTTTTGATTACAAAAACAAATTAACTTTTGTTCCACAAAATGATATAATGTAGGTACAAAAGTAAAGTAATTACATAATTGAAGTTTGAAAATTGAGATAGTAAAACACTGAAAATTGAGATAGTAAAACATAGAAAATCGAGATAGTAAAAACAAAAATATTAACTAAATTAAAGATTAGAAATATAAAATATAGTTATACATTGAGCAAAAATTAATGCTTGTTTTTTACTCATTTTTTTGCAAAAGTGTGATAAATTGTCAAAAAAGTCACGCAAAAGTGTGATAAATTATTGAAAAAAGTGTGCAAAAGTGTGATATAATGGATTTGGAAGGTGATAAAATGAAGAGATTTATTACAGAAAAACTTGTTAAATGGAAAGAAAGTAAAGACAGAAAACCATTGATTTTACGTGGTGCTAGACAAGTTGGAAAAACATTTATATTAAAAGAATTTGGCGAAAAGTATTATGACACAGTAGCTTATTTCAATTTTGATCATGACGATGGACTATCCTCACTATTTAGTAACACAAAAAATCCTAAAAGAATATTAGAGCAATTAACATTAATTAATGGTAAAAAAATTAATCCTGAAACAACATTAATAATTTTCGATGAAGTTCAAGAATGCCCGGACGCATTAAATTCATTAAAGTATTTTAAAGAAGAAACACCATTATATCATATAGTTTGTGCTGGTTCACTTTTAGGAATAAGACTATCTAAAACATCATTTCCGGTGGGTAAAGTTGAATTTTTAGATATGTATCCTATGACATTTAGTGAATTTTTGATAGCTGATAATTTAGAAAATTTAGTAACGCTAATGAATGAAACCAAAGAAATAAAAGCATTCCCTAAAATGTTTGAAGACATGTTAATAGAAAAGTTAAAAATATATTATATAGTTGGAGGAATGCCAGAAGTAGTCTATTCATGGGTAAATGACAAAGACATAGAAAAAGTAAATAAAATACAAAAGGACATATTAGATTCATATGAAAATGATTTCTCTAAACATGTTGACTCTAAAGAAGCAAATAAAATATCATTAATTTGGAATGGAATACCATCACAGTTAGCACGTGAAAACAAAAAATTTGTATATCAAGTAATTAAAGAAGGAGCACGTGCTAGAGAATATGAAGGAGCATTAAATTGGCTTAATGATGCTAATCTTATAACAAAATGTTATCTAGTTAGTAAATGTTCTTTTCCTCTAAAAGCCTATAATGATTTATCTTCATACAAAATATATATGAATGATGTTGGATTACTTAGAAGAATGTCTAATTTAGATAGTAAAATTATATTAGAAGGAAATAAATTATTTGAAGAATTTAAAGGTTCATTTACCGAAAATTATGTAGCTAATGTACTAAATTATCTTTTAAATGAATCACCAAACTATTATACATTTAATAGAAATGAGATAGATTTTGTTATACAAAAGAATAATAAAGTAATACCAATAGAAGTCAAATCAGATAAAAGTACTAATCATAATAGTTTAACAAAATATAATAATATGAATGACAATGAAATATCATTTAGATTCTCTTTAAACAATTTAAATAAAGATGGCAAAATAATAAACGTTCCATTATATTTTTTAGAATATATTGATAACATTATTTAGAAAAAAAGTTCTTGCAAAAATAAGATTATATGCTATTATATAGATAATTATTGAAAGGGATTAATATGAATAACAAGTTAAACAATATGATTAATGATTTTTTAGCAAATACTGATGCTAAAAGTGAAGAAGAATTGAATGAAAAAATACAGGAGTTTATTGCTAAATTAAATAATAATGAAATTGAATATGAAAATACACCACTTGATGATGCATATGATATGTTAGAAAAAGCTGAAAATGCTAAAAGTAAATCACAAGCAATTAAGTATGCTAAAGAAGCTTATAAAATATCTCCAGCATGTTTTGATGCTATATTATTTCAAGCAAGTTTAGAAGACGATCCTATCAAATTATGGGAATTATTAGACACTGGGTTAAAGAAAGAAGAAGAAAGATTAAAAAGTGAAGGATATTTTGATAAGAAAAATATAGGTGATTTTTATGGTATATTTGAAACAAGACCATATATTAGAGGCCTACACAATAAAGCACATTATTTATCAATTGAAGGCAAAATTAAACAAGCAAGAGATGTATGCAAGGAAATACTTAGATTAAATAATAATGATAATACTGGTATTAGATATTTACTTATGGCTATATATGCATTCTTAGAAGACGAAAATGAAATGCTTAAACTATATAAAAAATATAAAGAAGAGCATTTAGAAATGTTATTTCCATTATTTGTACTTTACTATAAAAAGGGTGACGATAAAAAAGCATTAGAATATTTAAATAGAATAAATAAAACTAATCCTAACTTTATTAAATTCTTTAAAGGTAATATCAAAATGGAAAATAATATTCCTGATGGATACTATAGCAAAGGTGACTCTTCAGAAGTATATAATTGTCTTGGTACTTGTGAATTCCTTTTAGATACAGTTCCAGCACTAGGACATTACGTACTAGAAAATAGTAAAAAGAAAAACAAATAAAAAATATTTTTACACAATTTTGACAACATATAAATATTATTTAATATAAAATATAGATATAAAACTCTTATTATTGTATAATTATAATAGGAGTTTTTTATTATGGGATTTAATGCTAGAAAATTTAAGAAAAATATTGGATTTTTGATATTATGTGTTCTACTAATTGTACTTCTTATTGTATTTAGTATGTGGAGTGATAATAAAAATAGTCTTCCATCTAAAGATTTAGATGATAAAGATGTATCAATTGGTAAACTTGTTATAAATGAAATTATGTCTTCTAACAAAGGTGTTATTACTGATGAAGAAGGTAATTTATATGATTATTTAGAATTATATAATGGAAATGATCATGATATTAATTTAAAAGATTATGGTCTTAGTGATGAAAATACTAAAGTTAAATATGTATTTCCTGATACTGTTATAGAAGCAAATGGATATATTGTTGTATATCTAAGTGGTAAAAATAAAGAAGGATTATATACTAATTTTAAATTAAAGAGTGCCGGAGGAGAAACAGTAGCTTTACTTAAACCTAATGGTAAAGTAGTTGATGCGATTGAAACAGTAAGTTTAGATTCAAATACTGTTATGGCAAGAGATACTGAAGGTGCGTGGGTAGTTCAAGATAAACCAACACCAGGATTTTCAAATAATGTTGAAGGATATAATGAATTCTTAAAATCACTTGAAAGTGGTGAAAGTAAAAAGATAGTAATTAATGAAATACTTGCTGAAAATAAAGGTAACTTTAAAAATGAAAATGGTGAATATAGTGGTTATATTGAAATAAAGAATATTAGTGATGAAAGTATTAACATTAAAAACTATAGTTTATCTAATGATGAATCTGTTAGTTTTAAATGGCAACTTCCTAATATAAAATTATCTAAAGGTGAAGTACTTCTTATATATACAAGTGGTGTTAGTAGTAATAGTGGTACACTTAGTACTGGATTTAAACTAAAGAATAAGAATGGTACAGTAGTACTTACTAATAATAGTGGTAAAGTTATTGATAAAGTTAAATATGAGAACTTAGCAAACGGTATGGCATATATTCGTGAAGATGATAAATATTTAATGAGTAATTCAATATCACCTGGATATGATAATACTGTTGATGGTATTAAGTCATTCCAAAAGAAATATTTAAAAGTAGAAAGTTCACTTATAATAAATGAAGTCATGAATAATAATTATTCATACTTACCTCAAAATGGTGGTAATTATTATGACTGGATTGAGTTATATAACAATGGTAAAAATGATATTAAATTAAGTGATTATTGTTTAACAACTAATATTAATACAGTATGTATGAGTAAACTACCTGATGTAACACTTAAGAGAGGTGAATATTATGTAGTTATGGCTAGTGGTAATACTGAATTATCAAATAAGAGTTATACTCATTTAGGATTTAAACTTGGTGATAATGATGCGATATATTTAACTAAAGATTCTAGCATTATTGATTCAATGTATGTTTCACAAGTACCAAATGGTTATTCTTATGGTAGAGGTAGTAGTTATGGACTATATTACTTTAGTAAACCTACTCCTAAAGCTAAAAATAATTCAGGAACTGAAGCTATATCATATTTACCAACATCTTCAGTAGAAGGTGGAGTAATTAAAGATGGAAAAGAGTTTCAAGTAGCTTTAACTGGAAAGAAAATTTATTATACATTAGATGGCTCTACGCCAACAACGTCTTCAAAAGTATACAGTAGTCCTCTTACTATTAAGAAGACTACTGTTTTAAAAATAATGAGTAAGGAAGATGGGAAACTAGCAAGTGATGTTAATACTTATTCCTATATAATGGATGGTAGTCATAAAGTATCAGTTATGTCTATTAGCATTGATAAAAAGAAACTTAATAATGTTAATAGTCATACAAGCCTAAATAGTAAAGTTTTAGAACATGGTTATGTTGAATACTTTGATAAAGATGGTGGCGGATTTAAAATAAATATGGGCCTAAAACTATTTGGTGGTTCAACTAGAAGTTATAAGAAAAAAAGTTACGAAATTAAATTTAAAAAGATGTTTGGAGATGCTAAACTTAAATATAAAGTATTTGATACAGTAGATAGTTCAGTATTTGATTCATTAGTTTTAAGAACTGGATCACAAGATGAATTTCAATATAATGATCAAAGAACAGTTATTAAAGATGTAGTTGCAACTTCACTAATGGGAGAATATGGTACAGCTGATGTACAAGCATATGAACCAATAATTCTATATATAAATGGTAGTTACAATGGAATATATTTTATACGTGAAAAAGTAGACGAAACTTTTGTAGCAAATCATTATAACGTACAAACAACTAAAGATGACACAAGCATTCTTCGTATAGATGGAGAAGTTAAAAGTGGTAGTGATTCAAAATACAAAGCAATGATTAATTTCATTAATAAAAATTCACTTTCAAATAAAGATAACTATGCTAAAATAAAAGAGCAAATTGATATAAAGAGTTTATGTGATTTCTGGGTAGGAGAAATATATACAGCAAATTATGATATACTAAACACAAGATATTTCTCAAATAAGAATGTTGATAATGGTAAATGGAAATTTATATTCTATGACTTAGATTCAGGATTCTTTAGAACTACTCAAAATACATTTACTGAGTATACAAGTGCGTCTGGCATGGGAGATTGGAATTTTCCAACTGTTTTACTTCGTAATTTAATGAAGAGTGATGAATTCAAAAAAGAATTTCTTGAAAGACTATCATATAATCTTAAAAATACTTGGTCTTATGATAATGTTAATAAAAGAATAGATGAAGTAATAGAAACAATAGGTAAAGATGAATTTAAACGTAATGCAGAACGCTGGGGGAATTCATACTCACATTGGGAAAAATCAATAACAGCAATGAAAACATTTGCTAAAAAAAGAAATAGCTATGTTATTAAATATGCTAAATCATACTTTAAATTAAGTAATAGTGATATAGAAAAATACTTTGGTGGTGTAAAATGAAAGAATATAAATATAGACATGAATTAAAATTTAAAATATCAAATAGTGCTGCTGAAGTACTAAAACAAAAATTATCACTAATACTTAAGAAAGATAAAAATGCATATTATAGTGATGGTTCATATTTAATAAAAAGTTTATATTTTGATGATTTAGATTCATCTAGTTACTATGAAAAAATGGATGGTGTCTTATATAGAAAAAAATATAGAATACGAATATATAATAACAATGATGAATTTATAAGGTTAGAAAAGAAAATGAAGCATAATACATATACAGCGAAAGAACAAATATTGATTTCAAAGGATATATATAGTAAAATATTAAATGGTAAACTAGATGAAATAGAAAGTCCTGCTGGATTACTTAAAGAGTTTATCACAAATAGTAAAACTAAACATCTAGTGCCATCAGTAATAGTTTTATATCATAGGACTGCTTTTACTTATCCTATAAGTGAAGTTAGAATTACATTTGATTCACATATACAAAGTGGATTATATAATTATGATTTATTTGACAAAGAGGTACCTATGTATGATGTTAGTGAATCTGGTAAACAGGTATTAGAAGTTAAATTTAATGAAGTATTACCTTTACATATAGCAAATATACTTAATGATATTCCTAGTTGTAAGGAAGCTGTTAGTAAGTTTGCAATATGTAGAAGTATTAAATAAGGAGTGAATAAAAATGGTATTAAGTATTTTTAAAAAATCTTTTTTGGAGCAATTTACTGGTAGTGTATCAGCTGTTGATATGCTTATATCTTTAGTAGTTGCATTTATTATAGGTATGTTTATTATCTATGTATATAGAAAAACATATACTGGAGTTGTTTATTCAAAAGCATTTTCATTATGTATATTAATGCTTGCGATGGTAACAGCAATGATTATAAGAACAATTAGTTCAAATATTAGTCTTTCTTTAGGTATGGTTGGTGCTTTATCTATCGTAAGATTTAGAACAGCAGTTAAAGAACCAGTTGATACAGGATTTATGTTCTGGGGAATAAGTGCTGGTATAATGAGTGGAGCAGGTCTTTATATTCCAGCTTTAGTTGCATCACTTGGAATTGGAGTGTTATATTTTATTAGTTATTTGATGGGCTTCAAAACAGCTACAAGATACTTATTAGTTCTTAAATATAAAGCATCAAGTCATGATATGGTACTTAAAAAACTTAAAAATATAAAGAAATTCAAAGTAAGAAGTAAATCAATATTTGGAAGTGAAGTAGAATTATCACTAGAAGTTGATATGAAAGAAGGAAAAACTCGTAAAGGTGATATAGATACAAGTATAGTAGATCAATTTGAAGATATTGATGGAGTTATCAATGCTAGTTTAATCGCATATCAAAACGATTTTGGAGATTAATAATGACTAAAAGAAGACTTAAAATAAGACCAGTATTAATAACGCTAAATGTTTCTTTACTTATAATAATCGCATTATTTTATACATTTAGATTAGTTAAATATTATTTAAAAGAAAATGGTCATAAGGACGCAGACACTACAACTCTTTTAGTAGATGAACTTATCAAAAAACAAAGTTATGTTGATCAAACAAAAGGATTAGTTCACGATAAAAATGCAGGTATATATAGATATATTGGTAAAGTAGAAGATAACTACTTAGAATATTCAGGAATATTATTTAGAATAGTTGGTATAGATAAAGATAATAATATTAAAGCAATAAGTGATAGTAATCTTACTCTTATGTATTCAGGACTTGAAAAAGGATTTGATAAATCATATATATATAAATGGCTTAATAAGAGTGATGAAAAATATAGCGGAGTATTTGAAAATAATATGGATAGTACAGATAAATATCTTACTAATACATATTTATGTGATGATGTGGTAAGTGATCTTAAGAATATTAATTGTGAAAAGAATAACAATGTTGATAAAATTACACTACTATCACTATATGATTATGCTTCTGCTGGTGGTAAAGAAAGTTATCTAAATAATGGTAAATCTTATTATTTAAGTACTATTGATGACAAGAATAACAATTATTTTATTAATACTACTGGAGATGTTGGTCTAAATAAAATTAGTTCTAAAATATATGGTGTAAGACCAGTTATAACAATAAAAAATGATGTTGCTTTAATGCATGGAGACGGTTCTAAAACTAGTCCATATGCAGTAATAGAAAAAACTGTAAATAAATTATCGGATGTATATGTATCAAAATATATTAATTATTCAGGTAATACATATAGAGTAATAAGTACAGGAGAAAATGTTAAAATAGCATTAAGTGATAATATTAAAGATGGAGATAAATATTTAGAGAAAACATTTGGTGGTAAAAATAATACTTACAGTACAAGTAAAAATACTATAGGTGAATATCTAAATAATACATATTATAAATCTATCAAAAATAATGATTTAATTGTTAAATCAAGTTATGGTATAGGAAGTAATACATTAGATAATCTTGATTACACAGCAGTTTATAGTAAAACAGATACATTTAATATAGGTATGCTTACACTTGGTGATATGTTTATAAGTGATACTAAAAATGTACTTACTATGAATAGAGGAATAGAATCAAATATGATAATTAATGTAATAAATAAAGATGGTAATGTCTTTGGAGACTTAATCGCTAGTAAATATGAAGTAAGACCTACAATGTATTTAAAAGGCGATATAGATATAGTAAGTGGAGATGGTAGTATCAGTTCTCCATACGAGTTAGGAGTAAACAATGAAGAAAAAGCAAAAGAAGAGTAAATTTAGTATAGCGTTAATTGTTATTGATATTGTAGCGTTAGTTTGCTTTTTCGTAGCTTATGGACCATTTTCATTCTTTAGAGATTATCTTGTAACAACAGCTATGACTACAATGAATCATAAGTACTTTGCATATGTTTTATATAGTGAAAGTATGGTAGAAGAGATCCTTGATAATAATAAGGTCATAGAAATAGAAGACCCTACCGATACATCTAAAATAAATATACAACCTATTGTTGACAATGGAACTTATGAATCTATATATGAAGAACAAGTTTTAAAGAAAGATGAAGGAAATGATTTATATAAAGTAGTAAATATATCTGGAGATGGATGGAAAGGAAATATGATTGTTGTATATGATCCATCTAAGATAGAACTTGTATTCTCTAAAAAATATGGTAAAGGTGGAGAATATTTATCAACAATGGCTAAAAATAATGATGCATTAGTCGCAATGAATGCAAGTGGCGTAAATAGTAAGCCTGGACAAAACTATGTAACTGGACACACTATACTAGATGGAAAAGTATATAAGACAGGTAGAAACATTAATAAAGGTGGAGGCCTTATTGGATTTACTAAAGATAATGTTCTTATGCTTACTAAAAAGTCAGCAAGTGAAGCTGTAAAAGATGGAATGGATAGAGCAGTAGAGTTTGGGCCATTCCTAGTTGTAAATGGTAAAATGTCTAATTTCAAAGGAAATGGTGGCTGGGGAGTAGCTAATAGAACTGCTATTGGTCAAAGACAAGATGGTATAGTATTAATGATGGTTATTGATGGAAGAACATCTTCTTCAATTGGAATCTCTATGAAAGATTTAGCAGAACTATTTGTTAAATATAAAGCATACAATGCAGCTAATCTTGATGGTGGAGGTTCTAGCGCATTATATGCTAAAATGAATCCAACAGATAAAACTGGTAAATTATTAAATACTCCAAAAGGGTATAACTATAGTGGAGAAAGATTCTTACCAAATGCATGGATGATAAAAAGTACAGCACTAGATAGTGATAATAATACTGATAAAACAACTAAAACAGAAAATACAACAACTACAACTACTGGAAAAACAACTACTAGTACAACTAAAGCGACAACTACTAAAAAGACTACAACAAGTGCAACAACTAAAAAAACAACAAGTACTACAACAAAAGCAACAACCACAACAACTACGACTACTAAAGCAACAACTACAACAACACAAAAAGTTAGTACTGAAGAATAAAATATCAAATAAAATAAGGGAGGTAATAATATGGATATTGAAAAGAAAAATCCAAAAATTTATGTAGTAGGAGGAAAAGCAAAGCATGGTAAAGATACGTTTTCAGCATTCTTAAAAGAAACATATGAAAACCATAATAAAAAAGTAATAGTGACACAACTATCAAAATATATAAAATACTATGCTCGTGAAATGACAGGTTGGGACTTAAGTGAAGAAACTAAACCACGTGAATTTCTTCAACAATTAGGAACAACAGTCATAAGACAAAAACTTAAAAAAGATGATTTATTCATCAAAAGAATGATAGACGATATAGAAATATTCTCATGTTTCTATGACGCAATTATCATAAGCGATATAAGACTAAAGAAAGAAATAATTGAACTTAAAGAGGCTTATCCTAACATAATCAGTATTCATATTACAAGACCTGATTTTGATAATGGGCTTACAGAAGAACAAAAGATGCATCCAACTGAAATAGACCTTGATGATTATACAGGATTTGACATTGAAATTGTAAATACAACATTAGATAAATTAAAAGAAGAAGCAGAAAAAATATACACAAATAATGAAAGGTAGGTATAGAAAATGCAGAGTATTAAGGGAATTGATGTAACAGGTAAAAGAGTAATAGTTAGAGTTGACTATAATGTACCAATTACAGATGGAAAAATAGATGATGATACAAGAATAATCGCAAGTCTAAAAACAATAAATTATCTTATCGAAAATAAAGCAAAAGTAATTCTTTTGTCACATTTAGGTAGAATTAAATCACAAGCGGATAAAGATTCTCATTCATTAGAAATAGTTGCTAAACACTTATCAACACTTGTAACTTGTGGTATATATTTTGTACCTTTTACAAGAGGAGAAATAGTAGATAAAACAATAGAAAACATGAATAATGGTGAAATCGTTATATTAGAAAACACACGATTTGAAGATTATCCTAAAACATTAGAAAGTTCATGTGATGAAGCATTATCTAAATATTGGGCATCACTTGGTGATATATTTGTTCTTGATGCTTTTGGTAGTGCTCATAGATGTCACGCATCAACATATGGCATTTCTAAATATTTACCATCATACTCTGGATTCTTAGTGGATAATGAAGTATCAATGTTAGATAAAGCAATTCACGAAAGAAAAACATTAATACTAGGTGGAGCTAAAGTAGATGATAAAATAGGTGTTATAGATAATTTAATTAATACAAGTGATTACATTCTTCTAGGTGGAGTAATGTGTTTTACATTTCTAAAAGCAAGTGGAGTTAATGTAGGAGAAAGTATTGTCAGTGATGATAAAATAAGATATGCTAAATCATTATTAGATACACATAGTGATAAAATAATATTACCAATAGATATAGTAACAAATGATGGAGTAAAAGATGTAATGAATATTGGTAATAGTGATATAGGTTATGATATAGGACCTAAAACAATAGAAAAATATAAAGAACTTCTTATAAATAGTAAATTAGTATTATGGAATGGACCTCTTGGTAAATTTGAAGATCCAAAGTATGAAGATGGCACTAAAAAGATAATGGATTATATATATAAAGAATCAATACCAACTATTTTAGCAGGTGGAGATACAATAAGCGCATCTCATAAATTTAAATATAGTTTTATATACCTTTCAACAGGTGGTGGCGCAACATTAGAATATTTAGAAGGCAAAAGATTTAAAACACTAGAAAGATTAAATGGTACAAAATAATATGAAAAAGATTATTCTTAATCAAAAAAGTTATCTTTACTATGAAGAGATGGTTAAATTTAAAAAAGAATTCGATAAGATAGAACCATCTAATTATGAGTTCATATTATTTCCACCAATACAATATTTATCAATGTTTAGAGATTCAAAATATAAAGTTGGCACACAAAACTTCTTTAGTTATAAAACAGGTTCATTTACAGGTGAAATTAATCTTGAATCATTAAAGAAAATGAATATCAATTATTCCTTTATAGGACACTATGAAAGAAGAAAAATTATTGGTGAAACATATGCTACTTTTAAAGAAAAGTTATTTAAATCATTAAATTCTAAATGTAACACTATTCTTTTTGTAGGAGAACAAAAGAAAACAAGAAGACCTTTTAATTATATAAAGAAAGAATTAAATTACTATTTAAAAGCAATAGAAAGTTCTAGTTTAAAATATTTATCTATATGTTATGAACCAAATTGGGCTATTGGTAGTGGTGAAATACAATGTATTGATAAAATTACTAAAGTTATTGATGAAATAAAATTATATATGTTTAATAAGTATAAATTAAGAATAGAAGTATATTATGGTGGTTCAATAGACAAAGATAATATAAAAAGTGTATTTGATATTTGTGATGGTGTTGTAATAGGAAAAGCTTCTACAGAAATAGATACATTAAAAGAACTATTAAAGGAAATTAAATAGTGTTTAGAAGTGATTATGAATTATTAACAGGTATAACAAATTTATTTATATTAATCGTATCATTATATAGTTTTATAAGATTAAAAAGAATTAACTATAATAAATATTGGTTATCATTCTATATGTTCTTGATAGTAGGAAGTCTACTTGGATTTATAATACATAGTTTTAATATAAATGATAAAATTGTTAATATCTTGTGGATAATATTATTATTTATATTTATATGTATAATTAATTCATTATTATTTAGTGAGTATAAATATAATAAATATATAGTTTTTATATCAATATTGTTCTATATATTTCTAGTAGTAGAAGCAATATTTAATATGGACTTCATTATTACATTTGTTATATATGTATGTATAAATTTTATATTTATAATAAAGTCATATATCAAAAATAAAAGATATTATTATTTATATAGTATTATAATTCAAATAATAGGTGGATTATTATTAATAAGTAGAAATATTAAGATATGGTATTTAGATCATAATGGAATATATCACTTATTTATGATGATAACTGTTATACTATTTTATATATCTAATAAAAGATACATAAGTGAGTACTAGAAATAGTACTTTTTTAAATAGTAAATTTATTTAATGAATATTAGAAGAATTATTGAAAGAATCTAATAAATAATGTTATAATTACATTATGATAGAGGTGCAAAGATGAAAGATGATAAAAATTATTTAAAAATAGTTTTAATACTTGTTTTAGTATTGGCAATACTTGGTGTATCTTATGCTTGGTTTGCAGCTATAATAACAGGTAATGATACTGCAAAGAACAATAAAGTAGTAACAGGTGATTTAGAATTAACATACACTGATACAAACGAAATATCACTTGATAATGCTATACCGGGAGATTCATTTACAAAGGAAGTGAGTGTTAAAAATACTGGTACACTTGATGCTAAGTACAACTTAGTATGGCAAGAATTAACAAACGGAATCACAAATGATGAACTTGTAATTGAAGCAACTTGTAAAAGATTAAATTCATCAGGTACAGAAGAAGGTACATGTGAATCTATATCACAAAAAGCAGTTTCTTCAAATATAATTAAATCAAGAATATCAATTGAAACAGGAGTAACACACGTATACACTGTCAAAGTAACATTTATTGATACAGGAGAACCACAAAATTATAATAAGAATAAGTCATTTAGTGGAAAATTGGGAATTGAAGAGTACACTCCAACACAATTCGAAAAAGATACTTGGGCAACAATAGTATCAAATGTAAAAGCAAATAATATAAGTAATTATAATGTAGGGGATGTAAAAGAAGTGGATTTAGGAACAACATATGGAACACGCACACTTCGTATAGCAAATACATCAACACCAAGTGAGTGCAGTACTTCTGGTTTTTCACAAACAGCATGTGGATTCGTACTAGAATTTGCAGATATAATAGCACCACGCAAAATGAATAGTACTGCTACAAATGTAGGTGGATGGCCAGCAACATCAATGAGAACATTTGTTAATAATGATATATATAATGCAATACCAAGTGATTTAAGAAGTGCAATAATAGATACAACGGTAGTATCTGGACACGGAAGTACAAGTGGAGAAGAAAATTTTACTTCTACTGATAAGTTATATTTATTAGCACCAAAAGAGATATATACAAATTGGTCTGATAGTTATGATACAGCAAAAGACTTAACAAGAACATTAGATTATTATACGGCGCAAGGAGTAACAACTAGTAGTTATAGTGGAGCAATAAAGAAAAACGTAGCTAGTATTTATCGATGGTGGCTTCGTTCGGCCAATTCTAGCAATGACTATAGCTTCTTCGATGTGTATGACAATGGTGTTTACTTTTACGCCAATGCTAATAATACTCTTTACGGTGCCGCGCCAGCTTTTCGATTGGATTGATGCGTAAAGTATATATAAACTAGAGTAAAACGAAATTAGTTAAGAGAACTAAAACAAATCCGAGTAAAAAATAATAAGGTATAATGGATGTTAAAAAGCGACTACTCCATGCGAAAGCATGGATAGGCGGGTAAGAACTAAAACAAATGCATTGATTATGGGATGTCTGCCTTAAGGCAGAATATTAAAATTTGAATTTACGTAAATTCAAATTTTTTTGTTGATATGAATTAATATAACTGATAAAAGTATCAATGATAAAGCTGATAATATTTATCAGTTTTTATATTAAGTTTTTTATAAATATGATATAGTAATAGTGTGATTTGGTGGTGTATATGATAGATGAATATTTAGATAAAGAGAATTCTTATAATAGATTGAAAAGAGAATTTGAAAAACATAAAAGATTAATTATTGCTTATGATTTAGATAGTACTGTTTATGATTATCATCATACTAATGCATCATATGAAATGGTTAAAGATTTAATTAGAAAGTATGAGAAATATGCATACTTTATAGTTTTTACTTCATCAACCCCTGATAGATATGATGAAATAAAATCAATATTAGATAAAGAAAAATTACCATATAATTCAATTAATGAAGACGCTCCATTTATACCATTTACTGGTAGAAAAGTATATTACAATATATTACTTGATGATAGAGCAGGTTTAAATCAAACATATAATGAATTATTAAGATTATATAATGAAGTAATTGTTAATTTAGAATGGAAATAGAAGGAATAGAAAATAGAATATGAAGTTATAGACTAAATATATCTAAAGAAAGGAAATTATGAATAATAAGTTTAAGAGAATAGATTATAATTATGAAGATAAAATGATAAGTAATATAGAGAATGCTCTAAACGGAGAATTCATAATTGAAATGTTAAAAAGAAGTTGGAATAGAGAACATGATATACATTCAATAAGTAAATTGATAGGTGAAGTCTATACTATAAATATTATATGTAAAGATGGATTTGGTTTTGAATTTTATATGAGAGAAATTGAATCTTTATATACAAAATTATATGAGAAAAAAATATCTTATGAAGAATTTAATATAGAAAAATCTAAATTAATTTCAATTGTTATTGCTAAGAAACTTGGTATAGATATAAGTAAGGGAGTAACAAAAGAGGATAAAGATATGGTAAAATCATATTTTTTAGAAGAATATGTTAAGAATGGCTATGTATCACATTCATTTCCTCAAGCATATAGTGATTCAATTAAAAGAGATGGCTTAATTAGTTCTACAAAGGAAAGAAGTAGTAAACCATTAGAAATACAAGAAATTCAGGATATATTTATGTCTAAAGGAGTAGTTGCACCTCTTGGTGGATATCCATACTACGAAGGAGAAGGTATATATTTTGAACATGATTTTACTAAACTATATAATCACGCAGTATATTCGCTAGAATGGTTTGCATGGTTTACTTCATCTGACCATACTAAAGTATTTCATAATCAAGTAGAAACCACACCATATGTATTAAGAAATGAAGAATGTTGTAGAAGAAATGTATGTGACTTATGTGAAAATGCAGGACTTAATAATGAAGAACAAGTAAAAGTTATAAATTTTTATAGAAAAACATATGAAACATATAAGTCACCTAGATTATGTTCAGCATTAATATCTAAAAAAAGATTAGGTAAGGATAATATTGATAAGGCTGTTCCATCAAATATGGATTTATTAAACACTATAAATTATGTATTAAAAGATGGTGCTAAAGAATATGTAGAACATCAAGGCAATGTTTATATTGGAAAAATATCTCCAGAAGATTTTAAAATAACTACAATACCTAGTGCTTCAAAATATATTTATACAAGTAGTTATTTAAGAGAATCAAAGGAACAACTAACTAATCCACTATCTAATTTAGCTGTATTAAGAAACGCAGAAAAAAATAAACATAGAATGAATGCTGAAATGGCAAGAAAAGTAGAACAAGCGAGATTGTTATTAGAAAGTAAACAACAATATGAACTATCAAAATCAGATAAACTAAAAATATAATATAAATATAGTAGGGGTATAAATTATGATATATATAACAGGAGATACACATAGAGATTTCACAAGAATAAATAATTTAGAAGTGTCTTCAAATGATATGTTAATAGTACTAGGTGATTCAGGAATAAATTATTTACTTAATGAAGAAGATATCAAATATAAAGAATATTTAGAAAAATTAAAAATTAAATTATTTTGTGTAAGAGGAAATCATGAAGAAAGACCTGAAAATATAAGTACATATAAAGAAGTAGAAATGTTTAATGGAAAAGTATTTATTGAAGAAAAATTTCCAAATTTAATTTTTGCTAAAGATGGTGAAATATATAATATAGATGGAAATAGTGTACTTGTAATTGGTGGTGCTTATTCAATAGATAAAAATTATAGATTACTATATGGTTATAAATGGTTTAAAGATGAACAATTAACAAATATTGAAATGAAAAATATTTTAAATAAAGTAAAAGGTAAACATTTTGATATAGTTCTTACACATACTTGTCCATATAAATATGAACCAAGAGAAATGTTTATGAAAGGTATTGACCAATCAAAAGTAGATAAAACTATGGAACATTTTTTAGATAAAGTAGAAGAAAATATTGACTACGATAAATGGTATTGTGGACATTATCATACAGAAAAACAAATAGATAAGATAGAATTTATGTTTGGAAGAATAAAAGCTTTTAATAAAGATGAATTTGTTCCTAAATACAATAAAGATGGTTATGAAATAATAAGAGATTATTGTAAACAAAAAGATATCAATGTTGATAATGAAGTTCTCTGCCCAAAATGCAAAAGTAATAAAATATGTATTATAAAAGGTGATGGAAGAAATATAAATGGACTAGATGAAATAGGAATCATATGCGATAAATGTAAGAAAATATATGGCTTTAGTGATGTTAAATATTATCCTAATTGTCCAAAAGAATTATAAATTGATTATAAAATTAAATTAAGAAGGAGGTATAAATATGAATGCAATAAAATTAAATTCATTATTAAGAATATATAATGATAATAATTTTAATCCAAAAAGATATGATAAAAATATAAAAAAATAAATTGATAAGGACATGTAAGAAATAAAAAATTATATGTTTTTAAATTATATATGTTAGTCTTAATATAAATAATAATTCTTATAGACTTGGCTTTTCACTACATTCTAAAGACAAAGTTTTAACAATTCCAGAGGGATTAATTATATTTTTGCCATCTTCAGTGGTATATTTTGTATCTAATGCAATCTTTCCAAATTCATCTAAAGTCATATCAGGTTTCAACTGCATGCATAAAGCAATTATTCCTGTTAATCTAGGAATAACCCAACTATACGTAACATCTCCACCAATAGTATAATCTGATGTAGAATTTACAAGAGGTGTAACACCAGTATATGGTATTGCTATTTTCTTTTTAAAACCACCAAGATACTCAAGTTGCCAATTACTATAATTATAATTTTTAGTACCATTATTTTGTCTTAAATTAATTGAAGTGAAAAATTGTCCAAAAGTTGGTGAATCGATTATATAACAATTTTGACTGGCTAACTTTTGTTTTATATCTTCAAATTTTGGACTTTCGGTATGCAGATAACCTGATATACTGACAAGACTTATACCTTCACCATTTAAATTTCTTTTATAAATATTTTCAAGTGCAGATATTGATACATCACGAATAGTTTCTTTATTATAAGGCTGAAAACCATAAAAAATTACATTTGATTTTGGTGCCACTCCAAAGTTTTTACCAACTAAATTAGAAGACACACATAATCCATGAAAATTATTTTTTTCACGATCATTTAAACTAATATGTTCTTTTATTGCACCATTGATTTCATCATGTGTTTCATCAAAATCTTGATCTATAATAGCAATGTTAATTCCTTCACCAGTTATACCCATATCATTAAGAGTTTTAATGTCATTATCAATATAATCAGTCAAATTAATATTAAATGGATGCTCTTTAGGCAATTTTGTTTTTGATGATATAACAACTCTATTTAATACACTTTCATCTATATTTTTATCAAATGTACAGTTAGATAAATCAGAAAAAGAAAAGCCCCATATAGAAAATATTTCATTTTTAAGAGCGTTTCTTAACCATTCTTCAGTAATAAAATTTGGAATTTTTGGTAACATATTTTGAATATTCATAAATTCTAACCTCTATATAAATTATAAAATAAAACTGATAAAATTTGAATTATTAAATAATGAATGTGTAAAGAAATTAAATAAAATTGTAAAACTTTTATAGCAAATTACATATTTTCTCATACAATAAATTAGGTGATTTTATGGCTTTAAAAGGTATGGTTATTGATCCTGGACACCCGAGTAAGATTAAACCCAGTATAAATAGAACTAGTTGTAGCAAATTATAATCTATAAAAATTAATAATAAATAAACTAAATACTTTTTAAAGAAAGTATTTTTTTGATGGTATAATATATATGAGGCGATGTAAATGGATAAATTAACAATGTTTTTGAAAGAAAATAATACACCATTTGATATTGGAATTATAAATAATGGTTATTATCATAAATTACTAAAACCTTTTAAAGACAAACAAGTAATTAGATTTAAGTGGAAAAAGAATTCAATTAATAAATTATTATCCAATTTAACTAAAATAGGAATAATATTAAAAGAAAATGCTTTAGGATATTATAATGCGTTATATGATATAGAAGGAACAAACAATCAAATTTTTATAATATATGCTGTTGATTCACATGTTCAACTTCCTAAATTATTATTGAAAAACTATAGAACAGGTGATAATTTGTTTTATTTAAATACTTCATCTAATAAAATTATAAAAAGTTCTGCCGGAAAGTATAATACTAGTTTTGGATATTATTCATTGGCATTTGAAGAATATTTGAGTGTAAACTATGAAAAAATAATTTCTAGTATTATAAAATTATTTATTCCATTTATAAATCAAGAGGTAACAACTATTACATTAAAAGACTTAAACAAAAATATTAATAAATTATTTTTTATGGCACTTATCAGAAATCCAAAGTATATAAAAGAAATAAATGAACATAGCTTAACAGCTCAATTATTTGATGGTGGATATGATGCCGAATATTTAGCAATAACAGGAGAAAAAATGAACACCAATTTTATTAAGGGATATACTCCTGTACCTTTAGTTAATACAACAAATAAAAACTTAGTAACAATTAAATCACTTGTTTCAAATTTATATATTGATGGTGGAATTGAGTGTATGGTGATGTTATTACATCCAAAAATTGCAATAGCGTTAGTTCCAAATGAATATTATAAAAAAATGATTGATGAGCAAGGACAACAAACTTATTTACAATTGAACGAAGAAAATGCTTTAATTAGAATGAATAAACAAATTTATAATTGTGCAAAATTTAATAACGATGATGTAATTGGTATAAAAGAAGATTTGGATGACCTAATTGAATATATTAATAAGCAAGGTGGTAAGGATGAACATAAGAAGTGATTTTAAGGAGATATTAAATTATGCACATATGTGGAATTGGGCACCAGATATAGCTTTAATGCAAGAAATATATAATGATTATGACAATTCATATTCTATATTAACACCATTTGCATATTGTTATCTTGAGGAACTAATTAGATCAACAACATCGGAATATGGAAGAGATTACGTAGATTCAAAAGGGAACCCTAAAAAAAGAAAAACGGGGATGGCATTATTAAATTTAGCAATTGAAGAAAATAAAGATAATCTTGAATATATAGAACTATTAAATGAGATGAAAAAATATTTTAAATTATCTACATCATTAGATAATGGAGATAATAGAAATAGTGTCAATCATGGTTATATGCATCCGAGATTTTGGACACAAAATTCATTTGAATATTTAATTCATGATATTGCAAGATTATCAAAATATTCAAAATTTTAGCAACCAAAAATGGTTGCTTTTTTATGCATAAAGAAAGGAGAAACGATATTATGAATTTAAATTATGCAATATTTAGAAGTGAACCAATATATACTATAAATGATTTAGCACAAATAGGATCACATAATAAAAGAGAAAAGAAAGCTTATCAATCAAATCCAGATATCAAATTAGAATTAACACATAATAATATTGAATTAGTACCCTTAACTGAAAAATATGTTAAGGGTTTTTATAACTTAACTAAAGATTATAAAAAAGAACATGATGAAAGGATGAAAACTGAAAGAGAGGATAGAAAAAAGACATTTAAACAAATGTTAGATAGATCTAATAATGTAATAGCTGATGAATTAATGTTTACAGCAACTAATGAGTTCTTTAAGAATATGAATAAGGATGATATTAAAGAATGGGCAGATACTTGTATGAAATTTGTTTATAAAGATTTAGGTTATAAGAAAGAACAAGTTTTACATGCAACAGTTCATATGGATGAAAAAACACCTCATATACATTGTGTAGTAGTTCCTTTAATTAAAAAGTATGATAAAAGAACTAATACTGAAAGATATACTATTTCTAAAAAACACTATATACGAGATAAGATACACCTATCAGAGTTACAAGATAAATACCATAAAAGACTAACCGATAAAGGATATGATTTGGAAAGAGGTATTAAAGGTAGTGATAGAAAACACATTAAAATTAAAGAATATAAAAGAATCAATAGAGAACTAGAACAAAAAATTAATGTCAAATCCGATAGACTTACTAAAGAATTTGAGGAACTAGATAAAAAAATGGAATCTTCAAAAAATGTTCCATTTGATAAAAAGCATATTCTAATTGATAAAGATACTTTTGATACAATGAATAAGGTTATTAATGAATCTAAAAAAATAAAGGAATTAGAGCCTAAAATAAAGCAAGTTTTTAATGAAGTTAATAATTATGCTAATAGTTATAAATCTTTAGAAAAAGATAACGAAAATATTAAAAAAGAAGTTAAATCATTAAAGAATAAAAATGAAGAATTAGAAAAAGAAAATAGAAATCTACATAGTTTTATAAAATTTTTATTTGATAAAATTAAAATGTTCTTTAGAAATATATTATTAAAGGGAAATGAAACTTCTAAAGACTTAGCTACTGAAGAAGTAAAAGATTATTATAAATATGGAGATTTTCAACAAGATGATATTATCGATATTGCTAGAGGAACAACAAAAGAAGATGAACTATTTAATTATGCTTATATTCCAGATTATCATAAGGCTAATAACGAAGATATAGAAGATGAATTTGAAATGGAAATTTAATATATGAAGATAAAAGAGTAAAAATCTGTGATATAATTATTATAGAAGTTATTTATGAGGATGTGAAAATATGGATACAGAATTAAACTTAGATGTTCTAGAAGCTATATATGGAACAAAATTTATGGATACAGAATTTCTAAAAAAACAAATAAGAACAAATTCTAGTAACCTATTATCTGAACTTGAATCTTATAGAATATTTGATGAAGAAGAAACAAAAGTTATAGATGTAATTGAAAGTAATTACAAAAAATATAGTATGATAATTATCAACGAATTATCAAAGTATTATTTTCAAATGCCTATAGACATGGCTATAGCAACAAAAGAACAATCTAAAATCAAATCACTATTCTTAAATGCATCTGAAAGATTAGGTTTTGATAGTGGACTTCAAGCACAGATTGATTCTGATTTGGAGAAAATAGCAAATAATTTAAATAAGAGATTTACATTTGATGAAGCTTCTTTAGTTCATCTAATAGAAGCATCAAAAGGTTCTAATATTCAACTTGAAGAAGATATGCAAAGAAGATCTTCAAGAAATAAAAGACAAATACTAAGACAAAGGGAAGATGGAACTTATTATTTATCTGAAATAACTGATTCAAAAGGAATTGATACTTATACAACTGGAAGAAGTATCCCTATTACTACTATAACTAGAGATGATGGTAGAACAATGTATAAAACTAGTGTTGATGAGAGTAGTAATATTAAGTTATCATCTTATCCAGGTGGAAAAGAATTAGAAGGAACAACATCAACAGATGAAATAATGAAACAAGTAATGAAGAACTTGTTTGATAATTTGGAGTTGTGTGTAGATACTTATAAGTTCTTTTATACAAAGAATACGAGTGATCCACTAGAAAGTAGTGTATCAGTTCAAAATACAGCAGTATTGGCTGATGATTCTCACTTTGATTTCTACTATAATATAAATAGATGGAATTTGCCACATTTATTAGGAGTTCAAAAAGGAGAAATACTATCTGAGGCAACAAAAAGATATTTTGCTAAAGTTAGACCTGATGGAAGTGTATATTATCCTATAGATGAAAATTCTTCGGCTTTTACAATATTGAAAGTATTATTGGAGAATAAAGATAGAATAATTGCTGATAGAGGATTAATTGAAGAAAATGGTAAAACATATCAACTGTTCCCATGGGAAAAAATTATATTAAAAACAAGTTCATTTATGAGAGGAGATTTCTTTAAAACATGTTTCTGCTTAGTGCAATTAGATCATGGTTTAAATGCTCCTAACGAAAAGTTTGCATCAGTATCTTCAACAAAATATAATGAAGATATGGTTAATGACAGATTTGATGCTAAAAAAGTGTTAAGAGATTTGATAAATACAGTTAAACAAAGGAAAGATTTTATTTTTAGAACTTTTGTTTCAAATTATGATTCAAGTGGAGCTTTCTTAGGTTATGTTCCACAATCAATTGATACTGGAAAATCAGAGAGCATA
The DNA here is from genome assembly GCA_934102215.1 of uncultured Bacilli bacterium. Classification (GTDB taxonomy): domain Bacteria; phylum Bacillota_I; class Bacilli_A; order RF39; family UBA660; genus CAG-1000. The sequence continues at coordinate 273,293 of CAKOSH010000001.1, forward strand.
GTAACAAGTAATGGAGAAAGAATAGAAACTCTTAATAGATTTAGAAATGCTTTACAAGGTGATCCAAATGGTGGTTCAGTAGTGCAAAGCATAGAAAATGAAAATATGGGTAAGAGAATATTCTCGCCTATAGAACAAGCATTAACTCACATTAATATTTCTTCTAGTTTAAATGTAGGATTGCAAATTTCAGATAAAGCTTATGCTTTTGAAGAAAGTTTAAGAGAAATGTTAGGGCAAGAACTAGATAAAGATTTACAAAAAATATTAACTCCCACTTCATCAAAAAGAAAATAACATTATTCACTAATGTTATTTTTTATATACTTAATAAAGTTTTTTGCTACTAAACTTTTATTTTCTTTATTCCATACCATACCAAGATATTTTTCTGATAATGGTATTTCTAAATTCAATTTAAATAGTTCACCTGTTTCTAATTCTTTTTTAATATGCTCTTCTGTTAATAGCCCAACTCCAAATCCAGCTTCAGTAAATTCTTTTATCAAAGTATTACTACCAAATTCCATTTCAGGATGAATCTCAATATTATTTTCAGCACAATAATCATCAAGTCTTATTCGTGTAGTTGCACCTTTTGTTAAAACTAATAATGGTAATTCTGATAAATCTTTTTTACTCAATTTTTTATTTTTTAAGTGTTCAAATGAATTGTTACAAGCAAGACAATCATGTAAAGTTAGCATTTTAACAGAATCAAAGTTAACTGGTAATCCATATGGCATATTAGTAAATATTACATCTATTATTCCCATTTTTGATTTGCTTATTAAATCTGATGTTTTATCAGTGAATATCCTAATGTTTATTTTAGGATATTTTTTATGGAAGTCTTTAATATAAGGCATTAAAAATTCGTGTAATATAGTTTTACTAGCTCCTATATTAATACTACCAGTTTCCATGCTTGTAATAACTTCTAAGTCATTTTCTGCAGAAGAAATTAATTCCATAGCATCTTTTATTTTTTTATAGAAAGCTTCCCCAGCTTCAGTTAATTCCATACCATCTCTTTTTCTAATGAATAAGTTAGTATTTAATTGTTCTTCTAAAGTTTTAATTGCTTTACTGATAGCAGGTTGACTAATTGATAATTCATTAGATGCTCTAGATATATTTTCGTTTTTTGCAACATAATAAAATGTTTTATATAATTCCAAATTTATATTCATAAAACCTCCTTATATAACCAATAGTTATACCTGATATGAAAAATTGGTAATTTAATTATATCACTTTTTAGGTTATAATACTAGTGCTTTCTGAAAAAAGCAAAATTTATTGGAGGGGTTTTATGTTTGAAAGGTATTTATTATGTTTATTTAAACAATATTGTGATGCTAGAGGATTAGACATAAACAATATGAATAATATGTATTCAAACGACTTCGTTGATTGGATTGTACAGAATAGAAGTTTATTAAGTACTTATATGGATTACTTAAATGCTTTAGGATTTGATTATCCAGTTGATGATGTAGTGGAAGTTGGTAAAGGTCAATATGATTCAATTTCTCGTAATGGAGTAAATCTGATATCGATATTTGCTGGAACAGTGGGTCAGTTAAATTCAAGATTGTTTGTAGATAAAGGTATGCCTTTAGTTCTTAGACAAAGTAGAATTATAACACCTAGAGAACACATTATATTAACTCATAATCCATATTTTGAAAGTGAAATACTTAGCTGGTATTTAATTCACAATATGGGGGATAAAAATATAAGTGTTGGAATGTTTGGTAAACTATCTGATGAAGATACAAAAGTAAAAGTTGAATTGTTAAAACAATTATCAAAAAAAATGACAGATGATTATTCATTTGATTATGACACAAATAATGGTAATTACTTTTGCTCATTAAATAGCAAAAGATATATTAAAAGAAGAATCTTAACTAAGAGTAGATAAAAAATTAAAAGGGGGAATTTAAAATGAAAGAAAATTTGTTAAGAGTTAAAAGAATGTTAGAAAGAAAATGTTTTGCAAGTAATGATGGGAGTGAATATGATGTTGAATCATATTTAGATGTAGTAAAATCTATTGATAATGGAGGAGCTGCTAAATATATTCAAGAGTATGTTGCTAATGCTAGAGAATACTATTTAGCTAATGGAATATCATATGATGAAATACAATTATATCCTAGATTTTCATTATATTTTGATTCAAAATATGCTGATAGATATCCATATGCTATAGAACAAAATGTAAAACCAATTCCAGAAATACTTAGAGTTTATGTAAATGCTGTAGGTTATGAAAATAATGGTACAAGAGGAACAGTTGATCCAGATGAAGTAAATGAAACAGAAGAATTTGTTATTACATTTGAGGACTTTAAAGCAATGTTAGAAGCTGATGGATTAGTAGTAACTTATTCATCATTTGAAGATATTTTAAAAGATTATAGAAATTATAAACCAACAGTTTGTAAAATATCAAAAAGTAAAAGTAAAATCAAAAAACTAACAAAGGAATAATATGAAAGAATTGATGCAATGGTATAATCAAATATCTTCGTTTCCTAAATTAAAATTAGCTGAAGCACAGGAATTATATCAAAAAGCAATTAATACAGAAGATGAAAATTTAAAAAAAGTTTATATGGATAAACTAATTTTAGGTACCTTATATGTTGTTTGTGAGTATATAAAAAGAAATGGATTAGAACTATTTGTTTCATCATCATATGATATGAATGATATAATTAGTTCTTTCAATGCAGTTTGGATTAAAAAAATATATAATGGAGATTTACTAAAAGTAGATAGATATTCCTTATTGTTTACTTCGCCTTATTATAATGAAGTTTATAATAATTTATTTGGTGATGAAATCATAGTAAATGAACAATTTAAAGTTTCGACAGATTGCTTTGTTGAACTTTTAACTACATATGTATTGTATAGAAACAAAGAAATAAATAAACCATTTAGAGAAGTAATTGAAGAAACATATTTCAATGATAGATGGAATAGTTGGTCTTACTTTATTTATGATGATGTCATGAAACTTATTCCACTGCTTGAAAAAATATATAGAAACTTAAACTTTGACAAATTAGAAGATTTGAATTTAGGAAAAACAAAAATAGCTGATTATTTAAGATTAATAATAAATATTGGATTAATTGAACCTATATCTAATGAACTTCCAGATAATACTGATATGGAAGGTTCTATTACTACTAATATGGTAATGGAAGATTTTATACATGATGTGGATAATGCAATTACAAACGAAAGAGAAAGACAAATTATTCATGAAAGATATGGGTTAGATAATGGAATACCATTATTTTTGAGTGATATTGGAAAAATTCACAATTTATCAAAAGATAGAGTAAGACAAATAGAAGCAAAAGCACTAAGAAAATTAAGATGTAGAAGAGATTTCTTTAAAAAATATGAGGGGGAGAATATATGAAAAAAATAGATATTTCTTTAATTAAAAAATATGTTAATGGAGAAGATTTAGGAGAGTACTCAATAGAAGAATTAGAAAATAACACAGATTTTATGATTAGTGTTATAAGTTATACTAATGATTTTAAAATGTATTCTGCATGTTCTGAAAAAGTAAAAAAAGATTATGAATTAGTAAAATACTTAGTGTTAAAATTCAAGGATAACACAGAGTTCATTACTACAGTTGCAGACCATTTTTTAGATAATACTGATACTGATTGGGAAAGAAGAGAACTTGGTATTATAATGGAGAAAGTTTTACCGACTGATTTATCTGACAAATATAGTGTTATGAATGAAACAGCATATTTTACTAAAAGAGTAGAAATTGAAGTAGCAGAAGTTAAAGATCCTAAATTAGAAACAATGATAGGTATGGGTTTTTGGTTAATATTCGACCAATACAATGGTAGTGATATTATATTAGACTATTATGCAAATTGTTTGCTTGGAGAAATTATTAGAGATAATAATATAGATTTTGAAAAAATGTTACATACTCAATTTAAGTCAGCTGAAAAGATTGAAGAAGTAGGTATTAATAATTACATTGTTAATTTTATTGGATACTATGATTCAATGCTTAGTTCATATGTAAGTACACATTTAGATTTAGTTAAGCCAATTGCAAATAGAATTAAATATGTTCAAGATAATTGGGATAAATATTCATCTAAAGATGAAGCAAAAAGATATAATAATATGTTAGATATGGTACATGAGTATATGAATATGTCTGATAGTAATCTTGAAGAAAATGAAGTTCTATATTACATTGCTAAAGAACTTGGAATTGTTGATAAAGTTAAACAATATGATGGTAGTAAAGAAGCAGAAGAAAGCTTTGAAGAGGAATATGGATTTGGTTTAAATGATGATTGTGATGAAGAAGTAATGGATGATATGGTTAAATTTGAAATAGATAGAAATCTAAAAGATAGATTAACATATTTAAAAGTTAAAAGAATAATAATGAATCAATTATTTTCAGATAAGTCATTAGATTTATACTCATTAATTGATGAAGATAAAAAACAATCTTCTGGAACAGCAAGATGCAAAATAATAAAATTAAATCCTAATGATAAAAAATAATTGTAGGACTATAATTCCATTATAGTAACCCACTACGCTATTGGCATAGCCAATAACAGTGGGCAAAGGGAATTTTCCTTTTGAAACCTAAATAAGCGACAAAACTACAAACTAATCGTAAGTAGTAATGTCGCCTTTTTTATTGCAACTTACGTCTTATAAAAAAGAAAGAATACTATCGCCACTTTCATTTACTATCGTAAACAAAACGTGCCACGTATTCTTTATATAAAAATAACCTTAATACAGATTTTGTACTAAGGTTATTTTCTTTTGGGAAATAATGCGCTATCAAATGATGGATATTTAGACTTATCAAATTTTTCTAAATTTGGTCTAATCATAGGAATTATTTCCTTTAATCTATCTAATATTTCATCATTAGATATTTCTTTCTTCTTTATCTTTGCTAATTCTAATTTATCAATTAAATCAGCAATACATCCTTTAACAGCAAAATCTACTTTTCTTCTTTCTTCAAAACTATCTAAAGCATTAAAATAAAATTGCTCATAACTTTGTATTTGTTTTTGATAATCAGCAGTAGATCTTTTAACTGATAAATCTTTACCCCAATTTATATCTATATCATCATAACCAGCAAGTTTCATTAAATCTACCATACTTAAATTAAGTGTTTCAGCAATTCCTTTTAAGTATAGAATATTTGGCTTTAATCTTTTACCAGCTTCAATACGAGATACTTCTGCACAATCCATATTTGATCTACGAGCAAGTTCTCTTTGTGAAATACCTAATTTTTCTCTTGTTTCACTTACTAATTTACCTAATTCAGTAGTCTGTTTTTTCACCTAATACCACCTCAACTGAAATAAGTATAACACATAGTGCTGTAAAAATCAATACATTTTTGCAATTATAATGTTGACAAACTCAATATATGATGATATACTCAATTTGAAATTGATGTAAAACTCATCAATAAGAAAGGAGGAAAAGACATGAATGAAGATAAGACACCTAGAAATAAAAGATGATATTTGGAAAGATAAAAGAATTCCAAAAGAAACGAAATTGATCTACACATATATTTATACAAAAGGATTTGAAAAAATAATCACAGATATAAATGTAGGAGAGATTCAAAGAGTAGTAAACATCAAAAATAAAGGTTTGAGAAAAAGTCTAGATATATTAGAAAAACTAAATTACCTAATATATAAAGAATACTCAAACGGAATGTATACAATAACACTTAACTAGAAAAGTAACAATGAACGCTAGTTATAAGAGGCTCGGTAAGATGTAAGGCTTATATCAGAACCTATCTTATAGAAATATAAGATGAATAAGAGTTTGAACTATAACATATTTCAAAGAACGATTAATATAAAAATATATATGTTATAGCTCAAGCTAATATATGGCGACTACTTGGAAACTATATTTATTAGAAAGGAACATATGGCTTTTATAAGGTATTTTATTGCTGTACCAAGAATAATATTAAATGACCAAACTTGTTCCCAAACAGATAAGTTAGTTTATGGTGTGATTAACTCGCTATCAAATAATAAGGAGTATTGCTACGCTAGTAATAGTTTCTTTGCTTATACATTAAGTGTTAAAGAAAAAACAATATCTAATTCAATTAATTATTTGAAACGAAAAAAATATATAAATGTTAAATTTGTAAATGGACAACGAAGAATTTATCTTAACGAAGATATTGTAAGTAAAGAAAATTCTAAGGTGTTAGAAAAAAATGAGAATAAAGACATAGTAAAAAATTACCAATATAAAAGAAAAGAATATACAAGAAATAATTATAATAAAAATGATAAATATGATAAAACAAAAAGTATTATTCCATATTGGATGGAACATCCTGAAGTATGCAAATCAGATCCTATGACTGAAGAAGAAGTAATAGAATTTGAAAAGGAACTTGATGGAATAAGAAATACTATAGATAAATTATAAAATGAAAGGAGAAGATGTCTATGAAAGGAGTATTTAATTTATAATTAAAAAGATAGGGGGTAAAAGAAAATGGAGGTAAATTATAATGTAATATATGTAACAAAAGATAATAAAGAAATTGAAGAAAATAAATTAAAAGATATTATAGCAAAAAAATTACTACGAGTTATATTAGCAGAAGAAGAAAATAGTGTAGCTTTAAATAATTCGTAAAATGGTATATAATGTCCTTGTAGATTTATATTTGCTACAACTAATCAGAATTGAGGTGTTGTAGTAAATGGAAAAGGTAGGTGTATATTGCAGACTATCGGATGAGGATAGATATAAGAAAAATAAAAATGATGATAGTGAGTCAATCGCTAATCAAAAAAGTATGCTTTTAAAATATGCTTTGGAACAAGATTGGGAAGTTGTAGATATTTATTCAGATGATGATTATTCTGGAGCTGGAGTTGAAAGACCAGATTTTAATAGATTAATTAATGATTGTGAAAGTGGAAGAATAAATATTGTACTATGTAAAACACAAAGTAGATTTTCAAGAGATATGGAAGTAATAGAAAAATATCTTCATAATAAGTTTGTTGAATGGGGAGTTAGATTTGTAAGTATAGTTGATAATGCTGATACAAACAATGAGGCTAACAAGAAATCAAGACAAATAAATGGACTCGTTAATGAATGGTATTTAGAAGATTTATCTAACAATGTTAAGAAGTCATTAAAGAATAAAAGAGAAGATGGTTTATTTATGGGTAGTTTTGCACCTTATGGTTATAAGAAAGATCCAAACGATAAACATAAACTTGTTATTGATGAAAATGTCGCTCCAGTTGTTAGAGAGATATTTGAAAAATATAAAAATGGACTTGGTTATCATAGAATATGTGTAAGTCTAAATGAAAGAAAGATATTATGTCCATCTCTTTATAAAAAATCTATTGGAAGTAATTTTGTATGTTGCAATTTTGATTATGATACAACTGGAATATGGACATCAGATACAATTGCAAGAATGCTCCGAAACGAAAGTTATATAGGAACACTAGTACAAGGTAAAAGAACTAACATTAGTTATAAAAATCATAAGTCTAAAAAAGTTCCTAAATCAGAATGGAGTGTTACTGAAAATGCTCACGAGCCAATAATTGATAATGAAACATGGTATTTAGTTCAAAGAAGATTAAAAAATCATCATAGACCAGCTAAAGAAGATGGAAAAGTACATGTATTAAGTAGTAAAGTTTATTGCGCTGAATGTGCAAGAATCTTTATGAGAAATCAATGTAATATCAAATGTGCTGGTGGAGTAATGGAAAAAAGAGCATATCTACAATGTAAAGGTAATAAAAAATATCATATTTGCGATAATAATAGATCGATAAGATATGATATTATTGAAAACTATGTACTTGATGCTATTAATGATTTATTAAAGAAATGTAATAAGAAATTACTTGAAGAAGAATATAATGCAACTTTAGAAAGAGAAAATAGACAAGATACATTAATTACTAATTTAAATAAAGAAAAAGCTAATCTTGAGAAAAAGATAAATGAAAGCAAATTATATTTTAAGAATCTTTATACCGATAAATTAAAAGGTGTAATATCCGATAGCGATTTTTCAATGTTAAGAGATGAATATACAAAAGATGTTGAATCTTATCAAGCAAGACTTGAAGATATAGAAAAGCAACTTGAAGATACTGAAGAAAGAAAAGAAAACTCTAAAGACATTGAAAGCATACTTAAAAAGTATAAACATATTAAAAAACTAACTAGAATAATTGTGGATGAGTTTATAGAAAAAATATATGTTGGTTCATTAAATAAAGAAACCAATACAAGAGAAATTAAGATTGAGTGGAATCTTGATTTATAAAATGTAACCTATAAAAAAATAAATATAGTTTCTGGGTCAAACCGATACCAGCCATGGAGGAACTGACCCAGGAGCAGTGGCTAATAATTTAAAAGAAAAAGATTATACATTACTTATTAGTAAATATATGTATGATAGATTTAAAGAACTAGGTATTCCTGTTAAAATGACTAGAGATACTGATGTGACATTGTCTCCAAGAGAAAGAGTCAATAAAGTTAAAAGTTTTTATGGTGATGGAAAGGATGTCGTTGTTATTTCTAATCACTTGAATGCAGGTGGTGGCGATAGTCAAAGTGTAACGAATGTATAACAATTAAAGCCAAATAAATATAGAAAGAAATGGGGAACTGTTATGAACATTAGTTACACTAAGAAAGGTGATTATTTATTACCAGATTTAATATTAGAAAATAAAAAACAATATAATATAGGAAAATATGGGTTATTAAGATTAGATTATATTAAAAATAATAAGAAAAGTTTATATATTAAACTACAGAGTGTTGACAAACTACCTATTTTGAAAAAAATTGATTTTTTTAATAAATCAAAGTGGGTTAAATTGTCTAAAAAGAGCAAATATTAGGTACTTAATCCCTAAAAAATGCTCTTTTTTATACTTTAGTGTGAGAAATATAAAAGGCTGTGACAAAGCCGATTTGAAAAATCGACTTTGTCAACAGCCTGAAGTTTATATATTAAACTACTTATGAATGATGAATTAAATAAATATTTACATGAAATAGATGAATTAGTAGAACATAGAGTAAATGGATTATTAAAGTTACTAGCTGAAAAAGAAAATATAAATGAAGAAATGAAATGTAATCAACAATTACTGTGGATAAAAAATATGAATAATATAAAAAATAGAGCTGAAGAAACTATATTAAAGGAGTATATCTATGCGTGATATAACTGATAAAGAATTTGAAGAAAAATATTTACATTTCTATAACAATGTAAATGATTATTTAAATAATTATGTTATACCTGATTTAGTGTCATTTTATTTAGCAAATGGATATAGTAGACATTGTTTATCAGATTGTCCTTTAAGGAATCATATTAACTCTGCAATAGATGTATTTAATTGTAGATGTGATATGAATAAACTTATACCTAAGGTAAAAGAAATATTAAAAATTAAATATAATTTAGCAGTAAAAAATACAAGTCCTTTAAGATTAAAAAGATATTATTAAAGAAATTAACACTATCAGAAATGGTAGTGTTTTTAGTTGGTAGGAGTATGTTTATTGTCTAGCCAGCACTGAATTTGTACTCCCGTACGAAATTCGTATGTGGGAAATGTCCCAAACCCTATAAAAAATTATATAAATTTCGCCCGAAGTCTGGTAAAAAAAAAACAAGTTTGTTATAATATTTATAGGAGTGATATTTCATGTTAAAATTGGCAACTTTATTTAGTGGAATAGGCGCAATTGAACAGGCTTTAAAAAATATGAAAATTGATTATAAAATAGAGTTTGCTTGTGATAATGGAGAAAGAGAATTACCTATTGATAAAAAAGAAATTGAAAAAAAATTAAAGAAATTAAATGAGAGTGAGAAGAAAAAATATATAGATAAATTATATGAAGAAACTGCTAAAGAAAATTTAATGGAAAAGTCCTATATGTTGAATTATAAAATAGATAAATCTAATTTTTATCAAGATGTAAGATTTCTTGATGGAAGAAAATATAAAAATGAGATTGATTTATTAGTTGGTGGAAGTCCTTGTCAATCCTTTTCGGTTAATGGTAAAAGAGGTGGATTTGAGGATACTAGAGGTACTTTGTTTTATGAATATGCTAGAATAGTTAAGGAATCTCAACCTAAGGTTTTTATATTCGAAAATGTACGAGGAATGTTAACTCATGATAAAGGTGCAACTTGGGATACTATAAAAAATACATTTGAACAACTAAATTATGATATATATATAAAACATAATGAGTTTGGGAAAGAAGATCCAATTTTAAATGCAATGGATTATGGTATACCACAAAATAGACAAAGAATATTTGTTGTAGGTTTTAGAAAAAATATTAAATTAAAAAAAGAATTTAAGTTTCCTAAAAAAATTAAGTTAACAACAACTATAAAAGATTATTTAGATGAAAATGTAGATGCAAAGTATTATTTGGGCCAAAAAGGATTTGATTTTGTTACCACTCATCCTAGTAGAGCACAAGTTGGGTGTGATGTAATGAGATGTCAAAAGGCTAATCAACAATTTAATTGGAACGGTGATTTTGTTTTTGAAGATTATGAAAAAATAAAAAGCAATAAAGAAATATTAGATAAAGCATATGTTGGTATGTGGAATAATAAAAAAGGCGTTGTAAGAAAAATAACCCCAAGAGAATGCTTGAGATTGATGGGATTTAATGATGATTTTATAATTAGTATTAATGATCAAAATATGTATAGACAATCAGGTAATTCAATTGTTGTGAATGTACTAAAAGCTCTAGTTGAAGAAATAATTGCTACAGGAGTATGGGAGGAATAAAATGTTAAGATTAGGTACGCTTTTTAGTGGAATTGGAGCTGTAGAACAGGCTTTAATAAGAATGAATATAAAACATGAAATTGTATTTGCTTGTGATAATGGAGATATAGACATAGACATTGACCTTGATGAAGAAAAGAAAAAAATATTTAAAATGACTTCAAAAAAAGAAAAAAAAGAATATGTTGATAAATTATATTCAAGCAAAAGTAGAAAGCAAAATTATGTTAAACAAAGTTATACTGCTAATTATAAAATTAAAGAGGAAGACTTTCATTTAGATATTAGATTATTAGATGGTAGAGATTATAAAAATAAGATAGATTTGTTGGTCGGTGGAAGTCCTTGTCAATCTTTTTCTTCGGTAGGATTTAGAGGTGGACTTGAGGATGTAAGAGGAACTTTATTTTATGAATATGCTAGAATCATTCAAGAAGTTCAACCAAAAGTTTTTATTTATGAAAATGTTCGTGGTTTAACAACACATGATAATGGAAATACTTGGAAAAAAATGAAAAAAGTTTTTACAAACACATTACATTACAATATAAGTGAACCACAAGTGTTAAATGCTGCTGACTATGGTATACCGCAAAATAGAAGAAGATTATTTGTAATTGGAATTAGAAAAGATTTAACTGCAAAAGAATTTGTTTATCCTAAAGAATTAGGTATAGAAAATTTGAAATTTTATATGCAGGATATATTAGAAGATAATTGTAAATATGAAGAAAACGGTAAAAATTTTACATATTCTAAAAAAAATGGTAATATAATATTGAAAAAAGTTCCTGGTGAAGTAGATAAAAAATATACATTGACTCCAAAAGTTAGGGATTATGTGTTGAAATCAGGAACAAAAGGATTTAAAACATCTACTCAAATAGACATGAAAATTGCTAGAACTTTGTTAAGAACAATGACTCAGCATCATAGAGCTGGAGTTGATAATTATATAACTATATCTGAAAATGATAAAGAAAAAGAAATACGTTCCTTAACAGAAAGAGAGTGTTTAAGATTAATGGGATTTCCAGATTCGTTTAAAATTGTTGTTTCAACACAACAAATGATGAAACAGGCAGGAAATTCGATTGTGGTAGATGTTATGATGGCAATAATAAGAGAAATATATGAAACTGGTGTTTTTGATGAAGTTTAGTAGAGGTAATAGTTATGAATTTAGAACGTATAGATGCATTTGATATTAATTTTGTAGATTCAGCTGCAAGGAGGGAATTTAAATTAAATTCTTCGACTGGTATGGGTGAATCTAGAATATATATAGGAAATGATGAAGCAAAATATGATGAATTTTTTGAATTTGATAATGTAGAATATTTTGTTACTGAAAAGAAAGATTTATTAAAGTACATTGATGATGCCTACCAAGAATATATGTTTCCTTCGCAAGATTATCGTTCCGATGTTACGTCTATGTATAATGAATTAAAGAAGGAAACCGAAAATATACAAGAAGAATTACTTAAATATAAATTTAGAAAAACCTTTGATTCTCAAAATAGATATTATCTTGTATTAGTTGATGGTGGCGATAATAGAAAAAATTATAATTATATTAGAAATATTGCGCTACCTCGTGTAACTAAATATTGCTTTATTAAATTTAAAGACAAAAATACAAATAAAATGTATATATATATGAGACCAATCCTATTTAATGATTTAAAAGTTAAAGAGGAAATTGATGAAATTTTAATTGAAACAAATTCAGAGAATTCAGCAGAGAAAAAACAAATCAGAAGATTAAAACAAGGAAAGTATAGACAAGATTTATTAGAAAATATGCCATTTTGTCCTTTTACACATGTGGCAGATGATAGAATTTTAGTTGCATGTCATATAAAACCATTTTCTGCATGTAATAACGATGAAGAAAGATATGACTGTAAAAATGGTATTACAATGACTCCGACATATCATACTTTATTTGATTTAGGTTTTATTTCATTTGAAGATGATGGAAAATTATTAGTATCTCCATTTTTGTCTAATATTACAAAACAAAGATTGAATTTAAAAGATGGGCAAAATATTAGATTACAAACTGGTTCTGCTAAGTATTTAGAATATCATCGAAATAATATATTTTGTAAAATGCCTTCTTTGGATTTAAATAATATAGATATTGAGGATTAACGATGCTAATTAGTGTAAATGATAAAATTAATTTTAATGATTTTAATGATGAAGAATTAATATCAGTATATGCGGAATGGATAAAAGAATTAAAGATACGTAATATAATAAGAACAAGTAACATAGTGGGTGAAATTGGTGAATATTTAGCAATTAATTATTATAATAAAACTGCAGGTTTACCTAAGTTGGTTCCAGCAGCAATTTCAACAAAAAGCGTAGATGCGATTAGCAGTAATGGTGAAAGATATACAATTAAAACTGTTACAACTAATACAACAGGAGTATTTTACGGTGTTGATAGTTTTGAAAATAAATTGTTTGAAAAAGTAATAATTATTCAATTAGATAAAAAATTTGAACTAAAAAGAATTATTGAAATTGATTGGAATATTTTTTATCAATTCAAACATTGGCATAGTAGAATGCAGGCATATAATATAAATATTACTAAAGACTTAATTAATAATTCAAAAATAATTTTTTCAAAAGAAGTAGTTAGAGATTAAAAATATAATATTTTTCTTAAAAAGAAAAGATTCAGATTGTTACTGAATCTTTTTCTAATTCATCGATAAGATTATTAATATCTATTTCTGGTATTCGTGTAGTATGGCATTGTTTTAATAAATTACAGGCATCAATTGCATTTTTGCAAGAAATAATATTATTATCTTTCATTAATTTGATTATTTTTAATGTTCTCAATACTTCGACGCCATTGTTTTCAGAATATTTTTTTAATCTATTATCACCAGTGGCAAGTATGCAATTATTATCTCTAGCTATAACAAAATTAAGTAAATCGTATGTAGATAATTTTTTCTCTATATAACTCAGATTGTTTACCTCCATTAATTGAGTTGCGGTTGCTGATATTACTTTAAATTTATTAATTAGTTTAACATTACCAGTTTTTGAATTTATCTCGTCATTTTTAACCATATCACTTATAAATACATTATCAATATCAATAAATTCTTCTAATATATTAGCATTATTTAAGTCTGTTATTATATTGGTATCAGTAATTATTATCTTCGTTGTTATATTCATCTACTGTAACCCCTAATAGCTCACAAGCTTTATTTACTGAAATTATTTCATCGGCTTCCAACTTATATACTATTTTTTTAAATTGAAATGATGTTTCTGGTTGAATAGGTTTTGGATCGTTTTTTCCTATTCGTTGACTTAAAAATATGCTTAATTTTTTATATAAATATTCTGATATAATATTTAAATCTTTTAATCTATATACAATAGCAGTATAACTAACTTTAAATTCATTTTTGAATGCTGTTAATTCAAAGAAGTTTATATTTCCTCTAGAATATCCAAATTCATTTATTATTGCTTCTTTTGGCATTAGTAATGCACTTGCAAATCTATTACATAGTCTTTCTTCATCTAATTCGTCATTATTAATATTTAGAATTAAATGTCCTAATTCATGAGCAATAGTAAATCTTTGTCTAGCTCCATCTTTTATACCATCCAATAAAACAATAACTGGAATATTGTTTACTATTTCACTTAATCCGTCAAAATCATCAAAACGATTATCGGGATTTTTAATTTGGATTATAATAATTCCTAAATTTTCAAGAATATTAATTAAATCTGATATTGGTTGTTTGTTAGATATTTTTATATAATTTCTAAAATCATTCGCCGCTTTTTCAGCATCTTCTGAATTATTACATGAATATTTTTTCAATTTGATATTATCAGTATCTATATTATTCATATTTATAATTTCTAAATATTTAGCAACTTCATCTTGAATTAATTCTTCTAAAAGTTCTAGATTTTGACCAGTTAATCTTTTTTTCTTCCTAAATGAAGTAAATTTCATTTTTGGAGTATTATAAACTTTTAATAATTCAATAGATTTAACATTGTATGCATTAGCAAAATCAATTAATTTTTTTGAATCTAGTAATATTTCTCCTTTTTCATATTTAGAAATGGCAGTAGCAGTCATATTAAGAAGATTACCTGCATCTTTAAGTGATAGATTTTTTAATAATCTAATTCTTTTTAAATTCTTTCCAATTCCATCCATATTACCCTCGCTCCTTACAGTTTATATTTTATCATGAAAAAGTAGAAATGTAAACTTAAATACTTGATATTTACTAAATTATATGTTATTATTTCATTGTGAAGGTACAAAAAAACAGTTTGCTCGCAACAAACTGTACCTCTCAAACCACATTGAGAATATTAGAAGTATATAACTCCTAAATTAATCATATCATTTTTAATGATTAAAAACAATGAAATTTTAGAGGTTTAGTAATGCTTTACAGTATTTTCAAGAGTAAACAATGAAAGGAGGAAATACTTATGGCAAATAAAATAAGAACTTCTAAAAGTGTTGCTAGTAAAGCGAGTAGTCAATTAAGAAGTAAAGTTACTTCATCTAGAACAAAGTCTGTAGCTGCTAGTGCTTTAAGGAATAGAAGCAAGTAATGAGTAAAAGGGCTATTAGTGGATTAATAGAGTTAACTTTTACCTTTGTAATATTAAGTAGTTTTCTTGGAATCAAGGAAACTCTTAATATTATTAAACAAATATTATCTATGTTCAACTCTATTTTGGTATCATTTTATGATACTACTATTTTAAATGTAATGTTTAAATATTTTATTACTTTTCCAATAGTAGGTATAATATTAATGCATTTTGGTTCACCAAGAGGAAAAGAAGGGCATTGGATTGGTAAAATTTTATATTTTATAGTTGGATATGGAATAGGGTTTATTTTATATTTTATTTCAAGATTAATATTTTAGTAATGTTTGTTAAATTGGGAGTACAGAAATGTACTCCTTTTGCATGTTTTGTACAATTTCTTTTTATTTTAATTTATTATAAGATGAAAGCACCTAGGAAAAATAATATTTAAAAGTGCACTTTTATTATCTCAAGATATATCTTATATATTGATTATTATGGATAAAGAAGAATTCATAAATGTATTTATTTTAAAATCCGTATTAAGAGATAATAGATTAACTTTTTTAGAAAGATTATTATTAATTCATATAATAAGTCTTTGTAAGAAAAATGGTTATTGTTGGGCTACTAATAGATATTTTTGTGATATTTATAATGTAACACAAGTAACTATATCAAAAAGTATAAGTAATTTAGCCACCTTTAGTTATATTAAGGCTGAATATGATAAGAAAGGTACAAATAATTCTAAGCGTATAATTAAATTATCAGAGGTCTTAAATTTAAAATTAAAAAGTATTAAAGAAAATTATAATACAAGCTATAAACAAAACTTTAAACAATATAATAATAAATTAAATAAAAAAGAAGATAGTATTTATTATAAAGATGAAGATGGTAATGAATACTGGCATGGTAAGTTAATAACTAAAAATGAAGCAACTCTTGAAGAACAAGAAGAATTAAAAAAACTATTAAGTGATATATACGAGGAGGAATAAGAAATAAAATGAAAAAGACACTCATAAAATTTTATGAGGTGGCTTATGTTTAAAATTACGGAAACTTTTAAAAAGGATGATAATGCTCTTAATTTGGTAGATTTGTTAAATAAATATATAAAAAGTGTACTAATTAAAAATTAGCACATTCGCGAGTTTGAAAATAAAGTATTATACTTTAAATGGCTATGATTGTTATACAAAAAAGAAAGGAGTAGTAAATGTATAACGGACTTGCACAAATGCCAAATAATATTTATAGAGCTGTCATATATATAAGATTATCTGAAGCAGATGAAGGAAAATCTTATGAATCAGAAAGTGAAAGTATTACTAATCAAAGAAATTTATTAATGAATTTTGTAAAAGAAAAAGGTTTTATATTTGTTGGAGAATATGTTGATGATGGATATTCTGGTACTAATTTTGAAAGACCTGGGTTTACTAAAATGATTGAAGATATCAAAAATAAAATGGCAAATTTAGTTATAGTAAAAGATCTATCAAGATTAGGTAGAGATCATGTTATGACAGGATATTATATAGAAAACTTTTTTCCAGAAAATAATATAAGATTTATATCATTACAGGAAAATTATGATAGTGCAATTAATCAAGCAAGTAACGATTCATCGACATTTATAATTGCTTGTAATGATTATTATAGTAGGCAAAATTCTATTAAAATTAGAAGTGTTTTAAATAATAAAAGAAAGAAAGGTAAGTTTATTGGAAGTAATCCAAGTTATGGTTATATGAAAGATCCAAAAGAAAAAGGGCATTTAATACCAGATCCAGAATATGCACCAGTAGTAAAAAAAATATTTGAAATGGCTGCTAATGGTGTAGGATTATCTGATATAACTTCATATTTAAATGATAATAAAATTAAAACACCAAGTAGTTTAAAACGAAAAAATCCTAATTCTAAAATGAGATATAATGAACAATGGACTACATCATCAGTTAAAAAGATATTAAAGAATAGAATGTATACAGGTGACATGGTTCAAAGTACACAGACCAAAGTAAATTATAAATCTAAAAAGAAAAAATCTCTTCCAAAAAGCAATTGGGACATAGTTCCTGGAACACATGAACCATTAGTTGATAAACTAACATTTGAAAGAATACAAGGTAATGTCAAAAGGACTAATGTAAGTGTTAGTAATAGAGAAAAAAGATTATTTGAAAATTTACTATTTTGCAAAGAATGTGGTAATGCATTAACTATTACGTACCGAAAAAATCATAATTATTGGACTATTAATTGTAATAAATATGCAAGAGATCCAAGAAGAAGATTATGTGAACCACATTTTATGCCATATGATAAATTGGAAGAAGCTCTACTTGAAGTAGTAAGAACAACTTGTAAAAATTATATTAAGCAAATTGATTCTAAATCATTATCTAAAGAAATAGTAAATAAAAATAATAGAATAGAAGATAATAAAGGAAAGATAAAATATCTAGAGAATAAGATAAAAGAATATATCTCAAAAATTGATATGTTATATGAAGATAAATTTAGAGGTAATATATCAGATGTTACTTATAAAAGATTATCACAGGAAACGGAAAGTTTGTTAAATAAGGCACAATTAGATTTAGAAAAATATAAAAATACTAAAAAAGAAAGTATTAAAACTAAAGAATTAGAAGAGTATGAAAAAAGAATAAGAGAATTAATTGATATAAAGAAGCCTACTAGAGAACTTTTACAAACATTAATTGATAAAATTGAAATTGATAAAGATAAAAATATTGAAATTTTCTATAAATTCATGATTTAAAAAATTCTGTGCATTATGCACAGAATAGTACATAAAATTAAAACTCGTATATATCACAATTATTACTTCGGTCCAAATTGGTCCGAAGTCTAAAGATAAATAACTTTGTCCCAAATTGGGACAAGGTTAACATACGACCGTGTT
The DNA here is from genome assembly GCA_934102215.1 of uncultured Bacilli bacterium. Taxonomy (GTDB): domain Bacteria; phylum Bacillota_I; class Bacilli_A; order RF39; family UBA660; genus CAG-1000. The sequence goes on from CAKOSH010000001.1 coordinate 291,800, forward strand.
GGTCGGAAGTTATAACTTCGTCGCATATTGCTACAAGGTTAAAAAATAGCAAATTAACTGTAATCTGATTTTCTGTAAGTAAAATTATAACTTGTGTTCAACTTGGGCACAAGTTAAAACTTCTACCCAAGATGGGTAGAAGTTGAATATTATATAGTTATACTTATTGCTTTTTTGATAGCTGATTTTTATACTTATCAAAATTTAAATATATATATGATAAATCATCACTTAAGTTTGAACGAATTGTTTTCTTTGAAATAAATAAATTGTTTATGAATATCTTAAAAATAATTATTGGTATTAAAAATCCAATTATAATTCCTAAAGTTGAACTCAATATAACTGATATTTTGGTTGTATCTATTGTCTGAGTTTTAGTATTATATGCAATTTCAATAAAAGATAATAATGTTAATGCAATAGAAATAATCCATCCTAAATAATCAGATTCTATTTTAATAGGTTTTTCACTATTATAATAATCAATAGCTAATTTCAAATCATTTTTTGTCTTGAAGTTGTATTGTTTTAATAATGGTATAATTTTATTAAAATTTTGCTTTTCAATTTCGTTGTTATAAATCTTTAATTTTTCTATAAAATTGGTTTTATTTTTTATATTAACATTTTTCATAGTTTTCTTGTAATTTATCATAAAGTATCCTATAACAAAAATTAAAAGTAAGATATAAATAAAATATGGCTTAATATTATCAGAAATTTGTAATAACGAAGAACTTAAAATTAATAAAATTGATGTAATCCAATAAAATTTATTGAATTTAGTTTCTCTTAAATTCTTTTTGTAATTCTTTTCTATAGTTTTAAACATACTAGAACCTCCTAAATGCTTTCTATTATACCATAAATTGTTAAATGCAAAGTCAGCAAAACTAATAAAAAAATAAAAGTAGTTATATTGCTTGACAAAATCACTGAATATGATATAATTTCAGTAGAAAAGTCAAAAGAGGTATAGTATGGAAAAATTAACTATAAAAGAATTTCAAGATAAAAGTAATATCGAAATTATTGAAGAACTTATGAAAAAAAATAATGGATATATTACTTCAAAGGAATTAGATATGTTTGATATACACAGGATGTATCTTTCAATTATGCAAGAAAAAGAACTTATAAAAAAAGTAGCAACCGGTATTTATATTGATACTAATAAAATTGAAGATAATTATTATGTCTTTGGTTTAAGTATGTCTAATATAATATATTCTCATATGACTGCTTTATATTTTCATGGTTTATCTATAGAGGCTTCAACTGATGTATATGATATAACAGTAAAACGAAGTTATAATAGTGCTCATTTAAGAAAACATAATGTGTTTTATGTTGATAATGATATTTATGAACTTGGACTTGTTGAAGTAGAAACACCTATGGGTAATAAAGTTAAAGCATATGACGTTGAAAGATGTATATGTGATATTATTAGATCTAAAAATAGAATGGATTCTGAACATATTAAACATAGTATAAAAGAGTATATAAAAAGAAAGGATAAGGATCTTGTTAAACTATCTTCATATGCTGAAAAAATGGGTATTAAAGATAGTGTAATGAATTATATAGATATGATGTACGAATAGTATAGATTTAAAGCATAAAGATTTATTTAATAAAATTTTGAAGATATAATTGTATTATTTGAATTTGAAATAGAGTAGGAGGTAACTTATGAATCAAGATAAAATGCATTTAGTAAATAAAATATTTAAAAATGAAACTATTAGAACTGTATGGGATAAAGAAGATGAAAAATATTATATTAGTGTTGTTGATATAGTTGGAGTTGTTTCAGAAAGTGATAACCCAAGAAATTATTGGAAAGTTTTAAAACATAGATTAAAACAAGAAGGAAATGAGTCGGTTACAAGTTGTAACCAACTGAAATTAAAATCTTCTGATGGTAAATATTATAATACTGATGTAGTTGATATTGAAGGAATGTTTAGAATTATTGAATCAATTCCTAGTAAGAATGCAGAGCCAATTAAACAATGGCTAGCAAAATTAGGTAGTGAGAGAATAGATGAGACATTTGATCCATCGCTAGCAGCACAAAGAGCGATCGACTTATATAGATCCAAAGGTTTTGATGAAAAATGGATTGCTAAAAGAATTAAGGGTATTCAAGATAGAAAACAACTTACTGATGTATGGAAAGATGGCGGAATAACCGAATCAAAAGAATATGCAATTCTAACAAATGAAATTTATAAAGAATGGTCTGGAATGACTGCAAAACAATATAAATCATTTAAAGGTCTTAGAAAAGAATCATTAAGAGATAATATGACAGATGTTGAAGTAGCATTAGCTGATTTAGGAGAAATTGCAACAAGAGAAATAGCTAAAAAGAAAAATCCAAAAGGCATAAATGAAAATATTGAAGTAGCAAGACGTGGTGGTAAAATTGCTGGTAATGCCAGAGAAGACTTAGAAAAAGAAATTGGTGAAAGTGTAGTTACTAGTAATAATACGCTAAACTACGAATATGTAGATGAAAAAGAAATTGAAATGAAATAAAGTTATATTTTAATTATTATGGAGTAAGTAGTATGGAAAATAAAATAATAAGTAATAAAGCACAATGTAAAAAATGTAAAGATATTATTGAGTCAAAAGATACTAATGATTTAAAAAGATGTACTTGTGGCAGCATAGCAGTAGATGGTGGTCTAGAATATATTAAAAGAATAGGGAATCCGGATGATGTTATAGAGTTATCTGAATATGAGAAAGAAAATTCCAATCACTTATTATCTAGCCCTTTGAATTCAAATGTTATAAAAAATGATTTTCCTATAGTTAAAATTCCTTCACCATTATCCATATCAAATAGTTTTAGTAAAAATTTATTACCAGCAATAAAAATAAATAATTATTTTAGTGATTTAATTAATACTAATTTATCTTCTCCACTACAAAAGTTTTCAGAATCAATTTTAGAGAGTATAAAACCTAGTTATTTTGATTTTAATCATAGATTAGTGGAAACAATGAAACCAATTATTTCTATGCAAAACGAACTGATTTCTAGCATAGTAAAACAGATGAATCCAATGCAAGAAATTGCAAAAAAACTTTCAGAAGCTTTAAAACCGATTACATCACAAGTAATTGATAGTTTACCTAAAATGACATCATATTTTGATGAATTATCAAAGAGTTTGGAAAAAGCGAGGGAAAATCCAGATAGTTTGCTAAATTGGATAGAATATTCAGAAAAGTTAAGTGAATATATTTGGACTATCCCTTATGACATTTCTTCTGACGAATTAAAAAGCCTGACAACCATAGTAAATTCAGAAAAAGAATTTGATAAATATATGTTAAAGTATTTTGATAAAGCAAAACTTGAAAAATTGTTTAATGAATTATTATTCAAAATTCCATATAGACATAAAACAATATTAAAACAAATAAAAAATTCGTTTTATCAGAAGGATTATGCGTTGGCTAATACAGGAATATTATCAGTAATAGATGAATTATGCTCGCAATTTTTATCAGATAAGGGTTGCTTAAAAAGAAAAGATATAATGCTACCTATAGTAGAAATAATTGATAATACATCGGATGACAATTTTGAAGTAATTCCGATCTTAGTGCTAAATGATAATATTAATGTAATATATGAAACTGTTGATTTTAATAAAAGAATTAAAATTAAAACAAATAAAAAAGTTAGAAGAAATCCTAGTCAACATGGGAAATATTTTTCGAATAGAAAGATAGATACAATAATGTTATTGAATACTGTTTATTACTTACTAATAGTTATGGATACATATAAACAATATGTAGGAAAGATTATTTATGTAAAAAATTCTGTTGAGCTTAGTTTTGCGAATACCACATATAGCAATGAGATAAAAAGATTTTATATTAGAAAAAAATATGTAAGAAAAAATAGAAAATAGTTACACAATGACTATCACCAGGTGGCGATGGTGCTGAAGTAATATACGCTCTTCGTAACAGCAGCACGCTTTCTAAAAAAATACTTAATGAATTAGAAAAAGAAGGGCAAAACGTAAGAAAGTATTATCAACAAAGACTTCCAAGTAATCCAATAAAAGATTATTATTTTATGCAGAGAGATACTCCTAATAATGAAACCGTAACTATTGAATATGGATTTATTGATAGTCCTAAAGATGATGTTGAACAAATTAAAAACAATTATGAAAATTATGCTGAAGCTGTTATAAGGGCTGTTCTTGATTATAAAAACTTACCATATAAAGCTCCAGCAGGTGAAGGATATTATACTGTTAAAAAAGGTGATAATTTATGGGATATAGCACACAAGTATGGAATGACAGTAAGCGAACTTAAAGAATTAAACAAATTATCAACAAATACTCTTAAAATAGGTCAAACATTAAAGATTGCTAAAAATGATGAAAAAGCACCAGATGAATATTTAATATATAAAGTTAAGAATGGAGACAATCTTTGGGACATAGCAAAGAAATATAACACAACTGTTTCAACATTAAAATCTATAAATAATTTAAAATCTGATAAATTAACTATTAATCAACAATTATTTATACCTAAAACAAATAATTTGGGTACAAAAAATGATAATATTTATACAGTGAAGAAAGGCGACACTTTATATGACATTGCTGAAAAGTATAATGTATCTATTAATGATATAAAAGAGAAAAATAATTTAACATCTAATATATTAAAGATAGGTCAAGTTTTAGAAATACCAAATTCTTCAACTGGTGAGGTAAACTATATTGTTCAAAAGGGCGACAATTTAAATACCATTGCTAATAAATATGGTGTTACTGTTAGTGATATAAAAAAACTTAATAATTTAAAAACAAATACATTACAAATAGGACAAGTGTTAAAAATACCTGGTTCTACAAATTATAATACATATACAGTAAAATCTGGAGACACACTTTTTATGGGGGAATAATAGGTAATATTAAAGTATAAGATAGTTTGTTTTATACTTTTTATTTATCAACAACTCTTTTATCAAGTTTAAGGTAGTGATTAATGACATGATTTAAAAAATACCTAAAATAGTGTATAATTTATTTGATATGTGTGAGGTGTAGTTATGAGAGATTTTACTGATTCTATTAAATTTTCAGTGGTAAGAGAAAATCTGAAAAAAAATAATGGTAGAATATGTTGTGAAATTTGTGGTAAAGAGTTAAAATCCATAAATGAAGGTCATTTTGATCATATAGAGGCTTATGCTAAAGGTGGTAAATCAATAAAAACAAATTGTCAAATTTTATGTTCTGATTGCAATTTGAAGAAAAATGATAAAGAACTTGCTGATTTCCTTTTAGATGAAAAAGCAAGGAAATTTTTAGAAGGTAATATTATTGATGAAGACGGACTTAATATCAAAAAGGAAAATGATAGTTTAAATAATATAAACATTGAGTTAGAGGAAATGACTAAAGAAAAATTTGATATAATGGTTTCTTCTTTTATTGCTGATAAAGGAAATATAACAAAGGTTGATTTTAATAGAGTATACAATAATTTGCCACCTATTAAATATGTTTATAAATATTATGGAGATTTTTCTTCTTTGAAACAAGAATTTAATTTAAAACAAATCGTGTGGAATAGAGAGACAATAAAAGAAGCGTTAGAAAATTATGTGAAAATTCATGGTGATATTTTTCAAAAGGATTTAAAAACTTGTAATTGTTTACCTTCTTATCCATGTATTATTAAATACTATCCAGAATATGAAGGTTTAAATGAACTTAAAAATAATTTGTTTAATTTAAAAATTAGAAATCAATGGACAAAAGAAAAGGTAATAGATGAAGCAAAAAGATTTGTACAAAAAAATGGAAAAATAACTTTAAAAGATTTGACTTTAGAAAATAATTTACCAACTGCAAGAGTAATATATAAATATTTTGGAACTATGGAAAATTTCCAAAAACTTGTTGGTTCTCAAATTTCTAAAAAAAATGAATTAATAACTATTTCTGATATTGATAAATATGTTGAAGAACTATTTTGGGCAAGAGATAGAATATTTAATACGAGAAAAGATTTATTAGATGTGTTTCCAGTATCTGAAAGTGTTATTTATAAAAATTTTGGTACTTTTGATTTGTTTTGTGAAAAATATAATATAGTAATTAAGAAAAAGAAAAAAGCAAAATTTACAAAACAAGAAATTGATGATATTATTCTTGCTTACATAAAAGGTGGGAATTCTATACCAAAAGTTGCTAAAGATTTAGTTAAATTAGGTCTACCATCTAGAGATGCTATTATGAGATATTATAAAGATTGGCATGAACCTTTTATTTTATATTCCAAATTATATGAAAAAATAAATTAAAAAAACTTATCATCCTATAAATTTTAATGAAAATTAGAATTTAGGATGATTTTTTGTTTCTTAAAATATTGAAATAACAATATAACCCCTTTATTTCATCCTTTATATCAACCTGCGAAGTAGGATGAATTTTGCAAGTGCAAAATAAGATTTGCACATACCAATTCCTTATGAAATAAGGGATTAATTGGTGTTACTGTGCAAACATCTTATCCTGCTTTTGTAGAATTAGTATAAAATAATAGAAACTAGGATGATTACATTTTTTTGTGAAAATTATGACTTGACTCTTTTAATTAATGGAACTACTATTCATCATGCAAAGGAGATGATGTATATGAGAAGATTTAATTTTTATTTACCGGAAGAATTATTCGAATGAATAAAATTACTTTCAAAATTTTATAATATCTCTATAACTAGAATAATGATGGAATTATTAGAAATAGGATATGTAGAGATGTTAAATACTAGAAAAAATAAATAAAATATTTTATTAAATACGGAAGGGTTAGGTGATGATTATAAAAATTTATAAATTAATGGAGGAATATGATAGTAAGTAATATTATTAGTTATGTTGTAAACATACTAAATGATATTACTAAAACAAAAATTATAACCATAGAATTAATTGGAGGTATTAAACTCTATGGTTAAATACAAGGTTAATCTAAAGTTTAAAGATACTGAAAAATCTTTAAATGAAATAATTACTGATGTATTAAAAATTGAACTGCAAAAGAAGATAAACATGACTTGCAATATATTAAGAAGAGAGCTACCATATAATCATACTCATTATTCCCAAATGGAAGGGAGTAGTAATTAATGGTAGGGAATAACAGTTTTAAAGTAGGAATATATATAAGATTATCAAGAGATGATGGTAATTTAGAATCTGATAGTATTGTTAGTCAAAGAAGTTTACTTAATCAATATATTAAAGAAAACAATTATAATTTAATAGAAGAATATGTAGATGATGGTTATACTGGTACTAATTTTGATAGACCATCATTCAAAAGAATGATTAAAGATATTGAATTAGGAAAAATCAATATGATTATTACTAAAGATATGTCAAGACTTGGTAGAGATTATATTGGTACTGGTGAGCTACTTGAAAAATATTTTCCAAATAATAATATTAGATATATTGCAATTAATGATGGAATAGATACTTTTATTGATAATGCAAATAATGATATCGCACCTTTTAAAGCAATTATGAATGATATGTATGCTAAAGATATTTCTAAAAAAATAAAAAGTAGTTTACACTCAAGGATGAAAGATGGATTATATGTATCTGGTAGATGTCCTTTTGGTTATAAAAAAGATCCAAATAATAAAAATCATTTAATTATAAATGAAGAACAAGCAAGTGTTGTAAAATTAATTTTTGATTTAGCACTTAAAGGTAATACATATCATTTTATTGCACAAAAATTAACAAAAAGAAAAATTAAAACTCCAGCATCTTATTATAACTATGTATGGAATACTAAATGTATAAATACAAATTGTATATCACAAGAATATGGAGTATGGGTTGATACGACTATTAAAACAATTTTAACTAATAGAATTTATGTGGGAGATGCAGTGCAAGGAAAAACTAAAAAGATTAATTATAAACTTAAAAAGACAGTAAAAAATAATCCTAATGATTATATTGTAGTTGAAAATACACACAAGGCAATAATTGATAGAGAAACTTTTAATTATGTGCAAACTCTACTACCTAAAAATATTAAAAGACCAGAGAAGAAAAGATTTTATTTATTAGATGGACTCTTATATTGTGGAGATTGCAAACATCGAATAACAATAAGATATCAAAATAAAACTGGAAGAAGTTACACAACTTGTGATTATTATAGAACATATTCAAAATATCATGTTTGTACCACACATACAAATAATTATGAAGTATTAGAAAGTGTAATTTTAGATAATATAAAAGAAGTTTGTAAAAAATATTTAGATAAAAATAAAATCAAAAATTCTATAGGAAATTTAGAGTTTGAAGATAATACTTTGAAGATAAAAAAACAAATTGAAAGTTTAGAAATTACTAATAATAAATTAATAACAAATTTAGATAAAACTTATATGGATATGTTAAAAGGTATTATTGATGAAGAACAATACATAAGGGTAAGTGAAAGTATTAAAAAAGAGATAGAAAATAATAAGTCAAGTATTGGTAATCTTAAAAATGAACAACTAAATAGTGATAAAATAGATAATAAAATATTAGAAAAATATATCAATGAATTTTTAAGTATAGATAATCCAACTAGAGAATTAATAATTAATTTAGTTGAAAAAATCCATATCTATCAAGATAAAACGATAGATATTATATTTACATTTAAAAATGTTACATAAAAATTGTATCAGGTGATTCATTATGGAAGATAGCTAATAAGTACAATACAACTGTTAATAAATTGAAAACCATAAATAACTTAGATTCAACTGTACTACAAATAGGTCAAAAATTATTACTTCCTACAACGTAAAAACATGTCGATTATGACATGTTTTGTATTGCTAGAATGTTTTAATTTTAATATAGTTCGTCGCATACTCCAGGGTCAGGAGCATAAAAACAATGACTTTTGTATCTACCAGTATTTCTTTGACCAAACCAAGTTCTTTTACATTCTTCTCCTTTTTTGGGACCATAAAACCATAAAGCATTTGTTGCTGGATAATAGTATTCACCTTTTAATACTCTTTTGGCAAGTTCTTTCTCTTTATTAGTAGCACTACCGTTATTAAAAAGTTGACTATTTGTTCCAACAAAACCACCAGGTTTTTGATAAACTACATCGCTTATACTTCTTATATTTTTAAAATCCAAACAATTTGCGATAGCTCTATTAACGATTACATTTCCCACCATTAGCATAGCAAGTTCTCCTTCAGCAAGAGCTTCAGCTCTCATAAGTCTTGCACATAAATCAAGTTCTTTATTATTATATTTAATAAGCATATTCTTCACCTAATATATTTTATACAAATAAATAGAAATGTTAATAAAAAGTTAATAACATGCATTAATTAAGCATTGCTTAGAAAAAATGTTAATAAAAAGTTGATTTATCTATTTTGTTATTGTATAATTAAATTGCTTTTTATGAAAAGCACACTGATAGGGGTATGGTGTCAGTGGTAGCATGCCGGTCTCCAAAACCGTTGGGGAGGGTTCGAGTCCTTCTACCCCTGCCATATGTGAATTACACGAACTCAATTGCTATATTTAAGTATGGTTTTGCAGTTAGTGTTTCAATACAGAGAACTAAATATTAGTTCTTTTTTTAATGCTTTAAATATAATAATCTAATAGGCTCATACAGGCTCATACGATAGTATTCTGCAAATGAAAAAGGCTTTTAAGTATAAATCTTTGTTATTAAAAAATATGTTCTAGTGGGACTATAACACCCTTTAAAATTGATATAATAATTTTATAAACAATTTGTTATTTTTTTAAGATAATTCAATATTTAAAAACAAATAAGAGTAGGGGTATTTTACAAAATTATATTTTGTTCTTTTCTAATTACACATAAAGCACTTTATATATTTATTTATTGTTAAAATTATAGTGATTTTGGAGTAAATAGTGTATTATATTGTTGTATGAGAGTGAGGATATAATGATAAAAAAATATAAAGGTACTTTTAGATTTGACGGAAAAAATCATCCCGGAGAGTGTGAGGTTGATTCAAATAATAATATTAAATTAAGAATTAATGAAAGTGATATTAATGGATATAAGGAACAAATAAAAGGTGTGGCAGATAATACAAGTTTAGATTTATATGAATGTAAATTAATTGGTAATGATATAGGATATTATTTATATTCAGTTGCTTATTTAGTTGATAAGGAAGACATAAGGTTTGGAAAAACAGATTTTAATAAACATATATATGATTTTAGATTTACTTTTGAACCATTAGAATATTGGCTTGATGAAAAAATATTAAATATTACTGATAAAAGCATAGAATGGAATATACCAGAAGATATTATTATATATTCAAAAAAGAATCTTGAGATTAAAATTAAATATTTTAAAGGAGAAGATATAATTAATAATAAAATAGCAAAATTTGAAATTATCCCATACGTTTGTGTAAAATCTTCTAAAAAACTTAATATTGATAATATAATGTATTATGTTCAACTTATAACTAGGTTTTTCTCATTACTTTGTGGATATAGTGGTCAAGTAAATGAACTGAAATTTCATAAGTATTATAATGGTAAAATAATATTTGATACACTAGAAGATTCTTTGATAATAAATACAGATTTTAGCAATTTTAATGATATTAGTATTGCATATAATGAACGTAATTTGAGGACATATTATAAAGAGTTTGGATATGATAAATTAGTTAAAATGTTTAATATATGGTTTGAATTATATTCTAAAAAGTATAAAATGGCATTCGTAAATTATTTTAACCCATATAGTGCTAAAACAATAGAGTCAGAATTTTTAAGAATTACTAAAAGCATAGAAAAAGCGAGTATATGTGGAGAAAATCAAAAAGAGAAGAAAAAGAAAAGTAGAAAATTTGATAAAGTATTAAGTGAATTTTATAATAATTATAAGAATGAATTAATAAAATCTATAAAGAATAACAAATTAAAAAAAGACTATGTAAAAAATATTGAAAAAATTCATAAAGGTATCATAGAATCTGTTGTATATGGCTATGAAAATAGGAAATCATTATCTGATAGATTAAAAGAATTTGACGTTGATGATAATATTAAGAATCACTTTAGTGAAAAACATATTATGAATTCTGATTCAACAAAAACAAATGTATATGAAGTGTTAGCAAACACTAGAAATTATTACACACATTTAGATAAAAATACAAACATTTTAAATGAAAAATTTATTGTTGGATATAATAGAATATTAGAAAAAATATTTGTTCAACATATTTTAAAATTATTAATTAAAGAAGATTTTTTAGTCAATGAAATTATAAATAAAGATGATTATTTAACTATATATGACAACATAGAATAATCTTTTATAAAATAAAACAAAGTATTTGTGTATTTACTTTGTTTTAAAAAAGTCTTTAATATCTATTTCAAGTATATCTGCAATTCTTCCAAGTATAGCAAGACTAAAAGTCTTTTTTCTTTTATCACTTTCTATTTCTGCTAAATAATCAATAGACATATCAACTTCATCTGCTAATTTTTGTTGAGTATATCCTTTTTCTTTACGGAACTTTTTAATATTTTTCCTAACAACATCATAATAATACATATCACTATGAACTTGTGCCATTAGTACCACCTCTATATTTATATTGTCCTATAAATAGAAAAATTATTTTATGGGCTTATAGCACTAGACTAAAAATAAATATTATGATATATTATATATAGTGCTTATAGCACAATTAATAAAGGAGTGGTAGTATGGCAAAGAATAAGGGTGGCAGTTCAATTGGCAGTACAATTGGAGCAGTTTGTATAATAATAATTTTAATAGGGTTAGTTTCATCTTGTTTTAATGATGATACATCATCTCCAAGTTCATCTAATTCAAATTGGAGTGAAGAAAAATCTATTGAATGTAGAAATAGGAGTAATACATATTACAAATGTAGTTGGAATGTTTGGGAAGATAGATGTACTTGTAAACAACGATAATTTTAAAGGTGTGAATGAATGAAAAAGAATAATATAATATTAATAATTTTAGTTGTATTTATCTTATTATTATTTTTATATTTTAAATATGATAGTAGAGTTAAAGAAATTAATAATAATTTAAATAATACTAAAACAATAGATAATAATGAAATTGAAAAAATTGATGATGATGAATTAATAAAAACTAATATATTACTTATTGATGAAGTTTTTGTTTCATATTCTGATAAGGTTGGAGTTTTAAGTTGGAATTCTGCTAAAGAATCTTTAGACAAAGATAAATATAAAATTACTATTAATGAGCCAAACAAGGATACTATTGGAAAAATAAAAATATATGATGAAAATAATAATTATGTATTTCTATCTTTTTATCCTAAAAATGGTAGTGAAATATTAAGTATGCTAACATATGAATCAAGTGATAATGTTTATGAATTATCAATAAATAATAATTATCATACATCATATGTAAAATATAATTTATTTGATAGAAACTCTGCTATTAAAAATAGAGAATTTTATTCATTAAATAAATTATTAAAAGCATTTAATGATTCTATAAATAAGTAAATGAGAGTTATATTGATGAAGAAATTTTTAAATATATTATTAATTATCACAATTGTTATTTCATTTTGTGGTTGTAAGAATGAAAAGGAAAAAGAACTAGAACCAGTTTTAGTTGAAATTAATGAAAATAACTTTGATGAATATTTTTATATTAAGGCAGATATTTCAGATTTTAGACAAGAAAACAATAATTCTGCACTTGCGAGTTCTTATATTGGATATGCAAATTTAAAAATTACTATTAGTCCTAAAAAGAATATTAAAACTGAAAATTTGGTAATAAAAGGAAAGGCTAGTTTAAATGGTATATGTTGGTCAAGAAATTATCCATACTTTGAAGTTTCTCTTGATAATACTGGTAATGGAGATAGAACTCAAGCAATACAATCAGAAATTTGCTATTATATGAGACCAGATAGTCCTGTTGTAAGTCATTTTTATTCATATGAATTAAAAGAAAATGAATTCTATGTTAATGATAAAGCATTTGTATTATATAAAATTACAGGAAATGTGTATGAATTGAAAAATGAATAAAAAACTACTGAAACAATCAGTAGTTTTTGGCTATTCAAATTTTAAACAATGGTGTGTTCAATATTTGAACTCCATACAAAGAATTAAAGAATTAGACTATTAAAAAAATGTATAGTAGAAAAATTTAATTTTTCTTTTTATTTATAGGCTAAACATCATTACTTGAATAAATTGAGTATTTACTATATGTGTGTTCATACTTTTAATACCTTTATTAAATATTACCATACCATAGTTTATAAATAATAAAAAATGATTCTATTCATCATTAAATGGAATAGAATTCTTTTTAGTTAGTCTTTTATCATTTGGATGTATAAAGAATTCATCAGTTCCATATTTAGTCCAATTATCACTAAAAGCATATATATTAGGTTTACGAGCAAGTTTCCCGTGATATTTTACTTTAATAAAACCCTTATTAATTAATTCATCTAAATCATACATTACTGAATTTTTAGATAGTTTAGTGTTTTTTATATCTTGATTAGTAATGTGTATGTCTTCTGCATTATCTGAATCATCAGGACGTTTTATATATTTCTTTTTTAATAATAAGTATAAGCCTTGTTGTCTTAATGTTAATTCTTTCCACGCTTTTGACTCTTGCATATCATCACATATTTTTGTGAATTTTTGTCCTCTTGCTTTTGTACTTTCCCATTTTTGATTCTGAATTATTACTTTTTTTCTACTCATAGAATCATCTCCTTTTATGTTTGATTAGCAACATAATAATACATATTTTTTTGCTTGTAAATAGAAAAGTCCAGAATTCAACATCCCTTTTATTTAAAGGCAAAAACGATATAAAGATAAACAAATTGTTTAAATTATAAAAATAATAAATAATTTGTTGACACATAAGTTTAGAAATCATATAATGAAGATATAAAAGGAGAAAAATATATGGCAAGAAATAGAGTTCAAATAGAAAAAGAAAAAGAAAGATTATATGAAAATACTAAAGATGATATTATAAAAGCAATGCAAAATTTGGTTGATAATAAAATAAAAGAATATGATAAATATGGTAAAAAAATTACTAAAACAAAAATTGCAAATGATTTAAATATTACATATCAAGCATTGTCTAATTACACATTTGATAGAATACCAGATTTGAAACAATTACTTTATATAAAAGAATATTTTTCAGTTCCTTTTTCAACCTTTTTTAAGGAGAAAAAAGAGGATAATAATAAGAATAGTATTACTGATATTAGTATTGCTCTTGGTTTAGATTCTGAAACAATTAATATATTATCTGAATTAAAAAGAAATACAGAGTATGATAGTTTTGAAAATAACAATGAAAACAAAATAATATTATTTCTAATAAATGCAATTATAAAAGATAAAGAATTATTTAAAAGCCTATCATCATATTTTGCTATTGCTTTAGGTAGAAATATACTTGATAAAAAGAATGATAAATTTATTGCATATAAGCCATTTGGAAATGATAAAAGTGCTTATAGTATGACAAAATTTTCTGTGATGACAGATTTTATTAATTTAATTGATGATTTAGTTGCAGGAGAAAATGTTCCTAAAGATATTAGAGAAAAGGCTGAAAAATATGCATTTAAATACTCTGGGGAAATGCAACAGATTATTAAAGAAAATAATAGTAAAAAAATAATTGATAACTACTACAAATAGTTATCAATTATGGTACACATAAAATCGTCGGCAAACAATATATGTGTACCTCTATTATATATTAAAGTAAAAAAAAGATAAAGTGAAATAGAGGAGATAAAAATGATAAATAAAAATCAAATTGAATTATTATCTAGTGTATTTAATGCTAAAGACATTAAAGAATATATAGAAAAAAACATATATGCGTATTTACTATTTAAAAATAAGGTAGAACATCCTAAAAGTAAAGTATTAATTAGTGTAAGTCCATATTCATCACTTACATTATTTAGGGGTGTTAGTTTATGAATGCAGTAATATATGCAAGATATAGTTCACATAATCAAACTGAATGTTCTATTGAGGGACAATTAGAGGTATGTAGAAAATTTGCAGAAGAACATAATTATAATGTAATTTATGAATATATTGACAGAGCAAAATCAGGAACTAAAGAAAATAGAGAATCATTTCAAAAGATGATAGAAGATAGCAAAAATAAAACATTTAAAGCAATCATAGTCTATCAACTGGATAGATTTGCGAGGAATAGGTATACAAGTGCTATATATAAAAAGCAATTACAAGATATGGGTGTTAGAGTTTTATCTGCAAGAGAAAATATAACAGATGACGCTAGTGGTGTTCTTATGGAAAGTGTGCTTGAGGGAATGGCAGAGTATTTTTCAGTTGAATTAGGTCAAAAAGTAAGAAGAGGTATGAAATTAAATGCGGAAAACTTTTATTATAATGGTGGTAATGTTCCTTTAGGATATAAACTTGAAATAGTTAATAATGAAAGATTTAATAATGGAATTAAGAAAGCAATAAAAAAGAAATATGCTATTGATAAAGAACAAGCAGAGGTAGTAAAAAAAATATTTGAAATGTATTCAAATGATTATAAGATGAGTGAAATAATTAAATATTTAAACTCTTTAAATCTAAAAACATCATATAACAAGCCATTTAATAGAAGTAGTATTAGAAGAATATTAGAAAACAAAAAGTATATTGGTATATATACATATAATATGGTAGAAACAAAAAATGCTATACCTAGAATAATTGATGATGATTTGTTTTACAAAGTTCAGGAAGAACTTAAAAGAAATAGTTTAGCCCCCGCTAGAAGAAGAGCAAAGGCAGAATATTTATTATCTGGAAAGTTGTATTGTGGCTTTTGTAAAGAAAAAATGACAGGCAAATCTGGAACATCAAAAACAGGAAAACTACATACATATTATGCTTGTAAATCATATTTAAAACATCAATGTGAAATGGAATGTGTAAGAAAAGAATATTTAGAAGATATAGTTGCTAAATCTTGTCAGGATGTTTTAACTAGAGATAATATTAACTCAATAGCAAAGAAAATAGTTGAATATGCTAACAATGAACAAAACACTATTGAATATAAGCAATTAAATAAATCATTAAAAGATTTGGAAAAAAAGAAAAATAATCTTATAAATGCAATATCAGAGTGTGATAATTCAAGTGCAAGACAAATTTTATTTGAAGAACTAAATAATATACAATATAAATTGGATGAAATAAATAATACTTTTATAATTGAAAAATCTAAACATTTAAGATTAGACATTAATGAAGTAAAATTCTTTTTGAATAGTATTAAAAAAGGTAATATAAATAGTTTTAAATACAAAAAGGCTTTAATTAATACATTAGTTAATAAAGTATATTTGTATAATGATAGAGCAACAATACTTTATAATATAAATAATCAAATTGAAGAGGTAAGTATCTCTCTTTTAAAAGATGTTGAAAGTTCGCTTTTTAATGCACAAGCTCTGCCAAGAAAATACCGATTTTTCCCTTATAAAATAAGAGAAAAATCGTTTTTTTATGTAAAAATTATTATCGTTTTTAAATATGACTTGCAATAATTTTTGTTGAGAATTAACACCACACTAGAGATGATAAAATTGATAATTTATAAAAAATACAATGTAGATGAAGGTTGTTTGGTATTACTTAATATTTTGGAGAATATGTTTATTAGTGAATGTGTTTCTGTTCCAAGAAATATATATAAAGAAATTAAAAAATTATACGATTTGTTAGTTGAATATTTAGATAGAAATTATTTGGATGCCGAAATGATAGATACTAAATTAGTTCGAGAGGTAACATTTAAAGTTTTCACAAATAAAGAAATATCAAATAATTATAAAAAGAGTTATCAAAAAAGCAAATCATAAATAATTTATTTTAATTATTTACCGATTTTGGCAAAAAATTCGCTAGATGTATAATTATGAAACTAAAAAATATACAAAAATATATGATTATGACAAACTAAAATCATTAGATAAATATGATATATATTTATCAGGAGCATCTTCTATTATAGATATTGTTAATCCTACTTCAAATAGTAATAAAGAATTAATTGTTTTTCGTGATTCTTATGGCAGTAGTTTAATTCCTCTATTAATTGATGGTTATAAGAAAATTACTGTTATTGATATTAGATATGTTTCTTCAAGAATTTTGAATAATTATATAAAATTTAATAATCAAGATGTTCTTTTTATGTATAGTATATTAACTATAAATAACAGTTTTTCTATGAGGTAAGGAATCTAGTTAATTAGATTCCTTTTTTCTTTTGTTAACTAATGATTAAATAAACTATCTATAACTCTTTTTTATTTAATTTTTCCGAAAACGGAAATTTTATTTGCCGATTTCGGAAAAGTATGATATAATTATAATTGTAAGATTAAGGTAGAAGGATAGACTCCAGTTTTACAGAGTTTATATTCTTATATCTTAACCTTAAAAAGCATGATAGTTATTTGGGAGTAGCTATTATGTAGATTACTCCCATAAAAATATTGTGCGAGGAGGTGAAAAAAATGAAAAAGAAAAAATCATTCGTTGCTCTTGCTTTAGTTTGTGCAGTACTAGTTTTAGGTGTTGGTTATGCCCTTACTACTATTGACTTAAAGGTAAATGGTGATATTACAGTTAGTCCAGATGATAGTAACTTTGATGTTAATTTTACTGATGCAAAAATAACAACAACTGGAACTTTAACAGGCAAAACTGATACAGCTGATAAAGGTGACGGAAAAACAGCTACACTATCTGTAAAAACTTTAAAAACAGTTGGTGAAAAAGTTGTCGCAGAATACACAATAACTAATAATAGTAAAGCTGGTATTAATGCAACATTATCTAATCCAACAGCAACACAAACAAATGATGCAGCAAAAGATTATTATACAGTTACAGCAACACTTGCAGATGCAAATCCAATTGCTCCAAATGGAACAAAGAAACTAACTGTTACTGTTGAATTAGTAAAAGCACCTTTAGAAGAAGTTACAGGAGCTTTTGAAGTTAAATTTAATGCTACTGCAACAAAGTAATATAGTTGATAGAAAGTAGATAAAGAAGGGATTTTATGGGTATAGATAAGATAAAAAATTATGTGTTTGAATTTATATTAGTTACATTTCTTTTCTTTATTCTCTTTGTGTCAACAATATATAAAACAATATATTTGTCAATATTTCTTCTTATTTATATGTTGATACTAAAAAAAATAATTAAAAAAAGAAATATTATATCTCACTACAAAAAAGAAGTAACAATAGTAATGAGTGCGATGGGAATTATTTATCTAATAGTTTTTTACCTAATGGGAATACACTTTGGTTTTTATGAATCTTCGGTTAAATTTGGTAAAGTTGCTTTATTATATTATATAATTCCAATAACAATCATTGTGTACTCAACTGAAGTAATTAGAGAAGTATTTCTAGCACAACGAGGAAAATTTGCTAAGATAATCCCATTTATTGCATTTGTTCTTATTGACTTAATAATTTATGGTGAAGTTTATAGTTACTCAAATCTAGATGATTTATTAATTATAATCGGTTTTATTGTATTCTCATCTATTTCAAGTAATTTGCTTTATAATTATATTTCACTAAGATATGGGAAAAACAGTGTTGTTGTATATAGACTAATAACCATTTTATATGCTTTTATTATTCCTTATACTCCAAACATATACATCTTCTTTAGAACATTTTTAAAAATTATTTATCCATACTTTATATATTTGTTTCTAGAATATACTTATTCAAAAACAAATTTTGCAGTTGCTTATAAGGATAAAAAAAGAGAGATTGTGTGGACTACTATATTAATAATAGTTTTATCTTCAATAACTATGTTAATATCTTGCCAGTTCAAATATGGAATATTAGTAATTGGTTCTAAAAGTATGACAGGAGCTCTTAATATGGGAGATACAACAATATTTGTTAAATATGATAAACAAAACATTAAAACAGGAGATATCATCGTATTTGAAAAAAACGGATTGCAAATTATACATAGAGTTATTGATAAAAAAGATATAAATGGTAGTATTAGATATTACACTAAAGGGGACGCCAATATGAGTGCTGATGATTATTATTTAGTGGATAGTGATATTATTGGAATATCAAAATTAAGAATAAAATATATTGGTTATCCATCAATTTGGATAAAAGAAATGTTTTCATAAATAAAAATAGAATAAAAAGAAAGGAGTCTAACTATGAAAAAGAATCAAGTTAATGCAATACTTGTTGATCAAACTAAACGTAGAAAAACAATTATAAGTTATGCTTGTTTGTTATTTATCTTAACATTCATAGTTATGTCTTTCGTGTGTCTATTTTTAACAAAGAATAAAACTTATTACGTTCCTTATAATGAAGAAAGTAAAATAGATTATAAAGTTTATTTAAAAGAGAATGAATTCTTTAATAAAGAGTATCTAGATGCAAATAATCAATATATAGCTAGTCTTATAGATTATATTAATGCCACATTTGATTATAAATTAAATGTTAGTGAAAAAAATATAGATTATAAATATCAGTATTCTATTGAAGCAAATGTAAATGTAATAGATAAAAATACTAAAAACTCATTATATAAATACACTGATACACTTATTAGTGATAAGATAAATCATTCAAATAGTAAATCAAGCGTACAAATAAAAGAAGATGTAACGATAGATTATAATAAATATAATGATTTAATTAAAAAATTTGTTAGTATATATAGTTTAGATGAGTCTATAGCAACTCTTGATATAGTTATGAATATTAAGGTATTAGGAGAATGTGAAGATATTAAAGATACGGATAAGACATCAACTGTTTCTTTAAGTATTCCACTAACCACCAAGACAGTTGCCATTGATATATCAAAAAGTTTAGTAGATGCAAAGCAAGAAAACTTTATGGCTTGTATAGAAAAATCCCCATTTAACTTTTTATTCCTAGTTGTTGCAGTTGTTATGTTTCTAATTGAAATTATAGTTCTAGTGATTTTAGTAAAATATATAATTAAAACAAGAACAGCTGAAAGCATATATCAAAGAGAATTGCAAAAAATTCTTAATAATTATAAAAGTTATATTCAAAAAATAAATAATTCATTTGATTTAAGCGGATATCAAGTTCTTCAAGTAGATGAATTTACTGATATGTTAGAAATAAGAGATACACTAGGGCAACCAATATTAATGACTGAAAACAAAGAAAAAACTGGAGTATATTTTATAATTCCTAGTAACACAAAGATTCTTTATACTTATTCTTTGAAAGTATCTAAAATAAAAAAACAAATGAGAGAAAATGCAATAGAAAGAGGAATAATTAATGATTTTGAATTATGATACTTTTCTATCATATTCTTTTATTTTAAATAAATGGTGATATATATGGATAAATCAATAAAAAATAAAAATATTAATAAAAAGCCACTTTATTTATTTTTGATTACGCTTACAACTTTATTTATGTCTATTGGATATGCCACAATAAACTCTATTACTCTTGATATTAGTGGAGATGTTAGTCTTGTTTCACAAGATGGTTTATTTATAACTGAAGTTAATTATGATTCAAATGTCGACGCAAACTTAGAAGAGTCAAAAATAATAACATTTTCTAGTACCACTTTAAATTCTAGAGTTGTTTTATCAAATACAAATGGGAACTCCTCTATCACATATAAAATTAAAGTATATAATAAAAATAACGAAACATATAGATTTAATAATTCCATTTATGATAATGCATTCTATAGTAATCAAAATATAATATTTACATTAACTGGTATAGATAAAGATACTAAGATAGAACCACATACATTTAAAGAATTTAGTATTACTTTTAGTTATAAAGATAATGTTGTTCCTGATTCTAACACTTTAGTATCATATATAGGTTTTAACTTTAAAATAAATCAAACTCAAATGGAAACAACTCTTGTAAATAATTATGTACCATCTGGTAATGTTGAAGATATAGAACATATAGATATTGAAAGCATGGAAGAAACAGAAAGAAAGCAAAAATTTAGTAATATTGCTACTGGAAAAGAAATACATACTATAAAAGGTATAAATAATGAAAATGTAATTTTACTAAGAGGAAATTATGATGATAACTATGTTTCTTTTGGAGGATTCACATGGAGAATACTACAAATAGATGAAAATGGTAATCTAAGAATTGTATTAGATGGTGTAATAAGTGGAACAACATCTAAATATAGAGATAGTGCTTCTGCTGATACAATAGATTTAGCAAAAGAAATGCTTGCTTATGGTAATAGTAATATTAAACCAATTTTAGATAATTGGTATCAAAATAATCTAGCATCTAATTCTGATAAAATTGTAAAATCAAATTTTTGTGTAAACTTTGATTATTATACAAGAAAATCATCAGGTACATATGCGAATGTTAATTATTTTCAATCATATGAAAATTTAGGTCAAGATAGTAACAATTATTCTCCAATACTAGTTTGTCCTAGTAAATATATTATTGAAGCAAATATTGGATTAATAAGTGCAGAAGAAGTTGTTTTAGCAGGAGGAGCTTATAAAAAAAATAACACTTCATATTTCTTATATAATTCTAGTATTGATAATTACTACTGGACATTATCCCCAGCATATTACGATCCAACATATAAAAATGGAAATGTTTTTATTGTAGATAAAAGTGGAGCTCCTACTGACTGGACTAGAAATTTATTAACGAATAGTTATTATATAAGACCAGTCATAACAATAAACGGCAATTTTGAAATGACAGGAAATGGAACAATTAACAATCCTTATACATATCAGTGATTATAAACTAAACAAAACTTAATGAGTATCAAAAAAAGATTTAACTATACTTTTATTGATACTTTTTTAATAAAAAAAACAATCAAAGTGATTGTCGCCAAGCTTTATTCATTCTATAAAGTCCATTTTATTGAATATTTCAGTGTCATAAAACTCTTTCATTGTTATTCCAAAAACTTTACAAAATTTATAAATATTTTTAGAACTTGGGTTTTCTACTTTATCATAAAGCAACGCATAAAGCGTTGTTGCTGGAACAGTGGAAAGCTCAGACAACTTATTTGTAGTTATATGATTCAACTTACAAAGCTCATTAATTCTTTCTATTATGGCTTCAGTAAAAGTCATTTCTAAACTCATCTCCCGTTACTAAATATATTATAACAAAAAACGAGTAAAATTGTTTACCGAATTCAGCACTTTTTTCTTTTTTCGGAAAAAATGCAAACTTTTATATTTTTATAATAAAAGCTTAATTGCTTTTATTTTTTTATTATAGTTTTTTATGCATATTGTATATTGTATTATGTAATTTTCTAATAATCTTATACTCTGCTCCATGATACCTATTTTATCTTTCATTTCAAGAATTTGTTTTTGTAAATTATTAAATAGAAATAATGATGACCATGTATCATGATTGCTTAATGATAATTCACGAAGTAGTTTATACAATTTATTAACATCATAATGATGTCTTAAACTAATTATATTTATTTTAATACCTTTTTCTTTTAAGAAACATTTAACTTTATCACTTACTTCTGCTACTGATTTTAAATCATCATAAAAAGTTGTAACTATATATTTTTCAATATTATATTTAAAATACTTTATGAAGTTATTGTTTCCCCCAATAATTTTTACATAACAAGAAATTATCATTTTTTTCCATTTTCTAAAATAAGTTGCAAAATTAACATCTCATAACTTCCTAAAAAATAAAAATCATGGGTAAAATATTACAAATTGTTTTACCATTTCCAGTAAAATCGATTATTAAAGTATAGTCAAAATAATCAGAATAATAATATTTAACACTCATAAAAGTTAGATGAATACCACCACTAGAAAGTTTAATTCAAATATTCCAAACTTTAAACTCTTTTTTGATTTCCTTTTTAGTGGCCTTTCTGAAACTATCATATTCATAAGAACCATCTTTATTTGGCATCTTTTTAATTTTTGTAATTTAAGCTTTAATTCTTTATCATATTTTATATAAATAATATTATTATTGTTGATAAAAGAATTGTTTCAAATTAAAAATGTATATTCATTAACATTTAACCCAATAAAGGAGTGAAATACATTTAAGCTCCACTCTAACTTAATATTATCTTTAATTATGTGAGTTAAATTATAACAAATGTTATAAAATCAAAAATAGAAATTATAATATAGTTGATTATTTTTTTAAACAAATAACACCTACACAAAAAAAGTCTTGCTTTATTTAGCAAAACTTTTAATACTAATTAATCTTTTAAAATGATTATTTTTTTAACATTAGATAATTTAGCTGGTTCACTAGGTAACATTACATCAGATGAAGTAATAGTTATTTTTTGATTAGCTTTTAATTTATCTGCAGTAGTATCTTCATTATTATAAACTATTTTTGTATCTTTATTTATTTCGAATTCATACTCTACAGTATATTCTTTTTTCTTTTTATCATATTCTTCCACTAGGACAGTATATACATTATCATTTACTGTCACTTCTTTAATTCTTGCTTCAAAAACTAATTCTTTTTCTTTTGAAACATAATTTGTATATACGAAGTATCCTAATCCTACAAGAACAACTACTGCTATAATTATTTTTACTAGTAAATCTTGCTTCATATTTCCTCCTTTCCTAAATTAATTTATTAAACTTATATTATAAGAATCTATCCCAATAATATCTTCCTGTATTGGATAATGTGTTAAAGTGTTCTTTAATTTGTGAACTAATTAATTTTGCTTTTTTGTTTATTGGAGTACCATCGTCATAATAATCTTTTGCAAAAGTTCTAGTCATCATATCAGAAAATAAAACAGCTCTATCTTCTAAATAATTTCTTTTTCCATAAGTTGATAAGAAGTAAGCATTATCTACACTTGTAAAATAATAAACATAATCATTACTTGTATCTCCATATGTAAAACCTACTGGATTTACATCTTTCATAGTATTATTTATATCAATAGGATAGCCCTTAATTTTTATATAAGAATCTATATAATGCATTATTTCATGATTTAAAGTGTTCTCAAATAAACTTGCTGGGGCAATCATTATTTTAATATCACTTTTATTTTTTGCATCAGTAAGTCCTGAAACATTACCACTAATACTATTTACTAAGTAAATAGTTAAAGGCATTCCATAATCTTTCATTTCTTTAAAAAAACCATTTGGATAGTTTTTAAGAGTTGTGTCTATCTTTCCAAGGCAACTATTTATCTTATTATCATCGTTAAGTTTATTCATACCATAACCATTTATAGTATAATTTCCTAATTCATTTTTATATGCTATTTTAACTGAATACTTATTTTGAAGTTGTTTTCTATACTCATCATTTTTCTCTGTTTGAGTCTTTTCTACAACAGGTGGTTTTTCTTCAGGTAAAATAGTATTTTCATTATTATTGATGTTTGTATTATTATTTGCATTTTGATTAGGTTTATTAATATTAGTACTATTATTATTTGTATTGTTGTTTGTTTCAGGTTTTTCAGTTTTAGGACTAGTTTTTTTATTTTCTATTTTTTTCCAAACAGCATAAAGAGTTGTATCTTCTGCAAGTAATACTTTGTTATAAATTGGAGTTTCATTTTTATCAACCCAACCTTTGAATTTATAACCATCTCTTGTAGGATCTTTTGGAAGTATAAGCTCAGTATCTTTATTTATGGTAATACTGTTTATTTTACTTCCACCTTTAGTATCGAATGTAATTGTTATTGTATTGCTAGTTTCATCTTTTTCCCAAACTGCATAAAGAATTGTGTCTTCTGCAAGTAATACTTTGTTATAAATAGGGGTTTCATTTTTATCAACCCAACCTTTGAACTTATAACCATCTCTTGTAGGATCTTTTGGAAGTGTAAGCTCAGTATCTTTGCCAATAGTAATACTATCTATTATACTTCCACCTTTAGTATCAAATGTAATTGTTATTGCTTCTTTTATATCTTTTTCAATGTCATTCATAGGGCAAACATATTTAGTCGTTTTTAAAACTGTTTTAGTTTTACCATTAGAACATTTATAAGTATTTGTAAATATTCCTTTATCTTTGTAAACAGTAGCACCACCATCATAATAATCTCTAATTTTAATTATAGGACTATTATTAAATGATAGAGCGATTATAAAATCTAAAAATATTAAACCTATTATAGAACACAGTGAGATTATTACTATTTTTTTCTTCTTCATTATACCTCCTCACAAATAATTAACGAAATGCGATTTACTTCCTGTATATTAATTATATCATAATTTTTCCGATTTCAGAAATGTTTTGTATATAGTTGTTTTTTTAGGTGTCAATATTTTAGAAAAAAAGACCAATATAAAATTGATCTTATTTATAAAATATATTATTAAACTAACATTTCCCACCATTGTCTTCAAAATATGATTCGATATATTTTACTAATATTTTAGCTTTGTTAAACTGTTTATCTTTAACAACATTTATAATATAATCACTACCACTTGCATCAATAATATTATCATCTTTATCATATTCTATTAGATAAGTATACTTTTCACTATTCAGTTGACAATTAAGAAGAACAGTTTGATTTTCTTTTATAGTCATAGAGTCTTTTTTAGCACCTAACATAATATTTATGAAAATAGTAATAGCAAATCCAACAATAAAAATTATTCCCAAGATTTTTAGTATCTTAATTATTATCTCAGCATTTTTTTCGGTATTATTTACTTTTTCTACTAATACTTGTTTAATGTCATTATTTAATAATTCATCAATACTAACATTTAATGCTTTAGATAATAATTTTAACTGTTCAGGGTTTGGAGAAGTTTCGCCAAGCTCCCAATTTGATATTGTTTGTCTAGTAACATCAACTTTTTCTGCTAATTGTTCTTGTGAAAGTTTGCAATCTTTTCTTAGCTTGAAAATATTATCTCCTAACTTCATTTTTGTCCCTCCTTTCACTAACAATTATATATATGTTAGCGTTAGATTTCTACCAAATATCTTTGGAAGTTTGTCAAAGACTTTTAACAATTATAATACAAATAAGTATTATTCAGAGTGTTGACAAAGTTAAGCACTTTAAAAAATGTTTACATTTTTATTATGAAAAAATATAGTATAATAAATATGAGGTAGAATATGAACAAAATAAATCAAGAAAAAGTAAAAGAATTAAAAGAATTGATAAATGAATCAAACAATATTGTTTTCTTTGGAGGAGCAGGAGTTTCAACTGCGAGTGGACTTAAAGATTTTAGAAGTAAAGATGGATTATACAGTGATAAAAGCAATTCATTAAATGTTTCACCAGAATTCATGTTGAGTGCAGCGTGCTTCTATAGTTTTACAAAAGAATTTTATAAATACTATAAATCAAATATGAATTCATTAAATGTTAAGCCAAATATTGTTCACAAATATCTAACAAAATTAGAAGAATCAGGAAAACTAAAAGCAATAATTACACAAAATATAGATGGACTTCATCAAAAAGCAGGAAGTAAAAATGTATTAGAACTTCATGGAACAATATATAAAAATCATTGTATAAAATGTAAAAAAGAATATGATGCAGAATATATTTTTAATAGTAAAGATATTCCAAGATGTGAATGTGGGAGTATCATTAAACCAAATGTTGTTCTTTATGGAGAAATGTTACCTGAAGATTTTGTTAAAGCAGAAAAATATATAAGTGAATGTGATATGTTAATAGTTGCAGGAACATCTTTAACAGTAGAACCAGCCGCTAGTTTAATAAATTATTTTAGAGGAAAAAGTTTAGTAATAATAAATAATGATGAAACACCATATGACAAAAGAGCAACTCTCATAATTAATGAAGACTTAACAAAAGTATTTAAACTTCTTTCATAACTCAACTATAACTCTAGTAATTCAACTATCAAATTATATACAATATTAAATATATATATTATGATTGAATCAAGAAAGGAGTAATGTAATATGAACAAAACATTAAAATTAATAATAACAATTATTTTAAGTATTTTAGTAGGAGGAACTTTAAGTTATTTTATATTTAATAAATCATGTGAAAACGATGAAATAACTTTACCAAAACCAGAAGTAACAGAAGGAATAAGAGGTACACAATTTGGAATTGATAAAAATATTTATGAAGAGACAATTGATAAATATTTAGATAGAAGTGATTCTGTGTATCGTGACATGAGAATGTTAAAGGATCCAGGAAACTATGAAGCGATAGGTGGAGACGCGTATTTATCAGGATTTGTAAAAGGTTTTGAAGTTGTACCTTATCCATATTTAGTAAATGTAACAGGACTTCCAGAAGAAGTAGGAAAAACTTATGAAGGAGAAACATTATTTACTGAAAAAGATGGTAAATATACTGCTAACTATGCTGAATCATTAGAAATACTTGAATATTTATTCCCAAAAGATAAAAATATTTTCTTGATGTGTGGTGGCGGAGGATACGCTGGTATGACAAAAAACTTATTAGTGTCACTTGGATGGAATAAAGACAAAATTTATAATGTAGGTGGATTTTGGTATTACAAAGGCAATAATAAAGTAACTGTTAAAAATACATCAAAAGAAACTACAACATATGATTTTTATAAAGTAGCGTATCATGATATTGACTTTAATAGTCTTACAAAAATAAATTAACAAAGGTAAAACTTTACACTATATTAAGCAATAGAAATATTGCTTTTTATATTTGAAAATACACACAATACATATAGCCTATATATAAAAAAGTAATCAAAATATATTTCAAAAATATAATATAATATTCACATAAAATTTGATATAATAATTAACATAAGAAAGTGGTGAATAACATGATGATATTTTTAGACATAGTATTTCTTTTCTTTATAGGTTGTACATTTGGATGGATACTAGAATTATTTTATAGAAGACTTGCTCATGGTTACTGGGTAAATCCAGGATTTCTAGTTGGACCATATCTACCTATATATGGATTTGGACTTTGTGCTTTAACAGTAATTTATCTCACATTTTATGAAATGAATTTACCTAGTATTTTGGTTATCATTTTAATGGGAGTGGCAATGACTTTAATTGAATTTATAGGCGGCCTTTCATTTGTAAACAAGCCTGTTAAATTATGGGATTACAGTAACAATTGGGGAAACTACAAAGGAATAATCTGTCCATTATTTTCACTTATATGGACACTAATTAGTGCATTATACTATTTCTTTTTAGCAGAATTTATATTAGATAAAGTAGTATGGTTTAATAATCATATAATATTTTCATATATACTAGGTCTATTTACTGCAACTATAATTATTGACTACGCTTATTCAACAAAATTATTATCTAAAGTTAGAACATATGCTAAAGAAAGTGGAGCAATAATTAGATATGAAGAATTTAAGAAAACAGTTAAAGAACATCAACAAAAAGCAAAAGAAAAATATTCATTCATTTTCCCACTTAAAT
The DNA here is from genome assembly GCA_934102215.1 of uncultured Bacilli bacterium. Lineage (GTDB taxonomy): Bacteria > Bacillota_I > Bacilli_A > RF39 > UBA660 > CAG-1000. The sequence continues at coordinate 320,532 of CAKOSH010000001.1, forward strand.
CATCAATGGACTTAAAGCCTTATGTTCACAATTATAAAAAATATATTAAAAAAATAAAAAGATTTAAAAAGAATGATTCAAAATAATAAAACTATGCTATAATATCGACACAAGGAAAATTTTATGACAAAATTTAAAAAAAAGACATATATAATATATGTATATCAAAAGAAGAAACTGAAAAATTATTAGATTATGAAAATAATAAAGGACATTTCAAAAATGAAGACTTAGATAGCCTTTTATCATGTCTTTTTTTATTCGTATCAAAATCTTTAACAAGAAGCACAAAAAAATCAAAACTAATTATAGAAAACGATTTCATAAGTAACATAATAAAAATCTATAGAAAATACTTATTCACATCAAAAGAAGACATAAGAACTGTATTAAAAATGTTAAGTGAATATAAGCATAATGTAATCGCATTAAAATTAAATGGTGAACTTAATGATAAAGAAACACCACAAAAATACAAGTCATTAGCTGTGTCACAAATTAAAGAAATAAATGATTTCTTAAGTGAACTTCATTTAAAGGAAAAAATGTATGAAGAACTAAAAGAATTTGATGAGTTCATAGAAGCAAATAAATCTTTAGATATACATAGTTACAATAAATTAAGCGATATCTTTAAATATGCAGTTTATCCAATTCCTCAAAGATATGTAGATTTATTTTTTAAAAATACAATTAGTCAAAATAAATTCCTATCAATAGATGTATTGCAATCCCTAATCGATAGTTTAGCATCTAATTATGCTTATTCAAATGAAACATTTTGTTATTTTAGATTTAGAAATATGTCTAAAAATTCATTTGGAACTTATGAAAATAACTTAATTTTAGTTGAAGAATCACATTATAAATCAATAGATTCAAAAGGAAAAATAAATTATAGTGATTTTCTAAATACGATATTTCATGAATTAAGACACTTATATCAAGTAGAAAAAATTACTAAAGTAAAAGCACTTTCATATGAAGAAATTATAATGATGATGGATTATTTAATGTATAATGCATTACCTAAAAGATTCTATGAGGATAATTATTACTTTTTATATACTGAACTTGATGCTAGAATACATGGAAGAATGTATGCTGATTGTTATTTAACTACTCTAGGAGTAGAAAGCAATTTAAGCAAAGAAAATGATAAAGATATAAGGCAACATAAGATGAGATATAGAAAATTAGATGGCAAATTCTATATAGTTGATGAATTATTTCAATCAAAAATAGAAGAAGTATATGAAACCGCTTTAGATAATGGAATAGATATATCTAAACGTCATCCTGTTTTAAATTTAATGTATGCAAGAGATTTCAAAAGAAGAACTACATTAGAACTATTTAAAATGAGAGATGAATTTATAGAAAGAAGTAAACATCACAAAGGAGAAAATAAAGATAGATTAGAAATATTAATTCACAACATAAATGAAATATTATATAAACAAGTTTTATCAGTAGAAGATACAATAAAAGATTATGAAGAATTAGTTAAAGATGACACTATTGATAGTGAAGAAAAAAGAAAATACTTAGAAAGCATGTTAAAAGTAATTGAAATAAGAGGTAAGAAAGAAGATATAAATAATATAAAAAAACTTGTTGATACAATTAAAAAATTAATATCAAAAAGCAAGAAAAAAGAAAAAGCATTATTAAAAAAGCAATAAAAATAAAAAAATAGTTTAATTATCGTAAAGAAAATGTGTATTTAAGTATAAAGATATATAGAATGTGCTATAATTAAATAGGTGAAAAGATGCAAATGTTTATAAAAAACATCAATATTAATTATGAATATTATAATAATGATAGTGACACTTCATTAGTGTTTTTGCATGGCTGGGGTCAAAATATTCAAATGATGATGCCTATTGCTAAACCATTTATCAAGAAATATAATGTTTTAATAGTTGACTTACCAGGTTTTGGAAGTAGTGATGAACCTAAAGAAATATGGAGTATTTATGATTATGCAGATACTATTAATGAAATGTTAGGTGAATTAAAAATAAAGAATCCTATATTAATCGGACACTCTTTTGGTGGAAAAATATCTTTAGCTTATGCGACTAAATATAAAACTAGGAAGTTAGTTTTACTTGCAAGTCCATATAAACAAAATATAACAAAGCCAACATTCAAAATGAAAGTCTATAAAGCAGTAAAGAAAATACCAGGGATTCAAGGACTAGAAAGCTTTGTTAAAAAACATGTTGGTTCAACAGATTATAGAAATGCTAGTGAAACAATGAGAAAAATATTAGTAAATCATGTTAACCTAGATTTAACTGAAGAAGCCAAGAAAATAAAATGTCCAACATTATTAATCTGGGGAACAAATGATGAAGCAGTATCAATAAATGATGCAGTAGAACTTGAAAAAATAATACCTAATTGTGGACTAGTTAAGTATGAAGGATGTACTCATTATGCATATTTAGAAAATCTAGCACAAACAATTAGAGTACTTAATAATTTTATAGGGAGTGATAAAGAATGAAAATATACTTTTTATTATCATTAATACCTTATTTTTGGTATGTGATATATAAAGCAAGAAAATCAATGCATATGTTACAACAAAATTGGTATAATGATGGAAATAGATATTTCAAATGGATACTAGATAATGCTAAAAAAGTATTCATAACATATGATTTATTATTTATACTTTTTCTACTATTAAAAAAAGTAACATATAATAAAAGTTTAATAATATTTGGAGTATTCTATATAATAGTGTATTTCTTATATAAATCTAAAATTAAGAAAGAACAATCAAAAAAACCACTTGTTATAACTGCTAGAATTAAAAGACTTTATGTGACAATGTTATTATTATATATAATTACTATATTACCAATGTATTTATGTTTTAATTCATGTGAACTTTATAAATATTATACATACATTGGATTAATTGTATATTTGAATCCATTCTTTGTCTTATTAGCAAACATAATAAATAAACCAGTTGAAAAACTAGTATATCTTCATTATAAAAGACAAGCACAAAATAAACTTTATAGTATGAAAGATATAAAGAAAATAGGTATAACAGGAAGTTATGGTAAAACAAGTACTAAGAACTTCTTAAATGATATATTAAGTGTTAAATATAATTCATTCGCAACACCTAAAAGTTTTAATACAATGTATGGTCTTATAAATGCAATAAATAATTATATGGATAAATTTAGTGAAGTATTTGTTGCTGAAATGGGTGCATTCTATAGAGGAGAAATTAAAGAAAAAGCTAACTTTATTAAACCTAAATATGGAATACTTACAACTATTGGAACAGCTCACTTAGAAAGCTTTGGTAGTAGAGAGAACATTCAAAAAGCAAAATTTGAACTTATAGATTCACTTCCTGATGATGGAGTTGCAGTACTTAATATGGATGATCCATATCAAACAAGTTATAAAATAAAAAGTAAATGTAAAGTAATATGGGTATCAACAAAAGATAAGAAAGCAGACGTGTATGCTGAAAATATAAAATTATCTGGAAAAGGTACTGAATTTACTTGTGTATTTAAAAAGTCAAAAGAAAAATATACATTTGAAACTAAATTACTTGGTAATGCTAATGTGTATAATGTACTACAAGCTATTGCAATGTCTTATGAACTTGGTCTTACATTTGAACAAATCGCTATAGGTGTAAGAAGAATTAAACCTATTGAACATAGACTTGAACTTAAGAAGATAGGTAACATTTATATAATAGATGATGCTTATAATTCAAATCCAGTTGGTTCTAAAATGGCTGTTGATGTTCTTAAAATGATGGATGGTAAAAAGATAATAGTAACACCAGGCATGATAGAATTAGGAGAAGAACAATATAATCTTAATTATGAATTTGGTCGTCAAATCGCAAGTTCAGCAGATGAAGTCATCTTAGTTGGAAAAGAACAAACAAAACCAATATATGATGGTCTTAAGAAAGAAAAATATAATGAAAAAAATATACATATATTAAATGATGTCAAAGAAGCATTTCCACTTATGAAAAAGTTATCTGGAAAAGAAACTTATGTATTACTTGAAAATGATTTACCTGACATATTTAATGAATAGGAGAGTGCAGTATGAAAATCAAAATAGGTGTTATTTATGGTGGAGAAACAGTAGAGCATGAAGTAAGTGTTATTTCTGCATTACAAGCTATGAATAATTTAAATGAAGATAAGTATGATATAGTACCAATTTATATATCTAAAGATAGAACATGGTATACAGGACATATGTTAAGAGATATTGAATTCTATAAAGAATTTGAAGATGAAAAAAAGTATGCAACTAAAGTAATGCTATATAAGAAGGGTAAAACATTCTTATTACAAAGAACAACAGGACTTTTTAGAAAAGATATTACTGATTTAGATGTTATTTTACCAGTAGTGCATGGTAATAATGTTGAAGATGGTTCACTTGCTGGACTTCTTGATTCAATAGGTATTCCATATGTTGGTTCTCATGTATTAGGTGGGGCTCTTGGTCAAGATAAAGTTGTTATGAAACAAGTTATGGAAAGTGTAAATTTACCAATAGTACCTTATACTTGGTTTTATGATAGTGAATACTTAGATAATAAAGAAAATATATTAAAAGAAATAAAGAAGATAGGTTATCCAGTTATAGTAAAACCTGCTACTCTTGGTAGTAGTATTGGTATAGAGGTTGCTAAAAATGAAAAAGATATTGAGTCAAAAATTGAAGATGCAATGGAATATGATACTAAAATAGTAGTTGAAAAAGTTATTGAAAGCTTAACTGAAGTAAACGCTAGTGTACTTGGAAATTATGAATATCAAAAAGTAAGTCCACTTGAAGAAGTAATGGGAGAAGATGAAATATTATCTTTTGCTGATAAATACTTAGGTAATGCTAAATCAAAAGGAACAGCATCAAAAGGAATGGCTAGTACAAGTAGAATAGTACCAGCAAGAATACCAGAAAAACTTACTAAAGAAATACAAGATACAGCAAAACAAGTATTCAAAGTATTAAATTTAAGCGGAGTATGTAGAGTAGACTTCCTTATTGATAATAAAGAAAATAAATTCTATGTAAACGAACCAAATACATGTCCAGGTAGTTTATCATTCTACTTATGGAAAGAAGCAGGTATGAAATATAGTGAATTACTAGATGAAATGATATCTATTGCTATAAAAGAATATAAACATAAAAATCAAAAAACAATGTCATTTAAGAGTAGTATATTTGATGGATTTAATGGTTCAAAAGGACTTAAAGGTATGAAAGGACTAAAGAATTAATAAAAAATAGAGAACTAGTTAAATAAAAATTAGTTCTATTTTTTTACTCAACTTACGCTCTAGATAACTAAACTTCAAAATTATAGTATTTCAAAAAAATACTTGTATAATGTAAAATGAGGTGAAAAGTATGAATAAAAAGATAATAATAATCACAATAGTATTAACAATATTAATAATTGTACCAGCAATAATACTAAATTTAAAACATGAAAAGTTTTATATTAATGATAAATATTATAATAATGGAGAATTCATAAAGATAACTTCTAATGATTTAAATAATTTAATAAATTCAAAAGATAGTTTCTTACTTTATACATATAATGATTATTGTAGTCTTAAAATACCATGTGATGATATATTTAGAAGTGTAATGAATAAATATAAAATAGATATGTATTCTATAAGATATGAAGAATTTGAAAAAACTGATTACATAAATAAAGTAAAATATGCTCCATCAGTAATTATAGTTAAGAATGGTAAAATTATTACATATTTAGATGCTAATAAAAAAGAAGACCTTGATAGATATCAAGATACTTCATCTTTTGAAAGTTGGTTAGATAAGTATATCTATTTAAGTAAGTAGGTGTACTTTTTTATTTGTTATAAATTATTTCTTCACTACCTTTTTCTGTTTTATTATTTAAGAGATTCATACTTTCAAGAACTCTTTTAACTTGATTAGAAACACCTTTATTTCCATCAATTAGTTTAGCATTTGGAAATAGTTTTTGTATATTCTTTTTAGCATAAGGATAATGTGTACATCCAAGAACTATTGAGTCAATTCCTTTATTATAATAACTATGAAGTAAATTATGAAGAACTCTATTAATATCTTTTTCTGTACCAAATTCTATAGTATCAGCAAGTCCTTTACAAGGAAGAAGTTTAATCTTTTGTCCTTTTCTTTTATAATTTTTAACTAGTTCATGTGTTCTTTCTGCTTTAATAGTGCCTGGTGTTGCCATAACAAGAGTATTCTTATAATTATTATCACAAGCAACTTTAATCGCAGGTTCAGTTCCAACAAAAGGTATATCAGGATACATCATTCTTAGTCTTTTAATACATCTAGTAGTCGCAGTATTACAAGCAATAACAATAATTTTAACATCTCTACTTATTAAATAATCTACAATATTAGTGACTATCTTCATAAGTTCAGCATCACTTTTTTCACCATAAGGATTATTTTTAGAATCAGCATAATAAATATAATCTTCATTAGGTAAAAGTTTCTTTAACTCTTTTAATATAGTAAGCCCACCAATACCAGAATCAAACATACCAATTTTTTTATCCATATAAATCATCTCTTGTAAATATTTTATCAAAAAATATATTATATTTAAATATTATTAATAGAAATATGATATAATACACGTAAAGAAATAATAAAATTAATGAGGAGAAATATGGAAAGTATAATAAATTCAATAATAAAATTATTTAGTGGTTTAACAGCATTAAAATTTGGTAAGGAACTAGTGGTATTCATTATATCTATTTTACCAATATTAGAATTAAGAGGTGGTCTTATCGCAGCATCACTTCTAAATGTAAGTCCACTAACAGGATACATTGTATCAATAATAGGTAACACACTACCTGTACCATTTATCTTACTATTTATAAATAAGATACTAGACTGTATGGGAAAATCTAAAATAAAATGGATGAATAAATTATCAAAATGGTTAGATAAAAAAGCAAGAAAACATAAAGATTCAATAGAAAAATATGGATACTTAGGACTTACTTTATTTGTAGGTGTGCCACTTCCAGGAACAGGAGCATGGACAGGATGTTTAGCTGCTTCAGTATTAAATATGGATAAAAAGAAATCATTTATATCAATAATGCTTGGTATAATAATGGCTAGTATAATAATGATGTTAATATCATATGGACTTTTAAAAAGAATAGTAGGTTAAACATGAAAAAGCAAGAATTAAAATATTATAAATATAAACTAAAACTAGGAGTAGGTAACTTCTTCGCTGCATTAATAATGATAATACTTTTATCATTACTATATTTTACTTTTGATGACTATTACTTTAATTTTGGATATAAAAAAATATTAATAATGATAGGTTACTTCATACTACACGAATTACTTCACTATATAGGCTATCTAATAAATAAAAATGTTAAAAATAAAGACTTATGTTTAGGAATGTGTCTTGAAAAAGGAGTAATGTATTGTAGGTGTACAAATGAAATAAATAGAACTGCTGTTATGATATCACTTCTTACCCCATTTACAGTAATAGGTATTATCACATTAATAATAAGTTATATATTTGATATGCCATTTTTAGCATTCTTATCAGTGTCAAATATGGCAGGTTCTTACTTTGATATACTTATGTTTGTACAAATGTTAAAGATGCCAAAAGATATAAAATTTGCTGAATATGATGAATGTGATGCATATTATATAATAAGTAATAAAGATTTAACTAACATTAAAACAAAAGGAATTTCTTTAGTAAAGACAGACATATTTAATAAAAATAAACTAAAATCTAAAAATAATAAAAAGATAGAAATATCAGTATTTAGTATAATAATACTTATCGTATTGGTAGCATTATATTTTATAATTTAAAATAATAAGAAAGTATGATATAATTTTCTTGGTGAAGAAGTATGAATATACAAGCAATATTTATAACATTGTTATCAGGACTTTCTTTTTTTATAGGTTATTTGATAACAAAATTAATTAAAGATGAAAAAAAGTTAATAACATTTTCAGTAGGATTTTCTTTTACTATAATATTAGGTCTTATATTTACTGACCTTTTACCAGAATGTTTAGAATTTACAAATAATAAACTTATCATATTAGGATTTGTTATATTAGGTATCCTTTTATTAAAAGTATTAGACTTATTTATACCAGATCATGAACATGAACATACTAAAAAGAAAGATCATATGGAACATATAGGTCTTATATCAACACTAGCATTATTCATACATAATGTAATAGAAGGAACAGCTATATATACAGCCACTCTTTCATCAATCAGTATAGGACTATTCACATCTCTTGGAGTATCATTTCATAACATACCACTTGGTATACAAATATCATCTTTAGTAAAAAATAAAAAAGAGAAATTAACACTACTTACAATATTATCATTATCAAGTATATTAGGTGTTATTATATTAAAACTATTCAAAATTACACTCACTTCTTACATTTCAGGTATATTAATTAGTATAACTTTAGGTATGCTTATATATATAGCATTCTTTGAACTTCTTTGTGAAGTAAAAGAAAATATAAAAAAGAAAGAATTATTAATTGGAATAATTACTGGTATAGTATTAATAATAGTAAGTCATTTATTTCATTAAAAGGTAGAATATGAAAAAGAGAAAATTAGATATATTATATGAAGATAAACATTTAATAATAGTGAATAAAAATGGTAATATGCCAACTATTAAAAGTGATAACTATAAAGATAATTTATATAGTGAAGTATTTGATTATTTACATAAAAAGAATCAAAAAGTATTTGTAGTTCATAGACTTGATAAAGATACTAGTGGGATAGTAGTATTCGCAAAAAGTGAAAGAGTAAAAGAATCACTGCAAAATACCTGGGATTACACAGAAAGAAATTATATCGCAGTAGTACATGGTATCACTAAAGATAAAGATACTATAAAATCTTATCTAAAAGAAACAAAAACACTTTATACTTATAGTACTAATGATAAAAGCGGTAAATATGCTGAAACAAGTTATGTGAGAGTTAAATCAAATAAACAATACTCATTACTTAAAATAAATATTAAGACAGGTAGAAAAAATCAAATAAGAGTACATATGAAAGATAATAATACACCAATATTAGGTGATAGAAAATATGGTAAAAAAGATGGCTATAGAAAAATGATGTTACTCGCAAATGAAATAAAATTTATACATCCAATTACTAAAGAAATAATTCATATTGATTTAAAAATACCTAATGAATATAGCAAAATTGTAGAATAAAAGTTAGAAATCTAGTTTCTAACTTCTTTTTTAATTAGTTTTGCATGTAATACAACTTTTTCATCACCAGCACGACATGTAGATAATGTAAGAATAGTATCATTAATATCAACACTTGCATCAAATTTAAGTTTACTTCTTTTACTAATGGTATCAATAAAAGTCTTAAATTCATCATCATCTCTAAAGTCAGTAGTTATATAATAATTCTCTGTTTTAATATGATAAACACTAAATACTTGCCATAAAGTGTTTTCTTTTTCAGTAGATAATTTAATAATATGATTATCAGTATTTTTATACCAATTATTACTAAGTATATTTTTAAGTGAACCAAACATAGTTTTATCAAGTCTTGAATGAGCATAAATAATATTATTCTTTCCTAAATCATTAATATCATTTCTATAATCAAGAAATACCCATCCAGCTTCATTTTTCTTTTTAGTAAAAGAATGATTTAAATAATAAGCATTATCATTAGATTGAACAAATGGATAATTAATATTAGTACCATTTACTTGAATCCAACCTTTAGTATCACTATTTTGCTTAATTAATTCAGTAAAGTCAACATTAATCATATTCATCTTTATATAACTCCAATAAATACTTTCTTTCTTTTGCGATTCAGGATTAACATTTTCACCTTCAGTTACTTCTTCAACACTAACTGTCTTATATATTGATTCTACTTCTTTTTCAGTTTCATCATTATCTTTTTTCCAATTTCTAATATTAAGAAGAGAATATACAAAAACACTAGCACTTAAAACTAGCAATATAGATAATACTACATTAGTTTTATTGATTTTCTTTTTCTTCATACTAAAATTATACAATATAAAAAGAAGAAAATAAATATTAAGGTTCTAAAACATCAGGTATCTTTACATCTTCATTTTCTTCTGTAACTTTAGGTTTAACATACACTGGATATACTTTAGTAGGCTGTGTTCCTTTTTTAAATAAATGTGTTTGTATTTTAGATGATGGAGTAGTTCCATTAGGTAGCATTGGAGGATTACTTCCAACTACTACTTTTGATGCAACTATTCCAGAAGGTCTTTCAAATCTACTATTTTCTTCCATTACATTGTTAACAATTTCTTTTTGAATTTTAGTTCTCTCAGCCCAGGCATGATTTGCTGTATTATAAGTTTTCTTTGTTAAATTATCATATCCATACCATATCGCAACACTATAATCAGGACTAAAAGTAACAGTCCATGCATCTTGAATAACATTTCTTGATAATTTTAATTTCTTTAAAGCAGCCTCATCATAACTACTAGTACCAGTTTTTGTTGATATATCTGTTCCCTTAACTTTAACAGATGAACTAGTTACTTTCTTAAGCATATAAGCAATCATATAAGCAGTTGTGTCACTCATAACATTTTTAGTTTCAAAATTAAATTCGTGGACATCTTCTTTACCACCTGTTTTATATACAATTTTATTTATACTATGTGCTTCAGTATAATTGCCTTCGTTACCAAAAGCAGAATAAGCAGAAGCAAGTTGTACAGGACTTACACCAGTAAATCCACCAATAGAATGTGCTTCATTTATATAATTATTGCCACCTAAATATTCAGGAACAATACCAAGTGATGTTACAAATGAATTAATTTGTTTATTGTTTAACTTTTGAAATGCTTGAAGAGCACATGTATTTCTTGATCTAACTAAACATTGTTCAAGAGTTAAGAAACCTTGATAACGTCCATCAACATTTCTCATAACTCCGCCACCAGTATAACTAACAGGCTTATCAACAAATGGAGTATATGTTGACCAGTTTTTATATTCCATACCAGGTCCATAATCAAATAATGGTTTTGCAGTACTTCCAGGGTGTCTTTTTATTTGAGTTGCATAATTCAAACTCATTTCACTATTTTTATGTCTACCAGCACCAACAGCAATAATAGCTCCAGTTTTATTATCAACAATACCAATTCCTACTTGAACTTTATCATCTTTAAACTTATGATTCTTATAAAAATCATTTATAACATCCTGTTTACTAGCATTCATCGTAGAATATATATCCATTGAAACAAGATATGGATTATCACCAGTTCTATCAATTACTTCTTGAACAACTGTATCAATAAATCCTTGATACTTATTAATATTAGTATTATTTTTAACAATTATTTCACTTACATCTTTACGTTTAGCAGCATCCATTTCACTTTCAGTAATATATCCATGTCTATACATTAAATCAATTACTTCATTTTTTCTTACATTTGTTTTTTCAGGATTAACATATGGGTCATATTCACCAGGTGCTTGAAACATACCAGCAATCATCGCAGCTTCAACAAGTGTTAAATTGCTAATATCTTTATTAAAATATGTTTTAGCAGCAGTAACAACACCATAACTACCAGCACCTAAATATGGAGAATTGACATAAAATTCCATAATTTCTTCTTTAGAATAATCTTTTTCAATATTAAAGATAGACATATATATATCAGTAAACTTACGAACAAGTCCTTTAAAACCATCTGCTTTGGTACTAGTAAAAGTATTTTTAGATATTTGCATTGTTAAAGTAGAAGCCCCACCTTCATTAGTACCAGTTAAATACCCAAGTCCTGCTTTAGTAAATCTATATATATCAACGCCATCATGAATGAAAAATCTTGAGTCTTCAGTTGCAACAATCGCATCAATAAGTACTTCTGGAAGTTCATAATATTTAACAATTTGTCTTTTCTCACTCCCTATACTAGCGATCAAATCACCTTTATTATCATATATATTAGAAGATTCATTCTTATAAAGTAATGATGTATCAAATTCAGGAGCATTCATATAGATATACATAGAAAATCCAACAAAGATAAGTATACTTGAACATATTAAAACAATTAATACCATAGAGATAACACTAACAATATTAAATTTCTTATTATCATTCTTTTTATTATTTATATATTTTTTCTTATTCTTAAACTTCTTCATAATATTATTATAAACCAAAATTGATATTATATGCTTTACATTTTGAAAAAACACAAGTTTACTTATATTTTTAAGGATGTTATAATAAAATTATACAAAGGAATGATAATATGATGAAATGTGTATTAATTTACAATCCAAATAGTGGTAAATTAACAAACAGAAATGATATTAAGAAGTTATACAAAATATTTGAAAATTATGGTTATGAAGTAGAAATAATTTATACTGAATATAAAGGCCATGCGAAAGAAATAACTAAAAAATTAAAAGATGTAGATTTACTTATATGTGCTGGAGGAGATGGAACTTTAAATGAGGTAATATCTGGTAATATTGAAAGAAGTAAGCCATTATTACTTGGTCATCTTCCACTTGGTAGTGTTAATGATGTAGCACATATGTATGGACTTACTGGGAGTACTACAAGAAATTTAGTTATGCTTTTAAATGGAGCAAGAAAGAATATAGATGTATGTCTTTTAAATGGTAATCCTTTTGTATATGTAGCATGTATAGGCGCATGGGTAGATATATCATATAGTACACCTAGAAAGTTAAAAGAAAAATATGGTAAATTTGCTTATGCTATATATGGTATAAAACAATTAAAACAAAAATTACAATTTTATAATGTAAAATACACAGTAAATGGTGAAACACATGAAGATAGATTCTCATTCATATTTATAACTAATTCAAATAGAGTTGGTGGTGTTAATAATATATATGATGATGTTAAACTTGATGATAATAAATTTGAAGTATTACTTTGTGATATAAAAAATAAATGGGATATTATAAGAGCAGTTCATTATTTAACACATAGAAAACTTGAAGATATTCCGGTATTTAAATATTATAAAACTGATAATATAAAGTTAGAATTTGATGAGGTTCCACCATCATGGTGTATAGATGGAGATGAACTTACTCATGAATCTAAAACATTTGAAATAAAAATTAATAAAGATAATGATATGTTACTTCCAACTAAAAATATAGAAAAACTATTTGAAAATAACACAGAACCTGATGAATTTGAAGAACTAGATGAATAATCTAGTTTTAAATTGTAAAAAAATAATTTATATATTATAATAATTATAGAATAGAGGAATAAAGATGGAAATAGTAGTTTCAATATTATTATTGTTAATAGGATTTTATGTATTAATAAAATGTTCAGATATATTTGTAGATGCAGTTAGTTCAATTGCTACTAATTTTAAGATGTCAAAAATGATGATAGCACTTACGGTTGCGGCTTTTGGTACTTGTGCTCCAGAACTTGCTATTTCATTTCAAAGTATAAGAGGAGGCTCTGGTGATATAGCACTTGCTAATGTACTAGGAAGTAATGTTGTTAATATCTTGTTAATAATAGGATTAGCCGCTACAATATGTCCAATAAAAGTAAAAAAAGAAGTAACTAAAAAAGAATTACCAATATTACTTGTAGTAACTACAATGTTTTCTTTATCAATAATTTCACATTATATAGGTAGAACTCCTGATAGTTTTATATTAAGTAGATCAGATGGTATATTATTTATATTCTTTTTCCTATTATTTATATTTTATATAGTATCAGTTGTTAAATCTAAACAAGGACTTTTTGAAAGTAATAAACCACAATTTAATATGCTTACTTCAATTATTTTAGTAGTAGGTTGTTGTGTTGGAATAATACTTGCTAGTGATTTAGTTGTTGATAATGCTAAAGTTTTAGCAGAGGCACTTAATGTTAGTACTAAGTTTATAACTATGACAGTAGTTGTTATTGGAACATCTCTTCCTGAAATGACTATGACAGTTGTTGCTTCAAAGAAAGGCGAATTTGATATAGCGCTTGGTAATATAATTGGAACAAATATATTTAATATAGGAATAGTTTTAGGACTTCCACTTCTAGTTTATGGTGGATTTTCATCAGTATCATTTTCACTTATTGATGTTTTAGCGGTACAACTTGCTGTTTCAGTATTATATTTCTTTTCAAAAAATGATAAAGTATTATCAAGAAAAGAAGGTATAATAATGATATTGTTATTCTGTTTGTATTATGGATATATGTTGATATTTTGATATGTTCATGATAATATATATTTAGTGAAGTGCTTAACCCCTGATGGCTAGGCATCACAAAGTTTTTTTGTTTTTGCCTAACTTACAGTGTTAGGCGTTTTTTATTAACCAAAGATGATTAATAAAATGATAATTATGTCTTGAATGAAAATTAATAAATCTTTCTTATCCATAATTTCTCACCTCCATTAAATCTTTTACGATATAAGAGTGGAGACGCCTAGCCTAAGCACTTCAAAAGTACTCTAACATATATAAAATATTAAATCAAATTACCCAAAACTCAATTTTAGGTTCAAAAGCATATGTCAAAATTAAATAATATAGTTAATAGACTATCTCAAAATACAATTATTAAACATAAAATAGTCTTCAAAATTGAATTATTGGTTTTTAAAATAAATTTTTATTTTTTTCTATTTTACACATATTTTTAACTTTATTTGCATTATCACTACTTTTTCTTTATAATTAAGTATGTAGAATGAGGTGTATTATGAGAAAATTAGGCGATAGAAAAGATGCTAAAAAGGTAAGAAATCTTGATGGTTTACATAATGTAATGATAGATATTAAGCCTGAAAGATGTGATAGTGATGTCTATATGAATAAAGAAATAGACATTACTAAATTAATAAAATATGTAGAAAAATATAAGAAAGAACATCCTGATAATAAGATTACATACTTTCATGCTTTTGCAATGGCTTTTGCTAAAACAATATACAATAAACCTCTTTTAAATAGATTTGTAGCAAATAGAACTTTCTATGATAGAAATGATGTTATAATAGCATTCGTAGCTAAAATAGCATTTGAAGAAGACTCTGAAGAAGTAATGATAAATATAAAAGTAGATAAAGATGATAATATATTTACATTAAGAGATAAAATTACAAAGAGAGTTGCTAAAATAAGAAATAGTAAAAAAGGTGAAAAGAAAGAAAATACAAATAATATAGTTGATGTAGTAGGTAAACTTCCTAAATTAATAAGAATGATAGTAACAGGAGCACTTAAATTTTTAGATAAACATGGATGGTTACCTGAATCTATTACTAAAGATAATTTATATTATAGTAGCGTTATCTTATCTAACTTAGGTAACTTTAAGATTGGTTCTATATATCATAACATTGTAAACTTTGGTACAAGTTCCATAATAGCAACGATGGGAATGATACATAAATCTAAAGTAATTGATAAAGATGGCAAAGAGAAAATAATAGATGTATGTGATTTTGGAGTTAATATGGATGAAAGAATTGCTGATGGATACTATTTCGCTAAATCAATTAAAGTGTTAGAATATATACTTGATAACCCTGAATTACTGGAGGATAGAGCAGATGCAAGAATCGAAATTGATGAGTAAAGAAGAAAAGAAAAAATTAAAGAAACAAGAAAAACTTAAAAAAATTGAAGAGAAAAACTTCAAAAAAGAAGTAAAAAAAGAAGAAAAACTTAATAAGAAAAATAATATAAAAACACCTTGGTTAAAATACTATAAAGAAGGAGTACCAGCACATTTAAATTATCCTAAAGGTACTATGGTAGGATACTTTTTAGAAGCAGTAGCAAGATATCCTGAAAATATAGCAATAGAATATTATGGAAGAACTTATACATATAGAGCATTCTATGAAATGATAAGAGATACAGCAAAATCATTAAAGAGCCAAGGTGTAAAAGAAGGAGATACTATCGCTATATGTATGCCTAATACACCAGAAGCATTACTTATGTTTTATGCAGCTAATATGGTAGGAGCATTAGTTTCATTAATACATCCATTATCAGCAGAAAAAGAAATTCAAAATTATATTAATGGTTCAGGAGCAACATTTCTTTTATCATTAGATTTAGTATATGATAAAGTTCATAATATAGTAGATAATACATGTATTAAAAAGATAGTTATTGCATCAGCTGGAGATAGTTTAAAAACAATAAAGAAATTCTTATATAAATTTAAAAATAGAGGTACTGTTCCTAAAATAGAATTAACTGATGATATAATGACTTGGAATGAATTTATAAATTATGGATACGATTATCAAGGCGAAATAGCATGCTTAAAAGGAGCAAATGATCCAGCAGTTATACTTTATAGTGGAGGAACTAGTGGAGATCCTAAAGGAATATTGCTTACTAATATGAATTTTAATGCTTTAGCACTTAGTTGTCATAAAATGATAGAACAGTCAGGTGAAAGTGAATCTATACTTGCGATACTTCCAATATTTCATGGATTTGGTCTTGGAGTATGTATACATACAACACTAGGTTGTGGTATGAGAGTAGTATTAATACCAAACTTTAATCCTAAAGACTTTGGAAAACTACTTCATAAACATAAAATATCAATTGTATGTGGAGTTCCATCATTATTTGAATCACTTACTAAAACTTCTATGGGAAAAAATGATTTATCAAAACTTAAGAGTGCGATAAGTGGTGGAGACTTTATGTCAAAAGATTTAAAAAATAAAGTTGATACATATTTTCGTGAACATGGAAGTAATGCTGAAATAAGAGTTGGTTATGGACTTACTGAAGCAAGTGCTGCGATATGTGTTACACCTACAGGTGGATATAGAGAAAGTTCAATAGGAATACCATTTCCTGATACATATGTAAAAGTGGTTAGAGTTGGAACTCATGATGAAGTACCATATGGAGAAGATGGAGAAATATGTATAAGTGGACCAACTGTTATGATGGGATACTTAAATAACTTAGAAGAAACTATTCAAACATTACAAATACATGAAGATGGTAGAACTTGGCTTCATACTGGAGATGTTGGCTCTATGGATAAAGATGGATTTGTATATTTTAAACAAAGAGTTAAAAGAATAATAATTTCTAATGGATATAATTTATATCCAAGTTATATAGAAACAATAATAAATAGTCATCCTGACGTGTTTACTAGTACAGTAATAGGTATTCCTCATCCTAAAAAGGTACAGGTAGCAAAAGCATATATTGTGCTTAAAGATGGAGTTAAACCTAGTAAAGAGGTTGAAAAAAGTATAAGACTTCATTGTGAAAAGAATTTAGCAAGATATTCATTACCTGCTGTATATGAATTTAGAGAATCACTTCCTAAAACATTAGTAGGTAAGGTAGCATATAGAGAACTTGAAAAAGAATCAAAGTAAGGAGAATATATGAAAAAATATGATGTAGCAATAATAGGTGCAGGTCCTGGAGGGTTATTTTGTGCTTATGAATTAATTCAAAACAATAAGAATTTAAAAGTAGCTTTAATTGATAAAGGACATAGAGCAGAAACAAGAATGTGTCCTATGAAAGTTAATGGTGGAAAATGTGTTAATTGTAAAGTTTGCCAAATATTATCAGGATATGGAGGTGCTGGAACTTTCTCTGATGGAAAACTTAATTTTATTCCTAAATTAGGTAAAAGTGATTTATTTAAATATATGAGTGAAAGTGAAGCATATAACTTAATAGATGATACTGAAAAAATATTTAATAAATTCCATATGGATAGTGAAGTATATCCATCTAACTTAGATGAAGCATTTCAATTAAAAAAAGAAGTTGCTAAAACAGGAGCAAGACTTCTTCTTATAAAACAAAAACATTTAGGAAGTGATAAATTACCAACATATATTAAAGAATTTACTGATTATTTAGAAAGTCATGGAGTAGAAATATATGAGAATGCTAATGTAGTTGATATACAAAGTGAATCTAAAAATAAACATAAAATAATATTTGAAAAAGGTGAAGAAATAGAATCTTCTAAAGTAGTAGTTGCTCCTGGAAGAACTGGTGCTAAATGGATACAAGAGTTATCTGATAAATACAATATTCCATATACTAGTCAAAGTATAGAAATAGGAGTAAGAGTAGAAGTACGTAAAGAAATACTCGAAGATATTACAAATGTTATATATGATCCAACTATATTTATTAAAACAGATACTTATAGTGATGAAATAAGAACATTTTGTACTAATCCAGGAGGATTCGTAGCCAAAGAAAATTATTATGGATTCATATGCGTTAATGGACACTCATTAAAAGATATAAAATCTAACAATTCAAACTTTGCATTTATAAGTAAGGTAGGTCTTACAGAGCCAGCCACAAATACTAGACTTTATGGAGAAAGTATTGCTAGAATAGCAAATGTTCTAGGAGATGGCAAACCAATTATACAATCATTACGTGACCTTAAAAAAGGTAGAAGAAGTGAATGGAAAAGAATTAATAAAGGATTTATTGAACCAACACTTAAAGATTGCGTAGCAGGAGATCTTGCATTAATACTACCTCATAGAATAATAACTAATATATTAGAAGGACTAGAGAAACTTGATAAAATAATACCAGGTGTTAATAATGATGAAACATTACTTTATGGACCAGAAATAAAATTCTTTAGTAATGAAATAACAACAAATAATAAATTTAAATTAGAAGATTATGATATATACTTTATAGGTGATGGTGCTGGTAAAGCAGGTAACATAGTAACAGCTGCCGCAACAGGATTAGTAGCTGCAAGAGATATATTAGATAATACAAAGAAAACTATGAAAAAATAATTCATAGTTTTTGAATGCAATTTTTCTTTTAAATAAAGTTAATATATGCTAGAATACAAAGTTAATAGAAAGGCAAAAAGCATACATGAAAAGACTACTTACAAATGTACTTTTATTTCATAAAGATTCTGAAATACTAAAATTACTTTTTAATAATATAGATTACTATAAGAATATATCACGTATTATATATAGTGAATGTAAAGATTATCAGGATGAATTAGTAGAAAAAAGAAATAAAATAAATTATATGTCACTTAATGAAACACTTAAAATAGTAAAAGATTTCTTAATGAAAATTAATCCAGAATATTCAAGATTATTAGAAGAACTTATAAATAATGGTGTTATTAATATATATGATATAACTGATGAAAAAAAGCTTAAAGAATATGGTGATGAAGCCTATTATGCAAGACATAATGGTAATCATACAATAAATATACCACTTTATTATGATATAAATGATGCTTTTACTATAGTACATGAATTTATGCATTATATTGTTTGCTTAAATGGAGTTTCAGTAGATGGATTCTTACTTACAGAAGCAATATCAATATCACATGAAATGTTATTTTATGATTATTTAAAACAAAATAAAATGTATGAAGAATATTTAGCGTCTCCAGTAGCACTTAGATTACTTAGTATAAAAGATAAATCAAATGCAATGTTAAATGTAATAAAAGAATATGAAAGTGAAAGAAGTAAATCATTTATGTTAACAACTTTAGATGAGAATAGTGAAGACGCATCTAAAAACTTTTATGACTTATCTGCTAAAATAATATATTTAACAGGAGAAACACTAGCAATACAAATATATCATTATTATAAATTAGGACTTATTACTATAGAAGACTTACAAGAATTAAATAGACTTATTAATAATAATGAACATTTAGAAAGTTTAAATCTTATATTTAAAAGTATTCCAACTACTGAAGATATAAGAGAGTCTATAATTTACATAAGAAATGAACTATTAAAAAATTGTGAAAAGACTATTAAATTACAAAAATAGTTTTTTTCTTGTTTAAAAAAGTAATATTATATGTTAAAATATTGAATAGATAGAGAGGTAAATAGACGTGGGAAAAGTAATATCATTAGTAAACCAAAAAGGTGGCGTAGGCAAGACAACGACAAGTATTAACTTATCCAGTTCACTAGGACATCTAGGGAAAAAAGTTTTATTAATAGACCTTGATCCTCAAAGTAATAGTACTACAGGACTTGGTATAGATAGATCAAAAATAAAAAAGAGTATATATAATGTAATAGTTGGAGATTGTGAAATAAAAGAAGCTATATATAAAACACCATTTAAAAACTTAAGTATAGTACCATCTGTTATAGATTTAGCAGGTGCTGAAATGGAATTATTTCAAATAGGATTTCAAGATAAAGAATTTATAATAACTGAACAATTAAAACAACAATTAAATACAATAAGAGATAGATATGATTTCATTATTATAGATTGTTTACCTAGTTTAGGAACGTTAACAGTTAATGCTCTAGCGGCATCTGATTCAGTAATAATACCAATTCAATGTGAATTTTATAGTTTAGATGGAGTTAATCAACTTCTTCATACAATACTTCAAATACAAAAGAAGATTAATCCAGCACTTGATATAGAAGGAGTACTTCTAACAATGCTAGATGGAAGAACATTATTAGGACTAGAAGTAGTAGAAGATGTTCGTAAATTCTTTAATGAAAAAGTATTTAGTACAATTATTCCAAGATTAGTAAAATTAGTAGAAGCTCCATCACATGGAAAACCAATTATAGAATATGATCCAAAAAGTAAAGGAGCACTAGCTTATCTAAATTTAGCTAAAGAGGTGATTGATAGAAATGGAAACAAATAAGAGAAAAGCATTAGGAAAGGGATTAGAACAATTATTTAGTAACGAGTCTCTTTATAGTGGACCAATTGATCCAATTGAAGAAATAGTAGAAAATACACCCAAAGATGACATTGTGGATGTAAAATTATCAGAACTTCGTAGTAATCCATATCAACCAAGACAAAAATTTGATCAAGAAAAATTAGTAGAACTTGCTAATTCAATTAAAGAATATGGTGTGTTAGAACCTATTATCGTTACTAAAAGTATTAAAGGTTATGAAATTGTTGCTGGAGAAAGAAGAAAGAAAGCAAGTGAACTAGCAGGACTAGAAACAATACCAGCAATTATAAAAGAATTTACTGATAGTGAAATGATGCAGATAGCACTTCTTGAAAATATTCAAAGAGAAAACTTAACAGCAATAGAAGAAGCAGAAGCATATTCTAACTTACTAAAAGTACTTAATGTAACACAAGAAGAACTAGCAAATAAAATAGGAAAAAGTAGAACATATATAACAAATATGGTCGGTCTTTTAAGTCTTCCAGAATCAGTAAAAAATGATATACTACACGGATTAATAAGTGCAGGACACGCTAAAATATTAAGTAAATTAGAAAATGAAGAATTAATAACAGAACTTGCTGAAAAAATAAAATTAAATCATTTATCAGTAAGAGAATTAGAAAACTTAGTACAAAATCCTGATTATAAAAGAAAAAATGCAATAGTTAAAATAAAAAGTGAAAATAGTTATAACTATGTAGAAGAAGCATTTACTGATAAAATAGGTAATAGAGTAAGAATTAAAAATAAAAAAATAGTTATACCTTTTAATAGTGAAAAAGATTTAGAAAGAATACTTGAAATATTAAAAGTAGAAGTGAATGTTGATTAATATGAATAAAGAGTATAAAATAGGTAGTAAAGTCATTATGAGAAAACCACATCCATGTGGAACTAACCTTTGGGAAATAACAAGAGTTGGTGTTGATATAAAAATAAAATGTATTAACTGTGGTAGAAGTATAATGATGGATAGAATAGAGTTTGATAAAAAACTTAAGAAAGTAGAGGAATATTAATGTTCAAAACAAAAAAGAAATTAAGTCCTATAGTATCATTTATTATTCTTATATTTGCTACAATATTGATTAGTGGATTCTTACATTTATTAAATATACAATCAGAGTATACTTCAGTTAATAAAGTAACTGGTGAACTTGTAAATAATGTAGTAGAAGTAAAGAGTCTATTTAGTACATCAGGTATTAAACATATTGTAACAACAGCAGTAAGTGGATTTGTTAACTTTGAACCACTAGGTGCATTAATAATAGTATTAATAGGTATAGGTATATTAGAAAAAACAGGATTCTTAAAGACATTTTTTACAATGTTAACAAGAAATTCAAAAAAGAATACAATAACATTTATATTAGTATTCTTATGTTTAATATTTTCATTACTTGGAAATATAGGATTTGTTGTAATGTTACCTCTTGGAGCCTTATTATTTAAGTATGGTAGACGTAATCCACTTGGAGGAATTATAGCAACATTCGCATCTCTTTCTTTTGGAGCAGGTATTAATGTATTTTTATCAGCAAATGATAGTTCACTTTTAGAACTTACATTAAATGCAGCACATACATTAGATCAAAATTATACGATTGGAACATTCTTTTCATTATTTATAATGATACTAGCACTTATAATTGTATCAATTGTATTTACGACTGTAACTGAAAAGAAAATTATGCCAAGACTTCCAAGATATGAAAGCACTGAAGAAGAATTAAAAATAACAAATAAAGAACTTAGAGGATTAATTATAGGACTCGGAGCAGGTATATTATATACATTATTAATAGTTTATATGATAATACCAGGATTACCATTATCAGGAGCTTTACTTGATAGAGGGGCTACAAAATATATTGATATGCTTTTTGGAGCAAATTCATTATTTAATAAAGGATTTATATTCATAGTAACAATGCTATTCGTAATAGTTGGTTATGGATATGGTCTTATGACAAAAACAATAAAGAATAGTAAAGATGTAACAGAAAGTTTAGGATACTCACTTGATGGTATAGGAAGTATTCTAGTATTATTATTCTTTGCATCATTATTCATAAATGTATTTGAAGAAAGTCAAATTGGTACTGTAATAGTAGCATCTATTTCTAAAATAATAGGTGGACTTAACTTTACAGGAGCACCACTTATATTAATGACAGTTATTTTAGTAGGAATAGGTAATCTATTTTTACCAGGCTCACTAAGTAAGTGGCAAATATTATCAGGTTCACTTGTAACATTATTTATGAATGCAAGTATAAGTCCAGAATTTTCACAAGTGACTTTTGTGGCTGCTGAATCATTAACAAATGGACTTACGCCATTGTTCTTATACTTTGCAGTTTACATAGCATTTATGGAAAAATATAATACAAATGAAACAACAACAATATCAGGTTGTACAAAATATATGGTACCTTATGCAACGTATATTAGTATAATATGGATATTAATTTTAATAGGATGGTATCTAATTGGTCTTCCAATAGGTATAGGGTCTTACCCAGGGGTGATTTATGGCGCTTAAAGCAGGAATAATAGGATTACCTAATGTAGGAAAAAGTACATTATTTAATGCTATTACAAAGAAAAATATTTTAGCAGCAAACTATCCATTTGCGACAATTGATCCAAATGTAGGAATAGTTACTGTACCAGATAAAAGATTAGAAACATTAAATGAATTATATCAACCAGAAAGGTTAATACCAACACAATATGAATTTATTGATATAGCAGGTCTCGTAAAAGGAGCTTCTACTGGTGAAGGGTTAGGTAATAAATTCCTAGCTAATATAAGAGAAGTTGACGCTATAGTACAAGTAGTAAGATGTTTTGAAAACAAAGATATAATTCATGTAGAGGGAACTATTGATCCAAAAAGAGATATAGAAATAGTTAACTATGAACTTATATTAAGTGACCTTGAAATAGTTGAAAATAGACTTAATAAGATTGAAAAGAAAGCTACAACTTCAAATGATAAAGAAGGTCTTTATGAAGTGGCACTTCTAAAAAAATTAAAAGATATATTAAGTCAAGGAAAGATGTTAAGACTTGAAGAATTTGATGAAAAAGAAACAAAACTTATCAAAACATATAATCTTATTACTAATAAACCATTTATATATTTAGCAAATGTAAGTGAGGAAGACTTAGTAGGAAATGATAATCCTTATGTAAATTCAGTACGTGAATATGCAGCAAATGAAAAATCATCAGTAGTGCTTATGTCAGCTAAAATAGAAAGTGAACTTACAGAACTTGATGAAGAAGATAAAAAAGAATTCTTAAGAGATTTAGGTATTCAAAATAGTGGTCTTGACCAACTAATTCATAATACATATCATTTACTTGGACTTAAAACTTTCTTCACAGTTGGTAAAGATGAAGTAAGAGCATGGACTTTTAAAGATGGTATGAAAGCTCCAGAATGTGCTGGTCTTATACATACTGATTTTGAAAAAGGATTTATTAAAGCAGAAGTAATGAGTTATGATGACTTAATAAAATACGGAAATGAACAAAGAGTTAAAGAAGCAGGTAGAGCAAGACTAGAAGGAAAAGATTATGTAATGCAAGATGGAGATATTTGTTTGTTTAGATTCAATGTAACAAAGTAGAATAAATGTTTGCTTGCGGGTGTAAATTTTGCTATAATGATTACAAGATAAGGAAGTGTAGTCATTATGAAAGATAAGAAAATGTATATATTGCTAGTGATATCAATACTGTTCGCAGTAGTAGGTGTTTCACTAGCATTTTTTTCACTTAATATAATTGGAAACGATACTGCTAAATATAACAAAATAACAACAGGCGATTTAGAACTAGTGTTTACTGATGACAATGAAGTATCACTTGATGGAGCATTTCCAGGTGATTCAATTACGAAAACAATATCAGTAAAAAATACTGGTACAAAAGAAGTAAGTTATAATATTGTATGGCAAGAACTTTTAAATGAAATTACGAATAATGAACTTGTAATCGACGGAACATGTAAAAATCTAAATTCAAGTAATACTGAAGATGGAACATGTAATGCAATATCAAAGAAAGCAGTCAAAGAAGGTAATATCACATCAAACATTCCTATAAAACCAGGATATACACAAGAGTACGAAGTAAAAATAACATTTATTGATACAGGAAAATTACAAAATTATAATAAAAATAAATCATTCAAAGGAAAACTTGGCTTAACTGAATCTTCAGCAAAGACAATTTACTGTACATATGATGGAGAACTTACACAGGGAGCAGAGTATGTTAATGGACAATATACTTATAGGTATATGCAAGAAGGAAAATACACTGATTCGACATCGAATGAGTGGCAAAATATAGAAATAGATGGCTGGGGAATACAGCTTACTAATAAAGAAAGTACGAATGAAGTGAATAGCCAATTGTGTACTTATATAAATAATAGACCTGTTGTCTCAATGTCAGCAACTTTTATGAATAGTAAGGCAAATTCGCTAGACTTAAGCAGTTTTAATACAAGTAATGTAGTAAATATGAAAAACACGTTTAATAATAATGAAACTAATTCATTGGATTTAAGCAGTTTCAATACAAGTAATGTAACTAGTATGCAATTTATGTTTAATAGTAGTTATGTCATAACTTTAGACTTGAGTAATTTTAATACGAGCAATGTTACAACTATGAATGGAATGTTTCAGGATGCTCAGGTCACAACGTTGGATGTAAGTAATTTTGATACAAGCAAAGTAATAAATATGAGCAGCATGTTTGCAAATTTACAATCTTCTGTGCTGGATGTAAGCAACTTTAATACAAGTAGCGTAGAATTTATGACCGTAATGTTTGGAGGAACAATTATTGAAATATTAGATTTAAGTAGTTTTGATACAAGTAAAGTCAAAAATACCTTTCATATGTTTGATATGAGTAGTGTTAAAACAATATATGTGAGTAATAAATTTGTTGTTGATAATATTACTAATAGCAAAGACATGTTTATAAACAATGGAAATTTAATTGGAGGGTTAGGAACTACATTTGAAGACAATAATGTAAATGATAAAACATACGCCCACATTGATGGAGGTACAAGCAATCCAGGGTACTTTACTGATATTGCTGATAAACCTGTTGAACCATATTCATTCTCTAGTGATTCCTGGGCCACAATAGCAAATGCTGTTAAAAATAACAATATAAGTAAATATAGTGTAGGAGATACTAAAACAATAAATCTTGGTACATATGGAACACATACAGTGAGAATAGCAAACACTTCAACACCAAGTGAATGTAGTGTTACTGGTTTCTCACAAACTGCATGTGGATTCGTTATTGAATTTGCAGATATAATAACAACGCATGCAATGAATGATACTGCTACGAATGTAGGTGGTTGGCCAGCATCAAGTATGTATACATTTGTGAATAATGACATATATAATTCATTACCATATATTTTAAAAAGTAGAATAATAGATACAACAGTGATATCTGGACACGGAAGTACGAGTGGAGAAGAAAATTTTACATCTACTGATAAACTATATTTACTAACACCAAAAGAAATATATAGTGACATTCCTGGTTCAAGTGATACAGCACATGATTTTACTAGAACATTAGATTATTATAT
Organism: uncultured Bacilli bacterium; assembly: GCA_934102215.1. GTDB lineage: Bacteria > Bacillota_I > Bacilli_A > RF39 > UBA660 > CAG-1000. Next base: position 347,114 of record CAKOSH010000001.1, read on the forward strand.
TAGTATAGGATCTAGTGTTAATAAATATATAAAAGGTGCAATAAAAAACCATGAGTCAAAAGCAAAATATTGGTTGCTTCGTACAGCAAATTACAATAATACCAGTTCTTTTTTTGGAATTACTACGTATGGTTCTTTAGGTAAATTTAATAGTAGTAGTTATTTTGGAGTTTCTCCAGCTTTCCGAATTGGCTAATCCAACAAAAAAAGATACCTCATTTTGAATTGAAGTATCTTTTAATATTGTTTTAATTATTTATTTTATTGCAATGAATTTCTTTGATTGTTTTTGTTCTTCTTTAGGAAAACTTATTTTTAAGACACCATTATAGAATTTAGCATCTATTTCATTTTCTTTAACATTACCAACATTAAATTGTCTCTTGAATGAACCAAATGATCTTTCTTTACGATAGTAATTCTTTTCTTTTTCTTCTTTATCTTCATGTTTTGAAGCAGCTATAGTAAGAATACCATCATCAAGATCTACTTTAACATCTTCTTTGTTAAATCCAGGAACATCAAGTTCAATATGAACTTTACCACCTTTTTCATAAATATCACATTTCATTTCATTCTTAGGCATTTTTGGCATTGGTACAAAATCATCAAAGAAATCATCTAAATAAAATTTTTCTGGTAATAAACTCATAATTTTTATCTCCTAACAATTATAATTATACTCAATAATTAGCACTTGTCAATAGTAAGTGCTAATATTTTGGATAATTTTTACATTATTATTATATTCAACATTGTAAATAATATTACTAGGAGGTAAAAATAATGAAAGAAATACCAAATATAATAAGCATAAAAGACCTATTATATATAGAAGATATGCTTAATTGGAATCTTATTATGAATAAGAAATTATATTCATATTTAGAATGCGTCTGTGATAGTGAAACAGAAGAAATACTTACTAAAGCTAAAAAGATGCATGCTAAACATTATAAAGAATTATTAGATTTAATAGGATAGGAGAAATTTTATGAAACAAATTAAAAATGAAGAAACTAAAATACAAAAAGATGAATGTTTAAATGATGAAGATATATTAAATGATATATTATTATGTGAAAAAAATATATCAAATAGTTATAGTGTAGCCATTAATGAAATGAGTAATAAATATCTATATAAGAAGATAATGAGTATATTTGATGATACAAAGGATATGGCTCGTGATATTTATAATCTTATGTTTACTAAAGGATGGTATACTATAACACCTGAAGAGGATACTAAAATAGAAAAATCTTATACTAAATATTCAAATAAAATGAATGAATTAAGTTAAAAAGGCTTTTTTTAAAGTATAAAAAATGCTAAAATATCATTATGAAGAAAGTAGTAATGATATTTTTATTTATTTGTTTATTTGTAACAAATGTTTATGCAGAAAGAATTTCTGTTAAATTTGAATCTTGCGTTGATGGAGATACAATTAAAGTAATGCTTGATGATAAGAAAACTACAGTAAGATTTTTAGCAGTAGATACCCCTGAAACTAAACATCCAACTAAAGGTGAACAACCATTTGGTAAAGAAGCAAGCAACTATACTTGTGATAAAGTTAAAAATGCTAAGAAATTAGAAATCGAATATGATGCAGGAAGTAGCAAAGTAGATAAATATGATAGAACACTTGCTTGGATATTCACAGATGATTCATTACTTCAAAAAGATTTAGTATCACATGGTTATGCTAAAGTGGCTTATCTATATGGAGATTACAAGTATACTGATGAATTAAAGAAAGAAGAAAGTACTGCTAAAAGTAAAAAACTAGGAGTATGGAGTTTAGAAGAAGAAACAACAATCAAAAAGACAGAGAAAACCACACAAAAAGTTACTGAAAGTGAAACAGATGATTCAATAATAAATGATTTATTAAAAGATATAAGAAAAATGTTTAAAAACTTATTCAAAAGTATCTTCAATAAAATAAAAAAATCTATAAGTAAACAATTAGATAATATTTTTAGTTAATAAACAATATAATATTTTAAAAAGGTGATAACATGAAAAAAGAAAAGAAGTATCTAAATGATTTAGAAAATAAACTTAATGGTATTTCTAAAAAAGATAAAGATAAAATTATTGAAAAATATAAGGAAATTATTAAAAAAGAAAAATCTAATAATAGAAGAATAGTAGATATATTAAAAGAATTAGGTTCAGTAGACTTAGTCGCAGAAAAAGAAATACAATTATTAAAATCAAATAGTAAAATAAAAATATTTTTCAATAATGTAAAAGAATTTATCACTAAAGATATTCAATTTACTAAAAAAGAGAAAAAAGAAAAACCTAAAAAAGAAAAGATAAAGAAAGAAAAAATCAAAAAAGAAAAGAAAAATAAAATTAGAAAAGAAAAAGTCAAAAGAGAAAATATATTCAAAGTATTAAAAAGTAAATTTAATTTTAAAAAGAAAGATAAAGATACATTAAAAGAAAATATAATTGAGACTAAAGAAGAAGTAAAAGAAGAGCTTCCTAATATTGTTGAAAGTATAACTGAAAAGAAGATATTTGAACCTAAAGGTAAAAGAACTAGAAGAATTATTTTAAGAACACTTGGAGTATTGTTAATAATTTGTTTATTATTTATATGGTTATGGGTAACTGTATTATTAATGTCTAGTATGTTTGCTATACTTGATGGTATTAAATATTATGGATTTAATATTGCTTTATTTGGAGTAGATTTATTATTATTGATAATTGTTATATTGGTAAATAAGTTAATATTAGGTAAAAAGATAAGTATTAAATGGACACTAATATCAGTATTATTAACACTTATTATTATCGCATCTGGTATATCATTATTTATGAAACAAATATCTAAAATAGATATTGTTAAAGATGTTAGTGATAAATATACAATGACAAGAAAATATGAAAAGATAAGTTTACCAAGTAATTTAGATAAAGTAACACGTATATCATTTAATAGTCATTATGATACTAAATATACTATAGAATATGATAATACATTAGATAATAAAATTACTATTGAAACTAAATATTATGAAAGTTATTATGACTATTATATGAAAAAGAATGTGAATGATATATATGTATCATTATCACTTGATTATAGGGATAGATTAAGTGTATATTTAGAAAATCTTAAAGATAATAAAATATATGATAAGAATGAGTTATCAAGATATACAGTTAAGATAACTATGAATGAAAGAGATAAAGATAGAGTTATTATAGAGAATTAAGTAGAATATGTTTCTACTTTTCTTTTATATTTATATTAACAAATATTAGGAAAAATGTTATAATTTTCCTAGAAAAAGGAAAATAAATAAAATGAACAATTATGATAAAATTTTAAAATATATGGATGAAAATAATGGATATATTACAACAGGTGAATTACTAAAATTAAATATTAATAAAAATTTTTTAAGCATTCTAGTAAAAAGAAAGAGAATACAAAGAATTGAAAATGGTGTGTATAAGTTACCAGATTATCCAATGGATAATTTTTATGTTTTGTCAACACGAAGTAAACATATGTGTTATTCTCATTCAACATCGTTATTTTTACATAATATGTGTGATAGAGTTCCATTAGTATATGATGTTACTGTTCCTTATAATTATAGTGGTAGTTTGTTAAAAGATTCAAATGTTTCTCTAAAATATGTAAAAAATGAATTGTTTGAATTAGGTATGATTAAAATTAAAACAATTAATAATTTGGAAGTTAAATGTTACGATGTTGAGAGAACAATTTGTGACATTATTAAAGATAAAAATAATATGGATAAGGAAATATACTCTAAAGCACTTAAAGAATATGCTAAAAGCAAAAATAAAGATATTTTAAAATTGACTAAATATGCGAAGAAATTAAACATCGAAAAAGAAGTAAGTGAAATAATGCAAATAATATTATGACTTATTCACTTTTCTTAAGTTCTTCAATCTTTTTTTGAAGTTCTTTTATCATATCATTTAGTTTGTCTACATCATTACTACTATTAGGATAAACTTGTTTTATTATTTCTTTTATCTTTTTTATATCGTAAACAGGAGGATTATAAATACATTTTACTTCTTTAGAATTTATATTAAATATATTACCACTTATTCTTGATTCAATTATATTTTGAGATGCAGCATTAGTAAGTATTGTTTGACCCATTAAAATAATCCAGTTTCCAAGCATATTTTGTTCAGGAGCAGTTAAACTATCAATTAAAAGAAGTCCTAAAATAAAACTAATAGAAGTAGAATATCTAGGATTAGTATTAAATAAATCATGGAAACTCTTATTCATAGTAAATAATATGATTATTTGTCAAAAAAAGATATCAATTCATATACTACTATAGTTAGGAGGAGCTTTATGAATCTAAATGATTTAAATATAAATGATAAAGCATATATAAAAAATGTAAAACATAGTGGTATAAAGAAAAGAAGATTATATGATTTAGGATTTATAGATGGAGAGATTGTTGAAAAGAAATTTACTTCACTATTTAAAGATCCATCATGTTATAAGATAAAAAATACTTTTATAGCATTAAGAGATAAAGATGCTAGTAAGATAGAGGTATCTTATGAATGAGAATATACTTTTATGTGGTAACCCTAATGTAGGAAAATCATCACTATTTAATATACTTACTCATTCACATGAACATACAGGTAACTGGACAGGTAAAACAGTTGAACTTGCGAGTAAAAAGATTAAGAAAACACATTATACTTTAGTAGATTTACCTGGAATATATTCTTTAAGTGATTTAAGTGATGAAGAAAAGATAACTAAAAATACATTATTATTTGATGATTATGAAAAGATAATATATGTATGTGATGCGTCTAGTATAGAAAAGAATCTTAATTTATTATTACAGATATTACAAATCAATAGGAACGTAATACTATGTATAAATATGATAGATGAAGTAGAAGAAAAAGGTATAAAGATTGATTATAAAAAGTTAGAAAGTATTTTAAATATTAAGATAATTAAGTGTTCAACTAAGAATAAGATAGGTATTAATGAGTTAATAAATTCTTTAAGTGAAGACACATATTCTAATTATAGTTTTTATTATAGTGATTGTTTAGAAGAAAAGATAAGTAAAGTTGAATCATTATTACCAAAGTATTTTAATAATAGATTTATTGCTATAAAAGTGCTTGAAAATGATACATCTCTTGTAGACTATATATATGAAAGATATGGTATAAATATAATTGATAAAGAATTATCTTATTACTTAAGAAGTATTAATAGTGAAGAAGTATCTAATGAAATATCTATTAAATTAAATTCACTTTCATCATCTATATCTAAAGAAACAATAAATGTTAAAGATAAAGAAATGTCTAAACTTGATAAGGTATTTTCAAATAAATTATATTGTATTTTATCTTTATGTTTGATTATGTTTGGTATATTTTTGATAACAATTGTACTTGCGAATTATCCTAGTGATTTACTTAGTAAATTGTTTTCATGGGTAGAAGGTATTTTATATAATTTATGTAAGGATAGTATTCCTAAATTTATATATGAACCATTGTTATTTGGAATATATAGAATAGTTACGTATATTATATCTGTTATGTTTCCACCTCTTGTTATATTCTTTTTCTTATTTACTTATGCTGAAGAAACAGGTATACTTCCAAGAATAGCATTTAACTTAGATGGAATATGTAAGTGTTGTAATTGTCATGGTAAACAATCTTTAACTATGTGTTCTGGATTTGGATGTAATGCTTGTGCGATAGTTGGAAGTAGGATAATTGATTCTAAAAGAGATAGATTACTTGCGATAATAACTAATTCTTTTATACCATGCAATGGTAGATTTCCAATGATAATTGCTCTTATATCAATGTTTTTTACAAGTAGTAATAATAAATTATTGGTATCATTTTATCTTATGTTATTTGTACTATTTTCAATTATAATATCATTTTTAACATCATTTATACTTTCTAAAACATTATTAAAAGGTTATAGTGGATTCTTTATATTAGAACTACCTGATTATAAGAAAGTAAAATTATCAAGAATACTTAAGAATAGTTTTGTATATAAATCATTATCAATACTAAAAAAAGCAATACTTGTATCTATTCCATCTGGTCTTATTATATGGTTAATGACAAATATTAAAGTAAATAATATAAGTGTGTTTAGTGGTGTATCAACTATACTTGAACCATTTGGTAAATTACTTGGTATGGATGGAAATATTATTTTATCATTCTTACTTGGATTACCAGCTAATGAAATAGTACTTCCAATTATGATAATGGGGTACTTGAATACAAGTAGTATTTCGTTACTTACTGAAAGCGTTAATATTAAAAATATATTTATTAGTAATGGATGGACGTTTATAACTGCGATAAATGTTATATTATTTTCTATAATGCATTTTCCTTGTGGCACTACACTTTTAACAATAAAAAAAGAAGTAGGGACTAAATGGATGATATATAGTTTCTTAGTACCACTTCTTCTTGGAATAATATTTTTAACAATACTTAATATTTTAATATAAATTTAATAAAAGAAAAAACTCAAGTTTAACCTTGAGTTTGATTTGCAAATGGCGCCTGATGCAGGACTCGAACCTGCGACCCAACGGTTAACAGCCGTTTGCTCTACCGACTGAGCTAATCAGGCACTTGCATAAATAATTATAGATTAATAAATTATATTTGTCAATAAAAATATGGACTTTTATTTCAAAAATTGGTAAAATTAGTATGAAAAAAGAGGATGAAGTATGAATAAAGACATGGAATTTATGGAATTTGAAGAAAAGAAACCACTTTCAGCAGCAGAAGAAAGAGTTAAAAAGATGAGTATTCTTGATACTTATGGTGAAAACTTAAGTAAAAGAGAATATGTAACTAATCCTGCGATTGGTAGAGAAAAAGAAATAGAGCAAACTATTGAAATACTTTTAACTCCAGAAAAGAGTGCTTTATTAGTAGGTAAGGCTGGTGTAGGTAAAACTGCGATTGTTGAAGGTATAGGGTATAGAATGGTAAATGGAAATATTCCAAATGCATTAAAACCATATCAACTTATTAAAGTTAACATCACATCATTGCTTGGTGAAACTAAAATGGAAGATGGTCAAACAGAAAACAGACTTCAACTATTAGTAGATGAACTTAAGACTAAAAAGAATATATTACTATTCATAGATGAAGTTCACTTACTTGTTAACAGAAATACTGCTAATATGAGTATAGACTTTGCCAACATGTTAAAACCAGGTCTTGACCGTGGAGATATTAAAATGATTGGTGCAACTACTTATGAAGAATATGAAGCATATATCTTAAGAGATAGAGCGTTCTTAAGACGTTTCTTAAAAGTTGATGTACTTGAGCCTACTCAAGAACAATGTGTTGATATTTTGATGGGTACTTATCCAAAGTATGAAAAAAGAACAGGAATAAAAATTGGTTATACAGACTTTATTCGTGAAAAAGTGTTTAGGTTCATAGTTGATATGACTGATGAATATAAAAGAATATATGAAATAGGTAATAGATATCCAGATATTGCATTAACAATAGTCATGAGTGCTTTCTCAATGGCATTATATGAAAATAGTGATACAGTTAAAATAAAACATTTCTATAAAGCAATATGTAGAACAAAAGTTGTTTATGAAGATGCTAAAGCTAAAGCAATAGCGCAATTCAAAGAAATGTTTAAAGACTTAATTGCTGAAGAAAATGTTGATTTAAATGATATGTAAAGCTTACTTAATTGTAAGTTTTTTTAAATTTCTTGAAAAAAGTGTAAAATTCAAAAATGGGTATAAAAACTATACTGAAAACTTAAAAATTCTCTAGGCGATAATTCAATTTTCACTATAAAAAACCACCTCAAAATTGAATTTTACCGATTTGCATACTATTTCAAAATCATATATACTCCATTTAAACGAAGGAGGAATTTATGAAAAAATCAATAACAGTAAGAAATGTTAGTAAGGAAATAGGAGGGAAAAAGATACTTGATAATATCAGTTTCGATGCTTATGAAGGAGAAATAATTGGTCTTGTTGGTAAGAATGGAGCAGGGAAGTCAACTCTACTTAAATTAATGACAGGACTATATACGATTGATGAAGGGGATATTATATATTATGACTATAATCTTAAATACGATTATGAAAAAGCAATGTCAATCGTAGGTACAATAATTGAAACACCTGATATGTATAAAACATTATCTGGTAAAAAGAATTTAGAACTATTTAAAACAATGTTTAAAGGTGTTAGTGAAGAAACAATTGAAGAAATAGTAAGAATATTAGAAATGGAAAAATACTTGGGTAAGAAATTTAAAACATATTCACTTGGTATGAAAGAAAGGTTAGCAATCGCATCATCCTTAATTAACAAACCTAAAATATTAATACTTGATGAACCTACAAATGGACTTGATACAGAAGGTATTAAAAAGATAATGGATATTTTAAAAGATCTAAAAGATACTACAATAATAATTTCATCACATATGTTAAATGAAATAGAAGACTTATGTAATAAAATAATATTTATTAACAATGGTAAAATACAAAAGATAAAAATGAAACAAAGAAGTGATAAAAAGAATGTAGTATTTGAGGTAGATGATTATTCTAAAGCAACATTACTTTTAAATGATTATTGTATTAATGAAAAATTAGAAGTATATGAAAATGATAAAACAATAAGTGAACTTAATAAAAAACTAGTAAATAATGATATAAAAGTATATAGAATAAGTGAAAAGAATAATAAACTCGAAGAGGAATTTTTTGAAATGTTAGGTAATAATGATGAATCTAATTAAAAATGAATTTATAAAATTAGGATTTAAAAAACAATTTATATCATTTATTGTATTAACAATTATAATCATCATTAACTATTTTATTAACAATGAAAAAATAAGTATGGATAATATTCTTACACTTATATCTTTTATAGGAATAATTATATCAATACTATTTAGTGGTATCATTAGTGAAGAAATAGATTCTGGTACTTTTAGATTTTATTTAACAAAGCCTGTTAGTAGAACTAAAATCTATATATCAAAATTGTTAACAATTATAATTTTTACTTTTGAATTGTTAATATATACATTACTTATCCACATTATATTGAAAGTAGATATAAAAAATGTTAATAACTTCTTTATAACTAGTATATCATTAATATTTATATCAACAATTATAATGTTATTAAGTACATTTATTAAGAATAGAAGTATTACATCAGGAATAAATATATTATTGTTAACATTTGGAATTACTATAACTGAACTATTACTTTCTAAAGATATTAATATTGTTAAATATACATTTTTACCATATATAGATTTAAGTTATTATAAGAATAATTTAATAGATACGATAAATCAGTTATATGATATTAATTTGTCATTAAAACTTGGTATACCAATATTGATATTTTATAGTATATTATTTACATTAATTGGAATTAGGATATTTAAGAAAAAGAACATATAAAAACCTCACATAAGTGAAGTTTAATAATAAAAATTAATATCCTTTTTTCTTGTAATAATCTAGTAATTCTTTAAATCTTGCATAATGAACTACTTCTCTTTGTCTTAAGAATGATAATGGAGCAAGTAAACTCTCATCATTTGTTAAGTCCATTAAATTTTCATATGTCGCTCTTGCTTTTTCTTCAGCAGCAAGATCTTCTTGTAAGTCTACTATTGGGTTACCAGTTGATGCGATATATGCTGCTGTAAATGGAACACCACTAGCATCCATTGGATAAACTCCTTTATTATGCTGTGTATACCAAGATTCAAGACCAGCGTTTTTAATTTCATCAATTGATGCACCTTCGATTAATTGATGTATCATTGTACATATCATTTCAACATGACCAAGTTCTTCACAGCCAATATCAGTAAGCAATGCTTTACCTCTATCATCTGGCATACTGAATCTTTGAGTTAAATAACGAAGTGAAGCACCAAGTTCACCATCTGGACCACCAAATTGAGCAACTAAAAGTTTAGCCATCTTTAAATCTTTTCTTCTTATGTTAATTGGATATTCAAGTGTTTTTTCATATTTAAACATTAATTATTACCTCCTTTATCCCATGGCCAAGGATTCTTTATCCAGGTCCATTTTTCAGTATTAAGTGTATTACTCATGCATAGTGGACCATATTCACTTTCATATTGTTTTTTAAGCACCTCATACTTCTTTCTATAATTATGAAAATTATTTAAAATATTCTTATCATCAGGATAAACATCTAAATAAAGATTCATATCTTTCATCGCAAAACTATACATTTGAATATTATATAGTAATTCATCTTTTTTACTATTAACTCTTAATTTATATACATGATTTTTATACTTTGAGTATAAATTTTTAAACATGTTACCTTTGTTAAATCCTTCCATAGGTGAATATAAATTATTATCTCTATTAAAATTAATACTATCTATATTAATATCTACATCTTTATAACTATTCTTATTAACAATCTTATCTATATCATATTCATAATCATAGATTTCATTATAATCTAAATCATATTTATTATTTGTTTCATCATATAACATTTTTATCATTTCCTCCTAGACTATTGTATGTAATAAATAAGTCTATTGTATAGACAAATATAATAATAATGTAAAATGACTAAAAACTATTGTATATATTTATTTTTTAATGTTACAATAATTATGGTGATATAAATGCAATATAAAATTACAACTTATTCCGAAGATGAGACAATGGAATTAGCACAAAATATTGAGTCTGAAAAATTTCCTAATATGGTTATTTGTCTTATAGGAGACCTTGGAAGTGGAAAAACTGTTTTCACAAAGGCTTTTGCTTTAGCACTAGGTATTAATGAAAACATAACATCTCCAACATTTAATATTATTAAAGAATATGATAATGCAGAGATGAAATTATTTCACATGGATGTATATCGTTTAAGTGATACTAAACAAGATATAGGAATAGAAGAATATTTCACTAAAAGAGGTGTATGCATCATAGAATGGGCTGATTTAATTGAAGATATTTTACCAAAAAATAGACTTGATATTAAAATTAAGATGATTGATGAAGATACAAGACAATTCATAATAACACCTCATGGAAGTAAGTATGAAGATTTATGCGAAAGAGTATTGTAAAACAGATAACAATATCTTTTTTTTTGACCTTAATTATTGTAAAATATATATAGATAATAGGAGGCAAAATGAAAACACTAAATGATAGGGAATTAAAAAATATTAATGCATATTTAAGAGCGGCTAATTATCTTTCAGTAGGACAGCTTTATTTAAAAGATAATCCACTATTAAGGGAAAAATTAACACTTGATCAAATTAAACCAAATGTAGTAGGACATTGGGGAACAGCACCAGGTCAAAATTTTGTTTATGTGCATTTAAATAGAATTATTAAAAAATATAATTTAGATATGATTTATATTTCAGGACCAGGTCATGGTGGTCAAGCAATGGTTGCGAATACATATCTTGAAGGAAGTTATAGTGAAATATATCCAAGTATTACGGAAGACATTGACGGTATGAAAAAGTTATTTAAGCAATTTAGTTTTCCAGGTGGAATAAGTTCACATGTAGCACCAGAAACACCAGGAAGTATAAACGAAGGAGGAGAGCTTGGATATTCTTTATCTCATGCTTTTGGAGCAGTTCTTGATAATCCTGATTTAATTGCTGCTTGTGTAGTAGGAGATGGTGAAGCAGAAACAGGACCACTAGCGGCTTCATGGCACTTAAATAAAATAATAAATCCACTTACTGATGGAATAGTTCTTCCAATATTACATTTAAATGGATATAAAATTGCTAATCCAACTATATATTCAAGAATACCAGAAGATGAGCTTATTAAATATTTTGAAGGCTGTGGATGGAATCCATATGTAGTAGAAGCATCTTCTACTGCTAAAATACATGAATTAATGGCTAGAACATTAGATAGATGTATCGAAGAAATTAAAATTATTAAAAGTAAAACAAGACTTAATAAAAGAGCTACTTTCCCAATGATAATATTAAAAACACCTAAAGGCTGGGGTGGACCTAAATTTATAAATAATTTACAAGTTGAAGGAACATTTAGAAGTCATCAAGTACCTGTAGTGGTAAACAAAGAACATCCTGAAAACTTAGAAATACTAGAAGCATGGCTTAGAAGTTATAAACCTGAAGAATTATTTGATAAAAATGGAACACTTAAAAAAGAATTAAAAGAACTTGCGCCTAAAGGCAATCACCGTATGGGAATGAATCCTCACGCAAATGGTGGTCTACTACTTGAAGAATTAAATATTCCTGATTTTAGAGGTTATGGTGTTGAAGTTAAAAATCCAGGTGAAACAATAAGTCAAGATATGATGGAACTTGGATATTTTATAAGAGACATAATTAGATTAAATGAAAATAAAAAGAACTTTAGAATATTTGGCCCAGATGAAGCACTTTCAAATAGACTTAATCATGTCTTTGAAGCAACTAATAGACAGTGGAATGGAATTAGATATGATAATGATGAATTTATCAGTCCATATGGTAGAGTAATAGATTCAGTATTAAGTGAACACTTATGTGAAGGAATGCTTGAAGGATATTTATTAACAGGTAGACATGGATTTATTCATAGTTATGAAGCGTTCATTAGAATAGTTGATTCAATGGCAAGTCAACATGCGAAGTGGTTAAAAGTAACAAAAGATTTACCATGGAGAAGAGATATTTCATCATTAAACTTTATATTAAGTTCATATGTATGGCAACAAGATCATAATGGATTTACTCATCAAGACCCAGGATTTTTAAATCATATTGTTACTAAAAAAGCAGACATAGTTAGAATATATTTACCACCTGATACAAATACATTAATATCATGTTTTGATCATTGCATTAGAAGTAAAAGTTATATTAATGTAATAGTGGCATCAAAACATCCACGTCCTCAATGGTTAAATATGAGTGATGCGATAAAACATTGTACTAAAGGACTTGGTAGATGGGATTTTGCTAGTAATGATGAAGGATGTGAACCTGACCTTGTAATGGCATGTGCTGGAGAAACACCAACTATTGAAGCATTAGCTGCTACTAAAATATTAAGAGAAAACTTTAGTGACTTAAAAATAAGATTTATAAATGTAGTTGATTTAATGAAGTTACAAAGTCATGAAAATCACCCTCATGGATTAGAAGATGCTGAATATGATAACTTGTTTACAAAAGACAAACCAATTATATTTGCATTTCATGGGTATCCTAACTTGATACACGAACTTACATATAAAAGACACAATCAAAATATGCATGTTCATGGTTACCTAGAAGAAGGAACAATAACAACAACATTTGATATGAAAGTTCAAAATAAATTAGATAGATATAATTTAGTAATAGATGCATTAAAATATCTTGATAAACTAGGTGATAAATCTTCTGCATTAAATGAATGGTGTAAAAATAAACTTATAGAGCATAAAGAATACATTAAAGAATATGGAGAAGATATGCCAGAAATAAAGAACTGGAAATGGTAAAACAAAAAGATGTAGAAAAATGGTTCTAGATAATCTAGTGGGGAGATAGCAATAAAATACTATCTCTTTTTTATGGTAAAATTTTTTAATGAGAGGTGGTAA
>CAKOSH010000002.1 GCA_934102215.1 uncultured Bacilli bacterium
AACAGGATTAGAATCTTTAGGAAGTAATGAATATGAAATTTATTATTCAAAAGAAACAACTCCTGGAAATTATGAAAGTGTAGGAAATACATTACCTATATTAGTAGGTAAATATAAAGTGAATGTAAAAATCACAAGTGTAAACTATGTTGAAAGTGAAAGTAGTGTTGATTTTGAAATTAAACCAATTACTACAGAAGTAAAAGTAAAAAGTCACGATGGCGAATTTACATATGATGGTTCAGAACACACAAATAATGCTTATGATGTTTTATGGGCAAATAATGCTAGTCCAATAACTGACAAAACATTACCTAATGGTGATAAAGTTACTGCTGAAATTACTGGTAAAGTAAGAGATGTTAAAGATACAGCTCTTGAAAATAATACAATTGGAAAAATTACTATAACAAATAAAGATAATGTTGATGTAACTGATTGTTATTCTAATAAAGTAACAGTTGCTGGTAAATTAACTGTAAACAAAAAAGATAGTAAGATTGCTGTAACATCTAAAGATGCTAATAAAGCATATGATGGTAATCCACTAACTAATAATAATAAAACAGTAACAGGTGAAACTGTAGCTGGTGATGAGGTAGTAGTAGAATTTACTGGAAGTCAAACATATGTAGGAACATCTGATAATGAGTTTACTGTTAAAGTTATGAGAGGTTCTGATGATATTACTGATAATTATACATTTGGAACTCATACATTTGGAAAACTAACAGTAACAAGTGCAGAACAACCTTTAGCAATTGCAGATCAATATGTAAAAGTTAATGGCTCTATAACAAAAGGTTATTTAGAACAATCAGTAACTGGAAATGTAGGAAATATTGATTTTACTATTAAATCTGGTGATGCACTTACTTATGATAATATAAATGATGAATATAAAGCAGTAAAAGAAGGAACAGTTACAATGACTGTTACAGCAACTGCAGTAGAAAAAGGTGGCGATAATACTCCTGAATGGAAAGAAACATCAAAAGATTTTATAGTTCATGTTGTAAATAAAACAGATGTAAATATTTCAGGACTTTCTAATAATGAAACATTTACTTATGATGGAACACCTAAAAAGCCAACAGGAACAATTAGTGTTAGTGCTGAAACAGTAAATGTTAGTGATTTAGAAGTATTATACGAGGGAACTGGTTCTACAACTTATAGTAGTGCTACAGCACCTACAAATGCTGGTACTTATACAGTAACATATAAAGTTCCTGATAGTAATGCAAATTACACTGGAACATTTAGTGTAGCATTTACTATTAAAAAAGTACAACTTGAAAAAGTAACTTTAGTTAAAGATACTTTTGAATATACTGGTGATGAAATAGTTCCACAAGATAGTAATTTTGATTTAAATAAGATGAATTATTCTGGCGATATTAAGGCTACTAATGTTGGAAATTATAGCATTACAGTATCCTTAAAAGATAAAAATAATTATGAGTGGAAAGATAGTACAACTACAGATTTAGTTTTAAATTGGTCAATCACTCAAGCAACACCAAACTATACAGTACCAACTGGTCTTACTAGTGTAATAGGAAAAACATTAAATGATGTAACTCTACCTAGCGGATTTACTTGGAATGATACAAGTACAATATTAACAGTTGGAACACATACTTATAAAGCTACATATACTCCAGCTGATACTACAAACTATAAAACAATAACTGATATTGATATTGAGGTTGTAGTTAAAAATACGTTTAATGTAATAACATCAGTTGATGGTGGAAATGGAACAATTACACCAAGTAAAATAGGTGTTATTGAAGGAACTAAAGTTGAAATAACATTTACACCAAATACTGGATATATGATTGATAAAGTATTAGTAAATACAGTAGAAACTACTGTAACTGGTAATAAAATAGAACTTACAGTAAATGAAGAAAAAGAAGTTGTTGTAAGTTATAAAAAAATACCATTTACTGTAACTGTTAAAGATGTAGATGGTGCTACTATTACTCCAAATGGTGCTGTTGCAGTAAGTTATGGTGAAGATAAAGAATTTACTATAACTGCTAATAGTGGATATAAGTTAGTTAAAGTTCTAGTTGATGGAACTGATAAAACTGCTGATATGGTTGGAGATACTTTAAAACTTACAAATATAACATCTAATATCAATTTAGAAGTTGTAGTTGAAAAAATAGTTTATGAAGTAACTGAAGGAGCTAATCAAAAATATACAATTACTAAAAATAATGAAGCTAAATTTAAAATAAATGCTGACTTTAGATTATTTGATGAAGGTAAAGTATATGTTGATAATGAATTAGTTGATCCTAAAAATTATACAGCAGAAAGTGGAAGTACAATAATTACATTAAAGAAAGAATTTGTTGATACATTATCAGTTGGAGAACATACTTTAAAAGTTGTATTCAATGATGGTGGAGAAGCAATTACAACATTCAATGTAGCAAAAGTAACAGTTCCTACTGACAATCCACAAACTGGAGATAATATTGGATTCTATATAATAAGTGGAATCTTATCAATCGTAGGACTTGCTGGAGCTGGAATCTTTTATAGAAGAAAACAAACAAATTAAACTGTGAGTTAGAGTTTTCTCTAACTCCTTTTTAATATAAAAATGAGGGATGGTAATGTGAAAAAGACAAAATTAAAGATAAAGAAACTATCTAAAAAACAAATTATCATTATTTCAAGTATTCTTCTAATTGTTATACTAATTATTGTTTTACTATTACAAAAAGAACCTTATGTTGGTAAAATAAAAGATGGAAAAGCAGTGTACATTGATAGAGTTAAAAATGTAACAGTATATCCTGAAAAAAACAAGACATTAATAGAGTTTGAGAATAACGAGGAACTTATTGATAATTGTATAATATCAAATGAAATATATGATAAATTTAAAAGTAATGATCCACTTTATAATATAACAGTTAAAGATTATTCTAAATTATCTAACTTATCTGCTAAAGAAAATTATAATATTGATAAATCTTTACAGTTAAAGTTAATAAAAGAAGATGATAGTTATAGTGATTATTATGCAATGACTTGTGGATTTAAAAACAAAAGAGAGCTTATGAAGTATACTAAAGCAGTTATAAAACTTGCTAATAAAGTTAAATAAAGTAGTATATACTACTGCTTATTTTTCCTATAAGATAAAAAAGAACACCTAGTTAATTCTAGGTGTTTTAATTTTTCTATTAATCTTTTACAATAGGACTAAAATTTTCAATAGCTTCAATTAATTTAGGATGTTCAATAACAAAATGTATTGTTGGATTAGAACTTTTTGATATAATCACATAATGATTTTTAATAAATGTTATAGTTATATTTTTAAATGTTTTATCATTTACATGATTTAATTCATAATTTTTTTCTTGTTTTGACCATTCTTTTGTTTGTCTTAAATGTTCTATATATTCATTATAAGTATATTTTATTTTTTTATCTATGAATAAATTATTTAGTGAAAGTGAAGGTATATCATTTTTAAACTCATTTTCTTCAATTATATAAATATAATCGTTTACTTTATTTCTTTTTAAAATATTATTCATATATTTTAATTCTTCTTTTTTATATTTAATTATTTTATCAATATCTATTTTTGAAAATTTATTTCTTTTTAATATTTTATTTAATAGTTTATCTGAAATTGTAAATAAAGGTAATGATGAAAGATATCTTGTTCTATCACATGGTATTTCTTCATCATTTTTTAAAAATAGTTCATATTCTTTTATATTATTTTCTCTATATATTTGCATAAGTGGTTTAGCTTTTTTAAGGATTAGTTCACTTTTTTCTTTATAGTATTTTATTTCACTTTTGTTAGTAGTTAAATAATACATTCCTTTATTATGATATCCTTTAATACATTCTCCAGTTAGTGCAACATTTCCTGAAACATAATCTAGATGGCTATATACACTATTTTTTGAATCTTTTAAATAATAAGGTGATATTTGACCAGTCATATAAATAGGTATCCAACTTTCTAGTCCTAGCATCATTTCATTAAAAGGTCTATCTAAATTATGGATAATATTCAAATGATGTCCTTTTTTTAAACACATAGCAATCGCAAACATCCATTTTTTTCCAAAATTAACATCTTCTGCCATATCTTCCATAGGCATATGACTACACATAAAAATATCTTCTTTTGATTTAGATAAAACTATTGCTTTAAAGAAGTTAAGTTCTCCTTCTTTCATTTCTTCAATTCCATAATAATGTCTTGATTTTGCTTTATAAAAAGGAATACTTGGAACTTTCAATTCATCAAACTTTATTGCTTTAATATAATCATTTAAATTAAATGAGTCAAGATTATATAAGAAGTCATTTATTTGATTTTTAACTTGTATTGAATCACTTGTTAACCAAGTAAATAGTGTGTTATAAAAATTGTTATTTGATAAGTCATTTTTTTTGCATCCAATAATTGTCATTAAGTTATTTATGTCATCAGGACTATTATATCTATTAAATATATATGTACATATTTTGTTTGAAAACTCTATTGGATTAGATGGTTTAGCTTTACCATATCTTATTCTTGAAATATGTGAAGAATCAAAAACAATATATTTTGACATTTCATTAATATTAATTTTTAAAGATGTTATTAAAATATTCAAATTATTACTTAAAGTAGTATAGTCAAAGTTATCATTTTGTAATACTTTATTGAAATCATTTTCTATTTTATCAAGAGTATATTGTTTTTTGCTCATTGTTTTTGAAATATTAAAAATTGCTGTGGTTAATTTAGTTAATTGCTCACTATTTTTAGTTGGAGTTCGTTCGCCACTTTTATATCTACTAATAACAGTTTCAGATAGACCTGAAGATTCTGATAACATTTTTTGTGAACAATTTAGTTCTTTTAGGTATTTGTTTAAAACTTCTTTAAAATTCATTATACATCGCCCCTTTGAAAATATTATACAACATATTTAGGTTATAACAAACTACTTACCATTAAAAACAATGTTTTTTGTGGTAAGATAGTTGTTAATTGTATTATTTCAAATTATAATTATAAATAGGAAGGAGTAACATAATATTATGAAAATTGAAAAACTAAATATTTCTAAAAAAAATTTTATTATAATTGGCATTGTTGTTCTTGTTATTATAGGAGGAATTATTTTGCTTACTAAAGGCGGTAATAATGGTAAAGGAGTATTTTATAATCCAGATAAAAATGTAAAAATAGTCAAATCTAAAGCAAATCAAATAGAATTTGAAGATTATTCAATCAATGAGTTTTCTATAAAGAAACCAAAGGGATGGAAAGTTGATACATTTGGTGACTATATCCATTATACTATTAAAGTGTATGATCCAAATAATCCTACTTATCAGTTTTTCTTAAACATGAAAACTGAAGGGTATAACAAATCTGAGGACGCCAAAAGATGGCAACAAAAATACTATCCTAATAATATGTTTGCTAAAACTAGTGTAATTGCTACTAAAGATACGAAAGGATTTTATAAAATATTTAATGATTTGGGTACTTTAAATAATACTAACAAATTTACATTTCCAACATTAACTGATTTTACTGTAACTGATAATTTAGGTAAAGGTAGTTTAGGTGGAGATATGTTAAGAGCAACATTTAAAGACGCGAATGGCAAAGAGGGAGAAGGAATATTTACTGCTTATGTATATGATGTGGGTTCTTATTATGTATCAGAGAATATAATTTCTGGTAAAAAAATAGATATACAATACTTAAATGTATATGATGCTATCTTTATTACTGCACCAAAAGATGAATTTATTGATTGGCAAGATGCATTAAATACTATTTGTTCTTCACTAGAGTTTACTGATACGTTTATAAATGGATTTAATCAACAACAGGATGCAGTTATGAAAAATTTTCAACAGATAAGAGCAATAGGAAACGAGATAAGTGATGGAATAATGGATTCATGGAATAAGAGAAATACATCTTTTGATATTATGAGTCAAAAACAAAGTGATGCAACACTTGGATATGAAAGAGTATATGATACTGAAACTAATGAAATATATAAAGCATATAATGGATTTACTGATGATTATGATGGAGAAAGATATAAATCTATAACTGACGATATGTATTCAAAAAAAACAAGCGGATATATAGAAAAGTAGGTTAATATGACAAAGAAAAATAAAAAAACAATTTATGCCATAATAGGAATTATTATATTAATAGCTATTATAGTTATTATTGCTATTATAAGTAATAAACCAATGTTAATAGATCATACACCTCCAGAAGCACAGTCTATTATAGAAGCACTAAAAAAGAAATATCCAGATAAAGATTATAAAAAATTAAATGATGGAAAGTTTTTAAATGAAGATACTTCATTTAGTAAATATTCATTCATAAATAATAATTCTATATATATATTTAATCCACAAAAATTAGACAATGGAGAATTAGAGTATAAAAAAGTATATGATTTAGATAAAAATATAAAAGTTATGAATATAGCTCCAAATTCAGGAGCAGATATAAAGTTTTATGATTATAATGATACAATATATACCTTACATGATAATAATACAGATAATAAAGTTAGAGATAGTTATGATATGTATTTAAATGCAAATTATAAACTTAGTGACTATCTTAAATGGAACTATTCAACAGAGTTTCTTGGCAAAAAAGTTGATTATGATTTTATGTCTGAATATGCTTATGTAAAAGATAATATTTTATATGTCAAAAATTATGGAAACGAAAAGTATCCTACTCTTGAAAAAGTAAGTGGTAATTATGAGGGAGAAAAAGTAATTAGAATATATAATGAAAGAATTCTTAAAACTGACAAAGGTTTTTATGAGTTAATGAGTTACTTTGATAAAAACTTAAATAAAAGAGTTGTAACAACTGTTAGAATTAATATGTTAACAAAATATTATGATGAAGTATTAACATTTACCTATAAATATGTAATATTAAAGGATTTAACTCTTATACCTATAAATGATGTTATGGAAGATAGAGTAAGAGATTATTCAGATGATTATTACTTAAGTGGATTTAATAGTATGAATGAGGTTAGATATGAGGAATAATGAAAGGAGGGTAACATAGAGAAAAATAGTAAATAGTAGAAATACATTTATAAGAAATTTCTACAACAGTAGATATTAATAATAAGTAAATTAAAGAAAATTAGGAGGAAAAAGAAATGAATTTGAAAAAAATATTATTTGTTATGTTAATAACAATGGTTAGTATTTTAGGAATAACTTCAGTTAATGCTTTAACAATTAGTGATGATGGAAAATATACATTAATATTAACTAGTAGTGAAGAAGATGTAAGTATTGATGGAAAAAGTGAAAAAATTATAAAATTCAATGTTGTTGAAGGAGAAACTACAGTTAAATTATCTGAATTAACAAAAGATGTTGTACCTTTCAATGGTAAAAATGAATTTGCATATTGGGGAAGTTTTACTGGTGAAAAAGTTGGTGATGATATAGCTATAACTGATTTTAAGTGGAGTAGTGACTTAGGGGGAGTGTCATACACAGATAGTCTTACTCTTTATGCAAAATTTTCTGATAAGCCATTACAAGGAACGGGTACATATTATTTAACACTTGATCCATTCGCAGGTAAAGTAAATGGAGAAAGTATTATAAAATTAACAAGTAAAAGTACAGAATTTAAGACTGTTGATTTAACAAAATATATACCTGAAAGAGAAGGATTTACATTTAACGGATGGGAATTAGATGGAAAAATTGTAACATCAATTGATTCTAGTTATTTTGCTAATCGTGATTGTATAGAAATAACTGCTACATATACACAAAATACTTTTAATGGTGATGGAATTGTATTAAAGCTAAATGCTAATGGCGGTAAAATAGATGGTAAAGAAACTAATAGTTACGATTACATTGGTGGAAATAATTCAGGAACAACAATGTCATTATTGCCATATATTCCAGTAAGAGATGGTTATACTTTTAATGGTTGGAATACTAAAAAAGATGGCAGTGGAAAAAACTATAATTATGTTTACTGGAGATTTTGGGATATAGATGAAAACACAGATAAAGAATTTGAAAAAGATACTAAAATAAGAGAAGAAAATGGTTATGAAAGATATAAAAATATAACTTTATATGCTTCTTGGATTAAAAATAATGAAGTTAATGAAATTAAAAGTGATGGTGAAATAAAAGCAAGTATCATATTTGATAAAGAAATTAATAATGATTATGTATTAGATATTAAAAAAATTGAAGTTAAAAAAGAACTTGCTGATAAAAAAGTTAAATATGTAGTTGATATTAATGTACTAGAAAATGGACAAATAGTTGAAATTAATGATACTAAAATGAAAATAAGAATTGCTTTACCAGAAGATTTAAAAGGTTATAAAAAATATGAAGTAGTTTATATTAAAGATAACCAAATACAAGAAACTATACCAGCAACTATAGAAGATGGTAACATAGTATTTGAAACATCACATTTAAGTCATTATGGAATAGTTGCTACAGAAAAATCATTAAATACAAATGTAGATAATCCTGAAACAGGAGATAATATTGTATTTTATATTATGACATCTATTATTTCAATGATAGGAATTGCTGGATTTGGACTATATAGTTATAAAAGAAAATAAATAAATTAAAATATGAGTTAGATTATTAATCTAGCTCTTTTTTTATATTATAAGAAAGTTATTATAAAAATTTAATTACTTTCTTACTATATTATTTAATAACATTGTTAAAAGATAATAAAAAATGAAATATAATTTATGTAAATTTAATATAAATATGGTAAAATAATATATAGATTGAACACAGATAAAATAAATACACAAATAATAATTCTAGATATTAAAATCATTAAATTTGTATAATCAAATATTATAGAACATAAAGGTATAGTTTATAAAAAGTTATAAATATGGATAAAAGAATGCAATAAGTATATAATTTATGATTATAATAATTTAAATTATCATAAACAACAATAAAATATTACAAAAAACTATAATGAACTATTAGTAATTTAAAAAAGAAATATAGTGGGGTGAATATTATGAAAAAAATTTATATTATAACAGGAGCAAATGGATTTTTAGGAAACAATATTATAAGAAGATTAGAGAAGGACAGTAATAATGAAATTAGGGCATTTGTTTTAAAAAATGATTCCATAAAATCACTAGAAAATTTAAAATGTAAGATATATTATGGTGATATAACTAAAAAAGAATCTTTGATACCTATTTTTGAAAATATTAATAATAATAAAGTTTATGTGATTCATTGTGCGGCAGTAGTGTATATAAAATCTAAATATAATCAACTTGTATATGATGTTAACGTTAATGGCACTAAAAATATAATAGATAAAGTTTTAGAAGCAAAAGCAAAACTTATCTATATAAGTAGTGTTCA
The DNA here is from genome assembly GCA_934102215.1 of uncultured Bacilli bacterium. Classification (GTDB taxonomy): domain Bacteria; phylum Bacillota_I; class Bacilli_A; order RF39; family UBA660; genus CAG-1000. The sequence goes on from CAKOSH010000002.1 coordinate 9,469, forward strand.
TGCAATTCCAGAGAAAAGTAATAATGAATTAATAACTGAAGTAAATAATTTTAATCCAAATGATGTTTATGGACTATATGCAAAAACAAAAGCAGAGGCAGCAATGTATGTAATGAAAGCAGTAAAAAATAGAAATTTAAATGCTTGTATTATTCATCCCTCAGGAATTATAGGCCCAAATGATTTTGGCAATAGTCATCTAACTGAATTAGTAAAAGAAGTATCAAATGGTAAACTAATTGCTTGTGTAAAAGGAGGATATGATTTCGTTGATGTTAGAGATGTAGTAGATGGTATTATTAGTGCTTGTGAAAAAGATAATAATGGTGAATGCTATATCTTATCTAATAAATATATAACTATTAAAGAACTATCTGATTTAATTTGTGATGCGACAGGAAGAAAAAGAATTAAATTAGTATTACCAATAAGTCTTGCAAAGTTAATAGCACCTATATTTGAAATGTATTATACTTTAAAAAAGCAAACACCTCTTTTCACAAAATACTCATTATATACATTATCTTCAAATTCAAACTTTAGTAATAAAAAAGCAAAAAAAGAATTAGGTTTTAAAAATAGAAATATGAAAAATACAATTGAAGATACTATTGACTGGCTTAATAAACAAAAAACACAATGTAGAAAGAAAGAATAAATATGAAAAAAATAATTTTAAAAATAGAAGGTATGACATGTAGTGCTTGTTCTTCAAGTTTAGAAAAGTACTTATTAAAACAAGATGGTATAGATGATGCTTTAGTTAATTTAGTTATGTCTTCTGCGAGTATAAGTTATGAAGATAATATTACGATAGATGATTTAAATAGATTTGTAAGTGAAGCAGGATTTAAATCACTTGGTCTTTATAATGAAAACGAAGACAGAGAAAATAACAAAACAAAATATTTTGTTGTGAATGGAATACTTACATTATTAGTTCTATATATTTCAATGTCACACATGATACATTTACCTGTAATACCTTTTTTGCATATGATGAATCATCCAGTAAATTATTCAGTATGTCTATTTATATTTAGTTTATATTTTATATATTTTGGTAGAGATATTATCATAAGTGGAATTAAGAATATTAAATATAAATCACCTAATATGGATACTCTTGTTACTTTAGGAGTTGTTTCTAGTTTTATATTTAGTACATTTAATATGATAATGATATTAAAAGGAAATAATGAATATGTAGAAAATCTATATTTTGAAAGTGTATGTATTATTTTATATTTAATTAAGTTTGGTAGATATATTGATGGTATTAGTAAAGAAAAGACTAAAGATGCTATAAAAGGACTTGTAACAATTACTCCAAATAAAGCAATATTATTTATTGATAATAAGGAAAAAGAAGTGCCCATTGATGAAGTTAAAAAGGGAGACGTGTTGATTGTTAAACCAGGAAATAGATTTGCTGTTGATGGAGTTATCGTTAAAGGTAATGCACACATAGATGAATCATTTATTAGTGGTGAATCTATTCCAGTTAAAAAAAGTATAGATGATAAAGTAGTTGCAGGTTCAATAAATTTAGATGGAGAAGTTTTATATAAAGCAGAGAATATAGGTAGAGATTCAACTATATCAGAAATAGTAAGGCGAGTAGTAGAAGCAACTAATACGAAAGCGCCTATTGCTAGAATTGCTGATAAAGTAAGTGGAATATTTGTTCCAGTAGTTATCTTTATAGCATTATTAACCTTAATTATACATTTAATATTAGGTGCTAGCTTTAATGAATCAATAGTTTATTTTGTAACCGTTCTTGTTTGTGCATGCCCTTGTGCTTTAGGCCTTGCAACACCACTTGCGATTGTAGTAAGTGAAGGATTATGTGCTAAAAATGGAATATTAGTTAAAAAGTCAGAAATACTTGAAAATGTAAATAAAATAGATGTAATAGTATTTGATAAAACAGGAACATTAACTTATGGAAACTTAAAGATATCAAAAATAATAAATAAATCTAATTATAGTGATAATGATTTAATAGAAAAAGTTTCATCATTAGAAAATAAGATGACTCATCCAATAGCAACTGCATTTAAAGATTATTCTAAGAGTAACAATTTAAAATCTTTAGATGTAGATAACTTTAAAAATATTGCAGGAATAGGACTAAGTGGTAGTATTAATGATAAATCTTATTTAGTTGGAAACAATAAATTATTTGATAAATATAAGATAAATAATAATATGTTACATGAAGAAAAGAAGTTATCATTAGATGGTAATGGTATTGTTTATGTTATAGAAGATAAGAAAGTTATTGGTCTTATTGGAGTAAAAGATATAATTAGAGATAATGCTAAAGATGTAATAAATAAATTAAAAAATATAGATAAAAGAATAATTATGCTTACTGGTGATAATGAAATTACAGCTGATATAATTGCTAAAAGTATAGGTATTAAAGAAGTAATAGCGAATGTATCACCTAAAGATAAATCAAATAAAATTAAAGAACTTAAAAATAAAGGTTTTAAAGTAATGATGGTAGGAGATGGAATTAATGATGCACCTAGTTTATCACTTGCTGATATAGGTATTAGTTTAAATTCAGCCATTGATATCGCTGCTGATTCTGCTGATGTTATATTAATGAGAAATGATTTAAATTCAATATATAATTTATTTGATATAGGCAAAAAAACACTTGGTAATATAAAAGAAAATCTATTTTGGGCATTTTTCTATAATGCTTGTATGATACCAATCTCATGTGGATTATTTGAATTTATAAATATAACAATGAATCCAATGATTGCTGGACTTGCTATGACATTATCAAGTTTTACTGTTATTATAAATGCATTAAGATTAAAAAGATGGAAGGAGAGATAATTTATGTTTAACAAAAAAATTAAAAAAGTAATTACTATTGAAGGGATGATGTGTGAACACTGTAAAGCAAAAGTTGAAAAATCATTATTAGAATTAGATAATGTTACTAAAGTAAAAGTTAGTTTAAAAGATAAAACAGCAACAATATATTCAAGTGTCAGTATTCCTGATGAAGATATAATTGATACAATAAATAAGCTAAATTACAAAGTTACTTCTATAGGAAAAGATGAATAATGAAAAAAAGTAGAAAATAAAAGAAATTCATTTAGACAAAATGAGATAACTGGTGAAAAGATAAAGGCTAGTCTAAATGATAATGCTGATATAATAATTAATGAAAGTGATATTACAACTAAAGCAACATATATAAGTTATGAATATGATGATGTAACGATAGATTTGCTTGCAAAAGATTCAAAAGGAAATTTAAAAGTTGTAGTAAACACTTGTCAGTCATGCGGTGGTTCTCCATATACATATTTTGTTTAAGTAGGAGATAAAATACAGTGTCAAAATTAATAAATAATAAATTAAGGAGGAAGTTTATGAATGAAACAATTAAAAATTTAATTGAAAGAAGAAGTTGTAGAAAATATAAAAGTGAACAAATAAAAGATGAAGAGTTAAATCTTATATTAAAAGCTGGAGAATATGCACCAAGCGGTATGGGATTACAATCTCCAAAAATGGTTGTATTACAAAATAAATCAATGATAGAAAGACTATCAAAATTAAATGCTAAAATTATGAATAGAGATGTTGATCCTTTTTATGGAGCACCAACAGTAATAGTAGTTCTTGCTGATAAAACAAAAATGACATATATTGAAGATGCAAGTTTAGTTTTAGGAAATCTAATGAATGCTGCTTATAGTTTAGGTATTGGTTCTTGTTGGATACACAGAGCAAAAGAAGAATTTGAAACTGAAGAGGGAAAAAAATTACTAAAGGAATGGAACATTTCTGATAATTATGTTGGAATAGGGCATTGTATACTAGGTTATATTGACGGAAATTTACCTGTACCTAAACCTAGAAAAGAAGATTATGTAACAATAATAAAGTAAATAATAAAAATTTAAAGGAGGTAATTAATAAAAAATACGAAAACTGGACTATATTTAATTATTTTAGGTAACGTATTAAACTTATCATACATATATTTTTGTGGCAATGAAACCAGTAGTTTTGGTGAATTTACTAGTGGACTATTACTTGGTCTATCTATTGGATGTAATTTAGTTGGTATTATTATAATAACGATGAATCTACCTAAAGATAAGAAAAAATAGTTATAAAAAAATAAATTTAAATTTTATGCAATAATTTTATTGTTTAAAACATTATTATAATGAGAGGAGTAAAATATGCAATATATATTGAAGTTAGATAACAATATATCATTAGATAATTATATTAAAGATATTGCTAAAGGTAATATGAGTGCTCTAGAAATGCTCTATAATAATACAAGAACAATTGTATTTGGATATGCATTTTCTATTTTAAAAAATATTACTGAAGCAGAAGATGTAATGCAAGATGTTTATCTTAATATATATAAACATGCAAATTTATATTCTTCTAAAAATAAGCCATTATCTTGGATTATAACCATAACTAGAAATTTATCTTTAGAAAAAATTAGAAAAAATAAAAGAATGACTTATGACAATATAGATACATTAGAACATTTACTTAAAACTAAAGATATTTCATACGATAAAGTTCTTTTAAAAACAATATTAGAAGAACTTAATGATGAAGAAAGACAAATTATAATATTAAATTCTATGTGTGGATTTACTTTTTTAGAAATTGGAAGAATGTTAAATTTAAAGTTATCAACAGTACTCTCAAAATATAATAGAACTATTAAAAAAGTTCGTAATAAATATAAGGAGGCAATTAATGAAAAATAAGAATATAAAAGGTGAATTATATGATATATTTGATAATTTAATATATTCTTCTTTTGATAATGTTGCTCACAAGGTAAAAAACAATAAAGGAGTTGTATTAAATATGAAAAAAGAAAATAATAAGAAGTTATTTTATGGTTTAGGTTTTGGTTTTGCATGTGTAATTATGTTATTTATAGGAATTATATTCTTCAAAAATAATAGCGATATAGCTGTTATTGGTATAGATGTTAATCCTAGTTTAGAACTTAGTATTAATTCTAAAAATAAAGTAGTTAGTGTTAATACTAACAATGATGATGCAATTAAAGTAATAGGTGATATGAATTTAAAAGGTACTGATGTTTTAGTCGCAATGAATGCAATATTTGGTTCAATGGTTAAAAATGGATATATTAATGATAATGAAAATTCAATATTGATTAGTTTAGTTGATGGAGAATATAATGTTAATAAACTAGCAAATGATGTGTATAGTCATTTGCAAAACGAAAAAGTTAACTCATCTATTTTAACTCTTAATACAAATACTAATGATTATGATAATGAACTATCAAAAAAATATAATATTTCTGTATCTAAAGTTAAATTAATTAAAAGCATTATAAATAAAAATTCATTATATAAATTTGAAGATTTATCTAAATTAAGTACTAATGATCTTAATATATTAGCTAACAGTAGTATAAATAAAAATGAAGAAGTAAGTACTATTGGAAGTGCTAGTACATCTAAATATATAAGTATAGATACTGTAAAAGATATAGTATTTAAGCATGCTAAAGTTGAAAATAAAAATGTTACTAATTTAGAGATAGAATATGATTATGAAAATGGTAATATGATATATGATGTTGAATTTGATTGTAATAATATAGAATATGATTATGAAGTAGATGCTGTTAGTGGTAAGATACTTGAAAGTGAAATAGAGAATAAGAACAAAGATACTGATAATAATACTAATAACAATATTAGTAATAACACTTATTTATCAAAAAATAAGATAAAAGAAATTGCTATTAAAAAAGCTAATGTTTCAAAGTATTATGATTATGATATAGAATTTGAATTCAAAGGTGGTACTCCTATATATGAAGTAGAATTTGAAACAGAAAGTGCTGAATATGAAATTGAAATTGATGCTAAAAATGGTAATATTATAAAATATGAGGTTAAAAATAAAAAAGTAGATACTTCTAAATTAATAAGTAAAGATAAAGCTAAAAATATTGTCTTAAATGATGCTAAAGTTTCTGAATATTATGATTATGAAATAGAACTTGACGATAATGAATATGAAATTAGTTTTGAAACTCGTGAATATGAATATAAATATAAGATAGATGCTAAAACAGGTAAAATATTAGAAAAAGATACTGATAAAAATGATTAATTTATAGAAAAAACTGATATTATGAAATTACATAGTATCAGTTTTATTTTGAACAATTTTAGAAATATAATCTTTGACTTCATAATCAGTCATATTTAAAGATATTGCTAGTTCATTATATAAACATTTTTCTGTAAATTTAAAATAAATGAAAAAGATAATACTTATTTTAAAGACAGGACTTTCAATAATCGTGTTAATGGTTTTATAAGCATTATATAATGTTATTGATAGTATTTTTGTTTCAAACATGAAAAGTAGTAGTGTGATTGTTAATCGTCGTTAACATTTGCTTTTCTAATTCAAATAATGATTATAACAGTAGGTGTTGGAGTAGGGGTAAGACCTAATGCAATACTTTCTAAAAATTTGGGGAAAAATGATGAAAGAAAAGATCATTAATTATAGAATATATGAACATATAATGATATAATTATATTAGAAAGGAGTATAGGTTATGGCAGAAAAGTTGAATAAGTTTTTATATTCATCTATTATAATATCAGTACTTATGTTTATTTTAGGAATGATGTTTATCATATTCCCAGAAATGTCTTTTGAAACTATTACATATATTTTATCAGTAGTCTTAATTATTAATGGTATTTATTTTATAATAGAAAAAGAATCAAGTTTTTTCTTTTCAGGATTTTTAACACTTGGTATTATTCAAATATTAATAGGTGTTGTATTAATATTAAATCCTATATTAATGAAAACATTATTTCCAATATTTGTTGGTATAGTTATGGTAACTAAATCTACTTTAGATTTTAGAATATCTTTATTATTAAAGAAATATGGTTATAAGAATTGGTTATCTATATTAATTTTCTCAATTATATCTATTTTATGTGGTCTAGTAATTATAGTAAAACCTACTACTATTGGTACTATTGCTATTACTACATATTTAGGATTAATTTTATCAATATATGCTATATCTAATATTATTGATAGTATTATATTTATTAGAAATATTAAAGAAATAACTAAATTATTAAAGAAATAGTTATAATGACTGCATTAAATATGCAGTTTTTATATGTACTAAAATCTATTTATTTTGTATAATTATATTATCATATGGAGGGATTGTATGAGGTTAATTAATGTTACTTGTCCTAAATGTAAATCTATATTAAAAGTAGATGATTCACTTAGAAGTATTACTTGTGGATATTGTAAGAATGTAGTATTGGTTTATGATGAACAGGAATTTAGGAATGCTTTTAATTATTTAAATTTTAAGAAATATGATAGTGCTTATAATACTTATTTAGATTTATCAAAAAGATATAATAGTCCTATAGTATGGCTTGGATTACTTAGGAGTTTAAGTGAAGATTTTACTAATAGAAAATATAATTCACTATATGAAGAATATTTTAATAGGTATTGTAGTATTGCGAATGATAATGAAGTTAATATCTATAAACCAATATATGAAAAATATATAAATAGTTTTAGTGACAAAGATAAAATTGTTAATAGTGGTGTTAATGGGAATATTAATACTAATGTGAATGTTAATAATAATAGTTCTATCAATAATGTTAATAATAATAATGAAAAAGATTATATTATTTTGACTATGCTTGGTGGCATTTTTGGACTTCATAAATTTGCTAAAAGAGAATATGGAAAGGGGTTTTTATATTTATTTACTTTAGGATTGTTTTTAGTTGGATGGATTTATGATTCTATTAAAGAAGTTAAAAAATTTCCTGAACGTAGAGGTAAAGCATATACATGTTTAGGTATATTTGGAATAATTGCTGGTCTTTTATGTTTAAATTATAGTAAATTTGGTTCTTTTGTTATAATTATTGCTGGTATTGTTACAATGAATCCTATATCTAATTTAATATGGAAAAAGCCTACTAAAATGAGCTTGATTGTTAAGATAGTATTATATCTAATTGGAATTATTTTAGTAATTGTTAATAAACCTGGCTATTATGGAGAATTTAAAAGTCGTGAGATGGAAGTTATAATATCCGCAAATGAAATAAAGATTAAACAAAATGGTAGATATCAGGCATATAGATATGAAGTTGAACAAAGAAAAGATTTCTTATTAATAGTTGTACGTGATAGTTTATATACATTTAGATATAGAGAATCTAAGAATGATTTATGTTTGTATAGAGATAATGGTTGTGTATTCTTTTTAGAAAAATAGAAAAAATTGTCAAAAAAAGAAGTGTTTTGTAAACTTTTCGCTAATAATAATATTAGAGGGAGGTTAAGGTATGAAAAAGTATCTAATATTTACAATAGCACTTTTTTTATTTTGTAATGTACGTGCTGTAACTGAAAAATATAGTGAATGGAGTAGTGAATATCCAAAAGATATTAATGCTTTACTCATAAGAAAGGAGGATAGATATCTATGGTATAGGGATGTTATAACTGATGAAGAATTCATTATGAAAGAATTAGTTAAAGATAAAATAATTGATTATAATGATATAGTTTATAAGGAAAGTGAAGAAACTATTATAAGACCAGAAGCATTTATAAGTAGAGTTATTCATATTGAAAATAAAAATTATACATTTAAAAAGAATGATATAGATTCTATAAGTATAAAGTTTAATGATACTAATGTATATGAATTGGAAATATATATTAGTGATGAAAAATATAATTATGATATAAATGAAGAATATAAGTTCTTAAATGATAATGATTATGATGTATATAAAAATATTAGCACAAATATAGATATTAAATTAAATGATAAATATGATATAGATGATATTGTTATTAGACTTTATTATGATAATAATAGTAGTGTTTATATTGCTTTTAAGTCTTATATTTATGATGTTTTTTATAATGATTTTAATTTAGATAATGATGTTCTTGTAGTGGATTCTTCTAATTTAAAAAGTAAATTAGTTCAAAATATACCTATTTATAAATATAGAGATATGCTTTATAGAACTTATAAGATGACTCGCGAATATACTAAAGAATACTATAGTGAATATGATAGTGATTATACTAAAGATGAAAGTACTAAAAAAGAATTTTATAGTTACTTACTTAATGACTATGTTATAGTTGATTCAAAAGGTAATATTGTTAAGAATATGGATTACTGTATAAAGAATTTTTGTTCAATAGAAATAATTGAAGAAAGAGAAGAAGAAAATCCTAAAACAGGTGATTTTATTGGATATAGTTTTATTTTATTATTTATATCTTTTGTTATTATATCAGTAATGTTATTTATTTTTTATAAGAAAATAGTTAGTAAAAAATCTAGTTTTGTCGAATCACTTTAAATATTTAAAATATTATTATAATATTTATTCAGGAGACGCGAATGGATATAGATATAGATTATAAGAAAGGTGTTCTTTTTATAAGAATTATAGGTTATTTTATAAGAAGTAATATTAGTAGATTTGAAGAAAAAGTAATTCCAATTATATTAGAACTTACTGCTAAAAAAGTGTCTATTAATTTATCTAATATTGTTATGATAGATAATTATGGACTTGAGTCATTTATTAAAATATCTAATATTGTTAATAGGTTTAATGGTAAAGTTGCTATATGTGATATTAATAATGAAATTAATAAGTTTATGAAGCATAGTGATGTTTTTGATTATTGTTTTAGTTCTAAAAATGAAGAGTCAGTCATAGGAGTTCTTAATATATGAATGATATAATGTATGAACTTATTAAAGCTAATGAAGGTCTTATATATAAAATAGCATCTAAATATAGTAAATATTATAATATAGAAGATTTATATCAAGTTGGTTCAATTGGAATAATTAAAGCATATAAAAAGTATAGAGAAGATTGTAATGCTAAATTTAGTACTTATGCTTATAAATATGTTCTTGGTGAAATAATTGATTTTATTCGTAAAGATAGAAATATTGTTGTAAGTGAAGAATATATGTCTATATATAAAAAGTATATTAAGGTTCGTGAATTATTATATAGTAAGTATGAAAGGGAACCTAGTTTTAGTGAGATTGCTTCATTTATGGAAATAAGTGAAAGTGAATTATTAAGTATCGTAGAGAGTGTTATGTTTACTATGAGTAATGAAGTAAGTGAGGACTTTACATATGAAGGAGTAGTTGATGATAGAGATAATATTCTAAATAAGATTCTTATAGATACTGAACTTGAATCTATGGATGAAATAGATAGAAAGATTATAGATTATAGATATTATCAAGGATATAGTCAAAGTGAAACTGCTACTTTGATGGGAATGAGTCAAGCAGGAGTATCAAGAAGTGAAAAATTAATACTTTCTAAAATTAAAGATAAAATTGCATAAGAAAAAGCGTATCATTTACGCTTTTTAATTATTGCTGAAATTGTGAATCCTACTAAACCAAATACTACTGCGATTATTATCATAACTCTATATCTATATTTATCATTGTAAACTATTTCACTATCAAGAACTTCAAAACTATTTATTAAATCAGTAAGTTCAGTGTTATTATTAAGTTCACTATCAGAACTATATGTAATCATCATTATATATTTATCGGTAGTAAAAGTATATCCTCTTTGATAAGTATCATAACCAGTAGATTCTTTAGTAGGCCACACTGTATCATATACTATACAATTTCTATTATTTATTTTTTCTTTTCTAACGTTTTTAACATCTACTTTTATATTGTAATCTTTTAGTTGTTCATTAATAGAATTTTCAATATATTCTTCATATTTCTTCATATCATCTTCAGTATATCTTAATATATCATATCTATTAGTGTTATTGTCTATTGTTACTGTTATATAGTTGTTATCTTTAGTCCATTTATATAGACTTGATTCATTTATTTCTTCAGTATAACCATCAGGTACATTTAGTTTAAAATAATTATTTTCAATTGCATTTATATTTAGTGTTTCAGCAAATAATGTTATTATTATTAATAACATTGTAAATATTTTTTTCATTTCATCACCTAATAAATATTATAAACTATTTTTCTTGTAAATGAAATATTATATTGATATAATTTATATTAGGAGAGTAAATGTATGAAGAGATTATTTAAGTATTTTGTTTGTTTAATTACTATGTTTATGCTTTTTGGATGTGGAAAAGATGATAGTAAAATTGTTATGGTTACGGAGTCAGGGTTTGCTCCATACGAATATAGAAGTGGAGATGAAGTGGTTGGAGTAGATGTTGATATTGCTCGTGAAATAGCAAAAGAGCTTAATAAAGAACTTGTTATAAAAGATGTTGATTTTGGTTCAATTATTAATGAACTTAATTCAGGTAAAGCTGATTTTGCAGCTGCTGGTATGAGTATAGATGAAGAAAGAAAAAAGAGTGTTGACTTTTCTATTGAATACGCAACTAGTGAGCAAGTTGTAGTTGTAAGAAAAGGTTATGATAAGATTAAAAGTATAAATGATTTAGAAAATAAAATTATATCTGTACAACTTGGTACTGTTGCTGATACATATTTAACTGATAAATTTAATAATGTAAAATTATTTAGACAAAAGAAATTTTTAGCGGCCGCTGAAGATGTTAAAACTGGTAAATCAGATTGTATTGTAATGGATAAATTACCAGCAATAGAACTAGTTAAATCAAATTCTGAACTTGAAATATTAAATGTAACATTGTTTACTGATAAATATGCGATTGCTGTTAAAAAAGGTAATACAGAATTATTAAATAAAATTAATAGTGTTTTAGAAAGATTAATGAAAGAGGGTAAAATAGAAGAATATATTATTAATCATTCTTCTAATTAGAAGTTATGAGTGAATTATTAAATGGAATTTATGATGATTTTTATAAGACAGTTATATTTGATGAAAGATATAAGTTAATATTAGAGGGTCTTAAAAATACAATACTAATAGCAATAGGGGCAGTAATAGTTGGTATATTACTTGGAAGTATCATTTCTATTGTAAAGTATACTAATAAAGAAAGAGGTAAATTTAAATTACTTAGTAAAATATTTGATATATATGTAAATATCATAAGAGGTACACCCAGTGTTTTACAACTTATGATTATGTATTATGTTATATTTAAAACATCAAATATTGATTCTGTTATCGTTGGAATTATAGCATTTGGTATTAATTCTTCTGCTTATGTTGCTGAAATTCTTAGAAGTGGATTTGATAGTATTGATGATGGACAAGTAGAAGCAGGACTTTCACTTGGACTTAATTTTAGACAAGTGCTTAAATATATAATTATTCCACAAGCAATTAAAGTAAGCTTACCATCCATGGGAAATGAATTTGTAACATTAATTAAAGAAACTGCGATTGCTGGATATATTGGAATAGAAGATTTAACAAAAGCATCAGATATTATTGCATCAAGAACATATGATTATTTCTTTCCACTTGTACTTGTTGCTTTAATATATTTATTTCTTACAAGTGTTATTAGTAAACTTCTTAAGAAAATGGAAAGGAAGTTGAATGTAAATGATTAGTATAAAAAAAATAAGTAAAAAATATAATAATAAATATGTATTTAGAAATATAAGTTTTGATATAAATGATAATGAAAAATTATTAATAATTGGTCCATCTGGATGTGGAAAAACAACACTTATAAGATGTTTAAATGGGCTTAATAAAGTTAATTCAGGGAATATATTTCTAAATGGTGTTAAAATCAGTAATATTGATGATGTTACTTTAAAGAGTAAAGTTGGTATGGTATTTCAAAATTATAATTTGTTTCCACATTTAACTGTAAGAGAAAATGTATCACTTGCGCCAAGATTACTTAAAATGGGAAGTGACAGGGAAATAGATGATTTAGTTAAAAGATTGCTTTCTGAAGTAAATATTATAAATAAGATAGATTCATATCCTTCAAAATTAAGCGGAGGAGAAAAACAAAGAGTAGCAATAGCAAGAACGCTTGCGACTAAACCTGAAGTAATATTATTTGATGAACCGACATCAGCACTTGATCCAGCAACTATTAATGATTTTATTTCATTATTAAATGAACTTTCTAAAACAACAACTATAGTAGTAGTATCACATGAAATGGATTTAATAAAATCATTTGCTGATAAAGTATTATTTTTAAAAGATGGAAGTATTTTAGAATATGGTACTCCTGATGAAATAATTAATAGTAAGAATCCAGTAGTACGTGAATTTCTAGGAAAATAGGTAAATATTTTTTAAAAATGTTTACTTTTTTTAATGTTCTAGTTATAATTGTTGTAGAAAGTATATAAGATTGAAAGGAGAAATATAAATATATATGGTAGATTTAAGAAAGAAAAGTTTTTTAAAATTATTAGATTTTACAGAGGAGGAAATACGTTATTTACTTGATTTAGCAAAGAATTTCAAGGAAAAGAAACATAATCATGAAGCACATGAATATTTAAAAGGCAAAAACGTTGCTTTAATATTTGAAAAGACTTCTACAAGAACTAGATGTTCATTTGAAGTTGCTGCTTATGATTTAGGTATGCATACAACTTATTTAGATCCAACTGGTAGTCAACTTGGTAAAAAGGAAAGCGTTGCTGATACTGCGAAAGTACTTGGTAGAATTTATGATGGTATTGAATTTAGAGGATTTAAACAAGAATCAGTTGATGATTTAGCAAAGTATTCAGGAGTACCTGTATGGAATGGACTTACTGATTTATTCCATCCAACACAAGCACTTGCTGACTTTATGACTATGGAAGAACATTTTGGTCATTTAAAAGGACTTAAATTTGTATTCATGGGAGACACTAGAAATAATTGTGCTAGAAGTTTAATGGTAATGAGTGCTAAAATGGGAGTTAATTTTGTAGCATGTGGACCTAAAGATTTATGGCCAGACATGGAACTTGTTAATACATGTACTGAAATTGCTAATAAGAATGGATGTACAATTACACTTACTGATTCAGTAGAAGAAGGAGTAAAAAATGCAGATGTACTTTATACAGATGTATGGGTATCTATGGGAGAACCAGATGAAATATGGAAATCAAGAATAGATTTATTACAAAAATATCAAGTTAATAAAGAAACAATGAATATTGCGAATCCAAATGCTATATTCTTACATTGTTTACCATCATTCCATGATTTAAATACAACAATAGGTAAAGATATAAATGAAAAATTTGGACTTACAGCAATGGAAGTAACAGATGATGTATTTTTAAGCAAACAATCAAAAGTATTTGATGAAGCAGAAAATAGAATGCACACTATTAAAGCTGTAATGTACGCTACATTAAAAGAATAGGAGTATAAGTGTGAAGTCATTAAAGAAAATATTTATTATAATTATTGTTTTATTAGTAGTTTTTAGTGGTGTTGTTTATATAGATTATTTTCTTGTAAAGACTAAGAATACTTTTCCTAAAATTGCAATAAAAGAAGAACTAAATGATGAAACAACAGTGTACAAAGCAATACTATATAAAGTTTGGTATTGTAAAAATAATAAAACATTATCTATAGGTAATTATAGTGATAAAGATGCTATATGTCCTAAAAAATATACATATGAAAATGGATATTATAAGAATTCTATGGGAATAGTTATATCAAAACATGATCTTGAATTATTAATATCTCAAGGAATTTATACAAGTGAAATGATAGAAGATATTAGTAGTGAAAGTGATTTAAAAGATAAAGTATATGTAGCACTTACATATGGTAAAACTAAATATAAAAAAGTAGATAAAGATAAGAGAGAAGATATTACTCTTATAAATGGTGTTGAACTTGTAGTATTTCCATCATTTGAACAAAAAGGTGAAGAATATAGTTGGACATATGATTATGATGTTATAAACTTTAATTGTATGAAGACTGATAAAGATAAGACAAAATTATTTTCAAAGTATGAAAATGGTGAATGTAGTGAGGATTATCAAAAACTACAATTTGATGATAGATGGTGTTCATTATATAAGAATTCTACTTTAATATATAAAGATGATATAGAAAAATTATGTGAAAGAGAGAAGGAAGCTTAACGTTTCCTTTTATTTTCTCCTTGTACTATCTTTATTGTCGTGTTATAATTATCATGGTGAAAATGATATGAAAAGAAGAGTTATAAGTGCAATTATTGCATTAATTATTTGTATTCCATTACTTATTATAGGTGGTTATCCATTTTATGTTGGTGTTTCTATATTAAGTGTAATTGGATATTATGAAATAATAAATATACGTGAAAGAGAGAGAAAAGTTCCATTACTTATTAAGTTAATAGGGTTAGTTACTTATTTAATGATAGTTCTTAATAATGTAGTAAGTTCTAATATATTTTATATTGATTATAAGGTACTTGCTTTAACAGCCTTTTTGTTAATGTTACCAATTATATTTTTTGATAGAAAGAAATATAATGTTAATGATGCTTTATATTTGATAGGAACTTCTATATTTTTAGGTATTACTTTTAATTTCTTAATGATATTTAGAAATATCGATATTAATTATTTAATTTATATATTGTTAATTACAATTATGACAGATACATTTGCTCATTTCTTTGGTACTAAGATTGGTAAACATAAATTATGTCCAAGTGTGTCACCTAATAAAACTATAGAAGGAGCAGTTGGCGGTGCTATATTTGGTACATTCTTTGGCAGTGTTTTCTATTTAACTATGTTTAATGGAAATACATTTGTTATAATTTTAATTAGTTTATTATTATCAATAGTTGCTCAATGTGGTGATTTAGTATTCTCTGCTATTAAAAGAGAATATGATGTTAAAGATTTTGGAAAAATTATGCCAGGTCATGGTGGAGTATTAGATAGATTTGATAGTTTATTATTTTCTATACTTTTATTCTCTATAATATTTTCATATCTTTAGGAGGATACATGAATTTTATATTAACATTACTTATATTGATGATTATACTCGGTATAATTATTACAATACATGAATTTGGACATTTTATTGCGGCTAAAAAAAGTGGTGTTTATGTTGATGAATTTTCAATAGGTATGGGTCCATTAATTTTTAAACACAAGCCTAAAAATAGTGAAACAACTTATTCACTTAGGTTATTACCTGTTGGTGGTTTTGTTTCTATGGCTGAAAAAGAAGATCCTGATAATAAAAAAATTAAGAAAGATAGGGTACTTGAAAATAAATGTTTTGGAAGAAGATTATTAGTACTTTTAAATGGTATTATATTTAACTGTATTCTTGCGATTTTTTTATTCTTTATAAGTGGTCTTATTTATGGTAAGCCTATTAATACTGCTGAAATTGCTCGTATTGAAGAAGAAAGTGCTGCGTATACTTCTGGTCTTGAAGTAGGAGATACTATTATTAAAGTTAATGGTAACAATATTGAATCATTAGAAGATTTCTTACTTGAAGCGTCTGCTAAAAAGTTAAAAGATAATTATGTGTTTACAGTAAAAAAACAAGATGGAAGCACTAAAGATATTAATATTAAACCAGAAGTACATACAGAAAATGGAGAAGAAGTACGCAAATATGGTATTGGATTTGGCGGAACTATTCATAAAAAAGGATTCATGAATGCTGTTAGTTATGCGTTTGAAGGTTTCTATTCAAATACACTTACTATTATTAAAATACTTGGTTCATTATTTACTGGAGATGTTAAATTAAAAAGTTTAAGTGGTCCAGTTGGAATATATACAGTTGTTGATCAAGTTAAATCACAAGGATTTGAAACATTATTATATTTAACAGCATATTTGAGTGTAAATGTAGCAGTAATTAATTTAGTGCCTGTACCAGTTTTTGATGGTGGAAGAGTATTACTTTTAATAATAGAAAAGATAAGTAGAAAGAAAACAAATGAAAAATTAGAATACATATTAAATCTAGTTGGATTTGGATTAATGATATTATTGATGATTTATGTTACATTTAATGATATAATAAAGCTTGTGGTGAAATAGTATGGATAATAGTTATTTAAATAATAAAGTAATTTTGAAATATTGTCCTGATTACTATAGAATCATAAATGAAGAATTTAGTGAACTTGATACTATGAGTGATAAAGTAATTGAAATATATCAATCTTTTATATTTAGTATAGATATTAATGAGAAAGAAGATTTAAAATTAATTACTCAATTAAATAAGGCAGTATGTAGATATTTTGATGATAGAGAGTTCAAAAAAATGCTTACATTATCTTTAATGGCTTTAAGACTTCCTAAAAGTACTAAAGATGTTTTAGGAGTTCTTGCTAGTGAAATAATTAAGCAATACAATAAGTATATGGAGGGATTTACAAGAAATCTTTATATTCCAAAATGGATATAAGATAGAATTATTATGAATGAGAATAAGAAAATATATTACGATATATATAGTGAATTTTATAGTGTAAATAAATTTAGAGAATTAAAAACAATAGTACATCATGGAGATAATAGACTTAATCATATAAATAGAGTTGCTAAAATGAGTTTTGCAATATCTAAAAGATTAGGACTTGATTATATATCATGTACTAGAGGTGCTTTAATGCATGATTTCTTTACTACAGATGATGTAAGTAAGAATGATTATAGATATAAACAATTTCTTAATAAACATCCAGTAGAAGCACTTAATAATTCACTTAAATATTTTGATGTTAATGATCTAGAAGAAGATATTATATTATCACATATGTATCCAATTACTAGAAAGAAACCTAAATTTAAAGAATCTAAAATAGTTAGTATTTGTGATAAACTAGTTAGTTTTTATGAATTCTTTAGATATGATGTTAGATATACAGCATTTGTATTTATGATAAGATTATTACCATAATTTGTAATAATCTTTTATTTTTGTGTTATAATGTTGTTGTGTCCTCGTAGCTCAGTAGGATAGAGCGATCGCCTCCTAAGCGATAGGTCGTTGGTTCGATTCCAATCGGGGACGCCATATTTATAGTACTTAGTAGTAATCATGTAGTAATTTACATGATTTTATTTTTAAAAAACGTACATTTTGTACGAAAAACGATAATAAAAAACGTACATTTTGTACGAAATTTGCATTTTATATTTTTTGAAGTATAATATATTTTACTTTGAAAGGGGATATTATGGTATATATTGAAACAACTGATAGAGAAAAAAGCATATTAAAGAGTTTATGCGATATTGAAGAAATAGAAGACATTGGAATAAGAAGTTCATTATATGAAAGAATGAATGACAATGGAAGATACTTTAATATGTTTATAACTGATTTTAAAGAAACAGAAGTTGATATAGAAAAAGAAATTTATAAATGGACTTATGATGTAGTATACGTACCACTTAAAAATGTTTCTAGAATATGTAGTCTATTAAATTTAGAAGAGAACACTATTTTAAAGAAGAAATTCTAATAATTGATAATACTAAATCTATAATGAATATAAATGAAATTATATATGTCATTGTATTTGGTATTTTTTTAATATATTTATCTATATTGAATTTGAAATTACTATAATCCCAAAATAATGTATGAAATACTAATTCAATTAAATTATCTGTTATATATTCTAATATTGTTAAAACTATCGTTGATATAATAGACATAAAAATTAATTTTTAAGTTTTACTATATTTATTTAACTTTTTATAAATAAACATATTTTATAAAAAGTATTGACATTTAATATTCATTTTTCATATAATGTTTTTGTAAATCAATGAGTTAGAGAAGTAGTTAATTATGAAATTTATAGAAAGCAATTGGTTGATGGAAAATTGTAATTGATGATTAATGAATGGACTAACAAGAGGCTACCGAATTAATAGTAGGCTAGCACGGATGTGTCTATCCGTTAATAAAAGACCTTATATGATAGTATAAGTATTCACTATAATGGTGGCATAAATAAGATTATTAGTCTTATCCAGTAGTTGGATAGGACTTTTTATTTTGAAGGAGAGAAGATTATGAAAAATATTATTTTAACAGGAGATAGACCAACAGGACCACTTCATATTGGACATTATGTTGGTTCTCTTAGAAACAGAGTTTTAATACAAAATGAAGGAAATTATGATGAAATGTATGTTTTTGCAGCTGATGCTCAAGCATTAACAGATAACTTTGATAATCCTAAAAAGGTACGTGAAAACGTTCTTGAAGTAGCAATGGATAATTTAGCATGTGGACTTGATCCAAATAAAATTACATTATTTATTCAATCAGAAGTACCAGAACTTACTGAACTTACATTTTATTATATGAATTTAGTAACAGTATCAAGACTTCATAGAAATCCAACAGTTAAAGAAGAAATTAAAGTAAGAGGGTTTGATGAAAGCATTCCAGTTGGATTCTTTACTTATCCAGTTAGTCAAAGTGCTGATATTACTGCTTTTAAAGCAAATATAGTACCAGTAGGTGAAGATCAACTTCCAATGGTTGAACAAGCACGTGAAATAGTAAGAAAATTTAATACAATATATAACACAGATGTTCTTGTTGAACCTAATGCTAAAATACCAAATACTGAAAATGAAAGAAGACTTGTAGGTACAGATGGTAATGCTAAAATGAGTAAAAGTTTAGATAATTGTATTTATTTAAAAGATAGTCCAGAAGAAATAAAAAGAAAAGTATTTAGTATGTATACTGACCCAAATCATATTAAAGTTGAAGATCCAGGAAAAGTAGAAGGTAATACTGTATTTACATATTTAGATGTATTTTGTAAAGAAGATTCATTTAGTAAATATTTACCTGAATATAAAAATCTTGATGAATTAAAAGAACATTATAGAAAAGGTGGTCTTGGTGATATGAAAATTAAGAGATTCTTAAATGATATATTACAAGAAGAACTTAAACCTATAAGAGAAAGAAGAGAAGAATTAGAACGTAATCCTGAATATGTATTAAATGTACTTAAAGAAGGAACAATGAAAGCAAGAAAGAAAGCAGGAGAAACATTAAAAGAAGTTAAGAAAGCAATGATGCTTAATTATTTTGAATAGTGTAAAAACTATTCTTTTATATTTACATGTAAACTCTATGTTCATAGACAAATGATTGTAAAACTAGTATAATCTAAAGTAGTAGGTGTATTATGGAAAAAGGAAATATTAAAGGGCTTACTTCTAGTGAAGTAAATGATAGAATTGCTAAAAATTTAGTTAATTATGTAGACGAACCTAAAACAAAAACTATAAAAGAAATAGTTAAATCTAATGTATTTACTTACTTTAACTTTCTTAATGTATTTTTAGGTACACTTGTTATTATAAGTGGAATAGTATCAGGAAGAATATTATATGCATTAAAAAACTGTCTATTTGTAGGAGTAATATTTACAAATACAATAATAAGTATTGCAGAAGAAATACTAGCTAAAAAGACAATTGATAAACTTAATGTAATAGCTGATACTAAGATAAAAACATTAAGAGATGGTAATATAGTAGAAATATCAAGAGAAGAACTTGTTCTTGATGATGTATGTCTTTATGGAATAGGTAATCAAGTAGTAACAGATTCAGTAATACTTGAAGGTACTGTTGAAGTTAATGAATCATTTATGACAGGTGAAGCAAAAGTACTTACTAAAAAAGTAGGAGATGAACTTATAAGTGGTTCATTTATAGTAAGTGGAAATGCGTATGTAAAAGTAAAACATATTGGAAAAGATAACTATATTTCTAAAATAAGTAGTGAAACTAAATATGTAAAGAAAACTAACTCTGTTATATATAATTCATTTGAAAAGATGCTTAAAATATTGAGTATAGCATTAATACCAGTAGGTATAATATTTTTTATAAATCAACTTGGTATTACAAATCATAATATTCCTAGTTCAATAATGAGTACAGTTAGTGCATTAATAGGCATGATACCAGAAGGTCTTGTACTTCTAACAAGTTCAGCAATGGCAGTAAGTGTCCTTAGACTTCGTAAATATAATGTACTTGTTCAAGATTTATATTCAATAGAGAATTTAGCAAGAGTAGATGTTATTTGTTTAGATAAAACTGGTACTATTACTGAAGGAACAATGGAAGTTAAAGATATAATTCCATATAAAGATAATAATATAGATGATATAAAAACAATATTAAGTAATTATATTAGTGCTTTAGATGATCCGTCTCCAACATTTAAATCCATTGAAAGTTTTTTAGAAAAAATGAATAATTATACTGTTGTTGATACTTTATCATTTTCAAGTATTAGAAAATATAGTGGTGTTAAATTTAATGAAGGAACTTATTTTTTAGGAAGTCCAGAGAATCTATCAAAAGAGAATTTCGATATTGATAAGTATCAAAATGATTATAGAGTTTTATTACTTGCTAGTGGTAGTGAGCTTAATAATATAGATAAAATTATTCCTCTTGGATTTGTACTAATTCAAGATAAGATAAAAGAAAATGCTAATGTAACACTTGATTACTTTAGAGAACAAGGTGTTGATATAAAAATAATAAGTGGAGATAATCCAATAACTGTATCAAAAATTGCTGAAAGAGCGGGTATACAAAATATTAAAAGTATTGATATGTCAAAGATTAGTGATGAAGAAATACCTGAAATAATAAAAAACCATAATGTACTTGGTAGAGTTAAGCCAGATCAAAAGAAAAAGATAATTCAAGCTCTTAAAAATGATAATCATTTTGTCGCAATGACTGGAGATGGAGTTAATGACTGTCTTGCATTAAAAGAAGCAGATTGTAGTATAGCAATGGCTAATGGTAGTGAAGCTGCTAAAAATGTTAGTCAATTTGTGCTACTTGATTCTAAAATAGATAATTTACCTCTTATATTAAAAGAAGGTAGACGTAGTATAAATAATATTGAAAGAAGTTCATCATTACTTTTAAGTAAAACTATATTTACAATATTATTAATACTTGTATGCATATTTATGAGTACTGAATATTTCTTTATACCAATACATTTAACATTAATTACAATGTTTACAATAGGTATTCCGTCATTTGTACTAGCACTTGAACCTAATACTGAACTTGTAAAAGGTAACTTCCTACTTAAAGTATTCTTAAAGAGTATTCCTAGTGCTATAACAGTTGTATTTAATGTAATAATTATTAATCTATTTGAAATAAACTTTAATTTATCACCAGAACTTTGCAGTACGCTTACAGTATTCTTAACTGCTACTACTGGATTTATATTCTTAAATAATATTTGTAAGCCATATAATTACTTAAGAGGTGCTTTAATGATATTCTTAACTTTAGCATTCTCATATTGTGCAATATTCCAAAATAGTTTTTTCAACATAGGATTAGTTCGCAAAGACACAATACTTGTATTTGTAGTATTATTCATATGTAGCATGTATATATTTGATAAATTAAAAATGTTAACAACAAACATATTAAAAAAGACAAATAATATTTAAAATTAGGACCATTTTGTGTAATAACAAGTGGTTTTTTAATTAGTTATTATAAAAAAGTTATTCCAGTACGCTGGAATAACTTTACAAAATATAAATATTATTGTATAATGTACTTGGTGATTACGAATGTTAATAAGAGAAAAATATTTATCTAAAATTAGGGCATTTTATCATACTGAATCTTTAATAAAAATTATGTATGGTATGAGAAGATGTGGAAAATCAGTAATATTAAAACAAATAAAAGATGAATTAATTAAATCAGGTGTTAATGAAGAAAATATAATATATATAACTTTTGAATCTTTAAAGTATGATTTTATAAAAAATGCTAAAGATTTGTATAATTATATTGAATCATTAAGAGTCAATGACGATAAATATTACGTTTTATTAGACGAAGTTCAAAAGGTAGAAGACTTTGAAAAAGGAATTAATTCACTTAGAATAACTGATAATTATAGTATTTTTATTACTGGTTCTAATAGTAGAATGACATTCGCTGAATTATCAACAGATTTATCTGGAAGATATGTTAATTTTAGAATAAATCCATTATCTTTTAAAGAAATTGTTGAATATACAAATACAAAAGAAAAAGATTATGAAAAACTGTTATATGACATTTTTCATTGGGGAGGACTTCCACAAAGATTTCTGTTTGATAGAGACGAAGATAAAATAAATTATTTAACTAGTGTTTATGATTCAATAATATTAAAAGATGTTGTTGAAAGATTAGGTATAAAAGATATTACTTCTTTTAATAAAGTATTTCAATACCTATTAGATACTGAATCTAGAGAATTTTCAAGAGATAATGTTATTGATTACTTAAAGAAAGAACATCACGAAATTGCTAATGACACATTGTATAGTTATTTAGAAGCACTTTCTTCAACTTTTATATTAAATAAAGTTTATAGACATGATGTTCATGGTAAAAGTATTTTAAAGACATTAAACAAATATTATGCTAATGACTTAGGTATTAAACAAGTTAAAATAAATAATACAGAGATTAATTATTCAGTTGCTTTAGAAAATATTGTTTATAATGATTTAATTGGTAAAGATTATCAGGTATTTGTTGGTAAAACAAGAAAAGGTGAAATTGACTTTATTGCTTCAAAAACAGGTAAGTTTAAATATATTCAAGTTTGTTATGATTTATCTAATGAAGAAACAAGAAATAGAGAATTTAGTGCTTTTAAAGAAATAGATAGTAATGAAAAATATATAATTACTTTAACTAAAAAAGATTATTCATGTGATGGTATTAAACAAATAAATATTTTTGATTTTTTAATGAATGATGATTTTTAATAAGATGTATAGATACATATATAAGTTATTCCAGTACAGTGGAATAACTTTTCTATATGATAATATTTGTTATTATGGTTTGCACGTGATATAATGTTTCCTGGAGAGAAAAGTATGAGAAATAGAAAAACGAATAAAAAGGATTTAATAAATATAATAATACTTTTAAGTGTGATAACAATTGTTATAATATTTTGCATTCATGGTGGATATTTATATGGATCAGAACTTGATTGGAATAATCAGCATTCTATAATACCAGAGTATTTTAGAAGTTTATTTTATAAGAATTTTGATTTATTTCCAGATCTTGCATTAAATATTGGAAGTGGAGTTAATATATATAATTATGGTTATTATGGTTTTTTAAGTCCAATCATACTAATAAGTTATCTTTTACCATTTATCAGTATGAAAACATATATACAAATATCATCAATAATAGTTGTATATTCTAGTGTAATACTTTTCTATTACTTTTTAAGAAGTAAATTTAAAGAAGATACTTCACTTCTTGGAAGTATTGCTTTTGCAACAGCAAGTCCATTATTATTTCATTCACATAGACATATTATGTTTATATCTTATATGCCATTTTTAATACTAGCACTTATTGGTGTTGATAAATACTTTAAAAATGATAATAAAAAATTATTAAGTGTTAGTATCTTGTTAATTATATTATGTAGCTATTACTATAGTGTTGGTTCTATAATATGTGTAGTGATATATGGAATATACAAATATATTTCAATAAATAAAAAGATAACAATAAAGAATTTCTTTAAAGATGGATTTAGATTCTTATATCCAATTATTATTGGAATACTTATGTCATCAATATTATTAATTCCAACAGCATACGTTATATTAACAGGAAGAATGTCTAATATTGATTTAGTAACACTAGGTGATGTATTAATTCCTAAAATAAATGTTAAATTCTTATTATATAATTCATATGGAATAGGTCTTACATCTGTGTCTCTTATATCACTTATAATACTTATGATGAATAAGAAAATAGAAAATAAATATTTATTTTATATCTTATCATCATTGATAGTTTTTCCAATAATAACATATTTACTTAATGGAGCAATGTATATTGATTCTAAAGTATTAATACCAATGTTACCATTATATTCTTACGCAATAGCAGTTATGTTTGATAATATATTTTTAAAGAAAGTAGATACTTGTAAGTTATTTATATATAGTGTAGTTTTGTTACTTTTAATATTCATAGGTAAAAGTTCATATAGTAATTATTTTTATCTTGATTATATTATTTCATTATTACTTATATATTTATTATTAATTAAATTTAATCTTAAGAAAACATTTATGGTTATATTGATAATGCTTTTAACTACTTATAGTGTTATTTGTAATAAACAAGATACATTTGTTAAAAGTAGTACTGTAAAAGATAATGATAAAATACAAGAATTAGTTAAAGATATAGATACAATAGATAGAATAGCTATTTTTAAAAACTATGGTATGAATGTTAATAATATATTTGGTAATACTAATTTATATCAAAATTATGTTTATAGTAGTACTAGTAGTTCAATTTATAATAAATTTGTATTTGATATCTTTAATAGAGAAATGCAACATAGAAATAGATTGATACTTAGTCCAGTAAATAATATAATGTTTTTAATGTTTATGAATAATAGGTATTTAGTAGGTAATAATATTAATACATTTGGTTATAAAGAAATAAAAAGAATAGGTAATACAGGACTTTATGAAAATACAGATGTACTTCCATTTATGTATGTAAGTTATAATACATTTAATAAGAATAGTTATGATAAACTTAGTTTTCCTTATAATAATGAAGTATTACTTAATAATACAGTTACTGATAATGGTAATAATAAATACTATAATACTAATATAAAAGAGATACCATTTGATAGAAGTAATATTAAATATATAGATCCAAATATAAGAATAAGTAATAATATAGTTTATTCTAGTAAAAAGAATAGTAAAATGATAATAAATGTTCCAGATGTTGCTAAAGACAAAATATTATTTATAAGTTTCAATTTATCTAATAGTCAATCATGTGATATAGGAGATTTGGCAATATCAATTAATGGTAATATTAATAAAAAAACATGTAGTGAATGGAAATATTATAATGATAATGATACTTTTACATATGTGATATCTAATAGTAATCTAAGTGAAGTAACAGTAAATTTTTTAAAAGGAGAATATCATATTGATAATTTAAAACTTTATTATATGTCTTATGATGATATAAAAAATGTAAATAATAAAGTTTCTAAAGTAAATATTGATAAAATTGATAGTGATAATATATATGCATCAGTTAATACATATAAAAATGGTTACTTTGTAACAAGTTTACCTTATGATAAAGGATATACAGTGTATGTTGATGGTAAAAAGATAGATACTGAAATAGTTAATACATTTGCTTTAGGATTTAAATTAGATAAAGGTAGTCATAATATAAAGATTACATATAATAGTCCTTTTAAAAATATAGGTATCATCTTATCATTATTTGGAATAGTATTATATGTATTTAATAACTATAAAATAAGTAAAAAGAAATAGTCAGTAGTTTATATAATTATTGACTTTTTTTATAAAAAAGAAGTGTTTTTAAAAGTTTTCTCTTATAATAATATTAGAAGGAATATAAAAAGAGTATATTTATTATTTAGTCTCTTTGTGTTATTATATTTTTATGGGAAATTTTATATCAGGAAATATTAGTAAAATTATATATCAAAGTAATAGTGGTCCATATAAGGTTGGAATTTTTAGAGTGAGAGAAACTAATGATAAGGAGTTAGAATCATATATAAATAAGAATATAGGATTTACTGGTTCATTTAATGAAATAAATAGTGATGTTGATTATGTGTTTTATGGTTATCTCGTTAATCATCCTAAATATGGAATTCAATATAATGTAGAAAGTTATGAAGTGAAGCCACCTAGTGATAAAGATAGTTTAGTATTATATTTAAGTAGTGGTATGTTTCCTGGTATAGGTGAAAAGACTGCCAAAAGAATAGTTGATAAATTTGGTCTTAGTACAATAGATACGATTAAAAATGATTATCCAAGTGTGGCTACTGTTAGTGGTATGACTATTACTAAAGCAAGACGTATGCATGATAAAATAATGGAAAATGAACTAAATCAAGAACTAATTATTAAATTAAATGAATATGGATTTACTATAAAAGAAGCAATAGAACTTACTAATACATATGGTAAAACATTATTTGATATACTTGAAAATAATATATATATGTTAATAGAAGAAGTACCATTTGATAAACTTGATAGAATATTTCTTATGAATCATAATGAGATGAATGAAAATAGAATTATGGCACTTATAACTCATAATATAGAAGTAATGTGTTATGAAAGTGGAGATACATTAATAAATTGTGAAGAATTATTTATAAAATTAAAAAGATGTTTCATAGGTGAATTTACTAGTTCTTCATATTTAAGTTATTTACATAAATTACTTGATATGAAAAAGATAGTTATTATAGATGATATGGTTGGTTTAAGAAATTTCTATGATACTGAAAATGAAATCATTAAAACAATATTTAATATAAATAAAATTAAAGAAACATATAAAGATGAAAAGATTAACAAATTAATAAATGCTTATGAGAAAAGGAATAATATTATATTTAATGATGAACAAAAGAATGCGATTAAGGGTGCGATAAAGAATAATTTTTATATTATAACAGGTGGTCCTGGTACTGGTAAAACTACTATAATTAAAGCAGTTGTTGATATTCTTAAAGATTTAACTAAACTTAATTATAATGATATAGCTTTACTTGCACCAACTGGTAGAGCTAGTAAAAGAATTGCTGAAAGTGTAGGTGCTCAAGCATCAACAATACATAAATATTTAAAATGGAATAAAGAAACAGGTGCTTTTTCAGTAGATGAATATAACAAAAGTAGTGAAAAGATTGTTATAGTTGATGAAGCAAGTATGATAGACATATTCTTATTTACAAGTTTGCTTCGTGGACTTAGAAATGATGTTAAACTTATACTAGTTGGAGATAAAAATCAATTACCATCAATAGGTCCAGGAGATTTACTTAATGATTTACTTGCATTTGATAAAGTATGTAAAACTAAATTAGAAACAATATATAGAGTTAAAGATGGAAGTTATATAATAGACCTTGCAAATGATATAAAAGATTATAAACATTTTGATTCAATCAGTAATGATTATAGTGATTTTAAATTTATAGAAAGTAGTGATACTAATATAAAAACATATCTAACAGCTATGTGTGAAAAAACTATT
The DNA here is from genome assembly GCA_934102215.1 of uncultured Bacilli bacterium. GTDB lineage: Bacteria > Bacillota_I > Bacilli_A > RF39 > UBA660 > CAG-1000. Next base: position 37,718 of record CAKOSH010000002.1, read on the forward strand.
GAAAGAAGAATCAATATAGAAAACTTTCAAGTACTAGCTCCTATGTATAAAGGATTAAATGGAATAGATGCATTAAATGAACTAATGGCAAACATATTCAATAGTAAAAATGAGAAATATAAAATAGGAGATAAATACTATAGAATAAATGATAAAGTAATACAACTTGTAAATGATGTAGATAATAATGTATTTAATGGTGATATAGGTTATATAGAAAATATTTATACTGAAGATGGTAAAACAGTAGTTGAAATAAATTATATGGGAAATACTGTTACATATAGAAGTGGAGAATATGATAAATTTAATCTAGCATATGCGATAAGTATTCATAAATCACAAGGTAGTGAATATGATAATGTTGTTATAATACTTGCTCATAGCTTTAATAGAATGTTTTACAATAAACTAATATATACAGCAGTAACAAGAGCAAAGAAATCACTTGTTATACTAGGTAGTTTAGATTCATTTAATAAGTCAATAGAAACAACATATTCAACAAATAGAAATACATATTTAAAAGTGTATAATAATAAAAAATAAGTTAATAATAATATCAAGGAGAGTGATATTATTAAAACATTTGAAAAAATGATGTATATGGCTGGTGGTATGGGAATAATGTTTATCTATAAAACATATGAAAGAGATATAGATAAATTTATAAAGAAAGCCAGTAAAAAAATAAATGATTTGAAATAGTCTTTTAGGACTATTTTTTTCATAATCTTTGTTATATAATTTAATATATAAGGAGTGATCAAATGATAGAAAGATTTAGACGTGATGAAAATAAAAAAGTTAATAATGAAAAAGTAAATGAACTTGTTAGAACTGGTAATAGAGTTTTAAATATTCTTTATATACTTTTTATTATATTACTTGTATATGTACTTGGTTTAATATTAAAAGAGTGGAAAATATTTAATTTTATAGGTAAGATACTTTCAATAATATCACCATTATTTATAGGATGGTTAATTGCTTGGTTACTTCATCCACTTGTTAATAAGTTAAAAGAAAAAGGTGTTAATAAATTACTTAGTGTTATTATTACTTATGTTATATTACTCGTAATAATATATTTGATGTTTGCATTAACATTACCTTCACTTGGTGAACAAATAACAGATCTTGTTTCATCAATACCTAAAATAGCAAGTGATGCGAAAGAATGGATTAATAACATATTTGTTAAATTATCTAATTTAAGTTTAGAAAATTTAGATACTATAAAGAAATCTTTCTTCTTAAAAATAGAAACATTTGCATCTAATATACAAACTAGTTTACCTGAATATGCAGTTAATATTGTTAGTGCAATAGCGAGTGGTGTAGGTAAGATAGCACTTAGTTTAATACTTGGTTTCTATATATTATTTGACTTTGATAAGTTTACTGATAGTTTCATTAAATTATTTCCAAAAAAGAGTAGAAGAGAAGTTAAATATTTACTTGAAAAATTAGATGATTCATTATATTCATTTGTAAGTGGAACATTATGGTTATCATTATTATTATTTGTTGTATCTGTAATAGGTTTTTCAATAATAGGATTAAATGCTCCAGTATTAGTTGCATTTATATGTGTTGTTACTAATTTAATACCTTATATTGGACCATATATGGGAGCAGCAGTAGCTGGTGCGATAGGATTTGCTCAAAGTAGTTTAATTGGTATTTTAACACTTGTATTTATACTTATAACACAAACTATAGATGGTAATGTACTTCAACCACTAGTAATGAGTAAAAAGATGAATCTAAGTCCAATAACAATTATATTATCATTATTAATATTTGAATATATGTTTGGAATAATAGGTATGGTTATTGCTACACCAGTAGTAGCACTTCTAAAGATTATTTATGTATTCTTTGATGAAAAATATGATTTCTTTGGTTATAGAGAAAGAAATGAAAAAGAAGAATAGTTCACGTTTAATGAACTATTTTTTTTCAGCCAAAATGTAAAATGAAAACGAGTCAAAATGTAAAATAATAAACATTCATTTTTGTGAAAACTTCATTGACAATATAGCCTCAATGGTATAAAATTAAATCATAATAGGAGGAGTTATGAAGAAGGTAGTAATTAAAGAATTTGATAGAACATTATTAGGTATTGATCTTATGCTTTATTGTTTCTTTGCGGTGGTAGGTTATATAATGTTAAGATTTCCAGAACTAGATTCATTAAAAGCAACTGAATATATTTCACCAATTTTCTATATGTTTGCTTTTATGTCATTGGTAGCATATTTTGTAAATAGAAGACCAAATGATTATGAATTTTTATTCTTTGGACTTATTAATATAATAGTTGGAACATATGTACTTGTTAATGAATTATTCCCTAATAGTTGTTTAATAGTAGGTAGTGCTGTATTAATTTATTCTATTGCTAATGTATTAAATAAAGGATATCATACTAATAAAATGATTAATAATAATGATATCAATGTATTTGCTAAATTAGCAATAACAATATTATTAACAATGTTGAGTTTAATTGTTATAGTTGATTTATATAATCATGAAGAAGGTACTAGTATGGTACTTGGTTATTACTTTATGGGATTTGGATTAGTTAGTTTACTTGAACCATTATTAATGATACTTACTAGAAATCCAAAAATAGAAAAGTATTTAACATCATTAAGTAAAAATGATAAAAAAGTTATCAAAGCTAAAAAGAAAACAACAACTATTAAAGAAATTAAGAAAAAGAAACCTGTTAAGAAAGACTAGTTAGTCTTTTTTATTTACATAATGTTTTTGTGAAAATTGCATAATGAAAAGTGTGAAATTTGCACAATGCAAAATAAATTCATTTTTTATACAATAGTTACATATACATTATTGAGGTGAAAAACATGGATATAATTAAAGTATCAAGTAAAAGTATTTCTCAAAAGGTAGCTGGTAGTATAGCTAATTCTTTTAGAGAAGGAGTACATGAAGTAGAAATACAGACAGTAGGTGCTGGAGCTGTTAATCAGGCTATAAAAGCTATATCTATTGCTAGAGGATTTGTCGCACCACTGGGTCTTAATTTAATTTGTACTCCTGCTTTCTATGATGTAATAATAGATGGTAAAGAGAAAACAGCAATTAAATTATTAGTTGAAAGTAAATAAGCAAGCAATTGCTTTTTATTTTGTTTTATTATATAATTTTCATAGAGTAGGTGAACATATGAAAATAGATAGAAAATATATAATAATTGGAATATGTATGATAATAGGTGCTATCTTAACAGCAACTCTTGCTTTTGTAGGTCCTAATATCATAACAAATGGAACAATTAATGATGCAAAAGTAGTTACTGGTAATTTAAAATTAAGTGTTACTGATACAACTGTTAATATAAGTAATATGGCTCCTATTAGAAGTAGTAATTATGAAATAGAAGCTTTTAAAAAGGAATTTACTATTAGTAGTAGTAATAGTACTCTTAATGGATGTATGAAACTATATCTTAACTTTAATAGTATTTCAGAACAATTAAAGAGTGAATATTTAGTTTATAAAGTAGTATCTAGTACAGGTAACGTAAGTGAAGGATCATTTAAAGATATAGCTGATAATAAATTATTAATATATGATAGTGACTTTATAGAAACTAATAAAAGTATTACATACACACTTTATATATGGTTAAGATATGTAGAAGATCCTACAATAAATTTAGCAAGTTTACTTGGCACATCAATAAATGCATATGTATCAGTAAATGGAAGTGATACAAAAGAATCAACTAGTTGTAAATTTGATAGTTCAAATAAGATAAGTTATGTTGTAACTTTTATGAATACTGATAATAAGACTGTTCTTGAAACAAGAAAGGTTAGTTCAGGTTCAGTATTAGGAAGTTTACCAAGTACAAGACAATATTTCACTAAAACAGGTGGTAATGGAACAGAATATACAAGTACTTCAACTATAACTGATGATGTTATGTTATATAATTCTACATTTGAGTATGATACATGGTCAGAAATAGTAGCAAATGTAAAAGCGAATAAAATTAGTCAATATAGTGTTGGTGATACAAGAAAAATATATTTAGGAACATATGGAACACATACTTTAAGAATAGCAAATACATCAACGCCAAATGAGTGTGATACAGAAGGATTTTCACAAACAGCATGTGGATTTGTACTTGAATTTGCTGATATAATAGCAATATATAAAATGAATGATATTGTAACAAATGTAGGAGGCTGGCCAGCAACATTAATGAGAACATTTGTAAATAATGATATATATAATGCATTACCAAGTGAACTAAGAAATACAATAATAGATACAACAGTAGTATCAAGTCATGGAGCTACAAGTGGAGAAGAAAATTTTACTTCAACTGATAAATTATATTTATTAGCATCAAAGGAAATATATACAGATTGGTCTAATAGTAATGATACAGCAAAAGATTTAACAAGAACATTAGATTATTATACAAATATAGGAGTAACAACTAGCAATTATAGTGGAGCAATAAAGAAAAGCGAAAGTAGTGCAGTTTCGTGGTGGCTTCGTACGGCTGGTTCTGATTATACTTACTTTTTCTTTTGTGTTGCCGACAATGGCAGTTCCGATGATACTAGCATCGCTCCTCCTAGTACAATCGGAGTCGCTCCAGCATTTCGATTGGGTTAATGTGTAAACTGGAATGAAACAGAATTTGTAGAAAAAATTAAAAATCTGAATAAAAAATAATAAGGTATAGCGAATGCTATAGAGTGACTACTCCATGTGAAAGCGTGGTAGTCAATAAGAACTGAAACAAATACAGTGGTTATGAAGTACCTGCCTTTAGGCGAGATATTAAATTTTGTATTATTGAGTTAATAATAAATAAAGCAGTGGAAAGGATAAATATGGAAGATACTTTAAGGTGTTTAAAGGAAGTACATAGTGGTTCATTGTTGATAATATTATATGGTAATAGTTTAAGAGTGTATGATGATGATGCTCATATTGTAGAATATGTTACTCATGTAATAGGTAGGGAAGATGTAGTAATACTTAAATTCAAATATTTAGAGAAACTTATGAAAAGACTTAAAAGTCATCATATAAGTTATGTTGTTCTTGATAGTTCTAATAACTATAATATGTATGATTACTATTATACAGAGTTAAATACATATGATAGGTATTTAAGAAGAAGTAAAATGTTTAATAAATATCGTAAAGTATTAATAAGATTTTATAATTTTATATTCGGTATTACGTTTAATAATTAGTGTATGCTAATTATTTTTTTTGTAAAGGAGTATTAATCATATAGAAAAAGAATAATAAATAGTGTATAATATTTTTATGAATAGAGGTGAAGTGAATGTTAGATACTATATTTACATATGCGACTAAAATACTTGATTTATTAATTTTATGGTTAATAATATATAAGTTATTTAAGTACGCTAGAAATAATTTTAAACTAACATTAATATTAAAAGGTATAATAATTATTGCAGTACTTAAATTTGTAAGTGATAAGATACATTTAAATACTGTAGGTATAATTTTAGAATATGTTATTTCTTGGGGCCCACTTGCAGTAATAGTTATATTTCAACCAGAAATTAGAAATGTTCTTGAAAGTATTGGTAGAAGTCAATTACTAGGTAGACATAAAACTCTTACTGTTGATGAACGAGAAAAACTTGTATATGAAATTATTAATGCTGTTGAATATCTTAAGAAAAATAGAATTGGTGCATTAATGGTACTTGAAAGAGATTATAGTTTAGCACAATATATAGAACCAGCTAATAAGTTGTATGCTGATATTAGTAGTGAATTATTAATATCAATATTCTTCCCAAATAATCCTCTTCATGATGGTGGAGTTATTATACAAGGAGATAAAATTACTTGTGCTGGAAGTGTATTTCCAACTAGTATGAATCCATCAATATCTAAAAGACTTGGTACTAGGCATAGAGCAGCTCTTGGTATAAGTGAAAGTACTGATGCAATAGCAATAGTAGTAAGTGAAGAAACTGGTAGAATTTCTATAGCAGTTGGTGGTACATTAAATTATAATTTATCATTAGATGATGCTAAAATATTATTATTAGAAGAATTACAACCTAAGAAAGAAACATTCTATGAAGCTGATACTGAAGCAGAAAGTGAGAGTGATAAAGATGAAAAAACTACTAACTAGTATAGGTAGATTCTTTGGTAAGATATTTAAATTCTTATATAAGATTCTTGATGTTATAATAATTGTTCCACTTTCTAAATTCTTCTATTTCATAGGAGATAAATTAAGTAGTAAAAATGGAGGGTTTGAGAAATTCTTAAATAATCCTAATACATTAATATATTTATCATTATTTTTTGCATTTATAATATTCTTTGCAGTTGATAATGGTGTTGTTAATTTAACAGGTAGTGAAAGTGTAGTACTTACTAAAATACCTATAACTGCTGATTATAATGAAGAAGAATATGTTGTTGAGGGAATACCTGAAACTGCTGATATAGTTTTAATGGGTAAAAAGAGTGGTTTATATTTAGCAGAACAACTTGTTGATGAACATAAGTTAACTCTTGATTTAAGTGGTTATACTTCTGGTACTCATAAAGTTAAACTTAAATATAATAATCCAATTAAACTTGATTATAAATTAGATCCATCAAAGATAACACTTGTTATACATTCTAAGATTAGTGAAAGTAGAACTATAACAGCTGATATACTTAATAAAGATAAACTTAATGAAACACTTGTTATAAGTAGTGTTAAACTTGATAGAGATACAGTAATAATTAAATCATATAAGGAGAAACTAGAAAAGGTTGCTAGTGTTAAAGCATTAGTTGATGTAAATGCTCTTAATGTTGATAAACCTGGTGAATATAAACTTGAAAATGTTAAATTAGTAGCATATGATGAAATGGGTACTGAAATTACTAATATAGAAATAGTTCCAGGTACAGTTACTGCTACTGTTACTGTTACTTCACCAAGTAAGGTTGTTCCAGTTAAAGTAGTTCCAGTTGGAGATGTGGCTAGTGGAAGCGCTATTGGTTCAATATCGGCAAATGTTAATACAGTTACATTATATGGTGATGATGAAACATTAAAATCTATAGATGAAATAACTGTTAAAATCAATGTTGATGGTTTAAGTAAAGATAAGACATATCAAGAAACAATTGAAAAACCTAATGGTGTAAGAAGTATGTCTAATACAAATATTACAATTAAAGTTGTAATGGAAAAAGAAACATCTAAAGAATTTAAAGATATTCCACTTACATTTGAAAATTTAGATACTGAAAAATATAGAGCACTTGCTTCTAGCCAAAGTGATACTAAAGTTAATGTAGTTGTTAAAGGAGTTAAAACTTTACTTGATAAATTAAGTAGTGAGAATATTAAAGCTTATGTTGATTTAAGTGACTTAGCAGAAGGCGAATATGAAGTTCCTGTTATGGTTACTGGAGATGATGTAAGATTAAGTTATTCATCAAGAACTACAAAGATTAAAGTAATAATCAATAAGAAATAGTAGAAATGCTATTTCTTTTTATATAGTGTGTTCTTGACAGTTGTACTGACAATTTTGATATTATCAGTAAATCTGTCAGGAATGTTTTTTGAAATTTCTTTTGAAAAGTACTTTACAAACTAATATTTATATTGTATAATCTAATTCGTGAAGTGACCAAAGACAGTAAGTACAAACATAAATCTTACCGAGGAAACATTATAATGACGATTATATCGTTTCCTTGTCATGAGGAAACTTTTTTATTACATGAAAGGAGACTATATGGCAAGTAATGAGATTCTTAAACAAAAAGAAGCTACTGTAAATGAAATAACTGAAAAACTTAATAATTCTAAAACATTCTTATTATTAAATTATCAAGGATTAACAGTTAGTGAATTTGCAGAGTTAAGAAGAAGTTTAAGAGAAGTTAATTCTGATGTAAAAATTTATAAAAATACTCTTATGAATATTGCACTTAAAAATAAGAATATTGCTTTAAATGATTACATGGAAGGACCTAATGCTTATCTTTTCGCTGATTCAATTATTGAACCAATTAAGGTTGTTAGTAAATTCGCTAAAGAACATCCAGCACTTGAAATTAGAGTTGGATATATTGATAACGAACTAGCTGATACTAAGATTATTAGTGATTATGCTACTATTCCAAGTATGGAAGGATTACTTACAATGTTTGCTGGTGGCTTAATTGAACATGTAAGAAATTTAAGTATTGGATTAAATCTATATGCTGAAAAGTTAGAAGAGGGAGGAAATAATTAATATGGCAAAGATTGAAAACAAAGATATTATTGAAGCTTTAAAAGAAAAAACTATTCTTGAAGTTAAAGAATTAGTTGATATGATGAAAGAAGAATTTGGTGTTGATCCAAGTGCTGTTGCTGTTGCTGCTGCTCCTGCTGCTGTAGAAGAAGAAGCAGATACAGGTGTTAAGAATGTAGTTCTTAAGAGTGCTGGAGCTCAAAAATTACAAGTAATTAAAGTAATTAGAGAAGCTACTGGATTAGGACTTAAAGAAGCTAAAGATATCGCTGATGCTGGTGGAAATGTTAAAGAAGGAATTCCTGCTAGTGAAGCTGAAGAATTAAAAGCTAAATTAGAAGAAGCTGGCGCTACTGTAGAATTAGCTTAATTTTGAAAGGGCCTTTTGATTAAGGCTTTTTTGCGTATATAAGAGAGAAATAGAAGAAGGAGAATTATGAGTCATTATTTTGAAAATGATAAGAACTTAAAAAGTGAAATAAGAGAGTTAAGTTACAAATATAATTCTTCTTTTTTCGTATTTTATAGTGATAATGGAGTATTTAGTAAAAATAATATTGATTATGGAAGTAAATTACTAATTGAAACATATTTAAAAGAAAATGATATTAATGAAAAACGCGTTCTTGATGTAGGATGCGGATATGGATTTCTTGGTATAATGGTTAGTAGAGTAACAAATAGTTACGTTGAAATGATTGATATTAATTCAAGAGCTGTTCATCTAACTAATATGAACATAAAAAGATATAAAGATTTTAAAGGTAAAACATATGTAAGTAACGTTTATGAAAATGTAGAAGGTAAATACGATATTATCATTACTAACCCACCTATAAGGATAGGTAAAGAAAAATTATTAGAGATACTAATTGGTGCTTTTGATCATTTAGAAGATAACGGACTTTTATATTATGTTATTCGTAAGGATCAAGGCGCTTTAAGTATAAAGAAGATACTAGAAGAAAACAGTATCAATGTTGAAATTATAAATAGAGATAAAGGATATTTTATTTATAGAGCAAAGAAATGTTAATAAAGTTTACAATTTTGATAAATTATTATTGACTTATTGAAAAGTGTTGTGGTAAAATTTTGTATTGCAGTACATTTGTTTTATTTTTAAAATTTGTGTTCTTTAAAAATTTAGGATTGGGGTGAAATAGTGGCATACAAAACAGTAAAATTTGGTGACCATAGAGAAAGAAGAAGTTTCTCAACAAAGCGTTCTACGCTAGAACTTTCTAACTTATTAGAAGTTCAAAAAGATTCGTTTGACTTATTTTTAAAGGAAGGAATAAAGGAAGTATTTGAAGATATTTTCCCAGTAGAAAGTTTTTCAGGTTCATTATCACTTGAATTTGGTGATTATTATTTTGATGAGCCTAAATATTCTGTTAAGGAAAGTCGTGAGAGAAAAGTTACTTATGCTGCTCCTTTAAAGGTAAAAGCAAGACTATTTATCAATGAAACAGGAGAAGTAAAAGAACAAGAAGTGTTCTTGGGTGACATGCCTTTAATGACTGATACTGCATCATTTATTATTAATGGAGCAGAAAGAGTTATTAACTCACAACTTGTAATGGGACCATCTTGCTACTACAAAAATGAAGTAGATAAGAGTGGTAGAAATATCATTTCAAGTGAAGTTAGACCTAATAAAGGTACTTGGTTAGAGTATGAACTTGATGCAAGAGGTATTTTATATGTAAGAATTGATAGAACAAGAAAAGTTCCTGTTACTACATTACTTAGAGCATTAGGTTTATCTAGTGATGAAGAGATACTTAATTTATTTGGTCAAGATGAATATTTAATTAATACTTTAGAAAAAGATTCTACTAAGAATACTGATGAAGCATTAATAGAAATATATGAAAAGTTAAGACCAGGCGAACCAGCTACATTAGATTCAGCTAAGAATCAATTAATCGTAAGATTCTTTGATAAATTTAGATATGATTTAGGTAAAGTTGGTAGATACAAATTCAATAAGAAATTAAATGTTATTGATAGACTTTTAAATGTTAAAATAGCACAAGATATTGTTGTTGATGGAGAAGTTAAGGCTAAAAAAGGTACATTAATAACTAAAGAGTTACTTGAAGAATTAAAGCCAATATTCGCAAATGGATATGGTGTAAAAGAAGTAACTATAAATGAAGAATTAGATACTTATAATAAAATACAAGAAATACTAGTATATAGTCCTGAAGATGAAACTAAGATTGTTAAAGTTATAGGTAATGATCAAACAATAGATACTAAGAGACTTACTATAAGTGATGTTTATGCTTCATTATCATATTATATATGTTTATTATATGGTATTGGTAAATTTGATGAAATAGATCACTTAGGTAATAGACGTGTAAGACAAGTAGGAGAATTAATTCAAAATCAATTTAGAATTGGTGTTGCTCGTATGGAAAGACAAATTAGAGATAAGATGTCTACACAAGAGATTGATGCAGTTACTCCTAAATCATTAATTAATATAAGACCAATAACTGCTGCTTTAAAAGAATTCTTTGGTAGTAGTCAACTTTCTAAGTTCATGGAACAAATTAACCCATTATCAGAACTTAATGATAAACGTAGACTTAGTGCTTTAGGTCCAGGTGGTTTATCAAGAGATAGAGCTGGTATGGAAGTTCGTGATGTTAATCCATCACACTATGGTAGAATTTGTCCAATAGAAACTCCAGAAGGTCAAAACATTGGACTTATTACATCATTAGCAAGTTATGCTAAAATTAATGAATATGGATTTATAATGACTCCATATAGAAAAGTAGTTGATTGTAAAGTTACTGATGAAATAGTTTACATGACTGCTGATGAAGAAGAAGATTATTATATCAGTCAAGCAACAATTGATGTTGATAAAGATGGATATATTACTGATGCAACTGTTCCTGTAAGATTTAATCGTGATAATATGATAGTTGCTAAAGAAAAAGTTAATTATATAGATGTTTCACCATCACAAATAGTATCTGTTACAACAAGTATGATTCCATTTATGGAACATGATGATGCTAACAGAACACTAATGGGTGCAAACATGCAAAGACAAGCTGTACCATTAATGATTACAGAAGCTCCTATTGTAGGAACTGGAGTTGAAGCAGCTATTGCTAGAGATTCTGGATGTTCTGTAGTATGTGATATTGATGGTGTAGTTGAATATGTTGATGCTAAAAAGATTATAGTAAAAGGTGCTACTGAAAAGCATACTTATGAACTTATTAGTTATCAAAGAAGTAACAATGAAACATGTTATAATCAAAGACCAATTGTTCATAAAGGTGAACAAGTTCATAAAGGTGAAATAATCGCTGATGGACCTTCTACTGATATGGGAGAGATTGGACTTGGTAAAAACTTAGTTGTAGCATTCATGACTTACAATGGTTATAACTATGAAGATGCTGTTATTCTAAATGAAAGAATAGTTCGTGATGATGTTCTTACATCTGTTCATATTGAAATGAAAGAAATAGAATGTCGTGATACTAAACTAGGACCTGAAGAATTCACAAGAGATATTCCAAATATTAGTGAAGATGCTCGTAAGAATTTAGATGAAAATGGTATCGTAAGAATTGGTACTGAAGTTAAAGAAAATGATATTCTTGTTGGTAAAGTTACTCCAAAAGGAATGCAAGAATTATCAAGTGAAGAAAAATTATTACATGCAATATTTGGTGAAAAGACTCGTGAAGTAAGAGATACATCACTTCGTGTTAGTCATGGATGTGCTGGTATTGTACATGATGTTCAAATATTTACTAAAGAAAATTCTGATGAATTACCTGCTGGTGTTTCAAAAGTAGTTCGTGTATATATTGTTAAGAAAAGAAAGATTCAAGTTGGAGATAAAATGGCTGGACGTCACGGAAACAAAGGTGTTTGTTCATTAATTCTTCCATCAGAAGATATGCCATATTTACCAGATGGTACTCCAGTTGATGTTATCTTAAACCCACTAGGTGTTCCTTCTCGTATGAACTTAGGGCAAATACTAGAATTACACTTAGGTATGGCTGGTAAGAAACTAGGTGTACATTATGCAACTCCAATATTTGATAGTGCTACTGAAAAAGATATTCAAGAAGAAGTAGCTGAAGCTGGACTTGATCCTGACTATAAGACTTGGTTATATGATGGTAAAACTGGTGAAAAATTTGATAAGAGAGTATCAGTTGGTGTCATGTATATGATAAGACTTGTACATATGGTTGATGACAAGATTCATGCAAGAGCAACAGGACCATATAGTATGGTTACACAACAACCACTTGGTGGAAAAGCTCAATTTGGTGGTCAAAGATTTGGAGAAATGGAAGTTTGGGCATTATATGCATATGGTGCTGCTCATATCTTACAAGAAGTTCTTACAATTAAATCAGATGATGTAGTTGGAAGAGTTAGAGTATATGAAGCACTTGTTAAAGGTAAACCAATTCCAGAACCAGGTGTTCCAGAATCATTTAGAGTATTAATTAAAGAATTCCAAGCTTTAGGACTTGATATTCAAATAGTAAGTAAAGATGGTTCTTTAAAAGAAATAAAAGATTTAGAAAGTGAAGAAGATAAAGATGATGCTCCTGTTTCAATTGAAGAAATAGGAAAACACGAAGAAGAAGATATTCCTGAATCTGATTATGAAGATGTGAAAGACGAAGATGATGAAGAATTCGACGACGTTGAACCAACTGATGAAGATTTAGAATATGAAGAAGAGTATGGTCTTGATGACTTTCAAGATGATGCTTATGAAAGGGGTGAAGAATAATGATGGAAGTTAACGATTTTGATGGAATTCGTATTAGTATAGCTTCTCCTGAAAAAATAAGAGAATGGTCTTATGGTGAAGTTAAGAAACCAGAAACTATTAACTACAGAACTTTAAACCCTGAAAGAGATGGACTTTTCTGTGAAAAGATATTTGGTCCAACAAAAGACTTTGAATGTAGTTGTAAAAAATATAAAAGATTAAGATATAAAAATGTTATTTGTGATAGATGTGGTGTAGAAGTAACACGTTCTAAAGTACGTAGAGAAAGAATGGGACATATTGAACTAGCTTGTCCTGTTAGCCACATTTGGTATGCAAAAGGAACTCCTCCTAAGATGGGACTTGTTCTTGATATAAGTCCAAGAGAACTAGAAGAGGTATTATACTTTGTAAGTTATATAGTTCTTGATCCAGGAATTGCTCCTCTTGCTAAAAAGCAAACATTAAGTGATAAAGAATACAGAGCATATTATGAAAAATATGGTGATGGATTCAAAGTAGGTATGGGTGCTGAAGCAATTAAAGAATTACTTGCTGAAGTTGACCTAGAAAAAGAAGTAGAACAATTAAAGAAAGATGTTGAAAAAGCACAAGGACAAAAGAAAATTAGATTAGTTAAGAGACTTGACTGTCTAAATTCTTTCCTTGAAAGTGGTAATAGACCTGAATGGATGATACTAGATGTACTTCCAGTTATTCCACCAGATCTAAGACCAATGATTCAACTTCCAGGTGGTAGATTTGCTACTTCTGACTTAAATGATTTATATAGAAGAATTATTAATAGAAATAATCGTCTTAAAAAATTATTAGAACTTGAGGCACCAACTATCATTGTTCAAAATGAAAAACGTATGCTTCAAGAAGCAGTAGATGCATTAATAGATAATGGAAGACGTGGAAGAAGTGTTTCAGGTGTAGGTAATAGACCACTTAAATCATTATCTTCTATGTTAAAAGGTAAACAAGGTAGATTTAGACAAAACTTACTTGGTAAACGTGTTGACTATAGTGGTCGTTCAGTTATCGTAGTTGGTCCTAGTCTTAAAATGTATCAATGTGGTGTACCAAAAGATATGGCTCTTGAATTATTCAAACCATATGTAATGCAACAACTTGTTGAAAGAGGTATTGCGCATAATATTAAAGCTGCTAAAAAGATTATTGATGTTCAAGATGAAAGAGTATGGGATGTAGTTGAAGATGTTATAAGAGAACATCCAGTATTATTAAACCGTGCTCCTACATTACATAGACTTTCAATTCAAGCTTTTGAACCTGTACTTGTTGGTGGAAAAGCTCTTAGATTACACCCACTTGTTTGTAGCGGATTTAATGCAGACTTTGATGGTGATCAAATGGCTATCCATATTCCAATTAGTGAAGAAGCTCAAGCTGAAGCAAGATTATTAATGCTAGGTGCTAATAATATACTTGACCCTAAAGATGGAAAACCAATCGTTACTCCATCACAAGATATGGTTCTTGGTAACTATTATTTAACATTAGAATTACCTGGTGAACCAAATGAAGGTAAAGCATATAAAGATCCTAATGAAGCATTAATGGCTTATGAAAGACGTGAAATTACACTTCATACAAGAATTTGTATTCCAACTAAAGAATTCAAACATAAAGTATGGACTGAGTCACAAAAAGATAAATATTTAGTAACAACTGCTGGTAAAATTTTATTTAATGAAATATTCCCAGATACTTATCCTTATGTTGAAGAAGGAAGTAAAGAAAACATTGAAGTTATGACTCCAGATAAATTCTTTATTGAAAAAGGTAAAAACTTACCTGAAGAAGTAGCTAAAATGCCATGTGTTCCTGCCTTAATTAAAAAGGATTTAGGAAAAATAATTGCTCAAATATTTAAGAGATATAAAACAACTGAAACTTCTATATTCTTAGATAAATTAAAAGATATAGGATTTAAATATAGTACTAAGTCTGGTATAACTATTTCACTTTCTGATATTCCAGTTAACCATGAAAAAGAAACAATTATAGAGGAAACTAACGCTACTATTGAAAAGATTAATAAACAATTTAAACGTGGTCTTATAACTGATGAAGAAAGACATAATAAAGTTATTAAATTATGGACTGATGCTACTACTAATGTACAAGGTAAACTTGGTGATATATTAAAACAAGATGTAGAAAATCCACTTTCAATGATTATTAATTCAGGTGCTAGAGGTTCTGCTAACCAATTAGGTCAACTTGCTGGTATGCGTGGTATTATGGCTAAACCAGATGGTGGTCAAGTAGAAATTCCAATTCTTGCTTCATTCCGTGAAGGATTAGACGTTCAAGAATTCTTCTTATCAACACACGGATCTAGAAAAGGTACAGCTGATACAGCACTTAAGACAGCAGATGCTGGATACTTAACAAGACGTTTAGTTGATGTAGTACAAGATATCATTGTTAAAGAAGAAGATTGTGGAACTATTCAAGGTATTGAAGTTGAAGCATTCACTGATGAAAAGAGTGGAAGCGTTATTGAAAGCTTTAGAGATAGAATCGTTGGTAGATATTCTAATCAAAAAGTATTACATCCTGAAACTAAGGAAGTACTTATTGATAAAGGTGCTTTAATCACTGAAAGAATAGCTGACAAGATTGAAAAAGCTGGAATTACTAAAATGGAAATTAGAAGTGTTCTTACTTGTAAATGTCCAAATGGTATTTGTCAAAAATGTTATGGTCTTAACCTTGCAACTGGAAATGTTGTTGAAGTTGGTGAAGCTGCTGGTATTATGGCTGCTCAATCAATCGGTGAACCAGGTACACAATTAACAATGCGTACATTCCACACAGGTGGTGTTGCATCTGCTGCTGATATTACTCAAGGTCTTCCAAGAGTTGAAGAGCTATTTGAAGCTCGTATACCAAAAGCAAAAGCAACAATTGCTGAAATTAATGGTAAGATTACTAAGATTACTGATGATAAAAATAATAGATTTAAGATATATATTACAAATGATGTTGAAACTCGTGAACATGTTACTCAATACAACGCTAAATTAAGAGTTGAAAAAGGTGATATGGTAAATGCTGGAGATCCATTAACAGAAGGAAGTATTTCACCAAAAGAATTACTTGCTGTTACTGATCCAACAACTGTTCAAGGATATATCTTAAAAGAAATTCAAAAAGTTTATAAGAGTCAAGGTGTTGATGTTTCTGATAAACATGTTGAAACTGTTGTTAGAAGAATGATTACTAAGATTAAAGTTATTGATCCAGGAGATACTAACCTTATCGAAGGACTTGCAGTTCCATTAAGAGAATTTGCTGAAATAAATAAACCTGTTATTTTAGCAGGTGGAGTTCCAGCAACTGGAAAACCAGTTATGCTTGGTATTACTAAGGCATCTCTTGAAACTGATTCATTCTTATCTGCTGCTTCATTCCAAGAAACTACAAGAATCTTAACTGATGCTGCAACTCGTGGTAAATGTGATATGTTACACGGACTTAAAGAAAACGTTATTCTTGGTAAACTAATTCCTGCTGGAACTGGTGCTAAAGAATACAATAACATTGAAGTAATTCTTAAAAACGAATTATTAGATGATGATGCTGCTGAAGTTTTAGAAGAAAAATTCTTAACAGATGATAAAAATGAAGAAACAGTAGAAGCAATAAATGATAATGAAGAAAATGCTTAATGCGTTTTCTTTTTTTCTTATAGGAAAGTTCTTCTCTCATTATAAAAAAATAATTAAATTTTTTGTAAAGTTCTATTGATATTTGAAAATTAATATTGTATGATAAAAACCATATTATTAAAGAAAAATTAAAAGGGGGAAATATATGTTAGAAAATAATGACAAATATTTTGAAGTATTAAATAGTATTAAGAAAACTTTAATTGTTACTAGAAATAAAATAGTAGAAAATGCTAATAAAGATTTGATTTTAATGTATTATAATATAGGTTTAAAGTTGATTAAGAATAATAAATGGGGTTCATCTTTTATTGACGCATTAGCAAGGGATCTAAAAATTGAATTTCCCACATTAAAAGGTATGTCTGCAAGAAATTTGAGATATATGCAAAAGTTTGCATCAGAATTTGATAATGATGAATTTTTGCAACATGATGTTGCAAAATTGCCTTGGTCTTCTATAACAACTATAATGGATCAAGTAAAAGATAAAGTACAAAGAAAATGGTATATTAAGGAGTCTATTCAAAATGGTTGGTCTAGACCTATTATAATTCATCAAATTGCAAGCAAATTATATGAAAGACAGGCGTTATTAGAAAATAAAATTACTAATTTTGATGAAACATTACCATCTCCAAATAATGAACATTTAAAAGAATTATTAAAAAATCCATATATATTTGACTTTATAACTGCTGATAAAGATTTAAAAGAATTAGATATTGAAAGAGAACTAACTGCTAATATAACTAAGTTATTGTTAGAATTAGGAAATGGTTTCGCATTTGTTGGCAGACAATATCATTTGGAAATAGAAAATGAAGATTATTATATTGATTTGTTGTTCTATAATTTGAAAGTAAAAAGTTATGTTGTAATAGAACTAAAGACAACTGAATTTAAGCCAGAATATGCAGGTAAACTTAATTTCTATTTGAGTGCAGTTGATAAATATATTAAAGATAAAAATGATAATCCTACTTTTGGAATATTACTTTGCAAAGATAAAAAAAGAGTGACTGCTGAATTAGCATTAAAAGATATTAATAAACCTATTGGTGTAAGTGAATATAAAATTTTGTCGGAAATACCTGAATTTTTAGAAAATACTCTTCCAAGTATTGAAGACATAGAAAAGAGATTAGAAGAAGATTTATTATCGCAATAAAAAAATATTTTATTGTATATTTAATTTATTTTGCTGTTTATTAAGCTATTTAATAGTTATAGAAAGTATTGGTGATATATTTATGATTCTTAAAGATAAAAATTATTTTTTAATTAATAAAAATGAATATGAAGATATATTTAAAAATGATAAAGATGATGTATATTTATATCACTTTATATATGTTAAATATTTAGAAAATGAATGTGTTAAATATATTAAAATAGATAATGTTAAAGATTTAGAACTACTTAATGATAAGAAAATACTTGTTAAGTATTATATTAGAAAGATTCATTATTTTAATGATTGCGATAATCTTTCATTTGAATATGGAGAACCTTATTATATATATAATGTTGGTTATTTTTATATAGGTGGTTTTATTGAAAATAAAAATGGAGAAGAATTATCAAAAATTAATAAATTGTTTCAAGATTATAATAATAATTATGTTAAGATGAATTTTCCATTTAATGATAAAGAATACTTAAATTTAAATAAAGCATTTTAATTAATATTTGAAATTTGTAAAAGTGTATGGTATTAATAAAATAATTGAATAATTTATATAAATATGATATATTATAATTGTGAATGGCGGTAGTGTATTTTCGGATCCTACCTGAGCAAGTTGGATGCGTCTGACTTGCTTTTTATTGTAAAAATATTATATTATTAAATTCTATTTACTTTGTTAATCATTTATGTTATTTAGTAGTTAGGTGATTAAATATGAAAATAAGAAGTTTATTTCAAAAAACGATATGTTCATTAAGTACTATTGTGAATATGTGTGAAGATAAAGGTATTAAGGAAGAAGCTCAAAAATATTTAATTGATTTAATTGAACAGTATTATCAGTATGTAAATTATAAAAATGTTTATAAGTTAGGTTTTAAATATAGTACTGACGATATAAGTGATTTTATGTATGAGTGTATAGATTATCAAAAAGTAGATTTAATGTGGATAGCTGAAGATATGTTCTATGGTTTTACAGAACTTATGGATACAATATTAGAAGAAAGAAAAAATCAACATAAATAGTAAAATTTCATTTAGTTATAATTGAAGTATAAATGTATCTATGGTAAAATATGTTTAGTATGGAGGCAGTAACAATGGTCTTTAAATGTAAGATGTGTGGTGGAGATATAGAAGTAGTTGAAGGTAGTAATATAGGTAAATGTTTATATTGTAAAAGTACTATGACTCTACCAAGTGTTGATAATGAAAAACTTTTAAATTTATATAATAGAGCTAATAATTTAAGACTATCAAATGAATTTGATAAAGCATATGGTGTATATGAAACTATACTTGAAATAGATGAAAATCAATTAGAAGCTCATTGGGGACTAATACTTTGTAGATATGGTGTTGAATATGTAGATGATCCTAAAACTAAAAAGAAAATGATTACTTGTCATAGAACAAAATATGAATCTGTTTTAACTGATCCTGATTATAAAATAATAATTAGTAAAGCTTATGGAGAAGCATTAAATATATATAAAGAAGAAGCAAAAACAATTAGTAATATTCAAAAGAAAGCACTTGAAATTTCTAATAACGAAGAAGATTATGATATCTTTATTTGTTATAAAGAAGGAGATATAAATGGTGATAGAACTCCTGATAGTGTTATTGCTCAAGATATATATAATAAGTTAACTGATTTAAATTATAAAGTTTTCTTTGCTAGAATTACTCTTGCTGATAAACTTGGTGAAGAATATGAACCATATATCTTTTCAGCACTTAATAGTTCAAAAGTTATGTTAGTAGTAGGTACTAATGCTGACAATTTAAATTCAGTATGGGTTAAAAATGAGTGGAGTAGATATTTAGACTTAATAAAAAATAAAAAGAAAAAAGTATTGATTCCAGTTTATAGTAAGATGGATGCTTATGAATTACCAGAAGAGTTTTCAATGTTACAAGCACTATGTATAGATAAAGTTGGTTCTATGCAAGATTTAATTACAGCAGTAGGAAAAATCATTAATAAGAAATCTACTGATATAGATAGTGATATGTATCAGAAATTCAAACAAATGATGCTTGAAGAAGAAAGAGAAAAACAAGAAGAATTATCTAAAAGATATGATGTTTTAGAAAAAAGAGATAAATGTTCAATTTCATATATCGTAATTACATTTGTGTTATCTGCTATGATGGCTGTATGTATGCTTGTTTTAGCTGGTGGATATTGTTATTATGATTATCTTGGGGGAACTTATGGTTTAGGTAAAAATTTTTTTTCATATCAATTATTAGTTAGTATAATTACTGCAATTGCATTTTTTCTAGGATTTGCTAGTAGAAAATCAAATAAAATATCTAAATATATGTATATAGTTAATGTATTTTTAGAATTATTATTTATTTTAAAACTTCATAGCTTTGGTTATGCAGCTATATTTGTTACATATATTATAATCTTACTTAATATTGCACTATTATTTATGAAGCCTTCTTGGGGAATTAAAGAAGTACCACTTGTTGTTACTAAAGAAGAAAAAGAAGAAATAATAAAAAACAATAAAGAGTTTACTGAAAACTATATACCAAAAGATAAAAAAATATTAAATATATTCTTCTACATATTACCAATTATAATAGGAATAATTAGTGTTATTATAAATACTTCACCACTTCCCACTCAATCAAATGATAGAGATACATTAAAAAATCAAATTAAGGTAATCGTTGATCATATTAACATAAGAGAATCTAATGATGTTTATAGTTATGAAAAAGGAACTGTTAGAAAAGATGAAATATATGATGTTCTTGATAGTAGAAAGGGTTCAAATGGATTATGGGGTTCAACTGGATTATGTGAAATATGGTATAATATAGAAACAAGTTTTGAAGTTAATGGCTGGATATGTGGTAAATTTGATAATAAAGATTATGTTGAAGTATTAGAGAAAGAATAATATAGAAAAGGAAAGGTGAATATTATGGCTTTATTTGAAATAATAAAGAAAGAGAAAGATGATGAAAATATTGTATGGAAGTATCCTAAAACTGATTTTAATACAAGTAGTCAACTAATTGTACATGAATCACAGGAAGCTATACTTTATAAGGATGGAAAGGCATTAGATTTATTTGGTTCAGGAAGATATACCCTTGAAACAAATAACATACCACTACTTAGAAATTTAATTAATTTACCTACTGGTGGTAAAAGTCCATTTCATTGTGAAGTATACTTTATAGATAAATCTATTAAATCATCAAGATGGGGTACTAGTAGTAAAATAGAGTTTTTAGAACCTACATATAAGTTTCCTATACAAATAGGCGCTTGTGGGGAAATGAGATTTAAAGTAGTTGATTCAAGAAAACTATTATTAAAATTAGTTGGTATTAAAGATAATTTTGACGGGGAAAATATTGATGAATTCTTTAGTTCATTTATACTTGTTAAAGTTAAATCTTATATTGCTAAAATTATTAATAAAAATGAAATAAGTATATTTGAAATTGATAGTCATTTAAATGAATTTAGTGAAGAACTTAAAAATTTACTTGCTAGTGATTTTGAAGAGTTTGGTATTGAACTTGAAAAATTCTTTGTAACTACTGTTATGAAACCTGAAGATGATAAACAATATCTTGAATTTAAAGAATTATATTTTAAACAAAGTGTCGCAGTAGCAGAAGCTCAATTAAGACAAAAAGTAACATTAATTGATGAAGAAACTAAAGCTAAGAGTACAAAGATTGATAGTGAAGCTAAAGCTCATAAAAGAGAAACTGAAGGATATAGTTATCAAGATGAAAGACAATATAATGTTCTTGATAAAATGGCTTCTAATAATGCAGTTGGTCAATTTACTAATATGGGCGTAGGACTTGGTGTTATGAGTAGTGTTTCATCAAAAGTAAGTGATACAGTTAATAAAAATGTAGTTGGTGCTTTTACTAAAAATGATAATTCAACAGTATGCAGTAATTGTGGATATGAAAATGCTAATGGTACTAAATTTTGTATTAAATGTGGTAATAATATGACTGGTAGTGTGTGTAGTAGTTGTGGTAAAAAGTTACCAAATGATGCAGCATTTTGTCCATATTGTGGTAAGAAAGTAGGTGAGTAATATGAAGAAAAAAATAATTTTTATAGCAATTTCATTTGTAATAACACTTGCTTTGATATTCTCACTTACTAAAACAAAGCCATCATATAATTTAAAATTTAAATATAGTAATAATGATTACGTTACTGGATATGTTGATGCTAGTGGAGTTAATGGAGTTAGCTATGAAAAAATAGCTGATAGTGAAAAAGATAAATATATAAAAAATATAGAAAACTTTTCATATAACAAAGTTAATGATACATTAGAAATAACTGAATATAAAGGAATAAGTGAAACATTAGTTATTCCATATGATTATGAAGGCACTAAAATAGTATCAATAAGTGATTCATTTAAAAATGATAAAGTTAAAAATATATATATTTCAGATAACATAAACTATTTACCAGTAGAGAATTTTAAAAATATTACTATTAATTGTTATAAAGGCAAATATTGTGAAGAACTTAAAAATAATAATGAACTAAATGTTAATATATTAAATGATTCAGATAATGTTGATTTTAATTATATTGAATTTCCATTTGAATATAATGTTAAAAATGATAAGATTGAAATAGTAAAATACACAGGTAATGATAGTAACATAATTATTCCAACAACTGTTAATGGTATGGAAGTAACAACTGTTAACTTTGATATAACTCCATCACTAAATAGTATTTATATTCCTGATACTGTAACAAGTATAAATATGTTTACAAAATTTACAACGACAATTAATGAAAAAGATAATTATACAGTTTGTTTAATTGCAAGTATAATATCATTTGTATTAACTACTATTATAATTATAATTGTTAAAGATAAAACAGATGGTGAAAAGTTTACTAGTACTCCCTTATACATTGTAATATTTGCTTATTTGATATTTATTTCTATTATGATATATAAATTTAATAATGTCAGTCATATGTCAAGTAATAATGTTTTAATGTATTCAGTTATTGTAGATATAATGTTCATTATCGCATGCTTTACTTTAATAACTGTTAACAAGAGAAGTATGAAACTAGATACTAATGTAAAAAATAAAACTAAGTTTATTGACGAAATGATATTCAAAATTAATAATATATCAAAATTAAATAGTGAATATAAAAGTAAATTAATTGATAAACTTAAATATTCTGATCCAGTTAGTAATGAAATAGTAAAAGATATTGAAGATAATATTAATATGTTAATAAGTAAACTTAATGATAAAAGTAGTAATGAAGAAATTGATAATATTATTAAACTTATTGAAAATAGAAATGATATTATAAAAAGAAATAAATAGTGTGCTTAAATGCACATTTTTCTTTATAAAGATTACAATGTTTGTTATAATATTTGTACAGGAAGGATAGATTTATATGTTTGAAAACTTAAGTGAAAGATTACAAAAAGTAGTAAGTAATATTAAATCAAAAGGTGTAATAAACGAAGATAATATAAGTGAGATTACTCGTGAAATTAGACTTTGTTTATTAGAAGCAGATGTTAATGTTAAAATAGTACGTGAATTTATAGATAGTGTTAAAGAGAAAGCATTAGGTGAAGAAGTAAGAAAGAGTATTAAGCCAGGAGATATGTTTGTTAAGATTCTTAAAGATGAACTTGTTTCTTTACTTGGTGGAGATAGTGCGCCTCTTGTTGTTAATAAGAATCCTACAATATGTATGGTTGTTGGACTTCAAGGTGGTGGTAAAACTACTACTATTGGTAAAATAGGAAATATGGTACGTAAGAAACATCATAAAAAGCCAATGTTTATCGCATGTGATGTTTATAGACCTGCCGCAATTGACCAACTTAAAGATATAGGAAAACAACTTAATATTGAAGTATATGAAGAAGGAAAAGGTAATCCTGTTGAAATATCTAAACGTGGTATAGAGTATGCTAAAAGTAAAGGATATGATTATATTTTAATAGATACAGCTGGACGTTTACAAATAGATGAATCTCTTATGGATGAACTTGTTAATATAGAAAATGAAGTACATCCAGATGAAGAATTACTTGTAATAGACGCGATGATGGGACAAGATGCGATTAATGTAATAACTGGATTTAATGATAAACTTAAGCTAACTGGATGTGTTCTTACTAAAATGGATGGAGATACTAAAGGCGGAGTTGCTTTATCATTAAGACATCTTACTAATATACCAATTAAGTTAATAGGAGACTCTGAAAAACTTGATGGAATAAGTGAATTTTACCCTGAAAGAATCGCAGATAGAATACTTGGTATGGGAGACTTACTTTCTATAATTGAAAGAACAGAAGAAGCACTTGATCAAGATGAAATAATGAGTACTGCTAAAAGAATGCAAAAAGGTAAATTTGATTTAGAAGATTTCTTAAGTACAACTAAGCAAATAAAGAAATTAGGTCCACTTGAAAACTTACTTAAATTATTACCAGGAGCATCTAAAATGGGACTTAATAATGTTAATATAGACCCTAAAATAATGGCTAGAACAGAAGCAATAGTTTTATCAATGACAGTTGAAGAAAGACGCAATCCTGATATAATTAAAGCAAGTAGAAAAGTTAGAATTGCTAAAGGATGTGGACAAAAAGTAGAAGATGTTAATCGTCTTTTGAATCAATTTGAAGAAATGAAAAAGATGATGAAACAAATGAAAAATATGAAATTTTAGAATAGGAAACTATTCTTTTTTTATTTTATATATGTTATACTTAATGTGAAGATAAGGTGTTTAAAATATGGATGATATGAATAAGAAAACAAATAAAGCTGGAAAAGTATTAATAATTGCTTTTGTATTTATAATGGTATTTATTGTAAAAGCATTAATTAATGGTGATACATTCTCATCAAGAAACTTTAATATTTTATCAAATAGTGATAATAAAGATTATATGGATGAACTTATTAAATATGGTAAAAAAGAAGGTATGAATATTAAAGTTACTTATGCTGATGATTTAGAAGCAATAGATCTAATTGAAGATACTAATGATTTTGATGCTGTATGGATGAGTAATTCAATATGGTTATATATGCTTGAAAACGCTAAAGTAACTAATTCTAAATCTATATATATTAATCCTATTGTAATGGGAGTTAAGAAAAGTAAAGCAAATAATTTAAATCTTGTAAGAGATGATTTAAAAAATAGTGATATTGTTAATGCAATAGGAAACAAAAAGCTTAGTTATGTAATGTCATCAGTTACTAAAACAAATACAGGTCTTACATCATATTTAGGGTTCTTAAATGCTCTTAGTGGTAGTCCTGAAATACTTAAAAGTGAAATGCTAAATAATACTGGACTCGTAACTAATTTAAAATCATTATTTAGTGGTGTAGAAAGAGTTAGTGGAAGTGATACATTTTTAGAAGATATGTTTCTTAACAGTAATAAATATGAAGCAGTTATAGCAAGTGAATCATCATTGATTAGAATAAATACTGAGCTTGAAAAACAAAATAAAGAAACATTATATTTACTTTATCCAACTGATGGAGTGGCTATAAATGATTCACCATTTGCATATGTTGATAGAAAACAAAATAAATTAGATAAATTCTTAGTATTACAAGAGTTCTTACTTTCTAAAGAATCACAAAAAGAAATGGAAAATTTAGGTAAAAGAACTTGGTATGGTGGTATTAACAGTAACGCCAATAAAAATGTATTTAAAAGTGAGTGGGGAATAAACACAAACAAATATTTAATACCACTTAAATATCCAAGTAAAAAAGTTATGAATGAAGCGATTTCTCTTTATATCAATGAACTTAGAAAACCATCTACTACTGTATTTTGTTTAGATTATTCTGGTAGTATGTATGGTGATGGTAAAACTGAATTATATGGTGCGATGAGTTATATATTAGATACAGAAAAATCTTCTAATGATTTAATACAATTTTCTAAAAATGATAATATATATGTATTACCATTTGATATAGAAACTAGAAAGATATGGAAAACATTTAATGGTGAAAAAACATATGACTTAATTATGAATATTAATAATGAAATACCTGATGGTGGAACTAATATATATCAATGTGTATATGATGCATTTAAGATACTTGAGGGTGTAAGTAATGATTATAATAAAACAGTAATACTTATGACAGATGGTGCTTCTACTACTTCAAGTTATAGTAATCTTGCATTATATTATGATAATAATAATCTTGATATTCCAGTATATAGTATTATGTTTGGTAGTGCTACTCGTGAACAACTTGATAAACTTGCTAATCTTACAAATGCTAAAGTGTTCGATGGAAAGACTAATCTAAAGAGTGCATTTAAAGAAGTAAGGAGTTATAATTAATATGAGATTACAAAAAAGATATATATTAGCGGCAATTCTTTCAGGAGTATCATTCATAATATTTTATTTAGTACTTAACTTATATTTATATATCTCATTAATATTATGTGGTATTGTATATATAGGTGGTGTATTCTATTTTAAAGATAAAGATATAAGGGTTTATGATGCAGCTGCTATTGCAAGATATTATTTTGAAATGTCTAAACTTAATGACTATAAAGAGAAGATAAAAGATGATATAATGAAAGAGAAATTAGGTAAAATAGTTGTTCTTTATAGTAAGATAGTTAAATATTTAGAAAGTAAGCCTAGAAATGCTACTAAAATATATAATTTTTTAGATTATTATCTACCATTTACAGTAAATCTTGTTAATAAATATATTAATATTGAAAAGAAGAGTGAAAAGACATTTGTTGAAAATAAATTAATACTTAAGATGGGAGTATATGTTAAAGAGATAGAAAGTGAATGCAGTAGACTTGTAAATCTTATTTCTAAAGCAAAAGATAAAGAATTGGATTTTGAAATGAAAGTATTTGAGAGAACTACTGATATAGATGATATAGATATTAAAGGAAGTGATAAGAATGAATAATGACACTGAAAAAACGAAATTAAATTTTAAGGAAGGTACTTTATCAAAGATAATAGGTGCGGTTATATTGATTGCTATTATCGTAATTGTAATAGTAATTAAAAATGGTAAAAGTTTTACTACTATAAATGTATATGGTGCAGTTGGAGGGGGTAAAGAAGACCTTCTTGCAGATGAAGAAATTAATAAAATATTTGCTCAAAAATATGGATTTAAATTCGTTCAAGATTCATGGAGTAATGGTAAGACAATAGTATCGCCTTTACTTAGAGAAGATAATTCACATTATGATTTAGCTTTCTTTAGTGATCAGAGATATTATGATTATTTTAAGACTAGTCCTACTGGTAATGAGGCTCCAAGAGATAGAGTTATTGATGGTGATTTAGTTCTTAATACTCCAATTGTTATATATAGTTGGGATGCAGTAGTAGATGCTTTAATAAAAGAAAATATAGTTACTGTTCGTGATAATGTTTATTATATTACTGATATGAATAAGTTAATAAATTACATTCTTGAAGGTAAAAAATGGAGTGATATAGGACTTAATTCTATATATGGAAGTATTAATATAGGTTCAACTGATCCAGTTTCATCTTCACCAGGTGCTACATATTATGGACTTTTACTTTCAATTATGGCAGGAGGAGATGTTAATCAAGTAAGTATTACTGATGCATTACCTAAATTACGTGAATTCTATTTAAAGAGTGGATATATGAATAACACACCAGCTGATTTATTCTCAATGTTTTTAAAAACAGGTATGGGAGCTAAACCTATGATAGTTGATTATGAAAAATCAGTTATAGATTTTGCTAATGCTAATCCTGAAGGATGGAGTCAAGTAAAAGATAAAATTAGAATACTATATCCAACACCAACAATATGGAATAGTCACTGTATCGCAGCATTCAATGATAATGGTAAAAAGTTATTAGATGCATTTGATGATAAAGAAGTTGCTCAAAGAAGTTGGGAAAGATATGGATTTAGAGTTGGTACTACTGGTGGAAAATATGATGTAAGTAAAATAAGTGGTACTATAAAAGGAATTCCACAAGAGATAACAAGTGTAACATCAGGACTTAGAATGGATGTATATAATCAAGTTATAGATTATTTAAAGAACAATCAATAATGTTTTATAAAAAGGTATTATTTTTGGGTTCTAGATAATCTAGTGGGGAGTAAAAAGTAACCATTTAGACAATCTAGTGGGGAGTTTTTATAACAAAACAAGATAATCTAGTGGGGAGATAGCATGAAAATGTTATCTCTTTTTTTATGATAAAATTTGTTATAAGAGGTGATTAAAAAAATAATGAATGAATTAGCAAAAATATTAGACTTAGAAAGGTATAAAATAATAAAAATTGGCTACCATATATAGTCAATTCATTTATTGATAAACGATTTTCTAATGGGTTTACTGAAGGTTTAAATAATAAAATTAAAGTAATAAAAAGAATAGCATATGGATATAGAAATTTTGATTTTTTAAGATTAAGAACAATGTATATTTTGAATGGAAAAGTGAGTGGAATTACTAAAAAAGATAGAAATACAAAAAAATAAAAAAATAAGTGTTATCAGCCATAAAAAATGGCTGATAAATTTTTATAAGAAAAAATAAGAGTTTTCCCCTTATTTTATCTAGGTTTCTGTAAAATTAGCTCCCCACTAGATTATTTAGAACCTATTTTTGAATAATATCTTTTATTTTGTCATGAAAATTAAATTTTAATGCATATAATAAACTAATATTAAATTTTTCGTAATAAAACATTGACAAAAATTTTTATTATGTTATTATATAGAACTACAAAAGAAGAATATTTGCTATTTTTCTGGTTCTATGTATGATAGGTGGGTTATGGAACAAAAAGATTTAAAAAAATTAAAACGTAGAGAATTATTAGAACTTATGTTAGAACAAGCAAAAAGAATTCAAAAATTAGAACTTGAAATAAAAGATCTTAAAAGTGAACTTGATTCTAAAAAGATAAAGATTAAAGAATCTGGTTCAATTGCTGAAGCTGCTTTGAAATTAAATAACATATTTGAAGATGCTGAAAATGCAGTGAATCAGTACTATGAAAACTTTAAAGATAATTGTAAAAAGATAGAAACTTCTATTAAAAAGGAAGCAACACTTGAAAAAAATAGAATAGTGAAAGAAACACTTGAAAGATGCAAAAAGAAAGAAGAGGACTTCGAAAATAAACTTAGAAAAAAAGAAGAAGATATCTTAAAAGTAAAAGTAAATTCTAAAGTAAAAGAGGCTAAAAAAACAGTAAGTTCTAAAAATAAAATATCTAAAAGTAAAAGGAAAAAATAATGAATAAGTTAAAAAATATATTTCATAAAAAGAAAGAAAATAAAAAGATTACTTATGAAGATATAACAATTGATAACTTAAAAACAGAAATACATAGAGTAAAATATAAAAATAGTTTTGGAAGATTACTTAGAAGTACAGTATATGTATTAATAATTATAGTGGCTATTTCATCTATATGTGCGACATTATTTATGCCAGTAATAGAAATAACTGATTCAAGTATGAAACCATTACTTAATGATGGCGATATAGTACTTACAGTTAAAGATAATAAATTTAAAACTGGTGATATAGTTGCTTTCTATCATGGAAATAAAATACTTATTAAAAGAGTAATTGGAGTAGAAAGTGATTTTGTTAATATAGATAAAGATGGTATTTTGTATGTTAATGGAAAAGAATTAAAAGAAAATTATGTTAAAGAATTAAAAAAGGGTGATAGTGATATTAAATATCCAGTACAAGTAAGTGATGGTAGTATATTTGTATTAAGTGATGATAGAGATGTATTAACAGACTCAAGAACTATTAATGTAGGTCAAATTAAAACTAACGATATAATTGGTAAAGTTATTTTTAAAGTGTGGCCTTTAAAAGAAATTAAAAAAATATAATATTATTTTTCTTATATGGGGGACATGGTATGAAAAAGATAAATAAAATATTTGCATTATTATTTGCTATTTTAATGTTTATTAATCCAATAATAAATGTTTTTGCAGAGGTAAGTGGTAATAATCAAAGGCAAATAGGCAATGCTGGTGGTGAATCTGTTGGAGATGGAGTTAAGATTAGTAAAACAATTTCTCCAAGTGAACTTGAAAACTATTTTGATATAACTCTTAAAGTTCAAACTACTGAAATAGCAAAAGAACAAGATTTAGCTGTTGTCATTGTAATGGATATTTCACGTACAATGATTGAAAATAAGTTGGAAGGTGAAAATACTACTAGACTTAGAGCGGCTCTTAATGCCGGACAAAAATTTGTTGAAACGTTCGCTTCTAATTCAAGTAATGTTGATGCTAAAAGACAACTAGGATATGTTGCATTTAATAGAGATGGTCATGTACTTGCTAATATTCAAGAATGCAAGAGTATGAGTACTGCTAATGAAATTAATAAAGCTGTTTATGATAAAACCATAAGTATAACTAAAACAATTGATGAAGATAATGATATTTATAAATATGATAAGACACGTTTTACTAATATTGAAGGTGGACTTCAAGTAGCATATGATATGTTATATAATAATGCGAGTACTAAAGATATAAAAAATAAATATATTATATTTTTATCTGATGGATTTCCAACAACATATTTATGGCAAGGCTATACTGGACATGATGCAATTAGAACAGATACTGGAATTTTATATGATGAGTTTAGACAAAAAACAATGACTTATGGAACTAATTATAGTGAAAGAGGTGCTAGAAAGGCACAAGAAAAGGCAAAAATATTAAGAAATAAAGGTACTGTTATTTATTCAATTGGTACAGGAATAGATAAAAATGCAATGACAATTGAAGATTATGATAATGCTGCACTTGATAAAAATTTTTCAACTATTGATAGATTTAATAATAAAAATTATACAATAGGAAATACATTAAATGATTTTAAACTATGGCTTGGTGGTAATACAACAAATTCAAGTATAGGACCTGGTATTGGTTCTGGATATAATGGTCATTATTTTGATGTTAAAAACAGTAAAAATATGAATGAAGCTTTTAATAAAATATTTGAGAATATTAAATATTTGTCAGAGGCTTCATGGGTAGCAGAAGATCCTATGAATTCCGATCAAACTTCAGTAAAAGATGTTATAAATTTTGTTGGAATTTATGATAATAAAAATGATAAATCAAAATTATATGATAGTGTTACTTATAATTCTACTTTGAGTAACAA
This sequence comes from uncultured Bacilli bacterium, assembly GCA_934102215.1. Lineage (GTDB taxonomy): Bacteria > Bacillota_I > Bacilli_A > RF39 > UBA660 > CAG-1000. The sequence continues at coordinate 68,994 of CAKOSH010000002.1, forward strand.
TACTTCAAATAATACTGCTTATTATAATAATCAAACTGATAAAATAAATTGGGATTTAAAGAATTCTAAATACACTAAAACAACTAGTGGAAATACAACTTATTACAACTATGAACTTAAATATAGAATAAGATTAAAAACAGAAGCAAATAATTTTATGAGTGATACATTATTAAATACAAATGGTGTTACAACATTATCTTATGTAATTAGGGAAAGTGGAAAAGAACCAAGAATAAAAAAATTAAAATTTAAAATACCTTCAGTAAAAGGTTATCTTGGCAAACTTGAATTTGATAAATTAACAAATTATGGAAATAAGCCACTAGAAGGATCTACATTTGAAATATATCATTCAGATGATTGCCCTTGTTTAAAAGAAAGAAGACATATTGATAATAATTTCAAAATGACAAGTGTGTCTAATTCAAATGGAAAAGTTATATTTGATAAAATACCTTCTGGTCATAAATATAAAATACATGAAATATCTACTGATGATTATCATGATGTTAAGAATGATGTTTATGATGTCAATGTAAGTTATGGTGAAACAACATCTCCACTTAAAGATACTAAGTTTATTAATAATTATAAGACTAGAAATCTAACTATTATTAAAGTAGTTGAAGGAGTAAGTACTAATAAGAAATTTAAATTTCAAATAGAAGCAACTTATAGAGGCAATAACCTTGAAGGTACTTATGATGTTGTTAGAAAGAATGGCAATACTGAAACTACTGAAAAGATTACATTTAGTAATGGTAAAGCAATTATTGAATTAAAAAATAAAGAACAAATTACTATAAAAGATTTACCATATGGTATTTCATATAAAATTAGAGAAACAAATAATGATGGATTCATTGTTAAATATCAAATTAATGGTGGAGCAATTAATATATATAATAGTAAGAATATAAAATCTTATACTTTAGATAAGGATAGTAAAGTTAAATTTACTAATATATCAGGGTATGAGTTACCAGCTACTGGAAGTAGTGGTATGTTAATTTTATTAATAATAGGTTCATTATTATTAGTTGTCCCTATTATTTATATATCAGTTAATGTTTTAAATAAAAAACTGACTATGAAACATTAATGTTTATTTTGAAAGGAAAGGAAATAAAAAATGAAAAACATTAAAAAATTATTTGGGTTGTTATTTGCTTTTGTATTTGCATTAGTACAAGTAAATGCAGCTGGAAATGGTACAATTACAGTTGAAAAAGCAGTAGTTGGCGAAACTTATTCTATCTATAGAGTATTAGATTTAGAAACTTATGATAAAACTAATAATCATTATATCTATAGAGCTAATGCAGATTTTAAAGCTTTTGTAGAAAGTACTGAAGCTAGTGCTTACCTTGAAGCTAAAAATGAAAATGGAAATACATATTATGTATGGAAAGGTGATACAACTGATACAAGAGTACAAGAATTTGCTAAGTTAGCATTTGCTTATGCTGAAAATAATAGTATAGAGCCAGTTGCTTCAACTAAGGCAACAAGTACAACAGTAGAATTTAAAAATTTAGATTTAGGTTATTATTTAATGAGTTCTACAACTGCAGAAAAGGATGCTAGATTATTAAGTTTAACAACTACTAATCCAAGTACAACAACAAGAGAAAAGAATACTTTAACTCCAGATGTAGATAAAGAAGTTGAAGAAAAAGGTACATATGGAAAAACTAACGATGCTAGTATTGGTGATACAGTAAACTTTAAAGCAACTATTACAGCTGGTGCTGGTTATACTGATTATAAACTTCGTGATAAAATGAGTGCTGGTCTTACTTTCAATACTAATTCAGTAGTAGTAAAAATTGGTGATACAGTAGTAGATTCATCTAACTATACAGTTAGAACAGATGTATCAGGTTATACATTTATAATTGAATTTAAGAATGAATATATTGTTACATTACCAAAGAATACAGTAATTACTGTTACATATTCAGCTATCTTAAATGAAAATGCAATAGTTGAAGGAGAAGGAAATCCAAACGTATTAGATTTAGCTTATGGTGATACTAATACTCCAGAAAAGAAAACTATTACTTATTCATATGCATTTGATGTAATTAAAATTGATGGAAAAGAAAGAACACAATTAACAGGTGCTGAATTTAGATTATATGATGCTAAAACTAATGGTAATGAAATTAAAGTTGTATTAGTAGATGCAACATCTAATACTTATCGTGTAGCTAGAGCTAATGAAACTGGTGTAACTATTAAAGCTGATAAAGCAACTATCTTAGGTTTAGATGCTGGTACATATTACTTAGAAGAAGTTGTTGCTCCAACTGGTTATAATAAATTAACTAGTAGAGTAGAAATAATTATTTCTAAAATAAATAGTGATAATACATTTAGTAGATTTAGTACTAATGTTGAAAACTATACAGGTTCTAAGTTACCAGAAACAGGTGGAATTGGTACTACATTATTCTTAACATTAGGTTCAATCTTAGTAATAGGATTTGGTCTATTATTAGTAACTAAATTAAGAATATATAAAGAAAATATATAATAAAAAATAGTCAGTGATAAGATAGTATAGGAAGATTAATTCTTCTTATACTATCAATATAAATATTAATTGGTAGAAAGGGTAAGTGGTATTAAGTTATGAAAGATCATAAGATCACAATGTTAATGATATTATTTTTTTTCATAGGACTTTTAGTATTTTTTTACCCAACATTAAGTAATTATTATAATGAAAAGAATCAATCTAGAACAATATATAATTATGAAAATATCTTAAAGAATACTAATCAAATTGATTTTGAAAAAGTTAAAAATGATGCGATAGAGTATAATAAAAAATTAAGTAAGTTAAAAGAACCGTTACTTACATATGATACTTTAAAAAACTATAAAAAGTTATTAAATGTTAATAATGATGGAATGATGGGATATTTAACAATAGATAAGATTAAAGTTGAACTTCCTATATATCATACAGTAAGTGAAGAAGTATTAAATTCAAGTGTAGGACATTTAGAGGGAACTTCACTTCCAATAGGTGGAAAAGGTACACATAGTGTATTATCTGCTCATAGAGGTCTTCCATCCGCTAAACTTTTTACAGAATTAGATAAATTAGAGATTGGAGATACTTTTAAAATTACTATATTAGATGAAACTCATGTTTATAAAGTTGATAAAATATCAATAGTTAAACCAAACGATAGAAATGAACTTAAGATTGATAAAGATAATGAATATGTTACATTACTTACTTGTACACCTTATGGAATCAATACGCATAGACTTCTAGTTAGGGGAGTGAGAGTCCAAGGTGATATTAAAAAAGATTATATAACAACAGAAGGATTTAAAGTAAATAGATTAATAGTAATGCCTATTATAGCACTTCCAATAATAGCGTTATTACTAATTGTATTATTAATAAAACCTGTTAAAAGAGTTAATATTAATAAATATGAAGAGTATCTTTATCCAAATGGAAAAGATTTTCATGGAGGTAAAATATGAAAAGAATAAAAATTTTATTATTATCTATACTTATGATATTTAATATTGGTAAAATTGATGCTTTAGGAAGTAATACAGTAGATTTTAATGAAAAGGGAAGTATAGAGATAACTTTATTTGAGAAGAATGATAATGTGAAAATAGAAGGAGTAGAACTTACTATTTATAAAGTAGCAGATGCTTATGAAAAGAATCATAATCTTTTTCTTGAATATGTAAATGAGTTATCAAGTTGTAATGTTTCCTTAGAAGATTTAGAATCTGCGGATGTTGCTTCTAATATTGAAAAATGTATTTCAAATGATTATGCTGGAATATCTAAGCTAACTAATCAAGATGGATATGTTAAATACGATAATTTAGATTTAGGACTTTATCTAGTTAAACAAACTAATAAAGTAGATGGATTTTCTAAAATTGATTCATTTTTATCAATGATACCAAAAGTAATTGATAATAAATGGGAATATGATATTAAAGCTACTCCTAAAACTGATATTATAAGAGTAATGGATATTAATGTACGTAAGGTATGGAATACTTCAAATAACAATACTAATCATGGTATTAATTTACCTAAAAGTATTACTATAGAATTATTACTTAATGATGAAGTAGTTGATACTATTAAACTTAGTAATGAAAACGAATGGAAACATACATGGACAGATTTACCAAAAAGTGATTCTTATATTGTACGTGAAATTAATGTTCCAAAAGGATGGACTGTAACATATCAAAAAGAAGATAATTCTTTTATAGTTACAAATACAAGCACTTTAGTTCAAACAGGACAAATGTTATGGATTGTATTATTAATTGGAATGATTGGTGTTGTATTCATAATAGCTAGTTTAGTATACAATAAGGTATCACATGAACAAAACTGCTAAAAAGATATTGTATATAGGTATATCATTAATAATAATTGCTTTACTTTTACTTATATATTTTGAATGGGAAGAAATATATTCTAAAAAAGAAAGTAATGATATAATGAAAACTATATTAAATAATAAAGATAATAATAAAAATGAAGATGAAATAGTTATTGATGATTTAAAATATATTGGATATATAGTTATACCAACATTAGATTTAAATTTACCAATTAGTAAGGAATTTTCGTATTCTTCACTAAAGAAATCTCCAACTTTATATTATGGATCACTTGAAAATAATAATATGGTAATATGTGGTCATTCTTATAAATCACATTTTAGATATTTATATAAGTTAAAACAAGGTGATGAAGTTATATTTGTTGATACTAAGAATAATAGATATACTTATAAAGTTGAATTAGTTGAAGAACTTGCTTCTACTGATATTAAGGAAATGATTGAAAGTGATTTTGATTTAACTCTTTATACTTGTACTCGTGATGGACTTAGAAGAGTTACAGTTAGATGTAATAGAGTTTAAAACTTCTGTGTATATAATAAAGTAAACGTTTGTGTTTGCTTTTTTTTGTGTTATTTGCTTAAACATATTAATATACACTACATACAATAATAGTAGTAAAGGAGTTGTTAATTATGAATAATTCTATGGGAATGTATCAAGGCTATAGTGTTGAAGGTAGTGCTGAATTAAAAGTTACTCCAGATACTATGAAACCTATGATGGAAACTTCTTGCAATACTATTCCTGGTATGATATGTGAACCAATTTATGAATGTCCTAAAGAAAGATGTATTCATAGACAAATAGTACATGAAGTACCACATGTTTGCCCAGTTAATACAAGAATTATAAATCATCATATCTATAAACATACATATAGTCCATGTTATACATGTACTGAAGAAAATGAAATATGTAATGTTAATGATAATTGTTGTGGTGGATTAATGTAATTTAAGTAAAAGAGTTGTTTTATTAAATGACTTTTTTATTTGTATTTTTAAAATGTTATAGTGACTTTTTTGAAAGTTGTATAATACAAGAAAAAATGTTATGATATATAAAGAAAAAAGTTAAAAATTATAAGTACTTAAAAAAATATATATTAAATGGAGTAGTAATATGGATATAAAAAAAATAAAAAACGAATTATTAAAACAAAAAGAATCAAAATTCAAAGGTAATATATATCATTATTCACAAGTCAATTTTGCATACAATTCAAATAAAATTGAAGGTAGTAAACTCACAAGTGATGAGACAGAGTCTATTTTTAATACATCATCTTTTATTCCTAAAAGTGATACATTAATTAAATTAGATGATTTAATTGAAACAAAAAATCATTTTAAATTATTTGATTATATGCTTGATAATATTGATAATTCTTTAAATAAAGAAATGTTAATAGAAATGAATAAAATATTAAAACGTGGAACAAGTGATGAGGATAATCCTAGATACAATGTTGGTGGTTTCAAAGTACTTCCTAATATTATTGGTACAATAAGTGTTATAAATACAACTGATCCTAAAGATGTTGATAGAGAAATTGATAAGTTATTAGATGAATATAATTCTAAAAGTAATATTACTTTAGAAGATATAATAGATTTTCATTATAGATTTGAAAAAATACATCCTTTTAGTGATGGTAATGGTCGTGTTGGTAGAATTATTATGTTTAAGGAATGTTTAAAAAATAATATAATGCCATTTATAGTTTTGGATGAAGACAAATCGTATTATATTCGTGGGTTAAAGCAATATGAAAATGATAAAATGTTCTTAATTGATACTATAGGTCATGAACAAGATTTATATGAGAAAGTTTGTAATGAGTTATTAGATTTTGATATAGAAGAGTAAATTTATTAATAAAATATAAGTTTACTTTTTATTTTGTTATTATTGACAAATGTATGGACAATGTATATACTTCATATTGAAGGTGAAATAATGAATAATTTTGATGGAAAAGCATTAAATTTAAAAGTAAACGGTGTATTAAATATTGATAGTGATATTGATATTATAAGTGTTCCTAAAAAGAAAAAAATTTCTTTAGCAAATGAGTTTAAGAATTATAAAGGTAAGAACTTAGCAAAAGATTTTTCATGGGATGAATGCGTAGGAAAAGAAATATTAAGTTTATTGAAAGGTTAAGCAATATTAGATGCTTGTATAACTGAATAATATTATGAATGATATTTTTGAGAGATTGTCTAAGTCAAAATTTAGAAGTAGGTTTCATTTAAAAGATAAAGATAAAAAATATATTGAAGAAAAAGGTATTGATACCATAAAAAAACATGCATATGATTTTATTAATAATAGATTATCAGATGTAAGTAATGTAATAGATGGAAAGCAAACACCAATGAGAGGTCATCCTGTTTTTATAGCGCAGCATGCGACTGCTTGTTGTTGTAGAGGCTGTTTAGAAAAATGGTATCATATACCCAAAGGTAGATTACTTACTAAAGATGAAACTGATTATATAGTAAATATTATTATGAAATGGATAAATAATGAAATGGATAGAAAGGATTAATTATGATTAAGAAATATGAGAAAATGTTAAATATGAATGCAACTATCGCAAGAAATTTATTTGATAGAGTAGATTATCCATGGGAAGTGCTTCCACTTATAAAAGATTATATTTTAGAGATTATTTCTACTTTAGATAGCGATTATATTAAATTAAAAGATGATGTATATGTACATAAAACTGTTAAGATAGAAGAAGGAGCATATATAAATGGACCAACTATAATATGTGAAAATAGTGTTATAAGACATAATGCTTATATTAGGGGTTCTGTTATAATTGGTAAAAATTCTGTAATAGGTAATTCTACTGAAGTAAAAAATTCTATACTTTTTGATAAGGTAGAGTGTCCACACTTTAATTATGTAGGTGATTCTGTTTTAGGTGAACATGCTCATTTAGGAGCAGGTGTTATACTTTCAAATGTAAGAAGTGATAAGAAAGAAGTAAATGGTTTTCGTAAATGCGGTTCTGTTTTAGGAAATAATACTGAAATTGGATGTAATAGTGTATTATGTCCTGGAACTATAATAGGTGAAAATAGTAGTGTTTATCCACTTACAATGGTAAAAGGTGAAGTAGAAAGTAATATGATAGTTAAATCAACATATGAGATAGTTAAGAAGAAGTAGACATTGTTTACTTTTTTCTTTTGTAAAAATTTTATTTCATATTGACAATTGAGTATGTATTCAACTATAATGTTAATAGTTGAAAGTATATTCAACTATAAAGGAGTTTATATGTCAAAGAATGAATTTACTTGTGATTGCAATATTATACATGAAGATAGTGTGAATCATGTTAAAAAAAGTATGCCTAATGAATATTATTTTAATGATCTTGCTGATTTATTTAAATTAATAGGTGATACGACAAGATGTAAAATGTTATATATACTTGATAAATATGAAATGTGTGTATGTGATATAGCGAATGTTCTTAATATGACTAAATCTGCTGTATCTCATCAACTTGCAACTCTTAGAAGAAGCGGTATTGTTAAATGTAGAAAGAGTGGCAAAGAAGTGTACTATACACTTGATGATGATCATATAGTTAAATTATTTGAAATGGCTGATGCTCATATAAATCATGGAAGGAAAGAGATGTAATGAAAAATTATAAATTTAAAATAGAAGGGCTTGATTGTGCGAATTGTGCTAGTACACTTGAAAGTGAAATTAGTAGGATATCACTTATAAATAATGTAAGTATAAGTTTTATGAGTCAAAGATTATCTTTTAATTGTGAAGAAGATAATTATGATGAGGTAGTTAAACTGATTAAAAAAATCATTAAAAAAGAAGAGCCTGATGTAACTATTGAGGAATTATAAAATGACTAAAAAAGAAAAAAAGAATCTAACTAGGATTATTATATCAGGATTATTATTTGCTTTAAGTTTTATATTCAAAATTAAATATATAGTGTTTGGTATACTTTTAATATCTTATATTATTATTGGCTATGATGTATTATTAAAAGCATTTAGAAATATTAAAAGAGGTAAAGTATTTGATGAGAATTTTCTTATGGGTGTTGCGACTATTGGAGCATTATGTATAGGTGATGTTCGTGAAGCAGTAGCTGTTATGCTTTTTTATCAACTTGGTGAATTATTTCAAAGTTATGCGGTTAATAAATCAAGAAAATCAGTTGCTGAACTTATGGATATAAGACCTGATTATGCGAATGTTATTAGAAATGGAAAATATGAAAAAGTAGATCCAAATGAAGTTAATATCGAAGAAATTATACTTGTTAAACCAGGTGAAAAAATTCCTCTTGATGGTGTTATTGTTGAAGGAAAATCACTATTAAATACTGTTGCTTTAACTGGAGAAAGTATTCCAAGAAGTGTAAAAGAGAATGATGAAGTATTAAGTGGATGCATTAATAACGAAGGTATTTTAAAAATAAAAGTAACTAAAAAATTTGGAGATTCAACTGTTAGTAAAATACTTGATTTAGTAGAGAATGCTAGTAGTAGAAAGTCTCCAACTGAAAACTTTATAACTAAATTTGCTAAATATTATACACCTATTGTATGTGGAATAGCACTTGTAGTAGCAATATTTCCACCATTGATTCTTCATGAATCATTTAACACTTGGATATATAAAGCATTATCATTTTTAGTAGTTTCTTGTCCATGTGCATTAGTTATAAGTATTCCTCTTGGTTTTTTTGGAGGAATAGGTGCATCATCAAAAATAGGTGTTCTTGTTAAAGGTAGTAATTATTTAGAAGCACTTTCAAATATTGATATAGTTGTGTGTGATAAAACAGGTACTCTTACTGAAGGAATATTTAAAGTTCAAGAAGTAAATGGAATAGGTATAAGTAATGAAGAATTATTAAAGATGGTTGCTTATGCTGAAAGCTTTTCTAATCATCCAATATCTATATCATTAAAAGAAGCATATGGTAAAAAAATAAATACAAGTAAAGTTACTAAAACACGTGAGATAGTTGGTAAAGGAATATATGCTAAAGTATTTGATAAAGATGTGTATGTTGGTAATGATAAGTTATTAAAAGAGCTAAAAATAAAAACTGATAAAGTTAAAAAGATAGGTACTATTATATATGCAGTTATTGATAATAAATATTGTGGCTATATAGTAATAGCAGATAAAATAAAAGAAGATTCATATAAGATGATTGAATCTTTAAAGAAAAATAATATTAGTAAAATAGTTATGCTTACTGGAGACGTAGAGAATATAAGTAAAAGTATAAGTGAAGAACTTGGTTTAGATGAATATTATGCAGAATTATTACCTCAAGATAAAGTTTCTATTGCTGAAAAGTTAATGAATGAAAAAAAAGGTAATTTATTGTTTATTGGAGATGGTATTAATGATGCGCCTGTTCTTGCTTTAGCAGATATTGGAGTATCCATGGGATCTCTTGGTAGTGATGCAGCTATTGAAGCATCAGATATTGTTATTATGATGGATGAACCATCTAAAATAGGAAAAGCAATTAAGATATCTAAAAAGACTATGAGAATAGTTCGCGAGAATATTGTATTTGCAATAAGTATTAAGATTGCTGTACTTATATTATCACTTTTAGGTATTGCGACAATGTGGAGTGCAGTATTTGCTGATGTGGGAGTTTCAGTAATAGCCATATTAAATTCATTACGAGTATTAAATGTTGAAAAATATAAATAAGTCAATTAAAAAGGAAATCATTTACGTTTCCTTTTTTGAATGTATAAAATTACTAATAATGTTGTAATCGATATTACTGAACCAACTATCATAAGATTATTTTGATATTTTATTTCTATTGTATGATTTCCACTTTTTATATCAAATCCAAGTAAAGAATCAGCAATCATAAATGTATCTACTTTTACACCATCAATATATACTTTAAATTCATCATCATATGGAATACTTGTATATATTGTTTTATCATCATTTACATTAACACTTGCTTTAATATATGTATCTTTAAATGATTCTATTTTTACTTTTTCTTGCATAAGTAAATTATTTGCTTCTTTTAATTTATTAGAATTAACACTATAAATTCCAATATCATTATCATTATAATATGAACCAACTAATATTTTAAATTCATCTTTATCATTTATAAAATTTATTAATATATTTTCATCTAATTGGTTAGTTGAACTATAATATTCTGGACTAATATATTTTAATATTTCATCTTCTTTATAATAAAGAGTACCATTAATTATATAAAATTCAGCATTACAATTGTTATAGAAATAATTATTTAAATAGTTATTATCATAAGTATATTCTATTAATGATAAGCCATTTGTTACATCTATTATTTTTCTATTTTTATAATTTAATTTATCAAATATGTTGTTTATTCCTGTACTTAAATAAATAAAGTTTGATTGATTAAGTATAGGGTTATCAATTTCTAATGTATAATCTTTTATATTATTATTAACTGCATATAATAGGTTAGAATTATGATTTGTTTTATATGTATTGTATTTATCATTTTCATATATTTCTTTATAATTATCTTTATCATAAATGTATCCTAAAATATATTTTAAATCAAACATTAAGTCATATATTGGAGTATTAAATATATATTCATAACTGTTAATTAAGTTACCATTAGTACCTAAATTATGATGAAGTATTGCCATTCTTTCATATTCCATTGAACTAAATGTTGTTATACCATTATAGTTATACCATGATGAATCATTTAGTGTTGTTGAGAATGTTTTTTCTATTCTATAAAAATTATTATCTTCGAGTTCATCTAATTTATTTACTGTTTTTTTAATTTCATCATAATATTCATATTTGTCTTTTATATCATCTGTATGAATCCAATTATAATTTACATTACATACTATTTCTACTCCTGATACTAATATAATTGCATATTCTAAATATTTTATTGTTTTTTTATCATAATACATAATTAAATATAATATTAAGTATATTGATATTAAGATAAGATTTATTATTAAAACTTTATTTGTTACTATATTTAAATCTAGTAGTTTAAATGTAAATAGCATTAATGATAAAAGTATATAAGTGACTATTACAATTACTGGATGAAGTTTTTGAATGTTTTTTAGACTATATGCCAATATTATCATCAATGTAAAAGAGTAAAGGAATGAGTATCTATATGGTAAATCATTTGGTACATGTAATGCATGTAATATGAAATCTAGTCCTGGTATAAAGAAACATAATGCTACTGATATAAGTATTAACATATAGATTATTTTTGTTTTTAATTTAATTTTATTATTAAATATAAATAGTAGAAGTAGAAATACTGATATAATTCCACATGATATATTTGGTGCATTAGTAGGATCAGTTTTAAATGTAACTGTTTCTATGCAAGATAAATGGTTAACAATAAATTCTAAGAAACTGAAATTGTAATATTGTGAAGTAGGCCATACATCATTAGTGGCACTAATAGTACTTAAACTTTTAAGTAATGGTAAAGCAAAGAATGATATTAGAAGACCAACACTTATTGATGATAAAGTAAATATTAATACTTTTTTTAATGTACTTTTTAGATATTTTTTATTTTTTAATGATTTAAATTCAGTTTTATAAATTAAGTAAAATATAAAATAAATTGCTGAATATATACAACATGTATATCCTATATAGTAATTTGATATTATAGTTATTGTTAAAGATATTATATAGAGTAAATATTTATTTTCATTTATTATCTTTTCTATGCCAAGAACTATTAAGGGTAAGAATACCATTCCATCTAACCACATTATATTCCAGTAATATGATACAAAGTAATTACTAAATGCATATAATAAACTTAGAAATATATAGATGCTTTTTTTATCTTTAAATTTTTGTTCTAAAAAGTAATTAAATGTAGCAGCACACGTACTTACTCTTAACATTATTACAAATGAATAACCTGTTATAATTGTTTTTTCAGTAAAAAATAATAATATTATGTTAAATGGACTTGCTAAATAATTAAAGAAATTTCTAAATATAGGTAAGCCCATAGACATATTATATGAATAAAATAATGATTTAAAATGTGTTACTCTATACCATAATTCTTTTAACATTGGACCATATTGATGGAAGAAATCTACTTTTAGAGTAGTATGTTCTCCGTATGGTGTTATTTCATTAATATAAAAAACTATATTAATTATTATAAATGCTAATATAAATGTTAATATTGATTTTTTGTTGTTTTTTAATTTATTTTTCATATACATCATCTATTTCAATATAACATTAATAAATAAAATATACAATATTTATTGATATTAAAAATTAATGATGATACAATGTATGTAAGAATAGGTGGAGTTGTTATGGATAAGAAAAAAGTTTTAATAGGTGGTATTTTGGTTGTATGTGTGGTTTTACTTGTTTGGTTCTGGCCAAAGAAAGACAATAATAATCCTGATTTTCCTAATAGAAATACCACTGATAAAATAAATAGATATTTATATAGTTGGAAATCTAGTAAATATATCTATAATGATAATAGTGGTGGTAATGTTCTTGAATATAATCTTCATAACTTTATATTAGATTTTTATGAAAATGATATGGAAATTTGTTTTAAGAAGAATCAAGATGGTGGTAATTGTGAAAAGCATAATTATTCCTTTAAAGATAATAAAACTTTGAATATTGAAGGTAAATCTGAAATATCAAATATTTATGGAATATTTAATGTAATAGAAGCAGAAGATAATAGGATTATAATGGAAAAAAATAATGAAGATGGTACTAGTGTAATTTTTGAATTTATTAAATATGGGGGTGAAAAGTAATGAAAAAGAAAATATTTTTTGCTTTCATTAGTATGTTTATTCTTATTAGCATTTACAAAGCTGCTATAAATAATACTTATAGTAAGACAGTAGAATATGCTAATAAATATATAGAAATATATAAGGATAATCAAAAATATATAGAAAGAAATGGTAATGGATTTATAATTCCATACAATTTTGATAATGGTAAATTATCAGTTATATCTTCTTTTACTAGAGGTGGGTTATTAAGTAAAAGTGAATTTGAAAGAACTCTTATTAATAATGAAAGTTATCTTTCTTTTGGTGAAGAATATTGGACACTTACTTCAAGGGATTCTAGTAATAATTATTATATTTCACATAAAGGCGTTGATATTAAAAGTTTATATGATACTACAGGTACTAGAGTAAGTGAGTATGTTTTGCCTAATACAAAGGTAACTGGTAATGGTTCTAAAATGAATCCATGGATGTTTATTGTTAAATATAAAATTACAGTTCAAAATAGAACTCCTGATTATGGTAATGTTAAGTTAGATTATGAGTATGTTTCTGCTGGTGATAGTGCTGTTATAACGTTAGAACCTAAAGAAAATTATACATATGATACTGATACGTGTGTCGGTATTGATGGTTATAGTAGAGAAGGGAACATTGTAACAATTAATAATATTCAAAAAGATATTACTTGTGCATTTTCTTTTAAAGAAAAGATTGTTAAAGTTACATATGATTCAAATGGAGGAAGTCTTTGTAATCCAAATGTAATAACTTATAAGGCTACTGATAATTATAATTTAAGTTGTACTCCAACAAGAAATGGATTTAATTTTGATGGATGGTATAGTATGAGAGAAGCAGGAAGCAAACTTACTACAAGTTCTAAACTTATTAGTAGCAATGATCATACTGTTTATGCTCATTGGAGTGCTAAATCTATAACACTTAGTAATCAAAATTTTACTTTTACATATTCTAGTGTAAAACAAAGTTCTAGAATGACTAATGCTACTGGAGGAAGTGGCTTATATACTTATACTATATCTGGTAGTGGTGCTTCTAATTTCAGTATTTCTAATAATAATCTATTTGTTAATGGTAGAACGAATACTGGTACTTATAGATTAACAATTAAAGCTACTGATAGTATTTCCGGTGCTACTACAACAGCTACATTTAATGTTACAATAAGAAATACAACAACGACAACTTATATTTATATACCAGATCCAACAACAAGAAGAACGACAACTTCTAGAACAACAACAACTACAACAAAGAAAGTTGCTGATCCAAAGCCTGGCGGAAACACTGGTGGTGGAAATACTGGCGGTGGAAAAGTAACGACTACAACAACTCCTACTAGAAAACCAATTACTTCAAGACAAAAACCATCTGGTTGTACTTGTTCAGGAGGCTCAGGTTGTGTAGGAGGTATATCTTGTCCAGGAAGTCCTGTATCAAACAGATCAGATTGTTGTAGGTAATGTTACTATTTAAAACTAAATAAATTGAAAGTAAACTATTTCAAAGTTTACTTTTTTTTGATATAATCAACGTATGGATATATTTAGAAATTGGAAATTTTGGGTAATATTGTATTTAATATCAGCAGTTATATTTGCTCAAGCATTTAAGAAATCTAATAGGAAAATGAAAAATGCTAGTTTACTTACAATATTGTTAGAATTATTTACTGCATTTTTTTCAATATTTTTTATACCATTCTTTGAATTTACTTTACCAAGTGATATAAATATTTATTTAATATTACTTGTAGTAGTTGTAATATATGCTTTTACTGATAGACTAAATATAGAAGCTAGATATGGACTTGACCCTTCAGTATTCAGCATGTTAAAACAATTATCAACAGTATTTTTAATTATACTTGGATTTATATTTCTAAAAGAACCAATAATATTAAAGAAAATAATTGGTTCAATTATAATTATATTTGCTAATATATTACTTGCATTTGATAAAGGTAAATTCAAAATTAATAAGTATTTCATAATGTCATTTATATCAAATTTCTTATTTGCTGTTGCGATGCTTATTAATGTAAATATATCTAGTAATTTCAATATAGCATTTTATACTATTCTTACAGTATTTTTACCATCAATATTAATATTCTTATCTGGTAGATATAAGGTTAAAGATTTAGTGAATGAGTTTGAATTATATGATAAGAAGTATTTCTTATTATCGGCACTAACTTGGTGTTTAATGTTAATAGCTTCTGTTAAAGCTTATGAAGTAGGTGATGTTATATTAGTAGCGCCACTTCTTACATTAACTTCAATATTGAATACTATATATGAATTTGTAATTTGTAAAAATAAAAATAAATTAGTTCAAAAGATTATTGCTTCAATTCTTATATTAGTTGGAGTTATAATAATTAAGATATAAAAGGAGAGATGTATATGTATATTTTATCTTTATGTGATGTTGAGGAAGTTAAACAAATAATGGAAATTATTTCATTACTTATAGGATTTATCAAAATTATTGTTCCAATTATATTAATAGTGAGTGGTATGATAACTTTAATGATGGATATAAAAGGTGGTAATGAAGATGCTCTTGCTAAATCTAAGAAAGTATTAATTAATAAAGTTATAGCGGCAGTTGTTATTTTCTTTATACCAACTTTAGTAGATTTAATTATAATGCTTGCGAGTGGTAATACTGATTATAAGAGTTGTTTAGATATCGCTTATGTACAAACAGAAAATGTTAGTGGTTATACTTCAAATACTTCTTATAATTCAAATGAAAATAGTTATAATGGAACATATAATTATAAAGATAGAGAAAACAATGAAATTAGTATTAATAGAAATGAAACTATTAAAAAAGTTAATAAACAAATATCAGGGGTGTATTATTTGGGAGATTCAAGAACTATAGGACTTAAAAGCGCTTTTGATAATAACGAAAGCGCTATTGCTTTTGATGGGGCAAATTATACTAATTTCATTACTGATTCAAGTACACTTAAAAATAAATTATATAATAAAGATGAAACTTATAATGTAGTTCTTAATTATGGTGTTAATGATTTATACAATGTAGAAAAATATTGCAGTGGTTATAACTCTTTAGCAAAGGAAATGAGTAATCATAATTTCTATGTTGTTTCAGTAAATCCTGTTGATGATAGTAAAACTGTTAATATAAATAATCAAGATATTAATGAATTCAATGATAAAATTAAAACATGTATATCTAATGTAAGTAATATTAAATATTGTGATGTTAGTTCTAAAGCGACTAGTTCAGCATGGAATAATTATTTAAGTAGTGGAACTAATTATACTACTGATGGATATAATTTTATTCATTCTAAAATAAAGGAGTGTATGAAGTAATGATAAATATAGTATTATTTGAACCAGAAATACCTGGAAATACTGGTAATATAATGAGAACTTGTGTTGCGACTAATTCACATCTTCATTTAATTAAACCACTTGGATTTAGTTTAGATGAAAAATATATTAAAAGATCAGGTGTTAATTATATTGATAAATGTGTTTATACTGTATATGAAAATATAGATGAATTTTTTAAAAAGAATAAAGGTGAATATTACTTTTTAACTCGTTATGGGCATAAGCCTCATACTAGTTTTGATTATAGTGATACATCTAAAAATTATTATTTTATATTTGGAAAAGAAAGTACTGGAATACCACCTCATATATTAAAACCATATATTGATAGATGTATGAGAATGCCTATGACTGATAATGTAAGAGCACTTAATTTATCTAATACAGTTGCGATAATGACTTATGAAGCATTAAGACAACAGGGTTATCCTGGACTATTATTTGATGAACCTCATAAGAGTAAAAATTTTATTGAAGAGAGTTAATTCTCTTTTATTTTGGTATTAAGTGTGATAAAATTTATTATAAGATAGATGATAGATAAAATAAGAGGTGTGTTATGAATAAAACAGGGAAAACAATATTAATAATAGGAATAGTAGTAGGAATACTCATGATTTTAGGAGTAATTGGAACTCTTTTATGGACTTCATATAATTCAAGAGTAAAAGATGCTACTAAAGGAACTAGTTGTGTAGTAAGTTTATATGATATTGTAGATGGAACAATGGTAACAACTGATATGTTAAAATATAAAAAGTTTGATAATATTGATACTTCTATTTATGAATGTTCTTCTTCACTTATAGTAGGAAAGTGTGTTAAAAAGAATACAATGGTTAAGAAAAATGAAATGTTTAAACATACTGATTTAATCGATTGTGAGGATTTATATGGAGAATAAAAAGACTATACTTACTTTAATATTTTGTTTAGTTTTAGTAGGTATTGGAACATTTATAAATAAATTAGTATTTGATACAGGTGAAAAAGAAGTAGATAGAGGTAAAAAGTATAATGAACTTGTTAGTCGTGGTTATACATTAGTTGATTTAAATAAAAAAGTTGACTTTATAAATGGATATAAAGTGTATACTAAAAATGATAAAGACTATTTAGAGAGTAATGATAAAATATCTATTATTGCAAAAGATAATAGTACATATTTTAAATATTTAGATAATGAATATCAAATAAATGTACTTAATATTATAGATTATTATATGTATATAAATGATAATACTATATATGTTTACTTACTTGATAAGGATAATAAATTATATTATTCACATTATGAATTTTCTGTAAGTGAGGATATAATAAATGTCATAAATAAAGTAAATAATTTATTTAAAGAAATTAAGAGTGATAAAGAAATAATTAGTTTTAAGAGAATTGTTACAATACATAAATTATTAGATAGTAGAAATTATGAATATTTAGTAGGTGTATCTAAAGATTCTAAAGAGTATATTATTGAAAATGGTAATGTTTTAAGAGAAATTAATAATAAAGAATATTTTAATATAAGTTATTATTATAATGATGAAACATATATTTTAACTGATAATAGAGAACTAATGATATCAAATGTAGATTCATTATTTAATGTTAAATATATATTAAGTGAATATTTTGTATCTAATGATAATTATTTATATAAAGTAAGTAATAAAAATATAACTCGTGAATATGATAATAAAATTAAATATATGTTTTATTATAAATATGATAATATATTTAAACTTGCTTTTATATTTGATAATGATGATTCTAAACAAATAGATTTAATTATTAAAGATTATGGTTATGAAATACAAGGAATTAATATTAAAAGTAAAAAATAGTTTACAAAATAATGTAAATTTTTGTCATATTTGTTGTTTGCATTTTGTAAATTAGTTATATTATTAATGTAGGGAGATGGTAAAAGTGATATATCCTTCAATTGACAGACTACTTAATATTATTGATTCAAAGTATAAACTTGTTCATATTGTTGCAGATAGAGCAAAGGTTATGAAAGAGCATAAACATTTTCAAATGCCAGAGAGTGAATATGTTTCTAAGAAAGAAATAGGTAGAGCATTAGAGGAGATTGATAAAGGATTAATTGTTGTTAAAGAAAATTAATCTTTTTGTTTGGAAAAATCTAGGACTAGTATTTTTTTTGAAAATGTGGTATATTCTTTATAGCATTTAAACTTTTATTTGAAGGGACGTGATATTATGAGTAAGATTAATATAATGAGTTTAGGTGGACTTAATGAAAATGGTAAAAATTTATATTTAGTAAGTGTTAATAATAAAATACTTATATTTGATTGTGGTATGAAATATGCTCCTGAAAAGATGTATGGAGTAGATTATGTTATACCTGATTTTACATATTTAGTTGAACATAAAAAAGATATAGTAGGTGTATTTATAAGCCATCCACATAGAGAAAATATGGGAGCACTTACTGATTTAGTAAAAGCAATACCTGATATAAATGTTTATGCTTCAGCATATACTAGTGAAATAATTAAATATGAATGCATGGAAGATAAAGTTGAAATAAAGAATCTACATGTTATTAAAGCACATAGAAAATTAGAATTTAATAAAGATTTTAGTGTATTTCCATTTAACGTAACACATAGTAGTCCTGAAACATTGGGATATTCAGTTAATACTAAAGATGGTGCGATTATATATATGGCTGACTTTATTATAGATCCAACTATGAATGGTAATTATGATATGGATTTAGGTAAACTTGCATATATTGGTAAACAAGGAGTACTTTGTTTAATGGCAGAAAGTGTATTTGCTGAAAAGAAAGGGCATACTTCTCCTAATCATAAACTTGAAGGATTCTTTAAAAAAGTTGTTGATAAAGCAGAAGGTAGAATTATATTTACTGTTTTACCACTTCATATATATACTATTCAAGAAATATTTAATTCATTAAAAGGCAAAAATAGAAAAGTAGTTATTATGGGAAAAGAACTTCATAGTATAGTTTCTATATGTGTTAAAAATAAATATTTAGATATTGAAGAAGATATGATTGGTAATTTAACTAATCTTAAAGATGATAATTCAGTAATATTAATAAGTAATGATAGAGAGACTCCATATTCTAATATAAATAGAATAATAAATGGTCATGATAAATTTATTAGTTTACTTGAAACTGATACAATTTGTTTTGCTGAACCAAGTTATGATGCATATGAAAAATTACTTGTTAAAATAATGAATGAACTTGCAATAAAAGGTGTAAATATAGTACCTATTCCTAAAGAAAAGAGTGTACGTCATCATGCGTCTAGTGAAGACTTAATGATGCTTATAAAACTATTTAACCCTAAATATTATATGCCTATAAAAGGTGAATATAGATATCAAGTAGAAAATGGTAATTTAGCATATAAAGTAGGTATACCTAAAGAAAATATATTACTTAAAGAAAATGGTGATATAGTTACTTTTGAAGATGGAAAACTTGTTGATAATTTCGATAAAATATTTGTAGATGATATATTAATAGATGGTAATTTTGCTGAAGATGTAGGTGAACTTGTACTTAAAGATAGAGAACTTTTAAGTAATAATGGACTTGTTGTTATATCAAGTACACTTAGTAAAAAAGATAAAAGTATTGTTATTGAACCAGAAGTTATGACAAGAGGATTTATATATGCCAAAGACAATATGGATATAATTAGTGAAATTAAAAGAATAGCTTTAGAAGTTATTAAAGATAATACTTTTTCAAATAAATATGCTGATTATGTTAAGATAAGAAATGATTTAAGAGAAAAAGTTGGTGATTATTTATATAAAGAGACTCAATGTAAACCAGTTATATTAACTGTTATACAAGAGTTGTAGGAGGAAGTTATGATTTATTTAGATTACAGTGCGACTACACCTGTTGATGAAAGAGTACTTGATTCTTATTGTAAGGTTACAAGAGAGTTTATAGGAAATGCTAATTCTATTCATACTCTTGGTGTTAAGTCAAAAGAATTATTATTACAGGCTACTAATCAAATCGCAGAAATACTTAATTGTCATCCTAAAGAATTAATATTTACTAGTGGTGCTAGTGAAAGTAATACAACTGCTATAAAAGGAGTGGCATTTAGATATGCTAGAAGAGGTAAACATATAATAACTTCTAAACTTGAACATAAAAGTGTTTTAGAAGTTATGGGATATTTAAGTAATATTGGTTATGAAATAGATTTTGTTAATATACTTCCTAATGGACAAATAGATTTAAAACATTTAGGAGAATTAATAAGAGATGATACTATACTTGTAAGTATATGTGCAGTTAATAGTGAAACAGGATTTAGACAACCACTTAAAACTATAAGACAAACTATTAATAAAAAGAATCCTAATGTTATATTCCATAGTG
Organism: uncultured Bacilli bacterium; assembly: GCA_934102215.1. Taxonomy (GTDB): domain Bacteria; phylum Bacillota_I; class Bacilli_A; order RF39; family UBA660; genus CAG-1000. The sequence continues at coordinate 90,089 of CAKOSH010000002.1, forward strand.
ATTTAACACAAGCACTTGGTAAGACTAAGTTTTATTTAAGTGACCTTGATTTAGCTAGTTTTTCTAGTCATAAGATTTATTCACCAAAAGGAATTGGAATTTTATATAAAAAAAGAGATTTACAAATAGATACATTAATATATGGTACTACTGAAAATTGTCCATTTAGGGGTGGAACTCCAGCATTACCACTTATTGTTTCATTTGCTAAAGGTATGAGACTTGCTAATGATAAATTAGATTCTAATATAAAAAAATGTGAGAAATTAAAAAGTGAATTATTAAAAGGACTTTCTAAATATCCTATACAAATAAATTCTAATGATTTATGTGTTCCTCAAATAGTTAACTTTAGTTTACTTAAGATAAAGTCTGAAACATTTGTTCATGCTCTTGAAAGATATGATGTGTATGTAAGTACAACAACAGCATGTTCTAGTTTAGAAGAAAGTACTGTACTTAAAGCCATTGCTAATGGAGATAAGAGTGTATCAACTACATCTATTAGAGTTAGTTTAAGTCATTTAACTACTATGACAGAAATACATGAATTTTTAGAAATATTTGATAAAGTATGGAATGAGTTGTTGTTAAAATGAAAAAAGTAATATTAATTAAATATGGTGAACTTACTACTAAAAAAGATAATAGAAAATTCTTTATTAAAACATTAAAGAATAATATTTTTGATAAATTAAGTGATTATGATATTGTTGTTACTGATGACTATTATCGTATGTTTATAGAAGTAAATGAAGATGATATTGATTCTATTATCGATAAGCTTAAATGTATATTTGGTATACATGAAATAGCTGTTTGTTATAAAGATGAAAATGTAAATGAGGAAGAAATCAAGAAAATATCTTTAATGGTTATGAAGGAAGAAGACTTTTGTACGTTTAAAGTGGAAACTAAAAGAAGTGATAAAAGTTTTCCTATTAAGTCAATGGATATGAATAATATTATAGGTTCACTTATTCTTAAGAATATTGAATGTAAAGTAGATGTTCATAATCCTGAAATTATTCTTAATATTGAAATAAGACGTGAAGGTTTTTATGTTTATACAAAAAGTATTAAGTGTTTAGGTGGATATCCTGTAGGTACTTTAGGTCGCGGGCTTTTAATGCTTAGTGGTGGAATAGATTCTCCAGTTGCTGGATATATGACTATTAAAAGAGGAGTAGAATTATATTATTTATATTTTGAAAGTAGACCACACACAAGTATAGAAGCTAGAAATAAAGTAAGAGATCTTGCAAGAAAACTAGAAAAATATAATACTAATGGTAAACTTATGGTAATAAATTTTACTAAAATACAAGAAACTATATATAAAAATTTAGATACAACATACTTAATTACAATAATGAGAAGAATGATGTATAGAATAGCAGAAAGAGTTGCTAAAAAGAATAAATGTTTAGCAATAGTAAATGGAGAAAGTGTAGGGCAAGTAGCAAGTCAAACATTATCAAGTATGATTGCTGTTAATGATGTTACAAACTATCCAATATTAAGACCACTTTGTTCATTTGATAAACTTGATATAATAGAAATATCAAAGAAAATTGATACATATGATATATCAATACTTCCATATGAAGACTGTTGTACAGTTTTTGTACCAAGACATCCTGTTATTAATCCTAATTTAAAACATATTTATAGTGAAGAAGCAAAGATTGATTTTGATACTTTAATAAATGAAGCAGTTAATACTATTGAGGTAGTTGATTTAAAAGAAATTAAAAGTGATTTGTTATAATCACTTTTTAAGTATAAATTTAACATTAATATACATAATATTTAATGGTGAATAGATATGCTTATGAATAATAAATTTAGTAAAAGAAATAGTTTACTTTATAAAATGAAATGTATTAATACAAGAAATATGGAATATCAAGAATGTGATAATTTTGAATATGGTAGAATAGAAAAGTACAATGATAAATGTTGTACTCGTAAATGTAAATAGTCAAATGACTATTTTTTTCTGCATTAAAAATGAGATTGATTTTGGTATAGATATCTTTATTATAAATACTACCATAAACACCTACAATGATCATTCTATATCATATTTGATACGTCAATTATTAGTCATATATATTATTTATGTAAAAATCACAAAAAAGTAGTGTTTTATTATTTTATCGCTTATATAAATACTAGGAGATAATATAATATGGAGTATGATTTAAATTTTCTTAAAAATGATAATGTAATAAATATAACTAAAATTAAGAACTTTGTTATAGATGAATTAATTACCATTATTAATTATGATAATGTAATTATGAATTATTTGGTAAAAGAAGATAATGATGCAACGGTAAAATATGAAGATATTACAGAAAAATGGTTGGGTTTAAAACTAAGTAATTTTCCTATGATAAAAAAATACGAAATGAATGACTATTTCAATTATAAAAATAAAAAATATAAATATGATGGACACTTTATTAAATATAGTTTTGATGAAGGAGAAGAAGAATTTGCAAAATGGTTGTCAAAATTGACTGATAAGCAAATAACTTTAATGCCTAAAATAAATTATCCTTTAAGTGTGAGAGTGCCAGATTATAGAATAGGTAATAAATATTATGATTTAAAAACAATTTATGGTAATGATAAGCAAATAATTTATCATAAAATTCGAGGAAATAGTAACCAATCAAAAAGATTTATTTTTGATATTTCTGAAAAAAGTTTATTGACATTAGAGGAATTATTACAACAATTAAATAAAATATTTAGTAGTTTTAATACTGATGTAAACTGGGTAGAAATGATAGGTATAAGATATAATGATAAGTTTATGATGTTTAAAAGAAAATAAAAAATTGGCTAACCCCCGCGGAATTTCGCAAGGATTGCCAATTTCTTATGCTTAAATTCTAACATTATATTCTATGTTTTGTCAATGAAAACATTAAACATTTTGAAATATTTATTGTATCAATTTTTCTTTTATGATATTTTTCTTTAACTTTTAACTTTTATTTGTTATAATATTTACGAAAAGAAGGGAAAAGTAATTATGAAAATATTATGTGTAAATGCTGGTAGTTCTTCTTTAAAATTTCAATTAGTTGAAATGCCAGAGGAAAAATTAATAATAAGTGGTTATATTGAAAAGATTGGACTAAAAGATAGTTTTTGGACAACTAAAGTAAATGGTGAAAAAATTAAAGGTGAAAGATACTTAAAGAATCATAAAGAGGCTGCTGAAGTTTTAATAGAAGAATTATTAAAACATAAAGCTGTAGAATCTTTAGATGAAATTAAAGGTGTAGGACATAGAGTTTTACATGGTGGTGAAAAATATAGTGATTCAGTTATTATTACTGATGAAGTAATTCAAGATATTAAGGATTTAACTAAATTAGGTCCACTTCATCATCCAGGAAACTTAGCTGGAATTGAAGCAATGCAAAAAGCATTACCAGGTGTACCAATGGTTGCTGTATATGATACTGCATTCCATCAAACAATGCCTAAAGTAAACTATATGTATCCAGTACCAATGGAATGGTATACAAAATATGGTGTTCGTAAATATGGATTTCATGGAACAAGTCATAAATATATAACATTAAAAATGAAAGAAAAATTAGGTAAAGATGATGTTAATCTAATTATTTGTCATATTGGTAGTGGTGCTTCAATTAGTGCGATTAAAGATGGAAAATGCTATGATACAAGTATGGGAATTACTCCACTTGATGGACTTATGATGGGAACAAGAAGTGGTGCAATAGATCCATCTATCTTAGAATATGTAAGTAAAGAGTCAGGAGAAAGTCTTGAAGATTTAACAAATGATTTAAATAAGAAGAGTGGACTTCTTGGAATTTCAGGATACTCTGATAGCCGTGATGTTGAAGCTGCAAGAGATGCAGGAGATAAAAATGCTACTTTAGCATTAGATATGTATAATGATAGAATAGCTAAATACATTGCTGAATACTATATTAAACTAGATGGTAAAGTTGATGCTTTAGTATTTACAGCTGGTGTAGGTGAAAATGGTATTGAAGCAAGAAAAGAGATTCTTAGAAGACTTAATGCTTTAGGAATTAAAGTTGATGAAGAAAAGAATAGCAAAATTGCTAGTTATAAGAATGAAAACGAAGGAATTATTTCAAGTGATGAATCAAGTGTTCCAGTATATGTTCTTCCAACTAATGAAGAAATTATGATTATTAAAGATACTTATAATTTAGTAAAATAGAAAAGAGATATTTAATGAGTGATATATATAAATCAATATATAGTGAGGTAAAAAAATATAAAAGGATCTATATTGCAAGACATATAGGTCCTGATCCAGATGCTTTTGGAAGTCAAATGGCATTAAAAGAATCAATAAAAATTACATTTCCATCAAAAGAAGTTTATGCAGTTGGAACAACAGTATCAAGATTTAAATATTTTGGTAAAGTTGATAAAGTAACTGATTATGATTATGATAATGCACTACTAATAGTTGTAGATACTCCTGATAATAGAAGAGTAGATATAGATAATTTCTTATCATTTAAAAATATTGTTAAGATAGACCATCATCCAAAAGTAGACACATTTGGTAAAGTTGAACTTATTGATGACACAGCTAGTTCTGCTAGTGAACTTGTTCTTGAGTTAATAAATAATACAAAATTAAAAATGAATGAAAGTATTGCTAATAATCTATTTATTGGAATAGTAAGTGATACTAATAGATTTTTGTTTAGTACGAGTGATAAAACATTTAAACTTATAAGTGAACTTGTTCATAAAAATAAACTTGATATAGAAAAATTATATAGACAAGTTTACAGTAAACCTTTAAGTGAAGTAAGACTCATGGGATATATAGCATCATCATTAAAAGTAGATAAATATGGATTTGCTTATATTGAAATAGAAGAAGATGTTATTAATTCATTTGGTGCTGATATAAGTTCTGCATCAAATATGATTAATGACTTCAATAATATAAATGAAGTATTAGTATGGGTATTTGTATCTCATGATACTAAAAATAATATGTATAGAGTTAATATAAGAAGTAGAGGGCCAATTATAAATGAGATTGCTAGTAAATATAGTGGTGGAGGCCATAAATATGCTAGTGGTGTTCGTACTGAATCTCATGAAGTAATTGAAAACTTATTAAATGATTTAAAAAATCTATGTAAAGAATATAGTGAAAAGGAGAAATAGTATGGAAGTATTAAATGTTGAAGAGCCTGTTATTGCTGTTAGAGTTTCACAATATCCAGAAGATAAAAAGAATGAATTTTTATGTTTAGGAAGAAGTAATGTAGGAAAAAGTAGTTTCATAAATACTATTGTTAATAGAAAAAATATAGCAAGAACTAGTTCTAAGCCTGGTAAAACTACAACATTAAATTTTTATCAAGTAAATAAAGAATTTTATATTGTTGATGTTCCAGGATATGGTTATGCTGCTACTAATAAAAAACAAATAGAAAAATTTGGTATAATGATAGAAGAATATTTAAAAACAAGGCAATACTTAAAGCATGTATTTCTTCTAGTTGATTATAGACATAAACCTACAGAAGATGATGTTCTTATGTATAAATTCTTAAAGTATTATAATTTGCCTGTTACGATAGTGGCTACTAAATATGACAAAGTTAATAGGTCACTTAGAGAAAAGCAAGATGAAGTTATTAAAAAGACATTAAGTCCTGCTTTAGGTGATGAAATAATTAACTTTTCAAGTGTTACTAAAGTTGGTAAAGAAAGAATTTATGAGATAATTGAAAGTTATTTCGAAAATGATAAAAAAGATATTGAAAAATAATATCTTTTTTTATATAATGGTATTAAGAATAGAGGTTGAGTTTATGAATAAAAAAGGTTTTTCATTGTCTGAGTTATTAGTTGTTATAGCAATTATTGCTGTTATTACCATAATAGCTGTTCCAAGTATTATAACAATTAATAAAAATATTAATAAGAGAATGTATAAGGAAAAGCAAGAAAAAATAGTTGCTGCTGCTGAATTATATGCAACAAATAATCCGGATATTTTTAATGGTAAAGAGGTAATTCAAATTCCTGTTTCTGATTTATTAAAAAATGATTATTTAAAACAAGATGTTTCAGTTGGTGATTCAAGTTGTAAGGATAATAGTGAAACTGGAAGTAATGGTGCTGATGGTTGCGTTGTTAATCCAGTAGATAATAAATCACTTAATAATAAACTTGTTACTATTAGAAAGAAATCAATTGGTGTTATTGCTGAATTTGGTGGTAATGGAGATGAGAAAACTATTGAAGGTGATACATTAGTTGAACAAGTTTGTGATAGTATTAGACAAGGTGTTATATTAGGTAAATGGGGTACAGGTGAAAATGATACTTGTGAGTGTCAATATGATAGTACTGGTAAAGTAATTGGTATTTTTAAGAAAGGTACTAATGAAGCAGTTGATGCTTGTATAATTGCTGGTTCTGATCCTAATAACTGGTTAAAATATGATGGAGTAGAATGGAGAGTTTTAGGTTTATATAACATTCATAATGATGGAACTAGATTATCTGCTAAAATGATTACTCATCAAACAGTAGATGTACAATAACATTAAATAGTAAAAGTATTAGAAATAATACTTTTTATTTTGTCATTAATATAGTATAATCATTGTAGGAGAATTAACTATGAGGGATTACTTTAAATACAGATTTGGTGAAGATATAGAATTTAATATTAAAGATGGAGAATTTGTTTCTATAATAGGTAACAATAATGATTTACTTGTTCATACTCTTTTATTTGGAAATAAAAAAGCAAATATATTTCTTGGAGATATAGAACTTAATAAAATAAATATGGGAAAAGCAAGAAGAAGAATGAATTATGTACTTTATAAAGATTTAGATATCTTCGTAGCAGAAACTGTTATGGATGAAATAGCATTTGGTCTTGAAAGTCTTGCGATGAGTAAAAATGATATAAAAGAAAAAATAGAATCAATGGCTAAAAGATTTAAAATGACTGATTTACTTAATAAAGATCCAAATAGTTTAGGATGTAGTGATAAAATTAAAATGAAAATCATGTCATCATTAATAATAAGGCCTAAAGTATTTGTTATAGATAATATATTATCACTACTTGATTACAATGATAAAATATTAGTATTTGATATATTAAAAGAATTTTGTAAAGATACAGGTATTGTTATTAACTTTACTAATGATATTGAAGAAACTATGTATGGTGAAAAAATAATAATCATATATGATAAAAAACTTATATGTGAAGGTAAGACACTTAGTGTTTTAAATGAAGAAAAGATTCTTAAAAGACTTGGTCTTGGTTTACCATTTATTGTTGAACTTAATAAGTACTTAATGGATTATAAATTAATTGATAAATATTATCTTACAAATAAGAAGTTAGTAGGTGCGATATGGAAATAAAGTTTGATCATGTAAGCTATGTAGTAAATGAATTTACACCTCTTGAAAAAACTATATTGAATGATGTTTCTTTTAGTATGAAAGGTCCAGGAATATATGCAGTACTTGGCTCTTCTAATAGTGGTAAAACAGCAATAGGAGATTTAATTAATGCGTTACTTGTGCCAACTAAAGGTAGTGTTAAAATAGGTAGATTTACTAATAATGGAGTTAATAGAATAAAAAATATAGATAAACTTCGTTTTGATACAGGATATGTATATAAAAATCCATATGATATGTTCTTTAATAATACAGTTAAAAAAGAAATAGAATATGGAATGAAATACTTTAAATATAAATTAGAAAAAATAGATATGAGAGCAAGTGAAGCACTTAAACTTGTAAGTCTTGATGATAGTTATTTAGATATGAATCCTCAAGATTTATCATTTTGTGATGCGAAAAAAGTAGCACTTGCATGCGCTCTTGTATATAATCCAAGCGTATTAATATTAGATGAATTTACCGCAGGACTCACATATAAAGATAAAAATGAATTATTAAGATTACTTAGAATACTTAAAACTAAATATAAAAAAATGATAATATTACTTTCTAAAGATACAAGCTTTTGTTATCAAATAGCTGATTATGTATATCTTATGCATATGACTAAACTTGCTTGTGAAGGAGAAAAAGAAATATTAAATAACGTAGAAACATTAAAAGAACTTGATCTTGAAGTTCCACCAATAGTTGATTTTGTAAATGAATGTAATAAAAATGGACATGAAATATATCACTATACAACAACTCATGATTTAATTAAGGGGGTGTATAGAGATGTATTCTAGGAATTCATTTGGTTCATATTATCCAATTGATTCTTCAGTACATAGACTAAATCCTATTATTAAATTAATTGATTTTCTTATAATAATATTTTTAGTTATATTTTGTAATTCATTATATATAAATTTATTTATGTTAGGACTTGTTATTATAATGATGTTACTTAGTTTTGTACCTTTGAAGTTTTATATAAATACTTTTTGGTCATTAAGATATATTTATATTTTGGTAGCATTTATATGTGCTAGTATGAGAATGAATATGAATGGTTATTTAACTATTCTTACTAAGATAGTTGTAGTAGTAGAATACTTAAATATAATAAGTTATACAACTTCTCCTAGTGAAAGTGCTTATGGAATAGAAAAGTTTCTAGCATGCTTCAATATATTATATTTACCAATATCAGGACTTGCTTTTAAAATAAATTCAATGCTTAGATATGTTCCATTATATATGAATGTAGAATATAAAACTTTAAAGGCACAAGCTTCAAGAGGAATAGATTATTATCATACTAATATTTTTGGAAGAATGTATGCTGTTATGAGTTTATATTTAAATGTACATAGACTTACAAGAAGAAAGAATAAAGAAATTGCTTTATCAAGAGAACTTAAACTATTTAATTTAAGACGTTATAGAACTAATTATAGAACTAATAAAGTAGGTTTTTATGATATATTTTTTACAGCATTTCATATCTTATTAATACTTGCTTATTTAAAGGATAAAGGTGTAATATGAGATATTTAATGAATATTACTTATGATGGAAGTAAGTTTTATGGATATCAAATTCAAAAGAATAAGATTACTATAGAAGGTGAACTAGAGAAAATAGTATCAATGATATTTAATGAAAATATTAATATAATAGGTACTTCTAGAACTGATAAAGGAGTACATGCGATAAATCAATATTGTCATTTTGATAGTGATAAAAAGATGAATACTGATAGATTAAAACATAGTATAAATAGTTTAATAAATGATTCAATATATATTAAGAATATAGTTATAGTAGATGATTTATTTCATTCAAGATATAACTGTATAAAGAAAGAATATATATATAAGATAAATATGAATGATTATGATCCTATTAGTAAAGATTATATATATCAATATAATAAAAAGATAGCACGAGAATTATTAGATAAATTTATAAGTAAAGTAAGTGGTAAACATAATTATAAGAGTTTTACTTCTGATAAGGATAAGAAATCTTATGAAAGAATAGTTAAAATAGATTATAAAATATCTAAAGGAATACTTTATTTAAGATTTGAATCAAGTGGTTTTTTAAGATATATGATTAGAAATATAGTAGGTCTTTTACTTGATATAAATGATGGTAAAAAGAGTATTAATGATATTGATGATATATTTAAGAGTGAAAATAGAGTAACACTAGGAGTATGTGCTAGTCCAGTAGGTCTTTATTTAAATAAAATTTATTTTAAAAAGTAATAGATATTTATTAGTATAAATGATATAATTTTTATATAGTAAGGATGTGTGAATATGAAAGATAAGAAATATATTTATATTACATTAACAATAGTATTTTTAGTAGCTGCATTAGGTATATCTTATGCATAGTTTAATGCTGTTATAAAAGGTAATGATACTGCTAAAGAGCAGTCTGTTATAACAGGTAATTTAGAACTAACTTTTACTGATGACACTGAAGTTACATTACCAAATGCAGTACCAGGAGATTCTTATACAAAGACTATTTCAGTAAAGAATACAGGTACATTAGATGCAAGTTATAGTTTAGTATGGCAAGAGTTAACTAATGAAATCACTAATGACGAATTAGTTATAGAAGCGACTTGTAAACGTTTAAATAGTTCTAATACAGAAGAAGGTACATGTGAAGCAATAGCTCAAACACCTATTAAATCAAATACAATAAAAAAGAACATTTCAATAGAACCTTCTGTTACTCATGAATATACAATTAAAGTAACATTCTTAGATACAGGTAGTTTGCAAGATTATAATAAAAAGAAATCATTTAGTGGAAAACTTGGAATTAATGAATATAATTTACCAACATCAGTATCATTTACTGAAGATTCATGGGAAACAATAGCAGAACTAGTTAAAGCGGGTAAAACAGATACTTATAATGTTGGAAATACTAAAACAATAGATATGGGAACTTATGGTATTCATACAGTACGTGTAGCAAATAAATCAACACCAAGTGAATGTTCTACTACTGGTTTTTCACAAAGTGCATGTGGATTTGTACTTGAATTTGCAGATATTATAACAACACATGCAATGAAAGACTCTGCTACAAATAAAGGTGGATGGCCAGCAACATCAATGAGAACATTTGTAAACAATGATATATATATAATGCAATACCGGAAGAAATAAAGAATGCAATAATAGATACAACAGTAGTATCAGGACACGGAAATGAAGATACAGAAAATTTTACATCAACTGATAAATTATATTTATTAGCGCCAAAAGAAATATATACAGATTGGTCTGATAATTATGATGATGCAAGATATTTAACAAGAACATTAGATTGTTATATAGCTAAAGAAGTAACAACAAGTAACTATAGTGGAGCTATTAAAAATAATGAATCTAATGCTGATTATTGGTGGCTTCGTTCGGCACCTTGGCGTAGTAGCTATGACCAGAATTTCTATTGTGTAGGCAAAAATGGTAATTGGTGTGGACTCAGCGCAGATGATATTTATGGTGTTTCACCAGCATTCCGTATCGGATAGTGTAAAAGAAATGTAAAGAAAGAATGGCGTACAATATTATTTTGGAGTACTAAAACTGATCCGACTAAAAAATAATAAAGTATGATGTATGTTATAAAAGAATAAAAACAAAATCATTGGAAATTTGAAATTTAGGTACTAGAAATAGTACCTTTTATGTTGTATAATTATCTATAGTATAGAGGTGTGTGTATTATGAATAAAAAGGTTAAAATATTACTTATTGTTATATCTATAACAGTATTTTTTTATATTGGATATTATTTTATAAAAAGGGATAATAATTTAATTAATATAACTTCTTTATCTAAAGAATTTGTTGCTACTTATTATAATGAATTAAGTAAGAGTGATTCTAATGAAGAAAAAGATAATATGCTTATTGTAATTTCTCCTAAAAAAATAAAAAATACTTATGGTGCTTCTAATATTATTGAAGCTCCTAATAATCAATATATATTACAATATGATTCAAAAGAATTAAAAGATAAAGCATTGAATAAATTAAATAATGATAGGAATATTAAAAGTGTTGAAGAAAATGAAACGATTGAATTATTTGAATCTAGTGGTACAAGTGAATTTAGTTATAATTCCTGGGGAATAGAAAAAATGTCATTAAATACCGCTAGTGATTTTGCTAATAGTCAAGAACTTAATAATGTTAATGTTGCAATAATTGATACTGGACTTGATGTTTTATTATTTAATAAATATTATTCTAGTAAACTAGCTGGAACATATAATGTACTAGATAATTCAACTAGTTTAGAAGATACTGATGGACATGGAACACATATTGCTGGAACAATTGCTGAAAGTACACCAAATAATATAAAAATATTACCAATTAAGGTTTCAACAAATGGTACAATGTATATAACTGATATTGTTGCTGCTATTAACTATATTGTCTATAACAAAAATGCTGATGTAATTAATATGAGTTTTGGAAGTTATTATAATTCAGAATCTTTAGAACAAGCAATTATATCTGCAAATTCTAATAATGTTATTTGTGTTGCTGCTGCTGGAAATGAAAATACATCTAGGTTGAGTTATCCTGCATCATATGACACTACTATTTCAGTTTCATCTATAGATTCGGAATTAAATAAATCTAGTTTCTCTAATTATGGTTCAAAAATAACATTTACTGCTCCTGGAACAAACATAAAAAGTATTATGGGAAAAGATACAGATATTTCAATAAAAAATGGTAATAACGATGATGATGATCATGAAATAATCAGTGGAACTTCAATGGCTACTCCCCATGTTGTAAGTGCAGTAGCAATATTAAAAAGTTATAATAAAAATTTAACTTTAGAGAATACAATTGATAATTTAAAAGAAAAAACAATTGATTTAGGAGATCCTGGTTGGGATAAATATTATGGATATGGTTTAATTTCATTTGAAAATGTTGAATTTTGTGATAAAACATATTGTGATGAATTTGGTATTTTTAAAGATGATAATAAACATATTACAGGATTTAAATTAAATGAATTAATCTTTACAAAATATAATTATTACTCAATAACTAATCTTTTAGCAAGTAAAATTAATATTACATATAATGATAATTCTAGTGAAATAATGTCATTAGGTGATATATCAAATTTAAAAATATTAAATTATGATCCAAATTCTTCTCTTAAACAAACTGTAACATTAAATATTGATGATATCAATTTAGATATAGAAGTTACTAATCCAACAGATTATCTTTCTGGATGGGAATATAATGTTTTAGAAGGCGATACAATTGAAATTACTGGTTATAAGAGTCATGATTTAAATATAAAGAAATTATATATTCCTGAAACGATTGATTATAAAAATGTTATTTCATTTATAGATAATATTAAGTTTAGTGAGATAAGTCGTGATTTTGATAATTATGAATATTTATATTTACCTGAAAAATTTAATAAAATAGGTGACTATAATTTTATAAATAGTAAAATTAAATATTTAGAAGGTGATAGTAAATCAGTAAGTGTTGGAAGTCATAGTTTTGAATCTAGTTCTATTATTAAAATTGATATTCCAGTAAGTGATGTTTCTGATTACGCATTTAAAAATTGTTTGGAATTACTATATATAAATATAATTGGTAAATCAACATCAAAAACTGCTACTATAGGTGACTATGCATTTTATAATTGTAAGAAATTAGAAAAAGTTTTATCTACAAGTGGCGCTAATACTATGTCATTAGGAAATTATGCATTTTATGATAATATATCTTTATCTACTTTTGAACTAGATATGCATGATAATATAGGTGAGTATGCATTTTATAATACACAGTCATTATTAGCATTAGAATTGGGTTATGCTTCTTCTTTTGGTAAATATGCTTTTTATGGTAGTGGTATTTATGAAATTGATCTTTCATATAGATTAGAAGAAATAAATGAATCAACTTTTGAAAACTGTAAAAATTTGCAAAAAGTTTCTTTTACTGCTGGAAAAATTGGTCCAAGAGCATTTTATAATTCAAATATTAAATATATTTCTTTTAGTGATGTTAATTATATAAGTGAGAATGCATTTGCGTATAATCCAATTAGTGATGGAAATACAACTGTAAGTGATTCAAAAGTTTATGATTATATCTTTGATGTCGGAATATATGAAGTAGCAACAAATAAATTAATAATTGGTTTTTCCGGTAAATCTACTACAAAGAAAAGAGTTGAAATTCCTGATTACATAACTGAAATAGGAAATTATGCTTTTACTGGAAATAGTGATTTAAAGGAAATAACAATACCTTCAAGTGTTACAAAAATAGGTGATTATGCGTTTATGGATTGCTATCAATTATCTAATGTATATTTGCTTGGTAATGATGTAACATTCGGAAGTGAAACATTTAAAAGATTATATGAAGGTGAAATTCAAAGTAACAATTTAAATATATATGTATATAAAGATTCACAAGCAAAACAACTTGTAGAAAATTATGGATTAAATTATAGACATTACGAACCGGATAAATATGAAATATTAAATATGAAAGATAAGTATGTTGCTAAAAAATATATTACTGGTGAAGATGTTCCTGTTATTAAGTTAACTTATATTGAAAAAGAAGTAAGAGAAGAAATAGTCAGTGATGAAACATTCGCTAATGGTCCTATATCAACTGGTCATGCTTTAAATCTTGAATATGAAAATTCAAATTCTGGTCTTCAATATGGTGATACATATATTATTTTAAATATAAAAAATAGTTTGGGTTATGTTGTTGCTAGTGATGAGAAGGTTCCAATAGTAGTAGTAAAAGCAACTCCTGTATATACTATTCCTAAAAATATAACTGCAAAGATTGGACAAAAATTATCAGAAATAGTTCTTCCAGATAACTTTGAATGGATGGATAAAGATGAAATAATTAGTGAAATTGGAAGTGTTATTTATAAAGCAAAATATATTCCAAATGATACTAAAAATTATGAAATAGTTGAAAATATTGAAATACCTGTGTTGGTTGAAAGTTCAAAGACTATAATAATTCCAGATATAAGTATAAGTAATAAAACATATGATGGAACTAATAATATTAATGTTTCAAATATTAATATTACAAATTTAGATAAAAATGATTATAGTATTGTTAGTGCTATTGCTGAAAATGTAAATGTCGGTGAACAAACAGCTGTAGTAAAATTAAGATTAACAGATGATAAATTTTTATTGTATAGTTTTGAAAATAATGAACAAGAAAGTGAATTTAGAATTTCATTTAATATTGATAAAGCAGATATTATTTTAGAAGATTTATCAAAAGATGTTCATGTTACTTATGATAATGATTATCATAGTATTGATATTAATATCAAATCTAATTTAAATTTTGTTATAAAATATTGTGATGAAAATGGTGAATATAATTTTGATGATTTGCCTAAATATAAAGATATGGGTAGTTATATTATTAAATATAAAGTGTCTATTGATAATAATTATAATGATTATTATAGTCAAAAAACATTAACAATTAATGACAATGTAACATATATAATTGAAAAATATAGAGTTATTGAAGATTCACATTATATATCAAGAATTATGCCTAATACTACAAAAGATAAATTTACAAGCAATATTAAGCTTGGAACTGATTATTCAGTTAATATTGAAACTATTAAATTAGAAGATAAAGATTTATTATATACAGGTTCTAAAACTAGTATATATAGAGGTTCTAATGTTTATGCTGATTACATTAATATAGTAATAGGTGATATTGATGGAGATGCTGAAGTTACATCAAGTGATTTATTAAAAGTAAGACAACATTTAATTGGAACAAAAATACTTGGTGGAATATATTTATTATCAGCAGATATAGATGATGATGCTGAAATTACATCAAGTGATTTACTTAGAATAAGACAACATCTAATTGGAACAAAGGTAATTTCTTAAGGAGGACGAAATGAAGAAGTTAAATAAAATCATTACATTTATGTTAGTATTTATGCTGTTTGGACTTAATGTTCAGGCAGCAAGTGCTAATTTATCTGTTAGTAAAAGTAGTATATATGTGGGTGATTCTTTTAATGTGACAGTTAAAGCAAATGGAGTAGCCGCATGGAATATTCATATTTCAGCAAGTGGTCCTGTTAGTGGTTGTAAGTTAGACCAAGCTGATGCTACTGCTGATGCACTCGATACAAACAAAACATTTAGTGTTACATGTAAATCAACTGGAGAAGGAACAATAACTGTAACATTAAAGGGTGATGTTACTAGTAGCAGTGATGGTAAGCCAGTAAAACTATCTAGTAGTAAAACTGTAATTGTTAATAAAAAAACTACTACAACTACGACTACTAAGAAAACAACTACAACAGCAAAGAAAACAACAACTACTAAAAAAGTAAATGACACAACTACTACAACAACAAAGAAAGTTACAACTACACAAAAAGTAGAGAAAAATAATGATGCAACTCTTAAAAATATAACAGTTGATGGATATGACATTAAATTTAGTAGTAATACTTATGAATATACAATTAACGTTAAAAATAATGTTAATAAATTAAATTTAAATATATCTAAAAATAATGATAAATCTAATTATGAAATAATTGGAAATGATAAGTTAGTAGCTGGTGAAAATAATATAACAATTAAAGTTACTGCTGAAGATGGAACTGTAAAAGAATATAAAATTAAGGTTATTAAAGAAAAAGAAAATATTGTTTCCAATAATTTAACACTTAATAATATTAAAATAGATAATTATGAATTGAATTTCTATAAAGATAATTATGAGTACAATTTAAAAATAAATAATGAAGATAAATTAAATATATCAGTAGATATAGATTCTAATTTAAAATACGAAATAAGCGGTAATACTAATTTAAAAAATGGTACTCAAATTATTATAAAAGTAACTGATTCAAATGAAGAAAGTATTTATAAAATAAATATTAAGAAAGATGAATCAAGTACTTTAAATATATGGATGATTATTTCAATAATATGTTTCATTATTATAATTGTATTATTAATTTTATATATTAAATTAAAGAATTATCATAAAAAAGAAGATATTGTTGTTATTAATGAATAGGTACTAGAAATAGTACTTTTTCTTTTGATAAAGTGTTTACAATGTATGTTTAAATGTGATAAACTATTATTAGTGAAGCACCTGACCCCTGTAGGCTAGGTATCACACTAATTGTGTTTGAACCTAACTACAAAGTGAGTTAGGTGATTTTTTTAATCTATGAAGATTAAAGAAATTATTATAAAAAGTAATATGAATATAATAACAAGTAAAAAACTTATTAAAAAATCTTTCTTACTCATATAATATCACCTCCTTATTAGAAAAATAATGGAAGTGACACCTAGCCTCAAGTGCTTCGATATGTAGAGTAGCATATATATATAAGTAATGCAAATAGGTAAAATTTAATTTTGAGATAGTTTTTCATATTGAAAATTCAATTATTCCCTAGGCGAAAATTTAATTATGAATTATATTTTAGTATGCAAAATTCAATTTTAAGTAAATTTCAAAAAAATTTATCAATCATATAAAACAAAATGCGAATAGTTTCATCTTCTATAATAAATTTCAATCATAAACATATACTTTACTATGATAAAAGATATTATTAAGAATAATAAATATTGTATAAGTATAGAAGATAATTTAATATGTATAAAGAATTACATAAGAATTATAGATATAAGTGAATCATATATAAAAATTAAATTAAATAATAAAATAATTAAGATTAAAGGGAATAATATGGTTATTAATAGATTAGATGAATGTGATTTATCTATTAAAGGCATATTTAATAATATAGAATTTACTCTTGAATAAAGTAAGAATAGTTGTAAATGAAAATAGTAATAAATTTCTAAATTATTTAATTTATAATAAAATATATTATGATTCACTTAATAAATATAATGAATATTTTGTACTAGATGTATCATATGATGATTATTTATATATAAGACGTAGATATAAATGTCATATAGTAAAATACTATGGTAAAAAGAATATAGTTAACATATATGAAAATAATAAATATGTATTGTTATCTTTGATAATATCTTTCATGTTACTTTTTTTATTATGTAATACAATATTTGATATTAAGATAAATAGTGATGATAAAGATATTGTTAGTATAATAAATGATAGTTTAAAAGATAATGGTATTGATGTATATAAAAGAAAAGTATCTTTTAATAAGTTAAATAGTATTAAAAATAAAATACTTGAAGATAATAAAGATACATTGGAATGGATAGAAATAAGAGAGAAAGGATGTATATATTATATAGATGTTACTCCTCGTGTTAAATCAAATAATAATGTAGATAATACTTCTCCAAGTGATATAGTAGCTGAAAAAGATGGTGTTATTAAACATATAGTAGTACACCGTGGTAGTAAAGTTATTGATAATGGAGATTATGTTAAAAAAGGAGATGTATTAATAAGTGGAAATATCATTAAGAATGAAAATGTTATTGATAAAGTACATAGTGAAGGAGTAATTTATGCTGAAACATGGAAAACAGTTAATATAAGTATTCCATTTAAAAGAATAGATTATGTATATAAGAAGACTATTAATCATTATTATTTAGATATATTTGGTCATGAATTTACTATAAGTGGTAAATATGATAGTGATAAGACAATAAATAAGAAAAGTATAGTTCTTGATAAGCCTTATTTATTCTTTAAATTGTATAAAGAAGAAAAGAAAATATATGACTATAATGAGGTTATTTTAAACGAAGAGGAAGCATATACTGAAGCCTTAAATAGAAGTGTTGATGTTATTAATAAGAAACTCTCTAGTGATGAATATATTATTTCAAAAAAAGTTTTGAAAAAAGAGGTAAAACGTAGTAAAATAAATTTAGAAGTATTTTTTAAAGTTTATGAGAAAATAGGGGTTACTTCTGAAATACAAGATATGGGAGAAGAGAATGGAGAGTACAATTAGAAGTGTTATTAAAATGTCATTACCAACTCTAGTAATAGTTTTAATTATTGTTATTATATTAAGAGTTACACGTATATTAAAAAGTGATAAAAGTAAATTTGTTTTACATGAAGAAATATTTAATTTATTATTTCTTGCATATTTGGTTATGTTGTTCCAGTTAGTTACTAGTCAAGATTTACCTGGTGGTGGAACTAATTTAATGCCATTTAGAGAAATAATGAGATATCCAGTAGGTAGTAATAGTTTTTATAAACAAGTTGTTGGTAATATTGTTTTATTTATACCTCTTGGTTATTTTGCGACAAGTTATGCGAATATTAAAGGACTTGGTACAATTACTCTTGTATCTCTTTTATCAAGTTTAACTATTGAAAGTGTACAACATTATATAGGTAGAAGTTTTGATATAGATGATATTATTTTAAATATAGTTGGTGGTATTATAGGTTTCTTACTTTACACTGCACTTAACGCTATTAGAAATAATATGCCTAAATTTTTAAGAAGAGATTGGTTTTTAAATATAATTAGTGTTATAATATTAGTTCTTATAGGTTTATATATTTATAAGATTATGTAGTAGGAGTGTGTATGGAAGATTATATAATTAATACAACAAGTCATGAAGATATTGATATAAGTGAACTTGATAAAGTTATTAGATTTGCATGTAAGCATATGAAAGTAAATAATCCTATGCTTAATATAGTTATTGTTGATAAAGATAGAATACAACAAATAAATAAAGAATATAGAGATAAAGATGCTGTTACTGATGTTATATCTTTTGCTTTTGAAGAAGTAGATGATGTAGAATATGATAACATAAGATTTCTTGGTGAAATATATATTTGTTATGATAGATGTGTAGAACAAGCAAGTGAATATGGTCATAGTATTAAACGTGAGTTTTGCTATTTAGCAGTTCATGGTTTATTACATTTACTTGGATATGATCATATGAATGAAGAAGACAAGAAAGTTATGAGAGCAAAAGAGGAGGAGATTCTAGGTGAATATGATATCACGAGATGAAAGAAAAGCTCAAAAGGGTATAAAGAAATTCTTTCATAGTTTTACTTATCCAATTAAAGGACTTAGATATGCTTATAGAAACGAACAAAATTTAGCATTTGATATAGGAATGGCTCTTGTTGTATCAATACTTGCTTTTGTATTTGAATTAGGTCGTACAGAGTGGGCAATACTTTTACTTACCATGGGACTTGTTATTTCTTGCGAACTTATTAATACAGCAATAGAGGCTACAGTTGATCTTATTACTGAAGAATATCATCCACTTGCGAAAGTTGCTAAAGATACAGCAGCTGCAGCAGTATTTGTATTTGCAATAGTTGCTGTTTTAGTTGGAATAATTATATTTGTACCAAAAGTAATAGCGTTATTTTAAGGAGGAAAATGAAAGATAAATTATTAAAATTATTAGAAAATAGTTATGCACCTTATTCAAATATGCATTTTGCTTGTATAGTTGAAACAAAGAGTGGTAACTTTTATGAAGGTGTTAATATAGAAAATGCTTCATTCGGTGGAACTATATGTGCTGAGAGAAATGCAATTAACAATGCAGTTAGTCATGGAGAAAGAGAATTTAAAGCACTATATTTAATGACAAGTAGTGATGAAATATGTTATCCATGTAATATATGTAAACAAACATTTTTAGAATTTTTTGATAAAGATGTTATGTTTAATATAATGACTCATGATGGTAAAATGGAAGTAATGAGTTTTGAAAAACTAATGAGTACTACATTTACCAAGGAGGATTTAGTATGAAAAGTGGTTTTGTAAGTTTAATTGGTAGACCTAATACAGGAAAAAGTACATTATTAAATCAAATCATAAAAGAAAAGGTAGCAATTATTAGTCCAAAGCCACAAACAACTAGAAATCTAGTTGAGGGAATATATAATGAAGATGATACTCAAATTATATTTGTAGATACTCCAGGTATACATAAACCAATAGATAAGCTCGGAGTAGCACTTAATAATCAAGCATATTATTCAATTAATGATGTTGATATATTACTTTTAGTAGTGGATGCAAGTGTTCCATATGGAAAAGGAGATCAATTCATTATTGATAAACTATCTAGTGTTAAAAAGCCAGTATTCTTAATACTTAATAAAATTGATAAATTAAGTGATGAAGAAATTCTTAAGAAAATAGATGAATATAAGAATTTATATGAATTTGCTGAAATAATACCAGTATCAGCACTTAAAAATGATAATATTGATAGATTAATTAAAGTATTAAAAGAATATTTACCTGATAATGTTAAATATTTTATGGATGGTGAAACAACAACTGCTGAAATGGAATTTAGATTATCAGAAATAGTAAGAGAAAAAATATTTATACACACTAATGATGAAGTACCACATTCAATATCGTGTAAATTAGTTGGTTATGAAGAAAAGAATAATATTGCTAAAATATATATAGATATTATAGTAGATAGAGATTCACTTCGTAAAATAATAATTGGAAGTAATGGCAGTATGATTAAAACAATAGGTCATGAAGCAAGACTTGATATGGAAGAATTACTTGGTATGAAAGTATATCTTGAACTTTATTGTAAGACTATTAAAAAGTGGAGAGAAAAAGAAAAATTCATAAAAGATTTAGGTTATTTAATAAAAAATGATTAATTATTGAATAAATATTTTATTTTTCCTGCAATATAATATTGTAAGGAGAGATATATGAATAAAAAGGATGCTTGGAATAAGTTTAAAGAGACTGGTAAGATAGAATATTATTTAGAATATAAGAAAGGAAAATAAAGCATAAAGTAATCTTTATGCTTTTAAAGTAAGTATGAAGATAATTAGTACAGATGGTATTGTAGTAAGTAGTATTCCTTTTAAGGAAAGCAGTAGAATAATAAATATTCTTACTAAGGATATGGGAATAGTAGGTTGTATTGTTAAAGGATGTAAAAGTTTAAAAAGTAAATTAAGACTTCCTAGTGAAAAGTTTGCTTATGGTACATTTCATTTCTATTATAAAGAAAATGGTCTTTCTACTTTAATAGAAGCTGATATTAAGAATTATTTTATTAATATTAAAAGTGATATTGTTAAGATTAGTTATATGTCTTATTTATGTGAACTTGCGACTAATGTATATAAAGAATCTAATAATAGTGAAGTATATGATATTCTTATAAGCGCTTTATTAAAGATAGAAGATAATTTTGATCCTAAGATTATTACTAATATAGTAGAAATACAATATTTAAATTATATAGGAATAAGTTTATGTTTAGATTCATGTGTTAATTGTGGTAGTACAAAAGTAGTAACTTTAAGTACAAGTAGAGGTGGATATTTATGTTCTAATTGTAGGCAAAGTGAACCTATATTAGATGGAAAGATTTTAAAATTATTAAGACTTTATAATTATGTAGATATTTCTAAAATAAGTAATTTAGATATAGATAGTGAAGTAAGTAATGCGATTGATAGAATAATCAGTGAGTATTATGAAGACTATAGTGGGGTAAGTACAAAAAGTAAGAAATTTTTGAAAGAAATAGAATAACATTATTTATAAAAAATCATTTGACTTTTCAAATGATTTTTTTGTGAAATTTTATTTGACATATTACAACAAAACAAATATAATATAGTTAGTTTTTGAAGGGTTGACTTAAAGTGGGGTAGAGATGTATTTAAGAATAAAATATTTTTTTGATAAGATAATTGCATTTTTGCTGGTAATAATATTTTTACCTTTTCTATTTATTATTATGCTATTAATTAGATTTGGGGATAGTGGTTCTGCTTTCTATTTTCAAAAAAGAGTTGGTCAACATGGAAAGGTATTTAAAATAATCAAATTTAGAACTATGAAGAATGATTCTGAAAATCTATTGCTCACAATGTTAAAAGATAATAAGATAAGAAATGAATGGTATGAAAATTATAAATTAAAAGAAGATCCAAGAGTTACTAAAATAGGAAAAGTTTTACGCTATTATTCACTGGATGAATTACCTCAATTAATTAATGTATTAAAAGGAGATATGTCAATTATTGGGCCAAGACCGGTTGTAATTGATGAATTACAAAAATATGGAAAATATAAGCAAACTATTTTGAAATTAAAGCCAGGTATAACTGGATGGTGGGCTTGTAATGCAACGCCATTTACAACTTACAATGAGAGAATACAATTAGAATATTATTATGCAAAAAATGTTTCTTTTCATTTAGATATAAAATGTTTTGCTAGAACAGTTTATACTTTGGTTTTTCAAAGAAAAAATAAAGATAGGAGTAAAATATGAAAGTTTTAATAATGTGTGGTGGAACTGGAAAACGTTTATGGCCAAAGTCTTGTGTAGAAAAGCCTAAACAATTCCAAGCAGTGTTAGATGATAAAACTATGTTGCAACATACTTACGAAAGAATGCGCAAGTATGTTAGTAAGGATGACATATATTTTTCAACGACTGATGAATATTCAAAATATATATTTGACCAAATTATTGAAGTTAATACAAAAAATATTGTTATTGAACCTGTATCAAAAAATACTGCTCCAAGTATTTTGTTATCAGTTTTGTATATATATAATCAGATAAAGTCTAATTTTAATTTGATTGTTGTACCATCAGATCATTTAATATTAAATGAATCCGAATTTATAAAGAAACTAGAAAAAGCTGATGGAGAATTAAATCAAAATAAAGATAGAATATTGACATTCGGTATTATCCCTAATAGAATTGAAACTGGTTATGGTTATATTAATATCGATATGGACAAGTGCGATAATTATGGCTTTTTTAAAGCAAATACATTTGTAGAAAAGCCAAATTATGAGCTTGCTAAGAAGTATTATGATTCAAAAAAGTACCTATGGAATAGTGGAATCTATATTTTTAATTCAAATTTTATATTAAACGAATTTAAAAAAAATAACAAAAAGGATTTTGATATAATCAATAATATTGTTAACAATACTACTGACACACAAAAAGAATATAATAAGTGTGAAAATATTTCTATTGATTATGCAATAATGGAAAAATCAAATGATATATATGTTATGCCAGTTGATTTTCAATGGGATGATTTGGGAACATGGTGTTCATTAAAAAAATATTTACTTGATGAAGATAAAAAAAATTATAGGCGTGGTAATGTGACTTTTAATAAGTGTATTAACAATTTTGTTTATAGCGATGATAAAGAAATAATAATTAATGATTTAGATGATATATACTGTATAAATTGTAATGGTAAAATAATTGTTGGAAAGGTTGATAAATTATCTGACGTTTATTTGCTAAAGGAGAATGAAAAATGAAAATTCTATATTTAACAAAATTTTTGCCTTATCCAGCATATGGTGGTGGCCTAAAAAGAAACTTAGCATGGATTAATTTTTTTAAAAAGAGAGTTGAAATTGATGTGCTTGGTTTTTATAATGAACAAATCAATAATAAAACATATTTTGATTATAATGATAACTTAAAAATTAATTATATTAAATTTAAAAAAAATCTTGTTAAAGCTGGGTTAATGAGTATTGCTCATGGTAGTTCATTAATAAATAGTCAATACTATTCTAAACAAATGGAAAATAAAATTAAAGAACTTATAAAAAATAATAACTATGATTATGTTTTTATTTCTGAAATTGCTATGGCACAATATGCTAAATTTACGGGTAATATACCAATTTTATATGATGATCATAATGTTGAATATGAACTTATAAATAGAACGTCAAAATTTTCTAAATTTCCAATAAATATTTTTTTGAAATTGGAAAGTAAAAAAATAATGAAAGAGGAAACTAAAATTCTTACTAACTCTTATAAAAATTTTTTTGTTAGTGATAGGGATTTGAATTTTTTCGATAGTAAAATTAAAGATAAAAGTATTGTTGTTAATAATTCATTTGATGATAGATATGATATAAATAGTGAAATGAGTGACATGCCAACCTTAATATTTGTAGGTAATTTATCATGGAAACCTAATAAGCATGGATTATTGCATTTCATAAATAATGTTTATTTAAAATTATATGAGAAAAATAAAAAAATTAAATTTAATATTGTTGGTTCTTGTTTGCCAAAAGAAATAGCTAATTTTAATAATAAGTATAATATAAGTATTTATGAGAATGCAACTGAACAGGAAAAAGATAAATTAATTAATGAATCTTGGATTACAATTGTTCCAGTGTATTTTGGTAGTGGAACTAGAATAAAAATACTAGAATATTGGTCACATGGAAAAACTGTATTAAGTACTTCAATTGGTGCTGAGGGATTAGAAAGTTCAAAAGGAACATTTATCATTGATACAGATGACGAACAAATTAATAGTTTTCAAAAATTATTACTTTCTAAAGAAAAACTAAAAGAATTTGGTAAATATAATTATAAAATATTTAAAGAAAATTATTGTGAGGAGGTTATATATGAAAATACTTTATATAAGTCCATCTTTACCAAATGATTTTTCAAGAATTAGAACTAAAAATATAATAAATTCACTATTAAATGATGGTAATTCTGTGAGTCTTGTTTCATTAACAACTGAAAAAGATTATAAATTACGTGATGAAAATTTATTAAAAAAATTGAATGATGTAAAAATATTTAAGCAAAGTAAATTAACTTCAATATTAAATTGCTTTTTAAATCTATTTTTGCCTATTTCACTGCAAGAAGCTTATGTTAATAACAGAAAACTTCATAAATATTTAAAAAAATGCAACAAGGAATATGATTTGATTTATATCAAAAGGTTAAGAATGGCTCAATATGCAAAATATTTTGATGATAAAAAGGTTATTATTGATTTAACAGATTCATTAACTAAATATTATGAGAGAGTTTCTAAAAAAGTAAATGGATTAAAAAAGATTTTAAACTTAGAAGAATATTTTAAACACAAAATTAATGAAAAAAGAGTTGTAAATAAGTATAAATCAGTAGTTTGTTCAAATGAAGAAAAAAAATATTTGATAAATAAGTTAGGTTGCAATGTTAATAATATTTATGTTGTTGAAAATTTAATAGATTTTGATTTATGGGATGTGTCATTTAATATTAAAAAGTTAAAAGAAAAAAATAAGTTGGTTTTTTCTGGAATGATGGATTATGATCCTAATATTATTGCAGTAAATTATTTTGCTAAAAATGTGTTGGATAAATTGGATAGTAAATATGAGCTGTATGTAATTGGAAAAAATAAATCAAAAGAATTAATTAGTAATAAAAAAATTAAATACATTGGATACGTTGAAAGTATGCGAGATGAATTAAGTAAATACGATATTTATGTGTGCCCAATAATAGCTGGTTCAGGTGTTAAAAATAAGATTTTACAAGCTATGTCAGTGGGTTTACCTATAGTTTCAACGAAATTAGGAGTTGAAGGTTTGAATAAAGAATGTAAAAAAAATATATATGTAGTAAATGACAATTTTGATTTTTTAAATGCCATCGATAAAATAAATAATTTGTCAGATTTAGAATTTGAGAAATTAATTAAGGAACAAAAAGACTGCATAAAGAAAAGTTATGATATATCAGTTGCAGCGAAAAAAATACGAGGTATTATGAAATGAAAAAGATTTGTTTGGTATATCATGCAATTGGAGAAAGTAATAAATTTATGAGTGTTGATTTTAATCAATTTCAATTACAAATAGATTACTTGATAAGAAAAAAGTTTGAGTTTTGTCATATCGAAGAACTTTTAAACAAGAATAATGGAAACAATGTATGCATATTTTTCGATGATGCATTGCCATCAAGTGAAATTGCAATGCAATATTTAGAAAAAATGAATATAAAATATTCGATTGGAGTTATAGAAAATAATAGTGTATGTATTAATTTTAAAAAATTAAATTATGCTGAATTGTTATTTCATACAAAAAATCATAGGAACTTATGTGAATTGACTGAAGAAGAGTTAAAATACGAATTAAAAGTTGATAACCAAAATTTAAATAAAAAAATAATTATTTATCCTATGGGCTTATATAATAAAAGAGTTTTGGAAAATGTTATTAATAAAAAATTTTCGATTGGATTAACAGTATTACCATTTCATATAACAAAAAGAAGTAATAAGCTAAAGCTACCAAGAATATGTGTAAATGGTTATTTAAAATTGAGTAAATTTAAATTTTTTTTAACAAAATCAGGCAATTGTTATTTACATTTAGCTTTTTTAAAAAGAAAAGTTTTAAAACAAAATTATTTAGATAGGTAGGTGTTATATGAATAAAATTTTAAGTGTAATAAGATATAAATATTCTTTAAATCAACTTTTTAATTATGCAAAATACAAATTATCAAAAAAGAAGGAAATTTTAAATTATAGACCAATATGGACAATATTATATCTTAGCGATTTATGCAATTTAAAATGTAAAATGTGTCCCCATCACGCAAAAAATGATAATGATTTTGAGTTTCAAAAAAAATTAGGAAAAAAGTTTATTAGTTTAGAATTAGTTGCTAAAATATATGAAAAATTTCCGGAAACAATATTAGTAATGTTAGGTGGAGTAGGAGAACCAACGCTTCATCCAAAGTTTAAAGAAATAGTTGAGTTGACAGCAAAGAACAGAAAGAAAATAAATTTAATAACTAATGGAACATTATTAACTGATGACACTATGGAATATATAGTTAAAGAAAAGTATTTTAATCAAATATCTATAAGCTTGAATGCTTCTAATGAAAGTGAATATCAAAAAATTAGTGATGTTGATAAATCATATTTTTACGTAGTTGTTAATAATATTAAGAAACTTGTTGAATTAAAGAAAAAATATAATTCGAAAATAGAAATAGTTGTTAGTGGAGTATGTAGCAAAGAATTTGTAAATTCCGCTTATGATTTTTTAAGATTTTGTGATAGTTTAGGAGTGGATAGAATTGATTTACATAGATATATTGACTTTGATATTCATGATTCATTAACCGATATTGATGAATTTTCAGATGACATATTAAAAATTCATCGATTTGCTAGTAAAAATATTAAAACTAGATGTAATTTACCACATCAAATAACAAAAACATCCTATAAAAAAGGTTGTGAGTGGTTCTTTAAAAATATATCATTTGATTCATATGGAAATATTGGAAGTTGTGGTAGAGTTATTTCTCCTGATTCGAGTTATGGAAATATAAACAATGATGAAGATATATGGAATAATAAATACATGCAAAAAATGAGAAAAGATTTTATCGAAAAAGATGTTGTAACTAAATATTGCAAAAAATGTATAGAGAATCATCAAATTTGAAATATAAATATAAATAAAAAATATAATAAGCTGGAGTAATTTTATGAATGGATTTCTTGTAAATGATGTATTTATTTTTATCTTTGATATATCCTTAAGAAAAAGTATAAGTGAGTTTATTAATATGAATAAAAATAAGCTGTTTTATATAACTGAATATAATAAACCTTTTTTAGTTAATGAAAATTTATTTTTTAATTTAAGTTATAGTGGAAAATATGGTGTTTTAGTAATATCCAAAAGAAATATTGGTGTTGACATAGAAAAAATAAGAAAATTTGAATATAAAAAAATTTGTAATTCATTATTTTCAAAAAAAGAAATTGGATACTGTTCTAATATTTACAAATTCTATACTTTGTGGACTTTAAAAGAAGCTTATATTAAATTTATTGGTCATGGAATAAATGAAATTAGAAAAATAATTTTTGAAGTGAATGATAATAAGTTATATAACAGTAAAAAAAACTCAGAATTTTTTTCGTTAAAATTTCAAGATTATATAATATCAGTATTTAAAGAAAAGGAGTAGGAATATGAATATAAGAAATAGATGTTTTATTACTATTAATGTTGATGAAGAACTTGATTTGAAAATAATAAAAAATATAAAAAAAGTTGAAGATTTGTCTGGAAAATATGATGCTATTATTTTAGGGTGTAAAGACCAACTTATAAATGAAAAGAAATTAGATGATATGGGATTGGTAAGATTTAAAGATTATTTTTGTATTCAGGAAATTCTAAAATTACTTAATAAAAAGAAATTATGTTTGTTATTGGGTAGCTGCATTTTATACGACATAGATAAAATGATTAGAAACTCTAATTTATTTATGAATGAATATGAAATAATATATAAAGATGTTGATATAGTAGAAGAATTATCATTAAATTTCAATTATCCTGATGAATTATTATCAAATGTTGATTTGTTATTATATACATTTGATAATTCAAAATATAGAATGAGCAATGATGATGTTATCTCTAAACTTAATAAGACATGTAAAAAAATATCTATTTCAGGTTGTATTTTCAGCGGATATTTTCCTCAAACAAATTTAGGAAAAAATGAAACGAATCCATATGGGTATGAAGATTATATAAATAAAATTTTTATTTGTGAATTGAAAGATAATAATATTGATAAAATGATTAGTGCTGGTGAAAATATCGATAAAATAATTTATAAATTAGAAAATGCAAATTATTATTCAAAATTATTTTTAGATGAATGGTTTGATAAAAGTTTGAGATTTTTAAAAATAAGTGAGTTAAATTGTGATATTAAGGTGTACGATTTTGTTAAAAATAATTACAAAAATGATTTATTATATAGATCTTCAGAACATCCAACATCAATAATAATAAAAGAAATTTGTAATCAAATTATAAATTTTCTTAATATTAATGATAAGAGATTTTTAAACGATAAAGTAACCAATGTTACTGTAGATATGCCAATATATCCTTCTGTTCTAAAATATCTTGGAATTTCAAAAAATAATGTTAAGATTTCTTTATGTAACATAAAAACAAAAAAAATAGATTATGTAACTTTTGAAGGATATATTAATACATATTATAATTTGTATTTAGATTATAAAGAAAGGACAAATAAAAATAATGAATAAATATATTATTGATGATTATCTTGTTTTTAATGAAAATGTTGAAAAATGGAAAAATAAATTGGGTTTATATCAAAATGGAACAGTAGTTATAAATTCTGAAAAAAATGTTGAATTATATGAAATAATATGTGCATGCATAAAATTAAAAATTACTTTTGTTCTTTTAGATATTATATTACCTGAGATTAGAAAAAATAATATCATTAAAGAGTGTTGTCCAAATGCATTAATAGATTCTAATTACAATATCAAACATATTCATGATAATAAATTAAACTTAAGTAATAATATTGCTTATATAATTTTTACTTCTGGTACAACTGGCGTTCCAAAAGGTATAAAAATTACGTATGATAATTTATTTGCTTTTATGAAATCAATATCACAAAACATTAATTTTAAAAGTAAAACAATTATATCATTTACTTCAATATCTTTCGACATTTTTATTTTGGAATCTGTTGTTGCATTGTATAATAAAATGAAGATTGTAATAGTTAAAGATGAAGATAGAATAAATCCTAGTAAAATAATCAAGTTAATTAATGAGAATAATGTTAATTTTCTTCAATGTACTCCTTCTGCTTTAAAATTATTGTTAGCATATGATAATTCTTTTATTCATAATATAGATGAACTTTTATTGGGTGGGGAAAAATTTGAATATAAATTATTATCAAAGATAAAAGAAAACTTCAATGGAATTCTATACAACTTGTATGGGCCAAGTGAAACAACAGTTTATGTTACTTTAAAGAAAGTTGATACAGAAATTACAGTTGGAAAAGTTTTTGATGAAAAAAATCATATTTATATCGTTGATAAAAACTTAAATGTTTTGGACCAAAATGAAGTAGGCGAAGTATTAATATGCGGAATATGTGTTGGTGATAATTATATAAATAGAAATAACGCTTTTTTTGAATTTAAAGGTATGAGTGCTTTTCATAGTGGCGATTATGGAAAGATAAATACTAAAGGTGAACTAATTATATTAGATAGAATTGATAATCAAATTAAAATTAATGGATATAGAATTGAAAAAGAAGAAATTGAAAATAACATTTTAAATATCAATGGTATTGATGATAATAAAATATATTATGATTCAAATGAAAAAATATTAATTGATTATTATATAGGAAAAAAGATAGATGATAAATTTATAATTAATTATTTAAAAAAACTATTACCTTATTACATGATACCTCATTATTATGTTCAAATACCATATTTTATTTATAATAATAACGGAAAATTAGATATTAAAGCAACACATGAAAAATTTAATAGTATATTTTTGAGTGAAAATAAAAAATACTCTGATTTAATAAATTTTATAA
Organism: uncultured Bacilli bacterium; assembly: GCA_934102215.1. Lineage (GTDB taxonomy): Bacteria > Bacillota_I > Bacilli_A > RF39 > UBA660 > CAG-1000. The sequence goes on from CAKOSH010000002.1 coordinate 120,969, forward strand.
ATTCTATAGGACTAATACATATTGATTCTATTAACATAGATGACACACTAATAAGTAAGGGGATTGATTCTATAGTACTTATTTCTATTTTGGTTGAAATTGAAAGAAAATATAATGTTAATATTGATACATATTTAGATACAATAAAAAATATAATGTATTTTAAAGATTTATATAAAATTTTTATAAATTTACAAAGAGAAAATAATAATGGAGAAACGCATGAATAATATTTCTTTTATAATTTCAACATTAGGAAATTCTAATAAATTAAATGCTATGATAAGTTTTCTAACAAATTCCTTAAATGATGAAGTAATTGTTGTTGATAATAGTGCAAATAATATTTTGAAAGGTAAATACAAAAATTGTATAACTATATGGGAAAAAAAATCCGGATTAAGTAACGCAAGAAATTGTGGCGCGCATTTAGCAAAAAATAATTTAATGTTTTTTCTTGATGATGATTTAATATTACCAAATGATTTTTTTGAAAGCCTAATTAATTATAGAAATATTGAAAATGAATTAGTTGGTTTTAAAATAACACCTGAGTATATTCCTGATTACTTACCTCAAAAATATTGGTATTTAGTGGGATACAAAAATTTGTATACTAAAAAAACTGTACTGAAAAAGAATGAATATTTGGGTGGATGTGCGTTATTAATGAGTAAAAAAGTATATAATGATATAGGAGGGTTCAATTCTAAATTTGGTCATACTAGAGAAAATATGGGTGCTAATGAGGATGTTTTATTTCAACAACAAGCATTAAAAAAGAAATATACAATTATATTTGAACCCAAAATAGATATAATACATTGTTGGAATGGTAGTTATGAGTCATTATTAAAGAGAATTGAAATTCAAGCACGAAATGATTATCAATTAGATAGAAAAAGTATAAAAAAGTATTTAAAAATTTTAAAATTTCTAATTTTGAAAAAAATATATAAAAATCAATGTAGTAAATTGTTTTATTACAAAAAATATGTTACATATATTAATATGTATAAATCTGAAAGGAAGTGGTAAAATGACTGAATATGCTATAATTCTTGGCGCAGCTTCTGGAATTGGGAAAGCATGTTATAAGAAAATGGTTAGTGAATATCCTAATATTAGCTATATTTTGGTGGATAAGGAAGTGGTAAATATTAGAGATAATGATAAATATATTAAAACTGACTTAAGTAATAATAAAGAATTAGAAGCTTTACTTAAAAAAATAGATAGTTTAAATGGTAAAATTATTTTTTTAGTTAATTCTGTTGGATATCAAGAAAATATTGATGTATTAGATATATCTAAATATGATATGCTTAAAATGTTTGAAACAACTGTTTTTTCTATTTTCAAAATTGAACAATTGGTTCTTAAAAAAATGATAAAATATCAAACAAACAATCAATCTATTGTTAATATAACTTCGATTCATTCAAATATAATAAGAGAGATTGCACATTATTCTTCTGCTAAAGCTGCTTTGACAATGCTATCTAAGGAGTTAGCATATAGAGTTGCTGAACATAATATAAGGATAAATTGTATTGAACCTGGGTCAACACTTACACCTTTATTAAAGAAAGACTTATATAATGATACTTTAATAAATGAGGCTGCAAAAAATATTCCCATGAAAAGACATGCATATCCTGAAGAAATTGCTGAATTAGCATGGTTTTTAGTGTCTGAAAAGTCAAAATATATAACAGGCGTTTCAATACAATGTGATGGTGGTTTGTCACTAATAATATAATAAGGTAATGTAATATATGGGTGAGTTAGGTATAAATTTAGGATGGTATGAACATTCTGTTATAGAATTTTCAAAATATATAGATAAGTGTTTAAAACTTAACATAAAATATGTTAGGGTAGTTTTGTCATCTTGGAGTTTAAATGCATTAATGGATTTTAACAAGATTAAAGAATTATATTATGTATTAGATTTATGCAATAAAAATAATATTGCTGTTCATTTAGTATTAATGAATTTTGTTGATTTTAAAGATAATGTGTACAATGATACAAATAATGATAAATACTCTTGGAAATATAATAAGTATCATAAAGAAAATAAATTCGATAAGAAAATGTTTTTTAAACATTTTGATTCTAATCTAAAAAGTGATATTGATAATCTTTTTCAAGGCATATTAAAATATGACAATATTAAAAAGGTAGAAATAATGAATGAAGTTGATCAACTTGAAATAAATGAAAAAATAATCTTCTCATGGATTAATGAAATAGTTTTCTTTTTAAAAATGAAATATCCAAATTATGAGTATATTGTAAGTATTTCAGATTATACGAAATTTAAAAAATATAAAAAAAATATATTGTGTAATGTAGATTTGCATATGTATAGTTTTCCTTATGACTATATGAGTTTAAATATGATAAAAACAGATACAAGATTTGTAGGTGAATATGCAAAATATTCTGATAGACCAAATATTGAAGCACTAAATTCAAAAATTTATTTTGCTTCTGGTTTATGGTTATCAAGTTTATTAAATTATGAAATTACACCTTTACATTGGTGGTGGAATGAAGTTATTTTTTCTAAAGATTATCAAGATATAATAAAAAATTTTAATTCAAATAAATTTTCTTTGGATTCAGTGGAATATGAGTTAATAAATATGAATTGTATAGGTGATAAAATTGATAGACATGAAATGAAAAAAGTATTTGTTAGATTGAGCAGTTTATTTTTACATCCAAGTCGTATTTTTGATGAATATAATAATATAAAAAAATATATAAGTAAAAAAATTTTTAGTAGAAATAAATTTATATATTTTAAAAAAGATGAATTATTCTTTATAGAAACATATAGCACAATAGATATTAGTAACCTTTGTTTAAATAAATGTTTATGTATTTACGACGTGATTAATAAGATAAAGTTTTCAAAAAAGAAAATATTGTCACCTGGATTATATATAGTTGGAGATGTTGAAAATGAAGTTTTTAGTAGGCTGTGATGTAAAAAATGATTCACTAAAAATATTTGATTATGATTTTAAAAATAGTACATATTTTATTAATACAATTAATGTCGAGTATATATCTTGCATGTATAGTGTTAATAAGACTATATATGCTTTAACTGATCTTAATTTTAAAAATAGCAATACTGGTGGTTATTTAAATATAATTACAGGAGATAAAGTTAAAAAAGTAATGTTAAACTCTGAAAATCCTTGTCATATTGCAAAACATAAAAACGATTTTTTTATATCAAATTGTTCTTCTAATTTTATAACTGTATATAATATCAAGAAAAATATAGAAAAGAAAATTCCGTTAAATTGTAATTCTAATACGCATTTTACTTTTTTTACTAAATATGGATTGTTAATAATTGATTCAATGAGAAATCAATTATTAGTATATAATAAATCTAAAATAACAATGTTATATCAATTTAAAATGAATGATTTTCCAAGACAATTTTGCGTGCATGACAAAATCTTATATGTTATTTGTGAAAAATCGTGTAATTTATATAGTCTTGAATTAAAAAATAATTGTGTAAAATTAGTTAATTTACAAAACTTTAAATTTGATAAAAATTCTACTGGTTGTGTAATTAAAAGTATAGATAAGAATATATTGATGTGTACAATAAGAGGGAGTAATAAAATATTAATATTCAATGTGAAAAATAAAATACCTGTATTGATAGGAACATATGATAGTGAAGGCAACTGTCCAAAGGATTTTATTGTTAAAGATAAAATTCTTTTAGTAGTAAATGAAAAATCAAATTCTATATCAATTTTTAAAATTGAAAATGGCTATAAATTAAAACTAATAAAAAAAATAAAAAGAATCATTAGCCCTGCGTGCATATCTTTTTATGGTTAAGCTTATTTAGGAAGGAATATAACAATATGTTTAGTGTAGTGATTAAAAGTGATTTGAATGAAAAAGATATTAAGGATTGGAAATATCTTTGGAAAAATTCCAAATATAGAAGAGTATATAATTCTTATGAGTGGTATAATTCATGTAAAAAGAATTTTAAAGGCAAATATTTGGCTTTATATGTTTACAAAGATAATAAATTGGCGGCTATTTTACCATTTAAAGTATTATTTGGCAAAGTTTATGTTTCACCAGGTGGTAGATTTATAGATAAAAGTTCAAATTTATTTAAAGAAAATTGTAATATAATTAATTTTGTAATAAAAAAGCAATTAAAAAATAAAATAATTATATTTAAAGAAGTTCCAGAAGAAGAATTGAAATTTTATGATAATGAATGCTTTTGCAAAATGAGTTCTATTAATCCATATGCTAAAATTGATGAAAATTTATCAGTAATTTCTAAAAGAACAATTAAAAATATAAATAAAATATTAAATGAAAATAATGGTGACTTTTCATTAAAAATATATAAAGGCGATAATATAAGAAATAATATAAATACTGTCTTTGAAATTGAAAAAAATAGTAATAAAGTAAAAAAGCATAGAACTATTTTTAATAGCAAAAAGGTTTGTAATTTTTTTAACGATATATCATCATATGAAGGAACAAGATTATTTGTTTTGGAATATAAGAGTAATAGTATTGCGCATACATTAGATTTTTTGAATAGTGATTATCTACTAGGTTGTCACACTGCCTATTTAGATGAATATAGTAAGCTATTGCCAGGAAAAATATTAACATATTTTGTAATGCGTTATTGCTATGCAAACGATATATTAAAATATGATTTTTCAAGAGGTGAATGTGATAAAAAAAATCAATTTGCTAAAGACAAAACATATAATTATAATTTAATATATTGTGGTTATTGTTTAAAGCTAATTTTAAAATTATATTATAAAATAATTTATTTAATGAAGATGGTAAAGAGATTTTTAAGAAAATATAAAATTATTAGATGAAAAAAACTGTTATTAATATGAGATAAGGATTTTATTTTAAAAAAATAAATGCTATAATTACAAATAGTGAGTGGTGATTTAAATGATTACGTATGCTGGAACGTTTATTACTGGTTTTTCAAGTGTGGTAGAAGATAATTTGAAATCAAAAATTAATAATTGTGAAATATTAACTGTATTAGATGGATTAATAATATTTAGATGTAGTGAAGATATATTGAACTCAAGAATTCCGTTTTTGAACAATATATATTATGTTATTGATTTTAAACAGACAGATTCAAATACTAATTATAATTTTTCTTTACAAAATTTTGCTAAAAAAGTTAATGTTAATATAAATGAACTAAAAAAATTTATTAAGAAAAATAGTGATTTTAAAATATTAACTATAGATAAAAACCAGCCTACAAGTGTAAACTTTAAACTGATTGAACCATTAGAAAAGTTGATTATATCAAAATGTGGATTAAGGCTTAATAAGAGAAATCCTAAAACTGAATTTATTATTTTAAGAAGAAGTGAGGATCTTATATTATTTATGTTAAAAATATCTAACAATCGCCAAACAGAAAAAACATTGAAAAAAGGTGAATTACGACCTGAACTTGCTAATTTAATGATATCTCTTTCAAATCTTAATGATACTGATATAGTTATAGACCCATTTTGTGGTAGTGGTGCAATACCTAAAGAAGTTATAAGACATTTTCCATATAATATGTGTTTTGCAAGTGATATAGATGATAATTTAGTTTCAATATTAAAAAAAGAGTATAAAGAAAATAATAAAAAATTATTTATCAAAAAGAGAGATGCTTTAGATTTGAGCTATTTTGAAAATAATTTTATTGATGCCATTATAACTGATCCCCCATGGAATGTATACAATAAACAAGATATAAATTTTGAAAAATTTTACGAAAAAATGTTGATTAGTTTTAAAAGAATTTTAAAAGATAGTGGTTGTATAATTATTTTAATGGGTAACATTGAAGAATTTGAAAAAGCTTTGTCTTTAGTTCCAGAATTAATTTTATTTAATAAAATTGATACTCTAGTTAATGGTAAGAAGGCAAGTGTGTATGTAATAAAGAAACACATATAGGAGATTATATGAAAATAATTCAATTTGAAAGTAATGTGAGAGACTATATATGGGGTGGAACAAAATTAAGAAATAAATATCATAAAAAATCAAAATGTAATGAAATAGCCGAATCATGGGAATTATCTGCTCATTTAGAATATCCTTCAATAATAACAAACGAAAATATTTCTTTTAATGAGTTGCTGAAAAGAAAAGATATTCATAGGTTGTTAGGATATAATTATTTAAAATACTCATCATTTCCATTATTAGTAAAATTAATAGATACTAAAGATAAATTATCTGTTCAAATTCATCCTACAAATGATTATGCTAAAAAGTATGAGAATGATAAAGGAAAAAGTGAACTTTGGTATATTTTAGAAGCAAAAAAAGATGCTGGTATATATATTGGGTTAAAATCAAGATATTCTAAGTATGAAATAGAAAAACTTGTTAAAGATAATAAACTATTTGGTGAACTTAATTTTTTTCCTGTAAAGGCTGGTGATAGTTTTTATATTCCTGCTGGAACTATTCATGCTATTGGAAGTGGAATAACTTTAGTTGAAGTTCAACAAAACTCGAATATTACTTATAGATTATATGATTATAATAGAATAGATAAGAATGGTAAAACTAGAGAATTGAACATAGATAAAGCGTTGGATGTATATGATGTTAAGTTTAATCAATTAAAATATATAAAGAAAAATATTAATACTTTATCATTCGATAAAGCATTTAAAAATCATTACTTTAAAATAAAATTGTTGAAGATAAAAAACGAATACAATTTAAAAACAAGTTATAAGTCGTTTAAGTTTGTAATTTGTTTAGGTGGAAGTTGCTTTGTAAAGACAGCTAAAAAAATAATTTTTTTAGAAAAAGGTGATTCTTGTATGATTTTGGCAAATAGTAGATATAACTTATTTGTTGGTGAATGTAATTTAATGGTTATATATATATAAAAACATTTAATAAAAATAAATATTTAATGATATTAAATTTGAAATAATAATATCTTTTTTTAAAATAAATTAGCACTCATGTATTGACAATGCTAAAAATAGTGATATAATTAATCTAGCACTGAAAGAAAAGGAGTGCTAAGGAGGTATATGATGATAGGTAGTAGACAAAGAGATTTATTAAGGACAATAGTTGAAGAATATGTTAAAACAGCAAGACCTGTTGGTAGTAAATCTTTATGTAAGAAATTTAAATGTTCAAGTGCTACTATACGTAATGATATGGCTGAACTTGAAAGTTTAGGTTATCTTGAAAAAACACATATATCTTCAGGAAGAATTCCATCTGAAATGGGTTATAGATATTATGTAGATAACTTGATGGAACCTAAAAAAATAAGTGGTGAAGATATGCTTAAACTTCAAACTATATTTAATAATCGTGATTTAGAACTTAATGATGCGATTAGTAAAAGTTTAGAAATAATAAGTGATATCACAAACTATACTTCAGTTGTTTTAGGTAAAGAATCAAGTGATAACAAATTATCTAAAGTAGAAGTAATTCCAGTTGGTGAAAGAGGCCTTGTAGCTATTGTAATCACTGATAAAGGTCATGTTGAAAATAAGAATTTATCTATTGATGAAAACATACCATTAAGTGAGGTTGCTAAGACTACAGAGTTATTAAATAAAATGCTTGTTGGAACACCTATTGATGATGTACCTAGTAAACTAGAATTTGAAATAAAACCAATAATTAGAAATTATATTGAAAATTATGAAGTTTTATATAATGCATTTTATAATGCACTATCAAATTTCACTAGTGAAAGGGATGTCAAATTCAGTGGGAAAACTAATATATTAAAACAACCAGAATTCAGTACAGTTGATGATGTTAAAAATATCATAAGTAAATTTGAAAGCAAAGATATGGTGAATAAAATTGAAGAGGCTAATGATGAGGTTAAGGTATATATTGGTAGTGAGAGTGAAATTGATGACAATGTAACAATAGTTAAAACTAAATATAAGGCTAACAATGGAACTGAAGGAACTATTGCTGTTATAGGACCTAAAAGAATGGAATATGATAGAGTCGTAAATATGCTTGAATATTTAAAAGAACATATAGAGAGGAAGAAATGATGTCAAAAAAACATACAGAAGAAAAAGAAAATAATAATAAAATAAATGAAGAAACAAAAGAAGAAGTAAATGAACAAACTTCTAATGAAAGCACATGTGAATGTGAAACAAATGAAGATAGTTGTTGTTCAGGATCATGTGGCGGATGTTCTGGATGCGGAAGCATAGACCCTGAAACAATGATTCAGATACTTGGAAGTAGAAATAAGGAACTTGAAGAAAAATATATGAGACTTCAAGCTGAATTCTTAAACTTTAAGACAAGAACTCAAAGTGAAATAAGTAAAATGCTTCAATATGAAGGAGAAGATTTCATTAAAGAAATACTTGTTCTTAAAGATAATTTTGAAAGAGCTATTTCTATGGATGATAATGATTTAAGTGATGAAGTAAGTAAATTCTTAAGTGGATTTAAAATGATACTTGGAAATTTAACTGCATTACTTGATAAATATGATGTACATGAAATTGAATGTCTAGGACTTGAATTTGATCCTCATGTAGCTGAAGCAGTACTAACTGAACATGATGAAAATAAACCTGAAAATGTAGTACTTGAAGTTCTTACTAAAGGATATAAATACAAAGATAAAGTTATTAGACATGCGATGGTAAAAGTAAATAAATAAATTAAAAAGGAGAGATAAATTATGACAAAAATAAATAAAGTTATAGGTATAGATTTAGGAACAACTAATAGTTGTGTTGCTGTTTTAGAAGGTGGCGAACCAAAGGTTATTCCTAATGCTGAAGGAAATAGAACTACTCCTTCAGTAGTAAGTTTTAAAAATGGAGAAGTTAGAGTTGGAGATGTAGCAAAAAGAGAAGCTCAAACTTCTACTAATGTTATTAGTTCTATTAAGAGATTAATGGGAACAAATGAGAAAGTTGAAGCAGAAGGTAAGAAATATACACCTGAAGAAATTAGTGCTAAAATTCTTATGAATTTAAAAGAAACTGCTGAAGCATATTTAGGTGGAGAGGTAAGTAAAGCTGTTATTACAGTTCCTGCATACTTTAACGATGCTCAAAGACAAGCAACTAAAAATGCTGGTAAAATTGCTGGACTTGAAGTTGAAAGAATTATCAACGAACCAACAGCTGCAGCACTAGCTTATGGTCTTGATAAACAAGAAAATGCTCATACAATACTTGTTTATGACTTAGGTGGTGGAACATTTGATGTTTCAATATTAGAACTTGGTGATGGTGTATTTGAAGTTAAAGCTACTAGTGGTAATAATCACTTAGGTGGAGATGACTTTGATAATGCTATTATTGATTACATTGTAAAAGAATTTAAAAAAGAAAATGGTGTAGATTTATCTAAAGATAAACTTGCTATGCAAAGACTTAAAGAAGGTGCTGAAAAAGCTAAAAAAGATTTAAGTGGTGTTAAGACTACTCAAATTAGTTTACCATTTATTACTCAAGGAGAAAATGGACCTTTACATGTTGATATGACTCTTACAAGAGCTAAATTTGAAGAATTAATTAGTGATTTAGTTGAATCAACAAGAAAACCTGTTAGAGATGCATTAAAAGAAGCTAAATTAACTAAGAATGATATAGATAAAGTATTACTTGTTGGTGGTTCTACAAGAGTTCCATGTGTTCAAGAACTTGTTAAAGAAGAACTTGGAAAAGATGGAAGTAAAGAAGTTAACCCAGATGAAGTTGTTGCGATGGGAGCTGCTATTCAAGGTGGTGTTTTAACTGGTGAAGTTAATGATTTAGTACTTCTTGATGTTACACCATTATCACTAGGTATTGAAACTTTAGGTGGAGTAATGACAGTGTTAATTCCAAGAAATACAACTATTCCAACTACTAAGAGTCAAGTATTTAGTACTGCTGCTGATAATCAACCTGCTGTTGATATCCATATCTTACAAGGTGAAAGACCAATGGCTCAAGATAATAAAACTTTAGGACACTTCCAACTTGCTAATATCCCACCAGCTCCAAGAGGAGTACCACAAATTGAAGTTTCATTTGATATAGATGCTAATGGTATTGTTAATGTTAAGGCTAAAGACTTAGGTACTAACAAAGAACAAGCTATTACAATAACTGCTTCTTCTAACTTAAGTGATGAAGAAATTGATAAAATGATGAAAGAAGCTGAAGCTAATAAAGAAGCAGATAAGAAGAGAAAAGAAGAAGCTGAAATTAAAAATGATGCTGAACAAATGATCTTTGGTGCTGAAAAAGCAATGAAAGACTTTGGTGATAAAGTAAGCGATTCTGAAAAAGAAGAAGTTGAAAAACTTGTTAAAGAAACTAAAGATGCTTTAGAAAAAGATGATACTGATGAAATTAAAAAAGCTAGTGAAAAACTAAGTGAAAAAGTAATGGAAGTATCAAGTAAAGTATATCAAGCTCAAGCAGAGGCATCTCAAAAAGAAGCTGAAAATACTGAATCTAAAGAAGATGAAAAATCTGATAAAAAAGATAATGTAAAAGATGCTGAATTTGAAGAAAAATAATTAATATGAGTTAGGGCTCAAGAAATTGGGCCCTTAATTCTTATATAATACTAAGTAATAAGGAGAAGTTATGGATAAATACAAATGGGATTTAACTAAGATATTTAAAAGTGATAAAGAGTTTAATGATACTATAGAAGAAGTAAATCAATTATTAGATGAAATAATTAAGTATAAAGGAAGAATATTTGAAAGTACTGATACACTACTTGAATTTCTAAAACTTGATACAAAGATAGATATGCTTACTGAAAGAGTATATATTTATGCTTATTTAGGTCATTATGATAATATGAGTGATAATGAATTCTTACATAAGAAAGAAAAAGCAAGTAATTTAATTAATAAAAGTTCTAGTGTAAGAGCATTCATAAATCCTGAAATATTAAGTAAAGATTATGATGAAGTAAAAGAAATGTTATCTTTAAATTCTGAACTTAGTAAATATAGTTTTACATTTGAAAAGATATTTAGAAGTAAAAAATATGTTTTAAGTGAAAAAGAAGAAACTATACTTTCTAATGTTAATGAAGCATTAAGAACTTCTATAGATGCATTTAATGCTCTTAATAATGTTGATATCTCACTTGGATTTATTAAAGATGAAGATGGTAAAAGAGTAGAACTAACGAATTCCAATTATGGTAAATACATTACTTCTAATAATAGAAATGTTAGAAAAAATGCATTTAAAAAAGATAATAAATATTATGAAAATCATATAAATACATTAAGTGCTTTATATATAGGTAAAGTTAAAACTAATGCATTTTCTGCTAAAACTAGAAAATATGATAGTATTTTGGATATGTACTTATATGATGATAAGATTAGTACTAAATTATATGAAAATTTAATTAAGATTACTAATAAGAATACTAAGTATTTAAAAGATTATTATAGATTAAAAGGAAGTATGCTTGGATATAAATTACATATGTATGATTTATATGTTAACACGTCTTCTATGCCTAAAAAAGATATTTCATATGAAGAAGGAATTAAGATAGTTAATGAAGCACTTAAGCCACTTGGAGAAGAATACTTAAAAGTATTTAATAAACTTTTAAATAATAATTGTGTTTCAGTATATCCAAGTAAGGCTAAAAGAAGTGGTGCTTTTGAATGGTGTACGTATGGTATAGAACCTTATGTATCATTAAATTATGAAAATGATATAGATTCAGTAAGTACTCTTGCTCATGAGATGGGGCATGCTATGCATAGCTATTATAGTAATAAAAATCAAGATTACATTAATGCTGATTATCCTATCTTTTTAGCAGAAATCGCATCAACTGTAAATGAAGTATTATTATCAAACTATTTAATTGATAATACAAATGATGTTAATGAAAAAATATATTATATTGTTGAATTTTTAGATAAGTTTAAAGGTACTGTTTATAGACAAATGATGTTTGCTGAATTTGAAGATATAATTCATAAGAAATATGAAAATGGAGAAGTAATCACTAAAGATTTATTATGTAAAACATATTATGATTTAAATCGTAAACAATTTAATGGCGCTGTTCTTGTTGATAAAGATATTCAATACGAATGGTCTAAAATACCTCATTTCTATACTTCATTTTATGTTTATAAATATGCAACTGGATTTATAAGTGCTCTTCTTATTGCTGATAAATTAATTCATGATAAAGGTTTTAAAGATAAATATATAGAATTTTTAAGTAGTGGTTGTAGTGATTATCCACAAGAGTTATTAAATAAACTTGGTATTGATTTAAATGATGAGAATACTTTAAATAATGCTTTCTTATTATTTAATGATAAAGTAAAATTACTAAATAAATATGTGAATGGAGAGTAGTTATGGAAAAAAGAGATTATTATGAAGTTCTTGGTGTATCTAAAGATGCAACTGATGCTGAAATTAAGTCTGCTTTTAGAAAGAAAGCTAAAGAATTTCATCCAGATTTAAATAAGAGTCCTGATGCTCCTGAAAAGTTTAAAGAAGCTCAAGAAGCATATGCTTGTTTAAGCGATAAAGATAAACGTGCTGCCTACGATAAATATGGTCATGCTGCATTTGATAATCCTTATGGTGGAGCAGGCACAGGTGCTTCATATGGTGGTAATCCATTTGGTGGTGCTGCTGGATTTGACTTTAGTGATATATTTGATGATTTATTTTCAGGTGGATTTGGTGGTTCATTCGGAAGTTCTTTTGGTGGAAGTAGTAGAAGCTCTTCTCGTGCTAGAAAAGGTAGTGATACCCTATATGGTATGAAGATTGACTTTATGGAAGCAGTCTATGGATGTAAAAAAGATATAGATCTTGAATACTATGAAACTTGTAGTGATTGTGATGGAAAAGGTGGACATGGAGAAGAAACATGTGAAGACTGTGGTGGACGAGGATATGTTATTAAACAAACTAATACTATCTTAGGAACAATACAATCAAAAACAACTTGTCCTACTTGTGGTGGAACAGGTAAATCATTTAAATCTAAATGTACTAGTTGTAAAGGAACAGGTAAAGTAAAAGTAAATAAAACTATTACAATAGATATACCAGCAGGTATTGATACTGGAGAACAATTAAGACTTAGTGGAAAAGGTGAAGCAGGTATAAATGGTGGTCCTAATGGAGACTTATATATTGAAATAAAAGTTACACCACATGAATTATATAGACGTGAAGGAAATGATGTTTATATAGATTTACCTGTATCAATAACAGACTTATGTCTTGGATGTAAAAAAAGTATTAAGACAATGGATGGTACAGTTGAACTTAAAATAAAAGAAGGAAGTCAACCAGGAGATATACTTAGAATTAAAGGAAAAGGTATAAATAATCCAGATTCATGGAAAAAAGGAGACTTCTATTGTGTTCTTAAACTTATTATTCCAAGAAATCTAACTAGAAATCAAAAGAATATATTAAATGAACTAGATGATACAGATGTAAGTGATGAACCAGAATTTACTAAATTTAACAGATTGAATAAATAGTAAAACTAGAAAATATTAGAAATTTCTAGTTTTTTCTTGTCTTTTGACTTTTTAAATGTTATATTAGAAGTCCTAGTTGAAAGAGGTGTATGGATGAAAGACAAAATATATTTAGATGAAAAGGGTTATCATGATTATTTAGCTGGAATAGAAGCATTAAAAGAACAACTTGCGACTATGAAGGCTGCTAGATTTGGATTAAAGAGTATTTATACTGATCCTGATTCATTAAGTGAAGCTTTAGAACAACATAAAAGAGAAGAAATTAGACTAAGTGAAAAAATTATTGCTAGAAAAAGTGATTTAAAAAGAATAGTTATTGTAGCAAGAGATTTAGGAAGTTCAGAAGTTATTGATATTAATGATACAGTTAATGTACTTTTAGATGGAGATGAAATGACATTTACATTAGTAACAGGTACTCCTGATTTTGATGCTGAAATACCTAAAATAACAGTAGATAGTCCACTTGGTAAAGCAGTATATTTAAAAGAAGTGGGTTACGTTGGTTCTTATACAGTAGGAAATAGAACTAATAAAGTTGAAATAGTTTCAAAAGAAAAAGAAGTTAAACTTGAATTAAAGTAATGATTTAATTGATTTATTAATTGTGGGGAAATATAATGGGAGAAAAATGTACTTTTATTGATTTTGATGGAGTTATACTTGATTCTGAAGAAAGAATGTTAGAAAGAAAATATGATTCTGGTTTTCATAATCATAAAGATGGTAGTGAATATGATAAGTATTTTGAATATACAAATATGTATCCAGAAGAATGGGATTATATAATAAGAGAAGCTAATTCAATTAATGATTCAGTTGAAATAATTAGAGAATTAGAACATTTAAAAAGAAGAATTGCTATTCTAACAAAAATACATACTTTATATGAAATGAGAGTTAAGATAGAAGATTTAAGAAATAATAGAAAAATAAATAGTCCAGTTATTTTTGTTCCACCTAAAATTAATAAACATGAAGTAGTATTACCAAATGGACAATTACTTATAGATGATTCTAAAAGGAATATATATGGATGGATAGAACATGGTGGTACTGGTCTTATATTTGATAAAGCATTATCTGAAGATACAGCTGATAAAGTTAAAAGTTTAGAATTTTTATTAAAAAAGTAGTTTAAATTTTATTCATGATTTATAGACAAAAAGGCGCTTATATGATATAATATGAGCGTTTTTTTAATAAAATTCATAAAAAAAGTAGTGTTTTTAAAATTTATTTCGTATATAACTATTAGGAGGACAAAAAAGATGGCATTTATTGATAAATCTATTATTGATGAAATTAAATCTAAAAATGATATTGTAGATGTCATTGGAAGCTATATAAGTCTTAATGATAAGAATAAGGCTTTATGTCCTTTTCACGATGATCATAGTCCATCATTTAGTGTTCAAAAAGATAAACAAATATATAAATGCTTTAGTTGTGGAGAAAGTGGTAATGTTATAACATTCGTTCAAAAATATAATGGTATAACATTTACTGAAGCACTTAAGATGCTTGCTGATAGAGCAGGTATTCCACTCAACGTAAGTACAACACGTAAAGTAAATACTAAATATGAAAAATTGTATGAGATAAATGATACAGTTAATAAATATTTTAAAGCAAATTTACTTTCAAATGAAGGTGTTAAAGCAATAAAATATCTAGAAGACAGAAATATATCTAAAGACATTATTAATGAATTTAATATAGGACTTTCTACTAGTAACAAATTATCAAATATATTATCTAAGAAATACTCATATGATGAACTTGTTAAATTAGATATATGTAAAGATATAAATGGTAGATATTATGATACATTTCAAGATAGAATAATATTTCCAATAATAGATGAAAATAATAATGTAATAGCGTTTAGTGGTAGAAAGTATACAAATGAAGACTTAAATAATAATACACTTCCTAAATATTCTAATACTAAAGAAACAGATATATTTAAGAAAAGTGAAGTATTTTATAATATAAATAATGCTATAAATGAAATAAAAAAGAAAAGAGAAATAGTTATCACTGAAGGATTTATGGATACTATAAGAATGTCATCTATAGGTTATAAGAATGTAGTTGCGATAATGGGTACAGCTTTCACTGAAAAACATCTTCTTAAAATAAAGAAATGGAAATGTAAAGTAATACTTAATTTAGATCAAGATGATGCTGGTGTTAAAGGTACAATAGAAGCAGGAGAAACATTACTTAAAAATAATATAGATACAGAAGTGATAGTATTTGATGATTATAAAGATAGTGATGAATTTATTAAAAATAAAGGAAGTGATTCATTTAAAATTGCTTATGATAATAGAGTATCTTTTATAGATTTTAAACTTAAATATCTAAAACGTAAAAGAAATATGAAAGATGCTGTAGAAAAAGCAAAATATATAAAAGAAGCAGTACTCGCATTAAATGATTTAGATAGTCAAATACTTATAGATTTAAAAATAAAAGATATCGCAGAGGAATTTGGTATAAGTGAAAGTGATATAAGAAATGAAATAAAACTTAATAAGAAAATGGCTATTAAAAATGTAGAAGAGCCTAAAAAAGTAACAAGATATAATAAGTATGATAAAAGTGAACTTAGAATACTTTATCTAATGCTTAATTATGAAGATGTAATACTGTATTTTGAAAATACACTAGGTTACTTAATACAAGATGATAGAGCCTTACTTGCATATAAAATAATTGAATTTAGAAATGATTATGGTTATTATAACTATAGTGATTTTGTAGATTATATATCAGATAATGAAAAACTCATGAATGTACTTAAAGAAGTAATGAAATATCATAATAATGAAGACTATACTATGGAAGAACTTGATGATTATATTAATACTATAAAAATGTATTCAATAAAGAAAAGAATAGATACATTAAAGATAGAAATGAGTGAAACATTTGATATAAATAAGAAAATAGAAATAGCAAAGAAAATAGAAAATATAAATAAGGAAGTGTTGAAATGGTAAACAATATTAAAACTTTTGAAGAAAGAGTAAAAGAATTAGTTGATGAAGGTAAGAAGCAAGGTTTTCTAACTTATGAACAAATCGCAAAGAAAACAATTGATTTAGACTTAGATGCGAATGCTTTAGATGAACTTTATAATGCTTTAAGTGAAAATCAAATTGAAGTAAAAGCAGAAGATGAAGAAGATGGTGGAAACATTGATTTAAAGAATGATATTATTATTGATGATGTTCCTGATGAAAGTAAGGATATGAGTGTTAATGATAATGTTAGAATGTACTTAAAAGAAATAGGTAAAATAAGTTTGTTATCATTAGAAGAAGAACAAGAATTATCAAGAAGAGTTGCTGAAGGGGATGAACAAGCTAAAAATATACTTGCTGAATCTAACCTTAGACTTGTTGTTTCAATTGCTAAAAGATATGTAGGACGTGGATTACTATTCTTGGATTTAATTCAAGAAGGTAACATTGGACTTATGAAAGCAGTTGAAAAGTTTGATTATGATAAAGGATATAAATTTAGTACTTATGCTACTTGGTGGATAAGACAAGCAATTACAAGAGCACTAGCAGATCAAGCAAGAACAATAAGAGTTCCAGTTCATATGGTAGAAACAATAAATAAAATGGCTCGTATAGAAAGACAAATGACATTAGAACTTAACCGTGAACCAACAGATCAAGAACTTGCTAAAAAGATGGGACTTTCAGTAGATAAAATAGTTGAAATAAGAAAGATTAGTCAAGATCCAGTAAGTTTAGAAACACCTATAGGTGAAGAAGATGATTCACATTTAGGAGACTTCCTTGCTGATGAAAGAACTATGTCTCCAGAAGAATTCGCAACATATGAAATACTTAAAGATGAATTAAGAGAAGTACTTGATACACTTACTGTACGTGAAAAAGAAGTATTAGAACTTAGATTTGGTTTATTTGATGGATCTAGTCATACGTTAGAAGAAGTAGGTAAACAATTCAAAGTTACAAGAGAAAGAATTAGACAAATAGAAGCAAAAGCTCTTAGAAAATTAAGACACCCATCAAGAGCTAAAAAACTAAAGGATTTCTTAATTGAATAGAATAGAAACTATATATTCATTAATAGATAAAAATGATAAAGTAGTAGATGTAGGGTGTGATCAAGCAAAACTAGGTATAATGCTTGCTAAAACTAATATAAAATCTATTGCTAGTGATATAAGTATTAATGTAATAAATAGAGCAAAAGAAGATATAAATAAACTAGGATTAAGTGAATATATAGATTTAAGAGTATCAAATGGACTATCTAATATAAAGAATGGTGAAGCAGATACTTTAGTACTTTCAGGTATGGGAACACATACTATATTAGAAATACTAAATAATACAGATTTAAGATTTAAAAAAATAATAACTATATCTAATAATTATCATGATATATTAAGAACTAAAATGAATGATTTAAATTATAAAATAGATAAAGAAATTATCATAAAAGAAAATAATAAATATTATAATTTAATAGAGTTTATTGAAGGAAATAATAATCTTACAAGAAAAGAAATATTACTTGGTAAAAATCATAAAGACACTTCTTTATATAATGAATATTTAGATTATTTAAGAAACAAATATATCAATATAAAAAAACAATCACAAGATAAGAATGACAAAATAGATGAGATGTTAGAATATATAAATAAAGAATAGATACTAGAAATAGTGTCTTTTTTACTAAGATAAAATGAAATAAATATTTGATTGTATGAGAATAGTTTTTGTGCTATACTTTTTAGTATAAGGAAGGTAAGAGATATGAAAGATAACAAAATAATATTTGGAACATTGATTGTATTACTTTTACTTTTAACAGTAGGACTTTCTTATGCGTACTTTAGTACTGCTGTAAAAGGAAATGATAATGCAAAAAATGTAGTAGTGGAAGCTGGAACACTAAAACTTACATATACTGATGGACCAGCAATAAATGCACAGTATATAAAACCAGAATGGTCAACAACAAAAGAGGTATCAGTAAAGAATAATGGTACATTAGATGCTTATTACAATGTAATTTGGCAATCACTAACAAATGGAATTACTAACGATGAATTAGTTTTAAGTGCAACATGTCAAAGATTAAATGCATCAGGTACAGTAGAGGGAACATGTGAAGCTATACCACAAGCACCAATAAGTGATATGACTATAGCAAAAAAGATATCAATTGAATCAGGAATTACTCATAAATATACTTTCACAATATTATTCAAAGAAACAAATGCTGTTCAAAATTATAATCAAGGAAAGGAATTTAATGGAGTTTTAGGTATTGAAGAATATAAAGCACCTGATTTTTCAACTGATAGTTGGGCAACAATAATAGCAAATGTAAAAGCTGGGTATGGAAGTGAGTATGTTGTTGGAAGTACAAAAGAAGTAAACCTTGGAACAACATATGGAACACATACTTTAAGAGTAGCAAATACTTCTACACCAAGCGAATGTAGTACAAATGGCTTTTCACAAACAGCATGTGGGTTTGTACTTGAATTTGCAGATGTTATAGCAAAACATAATATGAATGATACTGTTACGAATGTAGGAGGATGGCCAGCAACATCAATGAGAACATTTGTAAATAATG
The DNA here is from genome assembly GCA_934102215.1 of uncultured Bacilli bacterium. Lineage (GTDB taxonomy): Bacteria > Bacillota_I > Bacilli_A > RF39 > UBA660 > CAG-1000. The sequence goes on from CAKOSH010000002.1 coordinate 140,224, forward strand.
ATATATATAATGCAATGCCAGAAGAAATAAAGAATGCAATAATAGATACAACAGTGATATCAGGACATGGAAAAAGTGATACAGAAAATTTCACATCAACAGATAAGTTATATTTACTAAGTACAGCAGAAGTATGGGCACAAGGAAGTTCATATACAATAAATGAAGATACAGCAAGAGATGTAACAAGACAATTAGATTATTATAAAAATTTAGGAACAAGTACTAGCAATTACAGTGGAGCTATTAAGAATAATGGATCTAGTACTTATTATTGGTGGCTTCGCGCGGCTTATTCTGGCTCTGACACTGATTTCTACCGTGTGTATCACAGCGGTTACTGCGATATCAGCATTGCTAGTGATACAAATGGCGTGGCTCCAGCTTTCCGATTGGGTTAATGTGTAAAGCGTATGTAAACTAGAGCAAAACGAAATTAGTTAAGAGAACTAAAACAAATCCGAATAAATAATAATAAGGTATAACGAATGTTATTAGGTGACTACTCCATGCGTAAGCATGGATAGGCGACTATGAGAAACAAATAAATTAAAGATATAAGGAAGTAACCTGCCTTTAGGCAGGAAATGGAAATTTTGAATTTATGTAAATTCAAAATTTTTTATTGATGTGTAAAAATATAAATCTTAAAATAAATATGTAGTAAATCTTAAGAAAGGAAATTGAAAAGTAAAATTTATTTAATACAAGATTAATATTATGTTGTACTAGTTTAATAAAAGTATATAGATAGCGCTAGCAATAGTGCTTTTTATGTGAAAAAATTTAAATTTGATGACAATTAATGTGATGTGTGATATCATTGATTTGGTGATGAAAGTGAAGAAATTTATTAAAATAATTATTTGTGTGAATTTAATATTTATATTATGTAGTTGTGGTAGTGATGAAGTAGAACTAAATTATACTACTAAAAAAGTAGGAGATGAAACTATTTATACTATTAAAACTAAAAAATATGTAACAAGTGATGAAGCAACTGATTTAGTAATGATTAATGTTAAAGATTATGGAATCATGGTAGCAGAATTATATCCTGATAAAGCTCCAATTACTGTTGAAAACTTTAAGAAACTTGTAAGCAATAACTTTTATAGTGGACTCATATTTCATAGAGTTATAAATGGATTTGTTATTCAAACTGGGGACCCTAATGGTAATGGCAGTGGTGGTAGTAATGAAACTATCAAAGGTGAATTTGAAGCAAATGGTGTTAAAAATGATATCAGTCATGTAAGAGGAGTACTTTCAATGGCAAGACGTGGAAGTGATCCTGAAACTGATGAAACACTTAATTCAGCATCAAGTCAATTCTATATTGTACAAGATGATGCGACTTATTTAGATGGAAATTATGCTGGCTTTGGTAAACTAGTAAGTGGATATGATGTTCTTGATAGAATAGCAAGTGTAAAAACTAATATGAATGATAAACCTCTTACTGATATAGTTATTGAAAATGTTAGATTCGTTAAATATTACGAGGAATAATATGATACTAGATGGTAAAAATTTAAGTGCTAAAATTAAAGATGAATTAAAAGGAAATATAAATTCATATAAAGAAACACCTGTACTTGCAGTTATAACAATTGGAAAGTATAATGAAAAATTTGTTAATAATAAAAAGAAAGCATGTGAATATGTTGGTATGAGTTTTTTACATGTTTCTTTTGATGAAAGTGTTAAAGAAGAAAAAGTTATTAAAAGAATTAAAGAACTTAATAAAGATAAATATATTAATGGTATTATAGTACAGTTACCACTTCCATTTGGATTTCATGAAGATAAAATCATTGATGCGATAGATACATCTAAAGATGTAGATGGATTTAAAAATGGAAGTATATTTATTCCTCCAGTAGCACTTGGTATTATGGAACTATTTGATTATTATAAAATTAATCTTGAAGGTAAAAATGTACTTGTTATTGGAAGAAGTAAACGTGTTGGAATTCCAATTATGATGGAATGTTTAAAGAGAAATGCTAGTGTAAGTATATGTCATTCTAAAACTAATAATTTAATTGAATATACTAGAGGGTCTGATATTATAATATCATGTGTAGGTAAGAAAGATTTAATAACAAAATCAATGATTAAACCAGGAACTATTATTATTGATGTAGGAATTACTTATGAAAATAATAAAGTATATGGTGATGTTAAAAATAATGTTCATGATAAATGTTCATATATAACGCCAGTACCAGGAGGTGTAGGTCCAATGACTGTTATTATGCTTGTTAAAAATACATTTGAGGCTTATAAGAAACAAAATGGAATCGTTGATATGTTTGATATAGGGAGTAGTAATGGATAATAAAGCAATAGAGAAAAGTATAATTAAAACATATAGAAAAGAAATATGGGCTAAATTTGTTAAAGGAGTTAAAGAATTTAAACTTGTTAATGAAGGTGATAAAGTAGCAGTATGTATAAGTGGAGGAAAAGATTCATTTTTACTTGCTAAATGTATGCAAGAATTAAAACGTCATGGTGATGTTAATTTTGATTTAGTATTTATATGTATGAATCCAGGATATAATGAACGTAATCTTGAACTTATTAAATCTAATGCTAAACTTATGGATATAGATTTACATATATTTACTACTGATATATTTAGTATTGTTGAAAGTCAAAAAGTAAGTCCATGTTACTTATGTGCTAGAATGAGAAGAGGTGCTTTATATAATGAAGCAATGAAACTTGGGTGTAATAAGATAGCACTAGGTCATCATTTTGATGATGTTGTTGAAACTATATTATTAAGTATGTTTTATGCGAGTGAATATAAGACAATGATGCCTAAACTTCATAGTGAGAATTTTCCTGGTATGGAACTTATAAGACCACTTTATTATGTACATGAACATGATATTTTGAGATTTGCAAATGGAAATAATCTTACATTTATAAATTGTGCTTGTAAGTTTACTGAAAGAAGTGAACATGAGAATAATTCTAAAAGACGTGAAATAAAGAACTTAATAAGTGAACTTAAAAAAATTAATCCAAATATAGACTACAACATATTTAAATCTACATTCAATGTTAACTTAAATACAATACTTGGATATTATAAGTATGATGAAAAACATTTCTTTTTAGATGATTTTGATAAATAGAGTTTCTTTTTAGAAATTCTTTTTTAATGTTATTGAAGATTATGTGAAAATTTGATATCATTATTGGAGAATAGAGGTGGATATGAAAAAGATAATATATTTGATATTTACTATTATTATTAGTTTTACATTTGTAAGTGTTGATGCGATTGATATAACAAAGAAAGGTGAAATAACTGGTGAATATACATATGGTGATGTAATTATTAGTGATACTGATGTGTATTTGTATAAAGTAGGTGATTTAGATACAGATGGTAATCTTACTTATAATAATGAATTTAGTACATTTACTGATAATATATATGGATTAAATGCATCAGAATATAAAGAGTTAGTAAGTAAAGTTAATAAGCATATAAAAGATAATAATATTAATTATATGAAAAAGACTACTACTGATAATCATGGATTATTTAAATTTGATGATTTAATAGTTGGATTATATTTAGTTAGAATAGATGATAAAGTCATTAGTAATAAATATACATACACAAGTAGTCCATTATTGATAACTATACCTACATATGATGAGGTAAGACTTGAAGATAATTATAATGTACTTGCTGTACTTAAGGCTAGTGAAAGTATCAAAGAGGAAGAAACTCCTAAGACATTTGATCCGATAGTTAATTATTTGATACTTGGTGGTATGTCACTTGTAATTATAATTGGAATAGTTGTATATATGGTAAAGAGAGGAAGTAAAAAGTGAAGAAGTATTTAAAATTATTTATTTTATTAATAGGATTTATGGCATGTTCTTTTGTTCATGCTGAAACTGAAATTACTTTTGATAGTACTAGAAGGGGTATAACTGATAATGAGAGTTATTATATAACTAATAAGGCTATTTTTACTGTTAATAATGTAGTTTCTACTGATAGTTTTAAAGCATATAAAATACTTGATGCTTATTATAATGAAAATGCTAATACAATTACATATGATTTTACTAATGATTTTCAAGCATATTTAAAGACTACTACTGACTATAAAGATCTTACTTCTAGTGATTATTATTCTTTAAGTAGTGGTTCATTGACTAGTGGAAGTACTCTTACATCTAGTACGCTTGATAAACTTGTAAGTGGTTATGCATCATATATTAAAACTAATAATGTAAGTGGAAGTCTTATGAATGTAAGTGGTAATACTGCATCACTGAGTTTAGAAGCGGGTTCTTATTTAATACTTCCTGTGTCTACTACTAAAGTATATTCTGTAATGGTTGGTAATTTAGATTTTACTGCTGAAGATGAAAAATATTGGAATTTAAATGATGAAACGATTGTTGCTAAAGTAAGTGAAGCTAAAGTAGAAAAATATGTTGATGATAATAAAGATTCTGCTGATCATAGTATAGGTGAGATATATACTTATACAATTAAAGCAACAGTAATACAATATCCAACTAATGCTACTAATAAAACATTTAAAATAGTTGATACATTGGATAAAAGTATAACACTTACTGGAATTAATACAATCATTGTTAAAGATGGTGATACACTTCTTACTACTGATTCTGGTGTCATTAAAAATGCAAGCAGTAAAATAGTCGCAACAATTACTTATTCAAATAATATACTTACAATAGATTTCAATGTTGATAATCTTACAAGCACTAATATTACTATTACATATAATGCTTCATTAAATACTTCATTAAATGAAGAATCTTATTCTGATTGTAGTGGAAGTAAAAATAAAGTTAAATTAGTATATTCAAATGATCCATATGGTACTGGTACTTATGAAACTGAAGAAAAAGAAACTACTGTTTATACACATTGGCTTCAAATATTAAAATTTGAAGGAAATGATCAAACTAAGGTATTAAGTGGAGCTAAATTTGAAATATATAGTGATGTTGAACTTAAAAATAAAATAGGTGATATGGTAAGTGGAGAAGATGGTATTGCTACATACAATGGAATTAAAGCAGGAACATATTATTTAAAAGAGGTTAGTGCTCCTAGTGGGTATAGAAAGATTAATGATATATTAACTGCAGATATAAAAAAAGAATCATGTTTATATCGAATTCATGTATCTAATACCAAAAATGGTTTATTACCTTTCACTGGAGGAAGTGGTAGTTCTTCATATATAGTTATAGGTGGAATTATAATTTTTATAGGAACTTGTTCTATGATATATTATCGTAAGAAGAATATGGTAACTAATGAATAAGAAGAAATTACCTATTATAATATTTTCTTTGTTAATAGTAGTTGGATTTATTATTATGTTTTATCCATTTATAATGAAGTTATTTAATAAGAATGAAAGTAAATATATCATCAGTGACTATACTAATAAGATTTCTAAAGAGAATGATGAAGATAAGGCTAATATATTAGAAAGTGCTCGTAAATATAATGAATCTTTATCTAGTGTTAAAGTAGTTGATTCATTTGAAAATAATAATGATATTGTTTCTAGTGAGTATTTGAAATTATTAAACTTTGATGATAATGGTTTAATTGGTTATATTAAGATACCTAAAATTGATATAGAACTTCCTATATATCATGGAACTAGTAATAAGACATTGGAAAGAGGAGTAGGTCATTTTGAGGGTAGTTCTCTTCCAATAGGCGGGAAAAGTACTCATAGCATTTTAACTGGTCATAGGGGACTTCCGTTAAATAAATTATTTACTGATTTAGATAGATTAGTTGTTGATGATAAATTTTATATATATGTTATGGATGAAGTACTTACTTATAGTGTTGATGATATAAGAGTAGTAGAACCAGATGATTTATCTAATTTAGATATAGTAGATGGAGAAGACTATGTTACATTAATAACATGTACTCCTTATGGACTTAATACTCATAGATTACTTGTTAGAGGTAAAAGATTACTTAATGATACTGATTTACCTGTTATAGAAAGTGAACCCGAAATTGAACTAAATAGTTCTCTTATATATTTTGGTATTATATTTATAAGTTTTGTTGTTTATATTGTTATAAGAAGAAAAAATAATTATATTTTATAAATTTAGGCATGAAAAAACTCTTGAAATGAATCCAAGAGTTCTTTTATTATCTGTTGTAGTATTCAACGATTAATGCTTCATTAATTTCTGAATTTAATTCTTCACGTTCTGGATATCTTACATAAGTACCAGACTTTTTAGTTTTGTCTACAGTTACGAATGATGGGATATTAATATCCATATTCATGCATTCATTAATAACTGGATGATCAAGTGATGTTTCTTTAACAGAAATAACACTTCCAACTTTAACTCTAAATGATGGAATATCTACTTTTTTACCATCTACTAAAATATGTCCGTGATTAACAAGTTGTCTTGCAGCTCTTCTAGTTTTAGCAAATCCCATTCTATAAACTAAGTTATCTAATCTACTTTCTAAAAGTATTAATAAGTTATAACCATGGATACCTTGCATTTTACCAGCAGCTACAAAAGTCTTTTCGAATTGTTTTTCAGAAAGTCCATACATAAATCTAACTTTTTGTTTTTCATGTAATTGAACACCATATTCACTAAGTTTCTTTCTACTAGTTCCATGAATTCCAGGAGCAGTAGGTTTACGTCTTAATTCTTTACCTGTTTCAAGTGTTGAAAAACCATATCTTCTAGATTTTTTATATACTGGTCCGATATATCTTGACATAGTATTTGTTCCTCCTTTACAAATATTTTTGTATTAAAGGCCACCTTTCTAATTATAGGGAGTTTCTTATTTACTTTCGCTTTGGCAGAAGTTACTTGTTTTTTGTACTAAAGAAACACATTATAATTATATGGGCACTGCCAAATAAATACTTAATAAAGTATATAATAAATTTTACGAAAAATCAAGAAATAATTGCTATAAACGTAGGAAATATGCTATAATTTTGATTATGGAGATGATATTATGGTAAAAAATACTATGAAAATGAAAGTTAAAAGACCAAAAAGAGAAAGAAATAAGAATAAAATAGAGGTTAGTGATAATGATAAAATTAAGTCAGCAGTATATACTTTAGTAGGTGTACTTGTATTTATAGGTGTTGTTTATGGATTTGTTTTATTAATGGAAAAGGGTGGACTTTTTGAAGAAGGATATACTAAACCAACAAGTGAGGCTACTGAAATAAGCAGTGAATATATTGCGGGTAGTACTACATTTACTCGTGATATGGGTGAATACTATGTTTTATTTGATGACTTTAGTAATTTAAAGAGTGATTCATATGTTAGTTATTTAGCAGGTAAAAGTGATATTAAAGTTTATAAAGTTGATTTAAGTAAACCAGAAAATAAAGTATTCAAAAGTGAAGAAAGTAATAAGAATGCTAAAAGAGCAAGTGAACTTAAAATAAATGATGTTACTCTTATTAGAATTAAGAATGGTAAAATAGTTAACTATATAGAATCTAGTAATAAGATAGAGGAATATTTAAGTAAATGATAGAAACATTAAAAAGTAAATTTGAATGTATAGAAGATGCTAGCTTATTAAATTACAATACTTATAAATTAAATACAAAATGTAAATTACTCATGTTTCCTAAAGACATATATGAATTAGAAGAAATGGTATACATCTTAGGTGATAATAAATATTTTATTATAGGAAATGGTTCTAATATAATATTACCTAATTATTATGATGGAGTAGTTATTAAACTTAAATTCTTAAATAATTATAGTATTACTGATGATAATGTTTTAAAAGTTGATTCAGGTGTCATGATTAATAAACTTGCATTAGAAATATCTAAACTTGGTTATAAAGGTTTTGAATGGGCAAGTGGTATTCCTGGAACAATAGGTGGATGTATATATAATAATGCTGGTTGTTATGGTAGTGAAATAAGTGATAATTTAATAAGTGTTACTATTCTTAATGATAATAGAATATATGATTTAACTAAAGATGAACTACAATTTTCATATAGAAATTCATTATTAAAGGGAAGTAATAAGTTTATAATACTTAAAGCAAAGTTTCAACTTGAGAAAGGAAACTCTGAAGAACTTCTTGATCTTATTAAAACAAGAACTATTAAGAGAAAAGAAAATCAACCACTTGAGTATCCTTCATGTGGAAGTGTATTTAGAAATCCAGAAGGATATATTGCTGGTAAATTAATAGATGATTCTGGTTTAAAAGGTAAGACAGTAGGTGGAGCAGTTATTAGTGAAAAACATGCAAATTTCATTATCAATAAAGGCAATGCTACTCCAAAAGATATTATCTCATTAATAGATATAATAAAGAAAACAATTAAAAAGAACTATAATATTGATTTAGTTCTTGAACAAGAAATAATAAAATAAAAAGTAAATAAAAAAGCGATTTCTCACTTAAATTATTTACTTTTTTTACTTGACTTAATTTCTTTAGTTGACATTCTAACTTTTTTTCCATCAACTTTAACTGTTTGTAAATTAACTTTTTGAGTTTTCTTAGTTGCCTTTAATGAAAAAGGTCTATTTTGAGCACTCATATTTTTTCTATTTGATACATTCTTTGCCATTTTTAACTTGCCTCCTCTTTTTAAGCCAAATATAATTTAACATAAAAAAGTAGTTAAGTAAAGTAAAAAATGACTTTTTTATGATATTTTGTGATTAATTGGTAATATAAATGAGATAATTTTATTATTTAATTATAAAATGTAACATTTTTAAAAATTAGTTAAAATTCAATTTTAGAAATCAATAATTGAATTTTTCTATATAGTTTTAGTAATTATTGACATTAAATTTTTATCGAAATTAAATTTTGAAATAATACTTGATGTGATAATTAAATTTTACCAATTTGTATCATTATTTCATATGTGTTAATCTACCACTGAAGTGCCTGAGGCTAGGCGTCACCTTCATTATTTTAAAAATAGGGAGGTGGTATTATATGAGTAAAAAAGATTTATTAATAAGTTTATTACTTATTATTTATATATTACTTGCTATAATAATTTTATTAATTATTTATAACTAATAAAATCGCCTAACTCACTTTGTAGTTAGGCAAAACACACATTGTGACGCCTAGCCACAGGGGGTCAGGTGCTTCACTAACAATAGTTTATCATAATTTAATATATATTGTAAATGATTAATAATAATTTTTATTTGCTATAACTTATTTAAATGGTAAAATGCAATTTACGTAAAATTGCGATAATATCAAGAGAAAATGCAAGATTTCCTCTTGATTTTTAATAAAAAATATGTAAAATATATGCTGAAAGAAGGAAATTATTGCATACTAAAACGATTTTTGATTATTTTTCAAAAATTAAATGCAAAAAATAAATTGTAATAATCAATTGTTTTCTTTCATTAATGTTAATCTTATTTTTTTAAGATTTTGTAACTAAGATTAACATCTTCCTTAGGAATATCCCTAAGGCTTAATGCTTTATAGACATCTTCACCATATTTATTTTTAAATAGTGAAGATGGAGTTTGATAATTCAAACTCTTTCTTTGAACGTTATTGATATTATTCATGATATCATCAACGTTCTTTTTTGTTAGTGTATCAAAAGATATGCCTTTTTGAAGTACATATCTTATAAACTCATGATTTCTTTCTATAGAACCTTTTTGCCAAGATGAGTAAGATTCAGTGTAAAATAAATTTACCAATTTTTCACCAGTTTCTGAATCTATCTCTATTTCTACTGGCAAAGAAAATTCCCAACCATTATCTGTTAAAATAACTTCAAACATTGATTTAAATGTATCATTATCTAATTTCTTTTTTAAATAATTAAATACCTTTGTAACTTCAGATGGTTTATATTTATTTATAAGAAACATAAGCATCAGTTTTTCACTTTTAAAGAATAGTGTCATAATGCATTTAACATCTTCAAATTTACCAATTACTGTATCCATTTCAACAATGTTTGCATTAGGGTGTTTATTGATATATTCCAGGTAATCACTGTATCTACGACCTGCTTTTATAGAATTGTTGTTTGAAATAGTTTTAACAGTTTCTTTTCTTTCTCTTTTCTTATAAGCAAATGATCTAGATAACATCTCATCATTTATACTTGGGAAATAGCCTTTATGAACATATTTATAAAATGTTTGAATGCTTTTAGGAAACTCTTCTTCTATTTCATGAAAGATATGCATTATTGGTTGATTTTTATCTTTAATTCTATCTTTAAAGAAATCATTCCAGTATTCAACTTCATCTATTGTCATATCTATTCCAATTCTTGAATATTTTAATTTGTTTTCGTAATCCTTCTGAGCTTCTCTAAAGTTATAATAATACTTTCTTTTGTGACAATATGTTTTCTCAGAACATCCTTGGCATACAAATGGAAATCTATTAGTTTTCTCACAAGCAAGAGTAAGTTTATTTGATTTTCTTCTTTCTTTTATTTCTCTTGATATAGTTGAAGATTGAACTTCAATAACTCTAGCTATATCTTTTAGTTTATAATTTTCTTTTAATAAGTTTTCAATTAACATTCTGTCCTCAATTGTAAGTCTTTCTTTTTTCATTTTTTAAAACCTCCTTCATATAAAGAAAACAATTGATTGAGTAATATTAAACACTATTAAATGATTAAATGCAACTACGATATTTTTGAAACATAAAAGTTGCATTATGCTATTTAAGTAATATTTTATTTGCTATAAATTGACTTTTTTAAAATATTTTAGTATTATATACTCAAAATTGGTGGGGTAAGTATGAAAAAAGAAACTAAAAGGTATTATTTGGTTGAATATTTAGGAAGTAAAACAAAAAGATTATCAAGTGTTTATGAATATGAGAAAATGCTTAGAGATATTAGCTTATATAATAAAAGAAAATATTCAAAGTATTTATGTGGTAATGTAAGTTATATTGTTAATTATGATGAAAGTGTTACTGCGACTATTCATATTTATAATAAACTTGTAGGACCTCTTACAATAAGTGAAATAGATAGTTATACAAGTGCTTTTACTGAAGAAGAATTAATGAGTAAATTTGAATGTGAATTTCTTACTAAAGAAGAATATACTCCTGATGTTAATGTATGTTATTTTGAAACTAAAAACATTGATGAATCTAACAGGAGAGATATAGGTATCAAATATATACCGGTTATATATAGACGTGATAAACAATTTTTAGATGTTCACTCTATAAGAAACTATTTAAAATTTCAAGCGGATACTCATAGTTATGGATTCTTTAGAAAAATGTGTAGTGAATTTTGTTTTTATCCAATTTTAGAAAGTGAAATAGAAGAACTATATAGAATAATTGATAAAGTAGAACATCAAGGACTTGAAAGTGATGAATTATATAGATGTTCATTAAAATTATTTAATAAATTTATAAAAGAATATGATAAAAATGGAAGATATGTTTATGATAATGATGGAAAAGTACAGATAAGTAAAAGAAGATTAAGAGATTTTGGAATGTATATTAGAAATTATAATAATATACCTAGATCACCATTTTGTTATAATGGAATGCTTAAACATAAAAATCAATATAAAAAAGTTAAAGATAAGTAATTAATTCGACAAAATATACTTATCTTTTTTAATATACTATTTCTAGGTGAAGAAGATGATATATATTGATGAAGTCATTGTACTTAATTTCATTATTGATTATTTATTACTGTTATTTACTTCAATGTTACTTAAACTTAATATAAGAAAGTATAGATTAATAATAAGTTCTATCTTTGGTGAAATATCTATATTATATTTATTCTTTGATATGAATTACATATTATTAATTATATTTAAAATATGTATTTGTTCAGTAATGATATATATTTCATATGGTAAATGTAATATTAAAGAATTTATTAAGAGATGTATTTATTTTTATATATTGTCTTTCTTTTTAGGAGGTGTTTTATATTATTTTAAAATTGAAAATTTGGTTAAATATGAAATATATTTATTATTTATACCATTAATATTGAATATATATAAGTATTTTACATATCATTTAAAGACTATAATTAATACTCATAGAAGAGTAACTATATATTTAGATAATGGTAAAGTATTATTTTTAAATGGGTTTATTGATACTGGTAATTCTTTAATTGATCCATATACTAATAAAAAAGTGATTATTATTAATAAATATGTATATGAAAACTATTATTTAGTACCATATAAGACTGTTGATAATGAATCATTACTTAAGTGTTTTAAACCAAATAGAGTATATATTGAAGGTATTGGTGAAAGACATGATGTAGTAGTTGGTGTTGTTAAAAAGAAATTTAATGGATATGATTGTTTACTTAATTATGAACTTATGGAGGGATAAGATGATAGAGAAAATATTAAATAAGTTTTTTAAAAATGATGATGTATTTTTTATTGGAAGTACAGATATACTTCCACCACCACTAAAGAAAGACATTGAAGAAGATTTAGTTCGTAAAAGTAATATGGGAGACTTAGATGCTCGTAATAAACTGATTGAACATAATTTAAGATTAGTTGTGTTTCTTGCAAAAAAATATGATACTACTATGTATGATTTAGAAGATTTAGTTAGTATAGGAACAATAGGTCTTATCAAAGGAATTAAAACATATAAACTTGATAAAAATATAAAACTAGCTACATATGCATCAAGATGTATAGATAATGAAATATTAATGTTTTTAAGAAAAAATAAAAGAAGAACCAAAGAAGTAAGTTTTGAAGATTCAATTAATTTTGATAGTGAAGGTAATGAACTTAAAATAGAAGATGTTTTTGGTACTGAAGAAGATATTGTTCATAAGTCAATAGAGTGTCAAGAAGACAAAACTATTTTAGTAGAAGAGATTAAAAACTTAGATGATAGAGATAGAGAAATAATAGAATTTAGATATGGACTTGGTGGACATAAGGAATTAACACAAAAAGAACTTGCTGATAAATTATCTATTTCACAGTCATATATATCAAGAATTGAGAAGAAAGTTATTAAAAAGTTGAAAAATCTTATGAAAATATGAAAAAATCATTTCATATTTTTTAATTTATCTTGTTTTTTAGTATTTAATTGTGATAAAATACTTTTAGTATAGACATAAAAGGAATTGGAGGAATATGTATGTCAAATAATTATGAAGATTATGGCTATGAAGATAGTTATGATGATGATGACAAAGGTAGTGTCATTAGAAAAAGAATACTTATTATTGTATTAATCATTATTGCTATATTATTAGTTATATTCTTGTTAAAGAGTTGTGGTAAAAAGAAACCAAATGATACACCAACTACTACTAAGGCTGTATTTGTCTATGAAGATGTACTTTTAGAAGCAGGAAAGAAGTATTTTGATAATAATACTAATGAACTTCCTAAATCTATTGGTGAGTGTGTTAATGTTGATTTGAAAACATTAGTAGATAGAGGTCTTGTTAATCCAGATGAATTCAGTAAGTGTAATAATGAAACAACTATTGTTAAAGTATGTAGACTTGAAAATGAAAAATTACATTTTGTACCTTGGTTAGTATGTACTGACAAAGAATCTGATAAAGAGTATGATGAATCTAAAGAAGGAACAATAAATGATGTTGTTGCTGATAAATCATATATCGATTTTAGATATTTACCTATGGTACTTAAGAAAGGTGATCAAAAACTTGGTAAAGAAGAAGAATTATGGAAAGAAGATATCAAGTATGATGCTTATAAGACAATAAGTACTACTACTTACTACAGATATAAGGATCAACAATTCAAATGGAATTTAGTTGATAAGATATATTATACAAGTACTGGTACTAAAACTAATGCAAGTGATGTAAAAGAATATTATACTTCTTCACCAGCAAGTGGATATGATAAGAATAGTGATAAGGCTACTGCTTATAAGTGGTATACTACTACAGAAGGAACAAAAGAATATTATATGAAAGATGGAAAGAAATCATATAGTGTTACTGCTCCTAGTGGATATCCTAATAAAGATATGAGTAGTGAAAAGATTGCTTATGAAAGAAGCTATCCAGTTAAACATTATTACGCTTGTGTTACTAGTGATGGAAGATATACTAAATATTCACTTGATAAGTGTGGTACTGGTGATAGTAAGAACTATCCTAAACAAACTGATGAATTTGATTCTTGTACAGAGAAAAGTAATCCATCAGCACAAGAAGTTGTTAATGGAAAAGAGGCTGCTAAAATTGGTAGATGTGTTGTAAGTAGAAATACTACTGCTTGTACATCTAATGAAAAATATACTTGTGTTAAAATGGCTGCTTATTATTGGTATAAAGTAAGTGGTGGAACTAGAAGTTATTATCCATCAGGAAAAGATAATTCAAATTTAGAAAAGGTATATTATACTGAAGCACCAGTAAAAGATGCAATTAAAGATGAAAGTACTAAGGCTACTGCTTATAAGTGGTATAAAGAAGGTGCTAAGAGAACTAGCGATTATAGTGCTACTGCTCCTAAAGGATATCCTGATGCAACTAAGACTAGTGATTCAAGATGGACAGAATTTACTTCATGGAGTGCTAAAAAACCAGCATCAGCTAGTTATAGAAAAATAGAAAGTAAAGTTAAAGTTAAATTACAAGAAATTCAAGGTACTAATGAAAGTAGTTTTGAAGATATTGGAACTGAATATGTGACACTTGAAGAAATGATAAAAATATATACAGATAAAGGCTATAAAGTAGAAACATTAGATGATATAACTGCTAATGGAGAATTAAAATATAAAGTTAAAATGCTTATTAGAAATAAAAAGGAGGCAAAGTAAATTATGAATGAATTAAATACTTTGGAAAATAGATTAGATAACTTATTAGAACAATACGATTCACTTAATATTGATATTAATACCATGGGCACAAGAGAGTTGAGTCAAATGATAGAGGCATTTGACTCAATCAAAGATGCTGTTTGGAGTTATGATGATAGTCATAATGAAAAAACTGATGAAGAAAGAGCAATTATTGATAGAATTACTGATGTTGCATATGAAAGAGTTAATGAAGCTAATAGAATATTAGCTGATAAAAATGCAAGGTATCTTGAAGCAGGTAGAGAAGTAATTGAAATAAGAAGAGAATTAAGAGAAATTCAAAAGAGAATAGAAAAGAATGAATCAATTGTTAATATTCAGAGAGGACCAGAATTAGAAAATTCTGAAAGTTTTATGAAATTATATAATGATTCATTAAAAGAACTTGAAAGTGATAAAGCAAGAGTTGCTGAATTAAATTCAAGAAAAGCAGAAATGTATAGAACTATGAGAGATTTACAATATGGTAATAGTACTCCTAGTATGAAAGAGACTCGCGAAGAAGCACCAGTAGTAAATTCAACTCCAGAAATGAATAATGAGTCTAAGCCTGCTGAAGAACTTCCAGAAGAGTTACCATCAGAATTAAATGAAACTCATGAAGAAGCTATATTAGATGGTCCAATTCCTGTTGCTGCAAGTGAAAAACCAGAAGAATTACCACCAGCATTAGATGCAATTCCTGAAGAACTTCCAGAAGAGTTACCTGCTGCTTTAGAAGAACCAAGTGAAAAATTAGAAGAACCAGTTGCTCCTTCTATTCCAACTGCAAGTGAATTAGGT
Organism: uncultured Bacilli bacterium; assembly: GCA_934102215.1. GTDB lineage: Bacteria > Bacillota_I > Bacilli_A > RF39 > UBA660 > CAG-1000. The sequence goes on from CAKOSH010000002.1 coordinate 155,957, forward strand.
GAAGAACCACTTCAAGAATTACCACCAGCTTTAGAAAATGAAAATGAAGAAGAAAAAGATACAACTGTTGTACCTGTTCCAGTAGGAAGTGAAATACCAGAAGAATTACCAGCATCTTTAGATGAAGCTCATGAAGAACTTCCAGAAGAGTTACCTGCTGAAGAAACACCTGAAGAAGAAGAGGAAGAGGAAGTTGTTGCTGTTAAAAATGCAAAACCAAGTTTATGGAAGAAAATTGGTGATGCATTAAAGAAAGCTGCTGTATTCTTAGTAGCAGTTGCAACACTTGGTACTGCTTATCATACAGGTCATATTGATAGTGATATTCATAAATTAAATGATGCAGCTAACAGTATTAATGATACATTAACTGATATAAATGAACGTGAAGATTTAGATCTTGATGAAGATGAAGAAAAAGATAAAGATAATGATGATGAAAAGACTGAAGATGAAGATAATACACTAAATAATGGTGGCGGAGGAAGTCACAATGGTGGAAACGGAAATGGTGGAAACGGAAATGGCGGTAATAATGGTGGTGGAAATAATAACACAACACCTGAACCAGAACCAACTCCAACGCCAACGCCAACTCCAGAACCAACTCCTGCCCCAACTCCAACACCAGAACCAACTCCTACGCCAACACCAACTCCTACACCAACGCCAACTCCAGAACCATCTAATGAAATAATTGGTGTACTTAATCCGGGAGAAGCAATTGTAGATAATGAAACTGGAAATAATATTTCTTATGATGGAACTATTTATGATAAAAATGGTAATGAAATTGGAAGTGCTGATGTAGATAAAGATGGAGATAAAACAATAGTTTCTAAAGACGATTTTACTCCAGATCATACTCCAAGTGATACACCAAGTAATCCAAGTGATACACCAAGTAATGATAATCAATTCTTTGATCCAAATCTTAGTGAAGATGAAAATAAAGATTTAAATGATGCATTTGATGATTTCGATTATAATAATATTGATTTTAATACAATATTTAATACTGAAACAATAGATAATGCTAAAGAAGCAACAATGAGTGCTGCAACAAATTCTTACACTAGAGGAATGTAATTAAAGGAGGAAAAAAGAATGAATAATTTAACTAATCAAATTTTAGAACTTAAAAGTGGAAAACAATACTTCATATTAAGACAAGCATCTTATAAAGGTACTACTTATTTTCTTGGTGCTTTAACTACACCTGATGGAGAAGATTTTACAAATGATTTTGCTTTTTTAGAAAAAGTAGATAAAGATGGTAAATTCTTTATTAAAGAAGTAACTGATAAAGATGTACTTGATGTACTTGCTAAAAATATAAAATTAGATTAAAAAGTGAATAAAAAATCAAGATTCCTTTCAATATATTGTTGAAAGGAATTTTTTATGGCAAAAAATAAAGTAGAAATAACAGGTATTAATACAAGTAGTCTTAGAAGTCTTACACATGAAGAAATGATATTATTATTTAAAAGTCTTAAGAAAGGAGACTATGAAAGTAAAAGATTACTTGTAGAAGGTAATTTAAAATTAGTATTAAGTATACTTAAAAGATATCAAAATAAATGTGATAACTTAGATGATTTATTTCAAATAGGAGTAGTTGGACTTATAAAAGCAGTTGATAATTTTGATTTAGATTTCAATGTTAGATTTAGTACGTATGCAGTATTTATGATTGAAGGAGAAATCAAAAGATATATAAGAGATAATAATCAAATAAGAATATCAAGAAGTATTAAAGACCTCGCATATCAAATAATAAATTATAAAGAAGAATGTATGCATAATAATAGTGTTTATCCATCTAATGAAGAAATATGTAAGAAATTTAATATAACAGATTATGAACTTTATATAGCACTTTCTTCTTTAGGAGAACCCATGAGTATATTTGAACCTATTTATAATGATGGAGGAGATACAATATATTTATTAGATCAATTAGAAGACTCTAGTGTTAAAGATTTAGATAAACTATTATCATTGAAAGAAGCACTTAGTAAAATAAAAGATAAAGAAAGAACTATAATAATGAAAAGATATTTCTATGGTATGAGTCAAAGTGAAATAGCGCGTGATCTTAGAATAAGTCAAGCACAAGTATCAAGAATAGAAAATAGTGCTTTAAATAGTGTTAAAAAATTAATAATGTAATATAATTTAATATGAGATTATCAGAACTTCAAAAAAAGGATATTGTTAATATAAAAGATGGTAAAAAAATAGGTAAAATCATTGATGTTTATTTTGATGAAACAAGTGGATATATGATTAAATTTATTATTGAAAAAACACATTTTGTTAAAAGTTTATTTTCAAATACAGATGAAATAGTAATTAAATTCAGTCAAATAAAGAAAATGGGAGAAGATGTAATACTTATAGATATATCTTAATAATTATGATATAATTTGAAATATGAAAAAGAAAAGTTTAATTGTATTAATTAGTGTATTAATGCTTATTGTTTTTGATCAAATAGTTAAATATTTAATAGTTAGAAATTTTAGTATAGGTGAAGAAAAGATATTAATTGATAACTTTTTAAAGTTTATTTATATTAGAAATACTGGTGCTGCTTTTGGGATACTTAGTGGTAATATAGTATTTCTTATAGGAATCTCTTTGTTTTTAATATTTTATATAGTAAAAGAGATGAAAAAGAATATTGATAATAATTTATCACTTTTATCATTTAGTTTAATATTAGGTGGAGCAGTAGGCAATTTAATAGATAGAATATTTAGAGGATATGTAGTTGATTTTATATCATTTACATTATTTAAAAGAGAAATGTCTATATTTAATGTGGCAGATATGTATATAACAATAGGTGTTATATTACTTATTTATATTGTTTTAAAGGAAGGTAAGTATGAAAGAGTTAGTAGTAGAAAAAGAAGATGAATTAAAAAGATTAGATGTATTTTTAGTATCTAATCTTAATGAAAGTAGAAATTTTATATTAAAGAATATTAAAAATGGTAATATAACTGTTAATGATAATATTGTTAAAGGTGGATATAGTTTAAAAGAAGGAGATATTATTAAAATAAAGGATTTAACTGTTGATACTAGTGTTAAAGCAGAAGATATAGATATTAATATATTATATGAAGATGATGATATTATTGTTGTTAATAAGAAGAGTGGTATGGTAGTTCATCCAGGTAATGGTAATTATTCTAAAACACTTGTTAATGCTCTTATGTATCATACTGATGAGTTAAGTGATGAAGGTGGAAGTGAAAGATGTGGTATAGTTCATAGAATAGATAAAGATACTTCTGGAATACTACTTATTGCTAAAACAAATAAAGCACATAGAATACTTAGTGAAGACTTTAAAAATAAAAATATTAAAAGAAAATATTTAGCACTAGTCTGGGGAATTATAGATGAATCTAAAGGTAAAATAAATGCTCCAATAGGTAGAAGTAAATATGATAGAAAGAAAATGGCTGTAACTGATATCAATAGTAAGAACGCTGTTACTAATTTCACTGTTCTTGAAAGACTTAATAATGCAACATTAGTAGAATGTGTACTTGAAACAGGAAGAACACATCAAATAAGAGTACATATGGATTATATAGGACATCCTGTTGTTAATGATCCAACTTATGGTAAAAAGAAAATAATAAATGATTATGGACAAATGTTACATGCAGAATACTTAGGATTTAATCATCCAATAACAGGAAAGTTTATGGAATTTCAAGTTCAACCAGAAAAAGAATTCAATGAAATACTTGATATGTTTAGAAATTCATAAAATATACAGTACTCATTAATATAAAAGCATATATACTATATATAATATAAGGTACTAAGAAATAAGAAGATTTTTTAGAAATCTTTTTTGTTTCTAAGAATAAGAATATCGTACTTAACATTACAACAGTAGTAATCGCAAATCCTAAGAATGGACTCATCAAATAGAAAAAGAAATACATAAATAATTCATTTGCTAAATAATTAGTAAGTAATATATAAAGATAATCTCTATTCTTAAATATATTTGTTTTCTTAGATACAATAATTATAGAAATAGTATTAAGTATATAAATAATAAACCATATAATACTTATTAATTTACCATTTAAAACAAAGAAAGGTAATCTTAATAAATCATAATATTCTTTATTAAATTTAAATATAAAACCACTAAGTAACCATAAAAACAATATAAAAATAAATAATAATATATCTTTAAAATACTTTTTAATTTTTATCACCTCTTTACTAATTGTATGTTTAATAGTAAAATATTATTATTGAAATGAAAGGGAATTAAAATGAATATAAAAATAAATAAGAAAGATGATATCATATTAAAAATATTACATTATTTTATAACAGAAGAAGATTATAAACCTGTTATTATAAATGGTCTTGATAATGAAATATGGCTTGAAAATATGGAAAATGATTTAAAACTTATTAGAATAAATACAAATTATATACATAATGAAGAACAATTTAAAAGTGATATATTTAAAGTAAAAACAATAATGAAAAGTATAAAAAGAAATACATTATCATTTAAAATGACTACATTAAATTTACTTTTAGATACAGGAGAGAATGTAAGTATTAGTGATAATAAGAATATAGAAACTATTAAAATAGATGGACTAGATGACTTTAAAAAGAATAAATTTGTTAAAGAATTTTTTCCTAAAGTTAAAGATACTAATTTTAGTAATAAAGTAGACCCTATTGAATTCTTTAAATTAACTGAAGATATGAATCAAAATACAATGAAGAAAGAAAAGAAATTAGAGAAGATATTTAGTCCTAAAAAACCAGTTGTTACTTATATATTAATTGTTCTTAATTTAATGGTATTCTTATATGGAGTACTTCATGGTAATGATGAATTAATTAATATGTTTGGTAATAATTATGAACTTGTTCAAAATGGAGAATTCTATAGATTACTTACTTGTATGTTTGTTCATGCTGATATAATGCATATATTATTTAATATGATTGCATTATATAGTATAGGTCCTGTTGTTGAAAGATATTATGGTAAGAGTAAGTTCTTACTTATATATTTAGTAAGTGGACTACTTGGTAGTATATTTAGTGGAGTATTTATGACTGCTGATAGTATAAGTATTGGTGCTAGTGGCGCTATATTTGGATTACTTGGTAGTATATGTTATTTCACTTATTATTATAGAGCAACTTTACAAGGTATATTAAGAGGAAGTATAATGCCTGTTATAATTATAAATTTAGTAATAGGATTTTTATCATCAAGTATAGATTTAAGTGCTCATATAGGTGGACTAATTGGTGGAATACTAATTTCAATGGCAATTGGAATAGGGGACAAACATAGAAAAAGTGATCAAATAAATGGATTAATAGTACTAGTTCTTATGACTGTGTTCTTAATATATATGATGATGACAAAATAAAACTGATCAAACGATCAGTTTTTAAATGCTATATTTTTCTATATAAGCCAATTGCTTTACCAAGAATAGTTACATTTTTTAATATAATAGGTTCAAGATAATCATTTTCTGGTTGAAGTCTTATGTGATCTTTTTCTTTATAGAATCTTTTTAATGTTACTTCATTTTCATCAGTCATAGCTACAACTATTTCACCATTATTAGCTGTTTTTTCTCTTTTAACAATAACGATATCTCCATCAAATATACCTACATTAATCATAGAGTCACCATTTACTTCAAGAGTAAATACATCTTTATTTCTAGGTAACAATTCTTTTGGTAAAGAGAAGAATTCATTAGGCTTTTCAATTGCTTCGATAGGACTACCAGCAGCAACTTTACCAAGTAATGGAACATTTACTACATTATCTTTATCTTTATAATTTTTATCATATTCATTTGGTACAACTAACTCTATAGTTCTAAATTTACTTCCTGTTTGATTAATATATCCTTTTTTAGTAAGATTTTTTAAGTGTACAAACATAGTAGCAGTACTATTAAGACTACATAATGTGCATAATTCACGTATAGTAGGAGAATATCCATTTTTAGCAATGAATTTTTTAATAGTTGTTAATATTTTTTCTTGTTTAGATGTTAACTTTTCCATATTTTTCCTCCATTTATAAGTAAATAATAACACACAAACAAATGATTGTAAATATTTTTTAAAGATTTAGTTTTGTTTTGATATAATTAGGTAATTTCTTAGATGGTTTAACTATTAAATATACTATTAAAGCAAGTATATCTCCACTTATGAAATCTGCGACTACATGTTGTTTAGTAAATAGAGTTGATAACATTATCAAGATTGATATTATACATACTGATATTTTAGTGATTATGTTTGTATTTTTGCTTTCACATACGTAAAGTATAAATAGCATGCTTATCGCACAATGTAATGATGGAAAGCAATTAGTAGGTGTGTCTATCCAATAAATGAATCTAGCAATTAATGAAAAGATATCTGTTCCTGTTACAGTAGGTCTTGCTACTGTTGATGGGTAACTTATGAATACAATGTTTCCAATCATAGAGCATAGTACATATGATATAACATATTTAACAAATTTATCTTTATCTTTACAATATAAATAATATGGTATTAAAAATATCATTAAGTACCAAATACAATAAGGTATAAAAAATGCAGGTAAAAATGGTATCTTTGTGTCAATTGTATTTCCAATCAAATTAAGATTTCCTTGTAATAATTTAGATATAAAATATAATATTGATTGAATACAAACTAAACATATAGTAGTAATTATTGGTTTTAATTCAATTTTTTCTTTTAACTTCTTCATATAAATCACGAATTAATTATACAGTAAAAAGAAAAATATATCAAATAAGAACAAATGTTCGCTTGCGGGGGGGGTAATTTATGCTATACTTACTAATGAAAGTAGGGTAGATAAATTATGAAAGATAACAAAATTTTAATTGGAACGTTTCTTGTATTGTTATTGCTTTTAACAACAGGACTTTCTTATGCATACTTTAGTACTGCTGTAAAAGGAAATGATAATGCAAAAGATGTAGTAGTGGAAGCTGGAACACTAAAACTTACATATACTGATGGACCAGCAATAAATGCACAGTATATAAAACCAGGATGGACTACTACAAAAGAAGTATCAGTAAAGAATAATGGTACATTAGATGCTTATTACAATGTAATTTGGCAAACACTCACAAACACTATCACTAATAATGAATTAGTTTTAAGTGCAACTTGTCAAAGACTTAATGCATCAGGAACAGTAGAAGGAACATGCGATTCTATACCACAAGTACCAATAAGCGATATGACTATAGCAAAGAAAATAAATATAGAAAATGGTATCACTCATAAGTATACATTTACAATTCTTTTCAAAGAAACAAATGCTAATCAAAATTATAATCAAGGAAAAGAATTTAATGGAGTACTTGGTATTGAAGAAAGCAAAGGCGGAGCATCTCCAGTAGCATTCAGCACTGATTCGTGGGATACAATAGTAAGTGCAGTAAAATCTGGAGACACAAGTGTTTACAATGTAGGAGATACAAAAGAAGTTAATCTTGGAACAACATATGGAATACATACGTTAAGAATAGCAAACATGTCAACACCAAGTGAATGCTCAGGAACAGGTTTTTCACAAACAGCATGTGGATTCGTTCTTGAATTTGCAGATATAATAACAACATATGCAATGAATGATACTGATACAAGTGTAGGTGGCTGGCCAGCAAGTGGCATGTACACGTTTGTGAATAATGATATATATAACTCACTGCCAAGTGAATTAAAGAATGCAATAATAGACACAACAGTAGTATCAGGACATGAACTTGATGCATCAGCAAACTATACATCGACAGATAAATTATATTTATTAAGTACCGCAGAAATATGGGTAGATGCAGTATCAAATTCTAACAACATTAATAAATTATACGACGATTCAAGAATAAATGAATATATTTTACCATTAGCAGATGTAGGTCCACTCGATCCCACTATTTTAAGTTTAACAGCTGATACAGCAAGAAATGTCACAAGACAATTAGATTATTATAAAAATTTAGGAGTAACAACTAGCAATTATAGTGGAGCAATAAAGAAAAACGGAACTATTGCTTCTGCTTGGTGGCTCTGTTCGGCCAATTCTAACTATGACAGTTACTTCTTCGTTGTGAATAGTAGTGGTTACTTCGGTCACAATTATGCTAGTACTACACGTGGCGTGGCTCCAGCCTTCCGCATTGGCTAATGTAATTATAAGTCATATGCAACAATATGGCTTTTTTGTATATGAACATGTTTGAAAACTAATAACTAGCAAAATCATTATTTTTTTAGTATAATATATTCGAGGTGAAAGGGAATGGCAAAACAAACAATATGTTTAGTAGGTAGACCTAATACAGGAAAGAGTACTTTATTTAATAGAATAGTTGGTAAAAAAGTAGCAATTATAGAAGATATTCCTGGTGTTACAAGAGATAGAATATATAGTCAGGCTAGTTATAAAAATATACCATTTTATTTAATTGATACAGGTGGTATTGATTTAAGTGATGGAGAATTTAACGAGGAAATAAGAATGCAAGTAGAAGTAGGTATCAATGAAGCAGATACTATTATATTTGTAGTTGATGGTAAAGATGGACTTACTACTAGTGATTTATTAATTCGTGATATGTTAAAAAAACAAGATAAAAAAGTAGTTGTCGCAGTAAATAAAATGGATAATAAATTATCAAATGATAATGTATATGAATTCTATAGTCTTGGCTTTGATGATTATATTCCAATTAGTGCTGAACATGGTAATGGAGTAAATGAATTATTAAAAGCAGTTACTGATGGATATGAAGCAGGTTATGAAGAAGAAGATAATAATATTAAAATATCTGTTATAGGAAGACCTAATGTAGGAAAAAGTAGTCTTGTGAATGCATTACTTAATGAAGAAAGAGTTATTGTTAGTAATGTTGCTGGTACTACTCGTGATGCTATAGATACTAAGTTTACTTATAATAAAGAAGAATATACATTAATAGATACAGCAGGACTTCGTAAAAAAGGTAAAATATTTGAAGCAGTTGAAAAATATAGTTTACTTAGAAGTATGAAAGCAATAGATAGAAGTGATGTATGTTTACTTGTACTTGATGCGACTACTGGAATAGTTGAACATGATAAACATATAGCAGGTTATGCTTTAGAAGCAGGAAAACCAGTTGTTATAGTTGTTAATAAATGGGATACAATAGACGAAAAAGATGAATCTATGAAAGAATGGAAAAAAGATATCAAATATAATTTCCAATTCATGGACTATGCTAAAGTAGTATTCTTAAGTGCACAAACTAAAAAGAGAATACATACTCTTATGCCAGAAGTACTTGCATCTTATGAAAACTCTATTAAACAAGTTAAAACAAGTATAATAAATGATGTTATAAGAAATGCATTTATTGAAACACCACCAGCATCATTTAAAGGTAAAAAACTTAAAGTATACTTTGCTCATCAATCAGGAACTAAACCACCTAGATTTGATATAGAAGTTAACTCTAAAGGACTTGTTCATTTTAGTTATTATAGATATCTTGAAAATAAAATAAGAGAGAATATAGATTTTAGTGGTACACCTATAGTAATACAATTTAAAAATAAAGGTGAAAAAGAATTATAAACACATGTTAAATAAATATGTGTTTTTTAAATATGAAATATGATAGAATTAGATTATGAAAAAAGAAGTTAAAGATAAAAAGAAAAAGGTAAGTATATGGAAATATGTCAAGAAATGTTATCCATATTTTAAAAGAGAAAAGAAAGCATTAATTATACTTATAATTATATCACTTATAATAAGTATATTTAATTCATTTGGACCTGCTTTAATGGCTAAAGTATTAGATTATGCGACTAGTAGTAGATTAGACGTGGCACTTAAATATCTTTTATTTGTAGTAGGTCTTGCATTAGTAATAGATTTTTTTGATAAAATAGTTTTCACTAGAAATTATACTAAGATTCAAGAAAGTATTACTAATAATATAAAGAAAGATGTAATAAGTTCTTATTTTGAAATAGATAATAAAGAATTATTAAAGACATCAAGCGGAATATTCTTAACTAGAATAACAAGCGACCCTGATAATATTATTAATGCATTTGATGCTGTACGTGGTAATTTTACTAAAATACTTTCAAATATATTTGTATTTATATATATATTTCATATTAACTTTGTACTTGGAATAATTACTGTTATTGGTACTATATGTGTATATTTAGTAGAAAAGTCAGCTATGGATAAATGGAATGCTTATAGAAAAAGAAGAAATAAATTAAGAGATAGAAATACAACTATTATTAATGAAGGATTAAAAGGTACTCATGATATTAAATTATTAAATATAGTAGAACATTTTAAAAATAAAGTAAGTGGAAACTTAGATGAACTTTGTAATGATACAGTTGGTAGTATTAAAGTAGATAGTGGGTATGTTTTCTTAAGGACAGTTGTTGTTTATATTTTTACTACTATACTTATTGTATTATCTATATATTTTGTTAAATTTGATGTAATAAAAGTATCATCATTAATCGCAATATTTATGTATAAAGATAGATTGTTTACTTCTATACTATATCTTGCTTGGACTGAAAGACAACTTAAAGAATTTGCTTTATCAGCTGAGAGAATATTTGAAGTTATAGATCACAGTAAATTTAATATAGAACATTATGGTAATAAGAGAGTAAATGAATTAAGTGGTAAGATAGAGTTTAAGAATGTATATTTTAAATATGAAAAAGATAGTGTACTTAAAGGGGTTAGTTTTAATATAGAACCAAAGGACACTGTTGCGATAGTAGGTAAAAGTGGTAGTGGTAAAACAACTATTGTTAATTTGATAAGTAAGATATATGAAGTAGATAAAGGAAGTATCTTATTAGATGGAAATAATATTAATGATTTAGATAAATATTCTATTAGAAATAATATTAGTGTTATTAGTCAAAAACCATATTTATTTAATATGACTATTAAAGAGAATCTTTTACTTGTGAGTCCTAATGCTTCACAAAAACAGATTGAAAATGTATGTAAGATATGTGAACTTCATGATTATATAATGAGTCTACCTAAAAAGTATAATACTTTAGTAGGAGAAGGTGGTGTTACTTTAAGTGGTGGTGAATGTCAAAGAGTAGCTATCGCAAGAGCATTACTTATGAAAACAAATATTATATTATTTGATGAAGCAACTAGTGCACTTGATAATGAAACACAAGAAAATATACAAAAGGCTATAAATAATATAAGTAGTGAATATACTATGATAATAATTGCTCATAGGCTTTCAACTATTAAGAATTGTAATAAGATTATTGTTATTGATGATGGTAAAGTATCAGGAATTGGTACTCATAATGAATTATATAAAAATAATGAAATTTATAAGTCTTTATATGAAAAGGAGTTAAGACGAGAGAATGACTAGAATAGATATTGAACTTGTAAATAAAGGTATATTTGAAAGTAGAAGTAAAGCACAAAATGAAATAAAAAATGGTATTGTTTATTGTAATGGTAAGTGTATTAATAAGGCTTCTTTTGATGTAAATTCTAGTGATGTCATTGAAATAAAAGGTGAAAAGTTAAAATATGTATCACGTGGTGGATTAAAGTTAGAGAAAGCGATTCATGAATTTAATATTGATTTAAAGGGTAAAATTCTTTTAGATATTGGTTCATCAACTGGTGGCTTTAGTGACTGTGCAATTCAAAATGGAATAAGTGAAGTTTATGCGATAGATGTAGGTAGTAATCAATTTGATAAAAAATTAAGAGAGAATAATAAAGTACATTTATATGAGAATACTGATTTTAGAAATATTGATAATACTGTCATTAGTAAATGTGATATAGCATCTATAGATGTATCATTTATATCAGTTACTAAACTTATGAGTAAACTTGAAAGTCTTGGTAATTTAAAAGAAATAGTTTGTTTAATTAAACCACAATTTGAGTGTGGTAAAGATATTGCTGATAAATATAAAGGTGTTCCTTTAAATAAAGAAGTACATGAAAATATTATTTTAAATATTATTAATTCATTTATGAATATAGGATTTATGATAAATGGTCTTACATATTCACCTATAAAAGGTGGTAATGGTAATATAGAATATCTTGCTTATTTTAAGAAAGATGGTAAGAGAGAAGTAAATGTATCAAAAGTAGTTAGTGATGCGTTTAGAATGTAATTTTTATTTAAATAGCATTTAATACATTTTAATATTAAATGCGTTAAGTAGCGTTAAGTAGCGTTAAGTAGCGTTAAGTAGCGTTAAGTAGCGTTAAGTAGTTTTTACTAGCGTTCATCAAACAGCATTATAGGAGTGTGAGTATGAAAAAGTTTATAAAAAGTAATATAGCAGTATTAATAGCATTTTTAATATTATTTATCTTTTCAACTATACTTTGCATAAGAAATATTAAATCTGCTAGAATAAACGAAGAGAGTAGAATAGAAGGTATAGAGGTATGTAAAGAAATATTAAAACATGATAAATATAATGAAATATGCCTTAAAAATATAGATGTTAAGCCTAAAAAAAGAAGTACACTTAAAACTTATTATGATATTATAAATGATAATGTTAATTATAATTCAACTTCTTTATGCACTGTCTTTTATTTTTTGATACCATTTCTTGTGATTACATCATCACTTTATAATATAAGTAAGAAATTTAAGAATCAAGATATAAAAAATCATTTAACTAGAGAGAGTTATAACAAATATATTAAAGAAATATTTTTAGATTCATATAAAAGTGTATTTATATGGCCAATGATTACTATATTACTTTTTATGTTTTCTTATATAATAAGTAATGGTTCATTTGAAATTGTTGATACTAATTCATCATTTTCATATGAAATATTAAGTAAACCTGTTGTGTTTATGTTATCAAATTTATTAAATACAATATTTATGAGTTTCTTTTGGACTAATATAGCGCTCTTTATTGTACCAAATACTAGAAATTATATTGTTTCTGTCCTTGAAAGTATTATGATATATTTTGGAATCACTTTAACTAATACATTCTTTGTAATATTACTTATTAGTAAGATCCTCCATAAAGATGTAGAAAAATATTTGGATTTCTTTGATGTTTATACTTACCATAATAGAGAATTAATTCCATTTAATATACTATGCTTAAGTATTGCATTAATAAGTGGATTACTTGTATCCTTAAAATATAAAAATAAAGAAAAAATAATTATGAAATTAGAAAGGAATTCATAAAATGCAGATAATAGTTAAAAATATATCTAAAAAGTTTAAAAAAGTTACTGTTCTTAATAATATTAATATGACATTTGAAAGTGGAAAAATATATGGTCTTGTTGGAAGAAATGGTAGTGGTAAAAGTGTATTCTTAAAAATATTATGTTCATTTTATAAACCTAATACTGGAGAAGTATTATTCGATAATATAAATTATAGTTCTAATAATAGTTTTCCACCTGATACAAGAGCATTAATAGAAAAACCAACTTTCTTTCCAGATTTAACTGGATTTGAAAATCTAAAATTACTTGCGAATATTCAAAATAAAATAAGTGATAATGAAATAAATGATACATTGGAAAAAGTAAACTTAATTCTTGAAAAAGATAAAAAGTATAAAGAATACTCACTTGGTATGAAACAAAAATTAGGAATAGCACAAGTACTTATGGAAAATCCTAGTGTTATGATATTTGATGAATTATTTAATGGTATAGAAGATGATACAGTAGATAAAATAAGAAATATATTATTAGAACTAAAAAATCAAAATAAAATTATAATAGTAACAAGTCATATTAAAGAAGATATAGATATATTATCAGATGAAGTATACAAATTTAATAATGGAAATGTGGAACGTATAAAATGAAAAATGATTTTAAATTAATTGTATCATTACTCGAAAATACTAGATTTAAAGTAACTATCATTATGATTGTATTACTTGGATTCATGGCATTTGGTACCATAACAGAAAGAATGACATTTATAGAAGGTATTTATAATGTTATGACTTGGGACTATTTCATAATGGTATTACTATTTCTATTCATGTTTAACACATATAATATATATACAGAACTTACTCATAATTATTCATTTATGATAAGAATAAAAGATTATAAGGAATTCTTTAATAAAATGATTAAGTTTATATTTATATCTAATTTAATAATATATTTTATAGTTTTAGTTATTGTTATGTTGTGTTCTATTTTAAATACTGGTATGAATATGAAAATAGATAATTATTATTTTTATAATATTAGTAATTCTTTATATTTAATATTTCATATAATAAGAAGTTATTTTATACTTAATATAGTTGTTGTATTCTCAATTAGTGTGTATAAACTAGTAAGAGAAGAAATAGGTATTTTAATAGTGGGAATAATACCTCTTAGTATATGTATGTTATTTCCAATATTAAAGGTAAAAGATATAACATCAGTATTTAAGTTACCATTATGTTATGGAGAATATTTTATAAGTAATAACTATGGTACATTTCCTTTTGAAATATGCATGTCTATACTATTTATATCATTAATATTTTCTATATCTAAATTATTTATGTTTATTGTAGCAAAGAAAAATATTGATTTAGAATTTTAAGTGAGATTAATTTCTCACTTTTATTATGATTAATTTCTTGCTTTTAGAAGTTCTTTACTTTATAATATGTAGTCAAATGAGGTAACTATATGTATAAATGTTATAATAAAAATGGAAAAAAGGTAATGCATCATGAATTTCATTCTTTAAGTGAATATATAGACTATCTTTCACATGCTAAAAAGAATCCAACATTCACTGGTACTGCTAGTGAGACAGGTACTCTTGAGTTTACTGATACTAATAGCTTTGATGAAGCTATAAAACTTGCTAAATATGGATATCATGAAAATTTTGATAAAATGATGGAATTAAAAATGAAATTAGATAAATATTTGAAATTATCTAATAACAGAAGTAAACAATATAACTATTATGTAGGATATGCTCCTGATGTTAAATCATATTTAGAGGGTAGTCCACTTTCAATGCTTAATAGAAATCGTGTGGCTAGACGTAAAATAGATTTGTATGTTCAATGTGCATGTGCAAGTTTTACTACTAAAGAAAGTGTATATAATAGAGGAATAATAATATTATCATTAATACAGGTATTAGAAACTCTTGGGTATAATGTTGATCTTCATTTATTTAGTTTATCTAGTGATCATTACTATAGTGCTTATCTTTATTGCGATTTCCTATTGAAAAAAGAAAATGAAAGAGTTAATCCACAAAAATTATATTTTCCATTATGTCATCCATCATGGCTTAGAAGACTTGAATTTAAATTAACTGAATGTACGCCAGATATTACTAATGATTGGGCCTCTGGTTATGGCTATCCTTGTGATATGTATGAAATAAGAAAATTCTTAAATTTAAAAGAAAATGATATTGTTATTCCTGAATCAAGACTTCTTGGAGTAGAAGGTTATGATCTAATAGATGATATAAATAGTGTATTTAGTTTTATAAATAGAAGTGATACTCCAGAAGATTTAATACTTGATAAAGTTGAAAGGGTGAGAAAAATATGAGTGAGAAATTTAAAGATTATTTAGCAATGTATTGTACAGAAGAAGATTTATCAGAAGAAAAATATATAAGTCAATTTTTAAAGGGCAAAGAAGATGGAAAACGTAAACTAAGAAAATTAAAGCCATATAAAAATTGTGTATTTTTACAATTAGATGACGATAGCTTTAATTTCCCAGGATGTTATGTAAATTATAGTTCACTTGACTGTGTATTAAATTGTGATAAAGAAGTACTTACTAAGTTACTTGATAAATATACTAAGTTACTTGATAAATATAATGAAAAAAAAGATCTTAATTATAGCAATATTATGCAATATTTATATGTTTCACATGGATTATCACGTCTTATTAGGGAACTTAAAAGTTGCGGATTTGAAGGTTCATTTGTAATGAGTGCCGGAACTAGTGAAAAGAAAATAATATGTGCTAATATAGGTGAAACTTCTCATTTATATTATGGATATAATAAAGATGGAAAATTAATGTTTGCTGATAATAAAGAAAGCATTATAGAAAAGTCAGTAGATAAATCATATAGTATTGTAATGCCGAATACTTATTATGATGGTGAAAAATTTTGTATTCTTGGTGAAAAATATGGCCCATTTGTATTAACTAGTGATCCTAATAATACAAGAAGCAAAGCAGAAATGAAAAAACTAAAAGACAGTGTTAAAAGATTTTTAACAGGTGAAGAAGAATTAAATGAAACACATTGTAACAATCATTATCTACTAGGAGCAAATAATAGAATATTTACTAGTAGTGATAATAAATACACTTATATGATAAATTGTTCAAATCCAGAAATGTTAACTAAATTATGGGAAGAAAAATTTAAAGATAAAAGGGTAGCTACTGAAGACTTAATTTTACCTTATTTATATTATAAGTATGGTATGAAATATACTATTGATTTATTAAATAGTAATGGTATAGATTGCTCATTTGTTATGGTAAATAATGATGATGGACTTATTTCAGCAGGTAAAAGTGGAAAAGGTGAATTATACTATTCATATAGTGAAGATGGCAATATATCTTTTAGTAGTGATGAAAATATCTTGTCAAACTTTAAAGAAGAGATAGTAGAAATAGGTGATAGATATTATGACAGGGGCGAATTTTACGAAATAAAAAAAGGTACAAAAAAAGATAAAAATAAATTTAAAGAAAAGATAAATTCAAAAGAGACTAAAAAAATAGAAGAGTCTAAAGAAAAAGTTTCAAAAAAAGATAATGTTAATTTAGAAAAAACTACTGAAAAGAAAGAATCACAAGAAAGTGATACTAATTTAGAAGAATCTAGCGAAAATAAAAAAGGTAATGAAGATAGTTCTAAAACAGAAAGATCAAATAAAGAAAAAGAATTACAAAAAAGTGATACCGATTTAAAAGAATCTAGCGAAAATAAAAAAGGTACTAAAGACAGTTCTAAAACAGCAAAATCAGATAAAGAAAAAGAAGAAAATTTAACTTTGCCAAAAGAAATGATGGACTTTATAAACGATATTATGTCAGGTAATATCAGTGATGAAGTTCGTGATAAGATTAAAGAATCACTTCAAAAATATCTTAATAGTGATGAAATAAAAAATAGAATAGAAAGTTCTATTAGTGGAAGCATAGATACTGAAACAAAGAAAGAACTTCTTAAGATAGTACGTAATGAAGTTGAAAAATCAGGTTATAAAGAAAGCGTACGTAAAGAGATAAGTGAAGAAGTAGAAAAGATAATAAGTGAGGAAAAGAAGAAACTTAATTTACCAACTGTTCATATTATTAATCTTCATGGTGAAGAAATAGGTAGAACTGATGCTGAACATTTTCATGAAAAGTTTGAAGAAATACTTAACTTAGTAAATATGGATGAACCAGTTATGTTAATTGGTCCTGCTGGTAGTGGTAAAAACTATTCAATAGCTCAAGTATCAAAAGCACTCAATAAACACATGTATTATACTAATAATGCAAGCAATGAATTTAAGCTAACTGGATTTATTGATGCTGGTGGTAATTATCGTGATACTGAATTCTATAAAGCATTTAAAAATGGTGGAGTATTCTTTTTAGATGAAATAGATAATTCTGATCCATCTGCGTTAATAGTCATAAACTCAGCACTTGCGAATGGATATATGGCTTTTCCACATAAAACAATAGATAGACATCCTGATTTTAGAATGGTGGCCGCCGCTAATACCTGGGGCCGTGGTAGTGATTTTCAATATGTAGGTCGTAATGTGCTTGATGCATCAACTCTTGATAGATTTGATAATGTATTCTTTGATTATGATATGGCATTAGAAGAAAAATTATATCCTAATGATAGTGTTTTAGACTTCATGTGGGCATTTAGAGATGCAGTAGAAAAATCAAGAATACCACATATAGTATCAACTCGTGGAATAGGTAAAGTATATAAAAAAGAGATAAGTGGCTTTTCACCAGAAACAACATTAAGAGTAAATGTAATACGTAATTTATCACAAGATGATTTAAATGTAATACTTGGAAATATGGAGAAACTTAAAAATAATAAATACTATGAAGCATGTAAAAAATTAATTATTAAATAGAAAAGAGTGAGAAAAATGAAAATTCTTACTTTTTTCTTGAAATAATTAGTAATAATCGTTGACAAAAGGGGTTCTGGTATGCTATTATTAACTAGATTTCAGGTTTTCTCACGCAGAAAACTTAAAAAAATATAGTAAATGATACACCTGGAAATGTGTATAAGAAAGGAGACTAATATGCCTACAATTAATCAATTAGTAAGAAAGAGTAGAGGACAAAAGGTTAAAAAGAGTAAAAGCCCAGTATTAAATGTTGGATATAACTCTAAAGACAAAGTAAGAACTAACAACTGTGCACCACAAAAACGTGGAGTTTGTACTCGTGTTTCTACTAAAACACCAAAGAAACCAAACTCAGCTTTAAGAAAAATTGCTAAAGTTAAATTAAGTAACGGTTATGAAGTAAACTGCTATATCGGTGGTGAAGGACATAACTTACAAGAACATAGTGTTGTTCTAATTCGTGGTGGTCGTGTTAAAGATCTTATCGGTGTTCGTTATCATATTGTTCGTGGAACTTTAGATACAGCTGGTATTGATAAAAGAAGACAAGGTAGAAGTAAATACGGAACTAAAAAACCTAAAAATAAATAATTAAGTTTGAGAAAGGAGAAATAAAACATGCGTAAAAGACAAGCAATAAAAAGAGATGTTTTAGCAGATCCAATATATAATTCTAAAATGATTACTAAATTAATCAATGGAATTATGTTAGATGGTAAAAAAGGAACTGCTCAAAAAATATTATATGATGCACTTGAAACAGTAAAAGAAAAAACAAATAGAGATCCTATGGAAGTTCTAAATGAAGCATTTGATAATATTAGACCATCACTAGAAATTAGAAGTAGAAGAATTGGTGGAAGTAACTATTCAGTTCCAACTGAAGTACGTGAAGAAAGAGCTAATGCTTTAATGCTTAGATGGTTAATTCAATATGCTAAAAATAGAAGCGGAAGAGGAATGGCAGAAAAATTAGCTGCTGAAATTATAGATGCTTCAAATGGAATTGGTGGAGCAGTTAAAAAACGTGAAGATACTCATAAGATGGCTGAAGCTAACAAGGCTTATGCTCATTATAGATGGTAAGAAGGGAGAACACTAATGGCGCGTGATGTATCGTTAGAAAAAACACGTAATATAGGAATTATGGCTCATATAGATGCTGGTAAAACAACAACTACTGAGAGAATTCTATATTTAGGTGGAAACATTCATAAAATTGGTGAAACTCATGATGGAGCTTCTCAAATGGACTGGATGGATCAAGAAAAAGAAAGAGGTATAACAATTACTAGTGCTGCAACTACTGTACACTGGAATGGCTATAGATTCAATATAATAGATACTCCGGGACACGTAGACTTCACTATTGAAGTTGCTCGTAGTTTAAGAGTTTTAGATGGTGCTGTTGCACTTATTGATGCTCAAGCTGGAGTTGAAACACAAACTGAACAAGTTTGGAGACAGGCAAATGATTATATGGTTCCAAGAATGATTTGTGCTAATAAGATGGAAAAAATGGGAGCTGATTTCTATTATTCAATAGATTCAATTCATCATAGACTATCTGAAAATGCAGAACCAATCATGTTACCAATTGGAGCTGAAGATCACTTTACAGGATATGTTGATTTAGTTACTATGAAAGCTTATAGCTATGATGGAACTGCTGCTCAAAATGTTACTGAAATTGAAATACCAGCAGACTTGATGGATAAAGCTGAAGAATATAGAGGTAAATTAATAGATGCTGTTGCTGATTTCTCTGACGAATTAATGGAACAATATTTAGAAGGAAATGAAATTAGTGTAGATTTATTAAAATCAACTATAAGAAAAGCTACATTAGCTGTTAAATTTTTCCCAGTATTATGTGCTGATGCTTTAGGTGATAAAGGTACTCGTGCATTAATGGATGCAGTTATTGATTATCTACCATCTCCACTTGATATTGCAGCTGTTAAAGGCGTTGATATGAATGATAAAGAGGTTGAAAGAAAAGCTAGTGATAGTGAACCATTCAGTGCTTTAGCATTCAAAGTTATGAACGATCCATTTGTAGGAAACTTAACATTCTTCCGTGTATACTCTGGTGTACTTAAATCAGGAAGTTATGTTATGAACTCTACTAAAGGAGAAAAAGAAAGAATCGGACGCATTCTTCAAATGCATGCTAATCAAAGAAAAGAAATTAGCGAAGTATATGCTGGAGAAATTGCTGCTGCTGTAGGTCTTAAAGATACTACTACAGGAGATACTCTATGTGATGAAAAGAATCAAGTTATTCTTGAAAAAATGGTATTCCCAGAACCAGTTATTGAACTTGCTATTGAACCAAAATCAAAAGCAGATCAAGAAAAGATGGGAATTGCTCTTCAAAAATTAGCTAAAGAAGATCCATCATTCAGAGCTAAAACTGATCATGAAACTGGTCAAACTATTATAGCAGGTATGGGTGAACTTCATTTAGATGTTCTAGTTGATAGAATGAGAAGAGAATTCGGCGTTGAAGCTAATGTTGGTAAACCACAAGTTGCTTATAGAGAAACTCTTAAGAGTACTGCTGAATGTGAAGGTAAATATATTAAACAATCAGGTGGACGTGGACAATATGGACATGTTTGGGTTAAATTTGAACCAAATCCTGATAAGGGATATGAATTTGTTGATGAAGTAGTAGGTGGAGTTGTTCCTCGTGAATATATTCCTGTAGTTGACAAAGGACTTCAAGAAGCTTTAGCGGGTGGTGTACTTGCTGGATATCCAATGATAGATGTTAAATGTACATTATTTGATGGATCTTACCATGATGTAGACTCAAATGAAATGGCATTTAAAATTGCAGCTTCTATGGCATTAAAAGAAGCTAAAAATAAATGTAATCCTTGCATTTTAGAACCAATTATGAATGTTGAAGTAGTTGTTCCAGAAGAATTCATGGGAACAGTTATGGGAGACTTAACTAGTAGACGTGGAAAACCACTTGGTAATGAATCAAGAGGTAGAGATATTTCTATTAGAGCTATGGTTCCACTTTCAGAAATGTTCGGTTACATGACAGTTCTTAGAAGTAATACTCAAGGACGTGGTACATATCAAATGATATTTGATCACTATGAAGAAGTTCCAAGAAGTATTGCTGAAGACATTATAAAGAAAAATGGTGTACAACAATAAGTATACTTTTGAAAAGTTTTGTTATTTATACTTGAAATATTATCAAGTATTAGATAAAATATAATATGTAAACAAAGGAGGAAAAATAAAATGGCAAAACAAAAATTCGACCGTTCAAAAGAGCATGTTAATATTGGTACTATTGGACACGTTGACCATGGTAAAACAACATTAACTGCTGCAATTACTAAATATTTTGGAGAATTTATGGATTATGATCAAATCGATAAAGCTCCAGAGGAAAGAGAAAGAGGTATTACTATTAATACTGCTCACGTTGAGTATTCAACTGACAAACGTCACTATGCTCACGTTGACTGTCCAGGACATGCTGATTATGTTAAGAACATGATTACAGGTGCTGCTCAAATGGATGGTGCTATTCTAGTTGTTAGTGCAACTGATGGACCAATGCCTCAAACAAGAGAACACATCTTACTTTCTCGTCAAGTTGGTGTACCAAAAATGGTAGTATTCATCAATAAATGCGATATGGTAGATGATCCAGAACTTTTAGACTTAGTTGAAATGGAAGTTCGTGAATTATTAAATGAATATGGATTCGATGGAGACAATACTCCAGTTATTCGTGGATCTGCATTAAAGGCTCTTGAAGGTGATGAAAAGTGGGTACAACCAATTAAAGACCTTATGGCTGCTGTTGACTCATGGATTGATACTCCTAAGAGAGATAATGACAAACCATTCTTAATGAGTATTGAAGATGTATTTACTATTACAGGACGTGGAACTGTTGTTACAGGACGTGTTGAAAGAGGTAAATTAAATCTTAATGATGAAGTTGAAATCGTTGGATTAAAACCAACAAGAAAGACTGTTGTTACTGGTATCGAAATGTTCAGAAAATCATTAGATTATGCTGAAGCTGGAGATAACGCTGGAGTTTTACTTCGTGGTATCAATAGAGAAGATGTAGAAAGAGGACAAATCTTATGTAAACCAGGTAGCATTACACCACATAAGAAATTCAAAGCTAGTGTATATGTTCTATCTAAAGAAGAAGGTGGAAGACATACTCCATTCTTCAGTAACTATAGACCTCAATTCTATTTCAGAACTACTGATGTTACAGGTGTAATTACATTACCAGAAGGAACTGAAATGGTTATGCCAGGTGACAATGTTGATATGACTGTTGAATTAATTGCTCCTATCGCTATCGAAAACGGAACTAAGTTCTCAATTCGTGAAGGTGGTAGAACAGTTGGTGCTGGTGTTGTATCAGAAATCATGGAATAATTGAAATAATAGGCTCTAGAAATAGGGTCTTTTATTTTGCATTAAATTATGCTATAATAACAGGACTTTAGGAGATAATATGGAAAACGAAAGTAAAAAGAAAATTAAAAATAAAGTAATACTTTATACAGTAGGTGGAGCACTTACTGCTAATTTAGTAAAAGATGTAGTTCTTGGTATTAAAGATTCTAGTATTCGTGGTAAGAGTGATGCCAGTCATGAAAATAGTGTTGGTTATGAAAATATAAATACAAGATTTAATACTAAAGTTCATGTTAATAATTTTGTAGTATTACATATTAAAAGAAAAGAATATAACGATATAACCGCTCTTACTAATAAACTTAATAAATGTAAGAATGAAGGAATATCTGTTTCATTAGTATTTGAATGTGATGCTGATACTCTTGGTAAAATGTATATGGATACTGATTATTTAGAAAGTATTCTTAAAAGATTTGATATTGATATGCCAATATATTTTGATATAGATAAAATTATGTCAAATAAAAAATTAAATAATACAATGAAGAAAGAGATAATTGAATCATTCTTAAATAAGATGGATAATTCTTCTTATAGAATAGGTATCTATGGTAGTGATACTAATCTTAATGATTTAAATAATCATTTAGTGGATATAACTAATAGAAGTGTTTTCTTAGTAAGAGATAGTGAAGAAGTCAAATACATAGGAAATATTGATATAACTAAAGGCTTAAGTGGTGAGATTACAGCATCTAAGAATTTATCTATGGTTACTGATTCAAATGTTATTTTACCTTGTAGTGCAATGTATATAGTAGGTGAAAATGAAACTCTTCATAGTATTGCATTAAAATGTGGACTTAGTGAAGAAGATTTAATGAAATATAACAATGTAAAAGAAGTAAGCGTAGGAGATTCATTATATATTCCTAATCTATATGAAGTAATTGATTCTAATAAAGATCTTGTATCATATAACTTTGGAGTAAGAAAAGGTATTGATATTTCTGATTATCAAGATACTATTTCATGGGATAGAGTAAGTGAAACATCTGATTATGTAATAGTTGAAGTTGCTAGAATCAAGAGTGATACTTATTTAGATACAGCAAGTGAACATATACAAAATGTTATTACTAATAATATTGATTTAGGACTTTATATGTGTCTTGGAGGAAAAGAAGAAACATCTATCGTGCTAGAGAGAATAAGTAATTACCTAGATAGATTAGATAGTGAGTTAAAAAGCAAAAATATTAATATTGACAAAAGTAAAACACCTATATTTATTGATTTTGAACTTGATAGTAGTGAAATTAATTATTATGATATAGCACAAGGATTTAAAGAATTATGTAATAATCATGGATTTATGAATGTAGGTATATATGGTAACTCTAATACGCTATCTTGTATAAGTAATGATTTTGTAAAGCATGGAGCCTCACTTAAAACTGATGATTTTTATATATGGGCAGCAGGTGGACCTAATTATAAAGATGAAAGTAAATGGATTAATAAAGGATTTAAGATGAGTGAACTTGAAGAAGTGACTGAAACAAGTAATAATGAATATACAGTTTCTATGCAACAAGTTACTAATGTATGTACTGATACTGGTGCCACAAATTCTATGGGACACTGTGATGTAAGTTTCTTATATGATGAAAGTATGTTTAGTGATAATAGTGAAGTGGAAGATAAAGAGGAATATACTGAGTATTTAGAAGTAGATTTAAATAGGTATAAAAATGTTCCTTATGAAACTATTATTCATGGAGTACAAAATTCATTAACATTCTTTACAGCTTTAGGATATAGTGTATTATTTCTTAAGATTGTAGGTAAGAAATTAATATTATCAATTAAGAAACGTAAAATGATAAATGATGAAATTAAAAAGGAATTAAAAAAATAGAAGCATGTGATTTTATGCTTCTTTTTGGTTATAAATAATTAAGTGATGTTGACTTCTTGTACATGCAACATAATATAGATATCTTTCTTTATGAGTAAATTGATTATCTTTTTCTGTATAGACAATAGTAGCATCATATTCAAGACCTTTTGCCATGTATGAAGGTATTACTACTAGTTCACGACTAAATGCTTTTGAATTATTCGCAATAAGAGTAAGTTCATTCATATCTTTCTTAAGTAGTTTATATATAGTTGTAGCTTCAGTATCTGTTTTTGTTATAATAGCAATACTTTTATTATCTTTCTTTAAATTTTCTATATCTTTGATAAGTTGTTCTTTTAAATTATCTTCGTATCTAAATTCAACTGGAATACTTGTATTTCTTCTAATTGCTGATACTAAATTAAGTCCTAATATCTTATTTGCATGTTCTATTATTTCAGGACTAGATCTATATGTTTTATTAAGTTCTATATAATTAACTGAATCAGTGAATACACTTTTTAATTCCTCAAGTGATTTATATTCATAATATGGATTTATTGTTTGATTAATATCTCCTAGTATTGTAAATTTACTTCTTTTAAGTATTTTCTTAAGTAACATATATTCTAAAATACTATAATCTTGTGCTTCATCAACTATTGTTTGTTCAATTAAGTAATCATTTCCTAAAAACATAAGTAAACTCTTCATATATACAAATAAACATGCATCTTCATAAGATATATCTTTTTCATTAAGTTTATTTATATAAGATTCAGGTATTTCTTTATTGTATATTTCTTTAAATTCATTACTTCTAAAGAAATTTTTATATATTTCTTTCATATCAATACTGATATTTAATCTTTCTTTTAACCATTTTCTTATTTGTTTTGCTTTTGATTTATTATTTCTAAATTCTTGTTCAGCTATCTTTAATGATATTTCATCAATTCTTTCAAGTAATGGAATACTACTATATCTTTCAGTTAGATAATAATTTAGTTTTTCAAGTGGAACATATAATTCTCTATTGAATATTTCACTTGTGAATCTTGCTTTTTTAGTATAATTTTGTATATATTTTTCAATAACAGGTATTATTTCATTAGATTGCTTTAATTTAATTAAATCTGTATAGATTTCTTCTTTTTTATAATATCTTTCTATAAATGAAGTAAATGATTCAATATTTTTATATTCTTTTATGTATGCTTCTAAAAAATCACTGAATGTTGTTTCTTTAGTATTTTCTTCACCAAGTTCAGGAAGTACATTTGATATATATTCACTAAATATATGATTAGGTGCGAATATAAGTACTTTATCACTAGTTAAATTTTTAATCTTATAGAGTAGGAATGCTATTCTATGAAGTGCTACTGATGTTTTACCTGAACCAGCAATACCTTGAACAATTAAGTTTTTATCTTCTACATTTCTTATTATTGCATTTTGTTCAGCTTGAATAGTATTAACTATATTTTTCATATAATCATTATTTTTTCTTGTTAATACTTCTTGTAACATTTCATCTTGAATAGTTAGTTTTGAATCAAAAACTCTTTTAATTTTTGAGTTTTCAATCGTAAATTGTCTTTTATTATGAAGATAACCATCAATTATACCACCAGGAGCACTATAACTACATTTACCATGTTCATAGTCGTAGAACACACTAGATATTGGGCTTCTCCAGTCATAAATAACATTATCATTATCTTTAGTAAGATAAGTAAGCCCAATATAAATGTCTTTATTACCTTCATCATCTTCAAAGGTTATTTTACCAAAATATGGACTATTTTGTATCTTATATAATTTCTTATAATATTTAGCTTTCATCTCTAAGTCTTCAATTTCTTTGTCATTATTAGATAAAATAGTTTTCATTTCAGTAGGATCTAGTTCTGCTTTAGTATCCCAAATATACTTTTTAAATTCTTGTTGTTTTTCTTCATTGTCATATAAATCTTGAGCAAGAGCACTAATATTCTCTCTTAAAAGTGTTGTAGTTAATTCTAGATGCCTTTCTTCTTTTTTTAATTCTTCTTCACTTAAATTCATTATAACCTCCTATAAATCCAAGTGTACATCATTTATAAATTAACAAGCATGACAAAAATATTAGCAAATAAAATGTATATTTGTCAATAGTTTTGAATTGAATTTTTAATAAATTTCTATTATAATTGTATTGTTAGCATAAAGGAAAGATAAATATGATAAAGAAAATTAAAGATTTTTTAAGTATTAGTGATGAAAATGTATTAATGATAATGCTTGCTTTTATGTCTTTTTCAATAGGAGTATGGACTAACTATAGGGGATTATGGCTTGAGAGTGTGGGTTTTGATGTAGGTGGTATAAGTAGAATAATATCTGTTGCTTTGATATGTAGTGCGATTATCTCGTTTGTAATAAGCTTATTTTCAACTAAAGTTAAGATTAAAAGTGTTACTCTTATGTGTATTATTTTTAGATCAATTGCTCTTGCAGTTCTTTTATTGAATAGAAACACTTATATTATTAAGATTTGTATGCTTCTAAGTATAATGTGTGATGTTATGTTTTCAATATCTTATTATCCACTTTTATCTACTGTTAATAAAGGAGAAAGTGCTTATAGAAAACAAAATCTTATTAATTATTTAGGTAAGGATGCTGGCGTTATATCTTGTGGTTTACTTATAGGCGTTGTTGTAGGAAACCGAGTGTTTGATTATGATTCATGTCTTTTTGTGGCACTTATGTCTTCTTTGATTAGTGCACTTGTTTTGATACTTTTTGATCAAGATAAATATTATAAAAAGAATAAGGATTTACCAATAAAAAGAGCTATTAAAAATTTATATAAATCTAAAATAAATAATTATTTCTTATTTACTCAACTAATAATGAATATATCATATGGAATAGTTTTTGGTCTTGTAATGCTTGTTCTTACTAATTATATTAATTTTTCAGTGTCAATTGCATCTTTATTTATAATTATATGTAATTTAGTTGGAAGTTTTGCTTGTTCACTGTTCATTAAGCATGGTAAAAATTTAAGTACTAACGCTAGTATACTTATAAAATATGGTAGTAGAGTACTTGTATACTTGTTAGCATTTTTAACAAATAATGTTGTTTTCTTCATTATAGCGATAGTTGTAGCTCATGTGACAGGTAGAATACTTGAAGATAAAATAAATGGTGTTTATGTTAGAAGAATAGATACTGATAATCAGTTTTTATTTGGGAATATTAGATATTTTATACTTAGTTTAGGTGAAGGCATTGGTACTTATTTAGCAGGCTATTTATTACAAATGTCTTTTAGAAGTTTGTTTTTAGGAGCAGGCGTATTTACATTTTTACAAGTTATAATGTTTTTAAGTTTAGGAAAAATAAAGGAGGAAAGTTTATGAAAATTGATAGAAAGTATATAATAATTGGAATATGTATGATAATAGGTGCTATCTTAACAGCTACTCTTGCTTTTGTAGGACCTAATATAATAACGAGTGGAACAATTAATGATACTAAGGTTGTTACTGGTAATTTAAAATTAAGTGTTACTGATACAACTGTTAATATAAGTAATATGGCTCCTATTAGAAGTAGTAATTATGAAACAGAAGCATTTAAGAAAGAGTTTACCATTAGTAGTAGTGAAAGTACTCTTAATGGATGTATGAAACTATATCTTAACTTTAATAGTATTTCAGAACAATTAAAGAGTGAATACTTAGTTTACAAAGTAGTTTCAAGTACAGGAAACGTAAGTGAAGGATCATTTGCAGATATAGCTGATAATAAATTATTAATATATGATAGTGATTTTATAGAAACTAATAAAAGTATTACATACACACTTTATATATGGCTTAGATATGTAGAAGATCCTACAATTAATTTAGCAAGTTTACTTGGTACATCAATAAATGCATATGTATCAGTAAATGGAAGTGATACAAAAGAATCATCTAGTTGTACATTTGATAGTTCAAATAAGATAAGTTATGTTGTTACTTTTATGGATACTGATAATAAAACAGTTCTTGAATCAAGAAAAGTAAACTCTGGAAGTGTGCTAGGAAATTTACCTGATGCTAAAGGATATTATACTTTAAAAAATGCTAAAGGTGATCAATATACTTCAGTATCAACTGTTAATAATGATTTAATTTTATATCCAGGTGCTAAAGTTACTTATTGTACATATAGTGGTACTCCTACGCAAGGAACTGAATTTGTAAATGGAAGTTATACTTATCATTATAAGCAAAAAGCAAGTGGAGCTAGTTCATGGAGTAATATCACGAGTGATGGTTGGGGAGTGATGTTAACTAATAAAACAAGTACTGCAGCTGTAACCTCTGATGTATGTACATATATAAATAATGTACCAGTTGTTTCAATGTCATATATGTATTATCAAAGTAAAGCAACTACTTTAAATACTTATTATGATACAAGTAATGTAACTAGTATGGAAGAAATGTTTAGTGGAAGTAGTGTTAAATCTCTAGATTTATCATTATTTAATACTTCTAAAGTTACAACTATGTATAGAATGTTTTATATTACTAATAGTTTAATAACATTAGATGTTAGTAATTTTGATACTAGCAACGTAGAGGGTTCTTTAGGAATGATTATGATGTTTAGAAGTTGTGCTGCGACTAAACTAGATTTAAGTAGTTTTAATACGAGTAAAGTTACAAATATGAGTAATATGTTTTATGGTTCAAAAGCAACTGAAATAAATGTTGAAAATTTCGATACTAGTAATGTGACAAGTATGTCTTATATGTTTTATAATTCGAAAGCAACAACACTAGATTTAAGTAGTTTTGAACTAAAAAGTGGAGTAGATATGACTAGTATGTTTGGAAATGCAAAGGCTACGAAAGGATATGCAAAGAATTCTACTATAGCATCAAGTTTTAATTCTACGAGCAATATTCCATCAACATTAGTATTTACGGTAAAATAATTACAAAAAATATCACAAAAGTCATAAAATTCCTTGCTTTTCACCTAAAAATATAGTATTATGTTAGTGAAGTTTGTTCTCGGTTTAGATGTACCTCTTACTTCTTTACTTGGAATTAACGGATATAAGTGAAAAGGAGGAATTTTGTAATGGCATTAACTAAAGCAAGAAAAGAGAGTATTGTTAGTGAATTTGCTAGAAGTAAAAATGATACTGGAAGTGTTGAAGTACAAGTTGCACTTTTAACTGAAAGAATCAATAAACTTACTGAACATATGAAAGAACATACTCATGATTATCATACTAACCGTGGATTATTACAAATGGTTGGTAAGAGAAAAAGTTTACTAGAATATTTAAAGAACGAAGATGTTCAAAGATATCGTGAACTAATCAAAAAATTAAATTTAAGAAAGTAGGCACTTATTTTAAGTGTCTTTTATTTTAAGAAGGAGGAAGTATGAAAAGAGTTTTTGAATATGATTTTCAAGGAAGAAAAATCGTAGTTGAACATGGTGAACTTGCTAAACAAGCAAGAGGTGCTGTACTTGTTAGATATGATGATACAGTTATATTATCAACTTGTGTTATGAGTAATAATGTTTCTACTGCTGACTTTTTCCCTTTAACAATTTTATATCAAGAAAAATTATATTCTGTTGGTAAAATCCCTGGTGGATTTATTAAAAGAGAAGGTCGTCCAACAGATGCGGCTACTTTAACTGCTAGAGTTATTGATAGACCTATTAGACCTATGTTTAATGAAAACTTTAGAAATGAAGTACAAGTTGTAAATACAGTTCTTAGTGTTGATCCAGATAAGACTCCAGAAATGACAGCATTATTTGGTACATCATTATGTTTAGGTATTTCTAATATACCATTTGAAGGACCAGTTGCTGGTGTTATAGTTGGTAAGATTGATGGAGAACTTAAGATTAATCCAACTTGTGAAGAAATGGAAAGAAGTACTATTAACTTAACTGTTGCTGGAACAATGGACGCTATTAATATGGTTGAAAGTGGTTCTAAACAAGTAAGTGAAGAAGAAATGTTAGAGGCTTTAATGTTCGGACATGAAGCTGTTAAAGAATTATGTGCTATACAAAATGATATTATTAGTGAGATAGGTGAAGAAAAGATAGAGGTTACTCTTGCTAATATTCCTGATGAACTTAGAAATGAAGTTAATGATGACATCAAAGAAGATATGATAGAGGCTATTCAAATAAAAGATAAGCTAGAAAAATATGCTCGTATTGATGAAGTTAAAGAAGAAGCAATTACTAAATATAGTGAAAGACATGAAGGAGAAGAAACTCTTGAAGATGATCTTAAACTTGTTAAGAAAGTTGCTGATGAAATTGAAGGTGCTGAAGTACGTAGATTAATTACTAATGAACATATTAGACCAGATGGAAGAGGAATGGATGAAATACGTGAGTTATCAGCTGATGTTGATTTACTTCCAAGAACACATGGTAGTGCTTTATTTACAAGAGGTCAAACTCAAGCACTTGCAATCACTACTTTAGGTGCTCAAAATGAAGAACAAATATTAGATGGTTTAGGACTTGAAGAAAGTAAGAAATTCATATTCCATTATAATTTCCCTGCATTTAGTGTTGGTGAAACTGGTAGATATGGAAGCCCTGGTAGACGTGAAATTGGACATGGTGCTTTAGCTGAAAGAGCATTATTACAAGTTATGCCTAGTCAAGAAGAATTTCCATATACAGTACGTGTAGTATCTGAGGTACTTGAGAGTAATGGTTCATCTAGCCAAGCAAGTATTTGTGCTGGATGTATGTCTCTTATGTCAGCAGGTGTTCCAATTAAAGCACCAGTAGCTGGTATTGCCATGGGACTTATTACTGAAGATGGAACTTGCAACTCTAAATATACAATTCTAACTGATATTCAAGGTTTAGAAGACCACATGGGAGATATGGATTTCAAAGTTGCTGGTACTAGAAAAGGTATTACTGCTTTACAAATGGATATCAAAATTAAAGGTGTTACAAGAGAAGTACTTAAAGAAGCTCTTGATAAAGCTCATAAAGCAAGAATGCAAATACTTGATGTTATGGAAGCAACTATACCAGAGGTAAGACATGAATTATCACCTTATGCTCCTAAAATTAGAACAATGAAGATTTCACCTGATAAGATTAAAGATGTTATTGGTAAAGGTGGAGATATGATAACTAAGATTATCTTAGAATCAAGTAATGTTACATCAGTTAATAGTAAAGATGCTGTTAAAATTGATATTGATGAAGAAGGTAATGTAGTATGTTATCATATGGATCAAAATGTTCTTGATAAAGCTATTGGTATGATTGAAGATATAGTTAAAGAAGTTGAAATTGGAGCTGTTTATACAGCAAAAGTAGTTAAAATTGAAGACTTTGGTGCTTTTGTAGAATTATGGCCAGGTTGTGAAGGACTAGTTCATGTAAGCCAACTTGATAACAAGAGAGTAAATCATCCAAGTGACTTATTAAAAGTAGGAGATGAAATAGTTGTTAAAGTAACTGGATATGATAAAAAAGGTAAACTTAATTTATCAAGAAAAGAATTGCTACCTAAAATAGAAAAGAAAGATAATAAAGAAATTAAAGATAAGAAAATAAAAAAAGATAAAGAATCAAAAGAAGAATAAATAATATTTATGTAAATTCTAGATTCATTTATTTATAAAAAGTAGAAAACATTATGAATTCTACTTTTTATATGTAATTTCCTATGTAAAAAGTGGTTGATATATGGGTGATTTTGTTATATAATATGCTTCATTAAAGGGGAAGATTCAAAATGGAAGAAGAAAAAGATAAAAAAACTAATAGTGAAATTGATGGAACAAATTTATTTTATAATATAAATAATGTTAGTAAAAATATTCTTATTTGTTATAAAAATATGGCTCATTTAAGTGTGCAAGGTAAAACAGATAGTCTTGAATATCAAGAATGTTTAGAAACACTTGCTAGTCTTACTAAAATAGAAGATTATTATTACGATTATTTTGCTAAAAACTATGATAGAGTATTTAATGATTTTATGGATACTTTTTTAGCTACTTTCCATATTTTAAATATAAAGATAATAACTAGTGGAGAGTGGTATTTGTTATTTAAAGAAGTTAGTGATGATGTATTATGTGGGTATAGAATACATTTAAATGTTCAAAAAATGTTAAATTGTTTAGCTTTTGATGATGTTCATATCGGAAATATTAATAGTGATGCTTTAAGATATACTGATGCTAAAAGAGTTAGCCTATTTTTAAAACTATTAAAAGAAGTTATAGATGATAAAGAATGTGGTGGTCATAAAAAAGAAATGAATAAAGCTTTATATGACTTTTCATTCATATATAAAATAGATAATGATGCTAAAACTGAAGATGAAAGTTTAAGTCTTGTAAGTAGTCAAAGTCTTGGAACATTGGAAAATTTATGTAGAAAAATATCAAGATTAAGTAAAGATTCTTGTTCACTTCCAGGTAATTTTAGAAGTATATCATTAAATAATTGCTATATAAAGAGTTTATTTATTACATTACCTTATAGAACATCTCAAAGTATGTTTGATAAAATTAGTAGTGATGAAAGCATTGATAAAAGTAAATATGGCTATAAAGCATTAGAATCTCTAGTTGATATGATTGGTCCTTTAAAAGAAGAATATGATGGTGAAGAATTTACATTAAAGAGAAAGTTTTAATAATTTTCTCTTTTATATTGTTATTTTCATAAAAAAATGATATTATTTACTTATAAGAAAATAGAGGAGATGTTTATGAAAAAATATTTTAAATTATTGATTGTATTGTTATTATTAGTAATTGCTGTTAGAGTTAATGCTGAAGATAATTATTTTGTTGAAAAGACAAGAGAAATTGATTATAGTAAAATAACTTTTAAAGATGCTAATGGTAATGATATTGCTCATGATCCAGATGGAGATAAATTAGGTGTTCTTGAATTTTCTACTACATATGATTCAAATAACAAATTAACTAATACTAAATATTCATATTGTTTAGATAAGAATATGAAGTATCCAGAAGGTTATCATGAATATATTGAAGGCGGAGCTGGAACTGCTGAATTTCATGCTAAGGCTATTGCTAGATTTGGTCTTATGAGAGAACTTTCTAATAATGAAAAACTTAGAACTTTATTTAAAAATAGAATAGGTTCTAATATGCAAAATGGTCCTGTTTTAGAATTCAGTACTGATTTTGTTAATAATATTTCTACTTTTATTAGTGATTTTACTGCAGGTAAAGAAGTAACTGTTGAACTTAAAAAAGTAACTTATAATCAAGGATATTATGTTACTGGTAGTGAAATGAATAGTGCTGCTGGTAATGGTAGTGGTGAATATTATACTTATTCATTTAAGAAAAGTGATGTAATGTATATTAATTATTCTGTTACACCATTTGAAAATACTTATGATTATAATCATGCATTATGGATTCTTGAACATAGTTATCCAACATTAAATGTTAATGATGCATTAAATGAAGCTGGTGCTGATATTACTTCATTAAAGACTGAAATTGGAGCTTTACATTCAGGTGAATCAATTGATATTGATAAGACTATTGAAGATTATGTATTTGTGGTTGTTCAATTCTCAATATGGAAAGCAACAGGAGCTACTGTTGATGGAGTTAAGATTGGTAATTCACTTACAGGTACTAATGGGGTAGAATTAAAAGAACTTAATAAATTATATCAATACTTAAATCAAGATAGAGAAATATATAATAATTATGGTTCATTAACTTATGCTAATACTATAGAATTTGTTAAACCAGCATCTGGTAAAGAAATTTATAGTAAAGATAATGGAATAATTAAATATGGGCCTTATGCTATAGATGCTAAAGTTGTATCTACTGCTAATATTACTTTAGAAGTAACTGATTCATATAAAGATAAAGTTAAAATAGTTGATAAATTAGGTAATGAAATAACTAAATTTGAAAATGGACTTGAATTTTATATATCTGTTCCAAAAAATGAAAAGATAAGTGAAGTTAATTTAAAGGCTACTGCTGATAATGCATTAGTATTTGAACCAGCAGAAGATAGAGGAAAGATTTATTATTCAAAATATCCTTTCTTCCAAAATATAGTTGTTGGTGGTAAAGTTAATACAACTAATGTAGTTGGTACTATTAAATTAGAGTATAATCCAAATACAGGAGTTACTAATGTTGCATTACTATTTGTAGTAACAATGATAGCATTTGGAGTAGGATATCTAGTTCTTAATTACAAAAATAAACCTGTTACATTTTAATTAGGTTATATGTAAAAAAAAGTCGCTTGAGAAATCGAGTGATTTTTATTGGTTCTAGATAATCTAGTGGGGAGTAATGATTAACTATTTAGACAATCTAGTGGGGAGTTTTTATAAGAAAGCTAG
>CAKOSH010000003.1 GCA_934102215.1 uncultured Bacilli bacterium
ATATATATTTTATTCACTATATCACCACCCATTTTTTTAAAGAATCTATATAAAATATTATATCATGAAATTCTTTTTATAAATTTTAAACATCTAAATATTCTTCTTCTTTTACATTATCTGGGGCGATTGTGTCTATTAGTTCACCGTTTATTTTTCTTATGATATGAGTTCCATCATAATCTTCATCCTCGTATTCCCAATAAAATTCATCATCAGAACATAATTCACTATATTTTTCTACAATTCCTGATGGAACACTCCAAGCAGTTGGAAAGGATATATCATATTCGTTTTTATTCTCATCATAAACAACATCTACATCATCTTCAACATTCCATTTAGTTCCCCAATTTTCTACACACCAATCATACCACTGAGGATATCTATATTTTTTTATATTTTCAACATATTGCTTTCCTAACTCTAATATATTACTAAAATGTTTTTTCTCATCAAAATCAATAAGACCATGATAATTATCTATTTCTTCTCTTAACTTAATAGGATTATCTTCAAAGTTTTTAATATCACTTTTATATTTATTCCAATAATTATGATGAAAGAATACTTCTTTATTTTTTAAAAGTTTCATTAATTTTAATTTATCCTCATCACTTAAAGATAAATAATAACATGATATAGATTTATTTTCTATTGTTCCAGCATCAAGTTTTAAATCTTCAGGCATAGGTATTAATTTATTAAAATCTAAAGAATAATTACCCTCATTAATAGTTAATAATTTATCTCCTAATTCTTTTTTACATTTAATTTTGTTATAAGTCCAATTAGGCATTAATAAATCTCCTTATCATTTTGTTTAATCTTAGATAGATAATCTTCATATTCAATATCCCCTTTTAACCATAAATCAGCATATAAATAATCTTTAATAGGAAATACTTGAGAGTAATATTCTGTATCAGAAATATTATCATCAATACAAATTATTTTTTCTTTATCAATTACATAAAATGTTCTATTTTCCTTTTTATTATCTTTTATATAAGTATCATATATATCTTCTACTGACTCAAGTTTTTTATTATTATGTATTCTATTGTGATTATTATTATATAAATAATTATTTGCTTCAAAAGCTAATAAATCTTCTTTTGAAATATCAAAGTTTTTAATTAATAGTTTTTCATCAGTATCATCTATTTCAGAGGCTTTTATATCACTATTATATACAAAAGATGTATTATCAGAAAAACATCTTTTGTTTGTATTAAGATTACTTTTTACATCAAAATAAATTATAGTGTATCTCTCTCTTTCTGATCCCTCACTACAATTTATACAACTTTCAAAAAAAGACATTACCTCTTTTTTAGAATTAAAAGAGTATAAACTTCCTCCACAATTTACATATACTTTATTCACTATATCATCCTCCTTTACTGTTTAGAATAATTATTATCAACTTGAAATAATTTACTAAATTCTTTTTGTGCTTCTTCCATCTCTGCATTAATACTTTTAACTGCGTTTATAATTTTATATTTGTTTTGGTACTTTAATTTTGGAACTGTATTTGATAAATAATTACTTAAAATTGTATATTTATTTTGATTCTTATTTTTTCTATATTCTTTTAAAATTATTTCTCTTAATATATCTTCAGGATTTAATGTTTTATATTTCCTTGAACTTTTTTTAAATAAATAATCAGCATGATTTACAATAGAATTATAAATATAATTATCTATATAGTTTTCTTTACTTTCAGTTAATGACTTATCAATATTAATTTTTGATATATTATTATCTTCATTTACTTTATATAAATAGTTATTTATATCATCAATAGAATTTAAAAAATTATTATAGTCCTCGTAAAATTCTGATTTAGAACAAAATAAATACTTTTTTATTCTTTTAGTTAATTTTTTTATTTCATCATTTTTAATTGAGTTAAATTTTATTCTTTTGGTATTACTCTTTCTCTCATCATAAAGAAGTTTACCTAAAGTAATAATATCATCTTCAAGCATAATATCTTTTTTATCATATAAAATAAAATTCTTTTCTTTTGGACTAAAATATTTTTTTAATTTATCTATTTCTTCATTTGTAATTGTAATCATAGGATTTAAATATTTTTTTCTTTCAACAGCAAAAACAACTTCATTTTTCATAAAATCAATTTCCTCTTGTGTTAGTTTTCCTTTTCTTCTATAAGCTAACTTATTGTTAGATAAAATATAATTAGGTTTCTTTTCAATAAAACTAACATGAGCATGTAAATTATCTGTATCAGTATGAAAAGATAAATTATAAGCCATATATTTTTTATCTTTAAATCCCATTTTTCTAAAAAATCTTGGTAAAACATTTTTTATTAATTCTTGTTCTAGTTCTTGCAAGGATATATTTTCATTTAAATAATCATTATTAAAACTAATAACACATTGCCATAAATTAGAATTTTCTGCGTATTTAACAAATCTCTTTTTTCTTTTTTCTATTTCTTCTTTGGTAGCATAACTACCATCCTCAATAACTAAATTCATTCTTTCGTTTTTATTGAGTTCTCCAGTATAATAATCAAATAAATTCATAACCCTTTTATCTTCGTTTGAAAAGTAATCAAACTTACGAGCTATTTTTTTCTTTAACCCCTCAATTTGTTTAGGAGTATACTTTTCTTCTCTACGGTTAAATGCATGAGTAAATTTACAATTAAAAATTACTTTAGGGCTAGTCATCATATTTATCTTTCTTCATTTTCTTTAAAAATTCATTTACTGGATAACTAGTTTTTGGTTCTTTAATATTTGTGAAATTCATATCAGCATAAACCTGTTTTACAAGTTCAAATAAAATATTAACTTTTTTTAATATAAACTTTATATCAGATTCTAAAGCTATAAGTATTTTCGTAAGTTCATCTTGCCCATTAAAATATTCATATATGATAAAATTAAGTTCATCAGAATATGACCTTTTATGTTTTTTTGAAGATGTTTTAACTTTAACATCTAAGTCTTGTGAAATTGAAACATGTTTATCAAGCTTTCTCATTTTCAATTTCCTTTAATCTTGTTAATACACACTTTAGTAATTGTAATTTAAACTTGTCTATGGATTCTTCTTTTTTAATTACATTTTTAGTACAATATGGTTCATATTCAGGTAAAAAGTAATAAATTCCATATTTTTTATAATTATTTAGCCAAGTTGCAATTCTTCTATAAGGTAGATTATCATGTAATATAGTTGTATCAAATCCACCTCTTTCAAAAATTTGTTTACCAGTAAGTTCTGGTAAATCTAATCTCATCATTACACACCACAATTTAAAAATCGTATCATATACAATTTCTCTTTTGTATCTTACTTCTTTAACAAAGATATTATCATTTAGAATTTTTAATTCTTCATCTGTATAATATCTTAGTTTCATAAATCAATCTCCATATTTTTATGATTTCTAATTTTTTCCTTAGTAAGATTTTTAAGAGAATCATCTAAGATAATGGACTCTGCTATTTCTTTTATATCTTCTAATACAAATCTATCCTTTTCTCCAATATCATCAATAATATCTGCAACATACTTTTCTGTTGCATCCATTAAATTACCCCAATAGAAAACCATATCAAATTCTCTTTTATTTTTATCATAATTTAACTCTGCAACATTTTCATTATTACTAATATCATTACATATTTCTTCAATATGATTATAAATATAAGTCTTTGATTCTTCATCAAAATCATCTATGTAACTATCTAAACAAACAATATAATTAAAATTATTTGTTTGATCCATTCCATAGTTAACTATATCATTTGCAATTAACTTGCATAGTGTCATCTTCATTTTTTATCAATCCTCCTTTTACATAATTTATAATTCCTAAATCAATTAATTTTATTGCCATTTTATTTACACTAATCTTTTCCTCATCAGCAAAGAATTTTATTCTTGCTTTTAATTCTGCTCTTATTCTTAAAAATAAAACTACTATTATTTAAATCACCTCTTTCTGACATAAAAAAATTAGTTATTTTTCAAACTAATTTTTATACATTTAATCTTAATTATTATCTAAGAAATATTTAATCTCTTTTGTTAACTTTTCATCTTCTGTATCTTCAAGCACTGTCCAATTACATCTACCCTTAAAATCAAGAATAGGTACAAGTTCAATTTCTCCATAATTGTTAATAATTTCTAAATTTTGTTCTACTACACCCAAACATAAGAAATAATCAAATTCCATAACTCTTTCAAGTAAACTTTTATCTGGATTCTTGTACATTATTTTATAGAATCTTTTTTCTTCTTTATTTCTTATAGAAAGTAGCACAGAATAAATATGCTTACAATAAAATTCACATGGGCAAGAACAATAAACTTGCATTTTTTTATTTTCATCAGTTTCAGTATATTTTATTATAACTAAATATTTTTCAGTTCCATTAACTATTGCAAAATATCTATCATCTATTTTTTCCAAAAATACAATTCTAGATTCTTCATAATATTTTTTACCTCTTTGAATAATCTGATAACCAAAAATTTTATCAATATCATCATTAAAAAGGTCAAAATCAAATTCTTTTTTATATTCGTATTTTTCTGTAGTCTTAGTTAATTTTGCAACAAGTTCAAATAAAAATCCTTCAAATTTTTTAGGCATATTTCTAAATATAAAACACAACAACTCAAATAAATGAGCTAAAGATGTAGGTAAATATTTTTTAAAACATACATCAATGTCACTATCAACTTTAGTACTAAGATGTGCTTTTAGTTCTACAATATCCTCATCATTTACCAAAGAATCTTTATATTCAGAACTAACTATAAATTTTGAAAATGCTTCTTTTATTGACTCTATACTTTCAGTAGGAATAGATGAACACGAAATATATTTTTCAATTTTATCATCTATTATTAATGATAAATCAAACCAATACAACCTATAATATTTCATTTTTTTATTAAATGTTAAGATAATATATATATTATAACTTTCATAATTTTTTAAACTTAATTCTAAAAATGTGTAATCTTTTTTAAAATATTTTTTAATTAATTTAACCTTTTCATTATTGGTATATTTATCCATTTTCTAACACCCACTCACTGCATACTACATATTAATTATATCATAAAACTAGTAGATTTTAATGTAAATATAGAAAGCAGGATAAAGGAATTGATAGCACCACCCTATTTTATCCTATATAGATAAAAGGTTTATAGTGCTATCATTTCACTTTTTGCACTTGCAAAAACACACTTAAAATCTGGAGGTATTCCTCCATACTTTTAATTTATTCCTTTTAAAATAAGGGTTTGTGAAGTTCTATTTCATTACCAAATGTTGGAGGCATTGTAGGAAATGTTGGATGAATGTTGGATGATTCATTATTTTTGTTAAAATCAATTAAACTAACACCATCAACCAATTTATTTTTATTTGATACTTGGAAATGCAAGTGATTTCCTGTTGAATATCCTGTAGTACCAACAGTTGCAATTTCTTGCCAACTAGATACTTTATCTCCCTTTTTTACCTTTGAAGAATTAGGATATAGATGACCATATAAAACATTATATTCAATTTCATCTACAACACACTTTATTTTAATATAATTACCTGCTCCTCCTTCTTTATCAATAATATTACTTGAATAACTAAAAGATACATTAGTAACTTCTCCATCACAAACAGAATAAACAGGTGTTTTTTCCTCAGCACTAAAATCCCATGCAGAATGTGTATTAGGTGTACCATAAATTATTCTATCTTCCATAAAATAACTTGTCACATATAAGTTTGTAAAATCTAACGGTGAGTTAAATGGTTTATTTTGAATTTCATTTATTTGATTTGATTCTTTTACTTCTTCATAATTACAAACATTATATATTTTATATCTATTCATTTCACAAACTTCTGATATAGGTTTAACTTGTTTCAATTCATTATCTAAATTATCATTATAAATTTGTTCAAATGTTAATTTATCATTTTCTAAATAAAAATATAATATTCTATCTAAAGAAACATAACCATTACCACTTATTAAATTTTTTCTTACAACCTCTTTATACATATCAGCATACTGACTATTATTTTCAACATAACCATCTGTTATATTTGCTCCAAAAAAATCTAGTAACATTAGAACAGGGATTAGAATTACTAACCCCATACTAATTATACCTATTGAAGATGAACAAATTATTTTTAAAGCTTTATGTTTTTTCATTCTTCTTCGCCCATCATTTTTCTTTCAGTAGCTGTTGCTTCTATCTTAATTCCAATTCTATTTTTATTATCAATATTAAGTAAAAATTCTCCTCTTTTTGCTTTTAGTAAAAATTCAATTTGTGTATCAGTTAAAGGATTATTTTTAAACAATTCTAAATAAGCTTTTAAATCATCTTCTTTTAACATACCAACCATACTATACTGACAATTATTAAAAATTGCTGTTGCATGTCTTAATACATTTGCATTACCTAAAAAATCTGATATACACTGACTAGATAAAATTAAGTTAGTATTATATTTTCTACATCTTCTTGCAAGTTGTCCAAAATTTTTAATTACCTCATTATTATTTTCGTCAATATATAAATGAAACTCATCAACTATAATACTAATATGTTGCTTATCACCAGATTGTCTTTTTTCATTAACTATTTTGTTCCCAACTATACTATTATTTAAATAAGTTAAAAGATTTAATATTTGTGTATTGACAATTCTTTGATTACCACTATAAAGAAGTTCTTGTAAATTAAATGCAATTAAATCATTATTTAAATCAATAGAGGTATGAGAGTTAAATAAATAAGAATCTGTTCCTGTTAAAAATCTTGATATTAATATTTGTAATTGATCTATTATTTTTATTTTTTCTATACTTTCTACTTGTTTTTTATATTCAGGTAAATAATTATATAAATCAGTAAATATTGGATAATCTTCTGCTTTAAGAGTTTGTAATGTATTTATTGAAGTGTTTTTATAAATACCTTTTTTATTATATAAAGATTCTAATATAGCAAGTAACATTACTAATTCCTTTTCATTTATATTATCAAAAGCACTTTTGAAGAATGCTTCTAAAAAACCTAAATGTTTTGCTAAAGGACAATCTGTTTCTTTTGTTTCTTGATCCTCATCACTTGGTATATATCTAATTTGAAGCGGATTTATCATCCCACCTTTTTTTGAATATAAATCAATATATTCTCCATCATTAGCTTTAACTAGTTTTTCATATTCATTTTCTGCATCAAAAATAAATATTTT
Organism: uncultured Bacilli bacterium; assembly: GCA_934102215.1. Lineage (GTDB taxonomy): Bacteria > Bacillota_I > Bacilli_A > RF39 > UBA660 > CAG-1000. The sequence continues at coordinate 7,289 of CAKOSH010000003.1, forward strand.
AGTTCCTCTTGCAAATTCATTTACAATCATTTTTTTCATTGTAAAACTTTTACCTCCACCTGTAGATGAAACAATTGCTAAATTATGAGATGTTCTTTTATTAGTTAGTACAAATGGATCAAAAAATACAGGTAATGAAGTATGAATATCAACTCCTAGCATATATCCTGAAGAGTCTATAAAACTTGCTTTTGTAAATGAAAAACCAGCACCTAGTGTTAATGTTGGAAAATAATTAGAATAATCTTTAAGTGAGTTTGTTGTAATATCATAAGATTGCCATGTTTCTAATTGTCTTAATCTTGGAACATCCAATTTAATACGATTTTTTTTAGCAATCTTTTTTAAATCTCTAATTGTATCTTCTCTTTCTTTTCTATCACCAGTAATAAGAAGAATTAAAGATATTTCCTTGATTTTTTCATCACCACTTTTAATATCATTCATAAGAAGTTGATAGTTTTCTTTTTTAATATCAAGTTCAGTAGCATCACTTAATTTTTTAGTAGTGCTTCTATCTGAAAGTAAAAACTGATACTGAGAATTTATCCATCTAATTAACTCATCTTGATCAATAGCATCTTTAATATTTAAACAGCTTCTAACATTTGGATAATTAAATATTTCTTCAAAAAATAATTCATCAATAAATGGAGAAATATTTTTTATAGTTAAAAGTTGTACTTCATTATCATCAATTTTTAACATATTTGTTTTTTCAGTCAAATTAAGTGGAACTATTAATTCTTCAATATTGGACCACATTAATAAATCAAGTGGATTATCGGATATATATAAATTAGATAAAAATTTATATACCTCCAATCTATTAGTTATTATTTCTATATTTATTTTCGGTTGTATATTTGAAAATAAATCTTCTATTTCATCTAATTGTCTTTCTAATGTATCAGTATCTTTTGCTATTACAACAATATAATAAATACTAGACACAGTAAAATTATTTTCTTCTAACTCATCTATTAACCCTCTACTTTCATTAAGTAAAAATAATCTTTTTAAATCATTTTTAAACTTATTAATTAATCTATCAAGATTTAATTTATTATAATTCAAGTTTATGGGTTCATCTAATTTATAAAATTTTAAATTTAAATCTTTGATATGAAATAAACTTCTATAATAATTAAAGAAATTGTTTTTTTCTTGCTTACTAGATAATGATAAATCTATAGCTTTAATTTCAATTAGTGAAGCATATTCACCACTTTTAAGTTCTATTAGACCATCATCACCCACTTCTTTTATATTAGAAAAAACTTTAGAATTCTTAATTCTTCTTCTCATCATAGAAGTTTTTAAATAATCTGATTTAGTTTTTTGTTTTATTTTTTTTATCTTTTCCAAAGATTTTAAATCCTTGCTTTCTTGACTCTTGTTGGGGAATAACCCTATATTAACCACCTTACCTTTCTAAAAAAACCAGCATTTATACTGGTATATTTATATTTCAATAATTTTATTGTAATAGTCTATCATTTCTTTTTGCATAGGATAATTTTTTTCTCTATATTCAATATCACTCAAAATATAATTATAAATTTTAGGCAACTCATCCTTTGTTATTTTTTCATTATCTAGGATATTTTTAGGATAAACATATTTATATAAATTAATCACACCAATTATTAATGGTAATAACTGATTATAAATAATTGAAAAAGTTTTTATATTAATATTGTTAATATTTGAACTAGGACTTCCATCTACAACATTGCTTCTGTACACAGCTTGAGAAAATGGATTTCCATGTGTATTAAGACATAAAGATGCATAATATTTATCATAGAAACCAGGAATTACTACTTCAAAAATATCTTTAATTTTTTTTCTTTTAGTTGGATTAATTTCAAAATACTCTTTTAGTCCTGACCCATCATTATTCATAATAAAATATTTATAAATAACAAACGTTTCTAAAAGACTTCTTAACAATATACTTGCATCTACATAACCGCCAATTTCCATAAGTAGCATTATATTTCTAACTTTAAAACCTGTATCATGTATAAAAAATTGAAAAGCATCTTGAATTAAAACCTTTTCTTCATCATCATTACTACATAATTCGCCTTTATAAAAAGGTAATAAAATCAAAACATTATAAATACTTGGAAATATTTGATAAACTCCCTTAAGTTCATCTTGAGTTTTTTTTCTCTTAATTATCTCACTTTCAAGTAATCCTTGATATGGCGTTTTATTCATTGATTATCACTTCCTCGTATATTTATTATATCACTTATTTTAAGAATACATAATTTTTACATTTAAAAATATATTTAAAAAATAATCCCAATACTTTATACATTCTATTTTTTTTAGATAAGTTAATTGGAATCATTAAAAAAACACAAATTGTTAAAAAAATAATTGAAAACAATTTATGTGATGTAAAGGCAAATAATGTTAGAAAAATCATAATCATAGGAATACCTATATATAAATCTGTTAGTTCTATATATTTGCCTAAAGTTTTTTTAATACTATTTATTGTTATATACATTATTATCACCTACTTTTATATCTATTTCTATACATTGCTCTTTGTGGCATTAAATTGTTAACAGAACTTTTAATATTAGACATACCACTTTGTCTTAAGTTTTTACCAAGTGTTGACGGTGTACTGTGTTCTATTGAAGCACCTGTCTTTGATATAAAGTTACCTATTTTTCCCATTGTACTTTTTGGATTATTAGCACTATTAGATAATTTATTACCATAGTTTGTAATTGCATTACCTATACCTTTAACTGCTTTATTACCACCAACAAGACCAACGCTACTTGTTGCAACCCCTAAACCAAACATTCCAGCACCAAGTCCTGTACCACCTACTACAGATGTTGCTGTATTCATTGCATGTCCAAATCCCATTAAACTCATAAGTTGTTCTCTACCACTATTAGCAGATACATTACCACCAATAAATCTATTAACAACTTGTGATCCTGTCAACAAGAATGTTCCTGCACCAATATACATTAGAGCTTTTACTAAAATATCTTTAAATGTATTATCCGTAAAGAATGTTGTTCCTGCTATTTCTTTCATAACTATACCTGTTAGACTTATAATTAACATTACAACTGCACCTTGAAGCATTAATGATACTAATTGTTCTATTACAGCACTTCTCCTTTGCTTATTTCCTATTGAAGTTGCAAACACTACAGGACTAATTACAAATAAGAATAAAAATTCTAATTGTCTTCGTGCTAACATCATTCCACTAAAAAATAAAGCATATAAAAAGAACCCACCAACAATTATTGCAAGAATCCAATTTATACTATATTTGTAATCTTTCTCATCTGGTAGTATCCATTTAGAATTGGTTACAAATTTATCATTATATTTTTGAGCATTTGTAAACGAATCATCTTTAATATATTTTTCATAATCTTCTGCTTGAAATTCATCACTTACCTTATATTGATCGGTATAATCAACAAACATTGTTAACATGTTATCTGATACAGTTACTTCATTACTAGAGAAGATATTTGCTGTCCAACTACTCAACTTAATAGAGAATGTTGAAACTTCTGCAAATAAAAATACCGAAAGCAATACAAATAATGTTGATTTAAAAATTTCTGTTACAAGTTGTTGTATTGATAATCCTTCGTCTGGTTCAAGTATTTTCATAACAAACTTAAATAAAGCAAATAAACCTAATAAGGTTATTGCAATTGCTATTATTCCTTTATGAAAATTTGAAAATAAAGAATTATCTGCGACACTATCTATAATATTATAAGCATTAAGTGATTTTAATACATCAAACAAAGTATCAATTAAATTGTAAATAAAATTAATTATTCCCCAACCTAATCTTCTTAAAAGGTCTAATGCTTTTAATAACATTTTTCCTCCTAAAATAAATCAATAATTAAATTAACAATAGATATTGCTAAAATAATACCAATTATACCAAACATAGTTTGAATTATTCTTTGCTTAACTCTTTGTTTTTGATCTACATCTGCTACAGCATATAATATAAATCCAATAATAAGCGAAACACCTGCTAGTGCTATACCTACTCTTAAAGCCCAATTTGAAAATGTTTGAATAGCTTTAATAATTGAATCAATATTATAATTACCACCATCTAATTTATCTATTTTTAATAAACTTATACTACCACTAAGTTTTTCTCCTATGGTATTTAGCATAAGTTTAGGCAATAGAAATACCTCTTACTTTTTTATTTTTATTCATATATCATTCCTCCAATCTAATATATAAAAGAGGTAGAAAAATCTACCCCTTAAGCAATTTCAGGTTCAGAATTATTAATATCCTTTACCCTAGAAGATATGAAACTTATTTTTTCAGCAATTACACTAGTTCTTTTAGCTTTCTCGCCATTTTCTTTTTCGTAAACACTAGTTTCTAGTCTGCCTTTAATTCCAATCATGTCTCCTTTTTTACAATATTCTGAAGTTGATTCTGCCATGTTGTTCCAAATAGTACAATCAACAAAATCAGTTTCATATTCTCCATCAGCATTTTTATAACTTCTTGGAATAGCAATAGTTATGTTTGTAACTTTCTTACTGTTTTCTAATTCCTTTACCTCTGGATCACTTACAAGTCTTCCAACACACATATAATTATTCACTATAATATCACCTTATCCTTTCTTACATTTCATATTCATCGTGAATACCTAATTTTATTTTTGTTATTTTTTCATAAGTCTTTTCAATAGACTTTTCATTAAATATTTCTTTATACTTAGACACTTGTTCATCAGTCAATGAAATTGTTTCACCTTGTTCATAGTCATCTCCAACAATTAAAAAAGGTCCAAAGATTATATCTCTTCCTACCTCTCTGTTTGGACCCATACCATTGATTTTACCTTCTTCATTACAAATAATAACTGCATCTTCTGTATCAGGTATATAATAATATTCTATATAACCCTCTACTTGCTTTTGTAATGAATTTAATGTATTAGGAATTTCTACTTCAACTGGTAATTCATTTTCTTTTACAAGTAATGCTCTAAGTTTTTTCTCCATCTAAATCCCCTCCTTTCATATTTCATTACCCTCAAATTCTTTAACGGGACTTACTCTTCCCATTTCTTCAATAACATAAGAATCATCAAATTCTCTAATTACTGATGGATATTCTAAATCTTGTTCTTCTTCATTTTCACTTTCATAACTATATTCTTCATAGTCATCATAATTTTCTCCAATCCTCGCAAAACGATAAGACATTTCATTATCTTTTAAATGATTGAGTCCTGATTCAATAGCTTCAACGCTTTGATAACTTCCATACCACTTAATCCAACTCCATCCAAAATAAACTGCATAATCGTTTTCAGCTTTGAATTTTAAATTATCTAGTAAGTTATAATCACCATGTTCTAGATTACTTAAATAATTTTTTACATATTTATTTAATTCTTTAAAGCCCTTTTTAGTTGTCATAATTCTAACTTCAGATCTATAACCCATAAGTATCTCCTCCAAATTCTTTTAAAATTTCTTCCATTTCTCTTTTTTCTTCTTCAGTAGGTTCTTTAGATTCACATCTCTTTCCATTCCAAACCATAACACCATCTGAATCATATCTAATACGAGGACTTTTCCTACAGTTAATAATATCATCATAATTATCAGATATTTTTGTTACAGTAATAAAATTTTGCATTCTATTATTAACAGAATAAGAATTCAAATATCCTTTAATAAATACTTTATTATTTACAAAAAAATAATCAAGATTCTCATAATAGAGTTCTCTTGATATATTTAAACTTATATATACTTTACTATTAGAATTGTTTGAATATTTTTTAGATACAATACTAAATTTAACATATTTATCATCATCATTTATATCCTTAATAACATTTATATTCCCAGATATAATAACTTCATTATAATCTATACCATTCATAATCAAATCCTTTCTGTATAAATATTTATACTAATTTAAATTATTATTTATATTCTTGTTATATTAATTCTTTATATTATATTATTATATTATGTGTGACAAAATCATCACCCCTAGATGGACATTTTCATCACACCCTGATGGACAAAATCATCACACTGTGGCATTTTCATCATACCCTGACAAAGGTAAAAATATTTTTCTAATATTACGGTTATACTCAATTATAATATAATTTTCTCTTTCAAGTTCATTTAACAGTCTAATTATTGTTCTAGGGGTAACATTAAGGTTTTCTGCAAGAAATTTATTAGTAGCAAAACAATAACCATTCTTATAACATAATAGTTGAATATCTCCATATAATAATTTTGCATTGCTACTTAACTTTGTATCATTTTTAATTGATAAAGGTATCTTAGAATATTTCTCATACACTAATAATCCACCTTATCAACTAAGTATCCTATAAAGACAGTTTGTTTATCTTTAGTACCCCTCTTACAAGTAATAAGAGTAATTGTATTTTTATATCTATTTCTAACTATTTCAACTTTACCATCTTTAGATGTATCGTAAGAATTATTAAGTTTATAAATATATTTAATTCCATCATAATAAATATAAATTAGTGAATCTTCTTTTAATTTATATAAATTTCTAAAAAATGAAACACCACTAGTTCCATTATGACCTGCTAGTATTAAATTACTATTTTCAACATTAGGCATTTGTGAATGTTCAATTATTTGTATATTATATTTAACATTATTATATCTACTATTGTAATCAACAAGTCCTCTTTTTAAATCTATACTTGGTATTTCAAGAATAGCAATATAATTATAAGATGGTGAGGAAGATTTTTTGTTATCTTCCTCTTTTGGTTGCTCTTGAGGAATATTTTCCTCAGAGTGTTCTTCTTCTATAAAGAAGTCATCTACCATCTTTACTTCTTCAACTTCTTTCTTTGTACTTTTATAAATATCTAAAGAAATTAAAAAGATAGAAAAAATAATAAGAAATACTCCGATTAGTAAAATTATCTTATTTTCTTTTCTTCTTTTCATATATAATTAACCCCAATCCTACTAGACCGATTGATAAAGAAATAATATATTTAGTATAATCTTTATTTAAATTAGTATTTGGTACTTCTACTTCTTCTAAATCATTAACTAAAGTAGATGTTATTACCTCACCATCTTTTTCTACTTTAAAATAATTTTTATCATTATTCAAAATATAATTTTCTAGTGTTGCTATTTCTTTATAATAATAACTTCCATATTCTAATTCTACTTCAATAATACCATTTTCATCAGTAGTATATTCATCTAGCAAATTATCATTTAAATCATAAATACCAATAACTACTCCAGCTAGTGGATTATTGTTAGAATCTACCTTATTAATTACTATTTTAGACTTCATTTTTGTATTAGTCATTTCAGATTTTATTATTTCTCCATTTTCCTTAATTTCAAATTCAATTTTATCAGTATTTAAAATATATCCTTCTGGAGCTTCTTTTTCTAAAATAAAGTATTTATGTCCTGCTGGTAAATTATCAATAATAACCTTACCATCTTTATCAGTTATATATTCACCAATAAGTTTTTCTTCATCATCATTTAAATAAATCTCAATTTTGGTATTTGGAATAGTATCTGATGTTGTAAAATCTGTTTTAGTAAATTCTAATTTTCCTTTAGATAATTTATTTGAAAAATTAAATACTTTAGATATTACTGCTGTGTATTGATCCTTGTATTTAAGTTCTACTTCATATTCCTTAGAATCAATTACATGATTATCATTCGTTTCTAATTCTTTTAAGTAATATTTACCTAGTTTTAAGTTCTCAATTTTAGCATATCCATTTGAATCAGTTGTTACTTCTTGAATTAACTTTTTATTCTCATCATAAAGTCCATATTTTACCTTTTCAAGTGATATTTCCCCATAAGAAAACTTATTATCATCAATAACTAATTTTTCACCTTTTTTATGTATTTCAATAAGTCCTTTAACTGCTTTATTTTCAAACTTAGTTTCAAATAATACGCCATACTTATCATCTTTAATTAAGTTAGAGTTTTCCCCTATTTCAAATTCTTGTGATTCTTTGTTCCACAAATAACCATCAATAACTTGATCTACCTCCTCTAATTTATATTTTCCAGAGATTAAAGGATATGGTGTAATTAAAACTCCATTAGAATCTGTTTTAAATTCGCATAAAGTTTCTGCTTTAGGATATGTTACAGTTTGACAAACATAATCATTACTAGCAAGTGATTTAATTTTAAATGATATTCCACTTCTTGGAATAACCTCTCCTGTGTCTTTATCAACTTTAATTACTTTTAATTTAGCAGTTATTTCAGCATTTGAAATTAACTTATATGTATTAGAATCAGTATCATCACCTACAACAAACTCAAAATCATCTACTTTTTCATAATTAGGTGTACTAGTTATTTGTTTAAATGTATAACTACCATAAGGAAGTTTAATTTCTGCATAACCATTTTTATCAGTAGTAATTTCATTAACTAAACAAACATTGTTATTTATTTCTCTTAATTTGTTACTACTTCTTAACATAGGTCTATAATTACAATTATTTAAATATACCTCAAAAGTTACATTAGGTTCTGGAGTTAATATACCTGTTTTTGAATTTGCAAAGACTTTAAATAAAGTAAGATTTGTTTCTTTTACTTTTTCATATACATCTAAACTTTCAAGTAATACATTTTCATTAAGTATAAATGAATATTTATTTTTGTCTAATGTATAACCTTTGCTTGGAGTTATTTCCTTAATATAAAATTCTCCTAGACTTGGCAAATAATCACTTATTGCATATCCATTAGAATCTGTTTTTAACTCTCCTATTTTTTCATTATTAGTAGTATATATTCCATAGATAGCATTTTCTAAACTAGCATTTCCCTGAGGAAAACTTTCTTTAGTTTCACTATCAAGTTTATATATTTCTACTCTTCCACCAATAACATCTAAATTAAATAATGCAGGAAGTGGATCATAATACCCTACTCTCATAACATTCTGTGATCCATCTTTAAAATATACTATAGGTGGTGCTGAATGTTTTGTTGCATTTTTTACTAAGTTTACTTTTGCTTTACCAATTCCAGTTGCGGTTAAAATTAAATTATTACCTTCAATTTTAGCATTAACATTTTCAGTTGATGAAACTTTAAAATATTTTAAAACATCATTTGAATCTGTTAGTGTTTTACTTTGTCCAAGTGGTATTGATAAATCAGTAATATTAAAATTAGGTCTAGTATAATGATTTTTTACCAACATATCCATTTCAGCAATTTCATCAGCAAACTTATTTGGTAAATCTTTACCATTTAAAGTATCAGTGAAAACAAATTTATTTTGTGGTTCAATAGTTCTCCAAATCATTAATTGAGTTATTGCATACCATTTATTGTTAGAATGGTTAAAACCATTTTCATTATATTGATAGCCATAATATGCAAGTAAAGCTATTCTATCCCATTGATCTTCTGTTATATTTAAAACACTAGCGAAATCACTTCTTGCTATATTGTAATAAGGCAAATTATTATCAATATCTACAAAAGGTTGTAAACAATACATAAAAGCATTGTCTTCACTTCTTCTCATAAATCTTGCTTGTTGATATTTTATATAGCCATCATCCCTATATTTTCTTATAAAAATGTTAGGAATATGTTCTGATGGCCATATTGCTTGTCCTGTATATTTTTCTGCATGAACTTCTTTAATACCTAAAAAAGACATAAATAAAAATACACCAATTAAAGTGTATTTAAGAATTTTTCTTTTCAATTAAAATCCCTCCTTTAAAAAAGACATCACTTAAGATGTCAAAATGTTTTAAGCATTTCACCTAAATAAGTTCCAGCATAACTATTTATGCTAGTACATGAATATCCCAATCCTTGTTCAAAATATTCTTGACCTTTAGATTCACATGCTTCTTTTGTTTTCTGCTCTGTTTTATATTCATCTATAGAAAAATCTACCCTTGCCCATGACCACATTGGTTTATGATAATAATCATATTCACTTACTCCAAGTTCCTCCCAAGCTTCTTTTTTAACATCTTGTTTTTTTTCTTCTACCATTGTAGTATTCTGTTTAGTATTATTATTTTTTGTACTATTATCAGACTTCTTATTCTCCTTTTTTTCTTCAGGTTGTTTATTTACTTCTGGCTTAGGTTTTTCTTCTTGTATTGGTGGTTCTTCTATTATTTCGTCAGTATTAGATTCTTCATCAGATATATCATTATCTTTAATTTCTACTTTATTATAATTAGTACCACTTTCTGATGGATTATCCAACTTTATGTTTTTAGAATATAATGCAAAACAGATAATACCAGTAATAACTACTAATATAATTATTGCTGATATAATAATTTTTTTCATAAGTAAATCACCTCACTATGATGATACCATCATTTTTTTAAAAGCACAAACCCTCTCTTTTTATAGAATAAAGGTTTTGGTTTTACTTTATTGGCGATAACATAATTTCTAGTATTTTCTTTAGTAAAAAGTTTTTCATAATCTCCTTTTAAAATGATATCTTCCATCTTTTTTAAAGCATCATCAGAATTTTTACCTTTTACATTTATTTCAATTTCTTTTTCTATTTTTAAACTAATTACATAATCTTTTTCTTTCATAATCTTTTCCTTTCTTTTTATATAATTGTTGATATTTTACCTAATACCTTCAACAAAGGATTAATACTAAACGATTGATAGTTAATCAATTCCACGAGTCTATGCTCTTCTGTGGTTCTCACAGAACTGTACCCATTATTTGAGATTGTGGCTATACAGGAGTATCATTATACCTATTATTTATCATCGCATAAGATAGAACTACTATCTTTTTATAGTCAGATTTTAATCGTCAAGCGAATCTACTAAAGTGCTAACCGTTTCCAGTTATAATAGGAATGTATTTAGTACATGCAATTAAATTTTCAAAGATCAAGTGAGAAAAGATAAAATATATCCCTCTCACTTGTTTGGCACTTTGAAAACGATTTTGCAACCCAAATTTTTTATTTTTTTAAATTTTTTTGAATTTCTTCTATTGCTTTAAGAATACTTTTACTTATTGCTTGATGAGATGTACCTTCTTCAAGTGCTATTTCTTTTAATGATTTATCTTCAAAATAATATTTAATTAATCTTCTTTTTTGAATATCATTTAAAAGCTTTATAGCATTTTTTAAGTCTTCGCTTAATAATTTGCTTTCCACTTCATCTTCTACAGATATAGTTTCAGCAACACATCTATGATAAAGTGATTCTTCATATACTTCGTTATACTCAATATATTTTCTTATCTTATGAATTTGAGATATATCCTCTAGTTCAAAACTATCAAAAGCATCATATACTTCTTTTGTAATTGATATTTCTTGTAGAACATTCCTACTATCTTTGAATTTTAATATATAGCTATTATTTTCTTTTACTTCTAAAGTATAAGGATTATACTTATCCTTATTTCTAGTTTCATGTTTATTCATTTTTTTCTCCTTATCAACTTAATTTTTTTAAATTGATAAAGGAGGTCCACGAATAAATAAGTAAACTTTTATTAAACAAAAAAAGGTGTCAAAAATATCCCTATTCAGAATATCTTTGGCACCCTCATCAATTATATAAGTCCAGGCAACATTGTAAACTTTACGGCATTTTATCCCCATAAGCATCACCATAGCAATGTTAAATACTGCTAATGTAATTAGTGATACTGCTTATGCTAATTACAAATTATAAACAATAATACTTAACTCAATGAGGATAAAATTATACTTTTCCATGATGCATTACTGAGTATAACTTTCATTGCTTCCTTTTTTCTACATATTTTTTTCACTTCCTAAAAAATAAAACAGTAACAACAAAACAAGTCATTACTGCTTTAAAAATATTACTAACATCTGTTAGCTTACTACAATCTAATTATAACATTTATTTTTTTGAAAGAAAAGAACCACATCATGTGATTCTAAATATTTTTAATTGCATTTTCTAGTAAATTAATGAAACATTTAATGTCATCTCTTTCTAGTGATACATTAAAAAATTCTGTTGATCTATCAAAATGAAATTCTATTTCAACTAATTCATAGTTAAATCTATCTTTCCAAAATAAAAACTTAACAGCTGAATCTAAGAAATCAATTTTCTCAAATGTTTCTTTTTTATCTTCTTTAGAATGATAACATTTTTTAAATCTGTCCAATAATTTATTAAATTCAGTTTCTGTCATCATAAAATTATCTATTTTAGAAGAAAATGATGGATTTTGAATTCCAAACTCAATTGTGTATTTATCATTCTCTTTATTGAAAATATTGAATAGTAGTGTGCTACCATTCTCCCCTATATAATAATTATCTCTATAATTAAAACTAAATCTTGTATTCCAATTTAAACTGTAATAATCTGATAAACACCACTCTACTTGTGTTGCATAGAAATCATAATTCTTTTTTTCTATTTCATTTATAGGAATAAAACAATTATAAATATTGTTCTTTCTTAAATAACAAATTTTAGTAAATATTTTTTCAATTTCATATATATCTTCATCATTATTGAAATCATAATTAGATAAATCTTTTTTTAACTTCTTAGTATAAATATTATCCTCATATAATTTAGAAAATAATAATACATTACTATAGAAATTATAAAGATACATTCTAATGAATCCAACACTATACTTTTCTATTGATTCCATTTGATGGTTTGAAGTATTCATATCTTCTTTGCATAAAAGTATTTTTGAGTACTTATTTGTTAAACTTTCTTCAATAGTTAAAAGTTGTTCAACATTATCAATATAGTAATTATTTCTAATATGACTAATATATTTATCAAGATTTTCAAGAAATCTTTCTTCCGTTGTTATTTCATTTTTTCCAAATTTTAACTTACTTGCTTTTACCTTTCCTTTTTTTATTTTTACTACTAATGAATGTAATTCTTTTGTACTAAGTAATTTTAATAACTCACCACTGTTTAAATATACATCACTTACTGCATACTGCTTCATTCTCTTTGTTTGTTCCGTATCTGGAACAATCCATTCTTTTTCCATTCCGTTCTCCTTATTAAAAATATTTTGTACTGCTATATCTATTATATCATATTTTTAGTCTATTTCCCCAAGTTTTATGAATATACCCCAATTTAATGGGAAAATTATATTAGGTGAATTTATATGATGGTGAAAAGACTTAGGGAAACTAGGGAAAATTTAGATTTAAAACAAGTTGATTTAACTGATTTATTTGGTGTAACATACTCTACTATATCAGGATGGGAAACTGGTAAAGATACTATTCCATTAAAGCAATTAATTAAGTATGCAAATAAATATAGTTTTAGTTTAGATTATCTATTAGGGTTAACAAATAATAATATTGAATATGATGACCTAGTTATAGATTTAAATGTTCTTGCTACTAATTTAAAGAGATTGAGAAAACAATATGGAAAAACACAACAACAAATAGCTGATATAATAAATACAAGTCAATCAAGTTATGCTCATTATGAAAATGCTAGAAATTTAATGCCATTAAACTTTTTATATAATTTGAGTAAAATATATAAAGATATATCTATAGATAAAATATTAGGAAGAAAAAAGAAGTAGATCATTTATTAACATATACTACTTCTTTTTTTATACATTTAATAGATAAATAATTTTTTGTACAGCAAATTATATTATTCTATTTTAGTTCCAATGTCTGATCTTACAGTATTCTCTATTAATTTGATTTCTTTTTCTGTCAAATTATATTTTTTATATAGCATAGAATCATTGTACATAATGTTATCAAAATTTTGAATTGGAATAAACTCATAACATTTTGCTGTAGTATCCTGTGATACTTTTTTTAGAGAAAGCAAGAAATGAAAAAATTTTGTATTTATATATGATGAAACACTTTTACATTGTAATTCATTTTTAAATGGCCCACATACAATATATGTTCCAGAGCAACATGAATTTGGTCCTGCAATAATTGGTTTAACTACATCAACTTTTGCATTTCCGGAACCTATTGATCTTGGAATATATAATTTCCATGAATTTACTATATTCATATTTTTTGTGATTTCTTTTTTTGAAATCCAACCTTTATCCTTCAAAACATAAGCAAAAATATCATCCGAATTTTGTTTCTGTTTGTTAAAACTTGAAAAAGTTGAAACAGTTATGAATGGCCACAATTTTCCTATTAAATTACTAAATGATTCTTCTTTTTGTGATTTAACCTTATTTAAAATTGAAATTGCATCGTTATTTCTTATAATTGTTTCACAATCCTTCTCTAGCAAATATCTATCATTTGATGATTCTATTCCATTTTCTGTATGAGTATTAAATTTACATTTTCCGGAATATTCATTTGAATATAGAAAATAACAAACTCCACCCTTAATTTGAACATTATTGAAACAATTTAAAGCATTTGGAAAATCGTGCATATTTAATATATGATTACCTTCAATAAATTTTTTTCTAAAATCATCTAAAACAGCAAATCCTCCAGCAAACCATCTAGAAGGCATAATCATAGAGATAAATGAAGGATTGCACTTAATAGCTAAATCAACAAATTTATTATAAAGTGGTGTTCCTTGAGCTTGTCCACCACCTGTTGCATTTTGATATGGCGGATTCCCAACGATTGCATTAAATTTCATTTTAGATAACTCCTTTCTACCCCAATATTTTGGATCAATAATTTTATTTGCGAAATTTTCAACCGAAGTATTTAATTCTTCAAGAATTGACTCACAACAATTTACATTAAGTTCAAAATCATTGAAACCTGATAATGTTCTTTTAGTAATTGATTTACCCATTTTTGTCTTAGTTACAACATAAATATTTTCTTTTAATGTTTCTTCCCATAATGCTTTTTCTAATTCTTCATCTAATTTTTTAGCATCAGTATCTAAACATCTTTGTCTAAAAATGCTATAGGATACATACAAAGGATATAAACCAGATTTAGAATTTATTTCTAAAACTTTTGATGATTTATTATTTAAAACATCCGTAGTAACTTCGCCATTTAATATTAACCTAGGCTCTTCAATAGTAACAATATATTTTTCATCATAGAAATTGTAACCGCCAATAGTATCTCCCATGTGCATATTAACTGTTCTCCAAGGTGTTAATACAGTTTCTTTATCTGGGTTTTTAAATGTTGAAAATAAATTTGCAATTTCTTTTGTTCTTTCTGTAGGATTTAATGTATCAGCATATTTAGTTATATTTCTAATTCTATTTCCTGCTTCAACAAATATTTCCGAATCATAGTATTTTGAAAATTGTTTAAACATTTCTTTTGTTACACCTTTAGGCATAAATTCTTCCCATGATTTATCATCAATTATTTCGGTAAAATTATTAACTGTAACATCTTGTTCATCTGTAAGTTCAGCACCATATACCATTAATGGAATTCTAATTGATATACCTCTTAAAATTGATATAGCTTTTGATCTTTGGTCTTTTTGCTCTTTCTTCTTTTGTTGAAGTTCTATGTCTTCCTTAGTTAATTGTTCCTTAGGTTTCTTATTAATTTGTTCCAGTTTTTCCCATTCCTCATCCGTAAATCCTTGTCTATTGATATCAAGTTCATTTACCTTTTTTGATTGTTTGCTTACACCTATTATCTTTTTTAACTTATCAAATTCTTCAAGCTCAAGACCATCTAATTTTAATAATTTATCATTATAAATTCTAGTATCATCAAAGCCATTTTGTACAACTCTATCAGCATAAGCCTTTTTTAAAGTCCTTAACATTGTATCAACATTATAAGGAATCATACGAGAACCATCTACTGCAATAACTGGGCAAAAATTTAGTAAATCCCCCATTTTAGTTTTAGATTCAACTGAGCCAGGTTTACATGACAACTGACCAGCTTCTGCGATCATTTTTAAGGTTCTATCTGGTGCAAAATCAAATACATAACATTTATCCTTCATCTTACCACCAATATTTGCTGGAGTTTGAACTCTAAATATAGTTTGTAGATAACTTGATGCTGATGTTGAATTGCCACCATTTAGCATAAATACTGCAGACCAAGCTGGAATACTTACTCCAGTTGTCAATCTACCACAAGAAAGCGTAATAGTATATGTTTCTTCTGGATGATCAGTTATAGCAGAATCTACTAATTGTTTTGATTTTTGAGTATCTTCTTCATCACCATCACCTGCTACATTTACGATCTTAAACACACCAGAACCAAATACAGAATGTTCTTTAAGCAGTTTACTTAATGCTTTTGCTTCTTTTACACCTGGTATCATCCATAAAGAATGTCTGAAATATTGTCTATATTTTTCTTTAGAATATGGATAATTAGTAGTATTATTATCTAAAACTAATAAATTCAAGAATTTTCTTACATCACTCTCATGTACAAAATCACCTTTTTTAACTCCTTCAGGCATTACTTTTCTATCAGTTTCAGTAATACCAGTCCATGTTCTAAAGAATTCTCTAAAGTTAAATGATTTATCTCCCACATCAATATAATTACCAAATTGCTTATTTAAATCATAAGTCAAAATGTTCATTTGAGGTAAATCTTCATAAGGATTATAATCACCATCGTGGTTTACTTCCCATTCACGCTTTGCTGATTGCTCCATTACATAATCCCATGTATAGATTTCTTTTTCTTCATAATCTGAAAGTAAATTAAAAGGAGTTCCAGATAATTCAAGAAGTTTTGTAGGATGATTATCATTTATTTTTATAACACCCTCAATAGTTCTTTCTCCTCTATTTGTTTTTGTACCTTCATGTGCTTCATCTATAACGACAAAATCCCATTGAGTATTAAAAACTAACTCATTTTTTTGGAATGTTCCTCCTACTTCGGATGAACCTCTTAAATCTTGAATAGAGGCAAAATATACAAATTTATCATTATTTCTAATTAGTGTTTCAATTCGTTCTCCTCTATTTTTAGAACCATATTTATATGATTTATCATTTGAAAATATTTTATTAAAATCTTCAAACCAACCATCGTCTACTACAGGTCTATGAGTTAAAATTATAGTTTTGCTATATTGTTTTCTCCTTACAATTTCTAATGCACATATAGTTTTCCCAAATCTCATTTTTGCATTCCAAAGCATTCTGTCGCTCGTTTCAAAGTTTTTAATTGTCTTTTTAACAGCTTCTTCTTGTTCTGGTCTCAAAATAATAGGATTATTATCATGAGATATATCAGATGAACTTAGAGAGTATTTCCCTTCTTTTACTGCATTAATTGCTTTTATCGCAGTTTCTAAATCAATTTCAAACCATTCATTTCTATTATTTTTATTCAAGAATTTCTTTTCAATACCTGACCTTTTTAATAAATCATGCACCTTATAATCTCTAAATGCTTTACCATTGTTCGTTATAGCAATAGTTGTATACAATAGTTCATAATGAATGCCCGCTGTCCTTGTATATTGATCAATCCTTTTTCTTGCAGATTGATTTAAAATATCACAATTGTCTTTTAATTCACCAACATTGTTTTCATAATGAATAGTTGCATCACCGATTTTTACAATACCCTTATGATCATTATCATTGATTCTAAACACATAAATTAATTTATATCCAAATGTAGATTCAAATACATTACCATTATCCATTTTTACTTCCCTCCTCAATTAATTTATAAAACAATTTTGTTCTATTAGTATTCCAATTCATTATCTTACTATATATTCCATTATGCTTTTTATAATTAGATTTTTTACAACCATAACACTCCACCTTTTGTGTTTCTTCCTCACCAAACAAATTAAGTTGTGAAAACATAACTTCTTCGTTTTTGCAGCTGTTTGGTATAACAAATTTTATACCGTCCATTTGCCATAAATTCCATGAAATAATGTATGCGATTTCTTTTTGCTGATCTATGGATGGCTTCTTATTGAATTTATGTATATAATTATCTATAAATGTATATAACAAATTCTCTCTTGCTAGTAATAAGTTATCTCCTTGCCATTCAAACCCATAAATACTTTTATATGCTTTAATTACCCAAGAATACCATTCATCTTCTATTTCTATATTTTCATTAATTATTCTTAGTTTTCTATCCAACAAACCAATTCTATCATTAACATTAATTGACCTTCCAGAAACAGTATCATATCTACTTACCAAATAAGGTGCTTCACCACATGAAACTTCTAATCTTAATTCATCAACATAATTTTCCCAAGTTTTATCATTAATAAATTTTATTTTATTATTATTTGTTGTCCATGAATTATCTTTATTTATTTTATTAAAAACATCTTTATAGCCAAACCATGCTTCATCAACTAAATTATTTTGACAATTACAAATCCATGATGGTGTAAATACTTCAGCCTTATTTCTTATTCTATCATTTTGTTCATCTTTTGATTTTTTAACCCTAGGTCTAATTACCTCACCATTCAATCCTGTTATTAAATAATCATATATTTGCGAATCAAAAGAATAACTCAATCCTTTCTTTTCATAATTATTTGTTGCCCATATGATATTTTTCTTAGAGGTATTATCTTTTAAAAGTAAATTCAATATAATTGGATCTAACTCATATATTTTATTTTCTTTTACATCAATTTTCTCAATCATATAATACCTCCTATTAGATTTTTGCTTTATACATTAATTATACCATAAAAAGTGTAAATTTACATTAGAAACAAAAGAAAAAGCCCAGATATGACCTGAACTTATCATTTTAAATTTTTTTCATAACTTTGTTTTAATATATTTTTAACATATTCAATATCAGAATCTTGATTAACAATTATATATCTATCGTGAGTCCACTGATAACTTTCTGCAAGTTCTCCTACCATTTCATTTGGATCATTATAATCACCAGTCATAAGAACATATTTTAAACTATTCTTCTGAAACCATAATTCAATAAAGTTTTTTCCATAATAATATGATAAATAAACTGATGTAGTATTTTTCTTTATATTACTATTCAATGACATTACATAATTATCCAATTCATTGTAAATATTCATAATTTCAGTATTTGTGTTTTTTGATATTTTGTTAAATTGATTTTCATCATATATTACTTCTCTTAATGATGAATTTTCAACTTCTTTATTTTCAGGAATAGTAACATCAATCTCATTATCTTCATCTTTTATCATAAAATCTAATCCAAGCATTTTGATTCTTTCTGCTTTATTAGGAATAATGAAATCATATCGTTTTTCCATAAAAGAAATCATTGTTAATCCACGATTTAGAATCTCTTCTGGTGTCCATTCTAAACATTTAGCAACTTGCATTTCAGAATGAGAACCATTTTCATATCCTCTAGTTCTATCCAATCCATGTTTTTTGTCATCAAATGAATAATTTTGTAATTTAACATTTATACTTAACGACAATGGTAATAAGTTGCCTAAAGAACCATTTAAATATTTTCTTTGAGTATCTGTATAATTACCGAATCTCTCTACCCAATATTCATTGGTATCTGTTTGAGGATAAATATGTTCAATTGAAACTTTATCTTTTTCATCCTTTTTAAATAAATTTTCTGGATATATTTTTTGATTAGCTTGATTATTCATTAGATATAATTCATATTCATATAAGAAATATGTTTTTGCTGGCCATGAATAATATCCCTTATAGTTTTTAAATAATCTATTAATATTATTTAAAATAGCATTCATATTAGCAACTTTATTATCACTTAAATAATCTATTTTATCTAATTCTTCATTTACTTCATCTAAAGTAACTTCATTAATATAAAATTTGTGTGCTAAATTCCAAAAGAAACTGTTTTTATAAGTAGATTGATAATTAACTAATCTAAAGTGTAAGAATATAAATCTTTCTATCTTTTTTAAAGTATTTACTTTATCAGATTCTGTGATATCTTTTTTTGACAATAAAACCGTTATTAAAGGTTTGAAATATACAAATTGTAATCTATTTAACTTTTGAAGCATTGCTCTTACTTCTCCACTTGATTCATACTCATCAGGGTTTTGTACAATATACCAATATGGAATTAATGACTTCATACTATTAATATATTTGCTAATACTTCCTAAAGTCAATTTTTCTTTTTTATTTTCTGTTACATTTTCTTCTTTCGTTTCTATTTCGGATACATCTAAATTATCTATGTTTATCTCATCGTTATTTTCTTCTTGTGTTTTAATAATATATTTATCTGAAATGTTATTTTGATTAAAATAATCATTTAATAAAAACGATGAATATGTAACTTTATTAGATCTTGTATAACCAAAATATATAATCCAATGGTCTTGTAAAAAATCTTCATCATTTAATGCTTTCAATTTATTTTTTCCTAAATATCCATATACATCTTTCCAAGTATTATTGATATTTTTTCTAATAGCTTTTTTATTATCTTCTTCATCTGAAAATATAGTTGATAAATAAATTAATCTATTTTTTAATAACTCTAAATTGGATAACCTTTTTCCCCTATTATTCATTGTTTCAAATGCAACAAAAACATTAAAGTCATTATCTATATAATACATGTTAAATTTTAGCTTTTGAGTTATCTTTCTAAATATATCTTCAATGGAATGAATTCCGTTTTTATCATATTCTTCTTGAAGCCTATCTGAAAAGAATTTCTTGGCATTTTCTAAATTTAATGTATAAAATGTTTCGTTTAAAAGTCCAGAATTAGGTTCACCTAATATTTTATGTTTAAAGAATTCATAACTTGGATTATCAACCTCATATCCAAACTTAAATGTTTTAATTATATCTGCAGAATCAGGTTTTGAAATCACAAGAAAATCCTCTTCTATTTTATTAAGTGGAATACTATTAATAAAAATTTGATTCATTTCCTTACCAGGATTAATTCTTTTATAAAATAAAACAATTTCATTTATCAATATAATAAAAGTAGTAAGTCTTTGCTGTCCATCAACAACATGATAGGCATTATAATTCCAATTATCTAAAAGCCATCTTTCATCATTCCACTTTTCATCACTCGTATATTCTCTATCTAATTTCTTTAAAGAAATCATACCTGTATAATGATCTCTGTTTGGAAGCAAATTTAAAATATCACTCCAAAATTCTTCTAATTGTAATTCTCCCCAAGAATACCCTCTTTGATAATCTGGTATTCTAAATATTGATCTATTAAATAAATCAGTTAATGATAATAAGTCATTCATTTATATCTCACCTCTATTCTTATCTTCCAATAATATCCCAAGATGTAATAATTCCTATAACTTTTTCTGTTTCTTTACCATTTTGAGTAATCATTACACAAGACAATTTATTTTTATTTTTAAATTCATTAATAAATTCATTTACAACATCATCATATAAATTATCTTTTGCAACAAACTTAACTATTTCTTTAGCAAGTTTAATATCTATACATTTTTTAATATCATTAAATGTAGTATTCTTATCAACTTCAATAATTTTATCTTCAAGAATATATTGAAATAATGAGTTTTCACTAAATATTCCTACTAAATGCTTATTTGTTTCATCATATATTGGTATATGAGTATAACTCTTTTCGTTCATATCTTTCATAGAATTCCAAACAAAGTCATTTAGGGTTTTTGAATAAATATTTAATGTCGCTTTATCCGAAACTTTATAGGGATGTTTTACTTCTTCAACAATTTTCTCTAATTTTGTGATTGTATCATCAGTTATTAAATAATAATTATCATTTATATTATGAGAATTTATGTTTCTTAATCTTCTGCAAAAATCAATGAAGTTGTCATCTCTTATATACGGATTAATTCTTTTAGATTTCAGTTCTTTAATACATTCATCTAAATTTAATCTATCATTGCCTACTTTTTTCCTTGTAGCAACTTCAAATTCAAGAAATAATTTTCTAAACTTTTCTATATTATTCACTATATCACCACCATTATTTCAAATTCAACGAATTTATTATATTTTTAAATTCTTCAGCATTTTTCACTTTATCATTTTCTTGCATTAAATAACATTGAGTTGCACTTTCAATTACCATTAATTTTTTCTTTTTCAAACAAACTCCAAAAGGATAATCATTGTTTACCATGTATTCTCTTGTAAAATTTATATTATCTTTAAAACCTAAATCATGCATATAATTGTAAAACATTCCTCTTTCAATTACACCATGAGCTGTTATTAAATAATCAATAGAATCCATATATTTACACTTCCTTTTCTTTTTACATTTCATTAATTAGCACATCAAATTGTTCTCTATCCAAGTCAAAGTTATATAGCGTATATTGTAAACATAATAATTTCTGAGTCAAGCATAATTCTGACAAATCTAATCCTTTAACAAAGTTATTATATTTAGAAATAATATCATTCTCTAGTAAATTATTATCTCCTAAGTATTTTTTTATTTCATCAATGCTTTTATTATTTAAATCATTTTTTATATCTAGATTTTTAACCTGTAAATAATACTTAAGATAAATATCTTTTTGGATCGGTAACATATTGTTTAAATATATTTCCACATCATTCATTTTACAAAATCCCATTAAAATATTAATTAAAGGCTTAACTACATCTTCATGTTTATATCCATGAACTCCAGTTCCAAGACTTGGAATTAAAACTTTTTTATATCCCTTTTCTTTTATGCTTAAAAGTAGGTTGTTATAGCAATCCATAAGTGAGTTAATAGGATCTGTTTCCTCGTAATACTTAGGTGCTAAAACATGTATTATATCCATAGGTAAATTAAATCCGGGTGTAATTCTAACCTCACCATTAACCATATATTCTTTATAAGTATTTTGACAATATTCTATTAATTCATTTCCAGAAGCTCTACAAATCACTCCACAAATACCACTACCGTATTGCATATATTTATTTTGAGCATTTACAATAGCGTCCATATTATTAGAGTTTAATATAAAATCACCACATGTTAGATATAACTTTCCCATAACTCACCCCAGGATCTTCCCAAATATAATTATACCATAAAAAATGTAAATTTACATTAGAAACCAACAAAAACATAAGAGTAAATTAGAGTTACGATTAGGTCTATTTTATTTTTTTTAATTTTATTATTAAATAAAGACATTATGTGATATAATAATATTGTATCACATACTATTTTGAATTCTAAAGGAGGAAAATAATGAAAGATTTAAATAGATGGCATATTATTTATAGTCGTAAATCAAAATACACTGGAAAAGGAGAAAGTGTTGAAAATCAAGTTGATTTGTGTAAACAAAAACTATTAGCTAAATATCCTGATTTGAAAGAGGAAGATATTAAAGTTTTTACAGACGAAGGATTTACTGGTGCTAATACAAATAGACCTGCTTTTCAAAAGATGATGAACTTAATCAGAGAAAATAAGGTTGCTTCAGTTACTTGCTACAGATTAGATAGAGTTAGTAGAAATGTTGGCGACTTTTGTAATTTAATAAATGAATTACAAGCATTTAATGTTGGATTCGTTTCAATAAGAGAAGATTTTGATACTACCTCACCTATGGGAAAAGCAATGATGCTAATATGTTCGGTATTTGCACAACTTGAAAGAGACACTATAGCTGAAAGAATAAGAGACAATATGATGGAACTAGCAAAAACTGGAAGATGGCTCGGAGGTACTCCCCCTACTGGATTTAAATCTCAAGAAGTACAAAACTTATCCGTTGATGGTAAAAAAAAGAAACTCTTCAAATTAAAAGAACTTCCAGAAGAAAAATTAATTATCAATTTACTTAAAGATAAATATCTTGAAATAAAATCACAAACTGGACTTGAAACATACACTATTCAAAATAACATAAAAACTAAAAACGGAAAAAAATTCACTAGATGGTCACTAGTTAATATATTATCTAATCCAGTTTATTCAATGGCTGATGCTGATGCTTATGACTACTTCATTGAAAAAGGTGCATTAGTAGTTGGCGACAAAAAAGATTACAATGGAAAATTCGGATTGATGGTATATAACAAGACAAATCAACTAACAAAGAAAGGAAGAAATGATAATCCTATTAATGAATGGATTGTTGCTATTGGAAAACATAAAGGATTTTGGACAGGTAAAGAATATGTTGAAGTACAAAATTTACTTGCATTAGGTGCTAATAGAAGATTTAGAAAACCTGCTGTTAATAATGCATTATTATCCGGAACCCTTAGATGTAGTTACTGTGGCAGTTTTATGAGACCTAAACTATATCAAAGTGAAGTTGATGGTGAATTAAGATTCTCTTACCTATGTGAATTAAAAGATAAAAGTAGAAGAACCAAATGTGATCATAAAAACCTTAATGGAAATGAAGCCGATAAAAAAGTAGTTGAAGTAATTAAAAGTTTAGCAAATCCAAAAGGAGAATACTATCAAGCATTAAAAGACCTTGCAAGTGGTAAATTAAATAAATTAGATACTAAATCAAATGAATTATATACTCTAACTAATGAAATCAAAAAAAACGAAAAAGACATTGCTTCACTAATTGATAAAATCAAAATCGTTCCTGCAGATATAGTACAAGATTTAGCAAAGGAAATACAAAAACTTAAAAGTGCTAATGTTGAACTTGAAAAACAAGTTAAAAAATTAAATATTGATAAAACATCAATTATTGACGATTCAGAAAATGCTAAAATAGTTCTTGATATAATTGACTCATATTTCAATAGATTTGATGAATTAGATTTATTACAAAAGAGAACGCTTATAAAATTAGTAATATCATCTGCATACAGTGATGGTGAAAACTTGATACTTAATCTAACAGGAACAAGAGAATCTGCTAAGATGACTGAGTTTCCATTAGGTGACAATTGCAAATGAGATATTAATGTACTTTAGAAGTAATAAAAAATATAATAACAACATAAGTCTTGAAGACATTATTGGCCATGATAAAGATGGTGGAGATATTACACTCATGGATGTTTTAAAAGAAAACAGTATAAGTATAGAAAGTACTATTGAATTTAAAGATAATATAAGAAACCTATCTAAATATTTAAATGTACTTAATAAAAGAGAACTAGAAATAATAAAAATGAGGTATGGTCTTTTAAATGAAGAAGAAAAAACACAAAAAGAAATATCTAAAAAATTACATATATCAAGAAGTTATGTTTCAAGAATAGAAAAAAGAGCCTTAATAAAAATGTTACGTGAATTTATAAAGAATAATGGAGTATAAGTTTCATTGACTTTAAATCACTTTTTTGGTATAATATAGCCGTTTTTAAAGATGAAGGGGTTATATGAAGAAAAGTGTTATAACAAGTAATGAAAGAACAAAATATTTATTATCATTTGGTTTTACTTATGATGATATTATTAAAATGTATGAAAAAAGTAGTACAGTAGCTAATTTAACAACAAAAAATATTAAAAGAAAAATTAGTGATTTAAATGCTATTGGTTTTACAGATAAAAATATTATTAAGATGAGTAAAGTTTCCCCAGTTATACTAACATTATCAGTTGAAAATATTATTTCTAAAATAAAATTATTCTTAGAACTAGGATTCAACAAAGAAGAAACATTGAGTATTATTTTAAAATATCCTCAAGCATTAACTGTTTCAACAGATAACATAATTAATAAATTTAATTGTATTATATCTCTTGGATTTACAAAAGAAGAAGTAATTTTTATGGTTAAAAGATATCCTCCATTATTAAGTCTTAGTATTGAAAATATTAATTCTAAAGTTCAATTCTATGATTCAATTGGTTTTCATGATGTTATTATTAGGAAGCCTTTATATTTAATAATGAGTGTTAGACTTGCATATGCTAGATATATGTTTTTTAGAAGTCATGGTGTATACATTAATAGTGTTCATCCTGAAAAATTATTTATAAATAATAGTCAATTTAAGCAAATGTATTCTGTTTCTAATGAAACTCTTTTAGAGATGTATGATTATGATAAAAGACAAAATAAAGAGATGAAATTAAAAGAGGATTAGTTGTATGGAAAAATTATATAATGAATTAAGTCATACTAATATTGATAAAGATAAATTAAATGATATCTTATCACTTGGATATACTACTGATGATATAAGATTTATGGTAAGAAGAACATCTGTATTCTTAACTAACCCAATATCTAGTATTAGAAATAAAATAGATAATTTACTTAAACTTGGTTTTACATATGATGATGTTATTAAAATGACTAGAATATGTCCTCAAATATTTACTCTTTCAACTGATAAAGTTAATGATAAAGTTAAATATATATTGTCACTTGGATTTACTATGGAAGAAGTTATACACATTGCTAAATTATTTCCTGTTATATGTAGTTATTCTATAAAACGTATAGATGATAAAATTAAATACATTATGTCTTTTGGATATACATTATCTAACGTTAGAGATATGATTAAAAATTATCCATCAATACTTAGTATGTCTATAGGGAATTTACAGGGTAAAATAGAATTTTATAAAAGCATTAATCTTAGTGATATAGTAATTAGTGATACTAAAGAACTTATGATAAGTTTAAGTATTATATATTCAAGATATATGTTTTATAGAGATATAGGTATCAATATTGATAGAAGTAATTATGCTCTACTATTTATTAAAAATAAGGATTTTGAAAGAAGATATAAAATATCAAAAGAAGAATTATTAAAAAGATATTGTAATAGTGAAATATTACATAATAAAGATAATTCTAAAGATAAAGTATCATTTAAATACGATAAAATGTCTAATTATCTTGTATCTATTGGACTTACCTTAAAAGAAGCTAATTTTATTCTTAAAAGAAATCCTACTATAGTAGATTTATCAATTGATTCACTAAATGATAAAATAAAGAATTTAAATGATATAGGATTTAGTCATAATGAAATAATTAGTTTACTTAAGAGATTTCCAGCATTACTTTGTGTTCATAAAGATAGTTTTAATAAAAGAATAAATGATTTAATTAATATAGGATTTACATATAAAGAAGTATTATTTATGATTAAAAAAATGCCTACTATATTATGCATATCAATGGATAATATTATAAATAAGATAAATGATTTAATAAGTCTTGGATTTACAAAAGAAGATGTTATAAATATAATCAAATCATTTCCATCAGTACTTGGACTTAAAATAAATAATATTAAAAATAAAATAGGTAGTATTGTTAAACTAGGTTATTCTTATGATGAAGTAATATTCATGATGAAAAATTTACCTTCTCTATTTGGCTATACAATTGAAAATATAATAGATAAGATAGAATTTTATAATTTAATTGGTCTTCATGATTTATTTATTAAATATCCTAAAAAATTAATGATGAGTTTAGATCTTGCTTATGCTAGATATATGTTTTATAAAGATATAGGTATTATTATTGATGCAAGTAATTATTCTAAATTATTTCATAGTAATAAACAATTTTATGATAGATTTGGTATAGAAAAAGAAGAATTAATAAAAAGATATAAATATAAAAAAGGAATCAAAGATGAAAGAAGAATATAAAATATTAAATGATATGGGATATTCTAATGATAAAATTGAAATATTATTATCACTTGGTTATTCTATAGAAAATATATTAAAAATTAATAGAAAAACTAATATTATAGCTACATATTCAAATAAAAGTATTTTAGATAAATTTAATTATTTATTAAATTTAGGCTTTAGTAAAGATGAAATTGTATCAATTACTACTACATGTCCTCAAATATATTGTTATAAAATAGATACCATAAAAGCTAAGATTGATAATTTGATAAGTCTTGGATATACTTATGAAGAAGTAAAAATAATGATAGTTAATCATCCAGCAATTCTTAATATATCATTAGAATATATAAAAGAAAAAATAGAATTTTATAATAGTATTGGATTACATAATGTATTTATAAAAGATACAAATCATTTAATAACAAGTTTAAGTTTAGTATATGCAAGATATATGTTTTTAAAGGAAAAAGGAATAACTATTGATGAAAATAGTTATAGTAAATTATTTAGACGTAGTAAACATTTTCAAAAACAATATAATATATCTAGTGAAGAATTAATTAAAAAATATCCATATAAAAATAATAATAAAAGAGTTCAAAATAGTAGGACTACTAAACCATTAGAAGAAACTATGTTTACAAAATACTATGGAATGATAAACTATTTAATACTACTTGGTTATAAAGAAGAAGAAGCAATAAAAATGTTAAAAAAGAGCCCTACTCTTGCTGACTTATCTCCAAATTCAATAAATGATAAAATTAGTAATTTTTTTGAAATGGGATTTACAAAAGAGGAATTACGTGCATTAATGTTAAAATATCCTATAATACTTTGCATGTCTATAGAAAATATTAATGCTAAAATAGATACCTTTAGAACACTTGGTTACAGTAATAAAGACATAATTAAGATGTCTAAAAGATTACCTACAATATTTTGCTATTCAATAGATAATATTAAAACTAAAATAGAAGATATGATATTACTAGGCTTTACAAGAGAAGAAGTTATCCAAATGATAAAAATATTTCCATCAGTACTTAGTATATCAATAGATAACATTAAAAATAAAATAAATATATTTTTAGAATATGGTTATACATATGAAGAGATATTATATATATTTGAAGTAATTCCTGCTGTCATGGCTTATTCAATAGATAGTTTAAGAGAAAAATTAAAATACTATAATTCTATTGGAATACATAATTTTATAGCAATGAAACCTATTAAGTTAATGCTAAGTCTTAATTTGGTATATGCTAGATATAAATTTTTAACAGAAAAAGGTATTGTTATTGATGAAAAAAGTTCATATAAATTGTTTTATAATAACAAGTTATTTGAAAGATTACATGGTATTAGTAAAGAAGCTTTATTAAATATGTATAATTACAATGATGAGGTGAAGAATAATGAAAGAAATATATAATTTAGATTTATGTGAAGATACAATTAAATGTATGTTAGATATTGTTCCTTCTATTATAAATATAAGTGATAGTGAAGTTATAGAAAAAGAAGCAATATTAAAAATGGTAGGATGTACAGATACAGAAATATCAAATATAATTGGAAGTAATCCTGAATTTTTAATTACTCCTACTGAATCTATATTGAAACTTATAACTAAGCTTAAATCATATGGATTTACATTATTAAATATTTTATTTGATTCTAATCCATATATATTAAATATTGACTATATTGATATAGAAAAATATATTAATAAAAGACTTAGAAATGAAGAATTAGAAGATATTATTGATGATCTTGATTCTAATCCAATACTATTTAATGACATTTAAAAAGTTCACAAATGTGAACTCTTTTATTTTATATATTTATATAACGCAAGAAACATCCCATTTAAATATGCTTCCAATTAAGCCAAGTAGCCAATCAAATAGTACACAAAATACTAATATTATTGCCATTATTATACACGTTCTAAACGCTTTATTAAGCGCTTCTGCATCTTTTGACATTATTGCTGGTATAAGTTTTAACATACCATTTACTATTGCTATTATCGCACCGGCTATTCTTACCCATTTTACTGCTTCTTTTACAAGTGCTGTTAGTGTTGAGCCAAGTACTTCACTACATGAGTCTCCGCCTTCTCCAAATCCTACTTGTGTTGGTGGTTTTAATCCTGCGCCTAGGTTACTATTACCACTTGTAGTTGGAAAAGCATCTCCTGCTTCATCATACCTTCCTGCCATTCCATTGTCTTTAGCTTCATCTTCATCAGTTGTTACGTTATAAACGCCATTTCCATCCAAATAACTGAATAGTTCATTTTTAGCAGGACATTCATTACCAGAATATAATTTTTTTAATTGATCTGCGCTTACTCTTACTAATGCTCCAGTTCCAGTACCCATGGATACTGCTTGTTCTGAATTTAAATCACTAAAACTTGCTTTGTTTCCGTTAATAATAAATTCATATGATTCTTTATTTGTTC
Source organism: uncultured Bacilli bacterium (assembly GCA_934102215.1). Lineage (GTDB taxonomy): Bacteria > Bacillota_I > Bacilli_A > RF39 > UBA660 > CAG-1000. Next base: position 37,374 of record CAKOSH010000003.1, read on the forward strand.
CCACTTCATAATTAGTAACTAATTTAATTGCAACCTTTTGAGGAAAAAGATCAAATTGCATTGTATATTCACATACTCTAGGTTCTTTTACTTCTACATTATCATCCTTATAAAAATCATCCTTATTTTTCCATTCTCCAGTTGCTTCATCATATAACAATAATTTATTTGAACCATTAGCCCAATATGTACCTGTCAAATCTGGCTCAACTGGATGTAATTCAACATCCACTGAATTTATACTTGATAAAAAATTAGTATATAATTCTGGACATGTTTGAGAATTATTCTTAAAATTATTTACAAACTCTTTCTTTTTATTTGTTGTAAAAAATCTCATTAACATACCAGTATCATTTTCACCCTGATAATCATATGTTGGACCATCATACTCGACTAATTTTCCATTTTTATTTGTATAATATATTGTTACTTTTGGATCATCACTATTGTAGTTGTTAACTTGAATTTGAACTTTGCCATAATCAAACATATTAGTTATACCATTATCACCTTGAGAACTATAAGTTAAATTATAATCACAAGCAAATGAATTAAAATCTTTAGCACTTACCCCAATTATTCCTATAAAAAATATTAATAGAAATGTTATTACCTTTTTCATATTCTCACCTACTATAATAAGTATATAATTTTTTCCAAACAAAAACAAGTATTTTTTACTTGCAATTTTCTATATAAACAAACTTCATTTAATAATATCTATTGGTTCCCTTACTCTTTTAAGACTTTTCTCTATTTCATCTAGTGCATCTTTAGAATCACATTCCTGTAGTTTATCAAAATATCTATCAACATTACTTCTATTATTACTATAATATTCAAAAATAGTTCTAATTAGAATTAATATCTCTTTATAATTATGTTCTCTAATCTTACTTATTTTTGCATTAGATATTCTATAATAATCAGGATCAATAATTACTATGTTTTTTTCTTGTATAATAACATTCTTAAATCCTGTATCTTGCATCATTATATGTGCATTAGAAAATGTATTAACAAGTTCTCTTATTCTTTCAATGTTATCTATCAAATAATTTGAACTTTCTAAAATTGGATTTAATGAACAACCTTCATAGTATTTAGCAGTATAGCCATCTTTAGTAAAATATCTTTTTCCACTTAAATATAATTTATATATTTGTTCATATTCTTCATCACTTATAATAGTAAATAATTCATATAATTTAATAAAATTATTACTATCAATTTTGCACAATGTATCAAAAACTTGCTCACATATAGAATATTCTGTCAATGCCCAATAACGTTTTATAATCATGTCTCTATATTGATATAAATAAGCATTTGTTACCATATCCTCATTAATACGCCTTAATTTTCTAAAATCAATATCAATTTTAGATAGTGTTCTTGTATAAATAGCCATAATGTCTCCTTCAATGCAAATAATATTTAATAAATATACTATCATAATTTCTATATTTTAGAAAGTCTAAAATATCCCAAGCAAAAATGACTCAAATGAGCCATTATTTTACTTGTTTAATTGATACTTTCATATCATAATCATTTATCTTAAATTCAGTTTCAGCCATATCACTTTCTTCTAAAGTTAAAGCAAGTACTTCATCCATGATATATTCTTTGAATTCATTAATCGCATCAACTACTTCTTTTGAAGCATTATATATCATATCTATTCTATCAGCAATATCAAATCCACTTGTTTTTCTTAAATTTTGTACTTTTGAAACTATTTCTCTTGCAATACCTTCATTTATTAAATCTTTATCTAAAGTAGTATTTATAATAACAGTTTTATAATTTAACATTACCGCTTTATATCCATCTTTAGAATTAATTGTTTTAATTACATAATTAGGTGTTACTTCATATTCTTTATCATTTAATTTAATAGTAAGTTCACCACTTTCAAGTTTCTTACTATCATCTTCAGTAATATTACTTAAGTATTCACCAAATGCTTTAATATCACTTCCAAATACCTTACCTACTTCTTTAAAGTTAGGTTTGTATGTAATAGTTAAATACTTAGATAAATCATTAGTCCAGTTAACATTTTTAACATTAAGTTCCTCTTTAAATAGACTTTCAAATTCACCTATTTTTTCTTTATATTTTTCTTCAAATATAACTTCACTTATTGGTTGACGAACTTTAATTTTAGCTTCTTCACGAATATTTCTAGCATAACTAATTAATTCAATTACTAAATCCATTTTTTCTTCAAGTGATTCATTAATCATACTTTCATCACATACTGGATAATCACTTAAGTTAACTGATTCTTCATCTCTAAGTTTAGTATATATTTCTTCACTTATAAATGGCGCGATAGGACAAATCATCTTGCATAAACCAACTAAAACTTCATAAGTAGTTTTATATACTGCTTTCTTGGAATTATCAAGTTCACTTCCCCAGAATCTACGTCTATTACGTCTTATATACCAATTACTTAAATCATCACATACAAAGTCTTGTATTAAATGTACTACTTTATTTAAATCATATTTATCCATATTAAAAGTTACAGCTTTTACTAAATTATTGTATTTAGAAAGTAACCATTTATCTATATCTTCAAGGTTTTCATACGTTACCTCAAATTCTCTTGGATCAACATTATCAGTATTAGCATACATTTCAAAGAATGTATATGTATTTTTAAGTGTATTTATAAATTTAGAACTTACATCTTTAACACCATCTTCATCAAATTTAAGTGGAGTCCATACTGGACTAGTATATAGCATATACCAACGTACTGCATCAGCACCATATTTTTCTATAATAGTAAATGGTTCAACTGCATTACCTTTTGATTTATGCATCTTTTGACCATTCTTATCAAGTAATAAATCATTAACAAGTACATTTTTATAAGGTGCTTTACCTGTTAAGAATACTGATATTGCCATTAATGAATAGAACCATCCTCTTGTTTGATCAAGTCCTTCAGCAATAAAATCAGCTGGAAAATGTGTTTCAAAGTATTCTTTATTTTCAAATGGATAATGATATTGAGCAAATGGAACAGCACCACTATCAAACCATACATCTATTACATCAGGAATACGATTCATAGCTTTACCACATTTTTCACATTTAATATGTACATTATCTACATATGGTTTATGTAAATCTATATCATGGTTTATCTTTTCAATAGATTTATTTACAACTTCATCTATAGAACCTATCATTTCCATATGACCACATTCACAAGTCCAAAGAGGGATTGGACAGCCCCAATATCTACTTCTTGAGATTCCCCAGTCTTGAGCATTAAGAAGCCAATTTCCAAATCTCTTTTCTCCTACATAATCTGGATACCAATTAACTTGTTTATTTGCTTCAACCATCTTATCTCTATATTCACTAACTTTAATATACCAAGCAGGTTTAGCCATATAAATAAGTGGACTCTTACATCTCCAACAATGAGGATAATTATGACTTATCTTAATCTTTTTAAATAATTTATCATTTTCTTTTAACCATTTAATTATTTCTATTTCAAGCTCACTATCAGTTACATGTCTACCTTTCCATGGGCCTTCTGTATAGCATCCACTTAAATCAACAGGATTTAACATTGGAATATTATATCTTCTACATACATTGTTATCATCAGCACCATAAGCAGGAGCGATATGTACAACACCAGTACCATCATCCATAGTAACATAATTATCACATGTTACATAGAATGCTTTACCTTCTGGTTTTAAGAATGGCATTAATTGTTCATATTCAGTATTTTCAAGGTCTTTACCCTTAAATGTTTCAAGAACTTTATAATCTTCACCTAGAACCTTATCACATAATGCATGAGCAAGTATAAACTTATATCCCATGCTTTCAACTTTAACGTATTCTTCATCAGGATTAACACAAAGTGCTACATTAGCAATTAAAGTCCATGGAGTTGTTGTCCATACTAAAAAGTATTCATCACTATTTTTTATTTTAAATGGAACAATTACTGAATTAACATCTATTTCTTTATAACCTTCCGCTACTTCATGAGTAGATAGTTCTGTACCACATCTAGGGCAATATGGAAGAATCTTATGACTATGGTATACAAGTCCTGCATCAAAGAATTGCTTTAAGATCCACCATTCACTTTCAATATATTCATTTTTAAATGTAATATAAGCATTATCAGTATCAATGAATTGACCCATTCTATCAGTTAAACGAACAAATTCTTTTTCATTCATTCTAACATTTCTCTTACATTCAGCATTAAACTTTTCTACACCATATTCTTCAATATCTTTTTTATCTTTGAACCCAAGTAGTTTTTCAACATTAACTTCAGTTGGAAGACCATGAGTATCCCATCCTACTTTTCTATCTACCTTGAATCCTTTCATTGTTTTGTACTTACACACTGCATCTTTTAATATTTTAGCAAGCATATGATGTACTCCTGGAAAACCATTCGCATAAGCAGGTCCATCATAGAAAACAAAGTTTTCACGGTCTTTTCTATTTTCGATAGTCTTATTTAAAATATCCATTTCTTTCCATTTAAGTATTTGTTTTTCTTCTACTTCATTTACTGTTCCTTTTTCTAAATTCTCAAACTTTTTCATTTCTCCTCCTTCAAAATAAAAAGGAATAGTACAAGGAGTCATTATGACGGTACCATCCCTTTATTTACTTCATTATTTTAACGCAATTACGCGTATCTATCTTATCCATAGATAACATCAGAAGTGATCTATATATAATATGGTTACTAGTTTCCACCAAGCACTAGTTCTCTATAAACTTTAATTATATATCGTCTTCATCCCTTGTTTTGAATAAATACATTATAGCACTATGATTTTGTGTTGTAAAGAGGGTTTTGGATTAGCCAATGCAGAAAGCTGGGGAAACGCCAGTTTCATAACTAGCAATGTTATAACCATATCGACCACGACTATTTACAAAAAAGAATTTATCTTCGGTGTCATTATCTGCTGTACGAAGCCACCAAAATGAAGCACTAGTTCCGTTTTTCTTTATTGCTCCACCGTTACTAATGGTTACCCCTTGTGTTGTATAATAATCTAGTGTTCTTGTTAAATCTTTTGCTGTATCATCTTCAACAGAAAAATCTATATATATTTCTTTTGACGTTAATAAGTATAATTTATCGATAGATGTAAAATTTGTAGTATCCAATCCTCCATGACCTGATACTGTTGTTGTATCTATGATTCCATTCTTTAAATTCGTTGGTAGTGAGTTGTATACATCATTGTTTAAGAATGTTCTCATTGAGGTTGCTGGCCAGCCACCTGAATTCGTATTTGTGTCGTTCATAGTACGAGTTGTAATTATATCAGCAAACTCTAACACAAATCCACAGGCTGTTTGTGAGAATCCTGATGTGCTACATTCATTTGGAGTTGAAGTGTTTGCAACTCTTATTGTGTGTGTTCCATATGTTGTGCCTAAATCTATTTCTTTTGTTTCACCCACTTTGTATCCACGAGTATTACCTTCCCTAACAGAACTTACAATTGTAGCCCAATCATCTGTTCCAAATGTTGATGGTTTATCAGCAATATCAGTAAAATATCCAGGATTAGATTCTCCGCCATCTATTCGAGCATATGTTTTATCAAGCTCACTAGTAGAATCAAACGTTGTTCCCATACCTCCTACTAATTTTTTACATCTTGTGAACATACTATTACTCGATGTAACATTATTTGTTGTAAATTTATTACTTACATAAATAGTTGTAAGATTTGCAGCAGCATTAAACATTGCTTTCATGTTTGTTACATTACTTGTATCAAAACTGCTTAAGTCTAATGTTGTAGCAGGACATGTATTAAACATAGCATTCATATTAGTAACATTTTTTGTATTCAAATTATCTAATCCAGTTATTTTTCCTGAAATATTACTAAATGAAAAACTCATATCAATAATATTTTGAGTGTTAAAATTTGTTAGATCTATACTGCTAGAACGACTTTTTGTAAATATATTACTCATTGATATAGTTGCTTTGTTATTTATATATGTACATAATTTACTTGTTACTGCTTCAGTACTTGATTTATCATTTAATTGTACTCCCCAACCATCACTATCAATATTTTTCCATAAGTTAGTACGAGCTGTTGAGGTTGAATTAAATTGTCCATCTTGCCTATATTTATATATAAATTGTCCATTTATATATTCCGCTCCTTGTGTTAATGAATCATTTGTCTTGCAAAAATATGTATTTGCACTTGTATCTGCTAAAGTTATCTCACTATGTGTAGATGGTGTTATTATATCATTCACTGTATTTGTTATATATCCACCTTTTACACTTAAGGTAAGATTTTGTGATGATGTACTACTATTTATTATCTTTAATTTTATATTATTTGAATTATTGCTTATTATTGAACTATTTGGTTTATCATATATTATAGTGATGTTATTTGTATCATCTAATTCATAAGCTGATTCATAATATTTAATGCTTAAGTTAGAATTCTTTAAATAAAGTAACTTATAATAAGTGTCAACCGAATTTAAATTATTGATTTTTACATCTATAATTGTTTCACCTGATGGTACTGATAATGTATTAGAATTATTCCCATTTATTTCCACCAAATACTTTAATTGTCCAATATAAATTTCTGCTGCCTTATGATTATTTGAAGTAACAATGTAATTAGAATAAGTTATGCCTAAAATAATACTTATTATTAAAAGTATTATAATTCCATACATATATTTTTTTATCATTTTATCTATTTTATTCATTACTAAATTATAACAAAATATTACATTTTTATCAAGATGAATTATGTCGAGTTTTTAGTAAATATTTTCAATGTCATTTCAAAAGAAAAGTACTATTGCTAGTACTAAAAATATGCTTGTAAGAATTGTGCTATTATATCACTAAAGTATAATGTAATTAGTGCTCCTATTAAAAGAAATGGTCCAAATGGAATTATTCCTTCTTTATTCTTTTTTGTTATTATGCATGAAAATAGTAAGCCTACTACTGATGCTATAAAAAGTGCTACTAAGCTATTCATTATACCAATTGATAAACCAACTATACCCATTAATTTTATATCTCCATCCCCAAGAGATTCTTTTTTGAATATTGCATTTCCAAGTAATTTTATTAAATACATAAGTATAAATATTATAGCTGCAGCAATTATATGTTTAAATACAACTTCTGGTGTTTCAAATATAAGTAATGTTATTACTATTGCTAACCCAGATAATATCAATACTCTATCTGAAATATAAAAGTATAAGAAGTCACTAATTATTGTTACCATTAATGCACATGTGATAATTGTACTTATGAAGAAATTCATTGTAAAACCAAATGTTACATAATTGCATAAGAATAATAATGCACATGCGATTTCTACGAATGGATAAATAAAGTTTATTGGTTTATGACAATATGCACATTTTCCACCTAGTGCTATATATGATATTATTGGTATATTCATATACCATTTAAGTGGTTTTTTACATTCATTACAGAAGCTATTTGGATAGGTAGTTTTTACTTTGTTTGGTATTCTATATCCCATACATCCTAAAAAGCTACCCATTATTGCTCCGATTATTGTTAAATATATATAAGTAAATATTTCCATTATATTAAACCTCCTGCTTATCCAATTGTTTTATAAATTCCAAACATTGGTACTACTACTGCGATAAGAATAAATCCTACTATTACTGCTAAGAATACTATTAATACTGGTTCTATAAATGTCTTTATCATATTAACACTATTCTTTTCTAGTTTTTGATAATACTCTCCTATTTTTTGTAACATATTAGCAAGTTCACCAGTTGATTCACCTGTTAAAATCATATAATATGCTACATCTGGAATAGCCCAATTATCTTTAAATGATTCACTCATTTTTTCACCTTTAATTAGGTTATTTATTGTTCTATCCATTATTGATTTATATATTTCATTATTAGTTATTTTAGCTAAAATGTCAATACTATCTGTTAAAAGTACATTATTCTTTTGAAGTGTTGCAAATGTACGAGCAAATAATGACATTTCTTTATATATTATGATATTTCCAACTACAGGAAGTTTCATAAATATTGTTTGCATGAATGTTCTAAATGCTTTAACATTCTTGTATAAATATATATATAATGCTATTACTGTTACTAAAACTATTATTATCTTTCCATATTGTGTTCTTAAAAATGCTGATATATTTAATGTAATTACTGTTACTATATTAAGATCTGCATGCATTGATTCATAAATACCAACAAATTGTGGAACTATATATGTAAGCATGAATATAACTATTCCTATTGCGAAAAGTAATACTACGCATGGATATGCCATAGCACTAACAACAGCTCTTTTTGTATCTTCTACTTCTTGATAATATTCAGCCATTTCATCAAGTGTATCTTCTATATTGCCTATTAATTCTGCTGATTTAATCATATTAACTAATAGTGCTGGGAATACATTTCCTTGTTTTTTTAATGCATCACTGAAACTTTCTCCCATTGTAAGTTCATATATAAGTGCTTCATAAACAGGTTTATATCTTCTTCTTTTATCTTGTTTTGCTAATATTTTAACTGCATCTGCTAGTGCTATACCTGCTCTTATATAAGTTGATAATTGAGTTATCCAGAATACTAAATCTTTAATTCTCATTTTTTGTTTGAAAGCAGTTGCTTCAGCATGAAGGAAATTAATCATTGGACTAGTTACTATTTCATAAACTATATATCCTTCATCAGTAAGATATGAATATACATCCATTTTTGAAAATGCTGGGAAATATCCTTTAATAAGTTTTCCTTCTTTATTTCTAATTAAATATCTATATGTTTGTTTTGTTGCACTTTTAACAGCATCAGCACCATTTGGATCAAGTGTTAATACAACAAGACTTGCTTCTTTCTTTGCTCTTGCTTCTTTAACGAATGATAAGTTATTATATTTTTCAGTTATATAATCAGCAATTGTTTTAGTAAGAGATTTTCCACTTTCTGTTTTTGCTGCTTTTAAAGCCTTTTGTTTTTCTTGATAATCTTTATATTTTTTATAGTATTTGTATACTACTTTACTTGTTTTATCATATAAATATAAAGGCAAATCTACAAATATGGTTCCAAATATATAAATAAATCCACTATAACAAGAATATAGCATAATATATATTTCACCAAATATTATCTTAAAACATAGGTTCCAAAAGAATAATACTATATTTTTTATGCCCCAAAATGTATATACCGTAAAAGAAACTATAAATGAAATTATAGCATCAAAGAAACCAAATATTCCCATCCCAATTGCTTTAATAAGAGCAGTTATTTCATTATTTATAAATTTAATAGGATTAATATGTGGTTTTGTATTTTTAGCTTTAACTTTAGCGGGTTTTGGTGCTTTAGTTTTGACTTTTTTGTCTTTATAATTAGCCATAAATCATTCCTTCTTATTCTACTAATATAGATTATATCATATTAAAATTAAAATAAAAATATATTTTTTAACTTTTTTTATCTCTTGTAAATATAATATTATAGGTGAATGATATGAATAGTAATTTGGTTGGTTTATTAAAGGGCATTAAATTATCAAGTATTGTTTCTAGTACTAATAAGACTTTAGGTGTGGTTCGTAAGATAATTCCAGTTTATAAAGAAGTAAGGCCATATGTTACTCATGAGAAAAGTTTATTTAAAAATGATTCAAAGATAGAGAGCACTATAAAAAAAGAAAGTGATGAAGTAGATGTAAGAAATGATTCTTACAATGATACTTTAACTTTCTTTCATTAATCATCATTAATTGAATCTGTACGAAGTATAGTTAAGAATGCTTCTTGAGGTATTGATACACTACCTACTTGTTTCATTCTCTTTTTACCTTCTTTTTGTTTTTCTAAAAGTTTTCTTTTTCTTGATACGTCTCCACCATAACATTTAGCAAGGACATTCTTTTTCATTGCACTTATGTCTTCTCTTGCGATTACTTTACTTCCTATACATGCTTGTATTGGTACTTGAAACATTTGTCTTGGTATTATTTTCTTTAGGTTTTCACATATTACTTTACCACGTTTATATGCAAAATCTTTATGTACTATTGTACTAAGTGCATCTACTATTTCACCATTTAGAAGTATATCCATTTTAACAAGTTTACTTTCATAATTACCAATGAATTCATAATCAAATGATGCATATCCTTTTGTATAACTTTTTAATTTATCAAAGAAATCATATACTATTTCAGCAAGTGGTAAATCATATGTAATATTAACTCTTGTACTATCTATGTAAGACATATTTTTATATATGCCTCTTTTATCTTGACATAATTCCATTATAGAACCTACATATTCACTTGGAACATATATATTTGCTTTAACAAATGGTTCTAGTATTTTTGATACTTTTGCTGGATCTGGCATTTTTGATGGTGAATCTATCATTACTTTTTCATTGTCTGTTTTAATTACTTCGTATATAACTGATGGACTTGTTGCGATAATATCTATATTGAATTCTCTTTCTATTCTTTCTTCTATTATCTCCATATGAAGTAGTCCTAGAAATCCACATCTAAAACCAAAGCCTAATGCTACCGATGTTTCTGGTTCAAAGCAAAGTGCTGCATCACTAAGTTTAAGTTTTAGTAATGCTTCTTTCAATTGATTATATTTTGAACTATCTATTGGATAAATACCACTATATACCATAGGTACTACATGTTTATATCCAGGAAGTGCTTCTACTGTTTCTCCATCTAAACATATTGTATCACCTACTTCTACTTCAGTAATACTTTTTATTGAAGCGCTTAAAAATCCTACTTCACCACTAGAAAGTTCTGTTTTCTTTACTTCATGTGGTGTATGTTTACCTAGTTCTAATACTTCGTATACTGCATCACTATTGATAAATCTTATTTTATCTCCTACTTTTACTTTTCCATCCATTATTCTAATTAATATTATTACACCTTTGTATGGATCAAAATAACTATCAAAGATAAGTGCTCTTAATTTATTACTATTACTTGTTGGAGATGGTATTCTTTCTATTACAGCGTCAAGTAGTTCTTCTACGCCTTCTCCTGTTTTACCAGAACAACATATTATTTCATCTCTATCAAATCCAATTGTGTTAACTAGTTCATCTTTTACTCTTTCAGGGTCAGCATTAGGTAAATCTATTTTATTAATAACTGGTATTAATTTAAGATTTGCATCTAGTGCTAGATAAAGATTTGCAAGTGTTTGTGCTTCTATACCTTGTGTTGCATCAACTACAAGTATTGCTCCTTCACATGCAGCAAGACTTCTACTTACTTCATAACTAAAATCTACATGACCTGGAGTATCTATTAAATGAAGAGTGTAGCCTTTATATTTAAGTTCTACTGCATTTAATTTAATAGTAATACCACGTTCACGTTCAAGATCCATTGAATCAAGTATTTGGTCTTTCTTTTCTCTTTCTGTTACTGCATGACAAATATCAAGTATTCTATCAGCAAGAGTACTTTTTCCATGATCTATATGCGCTATTATACAAAAATTTTTAATTTTATCTCTTTCCATAAGCAATATTTTATCAAACTAAATAGGAAATTACAACATTTCCTATTTAGTTCCTACTTAGTTAATCTCAAATTATATTCACTAATATGTTTATCTTCTCTTAACTTTTCTAAGGCTCTTTTTTCTATTTGTCTTACTCTTTCACGTGATATGTCTAATTGTTTGCTAATTTCAGTTTTAGTTTTTATTCCATTCCCATCTAAATTATATCTATGAATTAATATAAATTTTTCTCTATCAGTTAATGCACCAGAGGATTTTATATCATTTATTAAACATTCATAAAATATTTTATCCATTAAACATTCTTCACTATATTTTGATTCATATAAGCTTTCATTCCTATAAAAAGAATCATCTACATTTTCATGCATTAATATTTTATCTAATGATGATACATCGAAGTTATATTTTATTGATTCATCTATTTCTTTTGCAGTCTTTCCTAATTCTTCTGCAAGTAATTCACTAGTTGGCTCAATTCCTTGTTTTTGCAATTGCGATGCGATTTTTCTTGCTTTAAAAATATCATAGTGTAAATGACATGGTATTCTTATTATTCTTGATTTATTAACTATTCCCATAATGATATAACTTTTTATCCAATATGCAGAATAAGTATTAAATCTATATCCAAGTGTATAATCAAAATTATTTACTGCTTCTATAAGTCCAAGATTACCTTCTTGTATTAAATCTGGAAATGGTAATGTTTCATTTGCATTTATAAATTGTCTAGCTATGCTTACTACAAATCTTAAATTTCTTACGATAATTTCATTTCTAGCTTCAATATCGCCATTTCTAATTCTTTTAAATAGTTCTTGTTCTTCTTCAAATGTTGGAACATCATATAAATTAATATCATCATAATAATAACTTATTACACTTTCACTTTTTTCTTGTTCTATTTTATTCATATTAAACCTATCTTAAAAGTTTTCTTGTTGTTCCTTTTTCATTAAATTCTTTAACTTTTCTATCGTGTCCTAATTTTCTTAATGCTTTAGCTTCTATTTGTCTTATTCTTTCTCGTGTAAGTCCAAACATTTCTCCAATTTCTTCAAGTGTATATCTTTTTCCCATAAATCCAAATCTTAATGATATAACTTCTTTTTCTCTTTCGGTTAAATTTGAATTATTAAATACTATATTACTAAATGAACTATAGTTATCTCTTTCTATATAGTCTAAATCAAATCTTTCAGGATCTTCTATTGAACTCAATAATTCTGTGTCTTGATCTTCTCCTATTAATTCATTTAAAGATACTATTGGATTTCGACTAGTTTTTCTTTCTAAAACTGCATTTTCACTTATGCCTAGGATATCAGCTAATTCTTTGGTAGTAGGTTCTCTTCCTTCTTTTAATGCAAATTCATTTTCAATCTTTACCATTTTTCTAATGCCTTCAACCATATGCACTGGTATTCTTATTGTTCTTCCATTATCTGCAATTGCTCTTGTAATTGATTGTCTTATCCACCATGTAGCATAAGTACTGAATTTATATCCCAAAGTATAATCATATTTCTCTACTGCCCTTATAAGTCCAATATTACCTTCTTGAATTAAATCTAAAAGAGTTAATTGAGATTTATTATTTATATATCTTTTAGCAACAGACACAACTAATTTTAAATTATTTTCAATTAATTCTTTTTTAGCTGTTTCGTCCCCTTCAACTATTCTTTTTCCAAGAGCTTTTTCTTCTTCTATACTTAATATTTTTGATGTTCCTATTTCTTGAAGATACATTTTAACTATATCTTCACAATTATATATTTGTCTTTCAAATGATTCATCATTTAGTTCTTCGTTTGTATCTTCTTCACTATTTTCTTTTTCTTGTTCTACCATCATGTTATATGCTGATATTAATGTTGCTATGCTTTCATTTTTAAGTAAATCATCATCACCATTTTGAGTTATTCTATCAATTACTACAGCCATTTCTTTTAATTTAGATGATTTATTTAATAAATTCATTGCTGATTTCATGGTTAATCTTATACAAAATGAATCTAAATATACTGCAAAATTTCTACAATTTTTAATTTGTGCTGTAGTTGTACCTTCTTCAAATTTAGTGTCTATAAATGTTAAAATTTCTTTTTCCATACTTCAAGCCCTCTTTTCAAATGCTTGTATATTATAACATAAGCATTGTTAAAAAGCAAGCAAATTTGACTTCGAGAATATAGAAAAAGAGATATAATTTACTATCTCTTTGGCTTACTTTCTTGATGTTTTCTTTTACCTTCAAGAAATATTTTATATAATTTTTCACGTTCATTTTGAAGTAATTGTTCATCTTTTTCTTTTGTATCACTATGATCAGTTATTGTAATAGTACCGCCTTTACGTTCAATAACACCAGAAGTATAATTTTTAATGCTTTCTTTCATATCATTAATTCTATTTATTCCCTCTTTATATGATTCTAAAGACACTCTTTCTCCACCTATCATTCCACCATTATTAGCGTCTTTAAATTTAAGATAATCTCCATCAATATTGTAGACATTTAATAATGATAATATGTCTGTAGAAATTTTACCTATATTTTTACTTTTACTTAAGTCACTTACTGATTTAATTAAATCTTCATATTCACTTGTTGCTTCAGTGAGTGCTTTATTATATTCTCTATAATTGCCATTTTTTCCTTGATAGAATTTACTATCATAACCATTAAATTTAAGGTCACTTATTTTAGAAATCAAATAATCAAATCTAATATTGTATTCATGAGTGTCTACTGTATATGGATTTCTTCTTGAAATTTCTGGTTTTGAACATATAGCATCTTCAATACTTTCCATATTTATAAGTGTATTAACTCCTTCAATACCACTCATTTTGTCCATTATCATTTCTCTTTTTTTACACCAATCATATATTTTTTTTCTTAGTTTTTCAGCTTCAGGACTTCTTCTATCTAGTTTGTAATACTCTCTTTTCATGTCACATAATGTTTTGTTTATTTTATCGAATTCTCTAATATTTCTATCCTCATATAATTTACCACTTGGTATTTCATATTTAACTTCTTTTGACTTTTCTTCTTTAATTTTTTCTTTAATTTCTTGTTCTTTCTTTGGCTTATCTTCTAAATCTTTTTTAGGTTTTGATACAGTTGGTAATGGTGTATTTATATGAGTAACATTTACATTTTTCTTTTTTAAATAGGAATCTATTCTAGTGATGAATTCATTCATCATTTTGTTTAAATTAACAATTGAATTCATTTCATTTACAACGTTATTTATTTCAGTTTTTGATGCATTTTTACTTTTAAGAGAATCATATTTTTGTTTTAATTCAGCATATCTTTTTCTAATAGTAGATATTTCTTTTAATATTTCTTCTCTTACACTTCTTATTTCATCTAAAGTATTACTTCCATTAATTTTAGCATAGTATTTTACCATATGATGATAATTTGAAAGCATAGCCATGTATTTAGTCTTCAAAGAAGGATTAGTTTTTACTTCGCTATTAAGAGATACACATGCTTTATATGACATGCTTAAATATTCATATAGATTTTTTCTCATATTAATTATTGCTTCTTTATCGCTCATAGGCACACCTCTATTTTACTCTAATAGTATTTTATCACACTTAATATTTTTTAAAAAGTTATTTTATTAACTTTATTTATTTATGTGTACATCCATTTGTGGGAAAGGAATTTCAATTTTATTTTTATCAAGTGCTTTTTTGATATTTTCCATTAAATCGAAATATACATCCCAATAATTTTCTGTTTTAGTCCATGCTTTAACTGTAAATACTAAAGCAGAATCAGCATGTTTAGATAATCTTACAAAGTTATTTTCTTCTTGAAGTATTAATTCATTACTAGATAAAACTTCTGTTATTATCTTTTTGACTTTATCAATATTTGAATCATATGATACTGATATATCTATATCAATTCTTCTTTTTTTATTAGCAGTATAGTTAGTTATATTTGAATTAGATAAATTTCCATTAGGAAGTTGTATTACTTTATTATCAAATGTCGTTATTGTTGTATAAAACATTGTTATTGATTTAACTGTTCCTTCTTTATCATTTACTTCTATATAGTCTCCTACTTTAAATGGTTTAAATATAAGTATCATAAGACCGCCTGCTATATTAGATAGTCCTCCTTGAAGCGCTAGACCTATTGCTACTGCGCAAGAACCAAATACAGTTATTATTGAAGCAGTTGGTACACCTAAGATATGAAGTACTACTATAAATAATACTATTTTAGATGTTATTGATATGAAACTTATTAAGAATCCTTTTACTGATGCATCTAAATGTTTTAATTTATTTTCTTTTCTTAAGTTATTTTCTACTGCTTTTATTATTTTTGATCCTATTGCTAGTACTATTACAGCAATTATTAATTTTGCTGATATGTCTATTGAACCTTCTACTAATTTATTTAAAAATTTTTCCATAATCTATTCACCTTACCTATGAAAATTATATCATGAAACAAATAATAATATCAACAATAGTTTTGATACATTTTATATATGATGGAAATATCAAGAGCAACAAAAGCGACAAAATAAAATTATTTTTACACTTAAAAAGAAGTAGAATTTCTACTTCAAATAATCTTTTAGATATTTACCTGTCCATGATTCTTTAACTTTACATATTTCTTCAGGAGTACCTGTTGCTACTACTGTACCACCAAAGTCTCCACCTTCAGGACCTAAATCGATAATATAATCAGCTTGTTTTATAATATCTAAGTTGTGTTCAATAACAATAACAGTATCCCCATTATCAACTATTCTATTTAATATAACAAGTAATTTCTTTATGTCATCTTGATGTAGTCCAGTAGATGGTTCATCTAATATGAATACACTTTTACCTGTAGGTTTCTTTTGAAGTTCTTTAGCAAGTTTAACTCTTGATGCTTCTCCACCTGAAAGTGTTACAGCACTTTGACCAAGTTCAACGTATCCAAGTCCTACTTCTTCCATAATCTTTAATGTTTTGTATACTTTAGGAACATTTTCAAATATACTTAATGCTTCATGAACTCTTGTATTTAACACTTCTGCGATATTTAATCCTTTAAATTTAATCTTCAATGTTTCTTTATTATATCTTGTCGCATTACATACATCACATGGAACGTACACATCAGGTAAGAAATGCATTTCTATCTTTTTAACGCCATCTCCACCACATGCTTCACATCTACCACCTTTTACATTGAAACTAAATCTACTTTTATCGTATCCCCTTATTTTTGCTTCTTTAGTACTCGCAAACACATCACGAATACTATCAAAAACACCTGTATAAGTAGCAGGATTACTTCTTGGAGTTCTACCTATTGGATCTTGTGTGATATTAACTATCTTATCTACATTTTCTATTCCTTTTACTGTTTTATATTTACCGGGTTTTTCTTTTGATTTATTTATTGTACTTGATAATATCTTACATAATATTTCATTTACAAGAGTACTCTTACCACTACCTGAAACACCTGTTACACATATAAATTTACCAAGTGGAAACTCTACTGAAATATTTTTTAAATTATTTTCTTTACATCCAGTTAACTTAATTGATTTGCCATTACCTTTTCTACGTTTCTTTGGTACTTCTATTTTCTCTTTACCTGAAAGATATCTTCCTGTTATACTTTTATCATTTTTCATAACTTCTTCTGGAGTACCACATGCTACTAAATAACCGCCTTCTGTTCCAGCTTTTGGACCAATGTCAACAAGATAATCAGCTTGTAACATAGTATCAGTATCATGTTCTACAACTATTAAAGTATTACCTAAATCTCTCATTTCTTTAAGTGAATCTATAAGTCTTTGATTATCTCTTTGATGAAGACCAATAGATGGCTCATCAAGAACATAAAGTATACCTGAAAGTCTACTACCTATTTGAGTTGCAAGTCTTATTCTTTGTGCTTCACCACCACTTAAAGTAGATGCTTCTCTATTAAGTGATAAATATTCAAGACCAACATTTTTTAAGAAATTAAGTCTTTCTTTAATTTCTTTAATTATTAAGAATGATACTTCTGTTTGTTCATGATTTAGTTTTAATTTATCAAAAAACTCTATTAAATCTCTTATACTTAAACATGTAACTTCATATATATTTTTATTATTTATTCTTACACTTAATGCTTCATCTTTAAGTCTTGTTTGTTTACATGCAGGACATGGTAGTTCTGTCATATATCTACTAATCCAATCTCTTATTTGAGGACTAGTTGTTTCCATGTATCTTCTTTCTAAATTAGTTATTATTCCTTCAAAGTAATCATAACTCTTAAGAGTACTTCCACTTCTTGTTGTAAGTGATAAATCTAATTTATCAGGACTCTTATATAATATTATATCAAGTTCTTTACGTGTTAAATCTTTCACTGGTTTATATAAATCTATTCCATAATGATCTGCGACGAGTCTTAATTTTTTGTACGCTATATTTAATGTTTCACCACTTTGAAATGAAGCAATTGCTCCATCCATTATAGATAAATTCTTATCTGGAATAAGTATATCTTCATCAATATGAAGATTAACTCCTAAACCTTTACATATAGGACAAGCTCCATATGGACTATTAAATGAAAATAATCTAGGTTCTAGTTCAGGTAAACTAAAATCACATAATGGACAAGCATAGTTTTCACTCATAACTATTTCTTTATCACCTAATATATTTATAACAACTTTACCATTTGCCATCTTAGTAGATGTTTCTATACTTTCAAATATTCTACTTCTTGAGTCTTCTTTTATAATCACTCTGTCTATAATAACATCTATATTATGTTTAATATTCTTTTCTAAAACTATATCATCATTTAAATCTTTTGTTTCACCATCTATTCTAGCTCTTACATATCCATCTTTTCTAAGGTCAAGTAATAAATCTTTATGAGTACCTTTTTCACCATGTATAACAGGTGCTATAATTTCTATCTTAGTACCAATTGGATACTCTAAAACTTTATTAGTCATTTCTTCTATACTTTGCTCTGTAACTGGTATATTATGATGTGGACAATATGGAGTACCAACTCTAGCATATAAAAGTCTTAAATAATCATATATTTCAGTAATAGTACCAACTGTACTTCTTGGATTCTTATTAGTTGACTTTTGATCAATACTTATACTAGGACTAAGTCCTTCAATAGAATCAACTTCAGGTTTACTCATATTTCCTAAAAACTGTCTTGCATAAGCACTTAAGCTTTCAACATAACGTCTTTGTCCCTCTGCATATATAGTATCAAATGCTAAACTACTCTTACCACTACCTGAAACACCTGTCATAACTATAAGTTTATTCTTAGGTAATTCTATATTAATATTCTTTAAATTATTTTCTCTTGCATTTTTAATTACTATTTTATCCATACATTCCCTCACTACAAATATTTTTATCACAATAAAAAATATTATACGTATCTAACTATATAATATTTATTATTTATTTGTCAATACTTTTTACAAATATTTGTTTGTGTTATGAAGAAGTACATTTTGTAGAATAAACACATCCGCTATTACCTTCTTTATCTGCTATACAAATAGGATTATCATTACTATCGTAACTAATTAAGCATGAATCAACATAGTCTTTTCCATTACTTTTATTTATAAATATTTTTACAAAATAACTTGGTGATATTTTATCTTTTGTTTTAACTCCTTCATATGTTGCATTATAGTAATTAGCATTTTCAAGTTCACTAACTTTTAAATATACTTCACCTTTTTCATTGAATGAATTCATCCATGAATCATTTAAATCTAAATACACTTCACCAGTTCTTTGTACACTAGCATATAATCTTTTTAAATCTTCTTTTTCAGTACTAGAAGTTGCTGTATCAAATATTATAGTTGATGATACACTAGTAACAACAAGTATTACTATTACAACTAATAATTCCATTAATGTAAATCCTTGATTATTCATATAACCACCTACTTTAATAATATTATACTATATTTATTATTTTAAAGCAAAAGTTTTTAAACAATTATTATATCCATTTATGAATCCTATATCATATAATTTTGCCATTATTAAATAGTCATCTATTTCTATAAATTTCTTTATTTTAGATATTTCTCTATCTTCAAGTGCTTTTTGATATCCTTCTTCATAACCAAGTTTATAACATCTTATATATTTATACATCTTATACCTCCCTATTATTTATATAAGAGAAATATTTTAAATACACTATAAAAAATGAAAGAATTTTATATTTTCTTTCACTTTTGTAATTGTTCTAATGTTTTAGGCTTGCTCCAGAATGGTACAAATTCTATATATTTAATGCTACCATAATCATATTTATACACATTGTATCCTACACCTTCACATTTATCTATTGTTCCATCGCTTGTTTTTTCAGTTGACTTTTCTAAGCAAAACATTGGTTCTTTTTCACTTATTACATTTATAAAATCAAATACTAATATTCCTGCCCAACCTAGAACTACGATCCATATAAATATATTTATTATTATTTTTACTGGATGTTTTTTCTTTTTTTCTTTTGGCTTTTCTATTGATTTTGATTCATTGATTGGTGTTATTACTTCTGCTTCTATTTTAGGTAATTCTACATTTTCTTGAGGAGCAGTTATCATATCACTATTAACATTTTTAACTTCTTCATTTGTTAAAACAGTTGCATCTATATCTATTGGTTCTTCTATTTTTACTTCACTAGATTCTTTAGTGGCCTCTTCATTAGTTTCTTCAAGTGGACTTTCTTCAGTAGAATTATTTATTTCATTTGATGTTTCAGTTTCTACTACTTCATTATCACTACTTTCTTTATTAACTTCTTCTCTTTCTTTAGATTCTTCTACATTATTTGAGTTTTCATTTTCATTTGCTTTTTCTAATTCATTATTTTCTTCTTGTGACTTTTTTGTATCTTCTATTATTTGTATTTCATCATTAGTTTCATCATTTTCACTTGGTATTTCTTCTATTTCCGGTACTTCTTCTACTTTTAAATCATCATTTGTCACTTCATTATTTTCATTCATAAAGTTTTACCTACTTTCTATTTGAACTTATTTTATATATTTATTATACAGAAAAATAGTCTTATTTACAAGACTATTGCGATTAAATTGTTACTTCCTTTGTTTACCATTTTTGTTATAGTGTTTGATAATTTAAATTTAGCAGAGTCTGGTAATAATGATAATTTAGCTTGTATACCTTCTTGTACTATTTCATTAAGACTTCTACCAAATATTTCACTTTCCCATATCTTTTCAGGATTTTCATTATCTTTCATAATGTAATCTATTAATTCTTTACTTTGCATTTCACTACCTATAATTGGTTCAAAACTACTTTCAACATCTACTTTTATCATATGAACACTTGATGCTTTAGCTTTAAGTTTTATACCAAATCTACCACCTTGTTTAATGATTTCAGGTTTTTCTAGTTTCATATCAGTTACTCTTGGAAGTACTATACCATATCCAGTTTGATATACTTGTTTTAAAGCACCTTTTATACTTTCATATTCACTTCTTCCTTCACTTACATCTTGGAATACCTTTAATAATTCGCCTTTACTATTAATTGAAGAACCAACTACATCTTTTAATATATCATCAAATAAGGTTTCATCAGCTTCTAATGTTATTGTTACTAAATCATTTTCTGTATCAAGTGATGAAACAAATGCCTTAGTGATCTCTTTTGTATCTTCTAAATTAATATTAATATTTTCTACATCACGAAGTTTATCTACGTTAACTACCGATTCTTTCATTTTACTTATAAACTCTTGTTTTAATGGATGAGTATTTTTAAGAACACCTACCCAATCTGGTATTTTAAATTCAATATGTGAAACTGGGAACTCATATAATGCTTCTTTTAGTACATTTGTTATATCATCAATATTCATTTCTTCTACACTTATTGGTATTACTGGAACATTATGCTTTTGAGATAATGCATTTGCGAGTGTCTTTGTTTCAGGGCTATTAGGATGTGTACTATTCATAATAACTATAAAAGGTTTATTTATTCCTTTTAACTCTGTTATAACTTTATCTTCAGCATCAACATAATTACTTCTTGGTAGTCCTAGTATTGAACCATCAGTTGATACTACTATACCTATTGTTGCATGATCTCTTATAACTTTTTCTGTACCAATTGAAGCTGCTTCTACAAAAGGTATTTCTTCAGGAAACCAAGGTGTTTTAACCATTCTAGGATTACCAAGTTCATCCTCATAACCAACTGATTCAGGTGTAATATATCCTACGCAATCAACAAGTTTAATATTAGTAACAAGGCCATCAATATTAATTGTTGCTCCACTTGATGGTACAAATTTTGGCTCAACTGTCATAATAGTTTTACCTTGAGCAGTTTGAGGAACTTCATCCATACATCTTTTCTTTTCAATATCATCATCCATATATGGAAGAATTAATGTTTCAATACATTTCTTTATAAATGTACTTTTACCAGTTCTAACCGCACCTACAACTCCTAAATAGATTTCTCCATTTGATTTTTTACCTAAACTTTTGATAATTTCACTTTTATCCATATTTTACCCACTTTCTAATTTCTAATAAAATATATGAATAAATTTATACAATATTACTACTTTTTATATTTACATTTTATTGTCATAAATAAATAGTATTTTACACTTGATACATTTAATAAATTATAATTTATCCTTTAAATCAAAATAAAAAGAAATTTACATATTATATACACATAAATTTCTCATATTTACATTGTATCTATTTTGATACTAATTATTAAATATAAATTCAGGAAGTAAAGTTCCTATAAATAAAAGTATTACTAGAACTATCCAGTTAGTTAAAATATTCATAACCTTACTAAATGTATCATTATTATAAACCATCTTGCCATATACATTTTGAAGATTATATTCATTAAGTACTCCATTATCATCTTTAACATATATATTGTATTTGTCTACTTTTTCTACTTTTCCAAGCTTTGTTGTATTTGTATATTTATATACTACATAATCATTCACATCTATTGCTTTTGTTTCTTTAAGTATAATAATATTATTCTTTTTGATATCTGGTTCATAAATATCACTATCTACTTTAATATACGTATAGCCTAATACGGTTGGAAACATATCATTATAAACTTTTCTTTTTGTATACATTGATACCATTATTGCAGTGAATGCTACTAAATATATAATTATTAATATTCTAATTACATTTAATATATTTTTCATTTTAAATACATTCCGCCTTCCAATTTAGGATCTATTGTTTTACCAAATTTTAAATCAGGATTAGTCGCATATAATAAGAAATCTGCTTGTATTTTCGGATTTAGATTTATAAATTCAGTATTAGCTGCATGTTCATATTCTTTAAATGGATCCATTCCTGATAATGTATAATATGATGTTTGTTTCTTTATATCTTCTAATTTATCTAAATGGTCTATCCAATAAGAATCAACTACATTTAACATATTCTTTCTTACTTTTTCATTATTATCTTCACGAGATATACTTCCTTTTATTTTTGAAAGTACAAGTGAATTTATTGATTCTCTTAAACTTTCTTTACTTGTAGTATCTAGTCCTTTAGTATCAATTATTCCATCTAAACTACTACTTATTTCATCAAGTGAACAATTATTTACTAAGTAATCAGTATATGATGGAACTATTCTATCAAATAATGTTTTAACTTCTTTTGTATCAAGAATCATGTTACGTTGATTATACATTAAATCTTTTTGAGTAGTCATTACTTTACCATATTTTTCACTTGTAATTCTTACTTTTTCTTCAAATCCTTCTTGTGCTTTTTGACATCTATCTACTAGTTTAATTATATTTTTATTAGTGATTTCTTTGTCTTTATCTTTAACAAGAGAAGATGCTGCATTAAATAGTTCTTCGCTTCCTCTTGTTTTAACTAAATCATCTTCAAGTGAACTATAATATTTTGTTTTACCTGGTTCTCCTTGTCTACTTGCTCTACCACGAAGTTGATAATCAATTCTTTCATTATTATTTCTTGATGTACCAATTACATAAAGACCTCCTAGTTCACGAACTCCTTCGCCTAGTCTTATATTACTACCACGACCAGCCATATTAGTAGCAACAGTTACTTTACCTTTCATACCAGCATTTTCAATAATACCAGCTTCATTTTCATTGTTAACTGCATTTAATAATTGATGTCTTACTCCTGCTTCTTCAAGCATTTTACTTATGATAACACTTTCTTCTACACTTGTTGTACCAATTAATACAGGTTGTAATGTTTCATTTGCTTTTAATACTTCTTCAACAATTGCTTTATATTTAGCATTCTTAGTAAGATAAACGCTTCCCTTTAAATCTTTTCTTATATTAGGAAGTCTACTTGGTACTTCATATGTAGGTAAATTATATATCTCATTAAATTCTTCAATATTACTAGTACCTGTCATACCACTTATACCACTTTTATATCTTGACATAAAGTCTGGATATGTACATGTTGCAGTAGTAACTGTTGGACTTTGTATTGCTACATGATAACTTTTACCTTTTGAAAGTAACTCTTCTTTTGCTTCAAGTGCTTCATGTATACCATGGCCTTTTCTTCTTCCTGGCATAAGTCTTCCTGTACTTTCATCTATTAAAACTATTTCTTTACGAGGTTTCTTTCCAGGTTTTACTGGAACACTACTAAGGACATAATGTTCACCATTCTTATAATAGAATTTAGCAAGAATACAATTTTCTACTGCAACAGTGAAATTCATAAGATTTTCTTGTTCTTCTAAACTAAGTTTAGATACATCTTTATTACCATATATTTTTCTATATAACTTTTCGCTAAATATTACTCTTTGGCTATCTTGATATAACAAACAATCTTCTTTGAATCTTATTTCTTTTTTCTTATCAAGCTCATCTTGCGGTTCTATTTTACATGTAAGAGTATCAGCAAGTAACATTGCTTTTCGATACATTTCTCTATTAAGCTCATTTCTTCTTTTGAATTCTTCTTCTCCAATATCGCTCTTCTTTTGACCTGGATATCCTCCATTTATAATAAGAGGTACAGTCGCATCATCTAAAAGAATACTATCAACTTCATCTATAATCGCATAGTTAAATGCTTTACCATAGTTTTTATCATGTTTATCTGGTAAATTAAATACTCTGTCTTCTTTTTTAGTAACAGTATTATCAAGTAAATAATCAAATGCTAAAGTTTTAGCAGTACCATAAACTATATCACTCTTATATATTTCACGTCTTTCATCACGAGTCATTTTATCATTACCATAAACTACTCCTGAAGTAAGTCCTAATAAATCATAAACAGGTTTTGTTTCTTCAAGATCTCTTCCAATAAGATAATCATTTGCTGTAATAACATGCACACCTTTTCCATCTAAGGCATTTAAATATGCTTCAATTATTTGAATGAATGTTTTGCCTTCACCAGTTTTAACTTCAGCAATCGCACCTTCCCTCATCGCAAGAGCAGCTTCAATCTGAACATCATAAAGGCTTACACCAATAGCCCTTTCAGTTGCAAGATAACATAAAGCAGTAGCCTCTATTAATTTATCATCAACAGTACTTTTACCACTTCTTATCTCATTCATTAAACTGATGCTTCTTCTTTTAATTTCAGCAGATGTTATATTACTTTCTTTGTAAGAATTAACTCTATTTTTAACTTCTCTAACAAGTTCTCTAATTCTTTTTTGATTATTTCTTGTATAACTACCAAATATCTTATCTGTTAAACTCATATGATCACCTATTTTCTATATAAATAATATCATTTTAAGCAACATTTTTCAATAAAAATTGAATTTTAGTATACAATC
Source organism: uncultured Bacilli bacterium (assembly GCA_934102215.1). GTDB lineage: Bacteria > Bacillota_I > Bacilli_A > RF39 > UBA660 > CAG-1000. The sequence goes on from CAKOSH010000003.1 coordinate 62,933, forward strand.
ATAATGATTGACTGAAATAGAAATTTAAATAAATCAATTAGTTTTTAAAGTAAAGTATCCAGGGCTACTTGTGCCTCCATCTATACGAGCATATTCTTTATCGATATGATTAGCATCATATTTGGTTCCTGCACCGCCTACTAGGTTTGTACTATCTTCAAACATACTAGTACTTTTAGTGGCCTTATTAGTATTAAATTTATCACTAGCATATATTGTTTTTAAATTAGCTGAATTATAAAACATACCACTCATATATATTACATTGCTTGTATCAAAATTACTTAAATCTAAAAATGAAACTTGACTTTCTCTAAACATGCTAGTCATATCAGTTACATTTTTTGTATCAAAACTGCTTAAATTTATTGTTGTTGCCTTACTTTCCCAAAACATTCCATTCATGTTTGTTACATTGCTTGTATCAAAGCTCCTTAAATCTAGCGTTGTAGCTCTACTAGCATAAAACATCATTCTCATATTTATTACTTTACTTGTATCAAAATTACTTAAATCTATTAATGTTACTTGACTACTTCCAAACATAAAATTCATACTAGTTACATTACTGGTGTTAAAATTGTTTAAATCTAAAGATGAAACTTGGCTACCATAAAACATATAATCCATAGAGGTTACATTGCTAGTATCAAAATTGCTTAAATTTAAAGATGCAGCCTGACTCTCATAAAACATTAATTCCATAGTGACTACATTGCTCGTATCAAAACTGCCTAAATCTAATATTGTCGCTTGGCTTTCTCTAAACATACCACTCATATTTGTTACATTGCTAGTATCAAAACTGCCTAAATCTAATATTGTCGCTTGGCTTTCCCAAAACATACCACTCATATTTGTTACATTGCTAGTATCAAAACTGCTTAAATCTATTGTTGCAGCCCGACTTTCTTCAAACATATAACTCATAGACACAATAGGCATATTATTTATATATGTACATAACTTGCTTGTTACTGCATTAGTGCTTACTTCGTTAGTTAATTGAACTCCCCAACCAGTAGTCGCAATATTTTGCCAACCTGACGCACTGCCTTCTTGCATATATCTATAAGTGTATTGCCCATTTACATACTCTGCACCCTGTGTAAGATCGCCATCATATGTACAATATACAGGATTAATTGATGATTCATTTAAGCCAAGTTTTCCTTTAAATGCTTTATTTTTGTTATAATTTTGAAGCTTACCTGTATCAATAAATGTTATTTTGATTGTGTATTCTTGTGTATAACCGGGTTTTATTGGAACATTTGTTAAAATTTTTCCTTCTTTAACTACTTTTTGCGATACTGAACTACATGTTCCATCTTCTGTGTTACTTGAATTCAAATTTTTACATGTTCCTTCAATAACAAGTTCATTATTCGTAATTTCATTTACAAGTTCTTGCCACATAAGATTATAAATTACTTGTTTTGTTCCAGTGTTCTTTACTGATATTGTTTTAGTTATTGAGTCCCCTGGCATTGCTCCATCAAGTGATACTTCATTATCATCAGTAAATACTAATTCTAAATCACCTGTTGTTATCTTGTTATATTTAGCAGTATCGTTTCCAATTATATTAAGCGAAAAAAATGCTAGTGAAACTCCAATTACTGCGAATAGTATTGATATCACTAGCAATATATACATTTTCTTATCTTTCATAATGATCACACTTCCTTATCTTATGATCATTATAGCAAATATTACCCCCCCCGCAAGCAAACATTTGTTCTTGTTTACCTTAATCTATTCTTCTACCAACAACAACCATTAGTTTTCCTTGGTGTTTTCCAAATAGGCATGTTTGAAGAACTATTATTTTATCATCCTGATTTAATTCTACATCTGTCTTATAAATACTTCTATTTTTTAATCTATTGAAATGTTTTAACCAATCACTATCTTTTTTATATTTTAATTTCATATGTTCTTCTGTACCCACTTTATCAGCAAGAACTATACTAAATATTTCATATTTTAAAGTCTCATTGTCAATCTTTAATTCAATGATTCTATGTTCATCAAAATATTCTTTCTTTAAATAACCCTCTAATGTTTTAAATGGTGGATTATATTTTTTATTACTATGATTATGTCCGTATATATTAATCTGTTTACTATCTTTACTAACTCTATAATCCATAAATGTACTTCCAATAGCACTTCTCTTTTTACTTAATGAATATTTTAAATAATATTGGTTATCTTTAGTTTAAACTACTGGAGTATATATTTCATCATCAATACTTAAAATTCCAATAACATCATTATTATTGTATTTTTTCTTTAAATCATTTATTTCTTCTTCTACTGTTTTCTTTGGAACTTCTATATCTGAAGCAGGTTTAACTAATTTACTTTCATTAATTTCTATTATTGTTTTTTCTTCTTCTTTTCTCTTTTGAATTAACAATACAAAACTAACTACCACTATTATAGATAAAATAACTATTAATATATTAAATATAAGATTTCTTTTGTTATCTTTTTTAATATCTTTTGAATTAGTTTTCTTTGTTGATTTATTATTTACTTTACTACTAGAAACTCTCTTTGCTGAACTTGCTTTTGTTTTGTTATTTGTTATCTTCTTTGCTGAAGATACTTTTGCTTTATTACTTGTAGTTTTCCTTAATGTAGTTACTTTCTTAGTAGTATTATTCTTTTTATTATTTGTCAATCACACCTCACATTTGAAACATGCCATATACTATTAACTGATATGATTCATCCCTTTTTTCTACTTTAGCATTAACTTTATATACTTTATTTTTATTAAGTTCAGTAACTTTTAATAAGGCATCACTAAACATTACGGCCTCTATACTTCCATACTCATCACTAAATTTCAAGAAACACATATTATCATTATTACGTGTTTTTATCATTCTAGTATCTTCTAAAAATAATATAAGACTTATTACTTTATTATAATATTTAGATATATCATCTAATTTAACATAGCCTTCTCTTATATATTTAGTAACAGGATGTCTTGATAAATAGAATCCATAATTATTTATTTCATTATCAATAGTTTCAATAGAATCATAATCATCTATATCATTAACTATAGGAGCATTATCCATAACAACACCTAAATCTTTACATAACATAGCATAATTAATTATTTCATCTAATATTTCTATTGTAGCTTTCTTATTAATACCAAAACTATCAAAAGCGCCACATAATATTAATGATATAACTACTCTTTTATTAATATTTTTACTATAACATCTTATCATGAAGTCATTAAATGATTTAAATTCACCTTTACTTCTTTCTCTTAATATATCTTCACTTACTATATTAGATATATTTTTTATTGAATTAAATGGTAATACAAGATAATTATTATATATTACAAATTCTTTATCACTTCTATTTATATCTACTTTTAAGAAACGTATTCCTAGTTTCTTAGATTCTTCAATATAATCTTTTATCTTATCACTAGATATATTCATATTAAGTAAATTTCTCATGAAATATTTAGTATAATTACTCTTTAGATAAGCCATTTGATATGCGACTAATGAATACACTACTGAATGTGATTTATTAAATCCATATGAAGAGAACTTTATAATTAAATCATATAATTCATTTCCTATTTTTTCATCATAACCATGTTCTATAACACCACTTATAAATTTAGATTTATTTTTCTCTATTACATCTGCTTTCTTTTTAGACATTGCTCTTCTTATAAGGTCTGCTTCTGCATAAGTATATCCACCAATTATTCTTAATATTTCAAGTACTTGCTCTTGATAAATAATAATACCATATGTACTTCTAAGTATTGGTTCTAATTCTTTTACTAAGTATGTTACTTTCTTTTTACCTTCTTTTCTTAATATATATTCCCCTATCATATCTCTAGGACCAGGTCTATATAAAGCAATCGCATCAACTAAAGTATTAAAATTATCTACTTTAAGTTGTCTTAAGAAATTTTTCATACCACTGCTTTCAAATTGAAATATACCAGTAGTATAAGCATTCTTAAATAGATTCAATGTATTTATATCATTAAGTGGTATATTATTTAAATCAATATTAATATTATCTTTCTTTATATCATTTACTATATTAGATATAGTATTAAGATTCTTTATAGATAAGAAATCCATCTTTAGAAGTCCTAAAGATTCAATATATTCCATACTATAACCTGTAAGTATAACATTATTGCTTTTATATAAAGGCATAAAATTATAAAGAGATACATCACTTATAACAACACCAGCAGTATGCATACTTGTATTCTTTTTAAGACCACATAATTTATAACAACAATTCACTAAATACTTGATATTATTATTTTTATTTATTAAATTCATAAATGATTTATTATCTTGAAGTGATATAAAATCTTTCTCATTATTAATAGTTTTACATATATTATCTATAACAATATTCTCATATTTTAAAACACGGCCCATATCTCTTATTATTTGTTTAGGTAACATTGTATTAAATGATATAATTCTAGCAGTCTTATCGTGGCCATATTTATTACTTACATATTCAATTACATCATCTCTTTTAGTATTATCAAAATCTATATCTATATCAGGCATAGTAATTCTATCAGGATTTAAAAATCTTTCAAATATAAGATTATACTTTAAAGGATCTACATTTATTATACCTAAACTATAATTAACTAAAGAAGCAGCACCACTTCCTCTACCAGGACCTACATATATATTATGCTTTTTAGCATATAAAACAAAATCATAAACTATTAAGAAATAGTCTACAAAGTTCATCTTTTCTATTACTGATAATTCATACATAAGTCTATTTTTATATATATCAGGTACATTATTATTAAGTCTTTTCTCTAGCCCCTTTTTAGCGAGTGCTTTTAAGAAGGATAATGAATTATCATTATATACTGGTATATGTAATTCTTTACTTGGTGGTTCTATATCTATGAGACTTGCAAATTCTATTGTTGTATTAGTATCACTTTCACTTATATTTAATCTAAAATTACTATCATATATATTTATTTTATCATCAATAGTTTTACCTTCATCAATATATTTTAAGTATTTAAAAGTCTCTTTATCTTCTTCATTAAAATATCTTATAAGGTCCATATATACTATATTATCAGTTAATTTTAATGCTTCTTCTTTTAATTTAGATGTATGGTATTTAATATAAACATTATCAAAATATTTACTTACTAGAGGATAATGTTTTCCATTTGTAACAATTATTAAATCACTTGAATTATCTTTTATATAATCTATATCAATATTATCTTCTATATTTTTATGAGATACTATTTTAAATAAATTAATAAGTCCATTATAGTTTTTGGCATACATAAGCATATACATATCATTAACTATTATTTCTGCTCCTATAATAGGTTTTATATTGTTTTTATTACATTCATTAATGAATTCCATTGTTCCAAACATATTAGGATCTGTTATACCAAGTGCATATATTTCTTTCTTTAATGCAAAAGAAATAAGATCTTTTATTCTTATTAAACTATTCATTAAATCATATTCAGTTTTTATATTTAGTGGTATATATCTCATTTCTTCCCTCAATTTAATTATACAATATTTAATACAAAAGAAAAAGTAGGAAGTCCTACTTAATATTTATTATCTATATCACTAAAGTCAACATTATCTATTTCTTCTATAACTTCTAATTGATTTTCTATTATTTGTCTTAGTCTTCTCTTTAGTACATTAGTATTTCTTTTTAATTGATCAGCATGATTTTGAGCTTTTTCTGCTTTTAATAAAGCATCATTTATTATTCTACTAGCATTATGTCTTGCCTCTGTAATAAGAGCATCTGCTTCTTTTCTAGCACTGCTTTTGATTTGATCTCCAGCAGTTTCAGCAGTGAATATCGCTCTATTCATAGAGTCCTCTATTCTCTCATAATACTGTATTTTTTCTCTTAACAGTCTATTTTGTTCTTCAGTTTTCTTACTTTTATTTAGTAAGACTTCATAATTATTTATGATATCATCTATACATTTATGTACTTGATTTTTATCATAACCATGAAAAACTGTATCAAATTTTCTCATGCTTTTCACCTCAAATATTTTATACTATATATTAATTACCATTCATTCATATCGTCTTTTTTACTTGTCTTTTTACTTTCTTCTTCTGAAATATTTCCTTCTATTTCAAACCCTTTAGGAGCACAAATAACAATACCAGGGCCAAGTTTTTGCATAGTACCTTCTATTGCGTAGATAATACCATTTAAAAAGTCCATTATTCTTTTTGATACATCACTTGTTACTCTTTTAAAGTTTACTACTACTTGATTATTTGTTTTTAAGTAGTCTGCTATTTGTTGTGCTTCAGAAAATGCTCTTGGCTCAACAAGAATAGTTTTATTTTTAATTTCTTTATTATTACTCTTTTTAGGTGATTCTTTTATTTCATAATCAGTTGTTTCTGGTTCTTCTTCACCAGTAAATATTTCTTTTAATTTGAATGCCACTTTTATATTCCTCCTTATTATTTATACAAATACATTTTAACATAAATATTTTTTAGTAGCAATAAATATTTCAAAATTCATAATAAATCAACATTATTATACAATAATATACATATTTTTGATAGAAAAATATTTCAAAGTTTATGGTTTTGCTTTGAAATATTGTTTTTTAGATTTATTTATTAGGTTAGCCAATGCGGAAAGCTGGAGAAACACCATATACTCCAACTGCATTGGAATTACTATATCTCCCAGTATTGCTCATGCGATAAAAAATATAGGCCATATTTGCAACAGCTGAACGTGTCCACCAGTATGTAGCACTTGTTCCGTTTTTCTTTATTGCTCCACTATATTTGCTAGTTGTAACTCCTAAATTTGTATAATAGTCTAATGTTCTTGTTAAATCTTTTGATGACTCGTTAGTACTAGACCAATTAGTATATATTTCTTTTGTTGATAATAAATATAGTTTGTCACTTGATATAAAATTTTCCACATCTTTTTTACCATGACTCGATACTACTGTTGTATCTATTATTACATTTTTTAAATCAGGTGGTAATGAATTATATATATCATTATTTATAAATGCTCTCATACTTGTTGCTGGCCAACCACCTAGACTTGTATTTGTAACATTTATATTATGTGTTGTTATAATATCAGCAAACTCTAATACTAATCCACATGCTGTCTGTGAAAATCCTTCTGTACTACATTCGCTTGGCGTTGATGTGTTTGCTATACGAATGGTATGTGTTCCATAATCGTCCAAATTTATTTCTTTTGTATCGCCCACATTATAATTACTTATTTCGCCAATTTGTACAAGTGCTTGAATAGTTTCCCACGAATCCTCTTTAAAAGAAATTGAAGTTGGTTTTTCATATTCTTCTATGCCTAATACACCACTAAATAATTTGTTTTTATTGTAATTTTGTGATTCTCCTGTATCTATAAATGTTATTTTTATGCTATATTCATGTGTGTGTCCCGGTTGAATTGGTATATTTGAGATAATTTTTCCTTCTGCAACTGATTTATTTGGTATAGATTCACAAGTTCCTTCTTCCATATTATTTGAATTTAAGCTTTTACATTCTCCTTCAATAGTTAATTCATTTTTTATAATTTCATTTGTTAATTTTTGCCATATAAGGTTATAATTTATTTCATTATTACCAGTATTTTTTACTGTAAATGTTTTTGTTACCAAATCGCCTGGAAATGCATTATCTAATATTATTTCATTAGTGTCATTAAAAGTTAATTCTAAAGAACCAGTTGTTACTTTATTATTTTTAGCTGTGTCATTTCCTAAAACTTTTAATGAAAAAAATGCTAGTGAAACACCAACTACTGTGAATAGTAACGATATCACTAGCAATATATATATCATCTTTTTTTGCATAAATCTTACCATCCTCACGGTAATTATTATAGCATATATTACCCCCCCCGCAAGCAAACAAATGCTCGCGTTTTAGAATTCTATTTTCTTTGCAATATAATCTTTTAATTCTGAAAGGTCTAATGTTATTTGTTCCATTGTATCTCTATCTCTTATTGTAACTGTATTATTATTGATAGTTTCATCATCTACAGTTACACAGAATGGTGTTCCAACTACATCTGCTCTTCTATATCTTTTACCAATTGAACCACTTTCATCATAACTACACATAAAATATTTTGATAATTCTTTATATACTTCTAATGCTTTTTCATTATGATATTTTTTAACAAGTGGAAGTACTGTTACTTTTATAGGAGCAAGGAATGGATGAAGTTTTAATACTTCTCTTTCTTCATTATTTACTATATCTTTATGATATGCATCACATAATACAGTTAAGAATAATCTTTCTACTCCAAGTGATGGTTCTATTACATAAGGAATATATTTTTCATTAGTTTCAGGATCTAAATATTCTAAGCTTTCTTTACTTACTTCCATATGTCTACTTAAATCATAATTTGTTCTTGAAGCAATTCCCCAAAGTTCTCCCCAGCCAAATGGGAACTTATATTCTATATCAGTAGTAGCATTACTATAGAAACTTAATTCTTCTTTTTCATGATCTCTAAGTCTTAGATTCTCTTCTTTGATACCTAAACTAAGTAAGAAATTCTTACAATATTCTTTATAATGTTTGAACCAATCAAGTTCAGTACCTGGTTTACAGAAGAATTCAAGTTCCATTTGATCAAATTCACGTACTCTAAATATAAAGTTACCAGGTGTAATTTCATTTCTAAATGATTTACCTATTTGACCTATACCAAATGGTAATTTAAGTCTCATACTACGTTCTACATTCTTAAAGTTAACGAATATACCTTGAGCAGTTTCTGGTCTTAAATATACTGTACTTTTAGAGTCTTCAGTAACTCCTTGAAATGTTTTAAACATAAGATTAAAGTTTCTAATGTCAGTAAAGTCTTCACTACCACAATTAGGACATTTAACATGATTCTTTCTTATATATTCTATTAATTCATCATTACTATATTTACCAGCATCTTCAATTCCTAAATCTTCAAGTAATTTATCAGCTCTATGACGTGTCTTACAATGTTTACAATCAATTAATGGGTCACTAAATGTTTTTAAATGGCCACTTGCTTCCCAAGTTTTTGGATTCATAAGTATAGCACTATCTAGTCCTACATTATTAATATCTTCTTGAATAAACTTCTTTGTCCATGCTTTCTTAATATTATTTTTAAGTTCAACACCTAATGGACCAAAATCCCAAGTATTCGCAAGTCCTCCATATATTTCACTTCCTTGAAAGATATATCCATAATTCTTACAATAATTAGTAAGTTCTTCCATTGTTATTTTATTTTCCATTAAAATCCCTCCATTTTCATTTGCAATTTCATTTGTTCTTTATTTTTCTTTTCTATTTCACCAGCAATTTTATTATATTTATTTAGTTCACTTATAAAATCTTTATTTTTCTTAATGAGCACTACTACTACTCCATTACCTACAATATAACATTGATGTTGTTTTTCTATTAAAGTAGCTTTTTCACCTTTAAATGTATGATTTAAAAATTCTCTTATAAATTCTTTTTCATAAGTAGGTAATTTATCATCATCACATGATATATAATATTTAGTTGTAGAATTTCCTGTATGAATACCACTTATTGAATAAGAACTTGTCTCTTCAAAGCAAAAGTCCATATTGAATTCATTATTATTATCACTTGCTAAGAAATTAAGTCTATCATTTTTATATTTATCATATAGTAGTCTTTCTTCTTCAAAAGTTGCATTATCTACTATTAATAATCTATCAGTACCTCCACCTACATATATTCTACGTTTATCACTATCTTTTGATATAAAAGTTATATGATTAAAATCCATAAAGTAGCCTATTACTACTTTTCTTTTATCTTCAATACTCATTTTTTCATATTCTTCACCAAATGATGTTGAAACATTTATTCCTTCAATTGTTTCACCATGTGATTCAATGCCTATATCACTTATTTTAATTGTTTGATAAGTATTTTGTTTTAAACTATCTTTACTGCTTGATTCCATTCCTACTCCTTCTTTAAAATAAAAACTTCTAAAACAATTATAGGGGTCCATATGGACGGTTCCACCCTACTTATTCTAGAAGAATCACTCTTAATTTATAGCCTCAGTGCTTTGCCATCACACCTTCATCGCTTAACAAAATAAGTTTATCACAAATATATTTCTAATTCAATAACTATTTTACATATTCATCACATGGAGCAAAAGTTTTTCTATGCTCTTTTATTATTCCATATTTTCTTATTGCTTCTATATGTTTTTTAGTTCCGTATCCTTTATTATGTTTAAAGTCATATTCTGGATGTATTTTATCTAATTCCACCATCATTCTATCTCTTGTTACCTTTGCAATTATTGAAGCTGCTGCTATGCTTTCACTTTTAGCATCACCCTTTATTATTGATGTTTGTGGTATATCAGTATCTAATTTAACTGCATCTATAAGTAAATGTTCTGGTTTAACGCTTAAGTTATTTACTGCTTCTAACATAGCTCTTTTAGTAGCATTCAATATATTTATTTCATCAATAACATCTTCACTTGATATTCCAATACCTACTGATATAGCATTTTCCATGATAACATCATATAGTAGTTCTCTTTTCTTTTCAGTAAGCTTTTTTGAATCATTTATTCTTTCATCATAAAAGTCTTTAGGAAGTATTACTGCTGCTGTAACAACTGGACCTACAAGCGGACCTCTACCTACTTCATCTATTCCTGCTATAAAATTTATTCCATTATTATATAATTCTGTTTCAAATTCTTTCATGCGTTCTCCTTTATTTTGGCAATATATTCTTTTCAAATCTAATAAATGCTCTATGTATATCTTTACTTGCTTCTTTTGATAGATTATTAATTAATAATTTATTTCCATCATTAAGGCCAATTTCTATTTTATAAGTTGGTTCAGTGTCATCTATACCAAGTATTGTACCAGCAGAGCCCATTAAAGCATATCCAATTAAAGCCTTTCTAGCATTAAAATTGTCTTTTTCTTCACGTTCAACCTCAAAATAATCTATTTCATCATAAGTAATAACAGTATGAGTACTAATAATTGGTATCCATATTTTTTGATTATGATTATCTATTATAAATATATTATATAAATTTTCATCAATATTAAAATTTTTAAGTAAATCTATTTTCTTATATTCTACTTTTGACCCAAAAATACCACTATAATATTTCATTTCATATGCTTCACCATGACTAAAATTAAGTATCTTTTCATTATCTTTAAGTCTTCCTTTTAATATTTTAATACTATGTTTTTCATTAGATAATTTAATTATATTTAAATTATTATACTTAAATATTTCTTTTTTATTATCAATAGAAAAACATACTTTATAAGCAAATCCTATATCATCATTTATATAATTTCCTATTAAAAGTGCCACGTTATCACCTCTTTACTAATTATTTTCTATTATTTTAATTATTGTATCTTTCACAGAATTCCATGTGTTTTTTAAGCTATCATAACTTAATGTTTCTTCTACTTTATTTAATGGTGCCCACACAACATCATGTGTATCTAATGAATCATTATCGCTTTTACCTTTATCTACTGCAAAAAACATATAGCAAATGCAATTTTCACCTTTTGGTGTAGTATATTTTTCAACATAAGGCGCGTACTCTTCTATAATATCAGCTATTCTTTTTGTTTCTTCTGCCGTTTCTCTTATTGCCGCTTCTTTTAATGCTTCTCCATTTTCAACATGACCTTTTGGAAAAGAATAATCATTTTGTTTCCTTCTATAAATTAATGCAATTTCTTTTGTTTCTCTATTTATTAAAAAACAACCTGCTTTTAATGTTTCCATATTATTTATTTCCTTTCAAATATATTTTATCACAATAAAAAAGATGTAGAAAGTACTTCTACACCTTAAGTTAATTTATTTTAAGTTCATCATTAACATAATCTACATTAATTGTTGTATTAGATTTTATTTCATTATTAATAAGTTTACGAGCAATTATTGTTTCAAGTTTATTATTAACAAGTCTCTTAAGTGGTCTCGCTCCATAGAATTCATCATAACCATTATCTATAAAATAATTAATCGCACTATCACTTAAATTAATCTTAACATTTATATCTACTAATCTATGTTCTATTTCTTCTATTATCTTAGATAATATTTCTTTTAAGTCTTCTTTAGATAATTTATTAAATGTAATTATTTCATCAAGTCTATTTAAGAATTCTGGTTTAAAATATTTAGTAAGTTCACTTGATACTTTATCTTCTTCATTATTAATAATGTATTCACTACCTACATTTGATGTCATTATGATAATTGTATTTTTAAAATCAACTGTTCTACCATTAGAGTCAGTTAATCTTCCTTCATCAAGTATTTGAAGTAATAGATTAAGTACATCAGGATGAGCCTTTTCTATTTCATCAAATAATACTATTGAATATGGGTTTCTTCTAACTTTTTCTGTAAGTTGTCCTCCTTCTTCATATCCAACATATCCAGGAGCTGCACCTATTAATCTTGATACTGAATATTTTTCCATATATTCACTCATATCTATTCTTACCATATGATGTTCATCATCAAATAATTCATACGCTAGACTTCTTGCCACTTCTGTTTTACCTACTCCAGTTGGACCTAAAAACATAAATGAACCTATTGGTCTATTTGGATCTTTAATTCCACTTCTTGAACGAATTATCGCATCACTTACAAGTTTTAATGCTTTATCTTGACCTTTAACACGTTTTCTTAAATTATCATATAGATTTAATATTTTATCTTTTTCACTACTCATTAATTTTGATACTGGTATATTAGTCCATTTATTTATAACACTTGCGATATCATCACTTGTTACAGTATCTGATAAAATACTACTACCATTTTTATTTGAAAGTTCAGAAAGTTTCTTCTTAAGTTCAGGTAATTTACCATTCTTAATTCTAGCAATAGTTTCTAAATCATAATTGTTTTCTGCTTGTTCAAGTTCAAAAGTACATGCTGAAATATCAGATTTTACTTTCTTTATTGATTCGTTTATTTCTTTTTCTTCTTTCCATTTAGTACTTAATTCTTGTTCTTCACCTTTTAATTCATAAAGTTCATTATCAATCTTTTCTAATCTTTTAAGTGATAATTCATCTTTTTCTTTCTTAAGCGCTTCTTTTTCAACTTGAAGTGTAAGTATTTTTCGTTGTATTTTATCAAGTGATGTTGGAACACTATCCATTTGTACTCTTATAGTTGCACATGCTTCATCAATTAAATCAATTGCTTTATCAGGTAAGAATCTATCTGTTATATATCTATTTGATAAAGTAGCTGCACTCACTAATGCTTTATCTTGAATAGTAACTCCATGATATATTTCAAATCTTTCTTTAAGTCCACGAAGTATTGTTATAGTATCTTCAACAGTTGGCTCTGCAATAGTTACTTTTTGAAATCTACGTTCAAGAGCCCCATCTTTTTCAATATACATTCTATATTCATTTAAAGTTGTTGCTCCTATAACGTGTATTTCACCACGAGCAAGCATTGGCTTTAAGATATTTCCTGTATCCATTGCTCCATCTACAGCACCAGTTCCTACTATTAAATGAATTTCATCTATAAACATTATAAGATTTCCTTCACTCTTTTTAACTTCATCAAGTACCTTTTTAAGTCTTTCTTCAAATTCACCACGATATTTAGCACCAGCAATTAAAGATGCCATATTAAGTTCCCAAATAGTTTTATTTTTTAAACTCTCTGGTACGTCTCCTTTAACAATTCTTTGGGCAAGTCCTTCTACTATTGCAGTTTTACCTACTCCTGGTTCACCAATAAGAACTGGATTATTTTTAGTTTTTCTTGATAAGATTCTAGTTATACTACGAATCTCTTCATCACGACCAATTATAGGATCAATCTTACGATTCTTAACATCCTCATTTATATTACGTCCATATTTTTCAAGGACATTTTCATTTTCTTCATTATTCATATTAAACATAATTCATACCTCCTTATTCATACGTGCATATTATACATTAAAAGTTAGCACTTGTCAATAGTGAGTGCTAATTTTCTTTAAAATAAATCACTAAACTTTATCATTTAGTAATTCATTATATATTATTATCAATAATTATTTTTTTATTAATTCTTTTATTAGAAAAACTGAATATAAAGGTATAGATTTAATCTTACTATCAGGATTATATCCAAAATCTTTTGTACTAATTCTTATCATATACTTAGGTGAATATAGTTTATCATAAACATTTAAACTTTTTGATTGTGTATTACTTTCTGCTTTTACTTCGATAGGAATTATTCCATCATTTTCAGTACTAATTAAGAAATCAACTTCAGCTTCTCTACTTCCTTGCCAATAAAGTAAATCTAAACCACTTGATAATAATTGATTAGCAACATAATTTTCAGTAATAATTCCTTTATATATTTTCATTTCATCCAATAAGATAGTTTTAATATCATTATTAACAATTCTATTAAATATTCCAACATCGGAATAATAAATTTTAAATGTTTCATCATCTGCAAATCCAAGTAAAGGCTTTTCAGGCCTTTTAATGCACTTGCATATTTGTACCATATTACTTTCTATTAACCAATTTAAGGGTGTAGAAAAATCTCTAGACTTTGCATTTGATTCAATTACTGAATATTGAAATTTTTTTGAAGCGTTTTGAAGTTGTACTGATAATGAATTATAAATTTTGCTGATTTTTAATGTTTCTGTTGGATTATTAACATGATGATTCATATCATTCTTATAATCTTCTATAATATCATTTAAAATATTTAAATCATAATTATAATAATCACCATTACACCTTATAAGTTCAGATACGCTATCAGGCATCCCTCCAGACAATAAGTATTGTCTATAAAAAGATAAGGCTTTATTATGAATTAGTCCCATTGATTCATTTTTATTAAAGCATTCTCTTATTTTATCTATTAAGTTTTGCTGATTAAATGCTAACAAAAATTCTTCAAAATCCATCGGATACATATATAATCTAGATATTTTACCAACTGGAAATGGTTTTCTTAACCTTGATAATTTAACACCTAAAAGAGATCCAGCACATATTAATCTTACATTACTATGTTTCTCATTAAAATATTTTAATTCAGAAATTAATTCTTCACTTACTTGAATTTCATCTATAAATAATATACTTCCTTCTTTGTCAAAATCAAAATCTAATAATAATTTTAAATCATTATATTTCTTTTCAGAAGGTTCATCACTTTTATATAATTTAACAACATCAGAATTTTCAAGTAAGTTTACTTTCTTATAATATTTAAATTCATTCTTACAAAATTCATCAATAATATATGTTTTTCCGCATTGTCTAACGCCAAGTACAACTAATGGTTTAAAGTTATCAGTGTTTTTCCAATTAAGCAAATCATTGTATATTTTTCTTTTCATAATGTTTCACCCTATTTAATTATAGCACACTTTCCCACGTTTACAAGCATTTTCCAGCATTTTGATGCACGTTTTGCACCTTTTTGCACCCACTTTTGGCTCTAATTTGCACCTTTTTGCACCCACTTTTGGCTCTAATTTGCACCTTTTTGCACCCACTTTTTAAATTTCAAACATCATTTCCTATTATTTATATTCAAAATTTACCAATTGAAATCATGCTTACTATTAAAGAACTTACTTCATAATTTATGAAAGATAAAGTAATTTATCATAAGTCTTCATAATAATTATTTTTGTATAGTTAAACTTATGAAATAATTAAAAAATAATCACCACTAATATTCCAGTATTAATATATTATTTATATATTTTAAATATTCTTTTATGGAGTTTTCTACTTTATTATTGTTATATCTGCTTCTTTTTTAGGCTTTGGTTTAAAATATTCTTCATTAAAATAACCTAATATACAATACCCTACTCCAACATAATTATTTGAAACATTCCATTCTTCTAATAGTTCTTTCCCTTCTTCTGTTTCAAAATCTTCTTTTACTCCAATAATTTTTTCTGAATCAACTCCATATATTTTAGTCTTATTGTTTATTAATTTAATCGCTGTTTCTCCAATCATACTGTATTGTTTTACTTTCGTTTCATCTTCTAAAATTACTATTACTGTTGGAGCTCCATAAAATGAATCTGTATCTTTTCCTGTAACGATTGCATTAATCTTTGATAATTTCTCAATCATTTTTTTGTTTTGAAGTACAATAACTTTAAATGAGTCTGGACTTTCTGGTCTAATACAAATATCATCAAAAATTTGTTTTATTTCAGATACTATTTCTTTTAAATCTTCATCTTTGACTTGTTTTGTTTTATATTTTCTAATTTTTCTTTCTATTTGATTATTTGCTGTTTCGTTCATTATCTTTTCTCCTTCAATTTTAATTATAGCATACTTTTTTCATTTACTATCAAAGAAAAAACAATTTTATTCTTATTTTTAAATATATGGCTTTAGATATTATTTATTATTAACATTAAGAATTATTCCAATTGAAATCATACTTACTATTAAAGAACTACCGCCATAACTTATGAAAGGTAAGGTAACTCCAGTGATCGGAACTAGTCCTACAACTACAGATAGATTTAATAATGTCTGAAACATAAGTAAAAATGATAATCCAAATATTAAATACTTACCATAAAGATCATTACAATCTATTGCTTTCTTAATTATATTATAAAATAAAATTATAAATAAAATTATTATTGTCAGTGCACCTATAAATCCAAACTCTTCAGTTATTATTGAAAAAATAAAATCCGTTTGAGGTTCAGGAAGATAAAAATGTTTTTGTCTTGAACCAAGAAATCCAAACCCTAAAAGTCCTCCTGGCCCTATCGCATATAAACTTTGTATCATTTGAAATCCACTACCAAGTGGGTCACTCCATGGATCTAAAAATGAAGTAATTCTATCCATTCTATAAGGTGCGATTAATATTAAAATAACTATACCAATTACACCTAGAACTCCAAGTTTAATAAATATAGAAAAGTCAGCACCACTTATAAAAATAAGTCCAATTAAAGAACAAACAATTACCATACCAGTACCAAAATCAGGTTCCAACATAATTAGTCCAAAGAACAACAATATCACTAAAAACAATGGAACAATAAACTTAAAAGTATTTCTCTTGATTCTATCATTATTAGATAAATATTTAGATGTAAAAATTATTAATGATAATTTAGTTATCTCACTAGGTTGAAAACCAAAACCTAATATACCAAACCAACTTCTGCTTCCATTTCTAACACTACCTATTCCTGGTATTAAAACTAATATAAGTAAAATAAAACATACAAGTAAAAATTTATTAGAATGTTTTTTATACAAATTATAATCTATTTTAGAAAAAATAAACATCATAAAGATACCAATTATTAAGAAACAAAATTGACTAATAAAATATTTATAAGCATTTCCATATTTGAAACTAGCCCATATATAACTACTTGAATATATCATAAGGGCACCTATTAAGGATAGTATTATAGTTGTAATAATTATTATTTTATTTCTTTTAATAAAAATCACCTATTCATTATATAGTATGAATAAGTGATATTATTTATTATTTAAAATGTTTTATTATTAGTATAATTTGTTATAATTACTTCTTTTACATTACCACGTTTTTTACTATTAGAATTAATACTTCTTTTAGCTTCTATTAAATATATATGATAATCTTTATATAATTCGTTTACAAGCATTGTATTATGATTAGAAAGCATTACATAACATTCTCTATCAGATAATTCTTTGAATACTCTTGCAAGTCTTACTTGTTCATTTTTATTAAATCTTTCTTCAGTATAACTATTAAATGTACTTGTATTTGAATCATATTGTGAATCAAAATATATAAAATCTCCTTCACAAGCTATTTATTATTATACACGTAAGGCCACAAAAAAGAAACAAATCTCTTTGTTTCCTACATCCATACTCCATAATAGATAGCTATCATGCCAAGCATAAATCCTATTATTAAGAACATTTTTACTATATCTGTTTCTTCCCATCCTAGTTTTTCAAAATGATGATGTATGGGTGTCATTA
Source organism: uncultured Bacilli bacterium (assembly GCA_934102215.1). Lineage (GTDB taxonomy): Bacteria > Bacillota_I > Bacilli_A > RF39 > UBA660 > CAG-1000. The sequence continues at coordinate 81,132 of CAKOSH010000003.1, forward strand.
AAAATACTTTCTTATGAAATTTCTTTATTGCTGTTAACTGTATTATTGAAGATAAAGCTTCTATTACAAATACTCCACCTATTACAGCAAGTGATAATTCATGTTTAGTAAGTATTGCTATAGCAGCAAGTGTTGCACCTAGTGAAAGTGAACCAGTATCTCCCATAAATACTTTTGCTGGATGTGTATTATAAACTAAGAATCCAAGTATTGAACCCACTAATATAAAACAAAATATTGCTATTTCTTGATAACCTTCTACCCAGGTAGTTCCCCAGGTAATGATACCAAAACTTAAGAATGCTATTAATGAAAGACCGCCAGCAAGACCATCAAGTCCATCTGTTAAATTAACAGCATTAGATGAACCAACAAGTAAGAACAATATAAATAATCCATAGAACCATCCCATATCTATACTTATACCAAGTGAAGTAATAGTGACATTCGCATCTCCTCCACCTTTCATATAAATATAGAAGAATACAAGAGCAATCAATACTTGAACAGCGAGCTTCTGTGGTATAGAAAGTCCTGCATTATTATGTTCTTTTATCTTTAAATAATCATCTACAAATCCAAGTAAAGCATAACTTATAAAGACAAATATTATAATAAGTAAACTATGTGTTATTTCAAGACTACCTCTTAAATACAAAAATAACATTGTAATAAGTGTTGGTATTATAAATATAAGTCCTCCAAGTGTTGGAGTTCCATTCTTAGAAGCATGTCTAAATGCAGTAAAAGAACTTATACTCTGCTTACATTTCATTTTCCTTAAAAGTGGTATTAAGAAGAATCCTAGTATTACTGCTATAAAAAAGCCTAACATTAATCCTAATATACTTTTCGCAAGAATTAACATTTTATCACATCCCTTACTTTTATTATACTTTATATATTTTACTTCTCATAATAATTTTACGTTTTTTATGTAAAGTCTATACATTATAAATTAAGAAAAAAATTCTCAAGTACTTTATTTTTATCATTACCTTTTACTTTTATACTAATATCCATATCACTTAATTTATATAAAATATCTAATATCTCTTCTTCACTAAAGTTTCTAGTGCTTTCATATAATTTCTTACCTACATATGGATTTATTGATATTTTAGTAACTATACTAGGTAAAGGCATACTTTTCATAAGCACTTTTATTTGATATAAATATCTAAATTGTTTACTTATCGCATCAATAATAACAGTCGCATCAGTATTATCTTTAAGTATTTTGTATGAAGTAAAACAATTACCAATATTCTTACTCATAACTGCATCTATCAAAGTAAACATTTCTTTTTCATTACTTTTACTTATTGTATCTTCAACATCTTTTATAGTAATATTTTTATCATCTATTTTATAAAGCATTAACTTTTCTATCTCTTTTAAAGCATAATCAGCATTATTTTCACATAAACTAAGTATCTTTTTAACTACATCATAACTTACATTAAATCCATTATCTTTAAGTATTTTAGTTATAAATTCATGAGTAGCTTTATAGTCCATTTTAACTATCTCTACTACCTTACATTTTTCTTTTAACTTCTTAATAAGTGAATCTTTACTATCTAGCTTTTCATCTATACATTTAAATATAATAACATTTTCATTCATATTATCTATATATTTTTTTAAAGATTCTTTTTCTTTATCTTTCATTTTCTTAAACGTAAAAGATGAAACTATAATAAGTTTCTTTTCATTAAATAAATCTATATAACATACTTCTTCTAATATTTCATTTATAGATGTATTACTATAATCATATTCTATAATATTTTTTATGTCTAAAGAATAAATAAGTTCATTTATTCTCATTTTTAAAATATTAATTTCATTACCTAAATAAACATATATCATATTTAATCCTTTATTATTACGCTTCTTATACTAGAATCTATAACAAAGTCTTTTATTTCATTTATTTCTTTATTATTAACTAGTATCTTTTTATCTTTATAAGCTATTCTTAATGCTTTTAAAACTTCATAAAGTGAAGTATATAGTTTTACTTTTACTATTGTACTTTTACCATTATTTATTGTTATTATTGTGTTATCATACATATAATCTAAATGTATAGCCTTATATATAGCAAGTATTTCTTCTATACTATAGAATACACAAGTACTATCTTTAAACTTACTATTAGAATGAACTAAACATATATTCATAAATGCATTAATATATTTTTCATATGCACAAGTAGAATATAAATCAGTTTTAGGAATGCATATATAACAATTCTTCATATTAAATATAGACATAAACTCATCTATTGCTTCAAGTATACCCTCATATGACTCATAATTAATAACCATATCTTTAAGATCATAATTCTTATTATATAAAGAATTTACTACAAGAGTAGTCTTACTATTGATTTTCTTATTAAGATTATATTTTTGTAAGGATGCTACTATATCACTTTTTTTAACCTTATTTATATTTCTTGATGGATTTAATTTTTCACGTTTATCTTTGTAATCATTCATTATTACAAGTGTGTTACTTTTCTTATTATTAAATTCCATCTCTTTTATACCAATTATTTTACCACTAACAGGACTAAATATTCCACTTCCATCATTATTAGTCCCAAGACTCATATTATGATAAACTAATCTATTTTTATTTAATGTAAGTAACATTTCATTATCATAAGGTATATAAATATACTCTGGTGTTAAATAAGTTATATATTCTTGTACTTGTTTTTCCATAATCTACTCCTACTAAAATATTATATATTAAAATTTAATATTTTAAAAGAAAAATATGTATGATATACTAATATTAATAATATGAGGTGTAAAATATGAAAAAGAAAATTATTATTTATGGAGTTTTTGTTACATTATTATTTTGTTTGGTAGTATCAAGTATTTATGCTTTTGTTACTCTTGGAAAGAAGCCAATTAGTGATATTGAAAATGAAAGTACTACTGTTCCATCTATTACTGAAGAATTTAATGCAGTTACAAGTAAATTACTTAGTAAATATGATGGCGTTATTACTTATAACGAAAAAAGTACAGAAATATATGAAGTTACTAGTAGTGAAAAATACATACTTGGTAGTAATGGAAAACTTTATCCAGATAAGATTAAGTATATTAATAGTAATGAAGAACCTAGTGATGAAATATTAAAATTTGATAGATATGAAATAAGAAAAAATGAAGATAAAAATGATAATACATTATATTACTATTATGATAAATTAAATAAAAAGAGCTCAGATAGTTATATCTTTATAACACCTATTTATTATAAAGATAAAAATACTCCTAGATATTTACTTTTAAAAGGAGATAATATTGAACTTCTTGATATTAAAACACATAAAGTTATTACTCTTAACAAAGATATTTCATGGCTACCTGAATTTAGTAATGAACTTTATGGATATGAAATAATCACTAATAATGAATATGAAATAGTAGTAAAAAGTAATAATGATAAATATGGTATTATTAATTCTAAAGGTGAAATACTAATAGACTTCGTATATGATAATATTGTTAGTTATAAAAATGGATTATTTATCGCTAAAATGAATGATAAATATGGTATTATTGATAAAAACAATAAGATAATATTAAACTTTAATTATGATAGTATGTCTACTTCTGGTAATTATATTATAGTTACTAAAGGTGATAAACTTGGTGTTTTAAATAATAAATATAAAGTTATAGTTGACTACAGTATTACAATTGATACAAGTATAGATTTTTATAATATTCCAAATAATGATATACATGGTACATATAGTTCTACTATATCAAGTGGTTCATTACTACTTATGATATATCCTAAAGGGTACGTTTTAGATGAAGGGGGTATATTTAGGAAGAATGATAGTACAGCCAAAGATATTAAAGCATATGTAATTAGTTCAAGAGGTATAGATAGGGCTTTCACTATTAATAGTAATATTGAACCACTTTATACAGATAATAATTATGAGAATATTGGTTACTACTACTCTATTTCTAATACAGATGGTAAAGTTACTGTTACTTTCTATGACACAGATTATTATGAATACTATAAATATACAACTAAAAAACTAATTAATTCTAATTATAACGTTTCAGTATATATGATAAATAATATTTGCTATATTGAAATCTATTATGATGTTAATGGTAATTATGATACTATATATTTAGATTTAATAAATTCAAAAGAGATAAAAGAAATTGATGCTTTATATAAATATTTTGATAATGGATATGGTTATACTTTGAAAGATAATGTATTAAAAGTTTATAAGAATAAAGATGAACTTGAAAAGTTTGATAATATTAAAAGTTATTTAGGAGGATATCTATTTTCTACAAATGATAATTCTATTATTGAACTTGAATTTCATAAAGAAAAATAAGTATAATAAAACTTCACATTTAAGTGAAGTTCTTTTTTATTAATTAATTTAATTTAGAACGAACAATTTCATTAACAATTTTCATATCAGCTTTACCTTTAAAGATTGGAGTTAATTCTTTCATAATTAGGCCCATATCTTTCATACTAGTAGGTTTAACTTTATCAAATACTTTATCTATTTCAGCATTAATTTCTTCTTCTGTTAATTGTTTAGGTAAATATTTACTCAATAAATCTATTTCTTTTAGTAATTTATCTACTAAGTCTTGTCTATTACCTTTTTTAAATTCTTCTATACTTTCTTTATGAGTTTTAACTTGTTTACTTACTATATCTATAACTATTTCATCACTACATGAATTTCTTTCCATTTTATTGTTAACTAGATACATATCAATAGCTGACTTTAATAGTCTTATAGTATTTAATGAATCTTTGTCATGAGCCTTCATGGCTTCTTTCATATCATTTGATATAGTTTCATATAACATAATTATCTACTCCTTTATTAATATCTTTGTTTGTTATGTTTTTTAGCATTTCTGATAGCTTCTTTTTTAGCTTCTCTTCTCTTAATGCCAGGTTTAGAATATTCTTTTCTTTTTTTCATTTCAGTAGGGATTCCACTTCTTTGAACTTTCATTTTGAAACGTTTTAATGCGCCCTCGATATTTCCGTCTTTAACTTCTACGTGTGTCACTATTTCTTCCCTCCCTTCATGACTATAATTGATTATAGAACAAAAAGTGCCAAATTTCAAGTAAATTCTACTTATTTTGTGATTAAATTTGACATTTTTATAATTTTAATGTTTTTGGTTTACCATATAAAAACTCTTTTGTTTCTTTTCTAAGTTCCCTCATCCCTTCTATATGTGCTGTATTTGGACTAGAATTAGAACAATTTATCTCTATAAATAACCATTGCCATTTATCATATAAGTCTCTATTTCTTGCCTGTAGCTTATTTAATACTTGATGACTTTTTCTAGTAAGTAATGCTCCATTAGATACAATTGTATCGCCTTTTTTTCTTTTTACTATATGATGAAAAGTTAAAGGATTATTCTTTTTGATTTTAGTACCCATCCAGTCAATATCACCAGGCTTATATATTTCAATCATTCTTTGTAGTACTTTTTGTTCTTCTGTATTCATATTTCACCTCGTTGCATTATTATAATATAAATGTATTTTGTTGTCTACCAAAAATTAATTTAAAAGAAAAGGACACCATTTAGGTATCCATATTAACTACTTAATTTGACTCATTACTTCAGCAGCGAAGTCATCATTTCTCTTTTCCATTCCTTCACCAACTTCATATTTAACAAGTTTTACTAATGTAGCTTTGTTATTTTCTAAATAAGCTTTTACTGTTAATCCAGAATCTTTAATGAAAGCTTGTTCTTCTAAAACAGTTTCTTCATAGAATTTTCTAATTCTACCTTCAACAATTTTATCAGCAAATTCAGGCTTTTTACCTTCATTAATAACTTGTTCTTTAATAACAGATTTTTCTCTTTCTAAATCTTCTTCTGGTACTGATTCAATATTGATATATTGAGGTCTCATTGCTGCTGCTTGCATTGCTACATCACGAGCAACTTCTTCATTTCCACCTTCAATAATTGTTAAAGATGAAATTTTTCCTCCCATATGTAAATATGAACCAAATACTTGTGAATCAGTTTTAGTAACTTTTTCAAATCTTCTTAAAGATATTTTTTCACCTATTTTAGCAGTAGCATTAACTATTAAATCGTTAATAGTTTCATCTCCACATTTAGTATTTAATGCTTCTTCCATAGAAGTTACATTATTTTCTAAAATAGTATTTCCAATTTTATCTAATAATTCTTTAAATTCAGCATTTTTAGCAACGAAATCAGTTTCACTATTAAGTTCAACTACAACTGCATCGTTACCTTTAATATAAATATTTGAAAGACCTTCTGCAGCTATTCTTTCAGCTTTTTTAGCAGCTTTAGAAATACCTTTTTCTCTTAAATAATCGATTGCTTTTTCCATATCTCCATTAGTTTCAACAAGAGCCTTTTTGCAATCCATCATTCCTGCTCCAGTTTTTTCTCTTAGTTCTTTAACCATACTAGCACTAATATTCATACTTTGCCTCCTAATTTAAAGCATCAACTAATTCATCTTTTTTCATTGTTGAATATCCAGAAACGCCTTTTTCTTTAGCGATTTTCTTTAATTCAGCAACGCTCATTGATGAATAATCAACTTTTTCTTCTTTTTTAGCTTCTTTTTTTTCTTCTTTTTTAGTATTCTTTTCTACTTTCTTAGGTTCTTCTTCACTAAAATCATCAAATTCAACTACTTTAGTTTCAACTTTGATTTCTTTTGATGGTTTTACTGCATTTTCATCTTCAGTAACATAGTCTACTAATGGAAGTCCGTTTGCTTCACAAACAGCATTAGCTAAAACACCTAAAACTACTTTAACACTTCTAACAGCGTCATCATTAGCTGGAATTGGGAAATCAACATCATCTGGATCACAGTTAGTATCTACAATTCCAAATACTGGAATATGTAATTTACGAGCTTCATGTATAGCATTAGCTTCTACTCTTGGATCAACAACGATGATTGCTTTTGGTAAACGATCCATTTCACGAACTCCACCTAGAAGTTTATTTAATCTGTCATATTCTTTTTGAATTTTTGCAACTTCTTTTTTAGGTAGTAATTCGAATTTACCATCCTTTTCCATTTTTTCGATTTCTACAAGTCTCTTAATTCTTTCTTTAATAGTTCTAAAGTTAGTAAGAGTACCCCCTAGCCATCTTTCTGTTACATAAAAACTATTACATCTAGTTGCTTCTTCGATACTAGCTTCTTTAGCTTGCTTTTTAGTACCTACGAATAGAACCTTACCACCGTTTTCGCATGCTTTAAGAAGTTCAGCGTAAGCTTCTTCTATTTTTTCAACAGTTTTTTGTAAATCAATAATATGAATGTCATCTCTTGTAGTAAAAATGTATTCCTTCATTTTAGGATTCCATCTTTTTGCTTGATGTCCAAAGTGAACACCTGCTTCTAATAAATAACTTTTTGCAATTACTGCCATTTTTCATTTCTCCTTTCGTTAATTCTTCTGCCTATCTTTAAATTAATATTCACTTATATTAAGCACTAGAATATTAAATCAATAAGCATGTCTTTTTTCTTAAAGCGAGTTTATTTTAGCACATTTTAGATCAAAAAAAAAGAGTTTTGTGAAAATTCTATGGTGCTAATAGTGGAAAGTTAACTCTTTTTAAATGTGGTTGGTTGAATTGTGTGCGTTAGCCGATGCGGAAAGCTGGCGCAACGCCACATGTAGAATAAGCATCAATATTAGAACCGCCACCATTATTATTCACTTTAAAGAAAGATTTTTCACTGATAGACACAGCCGAACGAAGGCACCATGATGAAGTACTAGTTCTATTATTTTTTATCGCTCCATTAAAATTAGTTGTAGTTACGCCTAAATTTTTATAGTAATCTAATTGTTTTGTTATATCTCTTGCTTTATCATATTTAAATCCAAATTTCTCTGGTTCTGTAACACTAACCAATGGTGAAACTGTTAACTTAGAAATTGATTCATTCATACTATTGGAACTTGATACTACATCTGCCCTTACTTCTGCTGTGCTTAATAAATATAATTTATCTGTTGATGTAAAGTTTGTTGTGTCTTCGCTTCCAGGTCCTGATACTACTGTTGTATCTATTATTGCATTCTTTATTTCACTTGGTATTACATTATATATATCATTATTTACAAATGTTCTCATTGTTGTTGCTGGCCAGCCATCCTTATTCCAACCATAATTATATTGTGTTCCATTATATTCTCCACTTGGATTCATATTATGTGTTGTTATGATATTTGCAAATTCTAGTACAAATCCACATGCTGTTTGTGAAAAACCTGTTGTACTACATTCACTTGGTGTTGAAGTATTTGCTACGCGAAGTGTATGTGTTCCATATGTTCCAAGATTTACTTCTTTTGTACTTCCAACTTTATACTCACTTCCATACCCAGCTTTTACATTTGCTATAATTGTTGACCAACTATCAGTTGCAAAATCAGGAGCCTTATATTCTTCAATGCCAAGTACACCATTGAATTGTTTACCTTGATTATAATTTTGGTCTGCATTTATTTCTTTAAATAATATTGTAAATGTATATTTATGAGTAATTCCTGATTCTATTGATATTTTCTTTGCGATTGTCATATCACTAATTGGTGATTGTGATATAGATTCACATGTTCCTTCAACTGTACCTGATGCATTTAATCTTTGACATGTCGCGCTTAAAACAAGTTCATCATTTGTAATTCCATTTGTTAGTGATTGCCAAATAACATTGTAATATGCATCTAATGTACCATTATTTTTTACTGATACTTCTTTTGTTGTTGACCATCCTGGTTTTATATATTGTGCATTTATTGCTGGTCCATCAGTATATGTAAGTTTTAGTGTTCCAGCTTCCACTATTACATCTTTTGCATTATCATTTCCTTTTACAGCAGTACTAAAGTACGCATAAGAAAGACCTGTTGTTAAAAGCAATAACAATACAAGAAACGTTCCAATTAAAATTTTGTTATCTTTCATAATTTATCTACCCTACTTTCATTAGTAAGTATAGCATAAATTACCCCCCCGCAAGCGAACATTTATTCTTGTTTAAGAAGCAAAATGTAGATTGACGATTTATTTGATCCAACTTTTGACGAATTATTTGGACCAATTCAAATATTTTTAACTTTTTGAAATTTTCTTAAAATTTAATTTTGCATATTAAAACATGGTTGATAATTGAATTTTTGCCTAGAGAATAATTAAATTTTCACTATGAAAAACTACCTCAAAATTGAATTTTACCTATTTGCATTGCATTTTTATATATGCTATTCTACATTCGAAGTGCCTGAGGCTAGGTGTCACCAATATTAATTTTCTGTATCCAGAGATCTAATGGAGGTGATGTTATATGAGTAAGAAAGATTTCTTAATAAGTTTTTTACTTGTTATTATATTCGTATTACTTTTTATAATAATTTCTTTAATTTTCGCAAATTAAAAAAATCACCTAACTCACTTTGTAGTTAGGTAAACATATTACATGTGATACCTAGCCTACAGGGGTCAGGTGCTTCACTAATAATAGTTTATCATATTTAAATATACATTGTAAATAATTTATCAAAAGAAAAAGCACTATTTCTAGTGCAATATTTATGCTATACAAGACATATCAAACTTAAATATTGTTCCTATTAAATTTAATATCAATGGGAAGAAGCAAATTACTGCTAAAATGATTGCCATCTTTACACATTTATCAAATGCTTTTTTAAGAGCACTTGCATCTTTTGATATTACCGCTGGTATTAATTGTAACATACCATTTACTATTGCAATAATAGCGCCACCTATTCTAACTACTGTAATGCCAAGTTTAACAAATTCAGTAAGTGTTGGACCAAGTATATCACTACAACTTTGCTCTCCATCTCCAAAACCAGTTATTGTTGGTGAATCAGCAAGTATATAAATATTGTTATTTGCTTTTTCTATACTGCTTGCATTTACATTTAAAATTCCTATTAAAAATAATAATATTATCATTAAAACTTTCTTCATAATATACCCCTTTAATGCGGTATATTATATCACTTTTAATATAATTTGTCAATTTACACTCTAAAGTATAATATATAGAAAAATAATGTCATTTATAGTATAATGTATGTAGGTGGTGTGCATTATGAATATTACATCTATAGATAATTCTACTTATAAAAATAGAGGTATGTTTCTTGAAAATATATTGAATGATTCAAACACATATTATAATAATATTGAAAAATGTTTAATATATAAAAAGCCTACACCTATTAAAGTACTTAATGTTAGTTATCCTACTAACAACTCACATTTGATAAATAAAGCAGTTTATTCTAGTATTTCAACACTTGATTATAATGGTATATATAGAGAAAAATATATTGAATTTGATGCGAAAGAATGTCATTCTAAAACATCTTTTCCACTTAACAATGTTAAAGAACATCAAATACTTCATATAAGAAGAGTTATCAGGCAAAAAGGAATTGTGTTTTTGATAATATTTATGAATAATGAATTTTATTTGTTTAAAGGTGAAGATTTAATTGATTTTATAGATAATAATGAAAGGAAATCTATAGAATATAATTATATTAAGGAAAAAGGATATAAAATAAGTGAAAGTTATACACCAAGACTTAAGTATTTAGATGCAGTTGATAAGGCTTATTTTAATTAAAGGAAGGAATTTTATGAAAAAATTTAGAAAGAAAAAAGATAATGTTGATGGTGAAAGTACTCCTAAAAAGAAACGTAGATTTAGATTTGGATATTGGTTACTTGTATTTATACTGACATGTGGTTTGCTTTGTTTTATGGCTGGTATTGGATTTTGCTACTACATTGTAAAGAGTGCTCCAGAGTTTGATAAAAATAATATGTTTGAGAAAGAATCAACAAGAATATTTGATGCTGATGGAAATATATATGCCACTCTTGGTAGTGAAAAAAGAGAAAAAGTTAGTTATGATGAACTTCCTCAAGTATTAATTGATGCGATTATAGCAACTGAAGACTCAAGATTCTTTCAACATAATGGATTTGATGCTCCTAGATTCTTAAAAGCATCAATTAGTCAAGTACTTGGTCGTGGAGGTGGTGGTGCTTCTACCCTAACAATGCAACTTTCAAAATTAGAATACACAGATTTTGAAGATCAAGGTATAAAAGGTATCATTAGAAAATTTACTGATATATATATGGCTGTATTTAAACTTGAAAAAGCATTTACTAAAGAAGAAATAATTGAATATTATGTAAATATTCCTTGTATGGGTGGTAATATTTATGGAGTTCAACAAGCTAGTCAATATTATTTTGGTAAAGATGTTGGCGATATTAATTTAGTTGAAGCAGCAATGATAGCTGGTATGTTTCAATCACCTAATGGATATAACGCTTATATAAATCCTAATGATGCAAATGCTAGAAAAAATACAGTTCTTTACTTAATGAAAAGACATGGATATATAACAGATGATGAATATAAAGCTGGTACATCAGTTGAAATAAAGGATTTCTTAGATGAAGGTGTATCAAGTACAAATGAATATATTGGATTTATTGATACAGTTGTTGCTGATGTAATTGAGAAAACTGGTCATAATCCATATGATGTTCCAATGGACATATATACAACTATGAGAAAAGATAAACAAGATGTTATAAATAATTTTTATAAGACTTATAAATTTAAAGATAGTAAGATTCAAGTTGGCGTTGCGGTTGTTGATGTTAAAACTGGTGCTTTAATTGCTGTTGGTGCTGGTAGAAATAAGAAAGGCGCTAATACTCTTAACCTTGCTACATTTGATTATCAAACTAAGAGACACCCTGGTAGTACAATTAAACCTATTCTTGATTATGGTCCTGCTATTGAATATGAAAACTTAAGTACTTATGGTCCATTTATTGATGAAAAAACTCCTTATGGAAGTGGATACATGAGAAACTTTAATGGTAAATATAAGGGATTTATGACAATGAGAGATTGCTTAAAGAACTCTGTTAACACATGTGCTTTACAAGCATTTAATATGACTACTAATGAACAAAAGATGGAATTTATGACAAATCTTGGTGTACAACCTGAAGAAGGAATTACTAAACTTCCTCAATCATATTCAGTTGGAGCATTTAATACTGCTACTCCTGAAATACTAGCTGGTGCTTATGCAGCATTTGGTAATGGTGGATATTACACTAAACCTTATTCTTTTACTAAAATTGTATATCGTGAAAGTGAAGAAGAATATACTCCTGAAATTGAAAGAAAAAGAGTTATGAAAGAGCAAACTGCTTACATATTATCAACTGTATTAACTGGGGTTACTACTTCAAGACTTAAAGTAAGTGGTACACAAGTTGCTACTAAAACTGGTACTAGTAGTTATGATACAGCTCTTCTTAAAACATATGGTCTTAGTAGTCAAGTAATACCTGATTCATGGACATCAAGTTATACAACTGATTATGCTATGGCAATATGGTATGGTTATCCAGAGGGTCTTACAAAAGACAATGTTAAAAATAAATATTATATGAGAATGGATCATGCTAGTAACGAAAGATTAAAAATACAAGCTGCTCTTGGAAATAAAATATATGAAAAGAATGCCAAATTTAAAAATCCGGGTGGACTTACTACTACAGAAGTTGAACTTGAAACAATACCTGCTCAAAAACCAAGTGCTTATACACCAAGCAAACTTAAAAATAGTTTCATATTTATAAGTGGTACAGAACCTAGTGAAGTATCAAATAGATTTTCTAAACTTACTGATCCTACTCCTGGAACATATTCAATTACTGGTAAGAGATTGACAGTTAGTTGGAATTCTCCTGGTACTCCTGATGCGATTAGTGAAACATATTTAACTGATTATTTCAATAAAGGATATACAATATGGGCTGAAGATTATTTAAAAAAGAGAATTAGTTATAATAATTCTAATATTGGAGAATTTGGATTTGCTGTTTACTTAACTTCAGGTACAAGTTCTACGTATGTTGGATTTACTAAAGATACTTCAATGGAAATAGATTTAAATAAATATCGTGGAACATTTGATGGTGTTATTATTAAGAGTATGTATTCTATATTTAAGAATAATGCTTCTGATGGAATAAAGATATCATTTAATGTTACTGGTAATGAGGATAAAGTATTTGATGTTTCAATAAATGATTCTGCAAAGACACTTAATTTAAATGATAAATATAGTTATCTTGATAGTTCTTCAGTAAGTACGATTATGTTAAATGGTGTTGATGTTAAAAATGTAGTTAACGATTTAACAGTTAGTTATTCTTCAATAAGTGGTAATGGTGGTCCTACAATTAATAACTTTACTGCTACTGCTGGAACTTATAAAATCACTTACACTGTTACATTTAAATATGAAGGAGAAACATATAGTAAAAAAGTTACACAAACTGTGACTGTGAAATAAACATGATAATAATGAAAAAGAGATGAATTGATATTGTTCATCTCTTTTATGTGATTTAATATATGATAGTATTTTATAAATTTTATTTTAAATAATTGGTTCTTTGCTTTAAATACTTATTCTTTTAAAACTTTTTGTTAGTTTTATTTCTTGTCTAGTATTATATTTTGATTTGGTGTACTCATTTTTTATTTTATTTAATTTCTTTGTATTTACACATACCTTTTAAATTACAATTATTACATTTGGGATTTTTACTGGTACATATATATCTTCCAAATAAAACCATTTGTGAATTTATTCTATTCCATGTGTTTTCATTAAAATATTTTTCAAGTTTGATTTCTGTTTTTAAGACATCATCTTTTGAAGTAGTTATTCCAAACCTTTTTGATATTCTATAAACATGTGTATCTACTGCAAAAGATGGTACATCAAATAGCATTCCTAGTACCACACTTGCAGTTTTTCTGCCTACTCCACTTAGACTCTCTAAAAATTTTCTATCATTAGGAACGTATCCTATTTCTTTGATTTTTGTTACAATCTCTTTAAAATATTTAGACTTTGTTTTATGAAATCCTATTCTTCTTATGTAATTATCTATTTCTTCTATAGAAAGTGTATCTAATTTATCAAGTGTATCATATTTTTTATATAGTTCTTTTGTTACAGTATTTACACTTTTATCTGTTGTTTGAGCAGATAACATAACTGATAATAATAATTCATAATCTTTTGAATATTCTAATTCGCATTTTGGATTATTAAAGTGTCTATCTAATTCTTTTATTATTAATTCTTTATTCATTTTCATCAAACCATTCGAAATCTAATATATCTTCTTCGTGTATATCTTTTTTATTATCTTCTTTTATCTTGTTTTTTATGCCTTTTTTAGTCCATTCGTATATTATCTTGTCAATGTATTTAAAGTTTCTGACGTTATTTAATACAGCTTCTTTTAAAGCTTTTTTGATAGTTTCTTCTTCTACTCCTTTTTCTAACCATTTATTTATCATTTCATATTCGAAACTACTTAATGTACGACCAAGTTCACTTTCAAACATAGTATATATGTCTTTTGATTCTATTTTATCAGTTTTCTTATTAAGAGCAAGTCTATCATATAGTGGATCTAGTTTTATTTGTTCAATCACTTCTCCATTATTATTTGTAACAACCATTTCGATATATTTTTTATTAATAAGACTTGTGAATGTGTTAAATATTTTTTCTTCATCAAAGCCTAGTTTTTCTTTAATATCATCTGTGTTTAAGAATGAACTTATGTTGATGAAATATAATACAAGCAAAAATTCATCTAATGTGATGTCAATTGTGCTTATGCATTTGACTATATTAGAATTGATAACGAAATCTCTACTTGTAAAAATATTTCTTAAATCACTCATATCTATTATTTATTATAAACCTTTCTATTTCATCATGATCATTTAATAGAGAGCCTGATATTATTGCTTTCTCTATTTTCTTGAACATTGTTTTTGTTTTTGATATGCCAACTAGTGTTGAAATTTCATATATATCAAAATTTATATCTATTATACTATGTAATTTTGTAATTTCTAGTATTTTTTTCACTTTCGAATCAATATTTAGAAGTGAGGCAGCATTTTTTATGATGTCTTCGTTGTAATTTTTTACATCTTCTATTGTGATGTCGCCATTTGATACTAGTTTATTTATGTATTTAATGTTGTATGTTTCTTTTCGTGTAAGTGGGAGTTTTGTATTTAATTGAGACCATATTCCATAGTAGTTGTACGATGGTTGAATGTTTGTAAATTCTATATTTAAATATTTATTTAGTTTGAATTTTTGTACGATATCGAAGAATTTTATATAGTTTCCACTTGTGAATATTTTATCAAGTTCTTTTTTGATATATTCTTTTGGTATTTGATTTAGATATTTGCCATTCTTTTTTAGAAATTTTTCTATGTCTTTTGATAACGTAAAATCTAGTGTGCATGCGAAGCGAATAGCTCTTATAATACGTGTTTTGTCTTCTTTTAATCTCGTTTCCGTATCACCTACTACTTTTATAATCTTTTTGTCTAGATCTTTTTTAGCATGCATTACATCTATCAATTTTCCATCTTTGTCTATAGCTAATGTATTAATTGTAAAATCTCTTCTTTTTAAATCTTCTTTTAGTGTTTGTGCATATTCTATTTTGTATGGTTTATTATTTTTGTATTTCAATTCTTTTCTATATGATGTTATGTCGTATGTGTAGTCTTGTTCTTTTATATGGTAGCTGTAGTAGTTTGGATAAGACTTTCCTTTTTCTTTAAATATTCTTTCTATATCTTCTATTTTTGCATTTGTACATATATCTATGTCTTTTGACTCATATGAAAGAAGGTAGTCTCGAACGTAGCCACCCACTATGAAACATTCATATCCAGCTTTTGTTAATTCCTCTATTATATTATTCATACATATATTATAAAACATTTTGTCAAAATAAAAAAGCCATTAATGGCTCTTTTATAATTAATTTAAAGCGTCTTTTAATTTGCTTCCAGCTTTGAAAGTAGCAGCAACCTTTGCAGGAATCTTAATAGTTTCCTTTGTAGCAGGATTGATACCTTCTCTTGCAGGTCTTTTCTTAGCTGCAAAAGTTCCAAAACCA
Source organism: uncultured Bacilli bacterium (assembly GCA_934102215.1). Classification (GTDB taxonomy): domain Bacteria; phylum Bacillota_I; class Bacilli_A; order RF39; family UBA660; genus CAG-1000. The sequence goes on from CAKOSH010000003.1 coordinate 97,321, forward strand.
ACTAATGAAACTTTTCCATCCTTTTTAAGACCAGCAGTAACGCCTTCGATTGTAGCTTCTAATGCTCTTTGTGCATCAGCTTTAGTAAGTCCAGCTTTTGCAGCAATAAATTCTACTAATTCAGTTTTACTCATCGTAAATTACCTCCCATTATTAATATTAGCACTGTATATATTCTTCATACGATGCTTACATATTAATTGTAGCATAACTCACTAAAAATGCAAGCAATTTGATAAAATTTTTACATTGAGATACTCAAAAAAGTAAAATTTTCGCTAATTTCAGCTACTTTCTGCTTCATTGACACTCTTACGAGTCTTCTCTGCAGACTTAAATTCCGATAATTGATACCGTACATATTTTTATTTTTTGATATTGTTTAAATTCTTGTAATTATTATTTTTTGTTTTTCTTTATATATTTACATTCAGGATAGTTAGAACATGATATAAATTTTCCATATCTTCCTACTCTTTCAACTAACTTGTTTCCACATTCTGGGCAAATCTCTTCTAATTCTTTTGGTTCTTCCTGCTTAATATATTTACATTTTGGATAATTTGAACAAGCTGTAAATTCACCACGTTTTCCTTTTCTTATCACTAGCATACTTCCACAATTAGGACAGGTTTCTCCTGTTTCTTTTGGTTTTTCTTTTTCTTCGTGCTTTATATATTTGCATTCAGGATAATTTGAACAAGCAGTAAACTCACCATATTTTCCTTTTCTTAGAACTAATGCATTTCCACATAAAGGACAAGTTTCACCAGTTTCTTTAGGACTAACCTTTTCCATTTCTTTAAACGCTTTATTTAGTAGAGGCTCAAAATCTTTATAAAATTCATCAACAACAGTATCCCATTTCATTTTTCCTTCAGCAACTTCATCTAGTTCTTTTTCCATGTTGGCCGTGTAATCAACATTGATAATTCCAGAGAAGAATTCTTGAAGTTTGTCTGTAACGTTTATACCTGTTTCGGTTGGATAGAATTTTTTATCTTTAAGTTCGACATATTCTCTATCCTTTAAGATTTTTATTATAGTAGCATAAGTACTTGGCCTACCAATTCCTAACTTTTCAAGTTCAGCAATTAATTTTGCTTCTGTGAATCTTGGCTTTGGTTCTGTAAAATGTTGTATTTTTGATACTTTGTCTGATACGATAACTGAAGACATATAGTTTGCAAAATCTGGAAGTACAGTATCTTCTATATCTTCGTAATCCTTATAAACTTTTAAATAACCATCAAAGACATATACCTGGCCAGTTGCATGAAATATATAATCATTGTTTTCTAAATCAACACTTGTGGATTCAACTTTAGCATCAGCCATTAGAGAAGCAAGTGTTCTTATATATATTAAATTATATAATTTATATTCATCTGTTTTTAAATATTTTTTGATACTTTCTGGTGTTCTATCTATACTTGTTGGTCTAATTGCTTCATGTGCATCTTGAACATTTTCATTCTTTTTAGAAGACTTAGCATATCCAGCATAGTCTTTACCGTAATTATTTTTGATATATCTCTCTGTTTCTGTGACAAATAAATCAGAAAGTCTAATTGAATCAGTTCTCATATATGAAATAAGACCGACAGTTTCAGTGCCTATATTGATTCCTTCATATAACTTTTGAGCAATACTCATAGTTTTTGAGGCTGGGAATCCTAGACGATTAGATGCCATTTGAGTAAGTGTACTTGTTGTAAATGGTAATTTGCTTTGTTTATTTTTTAATTTTTTATCAACATTTACGATATTGTAAGCATTTGATAATTTATTTATAATTTCATCTGCCTCTACTTTACTATTGATTTCTATATCTTTACCTTTATATTTTGTTAATTCTGCTTTAAAATCTTTGAAATCTGTTTCAATTGTGTAATATTCTTTTGGGGTGAATGCTTCTATTTCTCTTTCTCTATCAACAATTAACTTTAAAGCGACACTTTGTACTCTACCTGCACTTTTACCTTCAGTTTTATTTTGCATTAATCTACTCAATCTAAATCCAATTATTTTATCAAGCATAAGCCTTGATTCTTGACTATGAACAAGATTATCATCTATTTTTCTTGGATGTTTAAATGATTCAAGTATTGCTGGCTTAGTTATTTCATTAAATACTACTCTTTCATAATTGTTATCTTTTATATTAAGAGCCTCTTTTAAATGCCAACTTATTGCTTCTCCTTCACGGTCTGGATCGGTTGCGAGTATAACATTATCACAATCTTTGATTGCTGATTTTAACTCTTTTACGACTTTGCTTTTTTCTTTTAAAATAACGTAATTAGGTTTATAACCATTTTCAAGATCAATGCCAAGTCCAAACTTACCAGTATTTGATAAATTTCTTATATGACCTTTACTTGATAATACCTTATAATCACTGCCTAGATATTTTTCAATTGTTTTACTTTTACTAGGGCTTTCTACTATAACAAGATTCTTCATATTTCTCCTTTTCTATTTCTCTTCACAAAAATAATATTAACATTAATATTTTATTTGTCAAGAAATTATTTCTTTTGCCTCTACTAATTATATATACGAAAAGTTTTAAAAACACTACTTTTTTTAAAAAAAACATTTAAAAAAGTAGAACTAAATCTACTTTCTTCCAAAATAATTATATTATAAACATTCTACATAGGTATCATTTAAGCATCTTATTGAGCATAAACAATTACAATCCATTGTGAAAATTGAATCTGTACTTACATATGGATAAAGTGAAGTTGTATCAGGGTTTGCAGCTAGAACTCTAAATGTGCAGCAGCATCCATCTACTTTTTCAACTCTAAATACTGAACTAGTTGTATCTGTTTCTGTTCTACTTACAGGCATACTCCAAGGTGTGCCATTTCCACAGCAAGTATATAACATAATTGGACGAGTGTTGCATATTACACAGTTAGTGCCGCCACCTAAAGCAGGTCTATCACATGAAAGTAAGCAATTATCAGGGCAAGCATTAGACTGTAATACATTAATAACTTGTAATATTTCCATTATGCAGTTATCACATGTATTGCAATTGTTTTCATTATTATTACACATATAATCCACTCCTTTATTTCTATTCATTAATATGGTATGAATTATATTTATTTTTAGTTACATTATTTACCTATTATTTAGTATATATTGGTGTTAAATTCTTATATTTATTTGGTACATTTAGTACAGTTACTAGTTTATTATTTTTAATTATATATATGTAGTTATTATAAACTGTTATTTTATGTTTGTTTTTATGTGCTAAATAGTCTAGGAATCTTCTAAAGTCACCATCGTATTGATAGTTATAATTTCCTTTCATTCTTGCTTGTTTGTAGTTGTGTCTTGTGTTTCTTACACCTACTCTTTCTTTAATTCTTTTCTTTCCGTGTTTAGTTACTATTCTTTTCATTCTTTTTTAATACCCCATTCTTTTAATTTTACTTATAATTTCATCTTTATTAAATAATAGTATATCTTGTGAATTGTTGCTTATATCATATAGGATGTCACATAGTTTATCAATGCTGTAATCATATTTAAAATGTCTTGCTGATTCTAGCCATAGTTCATTTAATATATTTATTAATTTATAAGCGTTATCATGAGAATTAAATACCATTATTAACGAATCGTATTCATATAATCTTGTGATATTTAATGTACCAAGTTTATTTCTTAATTCATTTAGTTCATCTTTATTTAGAATTTCTTTGTGTTCTGTTTCTGGTGCTTCTTCAAAAAATGTATTTATAATTTTATTTTTAATATTATTTAATACTTTTATCATTTTAATATTACTTTTTAATAAACTTCTTTTAATATTTCTATCATACTCAAATTATGAATTTTATTGCCTTTTACTTTGTAAGTGCTGATAAGTTTCTTACATAAATTATTGATATTGCAATTTACTTTTAACTCTTTTTCAGTAAATATGATAAGGTAAGTTAATATTCCAGTTAATTCATATGATAATTCTTTATCTTTTGTTTCTTTCATTAGTTTTGAAAATGCATATAGACTAGTGATACTTGATTCTCCTACTTGATCGTATAGTTTTAAAAATTCTTCTTTTGATAATTCATTTTCATTTGTATCAAATAATGTCTCACCATTAATAATGAGTTTCAATAATGTTTTTCCTTTCTTATTATTATCGTTTTCTTTTGTAATTAAATTTTCTTTAATGTTTCTTTTTTCCATTATACTTTCTCCTTTTGATGGCATAAGTATAACATGCGTTTTTTTATATCTTGTGTTTTTCAAAAAAAATTCGAGAAAAAAAGCACAAAAATGTGCTTTTGCTTTACATACTTTACATAGAATTACGTATAAAATATGATTTTTTCACTCTTTTTAAGGTTCTTTTGACTGCTGTTTTCTGGTTCTTCTTGTGTTTTCTCTATCTCTAAACTTCTAATTAATTCTAAAATATCCTCTATAGACTCTTCTGTACTTAATTCAAATTGTATATTATTTTTAAATAATCCAGTTTGTATTAGTGATTTAATTGATAATAATATTGACTTTCTTAAATCATTAAAGTAACTATCTTTTAGTCTGTTAGGATCTACTTCATTTTCATTTTCTTTTACTTCAAGAGCATAAATAGTAGCAAAATTTCTTAATATTTTTCTTTGTTCTAATATACTATAACTATCTTTTGTTTTTAAGAATAGTTCCATAAGTTTATCTAAGTCGTCTAGTGAAATTGATGTTTTCTCTTGTGTTTTTGAAATAAAATGTGATAAATATTCATTTTTTAATTCATCTAGTTTTTCTACTAGGGTTGTATTTTCTCCTTTTGTAAACATTAATTCAAATTCGAGTCTTGCTTCTAATGAAATAAGTGCTGACTCCGATACTGTTTTATTTTGCATGATATCTATACTATTTAAAGCACGCTCATATTCTTCACTATAAAATTTACTTCTTTCTGGATTTATACTTTCTAATCTGCTTATCATATATTCTATATTTTCCATACTTATTGTAAGAGTATTTTGACTTTGTCTTTGTGGTTTTTCTTTTTTTCTTTTAGATATTTCTGTTACTTCTACCTCTTCACTTAAAACATTTTTATTTGATTCATATGTTATTTTGTCTATTCTTTTTTGTTTTTTCTTTTCACCAAAGAACATTCTATCATATTCATTTAAATATTCATCTAAATCATTTTTATCAGCTACTTCTTCAAACATCATGACTGAATATATTTTCTCATAGTTTGGATGTCTATACTCTGTTTCTATTTTAATTGTGAATGTTGATGCATTTGGGCATGATGGGATATCAGTGAGAGTATATTTCATAAATTTTGTATGACTATCACTTATTGGAAATAATTTTCCGCTTAGTAGTTCTCTTGCATATATATTACCTTCAGCATCTTCTACTTTTTCATACATTAGATTTAGTAAAACATCATTTTCATATATGGTTGGTCCTACATCTTTAAATACATTATTTAATGATGCGATCATTTGTGGAGATGTTACTTCTACACTGCTTTTTCTATTAAAAGTTCTAAGTGCTTCTTTAGATAAGCTTTGTATTATATCGCATATTTCTATATCTGAGATTCTTCTTCCATCTAATTCTACTACTCTGTATCCATAACCTTGTAGTGCCACGTCTACGCTAGGATAATCTGTAGCATCAGCACAAGATATTAAACATCCTTTAAAATATTGCTTCATATTAATCACCTTTGAGTGATATTATATATTATTTTTTAGCAAAAGAAAAGAACTTTTATAGTCCACTACATAACTAATTCAAGTTCTTTTGCATCTTCTAATGATATTTTCTTAAATTCTAAGTTTTTAATTAAATTTAGTATTTCTTCTGTATTTTCAGTATCTGTTAACTCTGTTATTATATTGTCTTTAACATATCCACTTTCTACTAAAGCATTTATAAATAATAATATAGATTTTTTTAAATCTTCAAAATAGCTATCTTGTAGTCTTTCAACAGTTACTTCGCTTTCATTTTCTTTAACTTCTAAAGCATAAACACTAGCAAAGTTTCTTAGTATTTTTCTTTGTTCTAAAATACTATAGCTATCTTTTGTTTTTAAAAATAGTTCCATTAGTTTATCTAAATCATCAAGTGTTATTGATGTTTTTTCTTGCGTTTCACTCACAAAATGTAATAAATATTCTTTTCTTAATTCTTCTAACTTATCCGTTAAAGAAGTATTTTCTCCTTTTGCAAACATTAATTCAAATTCAAGTTTTGCTTCTAATGCGATTAATGCTGCTTCTGATACCATTTTATTTTGCATAATATCTTCTATATTTAATACTTGATCATATTCTTCACTAAATTCTTTTGCTTTTGCTGGATTAACTTTTTTTAGTTTTTGTATTAAATATTCAATGTTTTCCATACATTTTGTAGTAATATTTTGACTTTCTCTTTTTCTTTTTTCTTTCTTTTTAGGCTTAATAGGATACACTTCTACTTCACTATCAAGAGTATTTGACATGGAATCCTCTCTTACTTTGCTTAAAAACTTTTCTTTTGCTTTTTGATGTCTAAATCCACCATCAAATTGTGTTTTATAATTTTCCACATCATTTGGTGAAGCAATTTTATAATCAGTAACAATTTTTTCTATTCTAGCATAATTAACATGATTAGAATCTGAAGAAATAGTAAGATCACAATAATCAACAATGCTTCCATTGGTTACTAATCTTTTAACAGTATATACCTTTGTTTCAACAGCACCATCGCATGAGATTGGAAATATAGAACCAGTTAATAATTCTTTAGCATATATATTTCCATCTTGATCTTCTACTCTCTCATATATTATTTCTTCATAAGTGCTGTTGTCGATATAATAATGTTGTGTATTAGAATATTCTTTATTTAATATTTTGATTATTTCTTCATCATCAATTTGAAATGTTTCAAATTCAGTTATTCTATTAGATAATGATTTTAAATAATTTGTTAATATTTTTTGACTTTTACTATCTATATTAGCAAAGTCTTTACCATTTAATTTTGAAAAACTACCATAGCTATATATTAATCTTACATCTATTGGTTTTATAGCATTCTTTGGTATTACTCTACCTTTATATAACATATTAATCACCTTTAAATAGTATTATATATTATTTTTAAATAAAAGAAAAGAACTATTACTAGTTCTCATAAACGCTAACTTGTTTTTTGTCTTTTCCTTTTCTTTCAAACTTTACATTTCCATTAATTTTAGCATATAAAGTATGATCTTTACCCATTCCTACATTGTTTCCTGGATAAATTTTAGTTCCTCTTTGACGATAAATTATTGCGCCAGCTTTAGCAGTTTGTCCGTCGCTTAACTTAGCACCTAATCTACGACCAGCAGAATCTCTACCATTCTTTGTAGAACCAACACCTTTTTTAGATGCGAATAATTGTATATTTAACTTCATCTTATTCATGGTTTTCCTCCTTAATATTAATATTTTTATCATAATTTTCTCTTAGTTCCTTCATCATTTGAACTAAGTTGTTAAGTAAGCCATTTGTTATATTATCTTTCTTGATATTAATAATTTCTAAATCATTAGTATCAGTATAACTAATAGCATCTTTGTCAAACTCAAGTATTGCATTTACAGTAGTAATAATCATAGTACTAAAAGATGCACAAACTATATCTTTTCCATCTCTTGAATAATTCGCATGACCATTACAATGAATACTCTCGATAACATTATTTTTTTTAGTAATTCTTACTTTTATCATTACTTAGAAATAGATTTGATAAGAATCTTAGTATAAGGTTGTCTATGTCCTTGAGTTTTTCTATATTTTTTCTTTGGTTTATATTTAAACACAAGTACTTTCTTTTGTTTACCATGTTTTAATACTTTAGCAACAACTTTAGCACCCTTAACAGTAGGAGTTCCTACCTTACCATCAACATATAAAACTTCATCAAAAACAACTTCTGATTCTACTTCATTATCTAGTTTTTCAACATATAGTTCTTGTCCTTCTTCAACCATATATTGTTTTCCACCAGTTACGAAAATTGCTTTCATTTTATTCCTCCTTCAATAAGACTCGCTTTTAAGGCAAGAATTTTTCATCTTTTAAATAACCTTTTCAATGCGGTTGTAGAGAAAGATTTCTACAAACATGGATATTTTAGCATAAATACGTGGTTCTGTCAAATAATTTCTTTAAGTATTTCTTCTCTAACATATTATTTATTATGTGATAATTATCTCTTTTTAAATTATTTATATTATTGATTATTCTTGTTCTTTTAAAATTATAATCATTTAGATATCTTTCTAATAAGAATTTATTATATTTGTATTTTAGATTATTTATTTCTAAGATGATACATTTTATTAAAAATAATGTTAAAAGTAATCCTAAATATGTTCTTTTTGATAATAAAAATATTATAGTAAAAATAATAGAAATTACTATTGATATTTTAAATGAAAGTTTATATGGAAATATTTTATCGAGTATGATATTTAGTAGTTTACCACCATCAAGTGGTAGTATTGGAAGAAAGTTATATGATACGAGTAGTTTATTTATATTATTAATTATATTATAGGTATGATATGTTACATAGTTATTTTGATATAGAATGAGTATTAAATAAACAAAACATAATTGAAATGTGATACCACCTATTAAAGTAAAAAGTTCTTTATTTACGCTTACATTTAAGTCTTCATTATAATTAGTTATACCACCAAATGGATATATTACTATTTCACTATATTTAAAGTCTACTATTTTGCTAAAGATATAGTGTCCACTTTCATGAATAAATATTATCAATAAAAAAAGATATACATACTCAAAATATCCACTTAAAAAAGATAAAAGAACGAATATATATGTTGTATTATGTATATTAATTTTCATCTATATTAACTGGTTTATTGTCTTTTAAAAGAACATAATAATATTCATTACTTGCTGTACCTATTATTTCACCAGATTCAATATAGTCATAAAGTTTAACTGATTCTTTTACATTTCCATACCAAGCATAATAACCATTGCTTTGTTGAATTATTATTGTATTGTTATAACCATCTTTATTACCAATAAATGTAACTATTCCACTATCTTTTAAATATATATTTTCACTTTTACCTACCATATATTTAATACCATCTTTATATTTTTCATGCTTTGTTTCTTCTTTAAATACCTTTCTTGTATCATTATTTTTAAATACATCTGTTGTCTTATTCATAAACTTATTTATGAAGCTAAAATCTATCGTACTATTTAATACTTTATTAGTAACGAAATCTCTAAATTTAGGTGAATAATTACTTATAATAACAACTAACATTGTAAAAATAACTATTGTAAATAGTTTACTCATGAATGTTTTAAATATACTTTTACCACCTGTTTCTTTTTTATTATTTTTATATTCTTCGTATGTCATATTAAATTATATAATGTTTATTCTTTTTTATGCATATTTTCATAGAAACTATAATAGTTATCTTTACCAATTATTATATGATCAAGAAGTGGTATTGCCATAATACTTCCTATTTCAAATAGTTTGTTAGTAAGGTCTATGTCTTCATTTGATGGTGTCGTATTATTTGATGGATGGTTATGTATCACTATTATTGAGTGAGCACTTTCTAAAAAAGCATGTTTAAATATTTCTCTTGGATGAACTACAGATGTATTAATAGTACCTTTAAATAGTAATTTATATGATATTAATTCCATTTTAGGATTAAGATACAAAGCATAAAAATTTTCTTGTGTTTCGTTTATAAATAAGTCTTTAAATGTATCAAATATAAGTGTTGAATTATTAAGCTTTATTTTATCTTTTATGTTTGTGTAATAGACTCGTTTTCCAAGTTCTAAAGAAGCTAATAGTTCTATTGCTTTTACACTGCCTATTCCTTTTATTTTAATAAGTTTATTATATGTAATATTTCTTAAATTTGTTATATCATGTATTTCTTTTAATAATGTTCTTGATAAATCTTTTACTGATATATTTTTAGTACCCGTCTTTAATATTATTGAAAGTAACTCTTCATTTGATAAAGAAGATGCTCCTGCGTTTAATAATCTTTCTCTTGGTCTTTCACTTTTGATTATATCTTTTATCATAAAAAATATCCCCCTATTATTTATATACGAGGAATATTTATAATACACTACCTATTTTTTAAACTTTCTATTACATTATGAAGATTATCTGCTTTGATAAGTTCAATATCATAATTATTTTCTTCTTTTAATTTTAATGCTTCTTCATAATTACCGCTTGGTACGATAAACACTTTTGCTTTATTTTTAACAGCACCTTTTAGTTTATATTTAACTCCATCTATATTGCCTACAGTTCCATCTGCTTCTATACTACCAGTTCCAGCAATAATATCTCCTTTAGTGATATCAAAGTCAGTAATTCTATTATATATTTCAAGTGCACACATAAGACCTCTTGATGAACCGCTTTCATTATTTTTAAATACATATGTTACTTCTTCTTTGGTAGATACATTTTTAAGTACTGCTAGATATATACCAATTGTTAAATCGCCGTTTTTATCTTTCTTTAATATTGCATAACATTCTTTTTCTTTATTATTTCTAAGTACTTTTATATTTAACCTATCATTTTCATTATATTTTTCTTTTTCTTGCTTTAGTGTTTCATAACTATTTATTTTAACACCATTAATTTCTTTTATAGTGTCTCCTACTTTTAAATCATTATTATCTTTATCAACAATGTACGTTACTTTTAAATCAACACTATTAACTATGTATGGTTTATTTGCTTCTTCATATGCAGCAATAATAGCATTATAGCTTGTTTCTTCTAAATATATCTTATTACGAAGATTAACCTCATCCATACCTTCATTATCTACTTTAACTTCACTTGCTGGTACTAAGTCCCATGAAGGTATCACATAAGAAAGAAGTACTACTGGTAATATTCCACTTCTTGATGTAACATATGTTAAATTGAAACTACCTTCTTCAGTATATCTATTATTAGTTTCAATTCTATCATTTAAATTAATAAGTCCACCTGGTGAATATACATTATAATCTAACTTTATAAAGAAAGTTGAAATTATTAATATAAATACTATATAAGACTTATAATTATTTTTTATATCATTTTTTATATAATTTAATATCTTTTTTATCATATTTTTCTCCCATTATTAATAGTATATCACATATAAGGAAATTAAATGAAAAAAATCAAATATGTAATACTTACTATAATTTTTATTATATTTATTATTAATATTGATATTGTTATTACTTCTGTAAAGAGTGCATCAATTATATTTTTTAATAAGGTTTTTGTGAGTATTTTTCCATTTATTATACTTAGTGATATATTATATTATTATAATTATCATTTATTCTTAAAAGATAATATTGGTGCATTTATATCTAAAATATTCAATATTAGTAGTAAGTCTAGTAGTATATTTTTACTATGTTTATTTACTAGTCATCCAGGAAATGCAATATACATTAAGAATATGCTTGATAATGATGAAATTAGTTTAAATGATGCTTCTAATTTACTTTGTTATACATTTTTTCCATCAATTGCTTTTGTTATTGGAACAATTGGAATAAGTTTATATGATAGTTATAAATTTGGATTATATCTATATTTAATATGCTTAATAAATAATATTTTAATTGGAATATTTTTAAGAAATAAGAATGATAATATTGATAGTGATGTTGTTATTAATAATAATTCTAATATTTTTGATGTTATTTCTAGTTCTATAATGAAAGGTATTAATACTTCATTTATCATTCTTGGAACTCTTATTATATTTACTATTATTATTAATTTAATTCTTAAATATATAAATATTAATTCATATATGATTGGTATTTTTAGTGGTATTTTAGAACTAACTAGTGGTGTTATTAAGATAAGTGATATAAGTAGTAGTATCAACATTAAATTTCTTTTAACAACTCTTATTTTATGTTTTAGTAGTCTATCTATATTATTTCAAAGTTTTACTATACTAAGTAAATATAAAATTAACATTAAAAAAATATTAATCGTTAAATTAATATTTTCTATTATGACTACTTGTCTACTGTATCTGTTCCATATAATTTAATATTATAATCTTCATCACTTAAATGTATTGTAAGTATATTAAGTACATCTTTTTTAGTACTATTCTTTTTATTATCATAAGAATATTCATCTAATGAAAGACCTATAAATTTATGACCACTTGTTGTAAGTTTATCTGGATCGCTAAAGTCCATTCTGTTTTCCATCTCTATTGTACGTATAAATTTTCTTTTATTTGTCTTACTATCAGTATATGAAATTGTACTCAAATCAGTCTTTCTTCTACCTATTCTTTTACCTGATTCGTCTGTTATTTCTACATAACCATTTTTATCTGTTGTATATATTTCTAATGTTCTTTCTTCTCCATTTTTGAATTTTAATTTGCATTTACTTCCTTCTTCATTACATGTTCCGCTTGATATACCTTTATTATTTATAATATCATTATTTATATGTCTTGATATTGAAGCACTATATATTCTTATATCACTATCTTCTTCAATTACTTCATATGTTTGTTTTAGTTTTACTAATGTTGCTAAAAGTGATACTAATATAATTGATACTAATGTTATACTTACTATTAACTCGATTAATGTAAATCCTTTTTTATTCATAGTTCCTCCGTTATAGCATTATAGATGCATAATAATATTTTCCTTTTCTATAAAATACACCAACTATATAATTTATTGGTAATCCTGTATCGTCATCTAATTTCTTTAATGTTTTTATATATTCTAGTGTTCCATTATCATATTTTTTTGTATTATAGTTTCCACTTGAATCTTTTGTTTTTAATGCATCTTCTACATTATTTATTTTTATAAAATATATTAAATCAGTATCTTTAAATACTTGAGTGCAGTTACTTAGTACTGTTCCCATAGTAGTACTTGTGCAGTTGTCTTTAGAAGCAATCATGTCATTTTGATAACTTGAACCTGTTTTATTACCTAGTTCATTTATTGTCCACAATAGATATTTATCACTTGCTACATCGTAATATTTTCTTTCTTTTGATTTACTTTCTAATAAGTCATAACTTGAAAGTGACATTGCGAGTGCAAGTGCAACTACTATTAAAACTGTTACGCTTTCTATAAATATGAATCCATCTTTTTTCATGTTATTCTCCTATTACATATGGACTTGTTGAAAGTCCTGTACCACTTTCTATAACTGCATCTCCTCTTAATGTGATAACTGGAAATAATTTACCTGATGTTGAAGTTGTTATTTCACTTAAAATTCCATTTGCGTCTAAACCAAAAAGATATGAGTCGTTAGAAGCTAAAGAGCTATTATATTTATACGCTTTTGGTGTCATTGTGTAATAATAATTTCCATTAGATAAATAGAATGTACTTGATGATGTTTTACCAGCTCCTGCATATAAAAGTTCATCCATTGTAATTAAAGCTACTGGATATAATAATTCACTATTTCCATTTGTTAGGGCAGTTGTGTATTTATCATTATCATTTATACAGTTAAATGAAGGACTACTACTATTAAATCTAAGTAAAGGGTCATAATCTGTTGTGTTATTTCCATATCCAAGTTGTGTAGCTGAGCCTGTATATCCTTCACTACTTACTGTTATTTTTCTATCATTACAATAAATTGTATTAGCAAGATATTTTGTAACATTATCACCTTTATTATATATATTGTTTTGTGTCCATGTTTCTAGTGCTTTCTTTGCGTTACTATCAGCTATTCCTTTGTGAGCAATATCGTATGAAGTTGATGGTACTGTAGCATTACATGTTGTAGTATTTTCACATCCTTGATTTAATCCAACTCTAAATCCTATAAAAGCATTATCTTTTCTAGTTTGATTAAACATAGTTCCACTAATAGGAGCGGTAATTGTACCAGTTGGACAGCTTCCATTTATAGGTGTTCCTGCATATTGCATTCTTACAGCATTTCCTTCTGTAGTTCTAATTATTCTAAAACAAAATCCTGCATATATAACATAATTATTATTAACATTTCCTCTAAAATAATATACTTTAGTACCATTTATAGTTTTAGTTTGATCAATTGTATAATATAATCCTTGTCCATTTGTTGAACTAGATGGTATACTGAAATTTATTCCTGTAGTAGAGCTTACGTTTGTACTACTTACATTATCAGGATAACTTAAATTATCTATTAAAATTCTATAATATAGTTTACTTTTTTGTTCATTTGAAACCTTTAAATCATTGTTAATTCTTTCGCTAAAAGTAGTTAATATTTTATTATTTCTTGAATATGTCTTAAGTATAGCAAGCATAACAAATAGAAATAATATTAAAAATGTATAAACAAGTGTTACTGATATAAATCCATTTTTATTTTTCATATTTTTCTTCATCTTGTACTCCTCTATTGTAATTATATAACAAAATAAAATAAAAATCTACACGTATATTAATGTGTAAATTATTTATTTTCACTTACTACTCCTATACCAGAATATATATAAGAAAAAGTATTCTTAATATTATATGTGTTGTCCATTTCATTATCTATTCTTACTATTTTAGGTGGTATAGATATTAAGACATTAAATAACATTTTTTCTTCATCTGTTAAAGACAATGTTTCATTATATACCTTTAAAAGATATGGAAAATCTAATTTATAGCCTTCTTTTTTATAAAATTTATATAGATCAAGAATTGGAGTGTCAACCAAATAATTATCCCAACTGATTAAATAATTTTTATCTCCATGAATAAAATGTTCAAATGAAACATTGTTATGATTTATACATACTCTTTCTTTTGATTTATATTCTACTATTTTGAACCACTTTTTTAGTTCTTCTTTAGCATACTTAAGCGATCCATCTATAGCACTATAGTTTCTTGCAAATAAATAATGTGATGGTGACATTAATTCTTCATTTTCTATTTCTTCTATAGCTTCTTCATAATATTTAGTTAAGTATTCTATATTTGATAACAATTTATTATATATTGTTTTATATTTATTCTTACTAACGTCTTTAAAAAACATTGTTTTATAGTGTAACATTGATAATGTCTTTATAAGTTCTACGCCTTTAGATACTTCATGATATTTTTCTTCTTTTATATATTTAGTTGTTACTTCTCTATCATTTATATCTATTATTTCAGGGTAATTATCATATCTAACTGTATCAAGATATTCATATAACTCTAGTAAGTCATTATTTCTTTTTTTAACTACTTTGTCTTCATCAATTTGTACACTATTTTTATACTTCTTACTCATTTACTTCAGGTATAATTATCTTATCACCTATTTTTAGATCAGAGAGCGTATTATACATAGATAATTCTTCTTTAGTAATATTATATTTATTACATATTGTATCTACTGTATCACCTTCTCTTAGAATGTAGATTTTATAGGTGTAATATTTATTTTCATTATTTATTATTGTATTTGTTATATTTGATATATTATTTTCTATATCAACGTCATTTATTACTGGTTCAACTGTCTTTTCTACTTCTTTAGGAAGTTTCATATCATCTTTAAAATAGTTATTTAAATAGTCATCTAATTCATCAGGCTCTTCTTCTATTTCGTTTTTCACTTCTTCTTTTGTTTCTTCTAATTCATCACAAGTAAGTAATAAATCAATATTAACTTTTAATACATCTTTATTTATATCATATTTAAAATCATCTATATCTATTTTAATAGTATCTTTATCTACTTTTTTAGATATAGCTATACCAAATGGTACTTTATATTCAAATTCTTCATCAATTACACTTGCTTCAGTCATCTTGTATGTACCATTTATATTTACTTCACCTTCAACTAAATCATCTAATATTTTATAGTCATGTTCTAAGCTGATATTAGTTATCTCTCCAATTTTAGTCTTGAAGATAATATCTTTTTTTAATGGAATAATTTCTTTCATATATTCATCCTTTCTAATTAAATATATGAAAAAAAATATCCTTTATGAGAATATTTTTTCGTATATTTCTAAATAATTACTTACAAGGACAAATTCTATATTATTTTTAAGATCTTTTTCTAACCATTCTATATCATTTAAGTTGTCTTTTGGTATAAATAGTTTTTCTATATTTTGTCTTTTACAAGCAATAGTTTTTTCTTTAAGGCCACCTATTTTAAGTATATCTCCATTAAGTGTTATTTCTCCAGTTAAAGATATTTTATCACTTATTATTACACCTTTTATATGTGAAAGTATTGCTGTTACGATTGATATACCAGCAGATGGACCATCTTTATTAATGGCACCTTCTGTAAAATTAATATGAAAGTCATTATTTAAAAAGAAGTCTTCATCAATATCAAATCTTTTAGCATTACTTTTTATATAACTAAGTGCAATCTCTATACTTTCTTTAGTAATACTACCAAGTGAGCCTGTAAATGTATATTTTCCAGTTCCTTTAAAAGAGGTACATTCTATATATATTGATACCCCACCTATACTACTACAAGCAACAGCAGTAACTACCCCTGGATGAATTAGTTCTTTATATTTAGATTCTTTATATAATTCTTGTTCAAGATAATGTGGTATATCATTTTCTTTTATTCTAACACTTACTATTTTTCTTGATGATTTAATATGTTCTGTTATTACTTTTCTTATTATTTTATTTATATCTCTTTCTAGTTCACGAACTCCTGATTCATTTGTATATTCATTTATTATTTTCTTTATGGCATCTGTTTCAAATTTAATAATTGTATTTTTAAGTCCATGTTTTTTTAATGCTGATGGGATGATGTAGTTCTCACTTATAAGTAATTTTTCATTGTCAGTGTATCCTGTTAAATCTATTATTTCAAGTCTATCTAAAAGTGCTGGTGGTATATTAGATATATCATTTGCGGTTAATATAAATAATATTTTAGATAAATCTATTTCTTCATCTATATAATTATCAACAAATCTTTTATTTTGACTTACATCTAATATATCAAGTAATGTTGATGCAGGATCTCCTTTATAATCTTTTTTTAATTTATCAACTTCATCAAGTAAAAATACTGGATTATTACTACCACATTTTATAAGAGAAGTAACTATTTTACCTGGGTTAGAACCTATGTATGCTCGTCTATGACCCACTAATTCAGCTGAATCACTCATACCACCTAAAGATATTTTTACGAAATTTCTATCAAGTGCTTTAGATATTGATTCAGCAAATGTAGTCTTACCTACTCCAGGAGGACCTACTAAACATATAATTGGACTAGATACTTCATCAGTAATACTTTTTACTGCGATGTACTCAATTACTCTTTCTTTAGCCTTTTTCATTCCATAATGAGTATCATTAAGTTTTTTTTCTATTTTAAGTAAATCTCTTTCATCTCTTGTTTCAGTGTACCAAGGTACATTTAATAAATATTCTATATAGTTTCTTATGATACCTGCATCAGGACTCATTTCACTAGTAGCATTATATCTTTCTATTTCACTTAATAATTTATTTCTTATTCTCTCTGGATATTTAGGACTATTTGCAAGATTTCTATAATTTAATATATCTTCTTCTTTAGTATTAGTTTCACCAAGTTCATTTTTGATAACTTTTAATTTTTCTTTTAAAATAAATTCTTTTTGAGTGTCATCTAATCCCTTTTTAATTTCACTTTCAATATGACCTTCAAGGTCTATTACAGCACTTTCAACAGCAAGTTCTTTTATCAATATTTTACATCTACTTATTGGGGAAGAATCTAACATTAGATTAAGTTTCTTTTCAAAAGAAAGTGGTAAGAAATTAGCAATTACATCTGTTAATTTATCTAAATTGATTCCCCCTTTTACTTCACTCATTATAGAGTTACCAACAAATGGATTTTTATTAATATAAAGTTCTAATTCAGCCTGTAATTTTCTTTGATAAGCTACCCATTCTATTTCACTTTCATTCATTTCAATATTAGTAATAATACTATCAAGAATATCTTCTTCATTTGAATAATTTACATAACTAATTATTTTAACTCTATAAAGACCTGTTATTATTACTCTTTTATTTCCATTAGGAAGATCAATAACACTATTTATTTTTCCAACTACACCTATTCTTGGTAAATCAGATGTATCAGGCTTTTCTTCTAAAAGATTTAGAGGGCATACGATTAAGACTTCACTATCATGATATAATTTAGATATTTCAGTTACTTTCTTACTTATATCACTTTTTATTTCTACTCGTACTTCTTCTCCTGGAAGCAAGACTAGTTTTTTTAACAAAATTACAGGTAAATTACTCTTAATCATGCTTCCTCCCTACTTGACTTATTATTATAAATTTAATTCAAAAAAATGTAAACCCAAAAAAGAAATTTTCACAAAAAAAGAGCTATAAAGTTTGACTTTGCTCTCTTTCTTTGACTTGTTTTTCAAAATTACGTTTATATGCACAATAAATTAAAGATAATTTTTCACGAGTAAGTTCTCCATCATAACTAACAGTTTTATTCGCAGGCTTTTCTAAATGTTTTCTAATAGTGTCAACACTTGCTTTAGAAGATGAAGATTTTATCGCACCATATACTCTTGTAATTGGTGGTCTACTTGTAATTAAATCAGTATTTTCATAGAAAACTTTATCTTCTAATGATACAAGAGAAAGTATTGCAAGTTCACTCATAATTTTTGAAGTTGGTACTTGTAATAAATCTAAATTTTGATTTATAAATTCACGAGCCTGTTCTTTACTAAATCCATCATTTAAAAATTTATCAATTATAAATTTATATGTAGCTTCCATTTGATCAATTGGAGCAGTCTTTTTATCTTCTTTTCTAAGTTCTGAATTAGTAGCTTTATCAATCTCTATAAATCCAAATTCGTTATCTAGTTCTTGTATTACTGTAAAAAATTTATTTAATGGAATTTTTCTTGTTAAAATTCTTGGATAATTATAAAAAACTCTATCAGCTGCTTCTTTTGTTTTAAACATACTTAAAATAGTTGCTAATCTCTCACTATTTACTTCTAATAAATCTTTAAAATGTTCTATATATCTTATAATGTCTTCTTCACTATAACCATCATTTTGCATTTTAAAATGTATAAAGTCATATGTGGCTTCCATTTCTTTATCATCAATATCTCTTATATGAGATCTAACGTATAAAACTATTATCTTACTTTTAGTTTTTTCTCCCCATTTATAAAACATTTTTTCTCTATTACATGCATTCTCATGAATATCAGACATTTTTCTTCTATCCATTCCTAATAATCTTCTATCTCCAGAATCTCTTAACATATCATTTTCCCCCTTAATAATGTGCATATTATATCATATTTGATACATAAAGTCAATTGTTATATAAGTTTACAAAAAAAATCACTATTACTTAGTGATTCTCATTGATTTTGATTCAAATAGTTCTAATACTTCACTATATTTTTGATAGATTCTTTGCTTTATGTTAGCAATTCTATTTATTGATGATTCTATTTCTCTTCTTTTATTAGGATCTTTTTCTGTATTTAACTCATTAAGAAGCTTATGTAATTTTACTGTTAATCTATTATATTCAGTATAGCATCTTTCCATATCTTCTATTCTTTTATCTATTTCATCTTTTTGAAAAGCAAGTGAACTATTATTACCTTTTTGCATTTGTCTTATTATATTTATTCTCATTAATTTGTAGTTACCTATTTTTTCATATAATTTACTTATAAAGGTATAATCTCTTTCTATATTTAATTCATACATTTTCATTATTCCTTTCAATATTTTATTTCATCAATTCTATCAAATGTTATATTTTTAACTTTTTCTTGTTTAATTGAATTAATGATTACTAAACTAACTTTTTCATAATCTACTTCACCTTTAACAGGTATATTTTTCTTTTTAGATATTTTAGTAAAACATTCTTCTACTTCATCATCATTATAATAATCAATTCCAAATTCTTGTTTTAGAATATTAGGATAATACTTATCAAGCATTTTTAATATATGAATAGCTACTTCTTCTATAGTTATTACTTCTTCTTTAATAATTGTCATACTTGCTAGATTATATGCGACAAGATTATTTTCAAATTTAGGCCATAATATACCTGGTGAATCGACGAGGTCTATAGTATCATTAATTCTAAGTGTTGTCAAACTTTTTGTAACACCAGGCTTATTTCCTACGCCAACTATATTCTTACCAACAAGTTTATTAATAAGAGTACTCTTTCCTACATTTGGAACACCAACTATTAAACATTTTGCTTTTTTAGGAAGTAATCCTTTACTTTTTCTTTTCTCGTTAATAGATTTCATTAGTTTAGTAACTTCTTCTATTATCTTTTTATAATCATTTGTATTTTTAGAATCACATGTTACTGTTATAAAACCTTCTTTATTATATTTTTCTATCCATTTACTTGTTTCATCTTTATCACATAAATCATATTTATTAAACACAATTATGTTTTGTTTTTCTCTTGTTATTTTTGCTAAATCTGGTATCATTGATGAATATGGTATTCTTGAATCTATAACATTTATTACTACATCTATATTTGAAATAATATTTGTTATTTCTCTTTTTGTTTTAGTCATATGACCTGGATACCAGTTTATATTTGTTTTATTTTCGTTATTCATTGTTTTCACCTCTTCTTTCAATTCTTACTATTAATCTTCTTTGCTTCATTATTTTCTAACTTTTTCTTCTCTTTTTCAAGCACTTTTAGACTTTTTTCAGGAGTAGGCATGTCCTCCGGCATCATTCCACCAATATCTGCGATTGCTTTTCTAACTTTTTTACCAACCTCATAATGTACATTTTTTGCTTTTTCTTCACCTTGTACATTATCTCTTAAAAGTTTCTGTTTTGTTTGATTTATTCTAAATAAATTGGCAACTAACTCATCTTCATTCATGTTATCTAAAATATCTTCACGATATCTTAACTTTTTTCTTTTAAAAATATCATCAGCAGTTTCACCATTATACAGTCCTTTATACCCTGCGTTATGAAATTCAGACATATTTTTAACACCAGCAGATAATGCAACTTTTTGAAGTGTATAGTTACCTTGCTTTGTTAGCTTTCTTTGATAAAGTCTTTTTTCATCATCAGATAAGGAATCATATTCCTGCTCAGTTATTTCTTGTTTTCTTGTTTGAATAGCAAAATATGTTTGACCCAAAGCAACAACTTGTTTACTTGGATCAGCATTTTGCACTATTAAATAACATATATATCTTGATAGCTTATAATCCTTAATAATTTCTTCTTTTCCTTTACCAGTTTTTATTGGCTTGTCGACCTCAACAGCCCAATCTTTTTCACTTGAAATACTGTTATTCGCAGATAAGATTGCTTTATCTATTACTTTTTTAAAGTTTCTCCAGTCCTTGTATTCTAATACTTTTAAAGTTCCCTGGCATACCAATATTCATTGCCATATTCATCAATGTGCTTTATATTTTCAAAAATACTATTATTATATTTATTTTCTATTTTTTCCATAAAATCCCCTCCGTTTCTATTAAATGCAACATCACTCACAGTTATATTTACTATTAATTATTTTTTATGATTACATCTAATTTATATAGATTGTCATTATCATTAATTCGCAAAATATTTTTAGGAATCTTATTTAGTAATTCAATTGGTAAATTATTATAATGTGGAACAATAATTTTATCATAATAATCAAATCCATTATTCATTATTAAAAGTTCTCCTGTTGTTGTATCCAGATAATTTTTATTAAATATCATTGCTCCAGCTGATTGGCCAATTATTATACCACCATTATCTATAAATTTCTTAATAATTTCATAATTGTTAGATTCGATTATTGAGTCCATTAAATTTTTAGGTTCTCCACCACTTAAATATAATGCATCATATTCTTCGATATTTAATTTTTGTTTATTTAAATCTATTATTTTAGAATTAATATCATTTTTAGTAAATTCCTTCCTAGCCACAACTGAATTAGTCCTATCTTCTGATATCAACTTAGCGTTTGGAATAATTGCTACATTCTTATCTTTTAAGACTTTTATAATATCTTGATAACTATTCATATAATCTTTATATCTAGTATCTACTCCATATGATGTTAAATATATATTCATATTTTTTCCTTTCTTCCCTACTGATAAGTTATTTTTTTAATTTTCTTCTTTTAATAAAATATATAATAGAAACTATTATTAGTGCTAATAAACTGATTAAAAATATTATTCCAAGTATGATAAATTTTCCTGTTCCCTCTAGTGCTGATAATCCAAATTCTTTATTATTTTCTACTACTATTAGTCCTATAGCGCTTAATATGATAATTACAATGTCTATTATATAAAATACTTTTATTTTCTTGTTCATTTTAATAATTCCTTTTTCATTACTAATATTTTTATATTTGTTCAAATAAATATACATTTTCTGGTAAATTTAATTTCTTATAAATTCTAGTTTTTATTAGCTTTCCTCCCATATGTTTATAAAATTCATTTGATGGATTGCCTTCTAAACATCCTATAATCATTTTATCAAAGCCCATTTCTTTTAATGTGTCTTTGCATGATTCAAATAGTTTTTTACCATAACCTTTTCCTTTATATTCACTTATGATATAAATAGCAAATAATTCACCACAATTATTATATGTTGTGTCGTTAGGCTTACCAACGTTTGCAAAGCCTACAACTTTATTATCAACTTCGAGTACTAGTTGTTCATCTTCATTTGTATCAAAATTTTTAAGAGAATTGTTTGCTCTTTCTTCTTCATTACTATATAAGTTATTTAAAATATCATCATTGATAATTCCTTTATATGTTTCATTCCAAGCAATTGTTATGACATGTGCTACACTCATACAATCCCTTTTTTCCATTTTTCTTATATTATAATCCATTTTCTTCACCTCTCTTATATTTATTTTATAGGTTCTAAATACATTATCTCTTTGCCTAATGTTTTGATAAAGTTATCTAATTCTTTATAATTAATGCTTACATATTTACTATTTAGTGATACATATTCGCATGATTCTCTTATTTTTTCTAACGTATTTATCTTTCGTTTAACTTTCAAATTCCCAATTGATTGTATAATCTTTTGATGAAATTCCTGCGAATTGATTTACACTTTCTTCTATAATTATTTTTGCTCTTGTTTGTGCTGTACTTAAAAGTTGTTCATCACTTTCAGCACTCTTTTTCATTTCATTTTGAGCATCATCAAATGCTTTTGATATATCATCTCCAGTAATTGGATTTTTAATTAAGAATCCATCTTCTGATTCAATGAATTTTTCTTTCTTAAAATCACTTTCATCAACATTAGGTTCACCTATTATTTTTGCTTTAGGTATTAATACATTAATTGTATTCCCTTGAACATCTATTTTTACTTTTGATAAGTCAATCCCAAGTTTAATTGTTCCAGTGTATTCAGCAAATAATTTTCTATCTTTTTTAAATATTGAATCAGAATCTTTCGTAGTTTCTAATACATTATGGAAATATGCTTCATATGTTACTAAGTTTCCTGTAAGTTCTAATTTCTTTATGTTTTCACTTAAAGTTTCATTTTTATTATCACAAGCGGATAACATTATAATCATTGATAATATTACTATATATTTACTTACTTTCTTCATTTTACTCCTCTACTTTACTTCTACTTTATAACTAGAATCATATGCTTTAATCCAATTTTTATAAAATTCTTCTAAAACTATTCTTGCTTGTTCTTTAGCAGCTGGTAATAATTTGTTGTCTTCTTCGCTTCTAGTTTTAACAGTTTCCTGACATAATTTTCTTGCCGCTGGTAACTCATCAGCAGGTACTTCACTTCCGTTTAGAAATTTTACACTTCCAATAGTTGGTTCACCTTTTAGTGTAACTTCTGGCATTTCTATCTTTAATATTTTATTGTTATTATTAATATCAATTTTTACTTTACTAAAATCTATTCCTGCAGTAAGTGTTCCTTTACATGAAACTACATATTCAAAATTACTCATTTTATTTGAATTTAAATCACATTTCTTTTCATTTTTACATTTTTTGCCAATCACGTTATAAGTTATATTTGCTGTTTCTAAATCACTCTTTTCTACTATTTTATCCAGTGATATTTTAGCCTTTGTTTCTATATTTCCACCATTACTATAAGTGTTAATGAGAAAAAATACTATTGCTAATATAAGGATAATTAATATTAATTGTTTAATAATACCTTTACTTTTTGAACTCTTTTTCTTTAAATCATTTTCTTCTTTTACTTCATTCATAATTCTTTTTTACTCCTTCAATACAATGTATGTTTTTGACGCGACCAAATTGGCAACAGCTTGTTTCCAATTTTAAATATTATTATGTATATAATATAATGTTAATGTTTCACTATCAAATAAGAATATACTATAGTTATCAAATTTACCATAAGTAGAGTCTCCAATAGGTGTTCCTTCTTTAGTAACTATTCTTACATAATCATTTTCAGTAATAGAATTTACATCAAAATCATATTCATTTAATCTTTCCAACGATTCCATTACATCTTTAAAATCATTAAAGTAACTTTTAATACTTTCTATATCATTTTCATTTACCTTTGTATAATTATCATCATTTTCAACAATTATTTTATCATAAACATATTTGGCATAATCAGTATGATCTTGAATACCTTCTTTGTCATAATATTCTGTTTTAGATGTATATCCTTTTGGTATTTCTGTATTCATAGTTCCACCACAGGCAGTTAATAATAAAATTAGTATTATTGTTATTAAAATCTTTTTCATATTCATCTCTCCTTAATTTATATTTATAAATACATATTCAGATTTGCATCCTGTCTTAATTTTAAGTTCCCAATCTGATATTCCTGATGTAACTATAAAATTAGTATTATTTATTTTTTCATAACCATAAACACTATCATTTTCACTTACATATGTACTAAGTAATTGAAGTGGTATCATTTGTCCTCCATGAGTGTGTCCTGATACTACTAAATCAATATTACTTTTAGATTCATTAAGATAATCAGTTGGTTGATGATTAATATCTGTCATAAATTTACTTTTATCTAAATCTTTTGTTAAATCTTCAGCACTCATTCTACTTCTATCTTCAGCATCTTTTCTACCTATAATATATATTTCATTATTAATAAGTATACTTTCATCTTTTAAAACTTTTACATTATTTTTAGTAAGTTCCGTCTCTAAATCTTGCGCAGAGTACCCTCTTTTTTCACCATAATATCCTTTATCATGATTACCATGGGCAAAATATATTCCATATTTAATATTGATTTTACCTAGTGCTTCACATGAAGCAATCATATCTTCTTTAGTAGTACCATCATCTACAAAATCGCCTGCGATAAGTAAGATATCAGGATTTTCTTTTTCTATTTCCTTTAAATATTCATAAAACTTTTCAGCATGGAACGTTGTTCCTATATGACTATCTGAAAGTAATGCTACTTTATATTTACTATTTAATTTATCTGATTTTATATCATATGTAGTAATGTCAACATTATAAACATTATATATTCCTTTTAATATGTAAAGCGGTACAAATGTTAGAGTTATTATACCTGCTAGATAATATTTAAAATCTTTCTTTCTTATCTTTTTAATAATCAAAAATACTAAGTCCATAAATAACCATATAAATAGATAATGAATAACTATTATCGCAGATGTTGTAAAGTTAAGTATAAGTGTTGTTATTAAAATAAATATACCTACTATAAGAAATGGAACATATTTGTTTTTAATGCCTATCTTATTAATTCTATTACAAATGTAGATTATTCCTAAGATAAACATTATTATACTAAACAACATTATAAGTATCCATAACATCATACCACACACCTTATTTCATGTTATAAGTATAACATAATATACTCTATTTTTGAATATGAAAAAGAGTTACTCATTTGAATAACTCTTGATTTAATAATTATTAATTAAAATGTTTTTTTGATACAACAATTGTACCAATAGTTAACACTGAACCTAATAACATTATTACATAAGTCATAACATTATCACCAGTTTGTGGATTTAGATTTTTTGCTGTAAAATATGAAATTTCAAATGTTGAGAAACTTGTTGTTTCGATTGTGATATATTTTTCTCCATCTTCTGTTTTCTTAATTTCATATTCTTTTTCATCTATTACATTGCCATTATTAATATGTTTTACTTTAGCATGTGTATCTTTTACACTAGATGGTATTGGTAAGTTAATTCTAATTTTACCACCATTAAGTGCTTCATTAGGAATTTCTGTATAATCAATTCCATTTATTGAATACATTGGTTTAATTTCATAAGCGATTTTATTAGTTTTTTCATCATATTCAACTAATTTAGTATTGAAGTTAACTTCAATTATAGTTGTTGTATCTGTAAGTTGTAATTTTTCTTTATTGATTGATTTTACTAAACCGCTATTTTTATTATCTAAATTTGTATTAATTAATTCTTTTGCTAATTCTTCTTTTATTGTATCACTAGCTGTTATTTCTTTTGATACTTCTACAAGATTTGAATCTTTTTCTAAATATCTAGCAGTATCAAGTGATATTGTAACATAACCTTCTGGCATTGTGAATTCATTATTTGTTACAGTTATTTTGTTATCCTTTGAATCTTTAACAATAATTTCTTTTACATAGTATCCTGTGTCTGCTTTAGCATTAACAGTTACTTTTTTATCTTGCATTACTGATGTATATTTATATTCTTTACCATCAACAGTAATTGTTGCTTCTGCTCCTTCTACATCAAGATAATTAATATTTGAAACTGTATATTTTGATTCTGATAATTTTATAAGTTTATAACTCTTTTCTACATAATTTCCAATTGTATCAGTATTAAATGTTCCACCTTTTACATATACTTTGTCGTTTTCTTGGAATACTGTATCGCCAACAAAATTTCCATCATATATACGTAAGTCATTTAAATTATTAACACCAGTTTGTGCTGGATAGTGATAAATACTATTTCCTTTTTCACTGATAATTTGAGAATTTTGTGTTATTCCTAATTCTATTTTACCAAAGTATGTGTTATTTGATTCGATTTGAATAGCAGCACCTACTCCGTTGATACCGTTTCCATATCCTTCAGCAACTCCAGGTTTTCCTGTTGCTTTAAGTGTAGCGTTGCCAATATTAAATCTTCCACTTTTAACTCCAAGTGCACCATTTATTCCTTCACAAGTTGCTCCTACTATATTCCATTGTCCAGCACCTGCTCCATAAAGTGGGAATCCATTTGAACCAGTAGCTGTAATTTTAGTTGTTTTGCTTAAGTTGATAACTGGAACATTAATAGTAGTTCCATCATTTTTAATTTTACCTTGAATAGTAATACCACCTGCTTCATTACCAGTACTAACTATTGTTCCATCAAAATTAACTGTAACGCCATATGCTTTAGCACTTGTATCCCATACAGTTAAGCCCCATTGTGTGGTATCAATTGTTACATCCTTACCAACATGTAATGTAGAATACCCAACATCGCTCTTATTAGTAGAACCTTCTACATATATAGTTGAAGCAGTTGTTTCTAAAACACGAGTATCTTTTATTGTTCCTTTCCCAGTAATTTCAAGTGAACCTTTTAATAAATCAATATACTTTTCAGTTATAGTAATTGTTTTACCATTAAGGTCTAATACGACATCATTTCCATTAATTTCAAGTGCTTTGTTTAATGTTATGTTGTCACCAAGAACTACAGTGTTGTTTCCTTTAACAGCATTAAGTAATTCTTCCACTGTTTTTACATTTATAGTTTCTGCATTAGTAATTACTGGAACTAATACAAGAACTGATATAATAAATGTAAATATTAGTTTTTTTAGATTTTTCATATATTTCCTCTCCTATCTTGATTTCAGTATATAATTTTAAAATATTTAAAGCAAGTGGTTTTTTCTTTTTATTTACTTATTTAACACATTTTGACATTTTTTGATATTTTTTAATTTAAAAAGTAGAAATTAATCTACTAATACATATATTTTTGATATACATCTTTATATTTTTCTATTGAATCTTTTGTGTTAATCCAATATACATTTGTAAGTGCTCCATCATAGTCATCAATATCAGTTCTTTCAAGTACTCCACCTAATGCTTGTATTGTTTTATCACTACCAAGATTTTTTACATCACAATCAAGCATTACTTTATCAAGATTAAATTCTTCGAGTGCTTTTATAAGTCCTAAATATAAATTAATTTTATTGTAGCCTTTTCTTCTTTCAGTAGGTCTTATTCCATATCCAATATGTCCGCCATGTACTAACATCTTTGGACTTAAATGATGTCTTATATTTATCATACCTATTAATTTATTATCATTTTTTCTTATTAGAAAGTATGTTTTACCAGGACATCTATCTATACTTTTAGCATACTCATTATCTTGTATTTTATAATATCTATCCATACATTCTTCATATGTTTCACCTTCTAAAACATGATCAAAAGATCCAGTACCATTTATTGCTGAATTATATTTTACATGTTCGTTCATGTATTCTATAACATCATTTTTTCTTTCCATAGATGGATTTTCTAAATAAAACTTTTCTATTACTTTTTCCATATTATTTTAACTATATATTCTTATTACGAATAAAGTCTCCTTCAAATTCACTTTCTAATATATCCATGTGTAATCTATTATAATATTTACCATTTAAGAATATTGCATCTCTACTCATTCCTGTATCTTTAAAGCCACATTTTAAATAACATTTGTGTGCTCTTTCATTTGCTTCAATTAAATCTAAACTAACACTATGAAGATTTAGATATTTAAATGCAAACTCTAATACTAATTTAATTGCTTCTGTACCATAACCATTACTTCTATATTCATCGTCTCCAATAAATATTCCAAGAGTAGCACTTCTTGATATATAGTTAAATTTAGCAAGACCAACCGAACCAATTAATTTGTTTGTTTTGATATCAATTATATTGAAATCTTTTACATCTATTCTTCTTGATGCTCTATCTAACCATTCTCTTTCATTTAAATATGTTGTTATGTCACTACTACCATTTATATAATCAGTTACATTAAAGTCATTCATCCACCCTGTAAATTTATCAACTGCTTCTTCTGTGTATGCCACAGGTGATAAATATATCCTATCTCCTACTAATTTCTTATAATATTCCATTTTTAATTCCTCCTACCTTATTATCTCATGTTCAAAATATTGTTCTTGAAATTCAGTTAATGCGTTTATCGCATCATTACTATAATTTTTATTTTCTGGTACAATAATTAATTTATCATCATTATCATTAGTTCTATGAATAATTGCTATACATTTACCTGTATATTCTTTTACAGGCTCAAACACCCCTAAAAGATAGCAATCAAGTTCTTCACCATCACCACTTATAGTACCTTCTACATATCCATAATTAACTGGATATATAAATCCATGGCGAGGATGTTTACTTCCAAGTTCACGATCAATTTTAATATCGATTACTTTACCAATATATTCTTTATTATTCACGTTTAATCCTTTCTAAGCCACATGTACATACCATCTTCTGCAATTTCTTTTTTTACTTTGAATCCAAATTTTGAATAAAAATCCTGCTTCCCTGGTGCTGATAAAAGCTGTATCATCATTTCTTCATCATTTTCTAAATTCTTTTTGATATAGTTTAGTATACTTTCAATTAGTATAGTTCCATATCCTCTACCTCTATATTCTTTTAAGACAACAACATCCATTATTAATCCAGCATATCCACCATTAGTAACAAAACTTGCCATACCAACTGTTTTACCGTTTAAAACATATTTAACATTAATACCTTTTTCTAATGATATTTTGACAAGTCTTTCACTTGGTAATTTCCAACCTACATCATTAAGCAACATTTTATATTCTTCAAAAGTGAGTTTGTTATATTCTATCATGGAACCTCCTTCACTATATTATAGTAACTTGTTTTTCTTAATACGATTATTTCAATATTTCTTCTATTACTTTACCTACACCATCATGATTATTATCATATTTTGTTATGAATCTTGCACTCTTTTTAACGTTATCAGGTGCGTTTAACATAGAAACTCCATATTCAGCCATTTTAATCATGTTTATGTCGTTTTCCCCATCACCTATTGTTATGATATTTTCTCTACCTATATTAAGTCTATTCATTATTATCTCTACTGCTTTATCTTTAGTAGTACCAATATTTGTAATAACAAGTCTTCCACTCATACTGGTAGTTATTTCAAGTTTATCATTCATAGATTTTAATTCATCTCTAATAGCGTCTATTTCTTTTTCTGTACCAATACCTATTAATTTAAATGTATCATTATCTTTAATATAACTATCTATATCATTAATCTTACTTCTTTTATAAATATCATTTTTAGTATATATAGTCCATTCTATATTATATTTATCAATATAACTCATGAGTTCTTTCATAGTTTCTTTTGATATATGACTACTAAATAATTCTATTCCAAGATTATTAACAATTAAAGCACCATTAAAACATATTGTATAATTAAAACTATCTACCATATCTAATTCTTCAAGATATGGCTTAATCCTTTCAAATGATCTAGCACTGGTAGGTATTATATTTATATCATGTTTATATTTCATTAATACATTTTTAGTATACTCTCCAATTTCTTTATTATCATTTAAAAGAGTTCCATCTAAATCAGTAAATATTGCATGTATATTATTCATGTTAGTCTCCTTTGCTGTTTAATTTTATCACAATATCTTTTGTTATTCAATTATTCTTATATTCATATAATTATTATTTATGATATTTGATTTATTAAATATTTCTAAACATAAATATTATTAATATAAAAATTATAATAATATCCAACACTTTTTTAGTTTTACTTTTTAAATGAAAATCTGTATTAAATAGTTTACGTATTTTATCTATATTTACTATATTCATAATTATTACAAATAATAAAACTCCTAAATAATTAAGTATTATATCATCTATATCAAATACACCTACATTTGTTATCATTTGTAATGTCTCTGTCATAAGGATAGATGGTAATATTATTAATGTTTGTCTTAATATATTTTTATACTTATTATCCTTTAAAATAAGCAAGAATGAAAGAGGAATAAATAAACATAAGTTGCCTATTATATTTCTTATTATTTCATTTATACTTCCATATTTCAACTGTGATATTATCGTTTTAAAAGGTATAGGTTCAGGAATATACCAAGAAGTAGATATTCTAATAGGTGGTCTTCCTACTAAAAAGAGAATACTTATTAAGCATAATATATAAAGTATCATATAAATATTAATATTTCTTTTATATTCTTTTTTATCATTAATACTTATTCCACTTATAAATATATAAATAGATAACAATGATAAATAAACAATAGAATAAATAAAAGTAACATTATGAAAAATAATCATATATAAATATGATATTAAATTCATTATTAAAAATATATATTTACATTTGATATTTTTCTCTTTTAGATTCATATTCACCTACTTATTATTATTTTTTACTATATTAAATAGTTTTATTATTGTTTTTTTATTCATATTTCATCAACCATTCTTTTATTACTTTTATTACATCTTTATCTATTTCTTTTTTACTATATCTTATATATTCATTTTTCATATTAAATATATTTTGTTCTGTATCTATTTTTCTTAATATATGATTTATACCTTCAGGTGTATATATTGTAACATTTTTTATACCATCCAGTGAATATAAATTATTATAATTCATGTTTAAATCAGATTTACCTGTTATCATAAGTATATTACCTTTATATTGTTTTAATGTGTTTATAAAATCATTATCATTAAGACTACCATGTTCCATCATATATTTTGTATTAAAGAATGCTCCATTAAAGAAATATCTATCTTTTTTAGATTTAGTTGCTTTTAAAAACAAATTATCAAATTGTTTTTCTATCTTTTCTTTAGTTAATACTTTATTTATATATAAAGAAAATAGTCCTTTTTTATCTTTATTCATATCAATTATTTTTGTATTTTGATATATAAGTGCTGACTTCATTGAAGTACATGCTCCACCTAAAAGTATTAACCCATCAATATTTATTTCCTTTGTTAGAAGCGTCGCTATCATAGCGCCTTCACTATGGCCACATACTATTGCTTTATCATTTACATAGTCTAACTTTTTACCATATTCAATAACCTTAGAAGCATCATTTACTAAATCATATAGTCCATATGTATTATAGTTTCCAGTTGATTCATATGTACCTCTTTTATCATAACGAATACATACATATCCAAGACTAACAAATATATCACTTAAATCTTTATAAAAATTAGTTTTAAAGTTCTTTAAGTTTCCATCTCTATTTGATTTACCTGTTCCCATAATAAGAACAATTAGTGGTGACTTCTTACTTTTATCTTTATATGATATTGTTGCTCCTATATTTATATCACCTTTTATCATTACTTTTTCTTCCATATTTACCTTTTAAATAATTTATGGATACAATAACTACTTTTCTTACATTTAGGACACTTTAAATATCTTTTAAGTGGTGTATGAGGTGAAACTAAATAACTTAATAAATCTGGCTTAAATTCATAATTACAATTCTTGCATTCATAAATACCTACTCCATAATCTAATATAACAGCATTTATAAAAGATACTAAAAATATAATAATGCCAAATATTATTAAAGATACTTTAATATTCATATTATCAATATAATTAGAAATAAGAATCATTATTGAAAGTGTTATAACACCTATTAAAGCAGTTATAAATGACACAATAAGTCTTCTTTTACCATCTTCTTTTTCCTTTAGAATATAAAGAAGATTTTCTTCTGCATTAACTTTATATTCATCACTGTCTATCTTATGGCCACTTAAAAGTTCATTAACACTTATACCAAGAATTTCACATAATGGTAACATTAAAGATACTTCAGGAAGACCCTTTCCACATTCCCATTTACTTATAGTTTTTTCACTTATAAATAATTTATCAGCAAGATTCTTTTGAGTTAATTTTTTACTTTTTCTCATTTCACTTATAAATTTACCTATTTTACCTTGATCCATATATTATTTCCTTTCATATACACTATACAAAATATTTAAAAAGAAAAGAACCTACGAAGTGTAGAGTTCTATTTATTATCTTTATATCTATTATAAAGTTCAACTATTGTAGTAGCTACTGTTATACCAACATTTACATAATTCTTTATATTATTTATTCTTTTATCAGCAAGAATTTTCTTTCTCTTTTTAATTGCATCTTTTAATTCTTTAACAAATTTATCTACATCTCTTAATTCATCAAATGTTATTAATATAAATTTATCTTTTGTTTCAATACATACTTCATTATAATCTATATTAAGATTTACTTCATCTCTTTTAGTCTTAATATCTTCTAGTAGTATTGTATCAACTATAATAGTTTCTTTCTTAAATAATCCTTTAGTCTTTTTAAATACTAATTTCTTTGGCTCTAGATATAATTTTATTTTACCTTTACTTTCACTATATCTTACATTATATACTTTTTCTTCTTTCATTTTTAACCTTCCTTTTTATAATATAAATTGTAAATTTTGCGAATTATAATATTAATAATATAATTGATATAATTATCGTTATTAAAATAGATATAAATATATTTTTCTTACTGTCATATTTATCTTTAAATATTTTTTTCATAATTAGATTTATGATTATGTCAAATACTATAATTAAAAATACTATTTTATAATAAGAAATATACTTTTCAGTTAATGTTACTTCACGTACTGTTGCTGTTTGTGCGCTATCATCAAGAAATATATGAAGAGCAGTTTCAGAAAGTATTAATAGTTTAATAATAATTGTTATTATATAGAAAACTATTGATATAATTGGTTTTGTATTTACTTTATTTTTCATTTTAATGCTTCCTCCAAACTCTATTTTGTTTTGTCAATAATTATTAATGGTACATATATTTCATCATCTGTATATCCTGCGTGATGTGAAACGAGTGCTTCATCTCCTTTATATAGTATTGCTTTATTAGTTTTAGCAATTGATATATAGTCACCAAGTTCACTTTCTAAAATAGGATTTATATCACCATCACCAAATAATTTACTTTCTAGTACTTCTTCTTTGGTATATAAGTCAAAATCATTACCAAAATATTTATTAAATAGTGTTACAAATTCATCTTTCTTATCATCTTTAATAAAAAATGATGTCGCTCTTGGTTCTGTTGATGTGTTTCTAATTAAACATTCTATTATGTCAGGATAATTTTCTAAAAATATATTTTCTATTAATGTATGTCCATGATCAGCTACTACAAATATAATAGTATCTTCAAGTTCATTTGATAAACTCTCTATCATCATATTTCTATATCTTATTAAATTTTTAACGGTCTTGTTATTAGGTCCATATAAATGCATTGTATGATCTGGTTCTTCATCATAAGCATAAATATATTTTTTTGATGGTTCTGTGCATAATTTTTTTATTTTGTTATACATATCAAGAGTGTCAGTGCATGGATTTTCTCCAAAAGGAAATAATGAATATGCTTTATATTTGCCTTCTTCATTGATATATTCTTCAATTGATTTTTCTTTCATATACTTTTTTCTTAAAGAAACAGCATCAGGAATTATAGTATGTGTTGTATCAGTTTTTTCAGTATTAAAGAATGTTGTTATTACTTTATCTATATCTTTATAATATGTATTCCAGCCTATCATACCAGTTTCACATGGATTAAGTCCTGTTCTTATGGATGTAGTGGCTGCGACTGTTGTTGCTGGAAATACTGTTGTTATACTTTTATACATATTTTTAATTAGAAAATCATCTTTATCAAGTGTTCTTTTTAATATATTGCTTCCCATACCATCACAAAGAATAGTAACTACATTTTTAGGCTTTTTTTCATTAAGCAGCTTATCTATATATTCTAAAGTATTATGATTATATGGTAAATCAAAATATTTTCTTATAGAACATGCTAGATTAGTTAAACATTCATTATAATTATTTCTTACTTGCATATTTATTTTCTCCTATAAAAGTTTTATTTCTATACCAAGAACACCATACTTATCTTGTTCTTCTTTACTATAATATAATTCCATATCTTTTGGATCTGCTATTTCATCTTCTTTGTATCCCAAAGACACTTTATCAAAATGTTTATATAGTTCTTCAAAACTATCATATTTATGTAAATTAATTACAGCTGTACTTATTTGTTCATTATTACTTCTATTTGTAAATGTAATAGTATCTCCTACTTTTATTTTTCTTCTTTTTTCATCATTGAGTCTTAATTCTATAGTTTTAGTACCATTCCTTATTAATACAAATGGTTCATTATGTAATCTCATTTCGTGCATATTAACACCTTCTTATAGAAAAATTATATCATAATAAAAGACAGTAATAAACTGCCTATTTAACTTTTCCAATTTTATCAAGTGGATAAAATCTTATATTAACTTTACCTATTATTTTATCTTTAGTAAAGTTACCAAGTATTCTACTATCTTTTGATACTTCTCTATTATCTCCAAGAACAAAATATTCATTATCTTTAGTTTCTGCGACAAAATCATTTGTATCATGAAACTTCATATCTAATTTAACTTCTTTATCATTTATATAAAGTTTATTATCTTTATATTCTATTTTTTCATTAGGAAGTCCAATTACTCTTTTGATTATTCTATCGTTATCAGCATCATTTTTTAGAACAACTATATCAAATCTATTAATATCATTTATTCTATATGTTAATTTATTTATAAGTACTAAATTTCCATCAAGTAATGTTTCATTCATACTGTCTCCATCTACAATAGCTGGTGTAACTAAGAATGTCCTTATTAATATGACTACTACTATAATAATTATATAATCTTTTATCTCTTTTAAAAATTTTACCATTTTTATTCCTTTCGTTTTAAAAAAAACTAGGTTTTTACAACCTAATTTCTTTCTTTAATTTTAAAGCTTCCTGTGATATTCTTTAAGAAGTTAAGTTTAGCTCTTCTTACTTTTCCTTTTTTAACAACTGTTATTTTGTCAATAATTGGGCTGTTTACTGGGAAAACTCTGTTAATACCAACGTTTCCACTTTTCTTACGAACTGTAAATGTTTCACTTACGCTTCCACCTTTACGAGCTGTAACAATTCCTTCGAAAGCTTGAATTCTTTCTCTTTTACCTTCAACAATTTTAACATCAACACGTACTGTATCTCCAACTTGGAATGCAGGAACGTTTGGGTTAATTTGTTTTTTGTTAATCTTATCGATTAAGTTCATACTACTAGTCCTCCTTTGTGCTTTATTTAATCATACATAGTAATGCATCGGATTAAGCAATATGATAATACCACAAAATATAGGTATTGTCTAGTGTTTTTAAGGCATTTTATTCACTTTCATATACTGTTTCTTCTATATTTTTTATGTAAGAATTTATTCCATCTAAATTATCAAATGATGTTCTTTCAAAATTCACAGTTCCAAATTCATCCTTAAATGTTCCTTCTAATGAATCATTATTTATTGTGAATGTATATTCAATTGGTTTTTCTAATATTGTACATATTGCATCACTTCCATACATTTTATAAGCATAAAGTGATATTTTGTTATCTTTTTTAATATAGTAACCTTCTATAGCTGTTGTTGTTTGTTCAGCATAGTAGCCAAAGAATGTGTTATCTTTCTTTAAAATTATTTCTTGTGTTATGGCTCCATAATTATTTGATGATTTTTTTAATGCTTTATATGAGGAATCAGTAAGTGTTTTAGTTTGCTCTAATAATTCTTTTGAACTTAAATAGTTTTTCATTTTAACTTTTTCGATAAGTTTTTTTACATTTATTTGTTCTTCTATTGTTTTAGTTGTTGTTGTAGTACTAGATTTATTATTGTGTTTACTTTCATTTTTATTATACATACCTACTATTGCAAGAAGCGTAACTAAGATGAATGCTACTACTATAAGTGTTATTATTGCTTTATTATTTTTCATTTTATTTTTTCCTTTCTATCCATTAACTATTTTGTTTATTTCTCTTTTTTTCTTTTCTTCTGTGTTTTCTATATGTATTCTTTGTACAAGAGCAAGTGAACATATTGTTGTTATACAGAAACTACCACCATAACTTAAGAATGGAAGTGGTACTCCTGTAAGTGGTATTATTCCAAGAACTCCACCTAAATTTACAAATATATGTAACATAAAGTTAAGACCTACGCCATAACATATAATTGAATTTCTAAGATTATATGATTTATATGCTACTCTAAATATTAATGCTATTATATACATATATCCAACTATTATTGCAACACCTACTATAGTTCCTAATTCTTCAACTATTATTGGAAATATAAAATCTGTATGGCTTTCTGGTAAATATAAATATTTTTGAACTGAGTTCATTAGTCCAACACCTTTAAGGCCACCATTATCTATTGCGATAAATCCATTACATACTTGATATCCTGAATTTTCTTCATATCTATCACAAGGATTAGTATAAATAAGTCTGTTTAATCTGTAATCTTTTTGTAATTTTTCTTCTGGTATTACTAAGTATCCAAATTTTAATATGAGAACTGCAGCTATTAATGAACAAGCTGTAATTTTCTTTATTATTTTAAATGCTTTTTCATCTTTTGATGAAGGAACGCCTATAAATATAAGTGCTGTTAACGCTGCGATTATTGCTGCTGTACCATAATCTCCTCCAAAAAGTACTACTGCAAATATTATAATACTAGGTATTAATCCTAACCACCAGAATGGTTTAAGTTTTGGCTTAAGTGAACGGTAATGATAAAATGATCCCATGAACATTATTATAACTATTTTTAAGAATTCTGCCGGTTGTAATGTGAAACTTCCTATATTAACTGTTACCGCTCGAACACCATTTCCAATCCAGTTACCTCCTATTGTACCAAATAATGCTATTAACAAAATTCCACCTAAAATAACTGACACAAACCAATAACTAGATGATGGAAAAAACTTAATAATAAAGTATGAAGCAAATAATGATGCACCTATAAATATAAATTGCATAATACAAAAATGATATGGATTACTATAGCCATATGTTAATGTAGACGAAATAAGAGAAGCATCCAAAATAAGTAGTGCTCCACCTATCGCATAAAATAACGACATAAATAATAGTCCTTTATTCAAATTTTTAAATACTTTTACCATATATTTTTTCATACTATCTATTTATTATTATACAAAAAAAAGTTAAATAAGTAAATTATTATATGTTTTCGGTATTTAGTGGTGTCAAGTATAATTAATTACCATAAAATAATATAGATAGTTAGGAGGTATAATATGTATTATTATGGATATAATGGTGGTTATGCAGGCGGTAATAGTATGATGTATAATAACTACCCAGGATATTATTCTAATGGATATGGATATGGTGCTGCTATAATATTAGTACTATTTATTTTACTTGTAATAATTTTTGGTGTAGGTTTTATAAACAATAACAATTGTAATAATGGATGTAATAATTAAAGGAAGTTTTTTCAAACTTCCTTTAATGTTATATTGTATTTCTTTTTTATTTGTTTTTTTATATCATTATTTATTCCAATAATGATATCTTTATTCTTACTACTTATTACATCAAATAAATCATAATTATTACTATTTTTAAATTTATACATTTCATTATATTCGGTAACTAAATATATAAAATCATTTTTTTCATACATAACTATTATATTATTGATATTAATTATTTCAAATGTATTTTTTAAGAATATATAATTATTTGATATATATAGTTTTCCATATTTAGTATATTTATCTTTATCATATTTCTTTAAGATGTTTTCATCTATATTTATTGTTTTTAAGAACATATTATTTATTATAAGTAAGAATGTATTTACTATAATTAATATTATTATTAAAATTAATACTGTATTTATATCTTCAATGTAATTAGCATCTAAATATAATATATTTCCTTTAAATTCGCTTTTACCATCATTGATAAGTAATTTTATTTTATTTTGTGTTTCATTATCTAATTTTTTTGACATACCTTTTATAGTATATTTATCTTTGAAATCATATTTCATTAATTTATTATATTCTTTTTTTGATATTTTTAATATCATATAACTATCATTATTAGTCGTAGTTATATAGTAGTTTTTATATATACTAAAAGGTGTTGATATAAGTATTTGATTACATATTTCATTTTGTTTTTTTATATCTTGAAAATTATGTTTTAATGATTCTTTATTGAAATATATTTTATAAGTTATTAGTGATATAAATATTATACCTAATATTATTAAAGATATTTTTAAATATAAACTGAATCTTTTTTTATTTTTTAATGTTTTAGTTATCATATTTACCTCAAAATCTAGTCATTTTCTTAATCTTTTCTGGTTTACTTTTTAATTTTTTATTTAGTTTTTCTATTATTTCTTTTGAAATTTCATCTATTGATTTAATGTCTTCTATTCCTTTAAATGCTCTTTTTAAGCAATTAATGCGTAGCCATTCATAACGAGATGATATATCTAAATATGTTTGTTCTGCTTTTCTTAAGTGCTCTTCATTATTTTCATTACCATCACCAGAAGTTCTTCCTTTTCTAAGTTCTTTTGCTGCTTCAAATGGCATATATAGGAATATTACAATGTCTGGTTTTGGTAGTTCACATAATTCAAATTCTAATACTTCAATGAATCTTAATATCTTATCTTCTTCCTCTTTTGATTTAGCTTTTCCTGCTTGATGGCCCATATTAGATGTTGTATATCTATCTAAAATTATAATATCATTTTTATATATTTCTTCTTCAATAAATTTAAGAAAGTTATATCTTCTATCAGCTGCATAATATAAACTACTTACTAGTGGGTCTACTTTTGATGATGTTTCTGGAAATACACTTTCACTTATTTCAGATTTTCCAAGATATGCTCCACCTACTATTTTACCTGTTGGTGTGTTATAACAAGGAAATGAGTATCTTTTTACATTTAATCCTTGTGATTTATAATATTCTTCTATCTTTTTACTTTGTGTTTCTTTACCTGAACCATCTGTTCCTTCAATTACTATTATTTTTGCTCTATTCATATTTGTTACCTCTAATAGAATTCTATCATATTAAAATACATTTTTAAATATCTTTATATATCTTTATTTAAAAATGTATTAATTAAGAAGTCTTTTTGTATGCGTGGGAATAGTCATCATATAACAATAATTATACATGTGTTCAATAAAGTTTGAAGCAAGAATTCCTACTTCTATTGCTTCTTCATTACTTATTCCATCTAATATGCTTTCAATAGTTTCATTTTGTAATGATTCATTTGCCTCAACTATTTCACTTGTTTGATATTTTACTTTATAGCCATCTTCAGTTTCTTCATGATCAAAAACAAGTAAGAATCTTTGTAGTTCTTCCCTTGAACTTATATTTCCTATAAATGTATTTAGAAGTAGTAATAAATTATTAGTTATTTCTATTCTTCCACTATAATTAATACTAATATCATATAAAAATAGTTTTAATCTTTTTTCTCTCATAGTTATCACTTGGTTTGTTATTATACACTTTTTATTTTATGTTTTCAAGAAATATGATAAAATGTTTATGGAAGTGATTTTATGGCAGAACAAAAAACTATAGTATTTAAAGTAAGTGATAATATTAAGCAAAAGATGATTGACTATTATTTTTTACTTCAAAGAGATAAGAAACCTC
This sequence comes from uncultured Bacilli bacterium, assembly GCA_934102215.1. Lineage (GTDB taxonomy): Bacteria > Bacillota_I > Bacilli_A > RF39 > UBA660 > CAG-1000. The sequence goes on from CAKOSH010000003.1 coordinate 138,359, forward strand.
CATATTCTGTATTTCAAGCCGAAGAAGGTGGAACTATTATCACTTTATACGAAAGTGGTAAAGTTATGTTTCAAGGTATAAGTGCTGATATTGATGCGAATATGTGGAAAGATTTAGAAAGTCATTTTAATAATAGAAATATAGATCAAGAATTAAAAGAAAAAGATGATAAAGTTAATGATAAAACTTATTACTATTATGATGCGATTGGTAGTGATGAGGTTGGTACTGGTGACTTCTTTGGCCCTATTATAGTAAGTGCTACTCTTGTAAATAAAGAAAATAGAAAATTACTTGAAGATTTAAAAATAATGGATTCTAAAAAGATGACAGATGATAAGATTCGTAGATGTGCTCCTATTCTTATGTCAAAGATACCTTATGTAACATTTACACTTAGTAATAAAAAATATAATGAACTATCTAATAAAGGCTTCAATATGAATAAAATTAAAGCAATACTTCATAATAGAGTTTTATACGAATTATCTAATAAAGGAATTCCTTACCATAAAATTATTGTTGATCAGTTTACTACTCCAAGAAGTTATTTTAGTTATTTAAAACAAGAAAATATTACTGATAAAGTTACTAAAATTACATTTTTAACTAAAGGTGAAAGTAAACATTTAAGTGTAGCAGCTGCAAGTGTTATAAGTAGATACTTATTTTTACAAGAAATGGATAAACTAAGTCAAAAATATGGTATTACTATTCCCAAAGGTGCTGGTACTAATGTTGATGCTGTAGGTAAAGATATCATTAAAAAATATGGTAAACTTGAACTTGATAATATCGCTAAAACTAATTTTAAGAACACTGAAAAAATCCTAAATAATTAGGATTTTTATTTTTAGTAAAAAAAGATAGGTACCCCAGGCGAGATGAATTCTCACATATAATATTATATATGCTTACTGGCTTTGCCAACACATCGTTACTCCTTCACAAGTACCCATCTACTTATATATTATACCACATTACTTCTAAATATTCATATATTATTTTTTACTCATTATTTTTTTATTTCTTCAAGATATATTCTGCTAACATATTCAATAGTAATACCACTATACTTATATATTTTGTTTTTTGAATATTCAAATTGATAACAATAATCTTGATTATTTTTAATTCCCTTTCGTTTACAAATATCTTGAAATTTATTAGATGTAAAACCGTGATTTGGACCTAAAGACATTTCCAATGTTTCTTTTATTCTTTTTATTACTTCATTTGTCGTATAGGGATGAGTTTTCTCAATATTTTTAGGAACATTAATAAGCCTTGCTTTTTCTTCACTATCCTTTGTTATAGTGAATTTTATGTCTGCTTCTGTTTCTTTGTTAGTTGAAATTAGTCTTAAAGTTTGCGAAAGTGAATCATCGTTATCTAACTCTTTTTTTACTTTTTCTAATAACAATAAATTTGCTGGATTTAAAATCAGTGAAGAAACATTCTCATCATTACCTGGATTAACTAATGCTATAAATGGTGTTACTTTTTCATTTAATTTATAATCAGGAAAATGTTTTTTAAAAAATTTATTAAAATTAGTTAAGCATCTTTGAAAAACTGGTGATAGTATAAAATCAAATTCCGGTAATATTAAATGCGTTGCTTTATTTCTAATATTTCTAATAAATGTAATATTATTTTTTGTTTTATCAGTAGTACTAGTAAACACTTTTTCTACACAGTCATCAAGACTTATTGTTCTATTTGAATCATCTTTATAATTTATTGTATTAATATCTTGAGTTTTATTAATTAAAAAGGCTTTTAATAATAATTCCCAAGCATTGCAAATAAAAAAGCAAAAGCCCTCTGTCCTATAATTTATCGTTGGCTTATTAATGATTTCCATTGACATTAAATAGGCTTCTTCTGCTTTATTTAATAGTGCTTCAACATATTGTTTTAATTCTTCTGCGTTAATAATAATCAACTCCTTTTTTATTGATTATTATATCATACTCTTGTTAATTATTCACACTCTAAACTTATTTTTATTTCTTCTATAATATGACCAATATTTCCTTCACCAGCATACTTTTTCATATCAAAGAAATTATTATTTATATTTACCCATTCTAGTTTATTTACTTCTTCAATAAGATTTACTTCTTTATTAAGTATTCCATAATATACTTCAAGAATTTTATTAAATACTACATATTCTATGTTCATAAAGTGTTTTAATGTAATATCTTCGCTAGAAATATTTGTTTCTTCATATAATTCTCTATATGCTTCGCTCTGACCAGCATTTTCTTTTTCTATTTTACCACCAACTAAATTATACATATTTTTGTATGGTTCTTTAGTTCTCTTACACATTAATGTTTTAGTTAATTCTTTATTAAATACTACAATTACATTATATTTCTTCATTTATAGTCCAAGCTCCATTGTTAATCTCATTATTTCATTATCTTTTTCTTCTATATCTTTTTCTTCACTACTATGAGATTGCATATTGAATCCCTTTACTTTCGTACTTAAAATATTTATCTTTTTAACAAGTATTTTTTCTCTTAAATTACTTTTTTGATAATATAAGGTTAATAAATCTGTTATATCATTCATCTTTTCTACTGTGTTGTATTTAGATAATTTTCTAAATGCTTTTTCAAGTGTACTTAAGAATCTTAAATCATTTCTTAATTCTTTTACATTTTGTTTCATATCATTTATAATCATATCAAATTCATTAGGATCAACATCTAATCCAAATAAAATTGAGCCACTTTGTTCTATTCTTAAAGCAATACTTGAGAATTTTAATCTAATTATTAATTCTTTTATAATTTCTCTTGTTCTTTTAAAATCATTTGATAATTCTTTATAAAGACCTTTTAAATATTTTAGTTCTTCTTCTTTTTCTTTTAATACTTCTTCAATAGTTTCGGTTTTATTAAGGGCTTCATCAATTAATTTTTTTAATGTCTCACTGTTTATATCTTCATCAGCATCTGTCACTATTATTTTATATCCTTCATCCATTTTTTACTCCTACAAATCACTTTTTCTTTTAATTTCATCTAATAAATTTATTGCTTCAAGTGGTGTTATATTTAGTACATTAATACCTTTTATGAATTCTCTTAATTCATCTTTCTTTTCTTCTTCTAAATCAAGGGTATATTGCTTAACGATCTTTGTTTTAGAAGCATTATTACTTTTAGATTCATATTCTTTAAGTAATTCATTTGCTTTTTTGATTACTTCATGTGGAAGATTTGCTAGTTTAGCAACATTTATACCATAACTTTTATCAACTGCACCATCCATTACTTTATGAAGGAATGTAATATCACCATTAGTTTCATCTATTGATACATGTACATTATGTATACCAGGAAGTTTATTTTCCATATCAGTTAGTTCATGATAATGAGTTGAAAATAATGTTTTACATCTTATTTTAGTAGCAATGTAATCAATTATAGAACCAGCAAGGCTCATTCCATCATATGTACTAGTACCACGTCCAAGTTCATCAAATAATATTAAACTATTCTTTGTAGCGTTTGCTAAAGCATAAGCACTTTCTTTCATTTCAACCATGAATGTACTTTCTCCACCTACTAAGTCATCACTAGCACCTATTCTTGTAAATATTTTATCAAATACAGGTAGATTACATTTACTTGCTGGTACAAAAGAACCTATTTGATTTAGTATAACTATAATACCAAATTCTCTCATATATGTACTTTTACCACTCATATTAGGGCCTGTTATAATAAGAATATTAGTATTCTCATTCATAATAATATCATTATCAATATATTCAGTACTAATAACTGATTCAACTACTGGATGTCTACCTTTTATTATTTCAACAGTAGAGTTTTCATTAATAGTTGGTTTTACAAAATTATGTTCTTCAGCAATTGTCGCAAATGACTGCATTACATCATAATATGCTATTTTAGCAGATGCTTTTTGTAACTTTGGAATATATCTTTTAACTTCTTCTTTAATCTTACAGAATATGTTATATTCTAAAGTATTTAATTTTTCTTCAGCATTTAATATAAGATTCTCTTTTTCTTTTAAAAGTGGCGTTATATATCTTTCACAATTAGATATTGTTTGTTTTCTATCATAATGAAATTCTTCTTTAACTTGACTTATTTGTCCTTTAGGTACTTCTATATAATAGCCAAATACTTTATTGTAACCAATCTTAAGTCCTTTAATGCCTGTTCTTTCTTTTTCTTCTCTTTCAAAATTAGATATAAAATCTTTACCACCAGATTTAATACTTCTTAGTTCATCTACTTCTTTGTCATAACCTTCTTTAATGATTCCACCATCTTTTATAGTAAGTGGTACATCATCTTTAATAGAGTTTTCAAGTATTAAATATAGTTCATTAAAAGTTTCTATCTTTTCTTCACCAAGTGTTTCTAAAATGTTATTTATATCAGGAATAACTTTTATACTTGTTTTAAGTTGTAAAAGGTCTCTTGCGTTTAAATTAGAGCATACTACTTTGCCAGTTAATCTTTCTAAATCATATATTTCATATAGATATTCTTTTAATTCACTTTTAAGTAAGAACTCTGTCATTAATTTTTCTACTAGATTTTGTCTCTTAATAATTTCATTTTTATCTATGCTAGGACTAATTATATAACTCTTAAGTAGTCTACTTCCCATAGCTGTTTTAGTTTTATCCATGAAACCAAGTAAACTATTTTGTCTATCCTTATTTCTTATTGTTTCAACAAGTTCTAAATTCTTTATACATTCTTTATCAAGTTCTAAAAATAATCCACTATCAATAACTTCTACTTGCTGTATATGTCCTAAGTCTTGTTTTAATGAATTAGTTAAATAATTTAATAATAATGATGTGTTCTTTATAAGTTTTTGGTCAGTTACATTTTCAAATACTTTTCCCCTATACAGTTCATCATTATCATAATAAGATATAAATATATTATAATTAGATTTTAATTTATGAATTAAGTCAACATCAAAAGTATCTCTTACGACTATCTCTTTTATATTTAAATTTACTATATGACTTATTAATTTATCATTATTCTTTTCTATTTTAGTAGTATAAACTTTACCACTTAGAAGGTCTGCATATGATAAAACATATAAATAATTATAATCAGTAATACTTGCGATATAGTTAAAATCTTTTTCATTAACTATTTCTGTACTTGTAAGAGTTCCAGCGCTTACTATTTGTATAACTTCTCTTTTAACTATTCCTTTTGCAGTTTTAGGATCTTCCATTTGTTCACATATAGCTACTTTATAACCTTTTTCAATTAGTTTTTCTAAATATATATTAACCGCATGATGTGGTACTCCACACATAGGTACTCTTTCTTTAAGACCACATTGTTTACCTGTAAGAGTAAGTTCAAGTTCATGACTAGCAGTTATTGCGTCATCAAAAAACATTTCATAGAAATCACCTAATCTATAAAATAATATTATACCTTCATATTCACTTTTTGTTTTAAGGTATTCCCTCATCATAGGGCTTACTTCTTCTAATTTTACATCTTTTCTTTCCATACAAATTATTATAATACAATTTTTAAAAAAGACAAATAAAATTTGACATTATAGGTAATAAAATGTATTATTTTAGTAGGAGGATACACATGAATGATTATCAAAAGAAGGTTCTTTCAATTGCATTAAGTGTTTCTTTATTATTTAATGCATCATGTAATAAAGGCACAGTTGTATATAATTTGCCACCTGAGCCTATTAAAAGTGAAGAGCCAAAAGAACTTAAATTAAAACCAAAGAAGATTGATGAAGAATAGCATTGTTATTCTTTTTTTCTTGTTTAAATTTTTCAAAGTAAAAGAGAACTTTTTTATTGAGTTCTCTTATTATTTTGTATAAGTTTAGCCAGTAATGCTTGCCATTCCATATTCACTATAATATACTCTATCGCCTTCAAGATATGCCCTTACGGCTAAGGTTAGTGTTTCTCCTTCTTCTAGAAAATAACCCATTGTTTGTGTACTGTCTCTAAAATCTTCTAAAAGTGTGTATTTACTATTTTCTACTTTATATATTTGTATTCCTGTTATTGACTTAGCCACTAATTCTTTAGAATATATGTTACTATATGGTTCTATTATTATATTATTAGAATCCTTATATTTAGTTATTTGTATTTCTGGAACCACTATTTTTTCTCTCAACACTTCGACTCTATTTGATTCATCACTATATATTTTGTTATTGTCACTATCAAGTACATATGCTTTAACAACAAATATTTTTTTAATTTGTGGTATTAATCCACTATAAGCACAATTTTGACTTTCACCACTACATACTTCTATTAAATCATCCTCAACTATATAAAAATCATATCCTGTTATAGTACTTGAAACATTTTCATCACTATATGTAGCCACTAAATCAGCATAGCTTTCATATGCTAAATTACCTTCTAATGTTGGAACTGGAACTTTTGATACTATTTCTAATGTATTTGATGATTTACTATACATCTCATTGTTATTAGTATCTTTATAATATACAACTGCATTAAATTTTTCTGTTGTTCCATATGGAATATTCACTTTACATGTTGTACTTCCATCACATTCACTAATTAATTCATTTTCATTATTTGAATTTACTTTGTAGTAATATACTTTTGTTACTTCATTTAATTTAGTGTTATCACTATAATAGCCATCTTTAGTTATACTAAGTGTATTTTCAGTAGCTGTTGTTGATATAAGTGATAAAGTTGGCGTTCCTGGAATAATCCTTTTTATTTCATTTGAATAATCGCTATATAATCTCTCATTATTTACATCTCTATATACTCTTGATACAAATGTTTTTGATGTTCCAGCTTCCATTTGTATTTTATATGTATATGAAGAGCCTCCTTCTGTTAGTTTAGAATATCCTTTTTCAGTTTTTTCATATAATTCCCAGCCTGAAATTATATTTGTTTTGTTATTGCTTGATGCATAAAATCCTTCATTTAATATTGATAAACTTGCTCCTTCAGTGTAACTATAATCATTACTTAATGTTGGTGCTGGTAACTCTTTATCAATAATTATTTCATTAGAATATATACTATATGCTTTTTCATTATCTAAATCTTCAATATAAACTCTAGCATAATATGTATTTTTCATACCATATGGAATATCTATTGTATAAGAATATGGTTCTTCACTTGTTAATAATGAAATATTACCATTAGATGATTTTACATATAATTCCCAACCATTGATATGCTTTGTACCATTTGTATTATAATATCCTTCATTTGTTATACTAAAAGATATTTTTCCTTTATCTTCCTTACTAGTTAAAGTTGGAGTATAAGGTGTTAGTGGTGTTACTTCTTCTTCATTTGAATATTTACTATAAGTTCTAGTTCCATCCGCATTATCTTTATATACTCTTGCTACAAATGTTTTAGTTGTTCCAGGTTCTATACTTTGTTTGTAATTGTAATTTGTTCCTTCATATACTTTAGTATATCCATTTTCAGTTTTTTCATATACTTCCCAACCTGATATTTCTTTTAGAGCTGCTTCATTTTCATAATAACCTGAAAATGTCATATCTATGTTTACGCTAGCCCAAGAACCTGACATTTGATATATATATGGAGCATTTAATCCTTCTTTTGTTATAATTATTTTGTTTGATTCATCACTTTGTATAAATTCTTCTTCATCATTAGATGAACAAACTATCAAAAATATTTCCATGTTTGTTCCATATGGTATATCATCTTTACTTAAAGTTATTTCAGTAATTGATTCACCATAAGTAAGCTCTTTAATATAATTATTTCCACTATTATTTCTTATATTTAAAGACCAATACACTATATTATCAGTTGTTCCAGGTGCACTATAATATCCTTCATCAGTAAAACTAAATATCATTTCATCATCTGTTTCACTTTTCTTTGTTAGTGTTGGTGCTGGTAGTTTTACACCTGTTATAGTTATTTCATTTGAATATGAACTATATTCTCTATCAAGTGTAGAGGTTATCTTATACACTCTTGCTATATATGTTTTACTTTCACCATTATTTAAATCAAAATAATGGTCATATTCATTACCTTCATATATCTTTGCGTATCCATTTTCTGTTTTCTCATATAATTCCCAACCTGATATTTCATCTATGTTGTTTAAGTATTTATAATATCCTTCTCTAGTAATTGATATATGTCCGTTAGAACCACTGCTTTTCAAACTTGCCAAAGTCGGTGCTTCTAATCCTTTAACTAAATCTACATATTCAATATCAAATTTTTCACTTACATTTATTGTTTCTCCTGTAAGACCATTAATCCATTTACCTCTTGGATTCTTATAGTAGATTATCATGTCATCTAAAGTATCTCCTTCTATTGTTTTTGATGCTAACATAATATGCTTTGTTGATAATGTTATATTTTCAGTAAATTCATGTTTACCTATTATGTATGTTCTAGGTGATATATCACTACTTGATATTTCTTTTGCATTTACATTTATTTTTATACAAAATAGTATTCCAAATAGTAATAATAAATATAATAACTTCTTTTTCATTTTTTACCTCTTCTTATTATATTTAAATTATATCATTTTATTTTTTTGTTTTAAAGTAAAAGAGAACTTTTTTATTAGTTCTCTTTAATGTTTATTATCCTATTCTAAAGGCTGGACTTACTCCAAATAAATGGTCTGCGGAATTACCATAAATTAATCCACCATTATCGGCAACGTTAAAGAATGAACTATAATTAGTTGCAGCTGCAGTTCTAAGGTGCCATGTTCCAGCAATATTGTTAATCTTTTTTATTACTTCGCCTCTATTGCTTGTTGTAATGTTGTTTATTTCATAGTAATCTAATTGTCTTGTTAATGTTATTGTTGTATCTTCTTCACCATTAAAATCTTTATATATTTCTTTTGGAGATAGTAAATATAATTTATCTACCGATGTAAAGTTTGTTGTTTCTTCTTTTCCATGTCCAGATACTACTGTTGTATCTATTATTTCGGTTTTTAATTCACTTGGTAATAAATTATATATATCACTATTTACAAATGTTCTCATTGATGTTGCTGGCCATCCTCCCACATTTGTATACGTATCATTCATTGTATGTTTAGTTATGATATCTGCAAACTCTAACACAAATCCACATGCAGTTTGTGAGAATCCATCTATACTACACTCATTTGGCGTTGATGTATTTGCTATACGAATTGTATGTGTGCCATAATCTCCTAAGTCTACTTCTTTTGTATCACCAACTTGATAATTATTTATATTTCCGGCTTTTACATTTGATATTATTGTTTCCCATGAATCATTTTCAAATGCAGTAGTTTCTACTTCATTCTCAATTGTTATTTCATTTGAATAATCACTATAAACTCTTTCGTTATTTGTAGGATTTGTTATATATGTCCTTGATGATAATGTTATACTTTTTCCAACTGTAAGATTTACTGTATAATCTTTATCTCTTTCAACGTCACTTATTTTTGTATAATTACTGTTTTCAACTTCATATAATTCCCATCCTGAAATTGCTTTTATATTTTCTTCTTTTTCTTTATAATATCCTTCAGTATTTATAGCAACACTAACGCTTTCTTCATCTCCTAAAGTTTCTGTTAAAGTTGGCGTTTCAACCTTGTCTCTAGTAATTACTAATTCATTAGAACTATTACTATATATTTTGTTGCTATCTTCAAGTATATAAGATTTTACTATAAATGTTCTAGATATATTTGGTATTAAATCATAAATATTGTATTCATTATTTGTTCCTTCATATAATTTTGCATATCCGCTTGTTGTTTTTTCATAAAATTCATATCCACTAATTGATTGTGATATTTCATTATCTTCATATACTGCTGATAACTTAGCATATGAATTGTCATTGCTTATGTTTTTTAATACTAGTGCTGATAATTCTGCTTCTACTTCTAAATTATTTGATGCTTCACTATACACTTCATAATTATTTTTGTCAATATTATATACACGAGCAAAATATTCATCACTATGATTATAACTTATTTCAATAGCACATTCAGTTAATGCTTCGCATCCTTCAACTTTACTAGTGTTAATTACTTCACCAGTGCTTTCGTTTTTTTCTACTTTCCATAATTCAAGTCCAGTTATTTCTTTTAAATTATTAGGATCAGAATAATATCCATCTTCATTAATGCTTAATATTGCTTCTGTACCTTTTTTATATGTAATTGATAATATTGGAGCATTTATAAATTTACCTGTAACTACTAATCCAGTTGAATAATTGCTGTAAACATTTCCATTTGAAGATGTTTTAAAAGTTCTAGCTGCATATGCTTTAGTTTCATCTTTGGATATAGTTATTTCTATTTCACTTTTTTCACTACTTCCTACTTTATGATATCCAAGCTCATTTATTTCATATAATTCCCAGCCTGCTATATCACTTATGTTGGCATTGTCTTTATAATATCCAGTTTTTGCAATTGAAAGAATTGTCTTTCTACCTTCTGTCTTAAGGTTTGCTAGCGTAGGCATTTTTGGCATATTTACGACATCTTCTATTGTTATTTCATTTGAGTAATCACTATAGATTTTATTAGATGATGAGTTTAATTTATAAACTCTTGCTATATATGTTTTACCACTTATAGAAGATGTAGGCATACCAAATGCATTAAATTCTCCTTCAACTTCTAATTTATATCCACTTTCTGTCTTTTCATATAATTCCCATCCATCAATAGAATTTTCAATATTTGAGCTATTGTATGCTCCTTCTTTTATTATTGATAGTTCTACTGTTGTTTTATCTGTAGTGTATGTAGCAGTTAATGTGGGTGTTTGTAGATTATTTTTTGTTACCATTACTATATTTGAACTATCACTATAAATTGTATATCTATCTTCTTCATGATCTAAATAAACAATTAAATATAATTCTAAGTTATCTTTATCTGGTAATTCACTTTTATTAAGTGTTATTGTTGTTTCATTATATGCTCCTTCTTTTATCAAATCATCTTCTATTGATTCACTATTTGTAAGGTATAATGACCATCCTGTTATATGATCTAATGATTCTGCTGTAGTGTAGTTTCCTTCTTTTACAAAACTTAATACTACTTCATCTGCTGTTTCACTGACTTTTGTTAATGTAGGTAATGCTAATTTCTTTCCTATCATTCCTACTTCATTTGAATATGCACTATATTTTTTATCAAGTGTTGATGTTAATTTATATGCTATTGCTACAAAGTTTTTTTCTTCTCCTTCTTTTAAGGATATATAATATTCAGTTTCATCTCCACCATATACTCTTGCATATCCATTATCAGTTTTTTCATATACTTCCCATCCTGATATTTGATTCATATGGTCTTCATCACTATAATATCCTTCTTCGCTAATTGATAAGTATCCATATGTGCCACTTATTCTCACTAGTGTTAGAGTTGGCTTTTCTAGTTCTTTAACTAAGTCTACATATTCAATGTTAAACTTTTCACTTACTTCAACTATCTCTCCTGTAAGTCCATTAATCCATTTTCCTCTTGGATTTTTGTAGTAGATTATCATGTCATCTAAAGTATCTCCTACTATTGTTTTTGATGCTAACATGATGTGCTTTGTTGATAATGTTGTACTTTCGGTAAACTCATGTGTACCTATTACGTATGTTCTAGGTGATATATCACTACTTAATATTTCTTTTGCATTTACATTTATTTTTATACAAAATAGCATTCCAAATAGTAATAATAAATATAATAACTTCTTTTTCATTTTGACCTCTCCTTATTATATTTTTATTATAGCATTTTATTTTTTCATTTTAAAGTAAAAGAGAACTTTTTTTGATGAGTTCTCTTTAATGTTTATTATCCTATTCTAAATGCTGGTGACACTCCGCGTGCATAATTAGGATAGTCGTAACGCCAACTACCATCGCTACTCACATAGAAGAAGGAATAGTTGATGGTAGAATGTGGCGAACGAAGTCGCCAAAATGTAGCAATAGTTCCGTTTTTCTTTATTGCTCCACTATAATTTGTTGTTGAAGTTCCTAAATTTGCATAATAATCTAATTGTCTTGTTACATCTCTTGCTGTATCATAATTTATTACATTTGCACCTCCTTGTGCCCATACTTCTGCTGTACTTAATAAATATAATTTATCTATTGATGTAAAATTATCTGTTTCTTCACTTCCATAACCTGATACTACTGTTGTATCTATTATTGCATTCTTTATCTCATCTGGCATTGCGTTATATATATCATCGTTTACAAATGTTCTCATTAATGTCGCAGGCCATCCTCCTATATTTGTTAATGTATCATTTGTTTTATGCGTTGTTATAATATTTGCAAATTCAAGAACAAATCCACATGCTGTTTGGGAAAAGCCTTCTGTACTGCACTCGCTTGGTGTTGATGTATTTGCAATACGAATTATATGTGTGCCATAATCACCTAAATCTATTCTCTTTGTATCACCTACATTATAATTATCAATATTGCCTGATTTCACATTTGCTATTATTGTTTCCCATGAGTCAGTATTGAATTGGCTTTCTACTTCTTTTATGATAGTAATTTCTTCTGAATATTCACTATAAACTTTTTCACCATTTATATTTTTATAAACTCTTGCTACAAATATTATTGCTGTATTTACTTCCATTGCTAGTTCATATGTATAATCAGTTCCTTCAGTAAGAATTGAATATCCACTTCCAGTTTTTTCATATAATTCCCAGCCTGAAATCATATTTTTCTTTTCAACATCTGAACCATAATATCCTGCTGTTAAGATTGATAATCTTGCTCCATCGGTATAACTATAATCATTACTTAAAGTAGGAGTTGGCAATTTTTCATTAACAACAAGTTCAGCAGAATTTTCGCTATATACTTTATTATTATAAACATCAACAATATATATTCTTGCATAATATGTTTTAGTTTCTCCATACGGAATATCCATTTCATATGTATAAGGTTTATCACTTGTTATTAATGTATCTGTTTCACCTTTTTCGTATAGTTCCCATCCTGTTATTTTATTTTGCTCAGTTTCATCTTTATAAGTTCCTTCATCAATTATTGATAAAGTCATTTTGTCTTCATTTTTACTAAAGGTTAAAGTTGGAACTTTTATTTTTTCAATAGTGACTACTACTTCATTTGAATAATCACTATATGTTCTTGTTATATTTTCATTTTCGTAATATACTCTTGCGATGAATGTCTTTGTTGTTCCTTGTTCCATACTCACATTATGCGAATATGTTGAATCACTTGTAACTTGTACATATCCACTATCTGTTTTTTCGTATAGTTCCCAGCCTGTTATTTCTTTTAGTGCATCTTCACCACTAGCATAGTACCCTTCAACAGCCATTGAAAGATGTGCTCCACTTAAATCGCTTGGATCATTTGCAAGTGTTGGAGTTTGTAATTTTTCTCTTGATACTTCAAGTTCATTTGAATAATCACTATATATTCTATTTCCATCTGTTGTTTCATAATATACTCTTGAAACGTATACTTTTGTTTCCCCTGGAGCAAATTCATTAGATGTATAAAAATATTCTGTTCCTTCTTTTATCTTGTTATAGTTTTCACCAACTTTTTCATATAGTTCCCAGCCTGATATTTCTTTTAAAGTTTCTTCACTACTTCCATAATATCCTTCTGCTGTTATAGCAAGTTTGGCTAAATTAGTATAATGAAAATCTCTTGCTAATGTTGGTGTTTGTAATTTTTCTCTTGTTATTTCAAGTTCATTTGAATAATCACTATATATTCTATTTCCATTTTCTTTATCTTTATAAACTCTTGCTACAAATGTTTTTGTTTCTTCTGGAACTAGTTCCATTTGATATGTATAGTTAGTACCTTCAGTTATTTTTGAATATCCGTTTGTTGTCTTTTCATATAGTTCCCAGCCTGATATTTCTTTTAGTGTTTCTTCACTACTTCCATAATATCCTGCACCTAATATTGATAAATTTGCTTTTGTTTTATCCTTATAATCATTTGCGAGTGTTGGAGTATTTAATGTTTCTCTTGTTACTTCAACTTCATTTGAATAATCACTATATACTCTATCAAGTGTTTCATTTAGTTTATATACTCTTGCTACAAAAGTTTTTGTTTCGCCTGGAGTTAAGGCTACTTCATAAGTATAATTTGTTCCTTCTGTTATTTTTGTATATCCGTCTGTTGTCTTTTCATATAATTCCCAACCTGATATTTCTTTTAATGTCTCTTCACTACTTCCGTAATATCCAGCACCTAATATTGATAAATTTGCTTTTGTTTTATCATTATAATCATTTGCAAGTGTTGGAGTTGTTAAAAATTTAACCAGATCTACAAATTCAATGTTAAACTTTTCACTTACTTCAACTATCTCTCCTGTAAGACCATTAATCCATTTGCCTCTTGGATTCTTGTAGTAGATTACCATGTTATCTAGTGTATCTCCATCTATTGTTTTTGATGCTAACATGATATGTCTTGTTGATAATGTTGTACTTTCGGTAAACTCATGCGTACCTATTACGTATGTTCTTGGTGATATATCACTACTTAATATTTCTTTTGCATTTACATTTATTTTTATACAAAATAGTATTCCAAATAGTAATAATAAATATAATAACTTCTTTTTCATTCTAACCTCTCCTTATTATATTTAAATTATATCATTTTATTTTTTTATTTTAAAGTAAAAGAGAACTTTTTTTTGATGAGTTCTCTTACTTTTTAATAATTTTTCTTTATATAATACTATCCAATTCTAAATGCTGGTGATACTCCATAATTTAAATTTGATCTAGTTACGCCATATGTTCCACTTGAATAAATTGCACCATATCTTATTTCATCTGATGATTCTCCTATACGTGTCCACCATATATCCTCAAAATTCCCATAAACTTTTGATGCTGAATTGAAATGCTCAGTATATTTTTTTGGCATTGTTTTAGCATAATAGTCAAGTTGTCTTGTCTTACCATATGTGTTATCATTTTGATCTTCCCAGTTTGTATATATTTCAATTGGTGTTAGTAAATATAACTTATCTGTTGAAGTATAAGTACCAGTTTTATAACTAGAAATAACTTTTGTATCAATTATTCCATTTTGTAAATCATTTGGTAATGAATTAAATATATCTTCATTTATTAATGTTCTTAATCTTGTTGATGGCCAACCATCACTTGTTGTATCACCATCAATCATTTTAGATTTTGTTATTATATCTACAAATTCTAATACAAAACCACATGCTGTTTGTGAGAAACTAGAGTTACTACATTCTGTTGGTGTTGATGTGTTTGCTACTCTAATAGTATGTGTTCCATATTCTCCTAGGTCTATTCTTTTAATATCACCAACTTGGTAATTATTTGTATTTCCAGCTTTTATTGTATTTACAATTGTAGCCCAATCATCAGTAAAGAAAGATGATGTTTGCGCTTCTGTTGTTACCTCAACCACATTTGAATAATCACTATATGTTTTATCTCCAGTAGATAATTCTTTATATAATCTTGCAGTATATCTCTTAGTATTTCCTGGATCTATTGCTAATCTATAATCTAAATATTTTTTTCCTTCATACACTAATGTATATCCTTGTTCTGTTTGCTCATATATTTGATATCCTGATGCAATTGAATCAACTCTTGTTAAATCGCTAGAATAATTACCTTCTTTTTGAATTGATAATTTAGCACCTTGATTATAATTTTGTGAATTAGTTAATGTTGGTACAGGTAATTTTTCATCAATAAGTATTATATTAGAATAATTACTTTTAACTATTTTATTATCTTTTTGATAAGAAACACTAGCAACATATTTTTTTGCTTCTCCATATGGTATTTCAATTGAATATGTTGAGTCTGTAATATCCTTTATAAGTGAGTATGTTCCATCTGTTGCATCTCTTAATGACCAACTGGATATACCATCTATGTTTCCACTATATGAATAATATCCTTCTTCTGCGATGGTAAAAGTAACTTTATCTTTTTCCTTTGATGCAATTGATAATACTGGAGTTTTTATTTCATTAAATTCTACTTTTGTTTCACTTGAATAATCACTATAAACTTTATTTTCATATACATCTATCATATAAATTCTAGCTATATATGTTTTTGTTTCTCCTACTTGAGCATTTACAGTATATGTATATGGTTTTTCATCAGTTATTAATGTATTTGTTTCTCCCACTTCATATAATTCCCAGCCTGTAATTTTATTTTGTTCTGTTTCGTCTTTATAAGTTCCTTCATTTATTATAGATAATGTTGCAGCTGTTTGTGAGTCGGCTGTATAAGAAAGTGTTGGAACTTTTATTTTTTCAATAGTAACTACTACTTCATTTGAATAGTCACTATAAGTTTTTGCTACATTTTCATTTTCATAATATACTCTTGCAATAAATGTTTTTGTTGTTCCTTGATCCATACTTACGTTATGTGAATATGTTGAATCATTAGTAACTAGTACATATCCACTATCTGTTTTTTCGTATAGTTCCCACCCTGTTATTTCTTTTAATGCTTCTTCTCCACTAGCATAGTACCCTTCAACAGCCATTGAAAGATGTGCTCCACTTAAATCGCTTGGATCATTTGCTAGCGTTGGAGTTTGTAGTTTCTCTCTTGTTACTTCAAGTTCATTTGAATAATCACTATATATTCTATTTCCATCAGTAGTTTCATAATATACTCTTGAAACATATACTTTTGTTTCCCCTGGAGCAAATTCATTAGATGTATAAAAATATTCTGTTCCTTCTTTTATCTTATTATAGTTTTCACCAACTTTTTCATATAATTCCCAGCCTGAAATTTCTTTTAATACTTCTTTATCTTTTGCATAATATCCTTCGGCTGTTATAGCAATATTTGCTAAATTAGTATAATGAAAATCTCTTGCTAATGTTGGAGTTTGTAATTTTTCTCTTGTCACTTCAATTTCATTTGAATAATCACTGTATATTCTATTTCCATCAGTAGTTTCATAATATACTCTTGAAACATATACTTTTGTTTCTCCTGGAGCAAATTCATTAGATGTGTAAAAATATTCTGTTCCTTCTTTTATCTTATTATAGTTTTCACCAACTTTTTCATATAATTCCCATCCTGATATTTCTTCAGTATTTTCATTTCCTGCATAATATCCATCTGCTGTTATAGCAAGCTTAGCTAAATTAGTATAATGAAAATCTCTTGCTAATGTTGGTGTTTGTAATTTTTCTCTTGTTACTTCAAGTTCATCAGAATATTCACTATATATTCTATTTCCATCTGTTGTTTCATAATATACTCTTGCTACAAATGTTTTTGTTTCACCTGGAACTAGTTCCATTTGATATGTATAGTTAGTACCTTCTGTTATTTTTGAATAACCATTTTCTGTCTTTTCATATAGTTCCCATCCTGATATTTCTTTTAGTGTTTCTTCACTGCTTCCATAATATCCAGCACCTAATATTGATAAACTTGCTTTTGTTTTATCATTATAATCATTTGCAAGTGTTGGGGTATTTAATGTTTCTCTTGTTACCTCTACTTCATTTGAATAATCACTATATACTCTATCAAGTGTTTCATTTAATTTATAAACTCTTGCTACAAAAGTTTTTGTTTCACCTGGATTTAATGTTACTTTATAATTATAATTTGTTCCTTCTGTTATTTTTGAATAACCATCTGTTGTCTTTTCATATAGTTCCCATCCTGATATTTCTTTTAATGTCTCTTCACTACTTCCATAATATCCTGCACCTAATATTGATAAATTTGCTTTTGTTTTATCATTATAATCATTTGCAAGTGTTGGTGCTGTTAAAAATTTAACTAAGTCTACATATTCAATGTTAAACTTTTCACTTACTTCAACTATCTCTCCTGTAAGTCCATTAATCCATTTACCTCTTGGATTCTTATAGTAGATTATCATATCATTTAATGTATTTCCATCTATTGTTTTTGATGCTAACATGATGTGCTTTGTTGATAATGTTGTACTTTCGGTAAACTCATGTGTACCTATTATGTAAGTTCTGGGTTCTATGTCATCTGCTGCTATTTCTTTAGCATTTACATTTGTTAAGCCAGCAAAACCAAGAAGCATCAAAAAGTATAATAACTTCTTTTTCATCTTTATTCCTTTCTACTTAATTGTTGCTGTTACTTTTGTTCCGTCATTTAATACAACTTGTAATTTTGATTCGCCTTCTATATCACTCTTATTAACATTCCCATTTGAAGAACATAATTTAGTTCCATCAGAATAGTTAATTTGTTTAAATGATATTTTTGAACCATCTTCATATACTGAAAGTATTCTTGCTGGTGAAAATTCATCTACGATTGATACCTTAACTGTGTAAGTTTTTGCTGTCCATGTAGCAACCAATGTAATATCTTTTGTAACTTTAGAATTAAAATCATATGATTTTCCATCTAATGTCCATCCACTAAACTTATATCCTGTTCTTGTTGGATCACTAGGCTTTGATACCTTACTTCCGCTTGTTACTTCCCTACTAGATATAGAACTTCCACCTTTAGAATCAAATTTTACAGTATATTTTTTAGTTTCAGTTGTAGTTTTCTTAGTTGTTGTAGTTGTTGTAGTACTTGTTGAATCATTCTTTTTAGTTGTTGTTGTAGATGTTGTACTTGATGTATCATTTTTCTTAGTTGTAGTACTTGTTGTTGTGCTTGTTGTTGTACTTTCTTCTTTTTCCCATTTAGCAACTAATTCAAAATTAGATGTAACTGGTGTAGTAAAATCATATAATGCATTATTACTATACCAACCTAAAAATTTGTATCCTTCTTTTACTGGATCTTGTGGTTTAGTAATCATTCCATCTTTATCAATAATTTGATTAGATATGCTGTTTCCACCATCTGTATTAAATGTGATTACATATGTCACTTTAGAACCATCTTGTGCTTGCCATACTGCATTTAATGTTATATCTTTTGTTACTTTTGAACTAAAATCATATAAAGTTCCACCTAAATCCCATTCTATAAATACATATCCATTCTTAGTTGGATCTGCAGGTTTCTTTGCTTTTTCTCCTTTCTTAACTTTTTGAGTTTCAACTACACTACCACCATCTGTATTAAAAGTTACAGTATATTTCTTATTAGCAAATACAAAGTATAATACTAAACATACAACTATTGCGATTATACCGATAACGATAATTATAGTTCTTTTTTTGTTTTCCATAACTTCCTCCTTCTATTATATATATTAAATTATATCACAATTTTGACATAAAACAATTGTTACATAATAAAAAGTTAACGAAATTAATCATTAACTTTTATATATATTATTTTTTAAATAACTCATGACTATCAAGTATTATAGTAACAGGTCCATCATTATATATTTCAACTTTCATATCTGCACCAAATTTACCTGTTTCTACATGAACAAATTCACTTAACTTTTGATTAAAGATGTCATATAGCTTAGTTGCTTCAGTAGGATTAAGTGCATTTATAAAAGATGGTCTATTTCCTTTAGTAGTATCTGCATATAATGTAAATTGACTTATACTAAGAACGCTTCCTTTAGTATCTAAAATACTTAGATTCATTTTATCATTTTCATCTGTAAACACTCTTAAATTTATAATCTTTTTAATCATTTTATCTATTATTTCTATGTTATCTCCATTAGTGAAACTAACTAGTGCTACATAACCATGATCAATTTTACCATTTATTTTACCATCAATTGTTACTTTACTTTGTTTACTTCTTTGTAGTACTACTTTCATTATATAAATATCCTTTCTACTGATGTTACTGAACTAATACCTTTAACTTCATCTATGAATTTATGTAAGTCACTTATATTTTTTACTTTACATGTTATATTATAAAATAATTCTTTATTTCTATTTATTAGATTTATTGAGTCTATAATGATTGAATCTTTAGTTGATAAAGTTACTATTTGAACTAATGTATCATTTACATCACTTATATATACTTTTAATTTAGCAGTATATCTATTTTCAATGTTTTCACTCCACTGTGCTTCTATCAATCTTTCACTATTTAAGTCAACATTAGGACAATTTTTAGAATGTATTTTTACTCCATATCCTTTTGTAATATAACCAACTATATCTTCTCCATAAACTGGATTACAGCAAGTAGCAAGACTACATAATATATCATTAGATCCTGCGATTATTATTCCACTACCATTCTTATTATTGTTTTTATTAATAGTTAGTGTTTTCTTTTTAGGCTCATGTACTTCAAGCCTACCAAGTATAGATGATGGTAAATATTTAAGAGTTGATATTCCAAAATATATGTCATCTAAATCTTTAGTACCTAAACTATTATTTAGTTTTTCAATGTTTTCATCAGTAATTATATCGTTAATATCAACATTTCTTTTCTTACATTCATTATTAAGCATTTCATGACCAAGTGCGATATATTTTTCTCTTTCTTTTTTATAAAAGTATGATTTTATTCTTGATTTAGCAGCTTCAGTTTTAACTATTTTTAACCAACCTTTAGATGGAGCATGACCTTTTTGTGTTATAAGTTCTACCATATCTCCCTCTTTAAGTTCATAGTTTAGTTTAACCATTTTATTATTAACTAAAGCACCTGTTGTAGTGTTACCTACTTCACTATGTATTTTATATGCAAAGTCTATTGGAGTAGCTCCTGCTGGTAACTCTATAATATCTCCTTTTGGAGTATATACATATATTTCACTTCTTTTTAGTTCTTCTTTGATATTACTAAAGAAATTCATATTCTTTTCTATATCATTTACTTCTACAAGGACTCTAAATTGTTCTAAAATATGATCTAAATTATTTTTAACTGAACCATCTATTTTCTCTTTATAACTCCAGTGAGAAGCAACACCTTTTTCAGCGATTTCATCCATTTCATATGTTCTTACTTGTACTTCATATATTCTTTTATCTTCTCCAAAAACTGTTGTATGCAAACTTTGATATAAATTAGGTTTTGGATTAGCTATATAATCTTTAAATCTATTTGGTACTGGTGGATACTTTGCTTGAACAAGACCTATTACTCTATAGCAATCTTCTACTGTATCAACAAGTACTCTTATACCAAGTAAATCATATATATTATTCCATGTTTTTCCTGCTTTTAACTTGTTATAAATACCTCTTACTGATTTAACTCTTGATAACATTTGATATTTAATATTATGAGTATCAAGTAACTGCATTATTTCATATTTCATTCTAGCAAGCGATTTTTCAAGTTCAGTCTTTGATGAATTAATTTTATCAAGTACTTTATTATATCCATCAGGGTCAGTGTATTGAAGACATAAATCTTCCATTTCACTTTTCATTTTTTTCATACCAAGTCTATGTGCGATTGGTATATAAATATTTTGTGTTTCGTCAATTATATATTTTTGATGTTCTTTATCATGTACTTTTAATGTTCTAAGATTATGTAATCTATCAGCAAATTTTATAAATAATGTAGCAGGATTTTCAGATAAACCAACTATTATTCTTCTATATTTTTCTGGATTATTAATCTTGAATGTTTGTTTTAAATTACTTATTTTTGTTATAGATGAAACTATAATAGCACTCTCACTACCAAACATTTCTTCTATTTCTTCATAAGTCATTTTATTAAGTGTTATTGCTTCATGTATTAAAGCACATCCTATAGTGACAGGATCCATCTTAAGTTCTGCTAAAATATAAGCAACATTTATTGGATGAAGAATATAATCTTCACCCGTTTCTCTTTTCATGTCACTATAAATAATTATTGCTTGATTGTAATATTCATTTATGAAATCAACGTATTCGTGATCCATATATGAATTTAACAAATCTACTAATTCTTCATAACTATGGTTTTTAATAATTTCACTTCCCTATATATTTATACCTTTTATTTTTAATTCTTCTGGTTCCGTGTCTTCATCATCATCTTTTTTATGCATAGTTCTTTTTTCAAACCTTATCCATAATCTTGGACCTATTAAAAGTGAACTAATAGTACCAGCGATTAAACCAATTAATACTGATATATTAAATGTATATATATCATTAAGTCCTACACATATAAGAGATACTACTGCGATTATTGTTGTAATACTTGTCCATATATTTCTATTAAATGTATTTGATGAACTAACATTTACAAGATTATTTATCTCTTCATCTGTAAGTTCTTTTCTATTATTATATAATTTTCTTCTATTTTCTCTTATTCTATCAAATACAACTATTGTATCATTTATTGAATAACCTATTATTGTAAGAAGAGATGCTACTATTATGAAATCTACTGGTATATAGAACATAGCAAATATAGATAGTATTATGAGTACATCATGTATAAGCATAAGTATTCCAGTTACAGCATAGTTAATATTGAATCTACCTGCTACATATATAATTATTGCGATTAATGAATATATTAATGATTTAATAGCATTTTTTGTTAGATTTTTAGTAACAAGTGTACTTATTTCACTACTAGATGTTGTATATCCTAATTTATCAAATTCTTGTTTTACTTTTACATTTGTTTCATCATCTAATATATCATTAAGTTTTATAAATCCTTCTTTTTTAGATCCCATATAATAGTCATAATCACGTATATCATATTCTTTTACAAGTTCTGTTACTTTATTAAAGTCTATATCATTACTTGAAGATATATTTATATTAGTTCCACCTGTAAAATCTACTCCAAAGTTGAATCCTCTTACACATGTAAATATTATTCCTACTACTATTATTATAATTGATACAATTGTTGGAATTTTACCAAGTTTAACATAATCTTTTTGTTTTGGTTCTTTGGATTTTCCAAATAGTAATATTTCTTTATTATCAAATACTTTAGAATTTACAAATTGTTCAAGTAGTATTCTATATAATATTACTGTACAAAGTACTGTTATAATTATTGTTATTATAAGCATTGTAGCGAATCCTTTTACTGATGACTCACCAAATATATAAAGTACTACTCCTGCGATAAATGTTGTAATGTTGGCATCAATTATCGCTCTTAAACTATTTTTATTTCCATCTTTGAATGCTTCTTTAAGTTTTTTACCTTTAAGTAATTCATCATGTACTCTACTATTAGATATGATAATTGAATCTACAGCCATACCTATTCCAAGAACAAGTGCTGCTATACCTGTTAGTGTAAGAACTCCACCTACTAGATTAAATATTATGAATACAAGTAATGCATATACAAATAAACATACACTAGCAACAATACCACTTAATCTATATTTTACAAGTAATATTATCATTATTAATGCAAATGTTATTATACCTGCAATACCTGTTTTGCTTATTGTTTCACTACCAAATGATGGAGAAACACTTTTTGGCTTTGCTTCTTCTGTTAATTTAGTTGGAAGACTTCCACTATTTATTAATTCAATTAGATTTTCTGCTGATTCTTTAGTGAAATTTCCTTCAATTACTACTGAACTACTACTTAATGGTTCAAGGACACGGGCACTTGATATACATTTCATGTTAGCATCTTCACCACATGTTTCTTTTTCTTTTTCATATGAATCAGTATCCTCATCAAAGTCAAGCCATATAACCATTATATTTTCTCCACTTGGTTTACTTGATACTTTTTTAGTTGCTTCATAGAATGCAGATGTATCTTTAATATCTAATTTTACTTCGTATTGAAATGATTGAGGGTCTTGAGTAAGTGATGCTCCTCCACGTCCAAAAACATTACTTGAAAGTAATAAGTTATCTTCTGTATCTCTTATAGAAAGTACAGCAGTAGTACCTATTCTTTCTCTTGCTTCTTCTTCATTCATTTTACCTGGAAGTTGTATTCTAATTAGATTATTTCCTTCAAAATTAATAACTGGTTCACTAACACCAAGAGTATCTATTCTTCTAGTTATTGCCTTGTATGTTTTATCTAAATCATCATCTGTTAGTTTATCTCCTTTAACAAGTGGTTCAATATTATAAAGTATTTCAAATCCACCTTGTAAATCTATTCCATAATGAATACTATTTAAAGTGGGTTTGATAAGTAATATACCTATTATTGTTATTATTAATGTTATTATCGTTGGTTTTAATATTTTTTTCATGTGGTTCCTCCTAAAGTATGTCTGTATTGTTTGATTTATCTAGTTTACTTTTCATTCTTGAAAGTTTATCTGTAACGTATAAGTTTATTTTATAGTTATCAGCATTCATAATATCACTAATTAAATCATATAGTTCTAAATTAGTTCTATTTTTCCAATCATTATCAACTAGATAATTCCATACGTCTTTTTCTGTCACGAGTGTATAACCAAATCTTTTAAGTTCTTTAACTTTTGAATATAAAGCAGGTGATACTCTTTTATATAGTTCTTCTACTGTTTTAAATTCTATCTTTTCCATTTGCTTCACCGACTTAATTATACTATATTATTTGAAAGAAATAAACACAGAACAAAAGACAAATTAAAATTTATCCTTGAAATCTCACGATTCCAAATTTCTACTTCACAGACCCACTAACGTGACTTCTCCATAGACTTAAATTCCGATAGTCGCTACCGTACATATTTTTTATTTTATCTCGTTATGTATCTTTTTTATTTAATTATTTTTTATTATTTTATTTAGTTTTTCTATATACATTTTCAATCCTTCAAACATTATATTTATACTTGCGTTTAAATCTCTATCTAATTCTAAATGACACTTAGTACATTCATAAATCCTTTCGTTTAAATTTTTATACTTTTTGTCTTGATTATCACATCTACTGCATGTTTGGCTTGATGGATAATATTCATATATTTGATAAAATTTCTTACCCTTGAATCTTGATTTATAATCTAATTGTCTTAATATCTCATTGAAACAAGCGTCATTTATATTTTTTGATAGAGTATTCTTTTTACCACTTATTATCATTTCTTTAGTATGAAGCTTTTCACAAGTAACAATGTCATATTCGTCTGTAATGTTTTTAGTTATTTTATGTATATAGTATTTTCTTGAATTAGCAAGTTTACTATGTAATACTGCTAATTTCTTTTTACATTTATAGTAGTTGTTGCTTCCTTTTACTTTTCTTGAAAGTTCTCTTTGCATTCTCTTTATTCTTTTTTCATATTTTTCAATATATTTGTTATTTTCATAACTATTTCCATCTGATAATGTTAATAATTTTTTAACACCCAGGTCTATTCCAATTATTGAGGTAGGTGTTACTTCTTTTATACTTTCACTCATTTCATAAAGAACTGATACATAATATTTACCATTTGGTTCCCTTGAAATAGTCGCATTTAATATTCTTCCATTAATATGTTTTAAATTTCTATATCCTCTTATTTTGATATTTTTTAATTTAGGAAGTTTAATAATTTTATTTTCTAAATCTAATTCAATATTACAATAATTGTTGTTCTTATAGGAATTATATATAGCATTTGTATTATATGAGTTTCTATTGAACTTACTTTTGAATTTTGGGTAATCATTTTGTCTTTTGAAATATCTTTTAAAAGAATCTTCTAAATTAAATAATGATTTTCTAATAACAATACTATCTATTTCCTGCAAAAACGGGTATTCATATTTTAAATAATTTGTATAACATTTTATATTTTCACTTGCTTTTGTATATTTATTTTCTTTTATTTTACTTAAGAAGAAGTTATATACAAATCTATTACATCCAAATGTTTTATTGATAAGCTCTTTTTGTGATTCATTTGGATATATTCTAAATTTATATGCTTTATAATACATGTTTTCCCCCGGGCTAGTTTTTTAATAATATGTTTTCTATCATATAATATTAATGTTCAAATATCAATATATCTTTGCAAAAAATTTTAAATTATTTTTTTATGGGAGATGAACTTTCCTATAAGATAAAAAACCACCTTAAAGTTAAATTTTACCTATTTACATTACTTTTTCATATATGATACTCTACCTATCGAAGTGCTTGAAGCTAGGCGTCACTTTCATTATTTTTTTTAATAGGAAGGTGATATTGTATGAGTAAAAAAGATTTATTAATAAGTTTATTGCTTATTATTATTTATAACTAATAAAATTGCCTAACTCACTTTATAGTTAGGCAAAACACAAATTACGTGACGCCTAGCCACAGGGGGTCAGGTGCTTCACTAACAATAGTTTATCATAATTTTATATAGATTGTAAATAAAATCAAATTTTATTTTGCTGTGAAATATCCGGGATTACTTGTTCCGCCATCTATTTTGGCATAAGTTTTATCAATTTTAGTTGAATCAAAAGTTGTTCCTTTTCCGCCAACTAAGTTATTACAATTTAAAAACATATTTTGACTATTTTCTTGTGGAACATTGTCACTATTAAATTTATTACTTACATAAATGGTTTTAAGATTCGTATTCCAAGCAAATAAACCACTCATATTAGTTACATTACTTGTATCAAAACTGCTTATATCTAGTGACGTGATTTCAGAGTTTCCCGAAAACATTGCATTCATATCTGTTACATTGCTTGTATCAAAATTACTTAAATCTAGTGATGTAAGTTTCGTACTAGCAAACATACGATTCATATTAGTAACATTGCTTGTATTAAAATTACTAACATCTAATGTTGTCAAATTAGTATATTGAAACATCATATACATATCTGTTACATTGCTTGTATCAAAATTACTTAAATCTATTGACTCAAGATTTTGTGTTCCAAAAAACGTCGCTCGCATACTAGTTATATTTGATGTATCAATGTTCTTCAATGATATATTTGTTGCCTTTGCATTAGTAAACATATCCTCCATACTATCAATGCTACTTAAATCAAAGTTGTTTACATTTATTGTGGTAGCTTGACACATATTGAACATTTTCCTCATATCTTTTACATTGCTAGTATTAAAATTGCTTAAATCTAATGTTGTGGCATGACTACCCAAAAACATTTGAGACATATTAGTTACACTTGAAGTATCAAACCTACTTAAATCTAAAGATGTTGCTCGTGAAGCATCAAACATATGACTCATATTTGTAATGTTGGTTGTATTAAATTTACTTAAATCTATTTCAGTGGCTTTTTCATAATAAAACATATATGCTGTTGAAACCACTGGAATATCATTTATATATGTACATAATGGAGTATTTATAGGTTCAGTACTTTCTTTATCAGTTAAAATTACACCCCAACCATCTTCATTTAAATCATTCCATTCATAGATAATTTCAACATTAGAACCATTTAATTGTGAATGTACATAACCCTCTTGCTTATATCTATATGTATATTGTCCATTTATGTATTCTGTCCCTGGTGTTAACTCAACATTTGTATTACAATATATTGTATTGTCAAAATATTCTTCAATTCCTATTTTCCCACTAAATGACTTTCTTTTGTTGTAATTCTGATTCGAAGCAGTATCTTTAAAAGTTATTTTAATAGTATATTCATGTGTTACTTTTGGTCCAATTGAAATATTTTTTTCTATTGTTCTTACTCTTATTGGTGTTTCTTCAATATTATTGCAAGTGCTCTCTACTATTCCATCATTATTTATTCTTTTACATGTAGCTTCTAATACCAATTCATTTTTTATAATCTTATTTTCTAGTTCTTGCCATACGATATTATAACTAACCTCTTTTGTACCAGTGTTTTTTACTGATATTGTTTTAGTTATTGAGTCCCCTGGAAAAGCTCCATCAAGTGATACTTCATTGTCATCAGTAAATACTAGTTCTAAATCACCTGTTGTTATTTTGTTATATTTAGCAGTATCGTTTCCAATTATATTAAGCGAAAAAAATGCTAGTGAAACTCCAATTACTGCGAACAGTATTGATATCACTAGTAATATATACATTTTCTTATCTTTCATAATGATCACACTTCCTTATCTTATGATCATTATAGCAAAATTTACCCCCCCCCGCAAGCGAACATTTGTTCTTGTTTTTTATCTACAAAAAAAGATTGACAAAGTCGATCTTTCCAAAAAACTTTTAAAAAAATAATACTGCTTAAACAAAAATACATATTCAAAATTTCATACTATTTTAGCGTTGATGTATTCTTTTTATACCGCGACACTTTCATGTTTTGAATGCATTTCTTCTTAAAAGTAGTATTATTTTATCACATATTTTTTAAATGCAAGAAGTTTTTTATCTTATAAGTGAATATTTGCTGTAATGCTTCTAACCTATCCTAAATGCTGGTGAAACTCCTTTTGCATCATCTGCATATGTTGTACTCCATCCTCCATTGCTTTGTATATACACAAAGCCAACTTTGTTAGAAGAGCTAGCAGTACGAAGCCACCACCAATCATCTTTAGTTCCATCTTTGTTCTTTTTTACTGCTTCTGCATAATTTGTTATTGTAACATTTTTTAAAGTGTAATAATCTAATGTTCTTGTTAGATTTTTTGCTGAATCTGTTACATTTGCATAATTTGTATATATTTCTTTAGGTGATAACAAATATAATTTATCGCTTGATGTAAAATTATTATCATCTCCACTACCATGTCCTGACACTACTGTTGTACTAACTATTCCCTTTTGTAATGCAAGTGGCAATTGATTAAATATATCATTATTCATAATTGTTCTTAAACTGCTTGATGGCCAACCGCCGGTATTAATTTCACTACTATTCATACTTGACTCTGTTATTGAATCTACAAACTCTAGTACGAATCCACAGGCTGTTTGTGAATAACCAGTTGTACTGCACTCACTCGGTGTTGAGGTGTTTGCTATACGTAGTGTATGTGTTCCATATGTGTTAGCATCTATAATTTTTGTATCGCCAACATTATACTTACTTATATCATTTTCTCTAACTGCTTTTATTATTGTTTTCCACGAATCAGTACTAAAAGAATTTGGTGATGGTAAATCTTTATCAATTGAATCAGTAAAATATCCTGGATTTGTTGTGCCTTCATCTATAACAGCATAAGTTTTATCAACATAAGAACTATTATATCTTGTACCTTCTCCTCCCATTAAATTAGTGCATCCCTTAAACATATTTGTACTTGATGTTACATTGCCTACATTAAATTTATCACTTGCATATATAGTTTTCAAATTACTATTATTTGCGAACATTCCTCCCATATGCGTAACCAAACTTGTATTGAAACTGCTTACATCAAGAGTTGATATAATTGTTGTATTAAACATATCACGCATATCTGTTGTTTTACCTGTATCAAAATTACTTACATCAAGTATTGTCGATTTGGAATTATAAAACATTTGATACATATTTGCTACTTTACCTGTATTAAAACTGCTTACATCTAATAATGTGGCATTTGAATTTGCAAACATAGCACTCATATTGGTTACATTACTTGTATTAAAATTATTTAGTCCTTTTATCGTTGTAGCTTTACTGTTATTAAACATTTGATACATTGTCGTTACATTACCTGTATCAAAACTACTTACATCTATTAGTTCAGCTTTTGAATTTTGAAACATGCCATACATATTAGTAACATTTTTTGTATTGAAATTACTTACATCTATTTTTGTTGGTAATGTATCTATAAACATCCACATCATATTTGTTACATTTGAAGTATTAAACTTGCTTACATCTATACTAGTTGCCTTGCTTCCTTTAAACATGCTTGTCATTGATGTTACATTTTTTGTATTAAAATTTGATAAATCTAAGGTCAAGGCTTGACTTTTTTCAAACATATATGACATATTTTTAACTTTACTTGTATCAAAATTACTTAAATCTAGTGAAGTTACCTGACTACTTTCAAACATATAATTCATATTGATAACATTACTTGTATTTACTTTACTTAAATCAATAGATGTTGCTTTACTATTATAGTACATGTATGCCATAGAAATAACAGGTATATCATTAATATAAGAACATACTTCAGTGATAACTGCAGCAGTACTTGTTTTATCGGTTAATTGTACTCCCCAGCCATTATCAGTGATGTTATTCCAGCCAAGGCTTGAACTTACATATTTTCCTTCTTGCATGTATCTATAAGTATATTGTCCATTTACATATTCTGTTCCTTGTGTTAAAGTCGTATCTGTTTTACAATAAACTGTATTGTCCACTACAATATTTGTAATTTCAACATAATCACTTATTAGTTTAATATCACTTAAACTATTTGTAATATAGCCTCCGCTTACTTTGAATATAAGATTTTGTGTTTCAGTTGAATTATTTACTATCTTTAACTTTATTGTATTTGTAGTAGCTGCATTTAAGCTTGCATTTGGTGAAGAATATT
Organism: uncultured Bacilli bacterium; assembly: GCA_934102215.1. GTDB lineage: Bacteria > Bacillota_I > Bacilli_A > RF39 > UBA660 > CAG-1000. The sequence goes on from CAKOSH010000003.1 coordinate 168,794, forward strand.
CTATATTTTGATATTTTTCATAATAAGAAATATTTATATTTGTGTTTTTTGAGTATAATAATTTGTAATATGTATCTACTGGATTTAAATTATTCACCTTAATGATAACAAGTGTTGAACCTGTTGGGATAGATAATGTGTTTATATTATTTCCATTTATTTCTATTGAATACTTTAATGATCCAATATACATTTCTGCAGCTTTATGATTATTTGATGTAACTATAAAATTTGAATAAGTCGCTCCTAAAATGATGCTTATACCTATAAACACTGAAATTACATACATATACTTTTTTAACACTTCTACTATCTTATTCATAAGAATATTATAGCAAATATTACCCCCCCCCGCAAGCGAACATTTGTTCTTATTTCGAAAGTGATGTCATGCTTTACAATTTGTATATTGCAAGTACAACTTTTCATATATTTACCATACAAAAAGTACTATTGCTAGTACTAATTATGTAGATGACAACATGTTGGATGACTTTTTAAATTACATTTCTTTTTGATTTCTTCTTCTGTCATCTTGCCTTCTTTTCTATAGTAATCAGCTATTGCTAAATGTATTGCTTCTTCTGCTAAAAGTGAACAATGTATCTTAACAGGTGGAAGTCCATCTAATGCTTTAACAACATCACTATTTTTAAGAGCAAGTGCTTCTTCTAAAGTTTTACCAATTATCATTTCAGTTGATATACTACTTGTTGCGATAGCTGCTCCACAACCAAATGTTTTGAATTTTACATCAGTGATAACATTATTTTCTACTTTGATAAACATTTTCATAATGTCTCCACATACTGGATTTCCTACTTCTCCAATACCTGATGCATCTTCTATTTTTCCTACATTTCTAGGATTTGTATAGTGATCAATTACTTTATCTGAATAATCCATTATTTTTGTTCCTCCTCTAAAAATTTTTCATATAATGGTGACATATCTCTTAATTTATTTACTATTTCTACTAAATTATTTATTAAATAATCTACTTCTTCCTTTGTATTGTATTTACCTATTGATATTCGAAGTGAACCATGTGCTATTTCGTGTGGAAGACCTATAGCTAGTAAAACATGAGATGGATCAAGCGAACCTGATGTACACGCACTACCACTTGATGCACATATTCCTTTTAAATCTAAATTTAGAAGTAAACCTTCTCCTTCAATAAACCTAAATGATATATTAGAGTTACCTGGAAGTCTATTATTAATGTCTCCATTTATTTTAATATAAGGTATTCTTTCTTTAACTTGTGATTCATAATAATCTCTTAATTCTTTTATAGTTTTATTATGTTTATCTAAGTTTTCATAAGCAAGTTCTAATGCATTTGCAATACCAATTATTGAAGCAGTATTTTCAGTACCTGCTCTTCTATTTTTTTCTTGATGTCCTCCATCTATTAACTTTTGAAATTTGATACCATTTTTTACATATAGAACTCCTATACCTTTAGGGCCATAGAATTTATGACCTGACAATGATAAACTATCTATATTAAGTTCTTCTATATTTATTTTTATACTTCCTACTGCCTGAACAGCATCTGTATGGAATATTACATTATGTTTTTTAGCAATTTCTCCTATTTCTTTTATAGGTTCTATTGTACCTATTTCATTATTCGCAAACATTATTGTTATTAATATAGTTGTATCTTTGATTGAATCCTCTAATTCTTTTAAATCTATTCTTCCATTACTATCTACATTTAAATATGTAATTTCATATCCTTCTTTTTCTAGTACTTTACATGTTTCAAGTACTGCTGGATGTTCTATTTTAGAAGTAATTATATGGTTACCTTTATTTTTATAAGCATGAGCAATACCTTTAATCGCTGTATTATCACTTTCACTACCACCTGATGTAAAAAAGATTTCCTCTTTTCTACAATTTAATATCTTTGCGATTTTCTCTCTTGAATCTTCTATAGCCTTTCTTGATACTTTACCTAATTTGTATATAGATGAAGCATTACCATAATTTTCTTTTAAATATGGTATCATACTTTCAAGTACATCACTATCTAATGCTGTAGTAGCAGCATTATCAAAATATATATTTTTCATATAATCTCCTTTCATACTAATCTAGTAGGAATTTTACTATTTATTTCCTACTATGTCAATAGGAATTTTATTTAAAATAAAAATAGAAGTATTTCTACCTCTATTTTATTGTTTTAATTACCGAAGTATTATCACTATTTATATTTTTTAATACATCTAATGCTTTATTATAATCAAGTTCTATTATTCTAGTATAATCATTATAATCTATTTTATTATCTACCATTAAAGCATAAGAAATTATATATTCAACATCTTCTATATTATCAAAATCTAAAATATAATTCTTTAAATATCTTTTCTTCTTTCTTTCAAATACTTCTTTTGTAAGTGATAGATTTTTAATATCACTTTGTATTTCATTTAAGAATCTACTTGCATCTTTAGTAAATGCTTCTAAAATAAGTACTACATAATTATCAATTATATTTACTGAATAACTTAAACTTGTTACTATATCTTCATTCTTATATTTTTCATATAGTGATGATGTTGGTGAAAAGTTTGCTCCTAAAATAATATTTAGATATGCTGATAAATCTTTATTATTTTTGATACCAAAGTTCTTTTTATTTATCTTTATCGCATATTTGACTCTTTCATCATTTATATCTTTTTTTATCTCTTGATATGGTACTTTAACAATATCTTTATCTTTTGCTTTAATAATTTTAGGTAATTTCTTTGGCTTTAGATTTAACTTACTCATATATTCTTTTATAGTATCCATAATATCATTTTCATCAAAGTTACCACATACAATTATAAATGTATTATTAGGTACATAGAAGTCTTTATATATCTTGTTTAATCCTTTTGATGTTATTTTAGCAATATCACTTCTCTCACCTACGACAGTATTTCTTACATATGAATTTGTAAATAGATTTTTAAATAGTTCACTCATCATATAACTATTTATTTTATCTTTATACATATCTATTTCTTCACCAATAATGCCTTTTTCTTCTTCTACATTTTTAGGATTTATATCAGTATTATAAAATATATCTAAAAGTAATTTTAAGTTTTCTTTTATATTTATACTTCCAAAAATATTATAATTAGTACCATTATAACTAGTCCATGCATTCGCAAGACTACCAAGTTCATTTATTCTTCTTGATATTTCTTTATTCTCTGATAAAGCCATTACTTTATGTTCTAAAAAGTGAGCACTTCCTGGTATTATATCTGTTACTTTATCATTTATCTTATACTTTGTAACACTCGCTCCATATTTAACTGAAATAGATATATAGAAATTTTTTGTTTTATCTGTCTTATATAGATATACTTCTATTCCATTATCTAATTTTTCAGTATAAAGTGATTCATTTACTCTTTCAAATGTTTTCTTTTTCATAGTTCACCTCTTAATAGATATATTGTACTAAGTGATATTTTTTTATTTAGATTAATAACTTCATCAATAGTAACTTTATTTATATTACTTCTTAATTCTTCTACTGATTCTGTTTCTTCAAATTCTTTTTTATAGTATTCATTTATTTGAGATGTTACATCATCATAATAATTATTTAAATATGTATTTATTGTTTTTAATGATGAATCAAATAGTCTTTCTACAGTAGTTTTATCACTCATTAAGTTAACACATTCTTTTATCAGTTTAACACTTTCTTCATAATTAACTTTATTTATACCAGCATATATTGTAAGTGATGGATTATATTTTGAATAGTAAGAACCTATTGTATAACATAGTGAATGTTCTTCTCTTACTATATTAAATAAAAGTGAATCATTCATAGTACCAAGTATTGTATTATATACTCTTAAAACATGATTAAGTTCATGATAAGTAAGATCATTTAATCTATATCCTACATATAATTTAGATTGATTAAATGGAAGAGTGTCTACTTTCTCTATAACTTTTTTATCATAAGTATGTTCTATTCTAAATGATAATTTTTTATTACATCCTTTAACATTTTTGAATTTATTTTCTATTATTTCAATAATTCTATCATCTATTTCACCATTAATAGCTATATCAATTTTATAGTTTCCATTAAATAATTCAGTATACTTTTTATATAGTTTTTCAGGTGTAACTTTTTCTACTTCTTCTACATTTGGAATGGTACTATAAGAAGAAGGTGTTCCATTATACATTATTTTAGCATATTCTATACTAGCATAAAGACCTGGATTATCCTTTACTGATTTACATTTTGTTATGACATCTTTCTTTATAAGATTAAAGTATGTTTCATCAAATTTATTATCTTTCACATTTGGATTAAATAATACTTCACATAAGAAATCTAATGTATCATTCATATATTTATCTTCTGTATATTTTGGATTTAGAAATTCTAATGAAAAGATAAATGATTCAGTATTACCAGATATACCAAAGGAAGCAGTTATATTTGCTCCATATAGTTCTTCACCTATTATTGCTATTTTATTTTTAGTATTATATTTTTTTGATGTATAAACTAGATTACTACTTAGCATTCCGCCATATGTAATGTCATCTTTATTAAATTCTTTTGTTAGAAATACTACTACATTTATTGTTTTAAATCTATTTGAATTTATTAAGTGTAGTGTATATTCTTTATTTTGTATTTTTTTGTATTCCATTTGTTCCTCCGTTTAAGCATAAAAAGAAGATGTGAATCTTCTTTATTATTATGTTATATTTTTATTTTTTTATTATAGATTCTAATGCTAGTAATATCATTTCATCTAGTTTTTGTTCACGTGCTTTTGGGTCTATTTCTTCATGTGTAATTAAACTATCACTTATTGTAAGTATAGCTGTTGCTTTTTTAAGAAACTTTTTAGCATTATAAAGTAATGCATATGTTTCCATTTCTACTGCTTTACATCCAAGATTTATAAATTTAGAATAATCTTTATTGTCCGTATAGAATGCTTCAGTAGTATGAACGCGTCCTAAACGCGCATTTATTCTTTTAAGTGCTGCTGTATCCATAATTGCACTATTAAGTTCAAATGATGAATTTATAATTTCAATGTCTTCTCTACCTGCTTCTTCATCAAAATCAGTTTTAGAATATGCTGAATCAGCAACAAGTATATCAAATATTTTAAAGTCAGTTGTATAACTACCTGCTGTACCTATTCTAATAATTGAATCTACATCATAATAGTTAAATAATTCATAACTATAGATTCCCATACTACCTATTCCCATACCACTTGAGAATATTGTTACATCTACTCCTTTATATTTACCAGTAAATGCAAGTTCACCCCTTAATTGATTTACTAATACTGGATTTTCTAAATATTTTTCAGCAATATACTTTGCTCTATTTGGATCTCCTGGCATTAATACTCTTTTAGCGATCTCACTTTTTTCTGCTTCTATATGTACTGTTCCCATAACTATTCTCCTTCATTTTGTGACTCTAATTTTACAAGTACATCTCTTGGTTTAGAACCTTTTGCTGGACCAACTATTCCTTGTTCTTCAAATTGATCCATTATTCTAGCGGCTCTATTATAACCAATTGAATACTTTCTTTGAATTAATGATGCACTTATTTGACCCATACGAATCGCATAATTTAATATTTCATCATAAAGAACATCTTTAACTCCACCACCATTACCGGAAGCATCGCCACTATAATTTCCTTCACTACTAGACGCTGAATCTAAATTCGTGAATTTTTCATTATATTTTGGTGGATTACAATTTTCTTTTACGAAGTTTACAACTCTTTCTATTTCATCATCACTTACAAAACTACCTTGAATTCTTGTAGGAGTATTATCATCCATTGGTTTATAAAGCATATCACCTTTACCAAGTAATTTCTCTGCTCCAACCATATCAAGTATTGTTCTTGAATCTATACTTGAAGAAACAGCGAATGATATACGAGTTGGTATATTTGATTTGACAACACCTGTAATTATATCAGTAGATGGTCTTTGTGTTGCGACAATTAAATGTATTCCAGCAGCTCTTGCAAGTTGTGTGATTCTCATTATTGATTCTTCAACTTCTTTAGCAGCAACTAACATTAAATCAGCAAGTTCATCTATAACTACTAATATAAATGGCATTTTAGTAAGTCCACAATTTGGATTCTTTTTAAGTTCTTTTTCTACATAATCATTATATGTTTGAATATTTTTAGTTCCACTATTTTTAAATGTTTCATATCTATCATCCATTTCAACAACTATCTTTTGTAGTGCTGCGGATGCTTTTTTAGGGTCTGTAACAACTGGTGTAAGTAAATGTGGTATTCCTTCATATACATTAAATTCTACTTTTTTAGGATCGACAAGCACCATTTTTACTTCTTCTGGTGTCGCCCTCATAAGTATTGCTAGAATTATATTATTTATACACACTGATTTACCACTACCAGTGGCACCAGCAACTAACATATGTGGAGTTTTATTTATTTCAACACATTTAACATTTCCCATAATGTCTCTTCCAAGAGGTGCTGCAAGTTTAGAATCTTTATATTTAGGATTACGTTCTAAATCTTCCATTATTTCTCTCATTGATACAGCCATAATTGTTTGATTAGGTATTTCTACACCAACTGTATTTTTACCAGGTATTGGTGCTTCTATTCTAACTTCTTTAGCAGCAAGTGCTAATGCTATTTCTCTTGAAATACTAAGTACTTTATTAACTTTAGTACCACGTTCTAACTCCATTTCATATTGAGTTACCGCAGGTCCTACATGTACTTCAATTACTTTAGCCTTAATTCCATAATCAATAAATGTTCTTTCAAGTATCTTTGTATTAGAATTTATTATTTCAGTTGAATTAGCTTTACCTTTATTCTTAGTTGGATTTAATAATTGAATAGAAGGCTTTTTATATGGTTTTGTATCTCCTGTATCTTCTACTTTATTATCATTTTCTTTTGCCATAGCCATTAGTGGTGCCTCTTCTTTATGAAGTGCAGGTTTTAAATCTTCAACACTTGTAATAACAACTCTTTTATCGATAGGTTTATCATCTTCATCATCAGGAATATCCCTAATTTTACTTTGTTTTTCTTCTTTGATTCTTTGTTTCTTCTCTTCTTTATTTTCTTTCATATTTCTAAATGAACTTGCTACTGAGCTACATAAATCAGATAGATTCATTTCAAATAACATTATAAGTCCAAATAAAGATATTATTACTATTACTATACTTGTTCCTTCTACATCAAATAATGATACAAATGCCCAACTTGATGCAGCACCTATAATACCACCACCTGTATTTCTTATTTCACTTTCTTGTTCGTAAGATGCACTTATATTATCAAATGTAGTCGTAAATATATCTCTTGCACTTAATTTATTAGTAGAAATATATTTTGTATGTGAGAATAATAACAATGCTAAAACTATAGCGTATATACCTATCATTCTTCCACTTAAATAGTTTGGTTTACCTCTTTTAACTATTAAATATACTCCAAGAACTAGTGCTAAAGCAAGACCAAGAGTGTACCATGTTCCAAATAAGAATATAGCAAACTTTTTCATAAGTGAACCTACTATTCCAAAGTTACCAAGTCCAGTAATTGCTGCTAAAATAAATATTAATCCTTCTAATTCTTTAGCATAAGCAAATCCTTTTTTACTAGTTTTTTCTCTTTTCTTTTTTGCCATTATTACACCTCTTTTTCCATTTTACTAAGAAGTTTTTTATGTATACCAGGTTCAACAATATTAAGTGTATTTAATACTATTTCTAATGAGTTTTTATAGTCTCCTTTATAAAATGCTTTAGAGGCAGATATTAATCCCATTTCTACTTCTGTATTACTACTTCTATATCTATTTCCATATACTATAGCCATTTCAGCCATAGCTGCTGTATTTACCATAGAGTCTGCTGTTTGATATAGTTTTAATGATAAATCTCTTGCAGTATCTACTCTTAAATTCAATGTCTTTATTGATATTGGTTTCTTATCTATTTCTTTTACTATTTCTTTTATCGCATCATGTGCTTCTTTTAATTCAATATAGAACTTATCAGGTATTACTGGTAAATTATAATCTTTAATTTTATATTTTGAATTATTTATTATTGTTTTAATTTCACTTAATTGATCTCTAGCTCTTGCTTCATCTTCTTTAAGACTACCTAAATTCTTAAGTGTTGTTTCAAGTTTATCTTCTACTTTTGATAAAGATACAGCAACCATTTCTATTTCACTACTTAATTTTGAATAAGGCATTACTTTAATAAGTGTTCTATCTTTAATAAGTTTAAAACTATCTTTAACAGCAATTAATTCTTTATTGATTTCATCTATTACTTTAATTTCATCATCACTTAAATCATAAGTATCTTTTATATTATCAATTTCAGCATATAAATTTCTTATTATAGAACTTACTTTACTTATTCTTTCATTTATATTAATAAGTCCTCTTTCATATTCCTTTTTGCCTCTTTTTTCAGCATCAAAATCACTATATAATGTTTCATAATAATCAAGTAATGTTTTTAAATCGAATATTGAATCTTGAAGATTAAGAACATATAATTTATCCATTATTTCAGCAATCTTTTTATTTGTTTCTTCTATATTATAATCTATATTTAAGTATTCAAGATTATATCCTTCTCTAATCATTTTATTAGATACACTTTTTATATCTTTCATCTTTTTAGGAAGTATCATTGTTGCCATCATTACTATGGTTGGTGCTTCTTCTATAACTATACTTATATTATGAATCATATCATCAAGTGCTTTAACTATTTTACCAAGTTCATCATATTCACTATTTTGGACAGCAACTTCAAAGGCACTAAATAGTTTATCTATATTTTCAAATTGTAATTCAATTCTTGACGATACATCCATATAATCATTTTTATTCTTATTATATTTGAATACAACTTCTCTATAAACACTTTTTAATTTTGTTATTGCTTCTCTATTTCTTTCTTCACTCTCAGTAAGTTCTTTTATTTCATTTAATAGTTTTATTGATTTTGCTTTAACATGAAATATACTTTTTTCAGCCTTATTAAGACTTCTATGTGCTTCAGCATAATTTTTTTCAAGCATATAGTTTTCTACTTCAATTAACTTATCTGTTAATTTTGGCATATCATTTTTTTCAATCTCATCAAATCTTTTTTTCCATTCTTCTACTTCACTTGCAATTTTCTTATTATTTATAAGTTTATTTGCTTTGCCAAGTTCAGTAATTAATGATGAAGATATTATTAAATTCTTCTCTGTAGTTAATCTATCTATATTAGATAGTATTTCTTTCTTTTTCTTATTTTTAATTATTATTGTTAATATATATAAAAGTATTATACAAAATACAAATATTCCAGTTATTATAATTGTTACTTTATCCATACAATCCTCCTTATACATTTTAACATATTTATTATTGTTTTTGTAGCCTTTCAATTTAAAAAGTAATCATTTTACTGATTACTCTCTCTTTTATCTATTAATTTTAAGGCTTTTGGTGAATTACATTTTAGTGTTTGTGATTCAAGAACAAGATATTTTTTATTATCACTTTGTACTTCCACAAGCTCAGTTTCATCATTTTCATTTGGTTTTCTTATGTCTCTTTTAACAATATTTACTGCATGATTATAAAATTCATTATCAATATCTTCTCTTGTTATTTCTTCACCATTTTCTTTATAGAAAACTATATTTCCATGTTTTATTGATATACCTGATGTTATTTCACCATTTGTAATTCCAGTGTATAGAGGATTAGGAATATCTGGATATATGTCTTTATTTAGTCCTTTTTTGTATGCGAGTGATTCTTTTAATTGAGATATTAAATATTGTATTCTTGCTCTATTTTTTCTTGCTTCTATTTGTGATGCCCTAAATTCTTCAGGAGTCATTCCTTCTTCTTTATCACTTTCATCAAACATTTCCATTTTTAATTTTAACATTAATATTTTTATATCTGCTGGTTTTTTATGCGCTAAAAGATTAAAATCAAGAACGTCTTTTTGAGCAAGTAAATATTCTATTTGTTTTAAATCAGTTATTCTTATGTATTTATTTTCTTGTTCATTTAATAAATGGTCTATTGCAAGTTCTAAAGGAAAATTTTCATCATATTGTGATAAATATTCTATATCGTTTTTTCTTACATATAATTCTCCATTACTAATTATCTTCATAATATCACTTCTTTCATTTTTGTATTTTAACACTTTTTATTGCAAAATAAAAGAGACTTTTAAACTAGTCTCTTATTATTTATTAATTTATCATATCTATTCTACCGTGTGTAATTGTTGAATTATTTGTTTTGTTTGATGTACTAGGTCTTGTAGTTGTCGTAGTTGATGTACTTGGCTTTGGTGTAGTTGTCGTTGTACTAGTGCTTGTACTTGGCTTTGACACAGTTGTAGTTGTATTAGTATTTGTTGTTCCGCTGCTACTTGGTTTGTAAGAAGTTTTTATTGTGTCTATCGTTGCTTGTGGTTTATCATGAAGTGGGCCTGGATATGTTGAACCTTTTCCTTCATCAATTACTTCTGGTTTACCATGAAGTGGACCTGGATATATTGAACCTTTTCCTTCATCAATTACTTCTGGTTTTCCATGATGTGGTCCTGGATATATTGAACCTTTTCCTTCATCAATTACTTCTGGTTTTCCATGATGTGGACCTGGATATATTGAACCTTTTCCTTCATCGATTACTTCTGGTTTTCCATGATGTGGTCCTGGATATGTTGAACCTTTTCCTTCATCAATTACTTCTGGTTTTCCATGATGTGGGCCTGGATATGTTGAACCTTTTCCTTCATCGATTACTTCTGGTTTTCCATGATGTGGGCCAGGGTACTTGTTATTATTTTGTGAGCCTGATGTTCCTTGATTAGGTTTTGTTATCGTTCCGGTAGAACTTCCACCACTTGATGTGTTACCACCTCCAGTTGACGTACTACCTCCAGTTGATGTGTTACCACCTCCAGTTGATGTACTACCACCGCCTGTTGATGGTGTTGTACTGCTTCCTGCACCTACTGTTATTCCAAGTATTCCAGCAATCTCATTTGCAAAATTATTATCAAATTCATTTGTTATTGCTGATGATACTTCGTCATATTCATTTGTTACTGTTGTTAATAAGAAATCTGCTAATGTGTTTATTCTTGTATTTATATTTGTAAATATCTTATTAAATGAATTTAATACTGTTGTAGTATCAAGTCCACTTATTTGTAATGCCTCACTGCTCATTGTTAATGCAGTTACTATATCATTTTGATAAGCATCCATTATTATTGTTGCTTTATTTTTCATTCCTGATGCTATCAATTTTAATTCTTCACTGTTTACATAAATATCTGCCATAATTCACCTACAATCCATTCACACTTGTTGTGATTTTTTCTTGTGTTGCAACTATATTTTGTTGTGCTTTTAAATATGTTGCTGATAGAAGTTTTAATGCTTGCAATGCTTTATTCATGTCTACATCCATTTCTTCTACTTTAGCAATATATGCTTCACAATCTTTTCCTGCCCATGAACCTCTTATTTTTGCTATATCATCTGTTTTAATTGAGTTCCACGTTGTGCTTATTTGTTCCGTTGCTGTATTAATTTTTGTTATTATTGTATTAATTTGTTCTAATGATAATGATATCTTTGCCATTTTATTTTTCCTCCATTTATCTTAAAATATTATTAGTACTCATTATTTCTGGTTTTGGTTTTGGTTGTACTGGTAACTCGTAAATTGGTCTTTTTACTGGATTTATTTTAATGTCATCTATTCTTGAATCTATTAAATTTTTCATATTACCATAATTTGGGTAACTCATGTCTGGATCTATTCCACCAACTGAACCATTTCCATAAGATGGTGTTGTTATTCCTGTTGAAGTATTTGTCTCTGTTGAAGGTATGTTCATATTTGGTATATTGTTTTCACGTGAGTAACTCATTCCTGGATCAATATTTGCATCATTATTAGTTCCCGGGGTCAATGTTGTATTTCCTGGTAATGGTGTTGGTGTACTTATTGAGCCACCTGTTCCATGTATTGTTGTATCAGTACCTGTTGATGGACTATTTTCTCCAGGGTAACTAAATCCTGGATCTAACTCTTCACCTTTTGGCCATGGAGTTGCAATACCTGGCTTACTATCTCCTGGATTAGGAGCTGGATTTGGTAATGTTACTGGCTCACTCGCTGAATCGCTGCCTGATGTAGCAGTACCATTTCCAATTGAAGGGTTATTTCGATAACTATACTCAGGGTCTTTTCTTTTATTGCCATCATAATTTGTTCTATTTTCATCATTTGGTAGTGCATTTGAACTATCTCCTGTTGAAGGTGTGCTTGGTTGACTAAATCCTGGATCTAACTCTTCACCTTTTGACCATGGAGTTGCAATACCACTATTATTTGTAACTTTGCTTGCTCCCACTGATATACCTAATATTCCTGCTAACTCGTTTGCAAAATTATTATTAAATTCATTTGTGATTGATGCTGTTGTACTATCATACTCATTTGCTACTGTTGTTGATAAGAAATCCGCTAATGTACTTATTCTAGTATTGATATTCATGAATATCTTATTAAACGAATTTAGTAGTGTCGTTGTATCAAGGCCACTTATTTGTAAGCATTCTCCTCCCATAAGTATTGCACTTGATGCATCATTTTGATATGACTCTATTATATTTGCCGCTTTAACTTTCATTCCTGATGCAATTAATTTTAATTCTTCACTATTTACATAAATATCTGCCATAATTCACCTACAATCCATTCACACTTGTTGTGATTTTTTCTTGTGTTGCAACTATATTTTGTTGTGCTTTTAAATATGTTGCTGATAGAAGTTTTAATGCTTGCAATGCTTTATTCATGTCTACATCCATTTCTTCTACTTTAGCAATATATGCTTCACAATCTTTTCCTGCCCATGAACCTCTTATTTTTGCTATATCATCTGTTTTAATTGAATTCCACGTTGTACTTATTTGTTCCGTTGCTGTATTAATTTTTGTTATTATCGTATTAATTTGTTCTAATGATAATGATATCTTTGCCATTTTATTCCTCCATATTATATTATTATTTTACAATAATTTTATTTGATTGTCTATTATTATTTATTTATTTCTGAAATTGATGCAGCTAAATCTTCAAAATTATGTGCTAATTCTTTTTCAATAATTCCATATTCTTTTATAACATTATTACTTATAAAATATGTCATTTGTTTTAATTTACTAATATTTTCAGTAAAATTCATTTCATATTCATTAAAATATTTACTTGCTTCTTCTGCATAGTCACCCAATGCAACAAAATTATTGCATGATTCTTTTAAATCTATATTAGCAAGTTCTAATGTATGAATATTACTTTCTATTAATGAAACTATAACTGTAAGTACTGTTGTATCTACTTTCATATTCACTCCTTATCTTATATATATATTTTATAACAATTATCAGGTTTTGTCCATTAAAAAGGACTCTTTTGAGTCCAATTATTTTATAATGTATATGTTTGCTTATTTGATTTAGTTTCATCATTAATCCAATCTAAATATTCTCTACTTGGACTTGATAAATTAAATATAGCAAATTCAAAAACTTCATAACTATGTATATCTTTTATAACATTATAAATATCATTAATAAATTCTCTTTTAGTTTTTAATAATAATATATATTCTTTTTTGCTAGTTCTTTTTCCTTTATAATTCTAGGTACTATTACTTGTTAAAACTTGAGAACTAGCAACTAACTTATTATCAAGTAATACTTTTACTGATTCATCTACTTCTTTTTTACTGCCAAAAGCTATTTCAATCATTATATAATTATTCATACTATTTCTCTCCTAGTACAATATTATCTATTATTTTTACATATTCTGCATTACCATTCTTAATAACATAACAATAATCATTTGGTGTTTCTTTACTAAATGAGTCTAATTTATTATTAATTCTAAAATTATATTGAGTAGATATTCCATTTCCTATCCATATTCCATTATTTAAATTAATATTCTTTTTAAACCATTGTTCATATTCTAATGTTTTTAGATTAGTTGCTGTATCTATGAATATAAAGTCTATTACTTCAAGTTCTTTTGCTTTAGTGATAAGTTCTTCAAATTCATGAGATGAATCTTTATCTAATTTAGATATAAAGTTTGTTATACCAATTATCATACATACTACTCTATCTTGTTTATTAAATATATCTTTATCATAATTATTATTTATATATTCTTGTTCTTTATTATTTATATATTCTTTTAACCAGTTAAATATATTTATATAAACTTTATTATTATAATTAGTGTTGTTTATTATATCTTCTTTTATGTCTATATCTTCTGTATTTATTACTATTGTATATAGTTTTTTATTTAAAAATTCATATAATAAATTATTTACTACTTTAGTACTACTAAATATATCATTACCTGTTAATAATGTAATATAGTTTTTATTGAAATCTAGTTTACTTATTTCAAGTGTTTCTTTATTTAGACCTATTGGACACTCTGTATCTTTAAGTGTACTTAAATCTAATTCATTATAGTTAATTGTATCAGGTAAAACTGGTATTCGTCTTGCTTTTACAGGATATTTTTGATTATAAATATTTATTATTTCTTTTATACTATTGTTTATATTATCTATATCAGTTACTACTGCTGTTTGGAATTCATAAATATTATCTTCTTTTATAATACCTCTACCATATATATTTGATGGGTATGTCTTTTTAACATTACCAAATATTGTACTATAATCGTCTTCTTTATTTTGATTTAATGCATATATATTACCAAAGTTTTGTTTAAGTTTACTCTTTAATCCATTTGGAGTACTACATGTTATTATGAAATATATTCCATATTTATTACATTCTCTTGTAAGCATTACTAATCTTTCATAATATTTTTCATACATTTCATCAAATAATTCAAAATTATTTATGATAACTACTAGTGCTGGAATAATTGTTTTATTATTTTTAATATATGAAGTATATTCTCCATTATATTGATAGAATAATTGCTTTCTTTTATCTAGTTCTTTTTCTATAAGTTTAAATAGATTTTCTATCTTTTCTTCATCTTCTCTATTAATTATGTCTCCAATGATATTAGCATTTTCAAATATTCTCACGATAGAAGAGCCAAAATCTATAACATAGTAATTTAATTCTTCTGGTGAATAATAGATAAGTGATGAATAAAGAATTGTTGTTATAAAGTTTTCTTTTCCACTTCCACTTACTCCATATATAACACTATTTCCTTTATCTGTAAGTGATAATGTAAGTAGTTTTTGTTCTTGATTACTTGGTACATCATATTCGCCAACTATTAAATCAATATTATATGGTTTTTTATTATAATTGTATTTTTTTATTAAAGATGAAATATAAATTATACTTGATAATCTTTCTAACCATAGTGGTTTTACTATTAGATTTTTTTCTTTTGCTGTTTTATCTAAATATTTAACAATGTTTACTAGTTCTTCTCCTAGTTGTTCATTTACTACGAATGTATTATTTTTTGTTGATGTTGTTTTTATTACATTGCCTATATTATCTATGAATTCTATATTTGAATCTATTGTTTTTTTAGCTTTATCAAGTGGTATATATTTTCCTCCTGTATATGCTGATTGTCCTAAAACAAATATTTCATTGTAACCTACTTGGAAATAGAATCTACCTATATTATTTATATATGCAGCATCTGAACATTTAATTATTTCATTTGAATCAACTTTATCTTGTACTTTCATGCATATTCTAAATCTTGTGTTACTCCAAATTTGTGGGTCAACTATTCCACTTGGTTTTTGTGTTGCGAGTATTAAGTGTATTCCAAGACTTCTACCTATACGTGCTGTACTTATAAGTTGTTCCATAAATTCATATTTCTGCATTTTAAGTTCAGCAAATTCATCGCAAATTATAAATAGATGAGATATTGGTTCATTAACTATCTTTTCTCTATACATTCTTTGATATTTATAAATATCTATTGTACTTTCACCAGTAAGTTCTCTTGTTTTATTAAATATTTCTTGTCTACGTTTAAGTTCACTTTCAATTGATGCAAAACTTCTATTCATATCATTAGTATCTAAATTAGTTATTGTTCCGACTAAATGAGGAAGCTTTATATTACTATTATCAAAAGCACCAGCAAGTCCTCCACCTTTATAATCTATAAGTATAAATTGTACTTCTTCAGGACTATAATTTATCGCAAGAGATAAAATAAAGGTGATTATGAATTCGCTTTTACCACTACCAGTAGAACCAGCAATAAGTCCATGAGGTCCATGAAAATTCTCATGTGTATCTAATATTATCAATTCACCATTTTTGCCTATTCCAACAGGTGCTTGTAAATTAATAGTTGGATTATTTTGCTCCCATCTTGATGAAGCATTTAATTGTTCAACTTTACCAACATCATACATTTCTAAGAATCCTAGTTTACTTGGAATTTTACCATCAATACTATCTTCTATATCTATTGGCATATTAGATAATATATGAGAACAACTATCATAATCGATATCTTCTTTTAAATTAATATTGAATTCTATATTTTCTTGTTCAGTTGATTTAGTATTTTGAAGTACACCTTTTTCTACATTTAATTTTATAAATGAATTACACTCACTTGGTAGATTAGTTATTTTATTGTCTGCGATTAATAAACTAAATCCAAAATAGTTTTCATTATCAAGTATTTTCTTTATGATACTGTAATCTCTTATTTTCTTGAAATTATTTGTTATTATTAGATACGTTTTATCAAGTTTAGAGTTTTTATCATCTTTAAACTTTTCTACTCTTTCATTATAAACTCTATCTAAGTAGTAGCATATTTCTTTATATTCGTTAGTATGTGTTCCAAAGAATCTCATCTTTTTATCATCTTTAAATAAGTGTGGTAAACTCTTTAAAAAATCAAAATAATGAGCATTTTCTTCATCAGTTAGTATTACTATTTTTAAATTATCGTAACTTTGAAATGCTAAAAGTTGAATTAGTATTTGTTTTAAATATTCATGTACAATTACATCTTCACCTATGAATGCACTTATATAATTTTTAATAAATGAATATACAACTGGTACATTTTCAAGCATTTTCTTTTCATTATATAGTTCTTTTATCTTTTCTTCTAGGTTATCTTTTTCCATTTGAAAGTGTTCTTCTGGAACTGGAAGATTTATAAACATATTATATGTACCATTTCCTAGATTAACGCATAAGTAATCTTCATCTTCTATTCTTCTTTCCCAAAGTGTTGTATAGTTCCTTAATATTACTTCACTACATTCTTTAGTACTTAAATATTTATTGCATAATATATTTTTTTGCTCTGTTTTAGCATCATTTATGATTTTTCTTTTTGATTCTAAATATTCAGTATACTTTTCTGTCTTCTCTTTTTCTTGTTTCTTAGTCATCTTTTTTGTATACATTCTTGTAAGAAGTGGCCATATTATGA
This sequence comes from uncultured Bacilli bacterium, assembly GCA_934102215.1. Taxonomy (GTDB): domain Bacteria; phylum Bacillota_I; class Bacilli_A; order RF39; family UBA660; genus CAG-1000. Next base: position 186,415 of record CAKOSH010000003.1, read on the forward strand.
CACCAGCAAGCATTGCAAAACATATTATAAGTGATGGCATTGCTTGTGCCCATGTTACTTGATTATTTAAAACATTTTGTAGTGCCATGTAGCCCATTAGTAATGATGTTAAAGACATAGTAATCATTGGCCCTATCGTTAAAAGTAATGGCATTTTATTTTCAGGCATCTTTGATGGTGGATTATCTATCTTAATATCAAGAGGTTTAATTGTACTTACAAATCTTGGTTTCTTATTGAAATAATCTTTTTCTTCATATAGTGGATATTCTATTTCTTCATCATCTTCATTATATTCACTATTAACTATAGATTTAACACTCTTTTCTACTAAATTAACTTTAGCAGTATTATCTACAAATAAATATCTTTCAAGTATATTATCTATTTCTTCATAATAAATAATTCTAAGTCCATTTATGAAAAGAATATCTCCATTCTTTAATTTTGTATTAGAATTTATTCTTGAATTATTTTTATATATTGGTGTATTTATTTCATTACTAATATTTACTATAACATCATTTTCTGCTAAAGTAAGTGTTAAAGTAATATCTTCTAAAGTATTATAAACTATATTATTAGATTCATTTTTACCTATTGTTATCTTATTAATAATTGAATTATTTATTGAATATGAAGTGTTATTTAGCTCAATACTACTTGTATAAAATTTTAATTTGGTTTTAGTAGTTGTATTATATATAGTATAGAATTTATTTAATTCAAGTGTTACATTATCTATCTTATTATCTTCTATATCTACTGTATAGCTTTCATTATTGTTAACTATTTTCCATTTATTATTTTCTGCTTCTATAGATATTAAATTTGATTTATTACCATTTATATCAAAATCTTTTATCCAAAATGTTCCTTCTATAGTTTTTGGTAACAATAAATCTTCTATTAATCTACTTCTTATAATTGATATTCTCATTATTACGTCCTTTCTATAGAATGATTAACTTTGTATCATTTTTAATATTAGTATCTTTAATCATTTTATTATTGTCATATTCTTCTTTTGTATCTTTATTTATAAATTTAACATCATTTATTGTTTTAACATATACATTATTAGTAATTGTTTTTAACGATTCTAATATTGATGTTTTTATTGTTCCTACTTTTTTATTATTTGGTATAAATAAATCACATTCATATTCTATTTCTGGTACTATTATTGTTATTAAAAACTTATTCATATCTTCACCTATTCTATATAAGAATTTTATCATATAAGCATATAAATATCAATTTATTTAAAAAGAAAAACTAACTTTTGTTAGTTTGTTCATCTAAATATTTATTTGCTTGTGTTGATTTATTATTAAGTGTTTTTACTAAGTCATAACCTTCTTTTGCGATAAATTCTATTTGCTCATTAGTATATGGTGAGTTAATTAGATCATGTATTAATTTATTTCTTTTAATTCTCCATACATTTATTTTATCAAGTAACTCTTTTGTTATATATTTTCTTATGTTTTTAGTATTAAATCGTGTACTATTTGTTATTTTTGATAATTTTTCACATAAAGAAAAATTTTTACCATCAATACCTTTAGTTTTATATTTAGCATGTCTTAATAATGATTCTATTCTATCTTCAAAGATAGCATATTCTATAAATATTGATTCATAATAGAATTCATTATTGATTGATTTTTTTAATTTAAGCATTAAGTCTGCATATTTTAAATTCTTTTGTTTGTTATTCATTTTTACCACCTTTACCTTGTATTTATATTTTATCATTTTAATAGACTCAAGAATAGATAGTTTTTTATTTTTTCTATACTTTAGAAAAATGATTTGTTATAATTTAGGTAGAAGGAGATACTTATGGAAAAAGTAATGAAAAAATTATCTTTATCAGAGTTATCATTTATAGTTTTAACTGATAATTATGGCAGTGATTTAAAAAATGAAGCATATCATGAAATTCAAAAAAGATTTGAAAGCAATGGTTGCAACTATGATGCGTTTATAGAATTAGAAGAACAAGCAATTGGTAAAAGAGGAAATGATATAGAAAATTATTTAATACAAGATAATCCAGATGGACAATTACTTATGGAATTATATTTTAATTATGTATATTCAAATGAACTTTGGCAACATGGTAATTTACTTTTTAGTGAAAATTTATTATGCAATAGTAATAGTCAAAGAACATTTTTTACAAAAGCATTGAAAATTGAATTAAATAATTTAGCTAGAAGATTACAATCATTACCTGTAGATTCAGAAGAGTATCAAAAACTTTTACCTGTGTATCAAAATTTATATCAAAGATATTCTAAAAAGCCTGATATTTGGTATGAAAATTCTTTAACTGATTGCGTTATGGACTTAACAACTGAATTTTCATCATTAATGAGTAAGAAAAGGATAGAAAAACTAGAAAAATATGCTGAAAGATGGAAAAATGGTTCAAAAGTTGCATTAATACAATGTGCTTTATGGAGCTCACTTACTAGTAATGATGTTTTAGATTATTTAAATATGCGTAGAATTGCTAATAGAGATATTGCTAAATTATCAAGTCAAAGAAAATCTATAATAACATCTTTAAAAGAAGAAGACATTGATTACTCATTTATTGAAGATAAAAAATTAGAATTAAAAAAATAAACATTATATAAACTTGCTTTATTATTGAAGTAAGTTTTTTATTTGAAAAAATGCAATAAAAAAATAGATATTTCTATCTATTGGCTCTAAATAATCTAGTGGGGAGCTAATTTTACAAAAACCTAGATAAAATAAGGGGAAACTCTTATTTTTTTACT
>CAKOSH010000004.1 GCA_934102215.1 uncultured Bacilli bacterium
ATTTAAAGCGACATTTAAAGCGACATTTAAAGCGACATTTAAAGCGACATTTAAAGCGACATTTAAAGCGACATTTAAAGCGACATTTATGAAAGTGTTTTTTCATAAATGTCTTTTATTTTTAAAAGCATAATAAAACACTATTCATAATCAAATAGTGTTCTTTGTGTATTTATTTTAAATTCTCTATATGTTTTTTCAGTAACTATTCTACCTCTACTAGTTCTTTTAACATATCCCTCCTGCAATAAAAATGGTTCAATTACATCTTCAATGGTAGTTGCTTCTTCACCGATAGATGAAGCAATTGATTCAATACCAACAGGTCCACCGTTAAATTTATTAACAATACTCATTAAATATTCAACATCAGTACTATCAAGTCCATTATCATTAATTTTAAGTCTTGATAATGCTTTTTTTACAACATCAATATTTATTTTTCCATCGCTTTCAACAAGAGCAAAATCACTTACTCTTTTTAATAATCTATTAGCAATTCTAGGTGTTTTTCTACTTCTAATAGCAATTTCATGGGCAGATTCTTCGTCTATTTCTACATTTAATACTCTAGCAGTTCTTTTAACAATTTCAGCAAGCTCATCATTACTATAAAACTCTAATTTAGAGACAATACCAAATCTATCTCTTAATGGGCTAGATAAATCCCCTGCTCTTGTAGTAGCGCCTACTAAAGTAAATGGTGGTAAATCAATCTTAATACTTCTACTTTGACCTTCTCCTCCTATAATGATATCAAGTTTAAAATCTTCCATAGCACTATAAAGTATTTCTTCTATATACCTTGGAATTCTATGTATTTCATCTATAAATAGTACATCATTTGGTTCAAGTGTAGAAAGTATAGCAGCAAGATCACCACTCTTTTCTATTGTAGGTCCACTTGCTGTTTTAATATTACTACCAAGTTCATTTGCAATAATATGAGCAAGTGTAGTTTTACCAAGCCCAGGAGGACCATATAAAAGCACATGATCTAAATTAGTATTTCTTATCTTTGCTGCTTTTACAAATACTTTTATATTTTCTTTTACATCAGTTTGCCCAATGTATTCATCAAAAGAATCTGGTCTAATTGTACGTTCAAAAGTATCAGCTTCAAGTTCATGATTAGTAACTATTCTCTCATCCATTATATTTTTCCTCAATATATTTTTCTATATCTTTCCAATTATCTTTACGTACAAATCTATTTTCTTCAGTATTATATGCATTAGTAAATAATATAACATCAATACCAGCATCACTCACTTCTTCACAATGACTTTCTTTATCATCAATAAATAAATTTACTTTTGATTCAATACATTCATCCACTTTAGAACCAGTATCTACATAAATCTTATCATATTTAACACCATTTTCATCTAGCCAATTCTTAGTAAGCATATAAGGGTGTTTCAAATACTTTGCTTTTCTAAAAGATATAATTATAATTTTAAATCCTTTATCATGAAGTCTATTAATAACTTCTTTTGCATCTTCTTTAATAGTTGCATGAGACATAATGTATTCAAGTCTATCTTTAAAAAATTGTCCTTTCATTTCAGGTGCCCAACCAAGCATATCATTAAATTCATACGCTTTGACATCTTTTACACCTGTCCCGCCAAGTACTTCTTTATCATATTTATCTGCTTCTACAATAATAAGTTCGTTAGTTGAACATATTGTATCATCCATATCAATTCCAATTACCATATTTATGTCTACTCCTTTACTTCAATAATAATTTTAATGCTTCTTTAATTTGATTTTCAATAGGAAGGCTTGGATCAATTCTAGCAATAACACTTTTTATATCGCTTCCCTTATAACCAAGTGCTTCTAGTGCAGCAGCAAGGTCTTCACTTGAATTATTAACATCAGTACATTCAATACTAGAAAGTTTTCCTTTTAAATCAAGTATTATTTGTTTAGCAACTTTATCTCCAATTTTTGGAAACTTCTTTAAATATAATATATTTTCTCTATCAATTGCATCAACTATACCACTAATTGATCCAGTTGCAAGTATAGGAAGTGCCATTTTAGGTCCAAGCCCTTTAACACCTATAAGTTTTAAAAATAATTCTCTTTCTTCATAAGTTGTAAAACCATATAATGAATTTTCATCTTCTCTTATATGATTATATACATATGCAGTACAAGTTTCATTTTCTTTAAATTTGTATGGATTAGGTGTAAATATTTTATAACCAACCCCATTACAATCTATAACAACATAATTTGGCGCTGTAATACTTACTATTCCTTTTAAATAATCATACATTTATACTACCTCCAACATCTATTTCTTTATATTTCTTACCTATTCTAAATATAGTATTTTCTACATATTTCTTATCTTTATCAATAAGATCAGCAATTTCTTTATTGTCAAAGCCTTGTAACTTAAGTTCAAATATTACTTTTTCATTTTCACTTAATTTAGCCATTATTCTATTCTTAAGTTCAAGTGTTTCTTCTCTATCAATTAATTTCTTATTAGGTTCTTCTCTTTCATCTTTGAATACTTCATAAAAATTAGTATCTGTATCTTCACATATTTTATCAAGTGAATAAGATGTATTAAGAATTCTATTTTTTTGTGTAAATGTACTTCTTATTGCAGTCATAATAGAAGACTTAATACAAGCATTCGCATATGTATAAAATGTTACATCTTTATCTTTATCATAAGATTCAATGGCGTTTAATAAACCTAATAATCCTTCTTGATATAAATCTGTTATCTCAACGCCAACTATTTTATATTTCTTTTTGAAGTCTTTTAATATAATTAATATCATACTTTTATATTTATTTATTAATTTGGTAGTGGCATCTTCATTATTTTCACTACATAAATACACAAGTTCATTATCATTTAGTTCTTCGTAGTTCATAGTACACCTATTTATATTTCATTATTTCGTATATAAGTATTCCTGATGCGACTGATGCGTTTAATGAATTTACTTTACCTTTCATTGGTATAGAAATTATTTCATCACATGAATTACTTACTATTTTTTTAAGACCATGTCCTTCACTACCAATTATAAGACATGTTTTAGAATCATACTTAATACTTCTATAATCTTTTCCTAAAGCATCACTACCATATACCCAAAATCCAAGCGTTTTAAGTTTCTTTATTGTATTATTAAGATTTACTACTTCTATTATTTTAACATTGTTTAAAGCACCACTAGAAGTCTTATAAACAGTACTATTAACACTAACACTTCTATTTTTAGGTATAATTATATAATCAACACCAGCACATTCACAAGTTCTAATAATAGCTCCAAAATTATGTGGATCTTCAATAGAATCTAACATAACAATAAAATTTGCTTTATCATCATTTTCTAATACATCAATATTTAAATATCCATATTCTTCTATATCTAATGCAATACCTTGATTAGTACTACTGCCACACATCTTATCTATTTTATTTTTATCAATATGAAATTTCTTTAGATTTTTTTTATCTATTTTTTCTAATAATTCATTATCTTGAAAATTATTATCTAGAAATACTTTATATACTTTAGTATTACTATTTAATATTTCACGTACTACATTTCTACCATATACAAGCATAATTCCTCCATTATTCTTTTATTTTATTAATAAGTAACTTTATACCATTTGTTACTATAAATATTAAACTATATAATATATTTATAATAAAGAATGAATATATAGAAAAAGACTCCTCAATATTACTTAAATCTTCATCTATAACAAAATCCATATTACCACTTATATATATAATTAATATACCTATAATACACATTATAAAATTACTAATTATTATTTTATAATCAATATGTTTTTTCTTAATTAACAAGTATATATAATAACTTAAATATAATATTATTTCAATTAGTATTGTTATATATCTATTTGATTTAATAGTATAAAGTAGTATTAAAAGTATTATGTTAATTAATATTATTATATAGATATCTCTATTTTTCATTTGTTATGTCCATTTTTACATTTAATGCTGCATTACATCCATCGCTTACTGCTGTAGCAATTTGATATACTTTTTTATTTATAATATCACCTACTGCATAAATACCTTTTTCATGTGTTTCATATCTATCATCTACATCAATATTGCCTTTTTCATTTATAATATTTAAATCTTTTAAGAAACTTACTTCAGTCATATAGCCCTTATATATAAATGCAGCACTACATTTAATAGTTTCATTATTTTCTAGCACTACTCCAGTAAGAATATCACTTCCTATAAATTCTTTAACATTTGAATTAATTATAATTATTTTATCACTTTTAATATCTTTATTATTTGTAATAAGTGTAACTTTAGAACATATATCATTTAAATATAACGCTTCATTATATGCAAGACTATCATCACCAATAACAACTACATCTTTATCTTTATATAGATGACTATCACATATAGCACAGTAACTAATACCTTTTTTATTATATTCATTTTCTCCAGGTATTCCTGCTTTCATAGGCTTTCTACCTATTGCTATAATTATTTTTTTAGTACTATATTCATTTTTATTTGTTATAACTTTATATCCATTTTCTTTCTTTATACCAAGTACTTTTTCATGTTTTAAAGTTATTCCTTCACTTATAACATGTTCATACATATTAAATGCAAGATCACTTCCACTTATATTTTTAAATCCTAAATAGTTATCTATTTTATTTAGTTTATTTAATAGTCCTCCAGGAGTATCACTTTCAATTAATAATGTATTTAAATTAGCTTTACTTGCATACACACTAGCACTCATACCAGCAGGACCAGCACCTATAATTATTAAATCAAACATGATACCTCCTAAAATCTTATTTCTTCTGTTTCTACCGAATTATATAATTCATCTAATTTAGGTTTCTTACCTTGAATAAGTTCAATAACAAAACCTATTATAAACATAATAACGCTTACTATTCTTGCTACTTTTAAATTACCTAACATTAAACTATCAGTTCTAAATATTTCAATAACGAATCTAGCAGCACCATACCACATTAAATAAAATCCAGTAAGTTGCCCTTTTTTAATATATCTTTTTCTTCTTAATATTAACGCAATGATAAATCCTATAAAACACCATATTGATTCAAAATAGAACATTGGTAAATGATAATATCCATTTATATACATATTTTTAATTATGAATTCAGGTATAATTTTCATATTCTCAAGTGTAGTTCTAGTAACAATAGTACCATATGCTTCACCATTAAAGAAGTTACCCCATCTACCTAGTGCTTGTCCTAAAAATAATGCTGGTACTATTAAATCCATAATTCTTCCTACTTTAACTTTATATTTTTTACAGTATATAATTACAGTTAAAGCGCCAGTAATAATACCACCATGAATAGCAAGTCCACCATTCCATATTTTATATATTTCACTTAAATGTTCACTATAATATGTCCAATTAAATATAACGTAATAAAGTCTCGCACCAAGTATTCCAAATATTAATGTCCAAAACATCATATTAAATATAAATTCACTTTTAATATTAAATCTTTTACTTTCACTATAAATCATATAGTATCCAATAATAACACCAAGTGTTATTAAAACACTATACCATTTTAAAGAAAAATTACCTATTGTTATAATTGTATCCATAATTATCTCCCTACATTCTTAGTAATTATATTATCAAGAATTATTCTAAGTCCACTTATAAATATTGCTATTATAAAAGTTGCAAAAAATCCATTTATATTAAATGAACTTCCCATAATAATATCACATAGCTTTAATATAATCATATTAACTATCGGATAAGCAATACCATATGTCATAACAGTTAAAGGAAGTGTCCAATATATCAATATAGGTTTAATTGTATAATTAAGACCACTAAGTATTAAAGCAGCAATAATCGCACTAAAGAAACTTTTAATCTCAATTCCTTTAAATAAACTATTTGCAACCATAAGTACAAAAGCATAAACAAGTATACTTACACAAAATGATATAAAATCATTCTTATTATTTACTTCATAAACATTCTTTTTATTATTATTTCCTTTTTTATCAATCTTATATAATTCACCTTTACTCATATTAATCACCACATTAATTATATAATATTTTATATTAAAATAAAAGATATTATTTCTAATACCTTTTATTAATATTTATCTATTTTGATGTAAAATATCCAGGATTACTTGTTCCACCATCTATACGAGCATATTCTATTTTAGAACCTATTTTCTTTGTGCCAGCACCACCAACTAAATTACCACATCCAACGAATAAATTTTGATTAGTTTCAATATTACGATCGATATTATCAATAACAAATTTGTCGCTTACATATATAGTTTTTAATTTTTTAGAATGGTAGAACATATAAGCAAACAAAGTTAACTTTGATGTATCAAAACTACTTAAATCTAATATTTCAAGTTGGGTACCATCAAACATAGCAGCCATTGATGTAACATTGCTAGTATCAAAATTACTTAAATCAAGTGTAGTAACTTTAGTATCGCAAAACAATGAACCCATATTTGTTACATTCTTCGTATTAAAATTTTTTAAACCATTAATTGTAGTTGCTTTGCTACTCCTAAACATATAAAACATAGTTGTTACTTTACTTGTATCAAAACTACTTACATCTAATGTTACAGCATTACTTCCATTGAACATAAATGACATATCAGTTACTTTTGATGTATCAAATTTATTTAAGCCATTTATTGCAGTTGCTTCGCTGTTTCGAAACATTGAACTCATATTTATTACATTTTTTGTGTTAAAATTTAAATCCAATGTAGTAGCTTTACTACCATAGAACATCCATCTCATATTAGTTACATTCACTGTATTAAATCCATTTAAACCATTTATTGTAACAGCATGATTATCCCAAAACATTCCTTGCATATTTGTTACTTTACTTGTATCAAAACTACTCAAATCCAATGTTACTGCACTAGTGCCATGAAACATATCACACATATCAATTACATTTGATGTATTAAAATTTTTAATATTTAAACTTGAAACTTTACTATTATAAAACATTTGCTTCATATTAGTAACTTTGCTAGTATCAAAATTATCTAAAATTATAGTTGTTGCTTTACTATTCCAAAACATTCCATGCATATCTTTTACATTACTTGTATCAAAATTTTTTAAATTTAGGGTCTTAGCACTACTATCTTGGAACATATAGTTCATATCAATAACTTTACTAGTATTAAAAATGCTTACATCTAAGGAATCTGCTTTAGTAGATCTAAACATACTACTCATATTTGTTACATTGCTAGTATTAAAATTATTCAAAGATATTGTTGTTGCTTCACTATTATAAAACATAAATTTCATATTAGTTACTTTTCTAGTGTTAAAAGTATTTAAATTAATATTTTTAACCTTACTGTCTCTAAACATATAACTCATATCAGTAACCTTTGAAGTATCAAAACTGTTAAAATTTAAAGTTTTCGCATTAGTTTTCATAAACATTTCATTCATAGTTGTTACATTACTAGTATCAAAACTACTTAAATCTATACTTGCAGCATTACTGTTTGCAAACATATATGACATAGCAACAATTGGCTTTCCATTAATAGAAGTACATAATTTTGTTGTTACTGGATCTGTGCTATCTTTATCAGTTAATACAACTCCCCAACCATCAGAAGAAGTACCATACCAGCTTGTTTCACTCTTTCTTTGCATGTATCTATAAGTATACTGTCCATTTACATATTCAGCACCTGGTTTAAGTTCACCATTATATGTACAAGCAGTTTGAATTGGTTTTGTTGTAGTTGTCGTAGTTGATACAGTTGTTGTAGTTGTACTAGAATCATCTATCCCAGAAGCTATATTACATATTGGATAATCACTTACATTTAATGATTTATCTGTTACATAATTATATTTTTTACTCTTATTATCATAATCACAATATAAATATGTCTTAGGATTTACATAATCACCATCATCATTAGGAGAAAAAACAACAATTCCTTTACAACTTTCTTTCTTATAAGTAACATCATTAATATAAGAATCATTATAATCCTGTGCTTTATTATTATCTTTCTTCTCTTGTAAATTACTTAAACATATATATTTCTTATCAGTATTATTATCATAAGACTGAGGACAACCATAAGTATTATCAAGTGGATCAAAGCAAAAATCCTCTAAATATGTTTTAGCTACACTTGATACATTATTTTCTTGTATAATCATAGTCTTCTTAATATTATCATTATATATTTTCAAAGTAGCAAGAGTCCCAATTGTACCTAATATAGCAATAATAGCAATAACAGCTAAAAGTTCGATCAAAGTAAAGCCATTTTTATTAATATTATACCTATTCATATTACACATCCTTATTCTATATAAATTATACAATATAAAAGATACTATTTCTAGTACCATTTATTTATTAATTTCTTAATACCTTATATTTAATTATCCTATTCTAAATGCTGGTGAAACACCAAGTTCAATAACTGAATATCCTTTTGAATAATATCCATACTTATTAATAGTTGTATATGCTGTATCAAACATTTCAAAGCCTGAACGAAGCCACCATTCTGTTGAAGAGCCATTATAACTTTTAACTGCTGGCGCAAAATTACTTGTTGTAGTTCCATTATTTTTATAATAATCAAGTTGTCTTGTTAAACTAACAACGTGATCATAAGTATCACTAATGCTTTCATATATTTCTGGAAGTGTTAATAAATATAGTTTATCTGTTGAAGTATAATTTTCAGCATCCATATTTCCATATCCAGATATAGTTACTGTATTTATTATATTATTCTTTAAATCAGGAGGCAATTGACTATATATGCTATTATTTACTAATGAATACATTTCACTTTGTGGCCATCCACCTTTATTTGTACTTTTTGAACTCATTGGACCAGTTGTTATTATATCAGCAAACTCAAGCACGAATCCACATGCAGTTTGTGAAAAAGTGGAAGAATTACATTCACTTGGTGTTGATTTGTTTGCTATACGGATTGTATGCACACCATAGCTTCCTAAATCTATCTCCTTTGTATCTCCTACATTATATTTACTAGTGTTTCCACTTTTAACTGCTTTAACTATTACATCCCATGAATCAGTGCTAAATGAAACTGGCCCAGCTGGCTCTGTAATAGATGGAGTTACATTAACTTCAGTTGCTGTAACTTTAGTCGCATCATAATTACCACCAGTAAGTTCATACTTATAAGTTCCATCGGTTGATTTAATACTATCAACTTGACCATTACTAGGACTAAATTCAATTACAAAACTAGTTAAATTTCCAGATTCTTTTTCAATTTTACAATATTGACCAGTAGATAAGGTAGTACTAGTGGTACAAGGAATGATGTTAGTAGAAGCATTAGGAACATCCTTAGAACCGACAGTAGCATATCTTGTATGTTTACCAAAAGTAGTCAAATATTGTTGTTGAGCAATTCTAACCATTTCCTTTGTTTCTGTAGTAAATGTATCTTTTTTAGCCTGATTAAACATACCAAGTACATTTGGCACAGCAACTAATACTAGTATAGCAAGAATAGCAATAACTGCTAATAACTCAACTAATGTAAAACCATGTTTTTTCATAATAAATATTACAATCCTTTCTATATTATTTTAACTAACCAACCTTAAATGCTGGAGAAATTCCACCATCACGATAAGCATGACCATAACCACGCATACCATAAAATTGAATATCATCGCTATATCTAGCAGAACGATGCCACCAAAAATAGCTGCTTCTTCCATCTTTCTTTTCAGTTGCACTATAATTTTTGAATGTTGTTCCTTTACTTACATAATAGTCTAACTGTCTTGAAGAACTTTTTGCTGTATCTACTTCGTTGCCAGTTGAAGAACCAGTACTTGACCAATCACCCCACATACCAGTCCAATCGCCCCAGACTTCTGTTGGAGATAATAAATATAACTTATCTGTTGATGTAAAATTAGATGATTCCTTACTTCCATGTCCAGAAACAACCCTAGTATTTACAATAACACTTTGTAAATCACTTGGTAATTGTTTAAATATATCATTATTTAAATAAGTTCTTAATTTACTTGCTGGCCATCCTCCAACATTTGTTCCATATTGATAATATTTACCATTATAAGTTCCAGCTGGATTCATATTATATCTTACTATTATATCTGCAAATTCTATTACAAAACCACATGCTGTCGCAGAATAAGAAGAAGAATTACACGAACTTGGTTTTGATGTATTTGCTACACGAACTGTATGAGTTCCAAATGTTCCCACATTAACTGACTTAGTATCGCCCAAATTATATTTACAAGTATTACCATTTCTAACAGAATAAGCAATTGTAGACCAACTATCTGTACTAAAAGATGATGGATTAATCTTATCTGAAAAATAACCTTTATTACTACAATTATCAATCTTAGCATATGTTTTATCTATCTTAGAACTACTATATATAGTACCAAATCCTCCAACTAATTTAGTTGAATCTTTAAACATATTAGAACTATCTGTTACATTATTTGTAATAAATTTATTGCTAACATATATTGTCTTTAAATTTGGAATACCATAAAACATCTTATTCATATTTGTAACATTTCTCGTATCAAAGCTACTTAAATCTAATTCTTTTATTATGGTAGATTCAAACATTCCACTCATGTCTTTTACTTTACTTGTATTAAAACTTTTTACATTAAGAACTGTTGAAGCACAATTAGAAAACATACCCGCCATATTTGTTACGTTACTGGTATCAAAATTGCTTACATCTATATTTGCAGCAACAACGTTATGAAACATCATTTCCATATCTGTTACCTTACTTGTGTTGAACTTACTTACATCTATATTTGTAGCCTTACTATAGCAAAACATTAAACTCATATTTGTAACATTACTTGTATCAAAGCTGCTTAAATCTAAAACTGTAGCTTTACTATTCCAAAACATCCAACCCATATTTGTTACTTTACTTGTATCAAAATTTTTTAAACCTTTTATTGTTGTGGCTTGACTTCCAGCAAACATAGAAGCCATATTAATTACATTGTTTGTATTAAATTTACTTACATCTAATATTGTGGCTTTACTATTCCAAAACATACCGCTCATATTTATTACATTGCTTGTATCAAAACTACTCATATCTATACTTGAAGCATTAGAAAAATAAAACATATATCTCATAGATACAATTGGTTTTCCATTAATAGAATTACATAATTTTGTTGTTACTGGAACTGTACTATCTTTATCAGTTAATGTAACTCCCCAACCATCATCAGTAATATTAACCCATGAATTTCCTTCTCTCTCTTGCTTATATCTATAAGTATATTGCCCACTTACATATTCAACGCCTTGTTTAAGTTCACCATTATACGTGCAAGCAGTTTGAACAGGTTTAGTTGTTGTTGTAGTTGTTGTCGTTGTCGTACTAGAATCATCTATTCCAGAAGCTATATTACATATTGGATAATCACTTACATTTAATGATTCATCTGTTACATAATTATATTTTTTATTTTTACTATCATAATCACAATATAAATATGTCTTAGGATTTACATAATCACCATCTTCATTAGGAGAAAAAACAACAATTCCTTTACAACTTTCTTTCTTATAAGTAACATCATTAATATAAGAATCATTATAATCCTGTGCTTTATTATTATCTTTCTTCTCTTGTAAATTACTTAAACATATATATTTCTTATCAGTATTATTATCATAAGACTGAGGACAACCATAAGTATTATCAAGTGGATCAAAGCAAAAATCCTCTAAATATGTTTTAGCTACACTTGATACATTATTTTCTTGTATAATCATAGTCTTCTTAATATTATCATTATATATTTTCAAAGTAGCAAGAGTCCCAATTGTACCTAATATAGCAATAATAGCAATAACAGCTAAAAGTTCGATCAAAGTAAAGCCATTTTTATTAATATTATACCTATTCATATTACACATCCTTATTCTATATAAATTATACAATATAAAAGATACTATTTCTAGTACCATTTATTTATTTTCATTATTCTTTATATAATTTTTACGAGCTTGTTCAATTATCTTTAAAGCTTTATTCTTAGGATAATAGTTTTCAACTTTAACATCTATCTTTTGTAAAACTTTATAATTTTCAAAGAAATTTCTTATTTCATCAAGTATAAATTTAGATAAATCATTAAGTTCATGTATTTCATTATATCTAGGATCAACATCTACAACTGATATTATCTTATAATCTTCAAATCCATTATCAGTTATTTTAAGAACACCTATTACTCTAGCTGGAATAATACATCCAGGATAAGTAGGTTCTGTTCCAATAACAAGTATATCAAGTGGATCCCCATCACCAGCAAGAGTGTTATTAATAAACCCATATTCAGCAGGATAGCCCATTGCACTATATAAAACTCTATCTAATTTAATTTTTCCATCTTTAATTTCAAATTTATTTCTACTTCTATATGGAATCTCTATAACAGCTTCAATTACATCATTTTTCATAAAATCTCCTCCTATTTAACTTTTGAAAGTGCACTAGTAACAATATTTTTAGCAGTAGTAGCATTACTTACACTTGAAAGATTAGTATTACTTACTCCTAAAGAACTCGCAGAATAACTATTATTTTCAGTTATTTCAGCTATATGATTTAGTGCTTTAAAATAAGTAACATATTGAATATTATATTCTTCTCTTTCATTATCACTACCACTAACCGCACTAGTAGCAAGTTCAAGCATACTATTTAATATATCTTTAACAGAATTTACAATACAATTATTATCTTTACATTTAGTGAAAGTAATTAGTTTTTCAGCTTTAGAATTATTAGCATTTAAACTAACCATATTTAAATTCATTTTTCTTTGATAATTTTTTATAATATTTAAACTATTACTATTATAATTAGCACAACTTATACTACTTAAACTATCATCATGTATATCATATAATAAATAATCACTATAATAATCACTATCACCAAATAATAAAATTCCATTAAAAGCAATATCTTTTTTAACATCATCAATTCCTTTAATTAAAGCAGTAAGTTCATCATCATAACTCTTTATATCACTTGAAGTATTTGTTCCATTACTACAACTTGTCATTAATTCATGCATACGATAAGACATATTTATCACATCGTTAAGAGCACCACTAGCTGTTTGAAGCATTGAAACTTCATCTTGCCATACATCACTTCCTGTTAAATCTTTTTTGCTATTATTTTTAATATATTCAGCTGCATCATCATAAACTTTTTTACTACTAGCTTTAGTTAATACATTATCACCATTTTTAAATATAGAATTTTTACTTATTGAACTATCACTCATATTTTTAGAAAATACATCTAAATTATCAAATAACTTTTGTACTTCCATATCAATAGACAAACGATCATCATCACTATCAGTAGTAGAATAAGTAGTTCTATAAGATAATTCATATATTCTTTTAACCATATTTAAGACAACATCTAATTTACATTCTTTATCACTGCACCCATAAAATGAAAGTCTATATTCAAGAGCATTTATTTCAGCGCCTAAACTTGATCTAAAATATGATACAGTTCTTATTGCTTCATAAACAATATTTAAATCTTTATCATAATCACTAAATGTAAAACTATCTATTTTTAAATTACTAGGACTAACAATCTTAACAACATATTTACCAGTTAATTCATTATTAGGCTGTAATATCTTAGAACCTAAATATTCATAATTATACACATTATTTATTTCATTATTAAGACTATTAATTTCTTCTTTAATTGCTTTTATATCTTCTTCTAGGTTAGTATCATTACTTGCTTGAACTATTAATTCATTTTCTCTTTGAAGTATTGAATGAATTTCACTTAATTTCTCTTCCATTAATGAAAGATAATACATATCATTATTAATTTTAATATTACATCTAGGATATAATCCAGGATTTAGAGCTTCATCAGTTATATAACCATATTCACCAGTATCAGGATTACCACAATATAAATAAACAGTTGGTACAACATAATCACCATCTTCATTTTTATCAAATGTTATAATACCTTTACATTCATCTTTTTTATAAGTTACTTTATTTATATAATTACCAAATTTATTATCTTGTAAATCATCTAAACATATATATTTATTACTAGTGTAATTATTATACGAAGAAGGACACACATAAGAACTATCAACAGGTTCAAAACAATAATCTTCTAAATATATTTTAGATGTATTAGCTACATTATTTTCTTGAACTATCATAGTCTTTTTAATACTATCATTATATACTTTAGTTACAGAAACAGCAACAATAGTACCAAGCAAACCAATAATTGCTACTACTGCTAAAAGTTCAATCAAAGTAAACCCAGTTCTATTCTTAAATACCACTTAAAACCACTCCTATTCTATAACAATTATACAATCTAAGGAGTGCAAAATCAAGAATATTTTAACAAACAAAAAGTCAATATTTAATTGACTACTTTGTTTCTTCTTTTTGAACTTTAATTGCTTCTTTTCCTTTATAATAACCACATTTAGTACAAGCTCTATGAGGTGCTACTGTTGCTCCACAATTACTACAAGTTGATACAGTAGGAGCTGTTTTCTTTAAATGAGTTCTTCTTTGTCTTTTAGCAGTTTTACTAATTCTTCTAAAAGGTAAAGCACCGAATAAAGTAATATTTAATTTCATTTTTATTCCTCCCTTAGTCATGCTATAAATTTTCATTTGCTTATGTATTTTCTCATAAATTAAGAAAAATATCAAGAGAATTTAACTATTTTCATAATAAATTTGTATAAATCATACTTTTTTGATATAATTAAACATATATTTAATTAAAAAAAGAGGGGTTAAAAGTGAAAAAACTGCTTGTTAGTGATTACGATGGTACATTTAATAAACATAATAGTAAAAGAATTATAAGTAGTAATATAGATGCAGTAAAAGAATTCATAGACAAAGGCAATATATTCTCTCTCGCTTCCGCAAGAAGTTTCAATTCACTTAAAAGTGAAACAGAGAAATATCATATACCATATAATTATTTAATATGTAATAATGGTGGAGCTATATTTGATAAAGATGACAATATAATATTCTTTCATCCAGTTCTTAATAGTTCATTATTAAAGATATTAAAGTATATAAATAAACTTGGTATATTAAAAAGTATATTATTTAAAGATTTCTATGGTAATGTAACAACTGATCTAAATGAAGTATGTGATATTATATGCACTATTAATGCAGATAATTTAGATAAATTAAATCAAATACAAGAAGAATTAAATTATTTATGTTCTACCCCATTCTTTCATTTACTTGTTTTTAGTGAAAAAATGGATAAAGCAGATGGTATAGATATTATCGCATCTAAAGAATCTATAACAGAAGAATCAATATATACAATTGGTAATGATTTCTTTGATAAAAATATGTTACTTAGATATAAAGGATATAGAATGATTAATAGTAATCCTCTTCTTTATAGAAGTAACATTAGTAAAACTGAATCAGTAAAAGCTTTAGTAAGGAGATTATAATAGTAATGAGAAAAGTAGTAGGAATAGTATGTGAATATAATCCATTTCATAACGGACACTTATATCAAATTAATAAGATTAAAAAGAAATATGATAGCCCAATTATTATCGCATGTTTAAGTAGTACTTTTACACAAAGAGGTGAATTATCTGTATTAAATAAGTGGCAAAAAACAAAAGTAGCACTTGAAAATGGAATTGATATTGTTATAGAACTTCCATATGTTTATGCTACTCAAAGTAGTGATATATTCGCAAGATATTCAGTTGCCCTATTAAATAAATTATATGTTGATGTATTATGTTTTGGAAGTGAACGCGAAGACATAGAGAGTATTAAAAAAGCCGCAAGATATCAAGTTGAAGATATAAATTTTGATATAATAACTAAAAAATATCTTAATGAAGGAATAAGTTACCCTACTGCTCTTAACAAAGCATTAAATGAACTTTGCAATATAAGTATAACTGAACCAAATGACTTACTTGCTCTTAGCTATCTAAAAGAAATATATAGAAATGGTTATTTCATGGATGTTTATAATATTAAAAGAACAAGTAATTATCACGATCTAGATTCAAATGCTAAAGTAGTATCTGCATCAAATATAAGAACTAGACTCTTAAATAAACAAAATATAAAAGATAAAGTACCTAACAATGTATATGAATTATTAAAAGATAAAGTTCTTGAAACAAAGTATTTTGAATATTTAAAATATAAAATATTAACAGAAGAAGATTTAGAAAAGTATGTTGATGTAGATGAAGGACTAAATACAAGAATTAAAAAAGCAATATTAAAATCTAATTCATTAGATGAACTTATCAAAAATATTAAAACTAAAAGATATACTTATAATAAGATATCAAGAATGTTAAATCATATATTTTGCTCATTCACAAAAGAAGATAATAAGAAAGTAAGATATTTAGAATATATAAGAATATTAGGTTTCACAGATAAAGGAAGAAAATATTTAAATGAAATTAAAAGTGAAATAACACTACCTATTCTTAACAAGTATAATACTAAGTATGATGCTTTAAGAATAGAAAAAAGAATTACAGAACTTTATTCATATATTTATGAAGATATAAATAAACAAGAAATACAAAATATTCCAATATATATAAAAGAAAATCAGGATTAATTAGTCCTGATTATTTTATTTTATCCAATTCTAAATGCTGGGGAAACGCCATATGGACTAGTAGCTACAATTCCAGCTCGTGCTCCAGTTTTTTGTACACGACTAAACGCTATACCAACTTCAGGCGTACGAAGCCACCAATCAGCAGCACTAGATTGATACTTCTTTATCGCACCACTATAACTACTAGTAGTGACACTAGCATTAGTATAATAGTCTAGTGTCCTTGTTAAATCCTTAGCAGTATCAGCAGAAGAATATTGGTATGTAGACCAATCACTATATACTTCCCCTGGCGACAACAAATACATTTTATCAGTAGATGTAAAATTTGATTCGCCTGTATTACCATGTCCTGATACAACTGTTGTATCAGTTATTGCATTTTTTAAAATATATGGTAATGAATTATATAAATCAGTGTTTACAAATGTATACATACTACTTCCTGGCCATCCACCAGTATTATCAGCAGTATCTTTCATTACGTGTTCAGCTACAATATCAGTAAATTCTACTACAAATCCACAAGCACTTTGTGAGAATCCAGTACCTGAACATTCACTTGGCGTTGATTTATTTGCAATTCTCACCATATGTGAACCATATGTACCAAGACCAACTAATTTAGTATCACCTACTTTATATTTACTTATATTATTATTTTTAACAGCTTTAGCTATTGTTGCCCAAGAATCATTACTAAAAGAATAAGGTTCAACAGGCTTATCAGCAATATCAGTAAAGTATCCTGGATTATTTGTTCCACCATCTATATGAGCATATTCTGCGTCTTCATGATTTTTATCATAAATAGTACCAGCTCCACCCACCACCAAAGATTGTGAAAACATCGACCCACTATTAGTAACATTATCAATAACAAACTTATCACTTACATATATTGTTTTTACACTACTCGTCCAAAACATAGCATTTATATTTTTTACATTACTTGTATCAAAACTACTTAAATCTAAAATGTCAATTGTGGTTCCCATAAACATAGCAGTCATAGAAATAACATTATGAGTATCAAAATTACTTAAATCTAATTCAGATGCCCGACTACCAGAAAACATCCCACTCATATTAGTTACATTACTGGTATTAAAATTGCTTACATCTAATATTGTAGATGAACAATTTGAAAACATGCCATACATATTTGTTACATTGCTTGTATCAAATCCATTTAAATCAAGTGAAGTGACTTCGCTTAAATTGAACATATCTTTTACATTTGTAACATTACTTGTAACAAAATTGCTTAAATCTATTGTAGTAGCTTGACTTTCTGCAAACATATACCTCATTGAAACAATTGGCTTATCATTTATATAAGTACACAAATTACTAGTTACTTCGTTTTTGCTATCTTTATCAGTTAATTGTACGCCCCAGCCTTCGCTAGTTATATTAGCCCATCCTAAACCAGAACTTGCTCCTTTTCCTTCCTGCATATATCTATAAGTATATTGTCCATTTACATACTCTGCCCCTTGTGTAAGCTCTCCATCAAATGTACAATAGATTGTCTTTGCTGATGATTCTGTTATACCTATTTTTCCTGTGAAAGATTTATTTAAATTATAATTTTGAAGAGTACCTGTATCTTTAAAAGTAACTCTAACAACATATTCATGAGTATACCCTGGTTTAATTGGAATATTCGATGTGATATTTCCTTCTTTAACTGCTTTCTTTGATATTGCACTACATGTTCCATCTTCTGTATTACTTGCATTTAAATTCTTACATGTACCATCCACTATTAACTCATTATTAGTAATACCATTCACAAGATTCTGCCATACAAGATTATAACTTATCTCTTTTGTACCAGTATTTTTTACAATAATTGTCTTTGTTACTGAATCACCTGGTTTTGCATCATTAAGTGATACTGCACTACCATCTGTAAGTAAAAGCTTTAAGTCACCAGTAGTAATAACAACATCTTTTGCATTTTCATTACCGATAATATTTAACGCAAAAAATGCTAGTGAAACACCAATAACTGTAATAAGTATTGATACCACTAGCAATATATATATCTTTTTATCTTTCATAATTATCACATCCTTAGTATGAGATAATTATATCAAAATTATAATCTGCTTACAAGTAGAAAAAACTATTTTGCTTCATACCAATCTCTACCATAATCAATTTCTACTTTTAATGGTACAGATAATTTATAAACATGTTCCATTATTTCTCTTACAATTTCAATTACATCATTTAATTCATCATCAGGAACATCAAAAATAAGTTCATCGTGTACTTGAAGTAACATTTTAGTTTTAAGATTATCTTCTTTTAATCTTTCATCTATTCTTATCATAGCAAGTTTTAAAATATCAGCAGCTGTACCTTGTATAGGTGTGTTAAGAGCAATTCTCTCTCCCATTTGTCTAATCATATAATTTGTATTATTAAGTTCATCTATAGTTCTCTTTCTATTAAATAAAGTTCTAACAGTTGAAGTTTCACGTGCTTTTTTAACAATCTCTGTCATATAGTCATTTACTTCTGGATAAAGAGTTAAATATTTATCAATATACTTCTTTGCTTCACTAGGACTTATATCTAAGTTTTCACCTAATCCATAACCACTAATACCATAAACAATACCAAATATTACTGCTTTAGCAGTTCTTCTCATGTTCTTTGTAACTTCACTTTCAGGAACATCAAATATATCACTTGCGACATGAGTATGTATATCTTCTCCATTAATAAATGCATCTTTTAAACTTCTTGAATTACTTATATGAGCAAGTACTCTAAGTTCAATTTGAGAATAATCACTAGAAAGTAAATAAGAGTTTTCACTTGGTATAAATGCTTTTCTTATTTGTTTACCTTCTTCACTTCTAACAGGTATATTTTGTAAATTAGGATCTACACTAGAAAGTCTACCTGTTCTAGTACCAGTTTGTTTATATATAGTATGTATTTTACCATCTTCCATAACATAACCATTAAATGTATCTAAATAAGTAGAAACAAGTTTAGTTAATGCTCTATACTCTAAAATATCATCAACAATAGGATTTAAATGTCTTAATTTAATTAATACATCATGTGATGTTGACATAGCATATTTACCTTTTCCTTTAGGTAACATAAGTTTATTATAAAGAATATCAGCTATTTGTTTATGACTACCAACATTAAAATCTACTCCTGCTTCTTCATGAATCTTACTCTCTAATAAAAGTATTTTTTCATTAAGTTCATTTTTAAGTTCATCAATAACATCAGTTTTAACAGTAATACCATTTATTTCCATATCAGCAAGTATACGAATAAGTGGTCCTTCTATATCAATATATAAATAATCAAGTTCTTCACTTACAAGTTTATCTTTAAATTCTTGATAAGTATCATATATAAATATAGCTTTAGATACTATTGAACTTCTTATTGCTTCATCACTTAATTTATTCTTTTTACTTATTATTTGATCATAAAAAGCAATATTTCTATCAAAAGTAGATGCTAAATAAGCAATATCATCTTTAACATTATATTCAAGTAAATAAGATGCTATAAATATATCAAATGAATCATTAATATTTACATTATATCTATTCATAAATACTATATTCTTTTTATTATCAAATGTAGCAGTTATATCTTTAAGTAAATCACTATTTAATAATAAACTTGGTAAATCAAAATAATATGCTTTACGTCCATCATATATAGCAGCACCTATAAATCCTGCTTTATGATAATTAGTTTCATCAAGTTCAATATATAAACTCTTAATACCATCTATTTCTATCTTTGATTTAACTATTTCATATTCTAAATTTGTTTTAATTTCTTCTGTATTTTTATTTAGACTTTTTAAGAATGAATTAAATTCAAGTTCTTTATATTCTTCTATAAGTCCTGTTATATCTGGTTTATTATATTTAATACTTTCAAATGTATAATCAAAAGGTACTTCTTTATATATTGTTGCTAGTTTATATGAAAAGTATGCACTTTCTTTGTCTTCTATTAATTTTTCTCTTGTTCTAGGTGTTAATTCATCTAAATGATTATATAAATTATCTAAATTATCATATTTAGTAAGTAATGATAAAGCAGTTTTTTCACCTATTCCTTTAACACCAGGTATATTATCACTAGAATCTCCCATAAGTGCTTTTAAATCTATCATTCTAATAGGTTTTATACCATAGTATTCAAAGAAAGTTTCTTGATTCATAAGTATATAATCTTTTTGTTTTAATAGTTTAACATCTACTTCATCACTTATAAGTTGTAACAAGTCTTTATCACTACTTATTATAGTAGCATTATAATTTTTATCTTCATCAGCCATACGAGCAAATGTACCAATTATATCATCTGCTTCATAATTATCACATTCTATATATTTTATACCAAGAAGTGTACATATCTTTTTAGCAACAGGAAATTGAATCTTTAAATCATTAGGTGTTTCAATTCTACCATCTTTATATGTATCACATAAATCTTTTCTAAAATTATGTCCTGTATCAAAAGCTACCATTATGTATTCAGGTTTTTCTTCATTAATTATTTTATTCATCATATTTATGAAACCAAATAATGCATTAGTAGGAAAACCTTTACTATTTTTCATTAAATTACCATTATATGCAGTAGCATAATAACTTCTAAATAATAGATTATTACCATCTATTAATATTGCTCTTTTTTTCATTTTATTCACCCTTCAATTTATATTTAATACTGCTACTAATAATATAGCACATATTTAAGAATTTAAAAACTAGAATTAATTTTTTCTAGTCTTTATATGTAATCTTGACAATATTTTATCAATAAATGTATTACCTATTGTATCATTAATAGATCCATTTTTATATGCGATTGTTAAGTATATTATTACACCTATCATTCCGTGTATAGCAAGACTTACAAGTGAAGTAAATCTTGTATAATTGAATTTAATAAATAATTTTGATAAAATAAGTGGAACTATTAAGCATATTGATGGTAATATTAGTTTTTTTAGTAAATCTATTGTTGGTTTATATGTAAATTTCATTTCTTTTTTTAGATATATTAATGCGATTGTTATTGATATTGAATAACCTATTATTGTTGATACTATTGTTGCTATATAAGCTGGTAATCCTACTCTATCAAATATTAATATAAGTGGTATATCTAAAAGTGCATTTGATACTAAACCTGCAATTGAATTTATATATACTATTTTAAATTTTCTCATACTTTGAAGAGATGTATTTATTACACTCCATACTCCAAAGAATATATGACTTATTGCTGAAACTTTAAGTACTGTGCTTCCATATTCACTAGCGCCATAAAATAATGTATAACTTTCATTTGATAAAATAAGTAACATTAATGCCATAGGTATAGTTATTATAAGCATTGTACTTATTGCTTGATTGAATCTTCTATTTACTTCTATCATATCTTTTTTAACAAAAGCTGATGTTACATGTGGAATTATATTAGTCGTAAGTGATATTGCAATAGCAATAATTACAGTACATATTTTAGGTGCCCAAGTTGACACAAGTGATGACATCATTTCACTTTCTATAGCTGTATAACCTACCATATTTAATCCTTTTATGATAAGTTTAACGTCAACTATTGTATATAGGTTATCTACTATAGATATCATTATAAGTGGTATACAATATTTAAGTATCTTTTTAGATATTTCTCTGTCAGTGATTTTATCTTCTTTTTTACTTATTGGAAACTCACTCTTATTCTTTTTAACTTTAATAAGTAAGTATATATATGCAAAAAGTCCACCAAAGAAAGCACCAAGTAATGCAATACTAACACCACTTGTTACGCCTTTATTAAGTACTTTTATTGTTATATATGAACCTAAAAGTACTACAAGTATTCTAACAATTTGTTCAATTAACTGTGAATATGAAGTTGGAGTAATAAACTTATGTCCCTGCATATATCCTCTTAAAACACTTAAGAATGGTATTATTATTAAACAAAATGAAACAGCTCTTATAACACTCGCTATATCACTTATAGAGTTACCACCTGTTACATCACTAATTATAAATTTAGCAATTAAATCCGCTCCTAAAAACACTACTAAAAATGATATTATAGCAAGAATGCCTATCATCTTTTTACCTATTTTATATGCTCTTTCTTTAGCATCTAATTTATCTAATGCTAAATATTCACTTATTATCATAGATATAGCAATAGGTATACCTGCTGTAGAAATATTTAAGAATAAATTATATATATTATAAGCATAACTATATAATGTTCCACCATTAGTACCAATTATTCCATAAAAAGGTATTACATATAATGCACCTAATATTTTAATAATAATTAATATAATTGATGTAATAAGTGTTCCTTGTATAAATGTATTCTTTTTTAGTTTCTTCATAGTTTCATCTTCTTCATCTCATCTTTACCTAAGATTTTAGATATTTGAGAAAGATGTCCTTCATGTTCATCATTAAATAAATAATATTGAACAAGTCCATAACTTGGATATTCATTACCCTCCATAATAACAGGTCCATCTTTAGTTATTGCTATATCCCATCCAACATATCTAACTTCAGGTACTTCAAGTGCTGCTTTTAAAGCCATATCAAATGCTTCTTTTACATAAGGAACAGTAACTGTATCAAACTTAATCTTAGCAATAGGATGTTCAGTATATACGTTTGCTACATCATCTACTACTCTACTACATATTTTCCCATCCTCATTTAGTCTCATATATGCATCACTACATCCTATAGCAATAGCATCATCAATATTAATACGAAGAGCATTTGCTAGTATATATGCTTTATTATTTTTAACAAGAGTAACTATTCTAAATGAATTAACCGCATATGGATTTAATTTATCAAGTTCAGGATGTTGTATTATTTCTTCTTCTACTAAATATAATCCTTTATTCATAAGATCAATATGTAATATACTAGCATCTTTAACATCACTTACATCTATTTTTTCAATACCATGTCCTCCAAAATCTTTAGGTGGTTTAGCAAATACATGCTTTTTACCTTTTATAAATTTCTTTAAGTCATCAGGAGTTGCCACTCTTAAATCAATAAAATCACGTTTTATATAATCTCTAAATACTTTATTAAATAATATTTTATCTCTCATAACAGCAATATAATCTTCATCATTTAAATACTTTAACATCTTATAAAAACTTTTAGTTGTTACATATGTTTTCTTTTGTTCTTCTGTTAAATTAATATAATCACCTTTTAAATAATCAGTATATCCTATACCATATTTAATAAAGTTTTTAATCATATCTCTTTTAACATAACATTTACTTTTATTATTACGTTTAGCAATATCACTACTTAACTTATTTAATTTTTCATAATTAATTGCTTTTATTTTCTTAAACATCATACTTTTTAAACTCATTTTATTACCTCATTTCTGTATTCTACTATGTCTACCACTTTATTATTTTTTATATACACTCTAGGTAATGTTTTACCTATATTAACAAGTGTATTATGAATAGATGTATTATTTAACCTTGATATCATACCAAGTGTTATACCATCTCCTAAAACAGTTACTTCATCACCTAATTTTACACTATCATCTATTAGTATGCTCATCATGCACATAGATATTTCACCAATAACAGGATATTTCTTATTATTTATAATTACATATCTATTTATATGTGCTATACCAATACCATCATCAAATCCAATAGGGATTGTCGCTATTACTTCATCTTTACTTGCTGTATAAAGCATACCATATCCTACTTTATCACCTGCATGTATATGTTTTATTTGTATAATATTAGTTTTAACTTTTAATGCTGGTGTAAGTTTAATATTAACATCACTATACGTCTTACTAATGTTATATTTCTTTATTAAATATTTATTTCTTATCTTTCTAAGTATATCTTTAGGATTATTACTAAGTGTATGAGGACTAATATCATAACCATATAATATAGTTCCAAATCTAACACCATTTGCAAATTCAATTTTAGGATGAGCAAGTAAAATAAAACTACTACTTAAATGCACTATTGGTATACTTTTTAAATCAATATCACTAGTTATATTCTTAAAATTATTAACTTGCATATCAAAATATCTATCATTAATACCAGGAGTAGCAAAATGAGTAAATAATCCTTCTAAATACACATTATCATTTTTCTTTAAAAGACTAATCACTTTATTAAACTCATCTTTATCACTTATACCAATTCTATTCATACCAGTATCTATTTTAATATGAACTTTATATTTAGATTTATTTTTATGAATTAATTTACTTATATAATCATAACTCACAATAGTAAGTGTTATATTATTTTTAATTGCTATATCTACACTATCCTGTTCAATAGGTTCTACACATAATACAGGTATATCTTTATTATATTTTCTTATTTCAAGTGCTTCTTCTAATGATGACACAGCAAAGTAATTAATACCACACTCTATTAAATCATTTACTATATAATAACCATGTCCATATGCATTAGATTTAACCATTGCTATATAATATTTATAATTATTATATTTTTCTATTATGTTTGATACATTATTTCTTAATGAATCAATATTTACTTCTACAAATGTTTTTCTATACATTTTCATCCACCTATCTAATTTTATCACATTAGGATTATTTTTAAAAGAAAAGAGGCATATTATTTTACATAATAGCCTCTTCATAACAATTTATTTATCTTTTTTATTATCATTAAACGCATAAGGTAAGAATTTCAATAGAATAATAATTATATATAAGAATGGTAACAATAATAAAATAGATTCTAATATTTCTCTAGTATTCATCTTATCATATACTTCTATTAAATGACTAAATGCATCTCTAAAACATGTTGAACATAAAAATATTATTATTCCTACAACAACAGCACTACTGATACTTTGAATTAATATTTTTTTAGGTGTTGTTTCATTTTCTAATTTAGCATTAACATCAAATCTAATAATTGGCTTACTTTTCTTATCTTTAGTTGACCATTTTAATTCTATTTTTTCTCCTGAAATCGCAATACCAAATGTAAGTCCAACTACTAAATATAATGGAAGATAAAGTATATCATTAAAAGCAATTGATAATAATAATCCTACACATAACCCAATACATATTCCTAAAACAAATGCAACATCCCCTGAATCTTCTGTATTTTTCTTTTTCTTCATAATTTTATTCTCCCTCCTATTGTAATAATAACATATTTTTTAATAAATGTATATCATACTTCAATAAGTTCACTAACTTTATCTTTATAAGCTATATATATTGGTATATTTGAATCAATACTTTCTCTGTTTACTTCATATGCTTTTTCATATGTATTATCATTTTCACTTATATGAACAAGCATTATATATTTAGTATTAGGTCCTATAAAGTGATTTAAATACATCGCACAATCTTCATTAGATAAATGTCCTTCATCACCTATATTTCTATACTTAATGTATTCAAATTTCTTACCATTCATTTCCATTTCAACATCATGATTGCTTTCAAGTAAGTATATTGTTTTATTTTTAAGTTTCTCATGATACCTAGAATGTATCATACCTGTATCAGTCATATATGCCAGTGATTTGTTATCATATTCAAATACGAATCCAAATCCTTTTTTATCATGACTTATAGGTATTTTAGTAAACTTAATTCCCATAATATTATCAAATTCATCAAAAAATTCATAATTCTTTATGCAATCTTTTTTATTATATTCATTAAATGTTTCAATAGACATATATATTTTAGTATTATAAACTCTATTAAATGAATGAAGACTTCTTACATGATCAGAGTGAGCATGTGTTACGATTATGAAATTTAAATCTTCAGGGCTTTCACCTATTTCATATAATGCATCTTTAAGTTTTCCAAAAGGTAGACCTGCATCTATTAAGAATTTTATATTATTTATACTAACAAATGTAGAGTTTCCACTACTACTACTTCCTAAAACTACTACTTTCATAAAACCACCAAAAATATTATATCACACTTCATATATTGTTTCTTTTCTAATTTTTATCAAATTTTTTATTTAATTATGAAATTCAGATCAGTTTTTCCAGTAACATCACTATCATTAAATTTATTTAAAACTTCATTATTTTTAACATACACTGTTTTTAAATTAGAACTTCTAAAAACAAATGATAAATTTACTCCATCTTTTAAATCAAAACTACTTAAATCAAGAGATTCAATACTTGTGTTCCAAAACATAAAAGCCATATTTGATACATTACTTGTATTAATATTATTTAAATTGATACTAGAAGATGAACAACTTTTAAACATCGCATTCATATCTATAACATTTGATGTATCAGCACCATTTAAGTCTATACTACTTGCTCTACTTTCTATGAACATTCCAGCCATTGATACAAGTGGTTTTCCATTTATACTAGTACATATTTTATCATTAACAGGTGATGTATCTCTTTTATTAGTTAATGTAATTCCCCAGCCATCAGTATCAATATTAAACCAACCATCTCCAGCAACTGGACCAATTTCAGTTTTATAACTTTGCTTATATCTATATGTATAGACACCATTTATATATTCGCTTCCTTGAGTAAGTTCTCCATCATAAGTACACTCATATATTTGTGGCATAGATGGATTATCATCATCAGTTTTATCGCCAGTATCAATACATTTTCCTTCAGTTATTTTATCAGTAGTAAGTTCACCTAAATTATTAAACTTTCCACTTATACAATATGTATCATTACTTACTTCAAATGACTTAATATTTCCTTTACTATCTAATTTAACATTGTATTTTAAATCACTTGTATCCATATCAAGTTTATTATTATCATTTGATATAGAGCTAATATTATTACCTCTCATACTTTCACTAATATACTTTTTAGAAATTTCTTTATAAACATTTTTAGCATCGGTCAAAAATACATCCTTTTTAGCTTTATTAAACATACTAAGTACATTTGGTACAGCTACAAGAACTAATATTGCAAGTATCGCTATCACCGCAAGTAATTCAACTAATGTAAATCCTTTTTTATTCATCTTTTCACTTCCTATCATCATAATAAATTATACAATATAAAAGATACTATTTCTAGTACCAATTATTAATTATCTTAACATTATTTTTTATCAGCAATGTCAGTGAAGTATCCTGGATTACTTGTTCCACCATCAATATGAGCATAATCAGCATTAGTATGATTTGAATCCCATGTTGTTCCTGCACCACCAACTAGATTGAAACATTCATAAAACATATTATCACCATTAGTGACTATATCAGCATTAAATTCGCTACTTACATATATTGTTTTAAGATTAGCGGATGATGAAAACATATCCGACATATTCTCTACATTGCTTGTATCAAAGTTACTTAAATCTAATGTTATAGCTTTACTATTGTAAAACATACTGCCCATATCTGTAACACTACTTGTATCAAAATTACTTACATCTAAAGTTGTGGTTTGACTACTAGAAAACATATTACTCATATTTATAACATTTGATGTATCAAAATTGCTTACATCTAGTGTTGTGGCTCGACTATAATTAAACATATTAGTCATATCCTTTACATTACTTGTATCAAAACGGCCTAAACCATTTATAACTGTAGATATACTTTCATAAAACATACCATGCATATCAATAACATTACTCGTATCAAAACTGCTTAAATCCAATGATGTAAATCTACTATAAGCAAACATCTCACTCATATCAATTACATTACTTGTATTAAAATTATTAAAATCTAAATCTTTAATTTTACTTTCTGTAAACATCGACGTCATATTCTTTACATTACTTGTGTCAAAACTACTTGAATCTACAAAACTTGCTAAAGCGCTAGAAAACATATGACTCATTGAAACTATAGGCTTATCATTTATGTATGTACATAATTTACTTGTTATTATATCAGCAGTATAATCATTTATTTTTACTCCCCAGCCATCATCCATTATATTATTCCATAAATTTCCATCACCTGATTCCTGCATATACCTATAAGTATACTGACCATTAACATACTCTGCTCCTTGTGTAAGCTCACCATCAAATGTACAATAAACTGCTGTATCTTTATATTCTTCTATTCCAAGTACACCATTAAATTGTTTACCTTGATTATAATTTTGATCTGCATTTGTTTCTTTGAAAAGAATTGTGAATGTATACTTATGAGTTATACTAGATTCTATTGATATATTTTTACTTATTATTGTGTCTTTTATTGGTGCTTGTGATATTGATTCGCATGTTCCTTCTACTGTACCAGCTGAATTTAATCTTTGACAAGTAGCACTTAAAACTAGTTCATCATTGATGATTCCATTTGTTAATGATTGCCAAATAATATTATAATTTGTATCTAATGTACCATTATTCTTTACTGACACTTCTTTTGTTACTGACCATCCTGGTTTAATATTTTGTGCATTTATTGCTGGTCCATCAATATAAGTGAGCTTCAATGTGCCTGCTTCCACTACCATGTCTTTTGCATTACCATTTCCTTTTACTGCAGTACTAAAGTATGCATAAGAAAGCCCTGTTGTTAAAAGTAATAACAATACGAGAGATGTCACAATTAAAATTTTCTTATCTTTCATAATTTATCTACCCTACTTTCATTAGTAAGTATAGCATAAATTACCCCCCCGCAAGCGAACATTTGTTCTTATTTGAGTTTAATCAAAAAGCTGACTATTTTTGTCAACTTTTTAGAAATCAAATAAACTTAATTGTGAGCTTTCTGGCATACTGTTGAAGATACCCATTGCTCTCATTTTATCTATAAGTGTTTGAGAAACTTTACATCTTGTTTGGAAGTCTTCAATACTTATAAATGGATGCTTCTTTGCTTCTGATTCTATATTTTTAGCAACAGTTTCACCAAGACCATCAATTGTTATAAATGGTGGAATAATTGTATTATCATCTTGTACATCAAATGTAAGGCCTTTACTTTTATATAAATCAAATGGTGCAACTTTTATATTTCTTGCGGACATTTCAAGTGCCACGTTAAGACATTCAAGAACGCCATTTTCTTTATTAGTCGCTTCATAACCTTTATTTTTAATTTCAATTATTCTATTTTTAATATCATCATAGCCTTTTATCATAGACTCTATATCAAAGTCTGTTGCTTTTGTACTAAACCATGATGCATAGAAGTATGCTGGCATGTGAACTTTATACCATGCAATTCTAAATGCACTTGTTACATATGCCGCTGCATGTGCCTTAGGGAACATGTACTTAATCTTTTGACAAGAATCAATGTACCATTCTTCAATACCTGCTTCTTCCATTGTTTTTCTATGTTCTGCCCATGTAGCTGGATCTTTTGATGCTTTTCCTTTACGAACAAATTCCATTATTTTGAATGCTTTTATTGGCTTCATACCTTTATACATTAAATATACCATTATATCATCACGACAACCAATTACATCTTTAAATGGAACTTTTATATTACCATTTTCATCAGGTGTACATAAATCTCTTGCATTACCTAGCCATACATCAGTACCATGAGAAAGTCCTGATATTTTAACAAGTTCTGCAAAAGTAGTTGGCTTAGTTTCAGCAACCATACCTATTGTAAATGGAGTACCAAATTCTGGAATACCAAGTGTACCAGTTGGACACATTATTTGTTCATTAGTAACTCCTAGTACTTTAGTACTTGTAAATATACTCATTGTATCTTTATCATCAAGTGGAACATCAAGTACATTAGTATGACTTAAGTCTTGAATAAGTCTAAGTTGTGTTGGATCTGAGTGTCCTAAAATATCTAGTTTAAGCAGATTTTCTTCAATTGAATGGTAATCAAAGTGAGTAGTTCTCCATGCTGAAGTTGGATCTTCTGCTGGAAATTGGAATGGTGTAAAATCACTTACATCCATATAATCTGGAACAACTACTATACCACCTGGATGTTGACCTGTTGTTCTTTTAACACCAGTACATCCAATAGCAAGTCTTTCTATTTCACAACTTCTTTTATCTAAAATTCCTTTATCTTCAAAGTAACCTCTTACAAATCCATAAGCTGTCTTTTCAGCAACAGTACCAATAGTACCTGCTCTATAAACATTATCAACACCAAATAGTACTTTTGTATATTCATGAGCTGATGCTTGATTCAAATCTGAAAAGTTAAGGTCTATATCTGGAACTTTATCTGCATTAAATCCAAGGAAAGTAGCAAATGGCATATCTTGTCCATCTTTCTTCATGTACTCTCCACAATTAGGACATTTCTTATCAGGTAAATCAAATCCACTTGAATAAGTAGAACCTAAAGGCTTACCTTCTTCATCATTAAATAAACTTGTTTGACATTTTAAACATCTATAGTGTGCTGGTAATGGATTAACTTCTGTAATAC
Source organism: uncultured Bacilli bacterium (assembly GCA_934102215.1). Taxonomy (GTDB): domain Bacteria; phylum Bacillota_I; class Bacilli_A; order RF39; family UBA660; genus CAG-1000. The sequence goes on from CAKOSH010000004.1 coordinate 31,301, forward strand.
CCATCATTGTTGCTACAAAACTACTACCAACAGAACCTCTTGATCCAACAATGTATCCATCATCATTAGAGTGTTTAACAAGTCTTTGAGCAATTAAATATATTGGATCAAATCCACCACCTATAATACCTCCAAGTTCTTTCTTAACCTTAGTAGCTAAACTCTTTTCATTAAGTTCTCCGTCTTCTTCTGTCCATTCACTCTTAACTTTTTCACCAATTAATTCTTTAACTTTATCAAAACCAGAAGTAAGTGTTTCATGTAAATTATCAAATGTTTTTTCTATAAGTTCATTTTCACTTATACCTTCATTTTCACTCTTTAATCTATTATACCAATAATTATATACTGCATCTCCATATAACTCTTTAGAAATTCTTTCTTCAATATTATGTGGAAGTGGACTTCCATACCAAGAACGTGCTTTATCAAATACAAGATCTGTAACTACTCTTGGACAATCAAGATAAGTTTCTCCATCATCAGCTTTAACTCTTGGACTAAATGGAATACCTTTTGTATCCATAATTACTTCAAACTCAGTTACCATATCACATATTTTATTTGTATTAGTAACTACTATTTCGTATGCTAAATCTTCATCTAAGAAATCAAAATCTTTAAGCATTTCTTCAGTAGTTCTAAAGTGCTGTGATGGTATATTTGTTATATTACTTTTAGCAAGAGGATGTCTTCCACCACCTGGAACTCTTTGATTAACAATAATCTCTCTATATATTTTATCTTCTCTTGTAAAATGATGCACATCTCCTGTCGCAACAATTATCTTTCCTGCACTCTTAGTAGCATCAATTACTTTCTTTATATGTGTTTTAAGTTCAAATACATTAGCAAAATCACTTGTTTGTATTAAATGATCATATACTTCTGGTGGTTGAACTTCTACATAATCATAGAAGTTAATTATATTTGTAAGTTCTTCTCCATCTTTACTTCTTGCTTCTATAAATACTTCACTTTCATAACAACCACTACCAATAAGTAATCCTTCTCTTAACTCATTAAGTTTACTTCTTAAAATTCTAGGTGTTTTATATAAATATGTAGTATTCGCAAGTGATATAATTTTAAATAAATTTTTAAGTCCTGTTCTATTTAAGGCTATTGCATTGAAATGGAATGTTCTACCAAATTTATGTATTTCATCTTTAGGAATTAATCTTTCAAGTGAATTAACTGTATCATAATTTTGACCTATTAATTTTTGTAACATTTTATGAAATACAAGCGCTGTACCTTCAGCATCATAGTCTGCTCTATGGTGACTTTCTTCATCCCATGGAACATTGTATCTTTTAACAAGTGCTGATAAACTATGTCTTGCAAATCCTTGATCAAGTGCTCTTGATAGTTCTAATGTATCAATTACTGCGTTATTGAACTCTCCAAGATTATATTTTTTCATAGCCATTTCAATAAATGAAATATCGAATTTAGCATTATGAGCAACCATTGGAGCATCTTTTGCCCAATCTAAAAATTCTTTTGTAACTATTCCTTCATCATCTGCATCTTTAACCATTTCATCTGTTATAAATGTAAGTTCAGTTATTTTATCTGGTATATGTCTTCCTGGATTAATAAATTTATCAAATCTATCAGTAATAACTCCATCTTTTATTTTAACCGCACCTATTTCAATCATTTGATCTCCATTAGCGGCATTAAATCCAGTTGTTTCTGTATCGTATACTACAAATTCTGTTCCTTCAAGTGGTAAGTCTGTTCCTTTTACTACTATCTTAACTGTATCATCAACAAGAGTAAGTTCAGTTCCAAAAAGACCTTTAAATATTGGTGGATTTTCTACGTCTTTTTCTGCTTTTTCTATTTTTTTATTAAGTTCTATCTTCTCTTCTTCAGTTAAGTTATCATTAAGTTCACTCTTTAAGTTATCAAGTGTTTCTTTGACTTTCTTTCTAACACCTTTATTGTATCCCTTAATAATTTGATATGCAATTGGAAAAGCCTGACAACCATTATGATCAGTAATTGCTACGCCCCTATATCCCATATCTATTGTTCTACTTACAAGTTCACATGTATGAGCACCTAAATCTAATCTTGTTAAACCATCCATTTGACTCATCATAGTATGAGCATGTAATTCCACTCTTTTAACAGGTGCATTATCTTCTATTTTAGTTTCAGTTTTCTCATATGTTTCTATATCATTAACATTAAATTCATAATCATTACTTCTTACGTTATACTTAGTAATTCCTTTAAATTTAAACCATTTATCTTTCTTAAGAGTAGAAAGTAAATAATCAAATTCTTCTTGCTTTTTAGTAAAAATATTAGCAACAATACTATCTGTATAATCAGTTAATTTAAGTGATATAATAAACCAACCACTTTGGGTACTCTTTGAATCAACGCCAAATATTTTAGCAATTAATATAACTCTATCTTCAGCAGCAATCAAATTCTTTATTTGTGATGTTTCTCCAGCAATAGGACTACCTTTAATAGTAGTTCTTGTCTTTTTACTTTTAACTTCATCATGTACTTCTATTAATGATTCTTTAAATTTTTCTCTTTCTTTTTCATTAATAGTTGCTTTAACACTTATATCATCAAAACCCATATCACTTAAAAATACTTCTATTTTATCAGTAAGTTCTTCTATCTTATTTTTTTCAGCATTATTTAATACTTCAATATTAACACTATTATTATCAAAAGTAATTTTATCTTTTTTTATACATTCAAGCATTGGACATGATTTAACTAATATATCAAAGTAATATAAAAAGTATTCTTTAAAGTATTTATTATTCTCTTTAATAATGAATTTATATCTTATTTTATCAACACCATCTAAAGTAGTACCTTTTTCATATAATTCATGAAACATATCTATTGGAAATAAAAAATCATTAATGATAACTATAGTCATCTTATTAGTTTTCTTATTTAGAAGTACTTCTTTTAATTCAGCATTTTCTAAATATTTAGTGAAATTTTCATTTAATTTAATTGTATTTGCTAATTTTAATAGTCTTATATCTTTCATTTCACTTCACCTATTCCATTATACATATTAAAAAAAATTATATCAAGAATGTTGACATAATTTTTATTTTTCTACACCTTTTAAATATAATTTTTTAGAAAATCCTCCTCTTTTGATTTTCTTTTTTTCTTTTGCATCTAATATATCTTCTAGTGTTTTGTTATGTAGTTCAGCAATTGATTCCATTACTTCTAACATATCAGCAAGTTCTTCAATAATGCTTTCTTCATTTGCTTCAACTACTTCATGATATTCTTCATTTAGTTTTTTGATTAGTTCTTCATTGTATTCTACATCATCTAATATTCTTGTGATAGGCTTTTCACCATTACTTTCTATTATTTCTGGTATTTTATCTCTTACAAGTTTATTATATTTTGACATACTATTCCTCCTTAAACTCATTCTTATGTTCATCAAAGAACTCTTTATATATTTTTACGTTAGAAAGTTCTGTCCATTTCTTAGTTTCAACTGGAGTACTATCTAAATCATAAATAACTGTATCCTTCATTGATAAAAAGAATGGTGAATGCGTTGATATTATAAATTGACAATTATAAAATCTTACTGAATCTTCTATATATTTTTTTAGTTTTAATTGATTTTCAGCACTTAAACTATTCTCTGGCTCATCTAATATATAAATACTATCTTCTTCTATTTCTTTTTCCCAAAACATTAATGCTGATTCACCATTTGATGACTCAACTATATTATTATTAACAAGTCTATCTCTTATATATTTAGACATAGTCTTTCTTTTAGAATCTAATGTATCTCTTATACTCTCAAAGTCATCAAAATACATTGTATCACTATTACTATATTTATTTTCTAAAAAATCATGTGCTAATTTTTCTTTTCTACGATTTATATGAGTATTAATACTTCTTATATCAAGTAAATAATCAAATACATCATCACTAGTTATTGTTTTTATTGTAATTGGTGTTTCAAAACTCATTTCATATGATGTATGTTTCACATATATATTAAAGTATGATCCTTTATCTATTTCTGTTTTTCTATTAGAATTTATCTTTTCAGATATGATATTTAATATTGTACTTTTTCCACTACCATTTCCACCATAAAAGCATGTAATAGAGCCAAATTTTATATTTGTTAATCTCTTACTACTAAATATTCCAATAGGATAATAATTATTATATATATTTCTTATATCACTACCAAGTACATAATTATTTTCTTCTTTATCATCAAGTAATGTAAAACTTTTTAAATATATCATACCTTTCACCAATATCATTGTATTATACCAAACATTAGTTTGTCAATACAAACATTATTTTTTCTTATAATCAGTTATATCTTCATATTTAAACATTTGATTAAATGCTTTTTTAATGAATTTTTGACTTTTATATACTTCAATCATTTCTAGTTTTTTATGATATGTATATTCATCTAGTAAACCATTATTATCTGTTTTATTTTTTATTTTCTTTTTTGAATAGTATTTACCAAAGTATTTTAAGTTTCCTACTGGATTATCTTCATATATATTTGTAACTATTTTATTTGTCATTTTATGATGAATGTGTCCATACTCTCCTTGTTTATTATGGGTAACTATGTTATTCCATTCTTTTTTATGCATGATATAATCTAATTCTTTTTTGATTCTTTTCTTTTCTTTTTTCCATTCACTTCTTTTACCATGAACTTTATCAGGCATTTTTAAAAATACTACTTCATCATTACTTATTTTAAGAGCACTTTCTATTTCTTTATCTCTAACTCTTTTATTACCACATGTTATACATACTACTAAGTATTTATCTTTTATTAGGTATGATGATCCCCAGAGTGTTTCATCATCAGGATGTGCCACTATCATTAGGTTATCTACTTTATCCCAATCTTTAAATTTAATATAACTATGAGGAAAAAAATATTTTTTAATGATAAAAATAAAGATTATATCTATTATAATTATTGGTAATAATACTATTCTCTTATTCATATATATCTCCTCATGACTAGATTATAGCATTAAATTGTTTTATAGTAAATTGTTTAAGTGAAAGATTATAGTTTTATTTTTTATGATATGATTTTATTATAATTTAATGATTATTTTTTGTTTCTTTAAATTAAAAAAACGGAATACATCTATTAGATATATTCCGCATCATGTATACCTTTTCTTGCTTAAAAAGTATACTTTATCGTCCAAATTGTCACATTAACATGGCAAGTAATTAATGTAAGTTATATTATATAATTAATATATACTGAATGCAATAATTTTTATATAACTTTTAGTATTTTAAGGTCACAGTACTGTGACCTTAAAATGTTACTTTAAATTTATGAATTATAGTTATTATCATGAATATCTTATTTCTAAGGTCCCAAATTGGGACCTTAGAATATTGTTTTAAATCCATAAATTATAGTTATTACCGTGAATGTGTTATTTCTAAGGTCCCAAATTGGGACCTTAGAATATAATTTTAAATTTATAATAAATTAGTTATTGTTTTGAATATTTTGTTTTTAAGGTCACAATTTGTGACCTTAGAATATTCCTTTTTCATTTTGCGGTCACAATTTGTGACCGCAAAATTATTAATGGCATTATAGTAAGTTAAGTTACATTTTAACTATTTTTATTTTTTATTATTTCTTTGTACATAGAATAAACATCATGAATAACTGTATCCCAATTAACATATAAATCTCTATATGCATTTTCTGATACTTCTTTATAAAGTTTTTTATTATTTAATATTTCTATTATTTTATTAGCATAATCACGTACACTATATTTAGATAAATAGCCATTTACATTATCAGTAACAGTAGCACTAGTAGCAGTACCCTCTAAAAATACAGTTGGAGTTTTTTGACTAGCAGCTTCTATTTGAACAATAGAAGAACAATCATACACTGATGGAAAAAGCATTAAGTCTGCTCTATTATAATAATATGAAAGAATAATTCTATCAGTTACCTTACCACACATAATAACATCTTTATTTAGATCAAGTTCATTTATTTTTTCTTTTAACTTTTCTTCATCTTGACCTGATCCTACGAATAACATTTTAAATTTTAATCTAGGTTTTAATTCTTTTAGCACTTTTAGAGAGTCAACAATAAAGAATATATTTTTTAATGTATTAATTCTACCTACAAATAGAAAGACAATATCACTTTCTTTTATATTGTATAATTTATTTATATATTTATGAGCATATCTTGTATCTTTAACAAGTTCCATTTCAGTAGCATTATTAAGTACTTTAGGTAAACATTTATAATGATAATCTTCATCGTATATACGAGCCACCTCACTATTAACAGCGAAACATTCATCACATTTACTAAATACTTTTATTACATTATGAGTTAATATTCTAGCAATCCATTCATTTTTAACTGCTTTCATAAAGTCTTGTTTATATTGACTATGCATAGTCGCAACACATGGAACATTATGTTTTTTAGCATACTTTACACCTTCTTTTCCTAAAGTAAATGGTGAATTAATATGTACAATATCTAATTTATAACTATCAAGTATTTTCTTAAACTTTTTATCAAGTTTAGGTATTGGTAAATTATAATCCCAAAAATATGTTTTTAATGAATAACATCTTACTACTTTATAAGGTAACACAGAATCATCAAAATCACTTCCCATATAACTTGGTGCGAAAACTATAACATTAGCATACTTAATAAGTCTTCTAGCATAATTATCTACTACCATAGTTACACCATCAGTCATTGGAAAAAATGCATCATTAAATATTCCTATTGTAATTTTATCTTTCATATATCGCTCCTATGCTTATTATATCATGTATAATGTTAAACATAAAGATTTCAAGATTAAAGTTTTGTTTTCTTTATGTTTTTTGTTATTATAACAAATATCGGTAAAGACGGATTATATCAGGTACTTCGAGTACGTTTTTTTGAATGTCTGCCATATGATTATTTATTAATTCGGTTGTAGATAATGGAAACTAATAGCAATATTAAAGTTCGGATGATTAAGCATGTAGGAATATAAGTGGTCGAATATGGTTTAACCGAAATATTATGAAAGGAGAAATTTTTATGAAACATATTTTAAGTTTTGATATTGCTAAAGGTAAAAGCGTTTATTGTTTTATTGATGAATTAAGAAATGTAATTATTGATGCTTCTTTAATTGAACATAAAAAAGATGAATTTGACAATTTATTTAATTTAATTAAAGATTATCCTAATTTAATTGTTGTAATGGAGTCTACTTCTGTTTATCATTTACCAGTTGAAACATATTTTAGATCTAAGTGTGTTGATACAGTTGTTATCAACCCTAAATTAGTTAGACAATTTAAAGATACTTTAAATAAATCTAAAACTGATAAACTAGATTGTTTTAAAATTGCTAGATGTTATTTAGGTACTATTGATAATTTTTATCAAAAACAAGATGAATATTTTATGTATAGTCCTCTTGCAAGATAATATTGGTCCTTAATTGAAGGACAAACCAGATTAAAAAACAGATATAAACAATTAATTGAAATTATTTTTCCTGAATTTAACCTTATTTTTAATGATTTATATGATGATTTGGCTCTGAATTTTATACATGATTTCCCTCATCCTGTTTTATTTGTTAATAGACGCATTGATTATTTAATGAATTATTTAAAAGAGAAAAATGGTACTACACAAGCATATAGGTTTAAAAACAAAGTTTTAAAAATGAAAGAACTTGCTTCAAATTCTTTATGTTTTGTTGCTTTTGATTCTTATCAAGTTCAAAATCTTGTACAAGTTATTGAAATGATTCAATATCATAAATCAGAAATTAATAAAATCAAAAAACAACTTATTAATGATATGAAAGATAAAGAGTTATTTAAAATTATTAATTCTATTCCTGGTTTTGGTGAATTTTCTACTGCTTTATTTCTAGCCGAAGTTGGTGACATAACTAGATTTGATGATAAGTATCAATTTATATCATTTATAGGAATTGATTCAGTTACTTCACAATCTGGTGTTTCTGCTTATCATGGACCAATTTCTAAAACAGGTTGTAAGTTTGGTAGAACTATTTTATTTAATATAGTTACAACTATATTACAAATATCTGCTCACACAGGCAAAACTAATCCTATTTATTTGTTTTTCAGAAAAAAACAATCTGAAGGTAAACATCATTATAAATGCATAATCGCCTGCGAAACGAAATTATGTAAAATTATTTATAAATTATGTTCTTCAAATTGTCTATACGAAAACAAATAGACTAATTTACCAATTTTTTTAAAATTGAGGAAACTCAGTTCTTTTTGTCGTGTATATAATATCACATTTTTTTAAATTTGACAAAACTTAGATAATCAAAAAAGATAGAACATTTTCTATCTCTATAAATTATTTTCTATCTCTTTCTTTCATTGTTGGGAATAATATTACATCTCTTATACTTGCTGATTCAGTAAAGAACATAACAAGTCTATCAATACCATAACCAATACCACCAGCAGGAGGCATACCATATTCAAGTGCTTCAATGAAATCCATATCTATATCATTAGCTTCATCATTGCCAAGTTCTCTTTCTTTAAGTTGACTTTCAAATCTTTCTAATTGATCAATTGGATCATTAAGTTCAGTATATGCGTTAGCAAATTCTTTTCCACCTATGAATAATTCAAATCTATCTACGAATCTAGGATCTTCTGGATTCTTTTTAGTAAGTGGGCTTATTTCAACTGGATGACCATATAAGAATGTTGGTTGAATTAATGTTTCTTCTACATATTTTTCAAAGAATAAATTAATAATATGACCAACATTGTGTTGATGTTCTTCTACTTCAATATCATGTTCTTTAGCAAGATTTAATGCTTCTTCTACTCTCATTTCTTTTTTAAAATCAATACCAGTTACTTCTTTAATAGAATCAACCATACTTATTCTTTTCCATTTTCCTTCAAGATTAATTTCATTACCATTCCAATTAAATGTATATTTATTAAATATTTTTTCAGCTATTGTTTTAAACATACTTTCAGTCATTTCCATCATACCTTCAAGGTTTGAATACGCAAGATATGCTTCCATTAATGTAAATTCTGGATTATGCATAGGATCCATTCCTTCATTTCTAAATGTTCTACCTATTTCATAAACAGCTTCCATTCCACCAACTAAAAGTCTCTTTAGTGGAAGCTCAAGTGCTATTCTTAAATACATATCCATATCTTGAGTATTATGATGTGTAATAAATGGTCTAGCACTAGCACCAGTTAATAATGTATTTAAAATAGGTGTTTCTACTTCAGTAAATCCACGATTATCCATGAAATTTTGAATACATCTAATAATTTTAGGTCTTGTGAAGGCAACTTTCTTAGAATCATCATTCATAATTAAGTCAACATATCTACGTCTATATCTTTCTTCAATATCAGTAAGACCATGGAATTTCTCTGGTAGTGGTTTTAATGCTTTAACAAGTGGTGTATATTTTAAACATTTAATAGTAAGTTCACCTGTTTTAGTTTTCATAATTTTACCATAAACGCCAACTATGTCACCTATATCAGCACTCTTAAATAAATTATAAGATTCTTCTCCAATATCATTTATAGAAATATATATTTGAATTGGACCAGTCTTATCTTTAATACTAAAGAATGATGCTTTACCCATCTTTCTAATAAACATAATTCTACCAGCAACAGTTGCTGTATCAGTCATATTTTCAAATTCTTCATGTTCAACATCTTTGTACTTTTCTTTTAAATCAGCAGCAAAACTATCTCTATCAAATCTACTACCAAATGGATCCATACCAAGACTTCTTATTTTTTCCATCTTTTCTCTACGAACAAGTTCTTGTTCTGTAAATTGTCTTTCCATCTTTTTCACTTCCTTTATATTTAATATCTTTATTCTTTATTCTTTATTATTTATTATTTATTTATTATTTATTTCTTTACAATATAATTTCTTTATAATTTAATATTTTCGTCCATAGAATTTACATAATTCATAAATCTATCAAGAAATGCAAATTCAAGACCATTATCTTTATCTTTTTCTTCTTTGTATATTTCTTTTAATATGGATAAAGCTGAATCATCATCATTTGTAGTAACTTTAGATATTTTATTTTTATCTACTCCTACTCCACTTTTAGTATGCATATTAAATGATTCTACTTTATCACTACTTGTTATATATCCTAAATACATTCTATTAGTAAATTCTTCTTTTTCATGAGATTTAGCTTCATCTGTGTCAAAAGGATCATATTCTTCACTAGTAATATCAAGTTTTAACACTATATTAGATTTCATATATTCAATCATCCATGCTATAGCATAGTTAATATTATCTTCTGTATAGTATAGTCCATTAGTAAAATCTTCTCTAAACTTTCTTTTAAGATTCATTCTTTCTTCCTTAGTAATATCTTTATATTTAAGAACTGAATTATATAAACTAATTCTATATATAAACCAGTTAATCCATACATCACATATTCTAAGAAAACCAATGTTTCCTTTTGAAAAGAATACTTTAGATGTTTTTTCTATACCATTTGCATTATCACCAATAGAAGGTATAAGTCCATTTAAACTTATACTTTCATGGTTATCTCTACTCGTAAAATGATAGAATGTATTTTCACTATCAAGTTCATTTAAACTAATAGTGTTCATTAGTCACGAACCTTGATATGTGTTTCTCTAAGTTGTTTTTCAAACACTTCGTTTGGACATCCCATTAATGCATCAGCACCATTAGCAGCCATTGGGAATGCTACCATTTCTCTTATGTTTTCTTCATCTTTTAAAAGCATAAGAATTCTATCAAGACCAGGAGCCATACCAGCGTGAGGTGGAGCACCAAATTGAAATGCTTGATATAATGATGGGAATTTACTTTCAACAACACTTTCATCATAACCAGCTATTTCAAATGCTTTTTTAAGTATTACTGGACTATAATTTCTTTCACCACCACTTGCCATTTCAAGACCATTACATACAAAATCATATTGACAAGCAACTATATCACCTGGATTTTTATTAAGTAAAGCGTCAAGACCACCATTTGGCATACTAAATGGATTGTGTGTAAAATCCCATTTATTATCTTCTTCATTCCATTCATAGAATGGGAAGTCAACAATGATACAAAATTCAAATCTATTTTTATCTACAAGATTTAATTCATTACCAAGTTTAAGTCTTAATGAACCACAAAGTTTATCAAATTTTTCACCTTTGTTACCACATATAATTACTACAGTATTTCCTTTTTCAAGTTTTAATGTTTTAACAAGTTCTTCTTTTTCACTATCACTAAATAATTTAACCATTGAACCAGTTATTTCATCATTATATTTAATGAATCCAAGTGAACTAGCACCTAAATTTTTATATTCTTCTTCTAGTTTTTTATAGAAACTATTAGATTTATCATTTTCAGGTAATACCATACACTTTACTTCTTTATCTTTAAATACAACGCTTTCACTCTTAAAAAGTAATTCAGTAATATTAATAATTTCAAATGGTATTCTTAAGTCTGGTTTATCACTACCATATTTTTCCATTGCTTCTTTAAATGGTATTCTTCTAAATGGTACAGGAGAAACTTCTTTATTACCAAATTTCTTAAATGTATCATAGAATACTCTTTGTCCTACAAGGAATACATCTTCCTGTGTAGCAAATGACATTTCGAAGTCTAATTGATAAAATTCTCCATATAATCTATCGCTTCTTGGATCTTCATCTCTAAAGCAAGGTGCGATTTGAAAATATCTATCAAATCCACTACACATTAATAATTGTTTAAATATTTGAGGTGCTTGTGGAAGCGCATAGAATTTACCTTTAAATTTTCTACTTGGTACGATGAAATCTCTTGCTCCTTCTGGACTAGATGCTGTTAAGATTGGTGTTTGTATTTCAGTAAATTTCATATCTTTCATTGTATGTCTTATGAAATCAATTACATCTGTTCTAAATCTAATACCATCATGCACACTCTTATTTCTTAAATCTAAATAACGATATTTAAGTCTTGTTTCTTCACTAGATGATTTACTGTTTTTAACTTCAAATGGAAGTGTTTTGTATACATCACCTAGTACTTCTAGCTCCTTAATTTCAATTTCAATTTCACCAGTTTTCATGTTTTTATTAAGCATTTCAGGTGTTCTTGAAACTACTTTTCCAAGTACAGTAACAGTGCTTTCACGATTAAGACGACTATATTCAGTATTTTCACTTATAAGTTGTACTATACCTGTTTCATCTCTTAATGCAATAAATACTAAACTTCCTAGATTTCTTACATTTTCAATCCATCCAGCAACTCTTACTTCCTTGTTTTCATATTCTTTTGTTACTTCACCACAATATATATTTCTATATTTGTTAGCCATAAAAATTCCTCCTTTATAAACAAAAAAGAATCTAATCTGTAAGAGCGATTATGTTCGCTGTACCATCTTACTTCATAGATTCATTATTTCTACCTTTTAGTCTTTATAGCAGACATGCTTATTTGCTCTGGAAATTGTCACGTACTTTTTATTCATTATTTACCTATTATTAGTTTCCACCAAACACTAACTCTCTATTAAGGAAGATAAATAACTACTACTTTCCTTCATTGCTTATGAGTAGATTATAGTTTATTTGATACCAATTTGTCAATAGTTTTTTAATAGTGATATGAAATTAAATAAATAATTACATTTTATGAGAATCACCTTTTTCAAATGCTTCAATAGCCATATCAATATCATTTAGTGTTCCATATAACTGTTCTAATTTTTTATCAAAATTAACATTACAATTATTTAAATCACCACCATGTGCGATAAACTGTTGTTTTTCTCTTATTGTTCTATTAATTTCAGAAATAATTCTATCCCTACTAATAGTTAATTCACCAGCATTATTTATTCTACCTAAATCTGCCATATTTTTAAAATTTTCTTCTCTTTCTTTATTATGCCTTGCTTGTTCAGAATTATCAAATGCTACTTCATCATTATCTTCTAAAAAGTGCTTATCAGTTGATGATAAATATTCACCATTCGCATTACTTTCTTTTAAATCTCTTAGATTTTCTGTTACGTCTTTTCTAAATGTTTTTTTAAATTTACTTCTCAATAAGTCAGTTTTAGTAATAGTATCTTGCATATCTTCTTGATTTCTTCTTCTTTCTGCTTCTTCCTGTGTTTCAGCTTTTGTAGTTTCTAAATATCTTTCAAAAAGCTTACTATTTTTCTCTTCATATGCTTCATTAACTCTTTCTGTTAACTCTTCTCTATCTTCAGTTGAAAGTAAAGGTAAAATGCCATTAATATCACCTTTATTTAATAAATCATTAATTTTCTTGGATTTTTCAATTGACATTTTACTACTATCATCTGATTTACTTGTTTGTTCTTCCATAAAATTACTCCATTCATATTTTTTATTTACAAAATAATTATATCAAAGTGAACATAAAATATCTATAATTTATTAAATTTTTATTAAATAGTTATCTAAACTTTTAATATTTCATTTACATATCTATTATTGTTATTGCTATTCATCTTTTTAGAATTAAGTATAATAAAAAGTAAGAACTAACTCTTACTTATAATATCTCATTTCATGTCTAAGAACATATTCTGCTTCTCTTGAACTATCTAATTTAGCAAGTGTATCAACATCATAAATTGGTACATCATATCCATTTTCACTTAGTGCATAATTCATAGTGTCTAAATCACACATTATTCTTTCCATTTTCTTTGCAAAACTTTCACCATTATCACGTACTAAATGTATAGGATAAGTAAGACCTATCATATGTTCAAGTGAAACTTTATCACGAACTTGTACTTCATCAGGCATATCACTATATCTTTGATTGCCTTTAAGCAAACCTAGCTTTTTCATTTTAGCATAATCCTTTGCTGTTCTAAGTGTTGGTGCTTCTATTATAGTTGGTTCTATAACATCGAATTTATCTTTAGGAAACATAATTGATAATGAATATCTTATATATGTACAAAATGCATTAAAGTCTTCATTAACTCCTGCCATAATATCTCTCTTTGAGTAATCGCAAAGTGAAATATAATCAATACCATTAAACCCTTCATTAGATAGTGTTTTTTGTAATCTTGAAGATAAAAGAGCATGACATTTAAGTATTTTACATAATAAAATATAAGTATCATATGTATCAATATAAACACCATTATTAGTGGCATTTATCGCATGTAAATAAATATTATCATCCATACTCTTTTTATCCCCTGCCTTTCAAATAATTATTTCTTTAATTTATTTATATATCTATTAACTCTTACTGACCATTTTGGATCACTTGCATATTTTGGTCCAATTTGTTCAGTAGTTGTAAGTCCTTTTTTATAATAAGAGTTTAATTTGTTAATCGCAAATTTAATTCCTTCTTCAATAGAATTAAATCTTCTATAACTTCCTCCATTACATCCTGGTTTACCTTTATTACCACCAACATTATTACATACTCTTGTAAGATAACTACAAGTCCATTGACATCCAGTTTCCTGAAGCATAACGCCAGTCGCAAGATAAGGATCCATACCCACTTCTATAGAATATTTAGCTATAAATTCACCTTTACCTTTTAATGTAGAATTTAAATATCTATTTAATTTAGTAGCAATTTCATCTACTGTTTCTCCATTAAAAGTATTTAATTTTTCATATTCTTCCCTTTCAATTTCAAAGTGTTTAACACTTAAATTAATATGACTATCTAAATAATCATGATTAATTATTATTTCTTTATTACTTCCAAATATATTTGCAATTAAGCTTAAAGTAATAAATAATTTACTTAATATCATATAATTTTTAATCACTCCTCATTTTTAAGCAAGCGAGATATATTATATCATATTTAAAAAAGAATTTCAAATGTAGCGAATTTGCCATAATAAAAGAAGTGTTTCTACTTCTTTTAAATATTAATCAACATATGGATTACAAAATTCTATTCTTCTTTTACAAGTATCATTATTGCATTCTTTATAATCATCACAATTAAATTTTTCACTTTTACTTATAGATATATTTTTTGTATTATAATTTACATTATATTGAATTTCTAAATATTGATTTGGTAATAGTTCTGTATATTTATAACCATTACATGTTCCATTATTTGATGGAGAACATAACTTTTCAGTAAAGTTCTTTTCTTTTAAATCAATTGCATAATCTACTGCTGGTATTCCACATTGGCAATTTAAAGTAACAAATACATAATCATTATACTTTTCTAATTTATATAATGCACTATTATCACCTGTATAAACTGAAGAAAGTTCACCATTTATATCAAAATAAGTATACCCCTTACTATAATATATTTCTAATAATGAATTATTTATTTTAACTTTATAAGTAACTGATTCCACTTTTTCAATATCACTTTCTATTTCTTTAATACCATTACTTGTAAGTTCAATATTGATAATTTCTTTATTATCATTATTATTTTCATTTTCATCACTATCATTATTTCCTGGTACTACAACTTCATTAGAACTATTTGGTGTCTTATTATCGTCCTTTTCACTTTTATGGTTATAAATTATATAGCCTATCAGACTAACTGAAATAATACTCAAACAAATAACTAAAGCAACATAAATTTTTTCTCTTTTCATATTCTTTTCTCCTAAAAATATTTTATCAAATGAAAAGAAGTATTTCTACTCCTTCATTGTATCTTACATTTATTTTACATTAAATATACTTAGTATATCTTTACCAGCATAGCTAGTTGGAAGTTTGCCATCCCATTTATTGATAAATTCTTTTGCGATTAAGTTATCAGTAAGACTTTGTTTTAATAAATCATTTGCTTTCTTAGTAGCTTCTGCTTCAACAAGTTTACTTTCAGCATCAAGTTTAGCTTTTTCTAACTTTTGTTCTGCTACTTGTTTATCTTCAATTGCTTTACTATATTCTTCACTAAAACTTAAATTAGTTATATTAAAGTTGTCAATTGTTATACCATATTTTTCCACTTTCTTTTGTAGGTCATCTAAACAATTATTTGATACTTCTGCTCTTTCTGTAATTACTTCTGCTGCTGTATATTTAGCAATAGTAGCTTTTATACTTTCTTTAATAGCTGGTTCTAAGATAGTTGCTTCATAATTATTACCAACTGTTCTATAAAGATAAGTTGCTTTATCACTATTAATTCTATAGTTTACTGCTAGAGTTGTTTGTATTGTTTGTAAATCTTTACTAGAACTTTCTGTCTCAATTTCTAATTTTTGTACCTTTATATTTACTGTAACTATATCTTCAATATAAGGTATTTTTAAATTTAATCCTTCATTTAATTGAGTATTAACAATTTTACCAAATCTTACTTTAAGTCCTACTTCACCACTCTTGATTGTTTGAAAACTGCTAAGTATAGTTATAAGTAAGAATATACCAAGTACTCCATAAATAACTAATTTCTTTGTGCTTTGTTTATTCATATGATACCTCCCATTTTTCATTTTGAATTCGCGTTTCAACATATATCCTCCAGATTGGTTTTATATTATACTATATTTTAATGATTTAATATAGTCTTATTTATGATATTAAGTTCATTATCTAGTTCATATATATAAGGAACAGCGGTAGGTATTTCAACATTCATGATATCTTCATCACTTATATTTTCTATATATTTAATAATACTTCTTATACTATTACCATGAGCTACAATAAGAACATTTTCTCCTTTTAATAAATGATTTTTAATTTCATTATTATAATATGGAAGTACTCTTTCTAATGTATCTTTTAAACATTCTGTAAGTGGTAACTCATCTTTACTTAAATCTTTATATAATGGATCATTACCTGGATATCTTGGATCGTCTATAGTTAACATAGGTGGTCTTACATCATAGCTACGTCTCCATATATGAACTTGTTCTTCTCCATATTTTTTTCTAGTTTCATCTTTATTAAGACCTTGTAATGCTCCATAATGTCTTTCATTTAGTCTATAACTATAATATATTGGTACATTTACATTCATTTCTTTTAGTACTAATTCTAATGTTCTTTTAGCTCTTAAAAGTACACTACTAAAAGCTACATTAAATGTAATATTATTATTTTTCATTATTTTACCAGCATTAATAGCTTCTTCTACACCTTTACTAGATAAATCTACATCAGTCCATCCAGTAAATCTATTTTCTTTATTCCAAACACTCTCCCCATGTCTTAATAATATTAATTTCATACGTTCTCCTTAATTATATTTTTCATTCATTTCATCTTCTAATTTATCTTTTTTCTCAACTAAACTATCATATTTTTTCATAGCACTACTAGTTCCAAAATAACAATATTTATTTTCTATACAAGATTTATAACGACTTATTGAACCTTCTTTATCAGCAATACTATCTTCAAGATCATCAATTTGGTTTTTATAATCATTATATTTTTTACTGAATCCATTTTTTCTAAATTCTTTATTTTGTTTCAATTTTAAGTCATCTATTTTATCTTTAGTAGGTTTTACTTCTTCTTTTAATTTATTATATTCATCTTTAATAGTATTAAATTCTTGATCTATTTGACTTTGTAAATTATCTATTTCAGTTTGATATTCTTCTTTTGTCTTAAGTTTCTCTGTTGTTTTAAATATATCAGTTGGATAGTATTTATTTGTAGGATCATTTTTTATATTACTTCTTATCATCGAAAAAACACCACCAAATACTATAAAACCTATAATAATAACCATAACAACAGGAACAAATACTATCCATACATTACTACGATTCAACTTCTTTAATTTCTTTATTGCTTCTTTTTTATCTTTTTCACTAAATGTACTCATATATTTATCATACTTAGTTTTATATTTAGATAATTCTTTTTCATCTGCTAAACTTTCATATTTATTAAAGTATTCTTCATATTCAGGATTATATTCTTTTTTAGTAAAGTCTTCAGTTGAACTTCTAAGTAATCCAAGCCATACTTCTTTATTATCAGCATATCTCATAGATAGTCTTTTATATCCATAATATGCTTTTATATAATCTTTAAATTTTAGATTTGCTTCAGCATTATTAAACTCTTGTTCTTCAGTTATTTGTCCTGCATGTAATATTTTTACTTTCTTTACTTCATCATCAATAAGAATCTTATTACCACAAAATTCACAAGTTAACTCCTTTTTACTTTTATCAACTTTCATTGTTGCCTTACATTTAGGACAAGTTACATCAATTAATTTCATATTTTTACCACTTTGTTAACACATTAACAGTACCACTTATTACTTCTATATCAATAAAAGTATTACCATTACTATTAACATTATCCCTTTCTTCATTTATATTTATTATACCAGATATTTTAGTTGTTTTAAATCTATAATCATCACCTTTTAAATTTAAATTAACTGTTCCACTTTTAAGTTCTATATGATTATTACCTGTAAGTAAACTATTTATATTAATTACACCGCTCTTAATATCAGCATCTATATTATTAATATTACTATTTTCTATATCAATTGTTCCACTAGTATTATCCATATCAAAATTACTACTTACATTTAAATTGTTTATTTTAATGCTTCCACTCATATTATCAATTTCTAATTCTTTAGTATTTAAGTTATCAATTTCAATAAGACCGCTCTTAATATCAATATCTACATCATTAAATATAGTATTACTTGGTATATATAAATATACAATCTTTCTCACTTTATCAACTATATATTTATTTTCTTCTATTTCAAGTTTACCATTTTCATTTTTAATACTAATGCAATCACAATCAGTTTTAACTCTAAATTCATCACTATTTTGAATCTTTATAGTTATACTTTTAGTATCAATATCAAGCTCACTAATATTATCAAATTTCATATCTACCATATTATTTACATCATCCTTCTTAAATAATGAAGTTATTACTCCTATAAACACTATTATTATAATAGTAATTGGTATTATTAAATATTTATTCATGATTTTTCCTCCTATAATTTTATATAACAAATAAGTATATCGCAAAGTAATGACATATTGATGCTGCTATACAAAAGAAATGAAATACTGAATGCATATATTTCTTTTTAGATCCAAGAGCATATAATATTGTTCCAATTGAATAAATAAGTCCTCCTGCAATAATTAGTATTACACCATATATTCCAATATTATTAATAAGTTTCTTTATTAAAAATAATGCACTCCATCCATTTATTAAGTGACACACTACTTCTATTTTTTGATTTTTATCTACATTAATCGCACTAAAAGTTATACCAATAACTGTAATAAATGCACTTATTGCAAAGTATATCCATCCAAGGTATCCTCCTATTCCAACTAAAGCAATAGGAATAATCGTTCCAAATACAAGTAAAAATACATTACAGTGATCAAGAACTCTCATTACTTTTTTACCTGTTATTCTAGGACTTAACGAATGATATATACAAGATATAGTATATAAAAGTATCATTGTCGTTCCATATAATGTAACAGTTGTTATTTCTAGTCCTCCATGTGCTTTAATGATAAGCATTACAAGGCCCCAGACACTAAGCAATGCAAATATTCCATGTGATATAGCATTAACAAGTTCTTCTCCTAAAGTATATGAAGGAATGCTTATTCTCTCTTTCTTTTCCATATATTCACCACATATATTTTATCAAAAAAATAAAAGAAATAGAACCTTATCTTCTATTTCTAAATATTCTTTGTAATATATTTGATTTTTTACGTTCTTCAAGTACTACTTCATCAAAAGATTCAGCAACATGTATATTTCCA
Organism: uncultured Bacilli bacterium; assembly: GCA_934102215.1. GTDB lineage: Bacteria > Bacillota_I > Bacilli_A > RF39 > UBA660 > CAG-1000. The sequence continues at coordinate 51,235 of CAKOSH010000004.1, forward strand.
TATTCATGTAGTATACCTGATAACTCTTCAACAGTTATTCCTCTGAATGTTGTCTCACTTTCATATGTTCTAGCAGGATCATAACAAATTAAACTACTTAATCCACAAGATGCTAAAACTATACCATCACTACTTATCATTACTCTAACATCATCACCATAACAATATATTACGGTTCCATTATTTTTCATCTAGTTTACCTTCTTTTCTAATACTGCACCTTTATTTTCAGGTTTAAATTTTTTTAATTCTCTACATAATTCTATTTCTTCATGAACAATTCTAGCAGAAGCAGGATTTTGATACATTCTTTCTAAATCTTGTAAACTATAATCATACATACTAACTTTATCACTAGGAATTACAAAACCTTCACTAGAAGGAATTGTTCCAATTACTTGCCATTCAAGTCTACTTATCATATCATCATATTCTTCATCGCTTCCCCAAATACTTTCAAGTAATTCTCTTTTTACATTATCATCTATATCAGGATTTCTAAGTATAATTTTCTTAAATATAAATAAGTCAGTATACATATCTGGTTCACGAAACATATCTATTATTTGTTTTACACACATTTCTTTAAGACTTTTATCCATAACAACAGCATCACTGCTAAGAGCTACTGCTAAAAACTTAATGTAATCAGTTTTATAATCAAATTTATTTAACCCTATTTTATTCATCATCTTCACCTCGGGAACCATAGTATACAACATTTATATGAAAATTTCAAGAAAAATCGAACAAAGGATACAAAGAATACTATTTTTTATACAAATAGCATTCTTTATCATGAGAATAAATAATACCTATCGCTTGCAAATATGAATATATTATAGTTGTACCCACGAATTTCATACCTCTTTTTATTAAATCTTTTGATATATTATCAGATATATCATTATGAGTTTTATCTATTACATATATAATTTTATCATTTGTGAATCTTTTTAAATAATTATAAAATGTTCCATATTCATTTTGTATACTTTTAAATATTTTTGCATTATTTATACTAGCATTAATCTTTAATCTATTTCTTATAATATTCTTATTATTTAGAAGTTCATCTATCTTATCTTGATCATAATTACAAATTTTATCAATATCAAAATTATCATAACACTTTCTAAAGTTATCTCTTTTATTTAGAACACATTCCCATGAAAGGCCTGCTTGAAATGATTCAAGTATTAACATTTCAAGTAAATATTTATCATTTTTATTTAATTTACACCATTCATTATCATGATATTCTATATATTTTAGATTATTTAAATTACACCACTTACATCTTTTCATAATCTATTTCCTTCTATATTTATATTTGCTTATATCTATTCCTTCTAGTTCTAATAACTTTATCTTATTATTAATACCTCCACCATAACCGATTAAATCATTATTAGAACCAATCACTCTATGACAAGGAATTATTAAACATATTTGATTTACGTGAAGAGCATTTCCTACCGCTCTTGAACACATTTTCTTAATACCTTTCTTTTTGGCTATTTCACTTGCTATATCACCATAAGTAATAATTTTTCCATATGGTACTTTCATATTAATATCATATACCATCTCTCTAAATGAAGTTAAATTTGTATGCTTAATTTTTGGTATAAAATCAGGTACTTTACCACTAAAATATATATCTAACCATTTAATAGTTTCATCAAATATATCTAGTTTTTTATAATTGAAATCAGTCTTATCATTATCAAAAATAAGTCCAGTTAAATACTCTCCATCACTATATAAAACTATATCATCAAAACCTACTGGTGTTTTATATTTTAAGCTGTATATCATTTTTATCACCGCAAATATTGTATCACATTAAAATGACACTTCATAGTGTCATTATATCATTAATCTATTTATCTATATCACTTTTTGATGTAACAAATTCATCATTATAGCTTTCAAAGACAATATTCATTTCATTTTGAACTTTAGAGTTTGTACATAACTTTTTTATTTCAATAAATGTTTTACCAAGCCATCCTGCATTTGTCGCATAAGGAATTATTATTTTACTAGATAAATCATTTTCTTTTAAGAATGTTCTTATTACTGGTGTTTCTCTATACCACCATACAGGAGTTCCAAGTATAATTGTATCATAATCATTTAAGTTAACATTTATATCTTGATATTCTCTTAAATGATTATTTCCTTCAAGATTTTGTTCTTCATCTACTACTTTTTAATAATCAGTACTATAAGGTTCTACTGGTTTAAGTTCTAAAATATCACAATTTAGTTTGTCTTTAATCATGTTTGCTATTTTTCTAGTATTGCCAGTATATGAAAAATAAACTATTAATTTTTTATTCACATTATTATTTCCTTTCAGTTTAATTTAAAAAATTCATAACTAAATCAATTATTACTTCTTTTTCTTTTGGATTAGATTCTGCTATTAATATAGTTAGTGCTGTTAAAGTGTTATTATCAATAACTTGCTTATCATCTTTATATAGAATATTATAATAATTTAAGAAGTAGATAAATAAAGTTGCTGCTATTCTTTTATTTCCATCGATAAAAACATGATTTTTAACAATCATATATAAGAAATTAGATGCTTTTTCTTCAATACTTTTGTATACATCATTTCCATCAAATGTTTGATATATATTTCCAATTATTGCCTGTAATCCTTTGTCTCTTTCAATAGCGAAAATATCACTTTCTTCATTAAATCTTAATTTATTAATCACATCTAAACAGTCTTCATATTTAATTTGTTCTTTACTATTACTTCCTTTAGGCTTTAATAATGTCTTATGATCATAATCATCTAAAAGATCAAGAGCTTTTGAATAGTTACCTATTACTTTTAATATTTCCCTTGCATCACCATTATTTAATTTTTCATCTATTCTATTAGCAATATCGATTAGTTTAACTGTTTTTTCTAAATATTCTAATCTCTTTTGATTAACCGCATATCCTTTAATCATATAATCTTTTAATATTTGACTTGCCCATTTTCTAAAAATAATACCATTTTGTGATTTAACACGATAACCGACACTAATTATTACATCTAAATTATAATAATATGTTGGTTTTCCATTAAATTCGGAATTTCCGAATTTAGTCATAGTTTGTTCTTGAAGGCATTCTTCTTCTTTATAAATATTTTTTATGTGTTCATTGATAGTTGACTTTGCTTTTCCAAATAACTTTGCCATTTGGTCTTGACTCAACCATACTGTTTCATCCTTCATATTAACTTCAAGTTTTACATTTTGATTTTCAAATAAAATTATTTCGTTTTTCATATAACTTTCCCCCTTTGATTTTTATACATTTATTTTAACATATAAGCAGAATTTTTACTATTATTTTCGTTATTATTTTTGAATTTATTTTAAGTTATTATATTCTTCATCATTTACTGGTTCACACCATTTATTTAATGTATTTTCTAAATAATATTCAAGTGAATTATCAGTAATATCACTAGACAACTTTAATAATACATCTTGTTTTTAAATCAATTGACTCAACACTCCAATTTTAAAGTTTTTAAATCAGTTATAACTTGTATTTTAATTATTTAATCAATTTTTAATTCTTTATCAATAGTTAATTTACCTATGTTTATAAATTCCATCATAACTTGATTAATTCCAATTTCACTTTTCCACCAATCACTTTTACTAATATTTCTATTATCAACTATTCCATAAAAATCACATTTATCTATTGGAAAATTATATTTTCTAGCATTCATAAACCATCTTCTAGCAACAAAATCTTTTGCAATTCTTAAAATTCTATTAAATTTACTTATATCAACAAGTTTATTTATATTTTTTAATATTTCAGGATTACTAATGTACTTATCACTAATTATGATTTTATTTAACAATCCTTTTTCTTTTAATAAATTTACTAATATACTAGCACTTCTTACATTATTATTTCCATGTCCTTCACATATAATAAATAAAGTGTTTTCATCTATTATATTCCTTTTAAACATTATTTGCATGTCGTTAGCAAGACTTTCTTCAGCCCAATCAGCATTTATAATTAACAAATCATAATGAGATAATTCGTCAATAGTTTTTCCTATAAAAATAAAATCAGTAATATCTTTTATTGTACTGTTTATGTTTATCACCCCAATCTTAATATTTTAATAATTAGTTATTTAAGTATTAATCATTCTATACATTCTTTTATTCTACAATTATCCATTCTTGAAGATATTTAATTTTAGTATGGCAAAATTCACATTCACCTTTTTTCGCATCAATAGAAGCACCACAATTATGACATTTAATCATATTAGCTCCATCTTTTAAATCTAACACATCATTACTTATCTTTTTAAATGTATATTTTTCTTCTAAATACTTTGACGTTATTTTACCATTATCAAAATATACAATTCTTACATAAGCATCAATATCAATATATAAATCATTATTCTTTTTATAACTTTTAAAGTCATCAAAATCAATAACATCATAATCAATAATATTAGATTTAGAATAATATTTATTTCTTACTTCATAGTTATAATTATTGAAAAAGTTTTTCTTATTTATCTTTGTACTTTTCCAAAAGTCAATTTGTTTTTGATTTTGTTTATCTTTATATCTTTTAATAGGTCCTAATATTATATAAGCATCTATTATATAAAAGAAATAATAAAGTATTAATGATAATATAAATCCATATATAAATATTTTAGATATATCATAAGAATTAAATGTTCTTGATGTATTAATTATATATAAATATGTAAGAAATAAACTTATTATAATATCTATTATTCCTGTAAAGATTCTATATTTTGTATTTCTAAGTACTCTATCATAGTGATATTTACTACCTAGGTCTTTATCTGTATAATCTATATTATAATATGTTTTACAGTATGGACATCCATCTAAGAAATCATGTAGTTTACCACTCATGCCACAGTTAGGACATTTATAATCTTTATTTTCCATTTCTTTTGATATAAATGTATATGTAATTCTTGAATCAAATTTATTTTCTGTATGAACTAATTTATCATTTAAATAATATTCTTTTTTACATCTTATACCATCTAAGATATCATCATTACTACTATTATCTGTATTACGTTCTAGTATTTTATTACCAGTTATATATTTTGTTTTAATGTTTATATGTAGTTTTTTTAGTTTATTATATTGAGTATCTTCTGATATTAATGACATATTATCACCTACCTATTATTGTTATTATTGTTGTTATTGTTATTATTATTGTTATTTGATGATCCACCACTATACCCTCCACTATATCCACTACTACTCCACGTTGTAGATTCATAATGTGGTATAAGGCTAAATTTATCATTATTCATTACAAGTCCATCAATACTTTTATCTATAAGATTTACTTTCATAAGTTCATTTTCTTTTACATTCTTTTTTACTAGTGAAAGTCCTGTTAAACTACCTCTTACTTCACCATCTTTATTTTCCTCTAAAAAAGTATATATCTTATTTAAATCTTCCATACTAAGTTCATAATATTTAGTTAAATCTATACATCTTTTTTGTCTTATTAATTCTTCATATGTTTCTGGTTCTTTATTCATTCTATAACTCCTTATCTATATAATAAAATTCAATATTTTGAAATGGTAAATTTATAGCATTTATATGATAATATGCATTATTCTTTTGTTTTAAATAATGATAATCTCTTAAAGATGATGTAGTAAAGAATATATTATTTGGATCGCTTATTGAGTATTCTTTACTATATTCTTTTATTAAAGATGATATATCATGTTTATAATATCCTTTTTTAGAAGAAATATTGTTATCTAAAACGCCTTTATATATTTGATGTGTTGCAATATGTCTTTGTTTAGTTCTATTTTCATCTCCATACGTAATTAAATCACCAGATAATAGCATTATATATAATGAATTATTTTCTGGATAATCACATACTTCATTTATTAAATTCTTTTTCATATATATTTCTACTTTAGATGTTTTAGTTATATAAATTATATCTCTAGTTTTCTTTATTATTTGAGATTCTAATTTAAATTCTATTCCATCTACTGATAATATAAATGAATCACTATCATAAATGTATTTTAAATTTTTATCATTATTGATTATATTAAGCAAATCTTGATTATTATTACTTACTTTATTTGGTATATATTTAGTTAGATCTATATTTCTCATATTAGATAGATATTTATAAACTGTTTCATCATTATATATATCTTTTGAATAGTTTCTATCTTTATACATTCTTTGCTGTAATAAACATGTATAACTTTTATTAGTATTATAATTATTTTTTACAAAAGGGCAACCTGTTTTACATAAATATAAGTATCCACATTTAGCACATTCATCATTAAATGGTAATTTATTATGATTATTAAATATTTTTAGTTCTGCATTAGTTAATATTTCCTCTATAGTATTTTTATATATATTTCCATAGTAATAATCTTTATTTTTTTGACCTCTTACACATGAATAGATATCTCCATTCTTTTCAAGTAAGAAGAACTTTTTACCACAGTTATCACAATTAGAACAATATTCAGGGCCAAATTCATCAAACCATGGACCATTTACTCCATAGTCTAAATCTGTACCATCGAATTCTTTATGCATTCTTTCATAGAATGATACTTGTTCTTCTTCAGTTATGTGATGAAGTATACCATTAGAATTATAATCAAATCCTATCATAAAATTAAAATCATTCATATCTAAACAAGTATTTTTATGTAAGAATTTAATATCATTAATTATTTCATCTATTTTTTCATAATGTTCTTTAAATATTGTAGAAGATACTTTCTTTTTATTTGGAATATCTTTTAATAGTTCTATATTACTAAGTATTTTATCTAGTGTTTTATTATTTCCTTTAGTAACTCTATATTTGTCATGAAGTGATAGTGGTAAATCAAGACTACCAGAAATAGACACATTAAATTCTTTAATTGTATCTATATGTTTATCTAGTCCATATAGATTAGTTTTTATATGTGGCTTTCCTACTTTGAAACCAGCATTTGTAATTATAACTTTATTTTCTTCATAGTAATCATTTATATATTTTATTAAATCATGAAATTCTTTTTTGGAAAGAGTTGTTACTTCTCCTCCATGAAGTGAGATATTAAATGGAATAACATTATCTTTTTTGAATTTATTAATCGCATATTTTAGTGTCTTTGTGGGATCAATATTGCTATATTCATCTTTTGTATTATCTTCAAGATAACAATATTTACATGCCATATTACATGCCATAGTTGGAACATATAATAGATGTATAAATTTTGTATTATTCATATTTACCACTCTTTCTATTTATAACATTGTGCGCTTGTAGGGCTTTCTTTAAATGCTCGTTCATTAACATATGTACCACATGGGAATATTATATTTTGAAGGCTTGAGCACTGTCTAAAAGCACTTGATCCTATTTCAGTAAGTTTACTATTTCTTGTAATTGTAACACTTGATAATGAAGTATTATGATAAAATGCATGTCCTCCTATTCTAGTAACTTTATCTGGAATGACAATACTAGTAAGAGATGTACATTCTTCAAAAGTATTTCCTTTTATTTCAGTAAGATTTTCTGATAATTTTATATATCTAAGAGAACTTGCATTATAAAATGCTTCTCCCCCTAATTCAGTTAAAGTATCAGGAAGTGTTATTTCAGTAATACTTGTACAATTATAAAAAGCACCACCACCTAAGTATTCTAAACTTGATGGTATATTTACAACTGATAATTTTCTATTATTTTTAAATGCCTGACCTCTTATTTCTTTAATACTATCTGGAAGATTAACTCTTTCTAAAAATGGCATATTAGAAAATGTATTACCTCTTAATTCAACAATCTTTTCATTCTTATATGTTTCAGGTATAGTTGCAGTTTTATAATTAGTAAGTCCAAAAGTATAAAATCTAACCGCATAACCACCAAATGTTTTTTCATACATTATTCTAGGTTCATAAAATATTACAAGAGGAATAATAACTGCAATTAATATAAATACTATATTTTTCTTTTTGCTAGTATCTTTAATTAATGAAACTTTAGTATTCATAATTATATTAGATATTTTTTCACTAGGCCTTGACTTAATTTCTTTCTTTAAATAATTTATTAAATTATATTTTTTAGTTAATTTTGATAATATAAATAGTATTATCATTCCAATAATATATGTTATAAGTGGAAAGTGAAAAAATACAAGACTTATATAAACAAATATCAATACTGAAAATATAATATTAAAGATATTTTTTCTTTTCATTAATTCTTGTGGTAAAAGATTAGTATCAAGATTAAATTCTGCTTTTTTAAGTTCTCTATCTATAAATGCTTCTAATAATTTTTCATCATCTTTTGCTTGAAAAATTATATCAAATTTAGATGGATCTACTACTTCTATAACCTCTTCACTAACTACTGCATTATTACCACTAAATGCTTCACCACAATTAGTACAAAATTTATCATTAACATTCATTACATTACCACATTTAGCACATTTAATAATTACTCTTGATTTTGTTTTATTAGCCATTTGTGAGGTTACTGTTATATTAGGCATAGCTTGTACATTTTTATAAGGATCTTTTTTCTTTATTGCACTACATATAGGTACAATCAAAAAAGCCGAAAGAAATATCACTATAACATCAAAAAAATATATATTAGTAGTAATAAATAAATCAAAAACAATTAATATTAAAATTCTAATACAAAACATTTTCAAAAAAAGTTTTTCACCATCAGCATCAGTTTTTGAAAATAACCTTGATAATGGTTTTAAAGAAAAAATAACTGAAAATATTGTAAGAAGCAATTCATAAGACAATGCCTCGTAAATTGAAATTTCGTTATTAGTACTTGCAAAAACAACGCTTGGTATAATTAATAAACTTATCAACACTAAATATTTTTTAAAATTTTTCATACTACACCTCTAATATTCTAAATACTAAATTAATTATAGCATAATCACATTTAAAAAACTAACATCTGTTAGCTTAATTATTAATTTTTTATTTAATTTCTTTTTTAGGCACAAATTCTTTCTTATTTGAAACTTCTCTTAGTTTACGCATAGTTTTACAAAATTCTATTTCATCCCATATTCTATCTGCTGTTTCTTTATCTTTATAAAATTCTAATAACATTTGATATGTACACTCATAAATATCAAATGTTTCAAATAAGAATTCTGAATCTTTAAAGTTTACAGGATCATTTATAATAGCACTTTCCCATTCTATTAAACATGTTTTAAAATCTTCTTCATCATACCAAAAGTCATGAACTAGTTTTTCTTTTTCACTAGTAGACCAATTAGAATTCCTAAGAATCCAAAATCTAATATCAAACTCACCTTTTCCATGTGCTTGTGTTGTAGACAAAAGTGATGCTAAATAATTAATACGCATATAATATGTTTCAAGTCCAATTGGAATATTAGTATCAGGAATATTAATAGTCATTTTATCATTTATTCCTTTATTTTTTAAAGCTTTATTATATTCATCTCTATTATTTTGGTAACGAACTGTACCTATCTTGTTCATTGCTTCATCTACTGCGAATGCTTTTTGTTCTTCAGTTAATTTTAAATTTTGATTCCATAAAGTCATAAGTAAGAATGAGTTTCCACCATTAGATGCTCCATCCATAACTGTTCTCGCAATATCTCTGTTACTATATATAGCCTTTACTAAAGTTTCATATATATCCCTATCTACTTCTTCATGATTAAATAATATTGAATCACATATAGTAGGAGCAACTACTGTATCTCTTTCATCAAATTTATCTCTAGTGATAGTTATTGCTTCCTTTAATATTTCTTTATCGCTACTTATTTTAGACCATATTTTATCATAGTTTTTAAGTCTTGGAATAGTATATATACATCCATATAATTCATTTTCTAATACATCAATTTTCTTCATAACATACCTCACTTTAGTTATTTATTATAACATGATTATATTTAAAAACAAGCTGCTTTACAACTTGTTATTTTATTTTGAATAATTAACTTCACAAGAACCATTGCGTTCACTAAAATAATCTTCAATGTGAGCAATAATTTGATTAGTATCTTCATACTTTTCAATATCTATATGATTAGGTATAAAAGCATCTCCTCCAGCATTAATAACTTGATAATTTTTATTATATTCAACTTCATATAAATATTCTTCACTATTAAGTTTACAAGAAACATTAGCTTTTCCAACTATATCTCTATCATTATTAAATCTTTTAAAATTAAACATTATAAGTAATGTAAGCATTAAAACAATAAATAATACAAGTAATATGCCTGATACTTTTAATATCTTAATAATTATACCAGCAAGTCTTTCAGTATTACTTACTTTTTCTATTAATATACTATTTACATCATTATTAACAAGTTCATCAAGACTTACATTAAATATCATAGATAGTTTCTTTGCCTGATTAATATCTGGTGCTGTTTCTTCAAGTTCCCATTTAGATATTGTTTGTCTTGTTACACCTACTTTCTCTGCTAAAACTTCTTGTGAAAGACTATTCTTTTTTCTTAAAGTCATTATTTTATTTCCTAGATCCATATTTTCTCCTTTCAAAATGATAATAGCATTTTAAGTAAGTATATTCTATCAATATTCTATGGAAATTACGCAATTAATTTTAACATTTATATTATATAATTAAATTCTTTATGGTGCCAAAAAGAGGAATCGAACCCCCAACCTACTGATTACGATTCAGTTGCTCTACCGATTGAGCTATTTTGGCATGGTTGCCCTGATAGGATTCGAACCTATGCATGCTGGAGTCAGAGTCCAGAGCCTTACCACTTGGCCACAGGGCAATATTAATAGCAATAAAATTATATCAAAAGAAAAACTCTTTTTAAAGAACTATTATTAAATTTTATGTTGTTCTTCTTCTATATATAGATTTTTATATTCTTTATTTTGAATCTTACTTATAACTTCATCACATATTTCTTGAATGTCTTTACTACCAGTAACTTCTCTAATAGTTGATACTTCTTCATTACAAGGCATATTAACAAAATGTCTATTAGCATTAAATGTTTCAGGACTTTCATTAGGATTTCTTTCTAATAATCTTTCATTTAATATTTGAATTGATTCTTCTTTATCCAAACTTGGAATCATATATACTACATTTGAAAATCTACTCATTAGTTTTTGAAATTCATAAAACATTATTGGATCTTCATATACAGAGTGTCCTGCTCCAAAGTCTATTATTGCTGGTACTTTTAGATTTGTTAAAACTGAACTTGATAAATAAAATTCAAAATCTTTAAAATCTTCAAACTCACTTCTTTTATCGTAATATTCTTTAAGAGTTTCTCTATCATCTAATGAAACTTTAGGCATATTTAAGATTGTACTCATCACACTTGATGTAGAAGATTTTAATGAACCCATTGGTCCGATAAATACAACGCTATTTGATAAGACATCACTTGGTATATTTTTTGATATAAGACTCTCCATCATACTTATTCTTACAACTTGATTATTTATTTCTTTGCATATATCTTCATAGTTTTTATTAGAATTAAGATAATAGTTCTTTATATCATTAAATTTTTCTTTTGGAAAATCTTTAAATTTTTTATATATAGTATCAAGAATAAATGATATTTTTTCATTCTTTGAACTATTTAAAATATCTAATTTACTTTTAATAACTGGTTCTAATGAAGGATAACTTTTAGAAATCATAAGATAAGATGATTCAATAAATTGTTCATGTGAAGGATTAAGCATTTGTCTTACTAAAAATTCTTCAAAAATATCTACTATATCATTTGTATCAAATGGTTTTTCACCTACTTTAGCTAACTCTTTATTAATTGTTTCAAGTGCATTTGGATGCAAGAATAATAATCTTTTAAATGAAGATTTAGTTAGTCTTTTATGATTCCTTTCATTTTGTTTGATTTGATTCATTACTAAATCACTATCATCTTCTGGTATTACATTTGGTCTATTTGGAAATCTATATATTTCTACTTTACCAGATGATTCAAGTTCTTTTACTTTATCATATACATTTGGAATACGTGTTTCACTTAAAGTTTCTACTTCACTTGTAGATACTAATTCAGAAAATCCAGTATGTATGTCTTCAAATGTGGTATCAGGTACAGTATATAATGATGACTCATTTGAATACATTGTTTTAAATGCATTTGGTACTCTTTCAATTAATTTCCATGGTCCATCTTGATTATCTCTATATAAAGTATAAGTTAAGTCATCACCACATTTTCTCATAAATAATACTGCTAATTCTTCATATTTAGTCGCATAAACATAAGTTCCATGTGTTGACTTTCTTGGTTCTAATTTTTTTAGTCCAGATACTGAACTTCCATGATAAAGTGTTCCCATAACTCTTTCTCCTTATAGAAATAATATAACATTATTTAAATGAAATTGCTACATAGTTATTTTTTATAGTGATACTAAAACTATGTTTGATAATGTGTTTAAAATGATAAATCACAAATAAAAAGCCCACACTTAGGGCTAAATTAACACATTTGGTGGAGATGAGGAGTAGCGAACTCCTGTCCAAGATTCATTCCAATAGAACATCTACAAGTTTAGTTGGTTTTTATTCTCGAATAATAATGTAGATTGCCAACTTCTCTTACTATTCAAAGTTTACTAATCATTCATTATAAATCATAAACAAATTTATAATATAGTTCACTTTATGACTCCCCTCTTAAAACTCGTGAACAAAAGTTAAAAGTGGAAGCTCCTTTTTACCTAACTTAGGCAAAAGCTGGAGAAAAATTAAAATCGTTTCCGATTATTTTGTTTTTACGTTTAAAGTACGCCTACTACTTGCATTCTACCCAAACATAATCCTGTCGAATCAATGCATCCCCATGTGTACATAATTATAACACAAAATCTTTGCATTGACAAATAAAATAATATTTCATAAAATAATACTTATGAAATATAGTGCATTAAAAATTATTGAACTTGTATTTGTAAATCTAATAACTACCACAAGATTATTAGGCGCTTTTGCATTACCATTTGTATATACATATCATGGCCCTAGCGTATGTGCTATAGTTACAATAATACTATTTTTAACAGATGCAATAGATGGATTCTTAGCAAGGAAACTTAAAATATCAACATTTTTAGGTTCAATATTAGATGCATTTAGTGATAAATTATTAAATGGTATATCATTTATAATACTTGGTATAGAATACAATATTATGTTCGCACCACTTATACTTGAACTAGCAATATTATATACTAACTACTCTACTTATAGATTTGGTGGTAATGTTCAATCAAGTATCATTGGTAAAATCAAAACTATTATACTTGATATATTCGTAATACTAAGTTTCATACTTCTAAGTTTAAATGCACTTAATACAAATAACAATTTAATAAAATATCTTGTAAAAAACACTAATACATATATCAACATTTTTGGATGTATAATCACTATCGCATGTATAGTTGCATTACTTGACTATATGAAAAAGAATAAGAAAACAAGAATTAACCCAGAATTTACACATATTAAATTTCAAAATAGAAAAAGAAAAACATTCAAAGAATTAATGAATAATTTAGTTGATACAAAATATTATGTTAAACATAAAAATGAAGCAATAATGAAACAATTTTATAAATAACTTTTATAATAAATGATAATATGATAAAATACTATGGTAAGGATGTGAACTATGAAAAAGAAAGGCAGTATAATGCTTATAATAATTATGGCTATAGTAGGAGCCTATTTAATATATAATCACTTTAATAAAGATGAAAATATAAATAACAATAATAAAAATTTTAATGAAGAATATAGTTTAGTAGATAAAGATAATGTATATAGATATATAAATATTGATGAAGTATTAGATACATTTAATAAAAGTGGTATAATATTTATGGGATTCAAAGAAAATATTTGGTCTAATTACTATGCTAAATATTTAAATGAAGTAGCTAAAGAAAACAATATAAAAGAAATATTATATTACGATATTAAAAAAGATAGACAAACAAATAATATTAAATATAAGAAATTAATTAATTTACTTGAAAAATATTTGATGATGAATGATGAAGGAAACTTATATATATCAGTACCATATTTAGTTATCATTAAAGATGGTAAAATAATGTATACTGATAATGAAACTTCAATTATAAATGGTAACACTACTCCATCATTATATTGGAATCAAAATAATATAGATAATTTTAAAGATAAAATTAATAATTATATAGTAGAATTCAAAGGAGGAAAATAATGGGAAATTACTGGCAATACGTTGTTATAATTCTTGTATGTTTAATTGTATCACTTATAGTTATCAAAATGAAAAGAAAAGATTTTCATATTGAAATTAATAAGTTAATACAATACCTAGGTGGTAAAGATAATATTATAGACACTGAAATAAATCTATCAAGACTTAAAGTAAGACTTAAAGATACAAGTATTGTAAACAAAGAAGGAATACAAAAATTAGGTGCTAAAGGTATAGTTGAAATTGATAATGAACTTAAAATCATATTAGGTCCTAATTCAAAACAAATAAAAAAATATATGACTGATTTAAAATAAGAAATTCAATTTTCTTATTTTTTTTGACATAATTCGACAAAATTCTACAAATTGATTGTGTTAAGATATAGATGGTGAATAAAATGAATCATATAGAAATAAATTATATCTTTAATAGTATAGTTATAATACCAATTATCATATATATAATATTTTTTCATATAAAAGATGAAATAAATAAATTACATAATAATGTTACATTAGAACTTACCATATTACTTATATATTTTTTATGTTTATATGTGTTTATTAGAATATTTAAGGTAGAATATATTTATTATATAACCTTACCTATCATATTATCATTCATATTTGATAAATATAAATTAAATATATTCTTATCAATAATAAATATTTTTATGACTTTGTATCTTTTTGATATAAATATATTTTGCCTATTAAGTTATTATATAATTTTATTTACTTTATATTTCGTTATTAAGAATAAAAAAGATTTCATAAGTACATATACAATATTAAATATAATATATATGTTCTTACTTAATAACTATAATATCATATTTTTAATAAGCATATATCTAATATATAGCCTAATAATACTACTTAAAAAACGTATGAAACTATATTATACTCTTGAAGATATAGAAAATAATAAATTAATTAAAACAAGTATATTTAAAGTAACTCATGAAATAAAAAATCCTCTTGCAGTAATAAAAGGATATTTAAGTATATTTGATCCATATGATAGTGAGAAATGTTTAAAATATAAGAATATATTAGATATAGAAGTAGAAAATGCATTAAATGTTTTAAAAGATTTTTCATCCATAAATCATTTAGATATCAAAAAGAATAATATGAATTATTATGATTTACTTATGGAAGCTAAAGAAACCATATTACCATTTTTTAATGATAAAAATATTAAACTAAATATTAACTCTCCTAGAGAATTAATTGTTAATGCTGACTATAATAGAATGAAACAAGTACTTATAAATATACTTAAAAATTCTACTGAAGCATTAAGTGATAATGGAAAGATTGATATAAAAAGTTATATAGAAAATAATAAATTAATAACAATTATAAAAGATAATGGACATGGTATGGATAAAGAAACTATTGATAATTTATTTACTCCATTCTATTCAAAAAAATCATTTGGTACTGGTCTTGGCCTTTGTTTATCAAAAGAGATTATTGAATTACATAATGGTACGATTAAATATACTTCTAAGTTAAATTTATATACACAAGTAAAAATAGCAATTCCAATATATTAGAATTACTATTATAATATTATTTTTTTTGTAAGATAATTTCGCTACTTTGCTTTTTACTTACTGATTTATGTAAAATGCTCGGATACATATGTGCTAATTTTGTAACAAGAGGACCTATTTCATGTTTTTCTCTTTCAGTAACATTTTCAAGATTTTCATTTAATATATCATTAAATAATCTTTCTATATCACATTCAAGTTGCTTTTCTACTGATTTACCGGTAATTCTTTTAACAAGTTTAGCAAGTACTTTTTGATAGTTCTTCCATGTCATTACAATCTCAAGTGGATCTTCAAGGGGATAACATCCATTTTCATCAGGTATTAAATTTAATCCTCCGCTTGGTCTTTTTGAAGCATCATATTCGCATCCGTTTTCAGTAAGAAGTGAGCATCTAGTTTTAAAACTTAATAAATCAACTGCATCTCTACCTGTATTTCTAGCTCTTAAATATAAAAATGGTGTTACATATTCACGACCAAATTTATTCTTTTCAACTGATAGAAAAGCCACTATAGATGTTTTACCTTCCATTAATATATTATATAATGCATCATATCTTAAATCATCAAAGTCTTTAGCACTATAATCACATCCAGATTTTATACAACAAAATCCACCACATTTTTTACATAATTCTTTATTTTCTTTTTCCATAATATCCCCCACAAAGTAGGCATATTATACTACAAAATAAACTTTAAATCAATGATAGCTATTTCAATCATTAAATAAAATTCAAATTAATAATAAGGATAATATTGATATTGATAAGGATTACTATAATATACTGGTCTTGGTCTATAAGGGTTAAAAGCACCTACTGCGACACCTCCAGTTAAAGCACCAAGCAAGAATGGAGCAGCAAATCCAAATCTATCTTTTGAATATTTTACATTACTATACATAATTCACCTCTAGTATATCTTATGAAAAAAACACAGTTACTTCTGTGCTTTTAAACGATATAAATTAAATGAAGGTTTATTATTAAATCTATAATGATATTTTCTAGTACCAAGTCCACTTGAAATATAAATATTAGTAATACCTTTTTCATAATGTTCACTATAATATTTATAAGATAAGTCATCTAAAAATAATGCTCCATAATATGGTACATCAATACTGCCATTTAAAGAGTGTCCTCCAAGTATTAAATCAACTTCATAAGTACTTTCATCTATATACTTAATAGTTTTACCATCATGAACTAAACATATTATATATTTTCTATCTTCTTCTTTATAAAACTTAAATGATTTGTCTAAATTAACTTCTTCTTTATCACTACTTGGAAGTCCTACTATATATATAGGATTATTAGTTTTATAATATATTTCTTCATAACTATTACTAAGTAATTTAAAATCACTTTTTGTAATTACATATTCATACTCACTATAATTATAATCATTTTCACCATATATTGCATATTTACCAATACTTGCGTTTAATGAACTTAAATATTCAATAATCTTTTCTTTATCACTATTACTTATTTTTTTACTATAAATAAGATCTCCTGTATAGACTATTATATCAGGTTTTAACTTATTTATATTACTCACTAATTCTTTAAAGTCATTTAAATCAAATGTAGAATTATAAAGTATATCACTAAAATGTACTATTTTAATACCATCAAAATTTTCACTTAAAATTTCACTATTAATTCTATATTCTTTTACGACTAATCCTTTAACACCAACATATTTAGAATAGAAATATAGAGAACTCATAATAACTATAATAAACATTAAGAATTTTATGAAGAAATGACTCTTCTTTTCTACTTTTTCTTCCTTTTCTTGTTCTTCTTTTTTACTCTTTTTCATTAAATAGCAACTCCTAAACTAGATACAAGTAAAAGTAATATTCCAGTAACTGCATTATGTATTCCATGATATGTAATTGATGTAAATGTTGTTTTAGTATCACTATCCATAAGACTAAATACAAATCCAAGTGAACCATAAGGAAGTAAAAATAATAAGTCAACAAGTCTAATAGCATCTCCAGTAAGTAAGTGAGCACCTCCAAATAAAATTCCAGAAATGATTGCTCTTACCCATTTATTTTTAATAAGAGGTTGTATACTTTTTCTAAATATTAATTCTTCTGTTATAGGTGCAAGTATTGAAATATTAATAAGCATGAACACTGGACTTGCAAGAAGTAATTCACGTACGCTACTTTCATTAGCAGAAGTTCCACCTGTAAATTGTGTTATGATTAAAGAAGATATAATCATGCCACCTATTCCCATTATATAATATTTAAATCCTGTTTTAAGTGAAAATGATAAATTCTTTTTGAATGTCTTAAATTCAACTTTTAAATCTTTATAAAATAAGAATATCAAAAATGAAATCATAAGAGCGCTATTTATAAGATTAAGTATAACGCCATTTTTAATAACGTTCTTAAGAGTACTTGATATTATAAATGGAAATATCTCAAGACTTAAAAATGCGCATAAACATATAGCTAAATTAATATACCATTCTCTATCTTTACTTAATTTATTCATTTTATCACGTCCCTACTATTAAATTATATAACATATAAGGTTTATTTTAAAGAAAAAAGTTAACTATTTTACTAAGTTAACTTTAATATGTGTCTTTTTACCTTTACTGATTATTAAATCATTAATTTCTTCTTTTGTGAATATTCTTTCTGGGTTTAATTCTTTTTCATTATTAACACTTATTCCATTACCAATAATAAGTCTTCTTGCTTCACTTTTTGATGTAGTTATTTTAGTCATTACAAGTATATCCATAAGATTCATATTGTCTTTATATTCTATTGTTTCACTTGGCATTCCTTCACTACTATATCCTTTAGTAAATACTTCTTCGCTTGTTTTCTTTGCTTTTTCTGCTTCTTCTACTCCATGTAAATCTTTAACTACTTCATATGCAAGTGTTTTTTGTGCTTCTCTTTTTTCTGGTTCTGTTTTAACTTTTTCTTCTAAAGCATCTATTTCTTCTTTAGTTAAGAATGTAAATACTTTTAAGTATTCAATAACTTTAGTATCATCTGAATTAAGTAGGTATTGATATATTAAATATGGACTAGTTTTATCTTTATCAAGCCATAAAGCATTACCCTCACTTTTTCCAAACTTTTTACCTGTTTTATCAAGTATTAATGGCATTGTAAATCCATATGCTTCAGTTCCCTCTATTTTACGAATTAATTCTATACCTGTTGTAATATTTCCCCATTGGTCAGATCCAGCTGCTTGAAGTGTACAATTTTTATTTTTAAATAGATGCAGAAAATCAAATCCTTGAAGTAATGTATATGAAAACTCTGCATATGTAATACCACTATCAAGTCTTCTACTTATTATATCTTTATTAAGCATATAGTTAACATTAATATACTTTCCAATATCTCTTAAGAAATCTAAGAATGTAATATCTTTAGTCCAATCATAATTATTTACTACTTCTGCTTTGTTATCCAATAATCTTGTAACTTGTCTTTTTAATCCTTCTATATTTTTTTCTACTGTTTCTTTAGATATAATTTCTCTTTCAGCAGTAGGTCTAGGATCTCCAATTAATCCTGTAGCTCCACCTACCAAAAGTATAGGTTTATGTCCATGTAACATTAATCTTTTTGCTGTTACAAGTGAACTATAGTGTCCTAAATGTAATGAATCAGCTGTAGGATCTGTTCCCCAGTAAAATGTTAAACTTTCATTATTAAGTTTTTCTTCTAAATCTGGACTACTTATATCTTTAACAAGTCCTCTCCATTTTAATTCTTCAAAAAATGTCATTATTTTCCCTCCTTATTAGTAGAACCAATTCCACCAGTTCTTTCATTTTCTATTTCTTCTTCATCATCAACAATTAAATACTTCATAAATATTCCTTGAGCAATTCTATCTCCTATATTAATTTTTACTTCTGTATTACCGTGATTAATAAGTTTAACTTTAAAATGTCCTTCATTATCAATATTATTATAAAAATCACTATCAATAACACCAACACTATTAGCAAGTGTAATATTATATTTATATCCAAAAGAACTTCTTCCATATAAATATAGAACTTCATCACTATTCATACTTACTTTAAGTCCAGTAACAAATATGTGAGCTTCTCCTGGTTTCAAAGTATACTTTTCTAAACTGGCTATATCATATCCAGCACTTCTTTTAGTACTTCTTTTTGGTAATAAATAGCTTTCATATAGTTCTTTATCATCACTGATATCTTTCTTAAATTGTTCAAAACTAATCTTCTCAAATTTTCTCATTCTTCCTCCAAAATAAAAAGATGATACACAAAGGACGACTATTGCCGTGGTACCACCTTATTTTATAGTTAAACTATTTCTCTTATGACTATAAAGCATCACCATTAAATTCAAAAATCAGTAACTTCTTTATAAAAATTCATTAGTTTACACCAACCACTAACTCTCTATAGATTATTTCTATAAATACAAATAATTTCATCAACATTTAATAACAAAAGTATATATTATTTTGAATGTGTTGTCAATTACATTTAAAGAAAAAAACTAACATTTCGTTAGTCTTAAGCTCTACTAAAATATTTACCATCTCTTGTTGTGATAACTACTTCTTCACCTTCACTAATAAATAATGGAGCTTTTAAAGTATATCCAGTTTCAATAGTAATATCTTTTTGTGCACCACTTGTAGTATTTCCTTTAACTGCATCAGGAGCACTAATTACTTTATAAGAAACTTTTTCAGGTAAACTAATTCCAATAATTTCTCCTTCAATACTCATTGATTCAACATTAATTCCTTCTTTTAAGAATTTAGCATCATCACCAATAAGTTTTGCATCAAGTTCAATTTGATCATAAGTATTATTATCCATAAATACATACTTATCACCAGCATTATATAAATATGAAAGTTGATTCTTACGTACATCAGCTTTTTCCATCTTAATACCAGCATTGAATGTAATTTCTTGAGTAGTACCAGCTTTTAAATTCTTAAGTTTAGTTTTAACAAAAGCACTACCCTTTCCTGGTTTAACATGTTGGAATTCAACTACTTGGTAGATAACTCCTTCATATTTAATAGTCATACCATTTTTAATATCATTAACATTAAACATATATTAAATACCTACGCTTTCTTTTCTTTGTGAGCTGTTGTTTTATTGCATCTTGAACAGAATTTCTTAATTTCCATTTTTCCTTCAGTATTCTTTTTATTCTTACTTGTTAAATAATTAATTTCTTTACATACAGTACATTGTAATGCAATACCTTCTCTATTTTCTTTCTTTGCCATTATAGGTTTCCTCCTTTTTTTTACATAGAGA
Organism: uncultured Bacilli bacterium; assembly: GCA_934102215.1. Taxonomy (GTDB): domain Bacteria; phylum Bacillota_I; class Bacilli_A; order RF39; family UBA660; genus CAG-1000. Next base: position 72,537 of record CAKOSH010000004.1, read on the forward strand.
TTATAACAAATAAAACAAATAATGACAAGAGATTTTATGTTTTTATTGAGAAAAATCATTAAACATGATAAAATACATACGAAAAAACGGAGGAAATATGAATAAAAAGTGTGTTTTAGTAACAGGTTCTAGTATAGGTCTTGGAGCGTCTATAATAAGAAAATATGCGAGTATGGGATATAATACAGTTATTACTTATAATAGTCATAAAGATGAAGCAATAAAATTACAAAAAGAAATAAAAGATAAATATAATACTGAATCTTTAGTAATAAAATGTGATATATCTAAAGAAGAAGATATTGAAAATTTAAAAAATGAGATAATTAATAAATTTAATAAATTAGATGTTTTAGTAAATAATGCTAGTATAGCGATAGATACAACATTTAGTGATAAAACAAAAGAAAACTATATGAAAATATTAGAAGTTAATCTAGTTGGAACATTTCTTGTATCTAAAATAATATCTACTATAATGAATGATAATAGTAGTATTATAAATATAAGTTCAACTAATGGAATAGATACTTATTATGAATATAGTCTTGATTATGATAGTTCTAAAGCTGGAATAATTAATTTAAGTCATAATCTAGCAAACTATTTAAGTCCTAAAATAAGAGTTAATACAATATGTCCTGGATGGATAAATACTCCTATGAATAAAGATATGGACACAGAATTTAGAAAGCAAGAAGAAGATAAAATATTACTTAAGAGATTTGCTGAAGCAGATGAAATAGCTAATCTTGTATATTTTATATCTAGTAATGATGCAAGCTATATAAATGATTCAGTTATAAGAATAGATGGTGGTAAGAAATGTTAAAACTTAATAATAAATATATAGAACTAGTTAATAATGAAGAAAAAGAATTAATAGATATTTTTAGTGAAATAGATAATAATACATTTAATAATAGTAAGAAAGTATTAGATGCTTTTCATAAATATAATATAAGTGAAAGTGATTTAAATGGAACTACTGGATATGGTTATAATGATATTGGTAGAGATAAAATAGAAAGTATTTTTGCATATATTCTTGATACTGAAGATGCTCTTGTAAGAACACAAATAATATCTGGAAGTCATGCGATAAGTACTGCTTTATTTGCTGTTTTAAGACCAAATGATACACTTTTAACAATAACAGGTACTCCATATGATACATTACATGAAGTAATTGGTATTAAACAAAATAATAGTTCACTTATGAGTTATAATATTAATTATAAAGAAATAGATTTAAAAGGCAATGATTTTGATTATGATAAGATTAAAGAGAAAATAGAAAATAATAATATTAAAATGATACATATTCAAAGAAGTAGAGGCTACTCTCTTAGAGATTCATTAGATGTAAATAAAGTTAATAATGTAATAGATTTTATCAAAAAGATTAATAAAGACATTATAGTATTTGTAGATAATTGCTACTGTGAATTTGTAGAAACAATAAATCCTAAAGCAGACTTAATTGCGGGAAGTTTAATAAAGAATTTAGGTGGCGGTATTGCTCGTAATGGTGGCTATATTGCTGGTAAAAAAGAACTTATAAAGTTATGTGCTGAAAGATTAAATGTGGTAGGAGAAGGAAAAGAAGTAGGACCTAGTGGAAATGCTAATCGTGAATTCTTACAAGGACTATATTTATCACCTTCAGTAGTATCTTCTGCTTTAAAAACAGCTATTCTAACGAGTAAAGTATTAGAAACTCTAGGTTTTAAAGTAAGTCCAAGATATAATGAACACAGAGCTGATATAGTAGAACTAATATATTTTAATAATAGAGAACAAATGATAAAGTATGCTGAAGGAATTCAACATAGTGGAGCAATAGATGCGAATGTGAGCCCTATTCCATCCCCTATGCCAGGTTACACTGATGAAATAATAATGGCTTCTTCTTCATTTATACAAGGAAGTTCGATAGAAATATCATGTGATGGACCATTAAGAGAACCATTCGTAATATATGAACAAGGTTCACTTACATATGAATATGGTAAGATATCACTTATTAATGCAATATCACATTTAAATGAATAAATAAATCTCTTACTAATAAACTATTAGTAGGAGGTTTTTATTTGAAAAAAGAACTACTTAAGAATTATATATCAAAACTGACTAAACAAGATATAATAAATTATCTAAGTAAAGAATGTATACCAGCATCAAATGAAGAAATAGATATGATTTATAATGCTATTAAGAATGACTATGAAGAGATATTAGAAACTAATTTCATGAATTATATTTCAAATTATAAATTAAATTTTAATCCAGATCTATATAGAACAATAATTGAAAAATATAACCAATATAAAAAGTTTATTGAATAAAATCAGTAAACTTTTTATTCCTAATACTCTCTATTTCCATTTTATATGGAGCATAAGCATCTCTATCATTTCTATTTACATATGGTGTTTCTAATATAAATGGTATACCTTCTAATCTATCATTATAAACGACATTAATTAAGTTATCAAATCCAATAGTACCATATCCAATATTAGCATGTCTATCTTTATGACTTCCAATAGGATTTAAACTATCATTTACATGAACACATTTTATTTTATTAATACCTATCTTTCTATCAAATTCATCTAAGAATTCATCAAATCTAGATATATCAATACCAGAATCATTCATATGACAAGTATCTATACATATGCCTATTCTATCTTTATCATTTATTTTATCAATAATACTTTTAAGTTCATCAATAGAAGTACCTACTTCATTACCTTTACCAGCCATATATTCTAAAAGTATCATTACATCTGTAGTTTTTTCATATATTTTATTTATACCTTCAGCAATATTAGAAATTGCTTCTTCTTTTGTACATGTAGTAGCACTACCAGGATGAAGAACTATTTTATCTAGTCCTAATTCTTTTACTCTATTTAATTCATTTATTAAGAATTCTATATAAAATTCATATTTTTTCTCATCACTTTTATTTGCTAAATTAACTATATATGGAGCATGAACAATAACGTTTTTAGGATTTATATTATTTTCAAGCATAACTTTAAATGCTTCATATGTATATTCATCATTTATACCACTTCTTATAGTACTTTGAGCACCACCTGTATATATCATAAATGTATTTGCATTATAGCTAAGTGCTTCTTCTACACTACCAAGTAATTGTTTCTTACTATTAAAACTCACATGACTTCCTATTATTAAATTCATTTCACATCACCAATAACATTATAAAATATTTTTTCAAAATAAAAAAGCCCTAAGGCTTTAATACACTATAATTTAATAGTTATTATTGTGCTACAACATCTTGAGCATTAAATTCTTTCCCATCAGTTTTAGTAAATGTATACTTATAAGTTCCATCATAAGAGAAAACTTTCTTAACAGCACCATCAGTATCATTAAATTCTACGTAAAAAGAAGTTAAATTTCCAGCATCTTTTGAAATTATACAATACTTACTAGAAGTATAATCAGCTGGGCTATTTTCACAATCAACTGTAGTTACAGAAGCAGCACCAACAGCTTCACTTACCTTTGAATCTTTAATGGCATAATTAGTATATTTACCAAAATTAGCTAAATATTGTTGTTGAGCAATTCTTATCATATCTTTTGTTTCAGTAGCAAATGTATCTTTCTTAGCATTGTTAAACATTCCTAAAACATTTGGTACAGCTACTAATACTAATATAGCAAGAATAGCAATAACAGCTAATAATTCTACTAAAGTAAAACCTTTCTTATTCATAATAAATACCTCATTCCTTTCTATATTATCTTTACAATATTAATTATAAATTAATTATAAAAATATGTCAATCATGACAATAATATTTTTTTAATTTATATATCATTTACACTAAATTAGTAAAATATTTCTATACAAGTTTTTTGGCTATTTAATTTTTATAATATCAAACGTACCATCAATAGAAGAATCAAAATCATAATAATACATATCATTAAAAGAATAAATAGTTTTAACTTCTGCTTTTAAAGCATCAAAAGTAATTATAAAGCCTTTTAAATTAGTGCCTTTTCTTTTAATTTTACAATACTTTTTAACATTTATAACTTTCCCATTAGAATCAGTTATAACCTCTGGACCGCTAGATATTGTACACTCTTTTGTATCTATAATTTTTGAGTTTTTATCTTTTGAACCTTCCATAGCATAATAATTCCACTTACCAAAATTAGATAAAAATTGTTGCTGAGCAATTCTTACCATATCTTTTGTTTCAGTGGTAAATGTATCCTTCTTAGCATTATTAAACATACTAAGTACATTTGGAACAGCAATAATAACAAAAATAGTTAATAATTCTACAATAGCAAAACCTTGTTTTTTCATAATAATCATTCAACTCCTTTTTATAATATCTTTACAACTTCACCAAAATTATGAAAAAAATATGTCAATAAACATATTTTTTCATAATTCAATATTTTTACAAAATAATTTTATTGTGCTTCAACTTTTTTCATATCAAAAACTGTCTCTCCTGTCTCTCCATCTTTTGGGAAAGTATAAGTATATGTTCTATCAGTAGATGTTACAGTTTTTACATCACCTTTAGAAGGTTCAAATGTAATTATAAAGCTTGTCAAATTTCCTGCATCTTTATCAATTTTACAATAAGTTGTTGACCATTCATATTTGTCTTTATCATCAGTTGCACTAGCATTTTTAACTACTGGCTCACCTTTTTGATTTAACTTAATTACACTACTAGGTCCAGTTGTTGATGTACAAGTTATTGTTTGTATTTTTTCATCATCTGTTATAGAACCTTCTACAGCATACTTAGTATATTTACCAAAATTAGCTAAATATTGTTGTTGAGCAATTCTTATCATATCTTTTGTTTCAGTAGCAAATGTATCTTTCTTAGCATTGTTAAACATTCCTAAAACATTTGGTACAGCAACTAATACTAAAATAGCAAGAATAGCAATAACAGCTAATAACTCTACTAAAGTAAAACCTTGTCTTTTCATAATAAATACCTCATTCCTTTCTATATTATCTTTACAATACTAATTATAAATTAATAAAAAATATAAGTCAACAGCTTTATGTATATAATGTAAACTATTCATTAGAAAGGTTTATTATTTTAGTTACTAAATCAACTGTATCAACAAAATTATCTACTTTATCTATAGTTCTAAGTTTATATTTCTTTTTCATTTCTTTAACAAATTTATCATAAGAAGATGGATCTCTATTAAGTTCTTTATACCAATTAGAGTTTTCTCTTAAATATTTTTTAAATCTAGGATCTTTATCAAGTTTCTCTTTTACTTCTTTATACATTATTTATCATCTCCAAAGAAAGTATCAATCTTTTCTTCCTTTGCTTCTACCTTTTCTTCATCTTTCTTACTATCTCTTGTTAATTCTTCTACAAGAGACATAGCCTTTTGAAGAGAACCAATGTTTTCTTCAAGTGAATCTAAATTAATATTTTTAAGAGTACTTAATATTCCTTTTATATTAATACTATCTTTTATATCATCCTTAATGTATTTATTCCATACATCCATATCTTCTCCATATATATCATATAATTCATAAAAAGATTGCCATGTTACTTTATTTTTATGTACATAATCTACAAATTCAGGATGATTAGAAACGAATTTTTTAAATTTATCTATCTTTTCCATATTAAATTATATTAAAAGAGAAGCAAATTATGAATTACTTCTCTTTAATCTCAAAATAGTTTCCACTATCTAAATATAATATACCCTTTTTATTATCAACCTTTTTTATTATTTCAACATATTTATTTAAAAGTTCTGCTTTAGATACAGTAATATATACCATATTACCATCATTCATATAAAGTAAGAATCTTTTATCATCATATGAAGTCTTACTATATTCTATTTCACTTATCATATCAAGTATACTCTTATCTACATTACTTAACTTTTTAACAAAGTTTTTTTCTATATCTTCTGGAATATAATTAATTAATGTAGGAATACCTATTACATTATCAAGTTTATAATTATTATTATCCGATGCTTTATATGTATCACTACTTCTTACATAATAAAGTATTTTCTTTTCTTTAACATCAATTTCTAATATAAATCCATATTTCTTTTTAATAGTAACATCTTCTATTAGATCAAGTTTTAATAATTTATCTTTTATTTTACTTTTATTTAATAGAATAAACTTAGGATAATCTTCTATATTAGCAGTATAAATTATATCATCATCACTATAATAACTATTATTTAATATAACTATATTTTTTGTCTTAATAGATAATAAGTATGAAAGTCCCATATATAATAAGAATAGAAATATTATAAAGAATAAGAATTTCTTAAAACTAAATTTTCTCTTAATCTTTTTTTGCATTCTTCTCCTTTAATATTGCTTTTATATTATTTACTATTAAAGTGCTAGATGCTACGTCTTTTATTTCTTTTAAGTTACTTTTTATTTCTTTTAAAGTATTTTCGTCAAATATTTCATCTATTGCTTTAATAAGTGTATTTTTATCTAAATCTTTTTCTTCAATAAGAATACTTATCTTTTTATTAACTAAATCAAGAGCATTATAATATTGATGATTATTAGCTACATATGGACTTGGTATTAATATTGATGGTGTTTTAGTAGCCATAATTTCTGCGATAGTTGAAGCACCAGCTCTTGATATAATTAAGTCTGCACTTTTCATTAGACTTGGTAGATTTTCAAAAAAAGGTACAATCTTAGTACTTTTAGGTACAATTAAATTATTATTTAAATCTGCATAACTCTTTTTACCTGTTATAAATAGTATTTCAGTGTCATCTCTTTCATAACTTCTTAAAAAGTCAAGTAATCTTTCATTAACAGAAGTACTGCCAAGAGATCCCATCACTATTATTATAAGTTTTTTATCTTTAGAAAATCCTAAATCTGTTTTATTATATTTTTTTGTTTCAATAGCTCTTTGACTAACTGGATTACCTGTATATATAATATTTTTACATTTAAGTTTTCTAGTTCCATCTTTAAATGATACGAATACTGCATCAACTTTAGAAGATAAGAATATATTTGTTTTACCAGGTAACATATTTTGTTCGTGAAGAAATACGCTTATTCCTTTCTTTTTAGCTGCTAAACATACTGGTAAAGTTACATAACCACCAAATGCGATAACTGCATCAGGTTTAAATTCATCCATTATCTTTAAACATTTTTTATATGAAGAACTAATACATTTAATATTCTTAATATCACGAATTATATTAGTTTTAGAAAGACCATATATTTCAAGTCCTTCATATGGAATACCCATGCTTGGAATTAAATCACTTTCCATTCTATCTTTAGTTCCAATATATAAGTATTCATTACTTTTATCCTTTTTTATTTCATCTAGTACTGATAAGGCTGGATAAATATGACCTCCAGTTCCACCAGCAGTTAAAATAAATTTCATGGATTATACACCTCACTCATAAATATATTATATACCATAATTAGATTTTTTGCATTAATTCTATTATTTTTTCACGAAGTAACTTGTTAGCATCTTCTAAATCCATATTAGATACATCTATAGGAGAGCCTATTCTTGTGATTAATTGGTTAGGTTCTCCATTATAATATCCTACTGTCGCATAAGGTATTATTAAAGAGTTTGTTTTCTTCGCAAGAGATACTGCACCAAACTTAAATGGTAATAGTAATGATTCTTTATATTCTTCTTTAGTTATTATTTTCTTTTTTAATAGTTTTAATAATGATTCATCTGGTTTTAGTATATAATCTTTAAGTTCATCTTTAGTAATTTTATGGTTATTAGATAACTCTATAAGTAAATTAACTTGTGTAGTTCTCGTACATTTATTCTTAAGTTTATCAAGTACTTCATCATGAGAAATACCAAGTATTTTAGCAACTTTATCTATTTCTGCTTCTTTAGATGTAACTTCATTACGAGTTCCTTCTGGGAAAAGACCTATTGCTCCTTTATTATTAAGTATCTCTCTTGCCTCACTTTTAGCATTTTCATCATGTATACTTCTATCAACTGGAATACAACCAGCCGCTCTATAGAACCATTCTTTTTTGCCTTTAAAGTATTCATCTTTAGCAAGCATATGGACTACTCTTTTAGTTGCAATAAGAGCATTATATTGATCATCTACATGTCTATGATTACCACATACTACTATACCACCTTTTTCTGGAATATTTTCTTTTCCAAATACAACTGGATGATATTTATTTTTAAATTTAATTGTTACAAATGGTCTCATTAATTTATAACCAAATTCTTTTTGTGAATCACTTTTCTTCTTCATCTTCATCATCTCCATTCATTAATTCTTTATATGATATTTTACCTAATTTAGTTTTAGGAAGTTCATGTCTATATCCATAGGCATAAGGAAGAGCATAAGTTGCTATATTTTTTTCACAATATTCTTTTATACTTTTCTTAATTTCACTATTTAAGACAAGTCCTTCTTTTAAAACAATATATGCTTTTACTACTTCCTTTTTATATGGATGAGGTACCCCTACTACAGAGCATGCTTCTACATAAGGATGTTTAAGTATTATTTGTTCTATTTGACCTGGATAAATATTATATCCACTTGAAACAATCATTCTTTTAGCTCTTGATTTAAAATATACAAATCCATCACTATCCATATATCCAAGATCACCACTATGTAACCATACTTTACCATCTTTATGTGTCTTTAATACGTTATCTGTTTCTTCTTTGTCATTTAAATATTCTTTCATAACAGTAGGTCCACATATACATATTTCACCTATTTCACCACTTAAACACTCTTTGTTATTAGTATCAAATATACGAATAATTGTATCAGGACATGGAATACCTATACTGTCTTTTCTTACTTCCTCTTTTGGCATCATAGTTACACCAGCAGTACATTCAGTCATACCATATGCAGTTCTAACATGAGTTTCACTTCCGTGATCACTTAGAAATTTATCTATTTTTTCTTGAAGTTCACCACTTAATGAATCTCCTCCACATATTATACATTTTATAAATGATAAATCAATTTCTTTAAGCTTTTTACTTTTAGTAAGTCCTTCAAGTACACTAGGTACGCATGCTAGAATGTTAGGCTTATATTTAAGCAATGTTTCATCAAACTTTTTAGGATTAACACTAGGTAATATAATTGCAGTTCCTCCTGATACTAATGTTGCATGAAATGTACATCCAAGACCAAATCCATGGAATATTGGCATTATTGCTAAAATACTTATACCATTTCCAAGACACTTATTTATTTCAAGTTCACTTAATACAAGAGAATTAAAATTCATATTAGTAAGAACTATTCCTTTTGGTTTACCAGTGGTTCCTCCACTATGTAATATAGCAGCAGTATCTTCACCTGTACCAGTATCTTTAATAACTTCATGATAATTTTTTGCTTCACTTAAAAAATTTGAATACATTATAACATCTTTATCAGGTTTTAATACATTTCTACCACTTGTTAATTTATAACCAAGCTTAGTCATAATATCCATACTTTCACTTATAGGTAAATATATTATCTTAAGTACATTTATATCATCTTTAATATTAAATAATTTTTGATATGCAAGATCACATACAATAACATATTTACTACTAGTCAAATTAATATCATATTTAAATTCTTCTTCACTAGATAGCGGATGTATCATATTACATATAGCACCTATTCTATTTAATGCATAGAAACATATAATTGCTTCTGGTGTATTAGGCATAATTATAGATACGACATCACTCTTTTTAACTCCTAATTTTATAAAAGCACGACTACATGTATCAATCTTCATAAGAAAACTTTTATAAGTAACTTTATTTCCAAAATAAGTATATGCAATATTAGATGGATACTTTAAAGCACACTTTCTCATTAAAGAATACATAGATGTATTTGGATATTCAATATGAGTTTTCATATCTTTGTAATACTTATACCATGAATAATTATCTTTTTCTTTTAGCATTATCTCTCTCCTTTATAAGCATTTTTGTAATTATATTCATAAGTTTTTCATTTTCAATTTCTAAGTCATCAGTAACTTTATATGGTTTCCCATATGTTATTTTAATACTTCTTCTAAATAATTTATATTTACCTGTTATAGTAAATGGAACTATATAGGCACCTGTTTTTTTTGCAAATGATACTGCACCATATTTAAATGGAAGAATTATATCATTAGTTCTATTGACTGTCCCTTCAGGAAATATTCCAATTACTTCATTATTTTTAAGCACTTCTATTGCTTCACTTTTAGCATTTTCATCATGAATTTTCCTATCAACTGGAATACATCCCATACTTCTAAAAAATGCATTACTTATTTTACTTTTAAATAATTCTTTTTTAGCAAGCATATGAACTACTCTTTTAGGCCCAGCAAGCATTATCGCAGCATCTAAATTATTAGTATGATTTCCAGCAAGTATAACGCTACCACTTTTAGGAATATTACTTCTTCCTTCAAACTCTGGCCTATATAATAATAAAAATATAGGATAACCAAGAGTTCTTACTATTCTATATAATATATATTTCATATAACATCTCCATATATTTAAGTATATCACATTGCATATTATTTTATCAATTTAAAAGAGCCATTTTAGACTCTTATGACATTTTTAATATTAATTAACCAATTCTAAATGCCGGTGAAATACCATTTACTGCATTAGCAATATCACTACCATAATTGCCAATTTTATTTATATGGCAAAAAATAAAATTACCATTATTATTAGCTGAGCGTGTCCACCATATTGCAGGACTAGTTCCATAATTTTTTATTGCTCCACTATAGTTATTAATTGATACATTATTATTAATATAATAATCTAAAGTTCTTGTACTATCATTTACTGTACCATATAAAGTATCTATATAAATTTCTTTTGTTTCAAGAAAATATAGTTTATCTGTTGAAACAAAATTAGATGAACTTACAGTATCACGACTTGATACTACATATGTATCTATTATTCCATTTTTTAAATCATTTGGTAATGCATTATATATATCGGCATTTACAAATGTCCTCATACTACTTGCTGGCCAACCTCCATCATTTGTCATAGTATCATTCATAACGCGAGTAGTTATTATATCCTGAAATTCAAGTACAAAGCCACATGCTGTCTGTGAAAAACCAGATGTACTGCATTCACTTGGTGTTGATAGATTTGCTATACGAATAGTATGTTTTCCATAGCTACCTAAATCTATTTCTTTTGTGTCTCCTACATTATAATTATGAATATCACCATTTTTTACATTATTAACTATTATACCCCATGAATCATTTGCAAAAGAAGGTATTATTTCCGGAATACTTTCACATTTTCCATTCTTAACTTTATCAACAGTAAGCTCACCTAAATTATTAAATTTTCCACTTATGCAATAATTATCATTACCTACCTCAAAATCAATTATGTTTCCTTTATTATCTAATTTAACATTGTATTTTAAATCATTTGTATCCATATCAAGTTTATTATTATCATTTGATATAGAACTAATATTATTACCCTTCATGCTTTCACTAATATACTTCTTAGAAATTTCTTTGTAAACATTCTTGGCATCAGTTAAAAACACATCCTTTTTAGCTTTATTAAACATACTTAAAACATTTGGTACAGCAATTAAGACAAGTATAGCAAGTATAGCTATTACAGCAAGTAATTCAACTAATGTAAATCCTTTTTTATTCATATCACACATCCTATCCTAATAAAATTATACAATATAAAAAGTACTATTTCTAGTACTTCTCGTTATAAAATTGTTATTGTTTGAACATTTTGAATACTATATCTAGCTGGTTCATTTGGAACTAATAAATTAATTGGAGCTTTTTCTAAATATATACTATCTCTTTCAAAAAACAAAAACACATTATCATCAATTTCATCTTTAGAAAAAGTAACATTAAGACCACCATTACTAGAAAACTTAACTTCACTATATGATTTAATTCCTAATGAATCAAATATTTCTTTTAATTTAAATCCTTTATATGAATGAGTTTCTTCACTATATCCATCATTCATAGTAGCTTTGATATCATACACTTTAGCATTTTTTAAACTTTCGTTATTAAATCCACCATCATAAATACCAAGCATACCAACAGAGAATTTAGGTAAAGTAGCAGTTGATTCAAAAACATCAATTACTTTACCTTTCTCACCAGTTGGAATATTTTTATTTTCATTAACTTCTGTTTTATTGCATCCAACTAACATTAATACACACATTATTACAATTAATAATACTTTTTTCATTTTATTTCTCCTTTACTAACAAGTTTTTTTAACTCCACTATATACACAATCACCATTTTTAGTTACAGTACCATTGCCTGCTCTTTCACATCCACCACTCTTACAAGCTGGTAATTGTTCATACAATTCTTTGTTTTTATTCGCTAAAGCATCTTTTTCTTCCTTGGTAGTAGCTTTATGCCAATCTTCTGAATTTTTATGCATTTGACATTCAACATCACAATAACTGCTACCACCGCCTCCACTACTTCCTCCTGAACTTGGTGGTTCATATGTAGGGCAATCATCACGCCAATTAGCAGTAAATGTAACTGTACCATTAGTAGCTAAATTCTTAAAATATAAAGCATTTGATGTACTTCCAACACTACTACTAACATTAGAACTATTATTACCACTCTTAGCATAAGTAGTATTATGTCCACTTATACTCCATCCAGTAAATGTATAACATGAGTAACTTGGATGAGATATATTTATAACTTCTCCATACTTAACTGTATTTGGATGAAAATTACCTAAACTTCCACTACCAACATTATAACTAATATTATAAGTATTCATTTTCCAATTAGCATATAAAGTATAAGTATCATTAGGCTTTGATGTTAAATTTAATACAGAATCTTTATCTTTATATTTAGTAGCACTATTATTAGTAATACTCCATCCATCAAATGTTGCCCCTACTCTTGTAAAACTATTAGCAGGTAAAGTACATCTTTGATCATAAGTACACATTATACTTCCAACATTCCCATTTGCTTCACTACTATTTTTATCAAACTTAATAGTATATTTATTTGCTTCCCATATTGCATATAATTTAACAGTAGCATTAGGATTAGATGTTACATTCTTAACAGTAACTCCATCATTAAAGATTACATTACCAGTTCTACTATTAGCCCATCCTTTAAAAGTATATCCTGTTTTACTAAATCCATTTTTAGGAAGAACACAATTTTGATCATAAGTGCAAGCAACAGAAGCAGTATCACCAGAAGAATAACCATTTCCATCAAAACTAATGGTATAATTATTAGCTTTCCATTTAGCATACAATATAACAACATTATCTTTTGGTATATTAGTAAAATTAACACTATTACCATCATTAATAACATTATCATCATTAGGTTTTGATGTCCAACCTAAAAATGTATAACCAGTTTTTCTATAAGCGTTACTTGGCAATTTACAAGGAGTACCAGTATCACACACAATAGTATCCATTCTACCATTAGTTGAAGAATTACCATTAAATGCTATCTTATATTTTCTAATAAATTCCCAAGGATTAGTTCTAGTACCAGTTCCAGTAACTCTTACTCCTGACTTAACAAAATCAGTAATTCTTGTTCCACTATTTTCTGTTTTAGGTAATAAATCTATTTTATTAGTCTTAACATTATAAACATTGTTACCTTCTTCAGTCATAGTAAAATATGAAGCCCCAGTAAATAAATATGAAGAATTATCATGAGTAGAAAGTTCAACTTCCTTCTTGTTAACTAATCCACCATTAATAAATCCATTTCTCACTTTATTATTACCATCAAATTCATATGGAATACTACTACCAGTTTCAATGTAATCATTATACATATTAAATCTAGTAATATAAATATTTGCTTGTGATTTAGACATATCATAATTACTTTCACTCGCAGCACTTAACATTCCAGGAACAAGAAGAAGTAATAATAAACTATTCAACCTCTTTTTCAATTTTCACACACTCCTATCATAAATATATAATATCACTTTTTAAATAATTTTTAAAGAACTAACTAATAAATTTATTCAAAAACAAAATATATTTTAAATCAATACAAAAGATACTATTTCTAGTACCTTTTTCTTATTTCTTTTTACCTTTTTTAAACTTAATTACAAATATGACAATGACTACTATCAAAATAACAATAACTACTATAAATACATAAGGTAATATATTATTTACTTTAGTATTATTAAGTCTATCATTTTCAATATTCTTTATCATATCTAAAGCATCAATATCAGTTTTTTTATTCTTATTATATACTACTTGATATAAATCCTTATCATATAGAACTCTTAAATCTAAATCATTACCTTTTTTATAATCTTTCTTTTGTATTATGACTAAATAATTATCATTATCCATAGTAATATTTGCTTTCATTTTAGAATGAGCATATACATCAAATTCACTTGAACTAAATGGTAACTTAAATATAATCTTAAGTTCATCAATATCATATTCTAAATTATTTAAATATTTATAATAAAATTCTGCTATATCATTATGTATAACAGATAATGATAATACCATGTAATCTATATAAATATAAGTTTTCTTATCATTTTTCTTAATCTTTATAGAATAATTATTATCATTACGAATAGTTTCTATATCACTACTCTCTTTAATATATTTCTTAAAGTCTTCTTTATTAATTAAATTCAAATCATAATCTTCACTAAGTAAACCTATATTTTCTATACTTATGTTAACACCATCATAATAATTTTTATCATTTAATGTTAAATTCATATCTTTAAAATATAATTTATAATCAAAATCCTCATCTAAATTATCTATCTCAATAATCTCTTTAACAAGTAAATTACCTGATATATCTATTTCACTATCAACATACATTTTATTAATATTAAGAGCATCAACTCTTATAAATAATATAAATGTAATTATCATTAATAATATCTTTTTCATTTAACCACCTTAATCATTATACAATACTTTAAGATGATTTTAAACTATTAAATAATGTAGTTTCTTTTAAAGATGGAAAATGTTTATACATTATATCTCTTAAATAAATGCCTTTTTTATATAGATTAGGATAAGTATTTAACATAGAATCTTCATTAGTATTACAAATATTCTCAAATATACGAGCCATATCTTCAGTAGGATAAGTATTCGCATATGAATCTACAAAGTATACATTATTTATATTACTTTCACCTATTGTATATTTATTATTATCAGTTTCTTTATATGAATATGTATATGTATGATTTTTAGGATTTAGTTTATACCAATCACTAAAGTATTCTCCTTGTTTATTTAAATTACTTTCTATATTATGCATAAGTTCATGACAAGTATTTGTTTCATTTGCGAATATTCCTATATTCATTGCAATGATATATTTATTTTTATATGTAAGTGAATAAGCAGCAGGACTACTATATTGAGTTCTTATATCTTTAGGCTTTAATTCACCTGTTAAATACATATGTAATCCTTCATAATCTTTATCATAAAATGAATCGAATACTTCTTTAGAGAATTTAGATAAAATATTAGTTATTTCATTAAGACTAGTAATTATATGCACTGTATCACTATATTCTTTCGCAGTAAAGTCAGGAAAACTCATTAAATCACCTTTAACATGTATATTAACATTATATTTATCTTTTATATCTTTTATCTTATTACTTAATAATTCATCAAATGACTTAATGTATTCTTCAATTGTTATATAGTTATATTTATATGAATTAATATCTATTACATAGTAATCATAATCACCATTAAATGTATATATGTATAAATAATTATTATAGTATTCAAATGTACTTATGTTTTTCATATCAATATTGTCTACTTTATTATCAATATAGTTAATTATTTCTAATCTTTTTAAATCTGTATTATAGAAATACAAATTGTTATTTAGTAAATAATTTGTATAATATCCACTTCTATCTATTGATATATTATATTTATCAGTTTTATCATTTAATAAGTCATATAATTCTATGTTATCTTTATTTACAAAGTATATTCCATTATTATATTTAGTGTATCTATTAGATGGGATATCAGTACATTTATTATTTTTAATATCGCATACTATATATTTACTGTTATCATATTCAAAGTAGTATAGATATATTTCATCATTAATATTTTGATAGTCATAGTATTCATAGTTTTTATACTTATTATCAAGCTTATATATAGCACTATCTTTATCATATAAATCATTACCTTTTATTACATAATATTTGTCTTTAATAGGTATTATATTGCTTCCAAGATTACTCTTTATCACATTAAGTTCTAAATCTAACATATCAGTTTTAGCATTATTAAAACAATACATTTTATCACTACTGATATTACAGCTCATATAGCCAAATGACTCTTTAAGTAATTTCTTTTCATTATTGTATATGTTATATCTATATAATGATATATCTTCCCCATTACTTACTCCGTAGTAAATATAGTCTTTATATAGATTACTAAATATTATAGTAGATTTTGTGTCATCTTTAAGTTTATATCCATAAACATTATCACTTACTTTAGTACCACATAGTGTCTTAATGATTTCATTATCATTCTTTTTATTATATTTAATATATAGTAAACTGCCTAGTACAAGTATAATTATTATTAAAGGTATTACTACATATTTAATTACTTTTCTCATATTTTCACCATCTTATCTCTATTTATATTATATAACATATAAGTTATTTATTTTAAACAAAAAGACTTACTTTACATAAGTCATTATTGTTGTTGATTAGCCAATACGGAATGCTGGAGAAACACCAAAATTAGAATTAGACAAATTATCTGCAAAGTAATTTCCATAATCTTGTATTGCATAAAAGCATCCAAAAAATCTATATTTTGTTGGAGTACGAAGCCACCATGTATTACTAGTTTCATTTTCCTTTATTGCTCCACTGTGATTACTTGTAGTAACCCCCTGTGCTGTATAATAATCTAATGTTCTTGTTAAATCTTTTGCTGTATCATTAACTTCATTAAAGTCAGTATATATCTCTTTTGGTGCTAATAAATATAACTTATCTGTTGATGTAAAATTTTCTTCTTCACTTGTACTTTCATGTCCTGATACTACTGTTGTATCTATTATTGCATTCTTTATTTCACTTGGTATTGCATTATATATATCATTATTTACAAATGTTCTCATTGATGTTGCTGGCCATCCTCCTACATTTGTTTCCTCATTATCATTCATTGCATGAGTTGTTATTATATCAGCAAATTCTAGTACAAATCCACATGCTGTTTGTGAGAATCCTTCAGTACTACATTCACTTGGTGTTGATGTGTTTGCTATTCTTACTGTATGTGTTCCATATGTTGTTCCAAGGTTTACCTCTTTTGTACTTCCAACAGCATATTCACTTCCATTACCTGCTTTTACATTTGCTATTATTGTAGACCAACTATCAGTTGCAAAATCAGGCGCTTTATATTCTTCAATCCCTAAAACCCCATTAAATTCTTTTCCTTGATTATAGTTTTGATTTGCATTGGTTTCTTTAAATAATATTGTGAATGTATATTTATGAGTAATGCCTGATTCAATTGATATTTTCTTTGCTATAGTCATATCGCTTATTGGTGCTTGTGGTATAGAATTGCATGTTCCTTCTGCTGTACCACTTGCATTAAGTCTTTGACAAGTTGCACTTAAAACAAGTTCATCATTTGTAATTCCATTTGTTAGTGATTGCCAAATAATATTGTAATAAGCATCTAATGTACCATTATTCTTTACTGATACAGTCTTTGTAGTAGTCCATCCTGGTTTAATATTTTGTACATATATTGCTGGCCCATCAATATATGTAAGTTTCAAAGTACCAGCTTCCACCACTACATTTTTTGCATTATCATTTCCCTTTACAGCAGTACTAAAGTATGCATAAGAAAGTCCTGTCGTAAGAAGTAATAACAATACAAGTGCTGTTCCAATTAAAATTTTCTTATCTTTCATAATTTATCTACCCTACTTTCATTAGTAAGTATAGCATAAATTACCCCCCCCCGCAAGCGAACATTTGTTCTTGCTTACTTTTGCTGTAGAATGACGAGTTATTTGGTACAACTTTTGACGATCTATTTGGACCATTTTGCATAATTTTAATTATTTTGAAATTAACTTAAAATTGAATTTTGCATATTAAAACATGATTGATAATTGGATTTTCGCCTAGGGAATAATTAAATTTTCACTATAAAAAACTACCTCAAAATTGAATTTTACCTATTTGCATTACATTTTTATATATGCTACTCTACATATCGAAGCACTTGAGGCTAGGTGTCACCAATATTAATTTTCATCATTCAGAAGATATAATGGAGGCGATGTTATATGAGTAAGAAAGATTTCTTAATAAGTTTTTTACTTGTTATTATATTCGTATTACTTTTTATAATAATTTCTTTAATCTTTATAGATTAAAAAAATCACCTAACTCACTTTGTAGTTAGGTTAAACAAACAACGTGATACCTAGCCTACAGGGGTCAGGTGCTTCACTAACAATAGTTTATCACATTTTAACATATATTGTAAATAATTTATCAAAAGAAAAGCACTATTTCTAGTACTTTCTATTGAAATCTTTGCATTTGTTTCATCATTTGATTAACTTGTTTTTGACTTGGATTTCTTCCCATACCTCTCATCAATGTTTTAATCATTTCTTCATTAATAGGTGGATTTTCTTTTAACTGTTTTGAAACTAACTTTTTAGAAATTAAGAATCCAGCAATAATTCCTACTACTAAACCAATAACAAGATATAAAATATCTATCCATAAATTATTACATCCATTATTACATGTAGTAGTTAAAATATATAAATACATAATATCACTCCTTCTATACCAATTTTAGCATATTCTTAAACAGATATGCAAGAATATATGGTATCTTCAAGTAGAAAATAATCATGATTAATAAAATCACATACAAATATATTATCAAATGTTCTAATGTTATAGAAAAAAGATGGTACATTTTTATTAGTCTTAATCTTTATATGAGAATTATTAATGACCATTTTAGAAGTTTCATTAAAATAGAAATCATTTATTGTATGAGTATAATTATAACAAATATAACTTTCTTTATCTAAATTCTTTTTTCTTATATAATCATTTACATTTTCTTTATCCATTGGACTTACTATTTTATCAAATATATTAAATCCAAGAACAATATCTTCTGTCTTTAAATAATGAATACTTTCAAGTAAATTATATAGTTCTTCATAATTATTTTTATAGTTCTTTAGTACTCCATCTTTAATTTGAAATAAATAAAATGTTCTCATAACTCACCTCACGAGAACATTTTATAACAAACATTTTGAAAATTATGTCGAACTATTGTCTGTTTTATATTTTTCTTTCAATTTTACTTCTAAAGTCGTATTTAAATCTATTTCAGCACCCTCTTTTATATTAAATGAATCAGCATAACCAGTTCCTTCAAACGTAACATTCAAGTTAATTAATTTAGCAAATGTAAGAATGTCATTTCTTGACCAACCTTTTATATTAAGCATTTTATATTTATTATCATTTGTAAGTAAGAATACTTTATTATTTACATTAAGTGTTACTCCTTTACTTGGATATTGCTTTATTATTTTTTCACCTTCACCTATTATTACTGATTCCATATTGTTGTTTTCTAATATTAATGCAGAAGAGTCAGTATCTTTATTTATAAAAGATTCTACTGTATATGATTTAGATTCACTTGATTCTTTATTACCATATATATTTAAATAAGTTGATACATTTTTAACAAGATTTTTTACAGCTGTTTTCATTGTACTTGATTTAGATGTTTTTGATATTGCTGTATAAATTATGATTTCTGGGTCTTCTCCTGGAAATAAAGCAGCAAAACTTTTTAATGTATTTTTATCTCCCCTTAAGTATCCACCTTTTGGGGAAGCAATTTCTGCAGTACCTGTTTTACCTACTAAATCTATACCTTTTATGTAGTAGCCAGTACCTGTTGACATTTTAGCACTTCCATCCACTACACCTCTCATTATTTTTATAAGTTTATTTACTGTTTCTTCACTACATATTTTTCTTATTTCAGTTCTTTCATTTTCTAAAACTGTTTCATTTGTTTCACTATTAACTATTTTTGAAACAATATATGGCTTTATCATTGTTCCATCATTAGAAAGTGTTGTTAGTGCTTGTAATATTTGCATTGCGTTAACTGTTATACCTTGACCATATGAAGCACTTGCTACTTCTGTATTATATTTAAAGTTAATAGTACCAGCACTCTCATTAGGAAAAGGTAATCCTGTTTTAGTACCAAATCCAAGATTTGAATAGAAATCTTTCAGTTTAGCACGACCAAGTGTTAAAGCAAGTTTTGAAGCAGCAACGTTAGATGATCCCATGAAACCTTGATCATACGTAATATTTCCCCAACCAACTCTATTCCAATCTTTAATAACTGCATCATCTACTTTAAGTTGACCACTTTTAAATGTCTCATCTCCATTATATATTCCATTTTCCATAGCAGCCATAAAACTAAATATTTTCATAACACTACCAGGTTCATATAAATTTGCAGAAAATGGATCATAATATGATTTAATCTCTAACGTATTATTATTAAAACTTGGTGTTGATGCAATAGCTAATATTTCACCTGTTTTAGCATTCATAACAGCAATAGTTGCCCACTCTGGATTACCTTCTTCAATAGTAGACATAGCTTCTTCAGCAAACATTTGAATATTTGTATCTATTGTTAAATATATATCATTACCTGAAACACTTTTCTTTTCAATAGTTGGTGTACTTGTTATTTGATAACCTTGTAAATCAGATTGATATTCAATATATCCATTAGTACCAGTAAGTTCATCATTATAATAAAGTTCAAGTCCCATTTCTCCAGCATAAGCACCTTCACTATTTGTTTTAGCATACCCTAGAGTATAACTTAAAAAGTCACCATTAGGATAATATCTTTTAGTACTAGATAAAAAATCTATACCAGGTAAATCAAGATCTTCAATTTGATCTTTTAATAATTCAGTAATACCTCTACCACCAGGACCAAGTTCTACTTGATAAGGTACTTTCTTTACACATTCTGTTTTATCTTCATTACAACTTTCATATGTAGAATTTAGTAATTTAAGAATCTTTTCTTTAGTCATATTGATAAGTGGACTTAAAAGTTCAGCAGTCTTTTCTTTATCAACAACATGATATGGTCTTTCAGGATCTTTAGTTCTTGATGGATCTAAATAAGCAATTACAGTATAACTATTAACATCTTTCGCAAGAACTTCACCTTCTTTAGAATAAATAGTTCCTCTTTTTGCATATAATGTTTTCTTACGAGTATCTCTTGCATTTGCAAAAGCACTTAATTTATTATCACCTACATATATATGATGCGTTCCTATATATAAAAGTTTAACAATTAAACAAGCAAAAATAAAAACAAAAATAATAATAAAGATTGTACTTATATTAACTATTCTTGTTTTATTCATTTATTTACACCTCTTATTTTATTGTTCTAATATTATCATTATTATACTCTAATCCAAAGGTATCTGCAACTTCCATTGTATTATCTAGGGAAGAAAGTTCATCTATCTTCATCTTCATACCTAAATTTAATTTCTTTTGTGATTCAATTTTAGTCTTTAATCTTTGAAGTTCTGAGTTACTTGATTGAAGACTAGCATTTAATATAAAATTTCCTAAGACAGAGAGACTTATAAAAAACACTATACCAAATATAAAATATTTTTCTACTTTCAATTTTATAACCCTTTTCTTCTTCATTATATTTTATCTTATCCTTTCGATTACTCTTAATTTAGAACTTCTACTTCTATTATTATCATCAAGTTCCGTGTCACTTGGTGTTAATTTCACTATTTTACGAGCTCTAGCTTTTAGTTCTTCTGGAACAACTGGTAACTTTCTAGTACTTTCATCATCACTACATAGTTCTTTAAATACATGAGCAACTATTTTATCTTCAAGTGAATGAAAACTTATTACTGAAAGTCTACCTCCTACTTTAAGTAAATCAAACGCATCTTTTAGAGAGCCTTCTAATATATCAAGTTCATGATTAACTTCTATTCTTATTGCTTGAAATACTTTTCTAGCTGGATGACTCTTATTTCTATAACTAATTGGTACACTATTTTTAATAATTTCAACAAGTTCTAATGTTGTATTAATAGGTCTATTTTCTATTATTGATTTAGCTATGCTTTTAGAATATTTTTCTTCACCAAATCTATAGAATATATCAACTAGTTTATCATAACTATATTCATTCACAACTATTTTAGCATTTAGTGGATTACTTTTATCCATTCTCATATCAAGTTCTGCATCTTTATGAAAACTAAATCCTCTTTCTGCTTCATCTAATTGTGGACTAGATACTCCAAGATCAAACATTATACCATCAACTTTTTCATTAATATAGTCTTTCATATTACAAAAGTTACTTTTTATAATTTTGAAATTACTACTTATCTTTGATAGTTTTTCTTTTGAATATTCTATTGCTTCAGCATCTTGATCAAAGGCGAAAAGAAACCCCTTTTCATTCAATCTCTTTAGTACTTCGCCTGAATGTCCTGCATACCCTAGAGTTGCATCAACATAAGTCCCGTCTTCATGAATATTCAGATAATTTATTACCTCATCTAATAATACACTTTTATGCTTCATAATTCATATCGAAGATATCTTCAGCAATACTTGATAAATCTTCTTCATTCTCCTTCATGTATTTATTATAGTCTTCAAGACTCCATATTTCTAGTCGTTCAAGAGCGCCAATAATTACACATTCCTTAGTAATATTGGCGTAATGAACCAACGGTGAGGTAATATTAATTCGACCTTGTTTATCGAATTCATTTAAAGAAGCGGAACCTATGAAAGACCTTTCAAATGCTCTTACATTTTTTCTAGTAAATTGTAGTGTGCTAAGTTTATTTACTATCTTTTCAAAGTTTGAAAGAGAATATACAAATAAACACTTATCAAGTCCTTTAGTGATAACGTATTTTTCACCAAGTTCATTTCTAAACTTAGATGGAATAATTAAACGTCCTTTTTCATCTAAATTATGATGAAATTCACCCATCAACATGATAAGAACACCCCACTTTCTACCACTTTGTTTCACTTCTTACCATAATCATACTATTTTTGTTCGCTTTTGTAAAGACCTGATGACAGAAAAATTGTAAAATTTATGTAAAAAAAAGCAATATATTTCATTTCTATATTGCCTTTTCTAAAATATTTTATTTTTTAATTATTTTATAATTCTAGTCTTAACACACTACCCTTTTCTCTTTCAATAAATTCAGTATCATAAAACATATAATATTTATTTCTAACATAATCATATCCTACACTTGTAGAATTAGAATAATTAACAAATACATCATTTATATCATAAGGAATATTATATTTATTTAGTAATTTGATAACTCTATTAATATCACTTTCACTTGTATAAAATGATTTAAATATATCAACAAAATAAATATTTTCATCAAACAAATGTTTAAATCTATCTAAATCCATATATCCATTATAAGCCTCTATATGCATAAGAACTGCATCATCTTTTCTATGAAGTATAAGTACAATGCAAGTAGATAAATCTCTAGTATATATAAATGAATTATCATTATTTACTATTCCATAATTATTAAGACCTACTAACATATTTATTCCTCGTTTAACTCAAACTGACTATTATAAAGTTCATAATAATAACCTTTATTTTTTAATAGTTCATTATGTGTTCCACTTTCTAATATTTCACCATTCTTAATAACAATTATTTTATCACTACTTATAATAGTTGAAAGTCTATGAGCTATAACTATAGATGTTCTATTTTTAGTAAGATTATTCATTGATTTATTAATTATATATTCAAGTCTTGTATCAACATTAGAAGTTGCTTCATCAAGTATAAGTATTTCAGGATTACTTACAAGTGCTCTTGCGATAGTGAAAAGTTGTTTTTCACCTGCTGACATATTATTAGTTTCTTCGTTAATTACAAAGTTAATTCCACCTGGAAGTCCATCTATCATATGAAGTATTTTTGACTTAGATAATATTTTATGAAGTTTATCATCATCAATCTTGTTATCAAATACGATATTTTCTTTAATAGTACCTTCAAATAACCATGTATCTTGAAGTACCATACCTATTTTTTTTCTATACTCATTAAAATCTATATTTCTTATATCTACTCCATCTATAAGAATTTGTCCATCATAATGTTTATGGAAATTCATAAGTAAGTTAACTATCGTTGTTTTACCAGCACCTGTTTTACCAACGAGTGCAATCTTTTCGCCTTTGTTTATTTTTAAATTAAAATTATTTAATACTTTTTTACCTTCAACATATCCAAATGTTACATTTTTAAATTCTATTGAATTATTGAATGTAAATTCTTTTATAGTACCATTTTCTTCTTCAGGTAAATCTAATATTTCATTAATTCTATCTACTGAAGCAATAGCCATTTGAAGATTCGCTATTACTTGCGCGATAACATTCATTGGTCTATTAAAGTCTTTCATATATTGTATAAATGATTGTATAGCACCAAGTCTCATATTACCCTTTATTACACTTATACTACCTATATACACAATAACTATATAATTTAAATTACCTATCATTTTATTAAATGGAACAGCAAGACTACTATAAAAACTACTTTTAAATCCATAATCAGCAAGTTCACTACTTACTTTATCAAATCTCTTATTAAAATATTTTTCTTTATTAAATGATTTAATAACATCATTATTAGTAACACTTTCTTCTACAAAAGAGTTAACATTGCCTATTGCACTTTGATTAAGTTCAAAATATTTTTGAGTTCTTTTTACTACAAATGATAATAAGAAATACGTTATAGGAACTGCAACTATAGTAAGTAATGCAAGTTTGACATCAAGAACAAACATCATTATGATAACACCTATTATTAATGAAACATTATATACAAGTTCAGGTATTATTTCTGTAATATTATCAGTAAGTCTTTCTACATCATTAGTTATTTTACTTATGATATCTCCTTTTTTCATACCATCAATTGTACGTAGTTTAGTAACATTTATTTTATCAATTAACTTACGTCTTAAATCATATCCTATTTCTTGACCTACTTTACTAGATAAATAACTTTTCATATATGTACATACTGCATCAATAATATAACATGAAAGTACTATCAAAAGTATCTTAACTATATATGGAATATTAAAATCAGTATTAAGTTTTAATGATTCATATAAACTATCAGTCGCATAACCAAGAAAATATGGTGCAAGTGAACTAAATATAGCCGCAAGTAAGCAAAATAATATTATAAGTATATAAGTATTTTTGTATCCTTTAGTAATGCTAATAGTTTTAACAATCATTTCTTTAAATGTAGGTGCTTTCTTTTCATTCTTTTTCATGATAACACCTCTCTTTTTTGTGATTCAATAAATTCTCTAAATACTTTACTATTATTAGAAAGTTCTTCATAGTTACCAATACTTTCTACTTTACCTTCATCTATAACTATAATTTTATTACTATCTTTAATAGTACCCACTCTTTGAGTAACTAAGATAACCATTTTATCACTATAGTTTTTAGCTATAGATTCTCTTATCTTTTTGTCTGTTATATAATCTACTGCTGAAAATGAATCATCAAAAAGTAAACATTCTCCACCACTTAAAAGTGCTCTTGCAATAGACATTCTTTGTTTTTGACCACCACTTAAGTTGACTGCTGATTGTTCAACTTTAAAGTCATATCCTTCAGCATTTTTATCAATAAAATCTTTAATTTCAGCATCTTCCATAACTGAATCTAATACATTTTTATTAACTTTTTTATCGAAAACTAAATTTTCACGAATAGATCCCTTAAATAATAATGTTTTTTGAGGAGTATACGCAAATATATTTCTAAGTGATTCAATATCATACTCACTTATATTTATACCATTAATAAGTATTTCTCCACTTGTCGCATCTATATGTCTAAGTAGTAAATTGATAATAGTTGTTTTACCTGAAGCACTAGATCCAATTATACCAACATTTTCTCCTTTTTCTATTCTAAATGATATATTGCGAAGTACATCTTCTTTAGCTTTATCATATCTAAAACATACATTTTTAAATTCAATACTTTCTAAATTAGTAAGTTTTATTTTACCAGTATTTTCAATACTTATATTAGTCATAAGTACTTCATTTATTCTTTTAAATGATACTACTACTCTTGGTATATTAAGTATTATAACAAGTAACATAGAGAAACTCATAAGTACAGTAGCCATATATTGAATAAATGCCATCATAGACCCTATTTCAACACTACCTACCCTTATATAATCAATTGATACATATATTATTATAATAGTTGCTATATCAATAATAAGTACCATTAAAGGCTGTATCAAATATAATATCTTATTTAAGAATATATTTAATTTCATGTTTTCAGTATTAACTTTATCAAATCTTTTCTTAAAATAATTTTGTTTATTAAATGCCTTAATAACACGAAGTCCACCAAGTATTTCTCTTGATGATGCATTAAGTTTATCAAGTAACTTTTGCAATATTTCAAATTTAGGAAACACAAGTATAAATATAGTTATTAAACATATAAGAAGTATTATAACTGCATACATAACAATAGGTGCAAGAGATGGAGCAGTTTTATATCCCATGATAGCCGCCCCTATTCCCATAATAGGTGCAAATATAATAAGCCTTAAACCAAAAGAAAAAGTACTTGTAATATTACTTACATTATTAGTACTTCTTGTTATTAAAGTAGAAGCACCAAATTTATCAATTTCTCTTTTACTAAAACTATTAATCTTAGTATATAATTCACGTCTTATCTTATAACCTAACTTATTAGAAAACTTAGCCGTACTATAAACAACAAGTACATGTGATATTAAACATATAATTGTTGTAATAAGCATAACTATAGCTTCTTTCGTAATAAAACTAATATCACCACTACTAATACCAACATCAATAATTTTACTCATAAGAGTTGGTAAATATAATTCACAAAATACTTGAGAAATAGAAAATATAATCATAATAAATATATATTTCTTAAGACTTCCCATTAATTTAAATATTTTCATTATAAACCCTTTCAATCAAATTATCATATTAATTATTTCATTCATTACATATATCTTATCTTCAGGTATATATAACATATCATCTTTATATATGACATATCCTTTTTTAATAACTTCTTCAAATTTAAATACTTTAAATATATTTCTTTTAAACTTTTCATGAAAATGTGTAACAGATATACCATCTAACTTACGTAATCCTAGTATTACTTCATTTTCCATTTCTTCTATACTTGATACAAGTAATTCATTAAGTCTATAATCACTATGTAAATACTTACTCATATTTCTAGTATTTTCATATCTCATTTCATTAATATAACCATGCGCACCAAGTCCAAATCCATAATATTCTTCATTATTCCAATAAATTAAATTATGCACACTTTCATATCCAGGAAAAGCAAAATTACTAACTTCATAATGATGAAAACCACATTTCTTAAGTTTTTTACATATATATTTATATGAATTAAAATCAACTTGTTCACTTATAGGTTTAGTTTTTTCATTATAAAGCATAGTGTGTTCTTCAATAATAAGTGAATATGTACTTATATGAGGAACACCTAATTTAATCATATTCTTAACATCACTCTTAAAAACATGACTTGTATCTTTAATAGTCGCATATATTAAATCAACATTAATATTATTAAATCCATATTTTTTAACAAGTGAAATATTATTAAATATTTCTTTCTTATTATGATTTCTATTTAGATATTTAAGTTTATCTTTATTAAAACTCTCTACTCCAATACTAATTCTACTCACATGATTATCTTTTAATATAGTAAGTAATTCATCATTAATATCATCTATATTGCATTCAAATGTAAATTCAGCATCACTAGATATTTTAAGTTTATTAATGATTCTAAATAATTTATTTAAGCTATCAGTATCAAGTGATGATGGAGTTCCTCCTCCTACATATATAGTTTTTACAGTATCACCTTCATAATACATATCTATTTCTTTTTCTAAATAATCTAAATATATATTTGAAAGTTCTTTGTTATAATACATCTTGCAAAAATCACAATAAGAACAAATATTCTTACAGAATGGAATATGTATATATACACCTCTCATAATTATTACCTCACACATATTGTATCAAATTTATATTCAAAATAAAAGATAATCGAGTTAAGATTATCTAAATGTATGTTTTCACCTATTATATTCTTTGCATTTTTCTTCTAGCAATTTAAAATCACAGCATCTTTTTGAAATTCGTATATCTAAAGTTTTACTAATATAACCATTATATATTTTTTCGGATCTTTTATATATTTTTACACTATTACGATTTAACCAATATACTTGTTTTTTTAACATGGTAATATATTTTTGTTCACTAGTCGTAAAACAAGTTTTATTTAAATCTAATTTTATAATATTGTTATCCGTAACAGGCAACATATTATTAAAATTAATAGCACCTAATTTTCCACCATCTATTTTCAAAAAATCTAACGTTGGCTTCATAACTAAATGCTTACTTTTAGGACTAGATAATGGTGCGAAATATTTACATATGCCTATTTCAAATAAAACTCCAACAAATTGCACAATAAAACTAGAGTAAGTTCTCTAGTTTCTTTTTTAGTCTCCTGTTTTGGCCGGAATCACCGCTTTTTTAGTTTCCTGTTCTTGAATGGCCGGAATCGCACGCTTTTTTAGTTTCCTGGTATGGCCGGAATCGCCGCTTTTTTAATGTCATTGATGACACTATTATTATATGTGAAAAAACTTACATTAACCACATATGTGTACATACTATAGCATATTTTTTTAAAAAAATCTACACTTTTATTACTTTTTATTACATTTTTGTAATTTTAATTCCTTTTTTTCAATATTAATCGAATAATTATCTTTTAACAATTTCAAGTGTTTTAACACGTTTAAAATCTTCAAGTATCTTCGCATCAAAAGAAGTTCTTTCAATATAGGAATTATACCCTCTTTTATGAGACCAAGATCCATCAACATTTTGTCTTAAAAAATGAAAGTCATCAATAGATTTTAAAAATGATATTTTATATCCATTATGACTATTACATTCATCAGTATCTGTTTCATAATAATCAATACCTAAAAAATCTAAATCACTTCTTAAATTGTCATAACAAATAGCTATATCATTGGAATATTCTTTTCCACTTAAGAAACCAATATCATGTGGAAATTCATGTTTACCTTTTGAATAATATGCTCTTACAAACGCTTTAGGTGTTGGTAACATTAAAGCATAACAATAACAATTACCTTCACTATATAAATTCCATCTATAATCTTTTTCAAAAGAAGGATTTTCTTTACATAATCTAGTATACTCCCTTAAAAATTCTCTATATGCCTTAAGTAAATCAAGTTCACTCATGTATTCAAAAGTAAACACTTTACTATAAAATTCAATTAATTTTAAATATTTTTCCATAAACTACCTCTATCTTGGCTTCACTATTTCATAAGTCTTAACATAATCATAATCTCTATCTAATATAATTGGTAATGTTTTTAATCTTATTATTTCATTACGATATCCTTTTTTATGAGACCACGTACTATCACTATTTTCTCTTACAAAATGAAAATCATAGTAAGACCTAAATAATGCTATTTTATATCCTCCATGTATATTTTTACTATCAGGTTCGCACTCATAGAATTCAATATTTAAACATCTTAAATCACTTTCTAAAGCTCTTATTATACTTTTTCTATCATTAGAATATGGAAGTCCACTTATAAATCCTACATTATGTCTTAAAGTTCTACTGCAACTTTCAAAATATTTTTTCCCTATTATTCTTGGAGTATTAAATCCCATCGCGTAGCAGTAGCAATTACCATTCTTATAATCATCTTTATCTTCTATAAAAGATGGATTATTAAAACTAATTTTCATACTTAATTTTAAATATTCACGATATATCTTTAATACTTCACATTCACTAAGTTTTTCATCACTTTTAAGTCTTAAATATAGTTTTAACATATCATTATAAGTTTTTAATAATTCACTTTTATTCATTTTGTTAACTTCCTTACATCAGGTTTCACTATTTCATATGTAGTAACTAAATTATAATTATATATTCTTTCACTAGGATCTATTCTTTCAATACTACCAGCGTATCCTAATTTATGAGACCACTTTCCATCACTATCTTCTCTTATAAAATGAAAATCAATACATGGATCACAATATAATGATATTTTATATCCTCCATGATTATTTTTACTACTGATATAAGTTTCATAATATTCTATACCAAGAGAGTCTAAATCACTTCTTAGATTATCAAGAAGTTTAGTCGGTCTTAAAGAATCTTTTATATTGCTTACAAATCCTACATCATGACGAAGTACTAAAGGTAAACTTATATCTTCAGGAGCATTTATATATGCATTATAAATTTCTTCTGGTATTGGTAACATTAATGCATAGCAATAACAATTACCATTAAAATATAAAGGATTATTTTTATCAAATTCTGGATTTTTTATTGGTAAAAGCATATATAATTTTAAATATCTTCTATATAATTCATATATTTCTTTTCTACTTATTTTACCAATATTCTTACCTAAATATATTCTTATATATACAAGTTCTCTTAATATTTCTTCATATATCATTTCTTACTCCTCACTAGTGGCTTTACTATTTCCATAGTTTTAACATATTCATATTCATCTAATAAGTACTTAGCCGGCTTAACTATTTCAACACCATTACTAAAACCATATTTATGAGACCAAGATCCATCACTATTTTCTCTTATAAAATGAAAATCATCATCAGATTCATATAATGATATTTTATAACCACCATGTTCACATGGATCTTCATAATCAACATCAAAATGTTTAATACCAAGAGAATCTAAATCACTTTCTAAATCAAATTCACATCTATCATAAGATGTAAAAGAAGTATGCATAAAACCAATATTATATGGAAAAAACATTATACATTTTTCATCAAACATACGAGCAAATATTTCTGGACATCTAAGTCCTAATGCATAACTATAGCAATTACCATATGGATAATGTGATTTATCCATATCAAAAGAAGGATTATTAAAACTAAGTTTCATACTAAGTTTAAGATAATCACGATATAATTTATATATATCACTACCTTTTAATGAAATAGATTCATCATTAAGTTTTCTAAATATTTCAAGAATTTCATTTCTTACTTTATCAAATTCGCTCATAGTTAACCTAACCCCTTAAGTAGCGTTTATTATATCATATTTGATACATTGTGTCAATTTTAATTCAAAGAAAAAGATAGTATGTAAGCTATCCTATTCTAAACGCTGGTGAAACTCCACCTACAAAATGAGCATAATTATTGTTTAATATTCCAGTTACATTAACTCCAAAGAAATTACCACTATTAGAAGAAGGTACGTTGCGAAGCCACCACCATGTAGCAGTAGAATTATTATATTTAATCGCATTAGCATAACTATTCATAGTAACTCCTTTTTCATTATAATAATCTAATGCTCTTGTTAAATCTTTTGCAGTATCTGTAGTTTCAGTATAATCAGTATAAATTTCTTTTGGTGCAAGTAAATATAACTTATTAGTTGTAGTAAAATTAGCAGTATCATTTTTACCATAACTAGACACAACAATTGTATCAATAATTATTTCTTTTAGTTCATTTGGTAATGCGTTATATATATCGTTATTTATAAATGTATTCATTTCAGCACTGTTCCAACCACCTGTATTAGAATAAGCAGTATTCATTTTACTAGTAGTTATTATATCCTGAAACTCTATAACAAATCCGCATGCTGTCTGTGAGAAACCTTGAGTAGAACACCCACTCGGCGTTGATTTATTTGCTATTCTTACAGTATGTGTTCCATAACTTCCAAAATCTATTTCCTTTGTATCTCCTACTTTATAGTTACTAGTATCACCTATTTCAACTAATGAAGATATTGTTTTCCATGAATCTTCAGCAAATGATACCGATGTTAATTCTTTATATTCCTCTATTCCAAGTTTACCATTAAATACTTTCTTCTTATTATAATTTTGATTACTACCAGTATCAATAAATGTTACTTTAATAATATATTTATGTGTAGCCCCAGATTCAATCGAAATATTTCTTTTAATTGAATTATGTTTTACTGGCACTTGTGATATGGATTCACATGTGCCTTCTATTACACCACTACTATTTAATCTTTGACATGTTGCCTCTATTACAAGCTCATCATTAATAATTTCATTTGTTAATTCTTGCCATACAAGATTATATGAAGCTTCCATATTTCCTGTATTTTTAACATTAATTTCTTTAGTAAATGAATCACCTGGCACAGCATTTTCAAGATATATTTCATTAGTATCATTGTATGATAACTCTAATTTGCCAGTTACAACTTTGTTAATTTTCGCAGAATCATTACCTGAAACAATAGTATTAAACCATGCATAAGATATAGCAAATATTGCTAATAAAAGAATAATAATTATAATAAGATATATATATTTTTTATTTCTCATATTTTTACCATCCTAACGCTAACAATTATATCAAATTTTATATCTATCAACAAGTAGTCTAATACTCATATGTATCAAAGTGAATTAGATAATATAATTAAAATTCTAGATAAAATGTAAAAAGTGTGTTTGGCAGTGTGTTTAGAATAATAAAGCGCATCAAAAAAGCCCTAATTTAAGGGCTTGTTGACATTAATGGTGTCCTCGAGGCGATTCGAACGCCTGACCGACGGCTTAGAAGGCCGTTGCTCTATCCAGCTGAGCTACGAGGACATATCACAACTGACAAATAAAAGTATACAACATTATTTAATGCTTTTCAAGTCCTTTTATCACTTTTTTACAAATTCAGCCACATTATCTTTATCTTTAGTACTGAAAACAACCTCATTTACATCATAATTTTCAAATATAGAAGATGCTATAACATACTTAACTTCTTCTAATATAACACTACTTTCCATATCACCAAATATATATTCATTAAAAACAAGATTCATTTTATCATCTTTAATATCATAATTTAATAATTCAATATTACTAGAAACATAACTATTTAAATTATCTTGACTATTAATACTATTAGTAAGTTCACGTATAATAATATCTATCTTATCACTACTAGTATTAGTTATATATGTAACTGGAACATAATATGTATTTTCATCAATGCTTTTACTAAAGAACACAGTAGTATTATTTATATCATTAAAACTATCTATATCATATTTCTTATTAATACCATATTTACGTGTTAATGGATATTTTATCTCTTTAGTAGTATTTGGTATATATTTTAGTTCTTTAGAATCAACTGTTATATATATATTATTTAAACCATTTATTTCAGTAATGCTATATACGATTGCCTCTATCATTTCTTCACTTACATATTTATTAACACTTAATAATTCACTATTGAAATCTAAATATACATTATCTTTCTCTACTTTAACATTATTTAATATTGTATTCTTTGGTATCAATGTATAAAATCCATCAATATCACTATTAGTAAGTTTATCTATTTTATCTTTTATTATTGATACTATATCAGTTTTATCATAATATGTAACCACTCTTGAAACATAATTATCATTATCAAGTAAATAAACAATATTTTCTTTTAAATTATTATTCTCTTCTACTATTTCAGTATTTATATTAGGCTTCGTTGGTATTAAATAAAACATAACAAGTAAAAATAAAGATACACTAGCAACTACAATCTTATTAATTGTCCATTTTTTAATCATTTTCATATTAAATAATATGTTATATAAAAATAAAAAGTACTATTTCTAGTACCAATTATTTATTATCTTAACATTATTTCTTATCAGCGATGTCAGTGAAGTAACCAGGATTACTTGTGCCGCCATCAATATGAGCATAAGTTTTGTCAGTATAAGAACTGTTATATTTTGTTTCAGCACCACCTACTAGGTTAGTACATCCAGAAAACATTTCAACATCAGTAGTAACTTTATCAGTATTAAATTTATTACTAGCATATATTGTTTTAAGATTAATAGAATTTTCAAACATCCGCCACATATTCGTAACATTACTTGTATCAAAATTACTTACATCTAAGGTTGTAGCTTTACTAAAATAAAACATACCACTCATATCTGTTACATTTGATGTATCAAAATTACTTACATCTAATGTTGTAGCTTTACTATAACCAAACATATAACTCATATTTGTTACATTACTTGTATCAAAACTACTTACATCTAAGGTTGTGGTTGCACTATAATAAAATATAGAACTCATATTTGTTACATTACTTGTGTCAAAAGCACTTACATCTAAGGTTGTAGCCTTACTATTATCAAACATAGAACTCATATCCGTTACATTACTTGTGTCAAAAGTACTTACATCTAAGGTTGTAGCTTTACTAAAATAAAACATCCGACTCATATTTGTTACATTTGATGTATCAAAATTACTTACATCTAAGATTGTAGCTTTACTATAACCAAACATAGAACTCATATTTATTACATTACTTGTATCAAAAGCACTTACATCTAAGGTTGTGGCTACACTACTATAAAACATATAACTCATATCCGTTACATTACTTGTATCAAAAGTACTTACATCTAAGGTTGTGGCTGAACTATCATAAAACATATAACTCATATCAGTAACTTTACTCGTATCAAAATTTTCTAAACCATTTATTGTTATAGCGCTGCTTCCATAAAACATACCACTCATACTAGTCACATTGCTCGTATCAAAACCGCTTAAATCTATTACTTTAGCTCTACTTTTAAAAAACATATAATTTGTTGAAACAATAGGTTTATTATTTATATATGTACATAATGTAGTTGTTACAGCATCTGTGCTTGATGTTGTATTAGTTAATTCTACTCCCCAACCATCTATATTTGAATTTTGCCATACAGAATTCCATTTTTCAAATTCAGTATCATAAAATCCAACCTTTTTTTGCATATATTTATAAGTATATTGTCCATTCGTATATTCAACACCTTGTGTAAGCTCACCATCAAAAGTACAATATATAGGTTTTGGACTATTATCCTTATATTCTTCTATTCCAAGTACTCCACTGAACTCTTTTCCCTGATTATAATTTTGACTCGTGTTTGTTTCTTTGAATAAGAATGTAAATGTATATTCGTGTGTGAATCCTGATTCAATTGAAATATTTTTTGCTATTCTTTTTGCTCTTACTGGAAGTTCAGTTATTGGTTCACATGTTCCTTCAACTGTTCCACTTGCATTTAATTTTTTACAAGTTGCTGAAATTACTAATTCATTTTTAAGAATTGTATTTGTGAGTTCTTGCCATACAATATTGTATGCTGTATCAAGTGTTCCATTATTCTTTACTGATACTGTCTTTGTAGTAGTCCAACCTGGTTTAATATTTTGTGCATTTATCGCTGGTCCATCAGTATATGTTAGTTTCAAAGTACCAGATTCCACTACCATATCTTTTGCATTATCATTTCCTTTTACACTTGTACTAAAGTACGCATAAGAAAGTCCTGTTGTTAAAAGTAATAACAATACTAATGCTGTTCCAATTAAAATTCGTTTGTCTTTCATAATTTATCTACCCTACTTTCATTAGTAAGTATAGCATAAATTACCCCCCCCGCAAGCGAACATTTGTTCTTGTTTTGGCATTCAACAAAAAATGACTATTGAAAGTCATTTATAATGTAATTTCACCTAATTTAAGAAGTTCTATTACTGCTCCTGCTCTTCCCTTACATCCAAGTTTCTGCATAGCATTTGATACATGATTTCTAACAGTTTTTTCACTTATATTAAGTATTTCAGCAATTTCACGAGTTGACTTATTTTGTACTAATAATACAAATACATCTTTTTCTCTTTTAGTTAATATATTTCCCACATTGCACCTTCTTCCATAAATCATTTCACTCTTAATTTATGAAAAATAGTGTTTTATGTGAAAGAAAAAAGCCTATTTATCAAACTTAATAGTTATATTTTTCTTATCTTTAAATTCTTCTTGAATACTTCTCATTATATTATTAGCAAGTTCATTATTATGTTCACTTGAAGATATAGTTACTTTTATATTATCATTATTAATTTCAATATATGATTTAATCTTAAAATCATTTAATATTTTATCTTCAAGATAAGTTTCTTTTCCTTTAGCAAGATTAAGTATTTGAAGTTCTTCAAAAGCTGTATTTTTAACTTCAGTACTTGATGAAGGTGAAACTATCTTCTCTTGTAACTCGCTCATAACACTACTTATTTTTTCATTTCTACTCGCTCTTAAAGCAACAAGCTTATCATTTTCACTTACACTTACATCTATACTCTTATTAACACTCTCTATTCCATTCTTACTAAATATTTCACTTGGTAATGTTATATAATATACACCTAAAATAAGTATTAATGAAAATAGAGTTAAAAACCACATATTTTGTCTATTAATCATAATTCACCTCTAGTAAATTATATTAATATATTAATTTTATATACCAAAAAAGTGTGATTACTCACACTTTAAATCAATAACAATTGGATTCTTAAAATATTCTAATTTTCTTACATTATCTGTATCAAAATATATACCAGATGTTTCTTTATCACATTCTTTATGATTATCTTTATTAATAAAATTATCAAAATTATATTTATATTTTTTAGATAAATCTTTTAATGATATAAAATATTGACCATCTTTTTTATCAAATTTTTCATAATCACCTTTTTCATAAATAGTATCAGCATATTTAAATAATATATTATTCATTTCAGTAATAGTAAGTTCTTCATTAGTATTTTCTTTCTTCTTACATGAACATAATAGTAATAACATAATTATAATTAAAGTAAATTTTTTCATAACTTCACCCACATTAATATTAGCATAATAAATAGAATTTATCAATGAAAAACTTATCTAAAAAGATAAGTCATCATTTTATTCACATAACATACTATAAGATGCAGTATATGTATCACTTACTAAAGTAATTGTAATACCTGTTTGTTCAAGATTACATTCTTTTTTAGAACTTGGTCTTACAAACATTGAAGTATCATAATTTAATTCTTTTAGATTTTTTAATGAAATATAATATTGATTGTCTAGTATTTTATAATTTGTATATTGTTTTTTATCATATATTTCCATTGAATAGTTAATTAATGTATTATAAATTTTATCATCAAATTCTTTATCTAATTCTTCATTTGTTTTACCACAACCTGTTAAAAGAAATATTGACAATATTGATATAAGAAATAATAATATTTTTTTCATTATAATTCCTCCCCATGGAAACTTACTTTTACTTGACCATTACCACTATTAGTACCAGAAGTAGATGAAGTATTTTTAGCATTTGATGAATAAATATTACTTCCTCCATATCCTGATTTATAGTCTTTTTTCAATCTATCACAACCATATTGGCATGTATTATGACCTGTTTTACAATTATCCCATTCTGTATCGCAATCATAAACACATTCTTCAGTTGTATAAGCACAACTATTCCATCTTTGGCCTATACAATAACCATAACAAGCATTCGGATAAGAGGCTGTTTCGCCATTAGTACAACTTCCAGATGGTCCTGGATCACAACTAAATACTTTTCGGTCACTTCCACAGTTTACATTACCAGAGCCATATCCATACCAACCATTATTTCTACATTCATACCATCTATCACCATAGCCTCCACCATATTCATATGTTTCATATTCACCTTGACAAGTTGTTTCAGTATGATGACAACTACTACAGTTAGTAGATACATAACCACCAGTACAAGTGTTTTCACCAGTATAACAAGAACTACAATTGGCATCATAGTAGTAATCATAACTTGATCCACCACCTCCACCATTTGTTCCTTTTGATCCGGCACCATTTCCAACATTTGCTCCACCATTAGCAGTTCCAGCTCCTCCAGCAGTACCAGAAGCACCGCCGCCTCCACCAGCAGCAGAAATTAATATAGTTCCATTTTTCTTAATAGTAGAAGCACCACCACCATAATATTGTCCGGCCCCTCCACCATTATAACCTCTAGCAGTACCACTATTACTTCCAGCACCACCTGTATTTATAGTAATTGTATCACCTTTATTTAAGTAAACAGTTCCAACAGCCTTAGCACCCTTTCCACCATTATTTCCACCTTGTGCACCTAATAATTCAAAAGTATAGTATCCATTATATCTAACACTATATGTTTGATTTGCAGCTACAAAAGTATAAGTTTTATCTTCAGGTTTTCCATAAGTAACTGTACATGTTGTATCATTTGTAATATGATTTATTGTTAATGTTTTAGGTACATATGATGCATTTTGACCATTAGTACAACTAACTGTATCATACGCATAACCACTACTTCCAGTAAGTGTAGTACTTAAATCATCTCCAGCTTCACCATTTAACTTAGTACTTGAAGCACTTCCATTATTAACAACAATATTAGCTGTAACATCCTTACCTCTATATCTTATAGAACAAGTACCATCACCCCTAATATTATCAAGAACTAGTTTATTGTCTATTATCTTATAACTACCAATTGTAGAATCACAAACTAAATCTCCTTCTTTACCTTTAAATAAATAATAACTTTGATTTGGAGTAATTGTATAAGTTTTATTATAGCCAATTACTGTTTCACTAATCTCATTTTTACCACTTATATTAGCATTAACAAGATTAATTGTAATCTTAAATTCAGGAACGATAAATATCCATGGATTACTACGACTACCAGTACCTGTTACCATAGTTTCAGGAATAACAAGCTCAGTAATTCTTGATTCAAAAGAACCTAATGTAGAAGTAGTATTTAACTTTCTAATGTCAACAATATAAGCTCCATTATTAAATGTAGTCATAGTCCAATATCTAGAACCAGTTATCAAATATGAATCATTACTGCTATCTAAAGCAGTATTAAATTCATAACTATTTAAGAATCCACCATTATTAAACCCAGAACTCTTACTTAAAGAACTACCATTATATAAATATTTATTATTGTTATCAATAAATAACTTATATCTATTAAATCTCGTTATATAACTATCTGTATTCTTAACAGCATCATTATAATTAGAAAATGAACTAGCTCCTTTCACATTAATCATAAATAATGACATAAATAACATAATGCTTAAATATTTAATTACCTTTTTCATATTTTCACCCTATTATCATAATAGCAAATTTCACAAATAAAAACAATTCTAAAATATAATTTTTCTAGAATTGCTTAAATTCATTATTCACAATAAACAGATAATACAATTGGATATTCTTTATATTCTCTTTTATCTACATTATCTATATCAAAATATATACCAGTTTTTTCATGATCACATTGTTTCTTAGTAGTAGGACTTATTATTTTTGAGCCATCAAATCCATAATCACTTATCAATTTTGATAAACTTATATAATATTTACCATCTACTTTTGGATACTTAGTATATTCTTTTTTATTATAGATACTTACTCCTAAATCATACAATGCTTTATTGATATCTAAATCTACTCCATT
Organism: uncultured Bacilli bacterium; assembly: GCA_934102215.1. Classification (GTDB taxonomy): domain Bacteria; phylum Bacillota_I; class Bacilli_A; order RF39; family UBA660; genus CAG-1000. The sequence goes on from CAKOSH010000004.1 coordinate 112,601, forward strand.
TGATATAGCTTTTTTAGTTGTTGTTGTAGTTGTAGTTGAATTATCATTATTGATATTCTCTTTTTTACAGCCTACTAACATAAATAAACACATAATTATTATTAATATTTTTTTCATAGTTTCTCCTTCTTTTATTTTTTACTAGCAGCTTTATAACATGTCAAGTTATTACCACTACCACTATAATTACTCCATCCACTTGGGCAATAATATTCATCTCCACAATATGCACAAGTTGTAGTTGTTCCAGTACAATATTTTGGTCCATAATTACAATCAGGACATATCCAACAAGCATCTAAACAATCCTGTTTATTTTGACCACTAAATGCTTGACAATAATCAGTACAATTCATCGTACCACATTTATATTCATAATCTTGATCATAACAAGGTGGACATGAATAACTACCAGCTCTTACACTACGGCTTGTAGTACAAATATAACCTTTACTTGAATCATATTTTAAAGTACCAACTGGGCAATAATATTTAGGTGTTGCTTTAACATTACAAGTTGTATCATTTGTAATATTACTTACTGTTAGAGAATTACCTGATATTATACCTTTAGCACCATTATTACATGTCACACTTGAACTAGTAAATTCATAGTTGTTATTAGGTGTTAAATTAAATAATGCATTATCAAAATGATTAACTATAACAGAAACTGGATTACTACTTCCATTTGTTACATTAACAGCAACATTATATTTTTTAATTTCCCACTTAGCATAAACAGTTGTATCATTGGTTATTTCTACAGTATCAGTTGCTTTAACTTCGTTGATATAACTATCTTCAAAATACCAACCTTTAAAATTATATCCAGTTTTAGTAGGAACAGGTAAATCACCATATTTTTCTAAAACAGTTACCTTCTTACTACTAGGATTTACATTGCCTCCCATAGGATTAAAGTTTAAATTAAAAGTATAATCACTAACAAACTCCCAAGGATTATTACGAGTACCTTCACCTTTAACTTTAATAAAATATCTTACATATTCAGTAATTCTTGATTCATAGTTATCATTTTTATTTTTGCTAGAAATACTTCTTAAATCAACAACATCAACATTACTACCATTATCATTCATTGTAAAATATTTAGCACCAGTTATTAAATATGAATCATTATTATTAAAAGTTCTATCAAATTCATATGTGTTTATAAAACCTCCATTAGCAAACCCACTCTTACTTGATAAACCTCCACTATTATATAAATACTTATCAGTTGGATCTATATATAATTTATATCTAGTATAATTTGTAATATATGTATCAGTATTTTTAACAGCACTATCATAATTAGAAAATACCGAAGCATTAACACTAAATATAAACATAAATAACATAATAAATATTATAAATATTTTACTTACATACTTCATATTCTTTCCTCCTAGTATAATAATATCACATATATAGAATCTAATCAAAAGAAAAATGTATAAAAACTAATATATTTTATAAAATTTAAAATTATGTTATAATAAAGAAAATAAGGAGGTAAAAAATGAATAACGCTGTTACAATTTTATCTAATGAAAAGCAAAGATTAGAAAGTTGTGTAGACTACACGAGTCAAAAATTATATGAAATCTATGCTCCAGCATTAGCACAAAGACCTAGTAAAAATTTACAAGAAGAAGTTGTGATGGTTTCTTATATTGATGCTGACAAACTTACTCCAGAGCAAAGAGAACAATTTGAACGTTATAGTAGCCTTAATAGACAACATAGAGCAAGATTATGTGTTTTTAATACTTATGTAAAAAGTTTAACACCTAAAGAAACTATCGAATCATATGATTCATATGTTGAACCATTAGATAATTATAAAGGAGTAACTATTCCTAGCACTGTTGCTGATGTAGATGAAAAACATAGGTTTACTAAATTCAGTATTAAAGTTGGACCATATATTGTAGAAAGTAAAGAAAATATGACTTTAGAAGAATATTCTGCATTATATACTGCTTCATTAAATAATGCTTTAAGAAGAAGTCTTGGAAATGGTTTAAGTGAACAAGAAGCAATGCAACAAATTCAAAATGCTTGTACTGAAGTTTATCTTCATCCTGTACAAGAAACAGAAATAACACTTTAGTTTTTTAGTAAATTAAACATTTAAAAACTTTTATCCGTTTTAGATAAAAGTTTTTTATATTACTTTAGATTATATTTATTTAATCTTTCTACATTCAAAATAGAATCTCTTATCATCAGAATGTCCCATACTAAATGTTTTTCTAGGAAGTGCTCCATCTAATATAACTGATTTAAATAAATCACTTTTTTCCATTTTAGGAAGTAAGAATCCTATATTATTTTGTTCACTACCCATCTTTCTAGTAACATCATCTCCATGAATATAATCTATTTTACCAGCAAATTCTGTTAAATATTCATCTAAGAATTTTTGAAGTGTTCCAACTGCTAAATTACTAGTTGGATCTTCAATATATATTTCTTTTTCACCAGCACTAGTTATATATGTTAATTTTTGACCATTACCTTCTGTATTAATTTGAAAGCTTTCATATAATTTAGTAAGTAAATGTTCAACATCACAATCAAATATAACTCTATGAATTGGTTCAAAATCTAAAGCATCACTATGAATATTAACAAGTTCAACTAGAGCATATCTAGCTGGACTATTTTTAGCTTCTTCTTCCCCTATTTTTTCTTTTAATTCTTCATAACATGCTTTAGCAGTAGCAAGGCTATGATTCCCATCTCCCATCGCATAAACACAAGGTGCTGTTTCATTAATACCATACTTATTATTAAAGTATTCAAGTTCTCCTAAAGCTTCAAGTTTCTTTGTTACATCTTCAATAACACTATTACTTAATTTATATCCCTTAGAGTGTCCTCCATTCATCATTAAATCAAAATCATAAACAACATCTTCATCACTTACTTTATTCTTTAATGATTCAATTATTTCTTTCTTTTCATCATCAATAAGTATCATAATATGAGGAAGTTCTAAAGGTGCATTAATTCTAACTTTCTTTCTAGGTGGTATTCTTTCAATAACAGTTTTTTCAGTAGCTCTTACTAAACTCTTACTACCAACATTATAATCATAACTATCTAAATCAATCATACCGATTAAACCTTCACGTACTTTACCAGTTGAATCAGTTCTTTCAAGATAAATCATAGTGTCATGTAATGTTTCAAATAAATCATCATTAAGATAATTATTCATTGTTTCATTAATCTTTTTTATTCTATCTTCTACATCTTCATTTTCAAGATATACTTCAGGTAAAATAATATTATATGTTGAAGGATTATCTCCAACTAACTCTTTTACTTTATCCCAATATTCAAGTTGACTTGTATATTGATCACAAGCAATAACACTCCATAAATTATAATTAACTCCTTTTTTAGGAATTAAAATATCACATTTTTTAAATGGTACTTCCATATTTTCATCTCCTTATGAATATTTTAACATATTAAAAAAGAGTTTCAACTATTTTTGAACTCTTAATTATAATTTGATAAAGTTTTTTCTATTATTCTTTTAATATCTCTTTCATTAAATGGTTTAGTAAGAAGGTCCACTATTGGATAATTAAAAGCTTCACTTACTTGTTCTCTTGTATCATTACCTGTTATTATTGATACAGGAATTTTAACAAACAAATTATTTCTTTTAAAGTATTCAAGTACTTCAAATCCATTTACATTAGGCATATTTAAATCAAGTAAACAACATCTAATCTTATATCCATCTGGTGAATTAATTGCTTCAATTGCTTCTGCTCCATCATGAGCAATCATACAATCATAACTATCATTGAATATTTTTTTAATAAAGTTTGCTACTAAATTAGAATCATCTACTATAAGTATTGCTTTATCCTTATTTTGATTAGTCATTTCAGCAATTAAATCATCTTTTATTTCCATACCTAAATATCTTTTAGATACATTAATCATTCTTCTTGTTTCATTTATAAGTTTAGTATAATTATCATAAATAAACATTATATCATTTGCTTTACTTTTAAGTTCAAATTGATATGCTAGTTCTGCTAAATCAGTAAATCCTAAATATCTAGCATCACTCTTTAATGAATGAACTTCTATCGCATAATTAGGCATATCTCCTGTTTCTCTAAATCTTTTAAGTGCTGAAAGTTTTCCTTCAATCATATCTAAAAAATCTTTTAGGGTTGCATTATACATTTCCATATCACCAAAAAGTTCTAATGCTTTTTCTATATTAACTCCATTTGATACTAATAAATTAACGTCTTCCATTTTCCTACCTGCCTTACCTTATATACATTATATCATACTTTTTTACTTCTTCAAATATTTTTTCATTACTCTATTTAAATCTTCTTTAACAATTGGTTTACTTAAATAATCATTAAACCCTCTATTTATATATTCTTCTTTCATTCCTGTAATTGCATTGGCTGTTAAAGCAACAACCGGTGTTTTAAATGTTTCTATTTCTTTTAGTTTTTGAAGTGTTTCTGTGCCAGTCATTCTAGGCATCATATCATCAAGTAATATTAAGTTATATTTATTACTACTTACTTTTTCTAAACATTCACTCCCACTACTTACTAGTGTAATATTACATTTATACGCTTTTAAAAGTCTTTCAGCAACTTTAAGATTTAACATATTATCATCTACAACAAGTACATTTTTACCTGATGCATCAATTATTTCATCTGTCTTTTCTTCTGTCTCTTTTTCTTTCATTACTTTAGCAAGTTCTTTTTCATTAAGCATTCTTTGATCAAGTGATATAGTAAATATACTACCTTTTCCATATATACTTTGTACTACTATTTTACCACCCATCATTTCAACAAGCTTTTTAGTAATCGCAAGTCCAAGTCCTGTTCCTTCTGTTGTTGTTTGTTTTTCAACACCAAGTCTTTCAAATTTAGTAAATAATTTATCTATACTTTCTTTTTTAATACCAATACCCGAATCTTCTACACTTATAATTAATCTTATGATGTTATTTTTTTGAATGCTATTTATTCTAAAATCAATATAGCCATCTTTAGTATATTTTGCTGAATTAGTAAGTAGATTTAGTATTACTTGTTTTACTCTTATACCATCTCCATATAAGAATTCAGGAATACTTTCATCATAACTATGTTTAAATTCGATAGGCTTTTCACCTATTCTAGCTTTAGTTAGTAAGATAAGTTCTTCATACATTTTCTTAAAACTATAAACAGTATCAATTATTTCAAGCTTATTAGCTTCTATTTTAGATATATCTAGTATGCCATTAACAAGTTCAAGTAATGTATCACTTGCCATAATAATATTCTTAACATCCCCTTTTGCTTCAGTACTTACTCCATCATTTTCAAGTAAACTGTTACTAAAACCACATATAGCATTAAGAGGTGTTCTTATTTCATGTGACATACTACTTAAAAAATCAGTCTTTGCTTGATTAGCCTTTACTGCTTCATCACGTGCTTTATTAAGTTGTTCAATCATTTTGACATCGGGATTTTCAATGGTGAAATACATTACATAACATAAAAGAACTAATATCATATCGTAAATTATAATTCCTGGAAATATTAATGTTAAAATACACAGTATGCCTAATAATGGGATGATTACAAAAACCGGAAAAAATCTTTTATCCATTCTTTTCACATTAATTATAGCAATAACTAATGATGATATCAAAAATAATACCACAAATACATAACTTAAAGAAATTGTACTTCCTTTTACATTTGTTACATTTATCATATCTACAAGTTGAACATTAGTAAAAAAAGTTGCTATAAAATACGTAATTGTAAATATAATGAATATATAATTGTACTTTAATATTTTATTTCTAAATTGTTCGTAGCATATTGTTAGGATATAATATAATAAACTTAAGCAAACTACAACAAAAAGCGTTGTAACTATTTTGTTTGAGAAGTTTATAAATTTAAAATATTTCAAATTTAATGTATTAAAATCGTTAATTGCACAAATTAAATGAACTATAAAACTGATAATTACTTCTATAAATGAGCTAATGATGATAATGACGTAATATTTATTTTCAATTAAGTTTACTTTATTCTTGCTAAAATATAAAAAAGCTAATAATATCATTAAAAATAATGAGTACAATGGTATTTCAAATTCAAGTGTCATAATAATCACCTCTTATCTTATATTTAGTATATCATTTATAATAACAAATATAAATATCTAAAATATATTTTTTATACATATATAAAAAGTAACCAAGCATTTTTCTTGATTACTTTCATATATTATTTATTCCAATTTTCTTTCATATAGTTTTTAAAATCATATTTTTTATCTTCTAAACGTTTAACTAATGTTGGCCCAAATATATTCGCATTAGCTGGTGTGATGTCAACTGAGTCAAAAGTAGCTCTAACTTCTTCTGGTGAAACGATATCATGACCATGATATACCATAATTTCTTCATCCCAAACATCTGAATGCCATTTTACTTCTCTATATACATCTCTTCTATATTCCATGTGTTGTTGATGAATGTCTCCTGTTAATTTTTTTCTCTCTAATGGTTCTAGTTCAGAAATGATATCAAATCTTAATGTCGCAAGTTCATCTCTTAACAATTTAAGTGCTTCTAATTTTGAAAGTCCTTCAAAGCATATTGGTTTGCCAGCTTTAACATAAATTTTGTTCATTCCATTTTCAGTATGACTAACTATTGGTACTATTCTTTTTCCTGTTTCTAATGACATATAATAAATGCCTGGATATAATGGCATAATTAACAAATTTTCACTATTATTTAAAACACCTTCTGGAAACATCAAAACACTACTTCCTGAATTCAAAATTCTTTTGATTTTCTTTTGAGATTCGGTTCTACTATCTTGATTTAATTTATTTACATAAATCATTCCATTTATCCATGCACCATACATTGAAGGATTATGATCTACTTGATCTGTTGTTCCAATCAATACATAAGCATTTCTATCAATAACTGAAATATTTGACTCAATTTCTCCTGGAAAAAGATGCCCACCAGCAAATATAAAAGCTTCATTTTTATCTAAAACTGGATAGTCTAAAACAACGATTTCTTTATCAATCGTTTTTGACACAACTTTTCTAACAACTGGATTAATTATTCTTCTAATTTTTATTCCCGCATCACTAGTAAAATGTTCTGAATCTAAATTTTTTGCTCTTATTAAACCTATATTATTCCACATAATATCCTACCCCTTTAAACGCCTAAATTATATCATTTTTTTATACAATAATAAAGATAGTTGTTGACAAAATGTATCAATTGTGTTACAATACATAGCCATGAAGAAGATGTATGATTATATAAATTATATTGAAGTAGATAAAACACCTAATGAATTATATCAAGAGTTCTTAAAAGACTTTGTATCATTCAGAAAGGAAAATAATCTAACTCAAGAATTGTTAAGTCTATATTCAAATGTAGGAAGAGTTAAAATAGCTAGAATTGAAAGTAATATGCATTCACCTACTGTTAAAGCTATGATGGATATTTTAGGTCCACTTGGATATACACTTAAAATTGAAAAAGTAGAAAAGAAGAATAAAAAGGAAAATAAAGACTGCCTAGAAAATAACTAGACAGTTTTTATTTTATAACATATTAATTCTTTTAATGATTTCTTCTTTTCCAAGTAATTTCATTATTTCATATAAATCTGGAGTATTAGATTTAGTAGTAACAGCAACTCTTATAATAGTGCTTATATCAGCAACACTACCTTTAAAGTCTCCTGGATTCTTTTTATATTCTTTGATATTTGATGCATAACCAAATAGTTCACATAATTCTTTTACTTTATTAAACCATGTTTCTTTGTCATCATCATCACTATAATATTTATCAACATAAGTATTTAATATATTTTTTATTTCAACCATATTAGTGATATTTTTCCATTCATATTCTCTATGTCTTATTTCAAATACATCACTATACATATACCAAATTAAGTCTTCAATCATCTTATAATATGCGATATCTTTACGAGGCTTTTCTTGTTCTCTTTCAATATTTAAAATACTTTCATAGTATGATGGATCTTTTTCAATTAATTTCTTTAGTGTCTCACTATGACTTTTAGACCATTCATATGTTTTTTCATATAATTCATGAGCACTCATATGAGAAATTACATCTTTAGAAATATTATTAAGTTTTTCTAAATCATATAGTCCACCACTTGATGACATTTTTGCTGGATTATATTGAAATTCAGTCCATGTTTTATCTGGATTTTCTCTATGCCACTCTTCATAATTAGAATTAATTATTGTCATTAATGACTCTATAACAGCAAGAGCTGGATAGCCAAGATCAGTATAATATCCCATTGATGCTTCTGGATCTTTTCTCTTACTTATTTTTCTAATACTATTTCCTTCTTTTTTAATAATAAGTGGTGTATGAACATATTTAAATCTAGGTCTTTCAAAACCAAATGCATCATAAAGTTCAACATGTTTAGGAGCACTACTAAGCCACTCTTCTCCTCTTATTATATGAGTTGTACCCATTAAATAATCATCAACAATATGAGCAAAATGATATGTTGGAAGTAAGTTATCACTCTTCATAATAACAAAATCTTCATCGTTTTCTGGAAGTTCTAATTCACCTTTTACTTCATCTATAAATTTAAATTTACGTTCAAAATCACCCATTGATTTAAAACGAATAACATAGTCTTTACCATCTTTAATATTTTGAATCATTTCATCAACTGATAGATTTCTACATTTAGCGTACTTTCCGTAGTAGCCTGTTCTTTGTTTTTTATGATCTTGCATCACTCTTAATTCATCAAGTGTTTCTTTAGTACAGAAGCATGGATAAGCACGACCTATTTCTATTAAATATTTAATAAATGTATGATATATTTCTTTTCTTTCACTTTGTACATATGGTCCATAATTACCAATTATTTCACCATTATATTCATATTCATCAGGTTTTAATTCATAATAATTTAGTGCTTCATGAATCATTTCTACTGCTTCTTTTACTTCTCTTTTTTGATCAGTATCTTCAATTCTTAAATAAAATATTCCATTATTATTTCTAGCAATCAAATAATCAATTATTGCTTGATATATTCCACCAATATGAACATATCCAGTTGGGCTAGGAGCAAATCTTGTTACAACCATTCCATTTCTACTTGGATACATATTTTCATAATCTTTTATAGTTTTATTAATATTTGGAAATATTAAATCTGCTAAATCTTTATTTGTCATATAACACCTCTTTTTTTCTAATAGTAGTATACAATAATTATTAGTATTTCACAAGAACAAAATAAAAAGCCCTGTGATTAACAGAGCGAATTATCATATGGCGGAGACAGAGAGATTTGAACTCTCGCGCCAGTTTCCCGACCTACACCCTTAGCAGGGGCGCCTCTTCAGCCTCTTGAGTATGTCTCCACGTAGGCACAAATAAATAATACCCCATTCAGGAAGATAAGTCAACATTTTTAAGAAAAAAACTTGTATTATTTACAAATATTTGCTATGATTGATATATATAAATAGAGGCGATGAAATAAATGAATAATGAAGCACAATTTGAAACAACAGCAATTATAGATATAGATGCAGAATTAAAAGAGCAAGAAAAGCAAAAAGAATTATTAAACACTATTAAGATGGAACCTATACTAGAAAAGACAGTTATGGAGGAAGAAACTCCAGTAACTAAAAAGAAAAAGATGATGGAGATAACAGATTATATATTACTTTTCTTAATAGTTGCATTTATTATAATATTTGTACTTGTACTATTCAAACTTAAATAATGATAAAAGAACTCAATCTTGAGTTCCTTTTATTTACAACTAAAATCATGTTCACGTAACGCACCTTTTACATCATCTTTATTAGTTTTGTCTCCAATATAACTAGTAGATAAATCATAATATTCAGTAATGTCTTTTATATTTCTAACATTAATATCTTCAGTTAAATCAATAATACCATTTTTAATATTATATTCTATTTTAACATATGCACCTTTATCATATGTTTTCTTTTTCTCTTTTAATGTTTCTTCCATTGTATCAATATTTTCAAGACCTTTATCAGTTAATTGATATTTAATATTAGAAACTACTCTTTTAAGTTCATCTTTATTATCAAATATTAGTCTCATATCAATATTGTAATTAAAGTTCTCTGAATTAATATTCTTATTACATTCTACTTCACTTTCAAGTAAATTACAACCTGATAAAAGTGATATAAATAATAATCCAAATAGTATCTTCTTTATTTCCATAACATCGCCCTCTTCTTTATAATTCTAACTATATTTAATATTACTAACGAAATAATAGATACAACTATTGATACACATGATATAACTATTTTAATTATCTTTGTTTTTGATATTTGAACTTTATCATGAGGAATAACTGGTTCATCTTGTCTTATCTCTTCTGTTTTAGATATATTAAATTTATATTCACGTGTACTTCCATCTATCGCAGTAACAACTACTTCTATTATACTGCCATTTTTTAAATTAGAGTTACCATTTATTATAACAGATGAATCAGTGCTTTCTGTTTCATAAGTAAATTCAAGTGATTTTTCATTTTCAATAGTTATATTATATACAAGAGTATCTTTATCAAAATCAATTTGATAATTCTTAATACTTAATGATTTTAAATAGTTATTAGGAACAACTGTATCACTTTTAACAATTCTAGTTACTTTTAAAACATAAGTTCTAACATTACCATTTTCAGCAGTAACTTTAACATTAATAGTATTAACACCCTCTTTTAATTTATAATTACCTAGTCCAGTTACTTTAGATTTATCATCTTCGCTACTACCTTTTATATCAATACTATCTATTTCATTTTTAACAGTTAATGCATATTCAGTAGTTTTCTTATCAAATTTAAATTCACTATTACTCACAGTTAACACTTTTAAATAATTATTACTACTTCTATTATCTTCTCTTGTAACAATTATTTCATAAGTATTTACAACATCATTTTCACTTTTAACTTTTACTACTACTGTATTCTTACCATATTTAAGATCAACTGTTCTATTACCATAACCACTTACATAAGAAGATTTATTACTTGTGAGTGTTGAATTTATAGTGATTTTACTTGTATCAGTTGGAACACTTAATTTATAAGATGTAGTATTTTTATTAAATTCAGTATTTAATTTATAACCTGTTATTTCTAATTTATCAAGTGTATTTGTTTTATCACGATTATCAATTCTATTAACTGTTATTTTATATACTCTTCTTATTCCACTTTCACTTATTACTTCTATATCAATTATATTTTCACCATATTTTAAATTATATGACTTAAGACCATTTACTTTAGCAGAAGAATCAGTAAGACTTCCAGTAAATGTAATAGAACTTTTATCATAATCAAATTTATATGTAGATTTATCACTATTAAAATCACTTAAATAATTACCTTCTTTTACTTTTAATGAACTAAGTGTATTTACATTAGATTTAACTCTTATTGTAACATTTTTATCATTTATATCTACTGATTCAATATTACTATTATCTCCATCGTTAGTAATTGTTATATCTTTAATATTAAAGTTAGCATTACCTGTTGCGGGCATTTTTACTTTAAGAGTACCTACTTCACTATTACCTTTAGAAGGATTATTTTTTTCAAGAACAGCTCCATTATTTTTAATAGAGTATACTTTATAATCATTATTATTTTTAAATGAATCATAACTTCCATTTGTAAATGAATATTTAAATTGTACACCTCTTATATTAAAATCTTTAGCATTTAAAACAATCTTACATTCAACTACTTCTAAGGAAGATGCACTACTTGGACAATTCACATTCATAGTAGCAGTAATTCCCTTAACACTTGTAAGAACTGTTATAAAACACAATAAACTAAATAATATTTTTTTCATGCGCTTCCTCCTAAAATCCATCTTCTGGACTCAATATATAATTAGATATTTTAATAACATCTACTATATCTATTCTTTTATTATTATCAACATTAGCTGCTCTATGTTGTAAATCATTACTATTATAAGAAGTATCAAGTATGTAATTAGCACACATCATAGTATCAACAATATTTACTTTACCATCTCCATTAATATCACCATATATTACAAAATGATAATCTTTACTAGATACACCATTACTTACTTTAATATAACCATTAGTACCAACATAACTATTACTACTTAATTTATTATCTTTACTATCATAAAATTCATAAGATAATCCATTATTAATAATAACATTATTAATTATATCATGAACTTTATTATAATCACTACTAATAAATATTATATCATCATTAAATTCATATTTATTAACACTAATACTTATATCAGGAATATCTACTTCACTTTTAGGAAAACTTAATAAATATAAAGACTTAGTAGGAGAATAATTCCATATATTTTTATCATATAAACTAAATTTAGATGAATCATATATATCACTTAAAACATTATTATCATTATAAGTATATGATAAATTATAATAATTAAAAGTAGTACCAACTAAGTATTTATGATTACTATAAGTATTATTATTACTTATATCAACAGTAGCACTAGATGCAGATATAAAGAAAAATCCTATTAAAGAACCAGTATATATATCATAGTCTCCATTAATACTAGAATCATTTATAAAAGTATTTTTAACATATACATTTTTATTATTATTGACTACTAAACTTCCAAGTAAACCACCTGTATTATCATTACCATTAACATTAGAATTAATAAGAATATTATTTATACTTACATTATTTTCAGCTTGACCAGCAATACTTCCTACACTATTATATCCTTTAATATAAGAATTTTCTATTTCAACATTATTTACACTAGAATTAGTCATATAAGAAGATAATATTCCATTATAAGAAGATTCATTATCAATAATATCTATATTAAAATTATATAACTTTAAATTACTTACACTAGCATTTCTAAGAGTACCAAATAAACCACCAACATAAGAATTTAAATTACTTATTGTATGATTATTACCATCAAATTTACCATTAAAATCAAAAGATACAAATCCTTTACCACCATTATAATAATAACCATCACTATCACGAGTTGCATGTCCTAAATCAACATCATTCATTAATTTAAAATAATCATAAGAATTACTTAAATGTTTTAAATCTTCTATCTTTTTAATAAGATAAGGATTTTCTAAAGTACCACTACCTTCAATAGAAGATTCACTCTCTTCATAATCAATAAATCCATTAGAATTTATTTCAACATGAAAATTAGTATTACTTAAAACCTTATTTAATTTAAGAGTAAAATTAGAATAATTATTAATAAGATTAACATTCTTAATTATAGTAAAATTACTTGTTATATCATTATTATTAGAATCAATTATTTTCACTTCATAATTAGTACCAGAAGGTATATTTTTACTTACTAAATGATATTTAGTTACATTACCTACTTTATTATTAAATGTATCTTTACTTTTAGTGTAATATTTTTGATTATCATTATCATTTGATGTAAGTATATTTAAACTATAATTAATATTAGATGGATTAGTTACATAGACGTTTAAAATACCATTATCATTAGTATAAAAGTCTTCTACATCAAAATAATTAATACCATATCTTAAATCACTTTTAGTTACTGTTTTATTAGTTGTACCATCACTTATTTTAATAGTTAACTTTTCTTTATCACTTCCAGTATAAAACACTTTAATTCCTTCTACTTTTTCACTTTCATTACCTATAAAATATGTATATGTATCAGTATTATTACTACTAGTTTTAGTTAAATAATTAGTATAAGAATTATCATATGTTTTAAGAGATAAATCACGAACACCAATTAAATATTCATAAACACTAGTATCATAATAAGAAATATAGAAATATTCAGTATTAGATCCCCAGGAATTCATCGCAAGCCAAGCACCTTTAAGAGTATTACCTTTATATGTAACACTTCCATAATTATCATCCCAGCCAATTAAAGTAATCGCATGACTAGTAGAAGCATAATCACTATATTTTTTACTTCCATCATTATAAAGTAAATTTGTATTTTTATCATAAAAATAAGTAAATATACTAGAGGCTATACCACCATAATTCATAATATGATTTTTAATATCTTTATTATACGTATTTAATTGACTCTTAACAGTACTTACATCATAATTATCAAAAGCACTAATGACATCAAAAGTAGGATACCATAATGCATCACGAACATCAATAACAGTATTAGAGCTATCAATATATTCTCTCATCTTTTTCTCTTTATAACTAGTAAAATAGTCTCCAAAATAACTTTCATTAACAGGACTATATCCATAATACCAATAACTAAGAACATCAACAATAGAATTAGGACCACCAAAAGAACTAGAATCTCCTAAATACCTCGCAACATAATCCATTTGATTCTCACTAAAATTATATTCTTTATACCCTTTTTTAAGTAAAAAAGATTCTAAAACATTATTAGTACTAAATGCCCAACATAAACTTAAAGCACCTTGATTATCCATAGTTGGAACATTTCTTTTACCAGAATCATTTCTTAAATCAAAAGAAGATGGAATACTATCAATACTATAAGTACTAAGATTACCATTGAAATAATTTCTTGATATAATATCATATTTATATAAAAAACGATTAGGTTTTACATTAACATTAGATTTATCACTTAAATTAATATATTCAGTATATTTAGGATTATCTATAACAGAAGCAGTTATATAGAAAGCAAAAAAGAAAGTCACAAACACAATAAATATTCTATTAAAATACTTCTTCATAAGACCACCTATTCTATTAAATATTTTACTATAAAAGACTATCTAAAGTCAATGTAAACAAAATGTAATAATTTCAAAATAAGATATGTTTTTATGTTAAAATAAATAGGTATAAAAGGAGTAAAAAATTATGAATGAAAATATAATTAATGATATTTCAAACGAATTAAATATCAAAACAGAACAAGCAAAAACAGTTCTAAAACTATTAGAAGAAGGAAACACTATTCCATTTATCGCAAGATATAGAAAAGAAGCAACTGATGCTTTAGATGAAGAACAAATAAGAAAGATAAATGAAGTATATGAATATCAAGTAAACTTACTTAAAAGAAAAGAAGATGTTATAAGACTTATAGATGAGAAAGGCCTTTTAACAGATGAAATAAAGAATAACATAATGAATGCTAAAAAGTTAGTTGAAGTAGAAGATATTTATGCTCCATACAAAGAGAAGAAAAAAACTAAAGCAACTGAAGCTATTAAGAATGGTCTTGAACCACTTGCTAAAATAATGATGAGCTTCCCTACTACATTTAATGATGAATCAGTAAAGAAATTCTTAAATGATAATGTTAAAACAATAGATGACGCTATTACTGGTGCTAAATATATAATTGCCGAATGGATAAGTGATAATGCATATTATAGAAAATGGATAAGAAGTTATTTCTTCAAAAATGGTGTTATTACTTCAAAGCTTAAAAAGAAAGACATAGACACTAATAAAACATATGAAATGTATTATGACTTCACTGAACCAGTTAAACATATAAAACCACATAGAGTTCTTGCGATTAATAGAGGTGAAAATGAAAAGATATTATCAGTAAATATAGAAGTTAATAATGAAGAAGTATTATCATATTTAGAATCAAAGATAATTAAAAAAGATTCACCTGTTAAACCATATGTAATTGATGCTATAAAAGACAGTTATAAAAGACTTATATTTCCATCAATGGAAAGAGAAATTAGAAGTGAACTAACAAGTCAAAGTGAAGATGCCTCTATTGAAGTATTTAGAGGTAATCTTGAAAATCTATTATTAATCGCACCTATGAAAAATAAAAGAGTTCTTGGATTTGATCCAGCATTTAGAACAGGATGTAAACTAGCAGTAGTAGATGAAACATCTAAAGTACTTAATATTTC
Source organism: uncultured Bacilli bacterium (assembly GCA_934102215.1). GTDB lineage: Bacteria > Bacillota_I > Bacilli_A > RF39 > UBA660 > CAG-1000. The sequence continues at coordinate 128,670 of CAKOSH010000004.1, forward strand.
AGTTATATATCCACATGAACCACATAATAAATGGAATGAAGCAAAAGAAACTATAAAAGATTTAATTAATAAATATAAGATAGATATTATAGCTATTGGTAATGGTACTGCTTCAAGAGAAAGTGAAAAGTTAGTAAGTGAAACTCTAAAAGAAATAAATAATTGTAAATATGCTATTGTATCAGAAGCCGGAGCCAGTGTTTATTCAGCAAGTAAACTAGCTATAGATGAATTCCCTGATTTAACAGTTGAAAAAAGAAGCGCTGTATCTATCGCAAGAAGATTACAAGATCCATTAAATGAACTTGTTAAAATAGATCCTAAATCAATAGGTGTCGGTCAGTATCAGCATGATGTTTCACAAAAGAAACTTGGTGAAAGCTTAGACTTCACAGTAGAAAAATGTGTTAACAATGTAGGTGTTGATATTAATACAGCATCCCCTTCTATACTTAAATATATAAGTGGTCTTACTAAATCAGCAATTGATAAAATTATTAAATATAGAGAAACAAATGGTAAGATTAAATCAAGAGAAGAAATCAAAAAGAAAAAACTTCTAAGTGATAAAGTTTATGAACAATCAATAGGTTTCATGAGAATAGCTGATGGTACTAATCCACTAGATAAAACAAATATACATACAGAAAGTTATGATAAAACATTAAAATTATTAGACTACCTAGAATTATCAACAGATGATCTTGGCACAGAAAAACTAATTAATAAATTAGATAGTATTAATGAACATGAAGTATCAAAAATGTTAGATATAGATTTATATACTCTACATGATATAATTGATTCATTAAAAAGACCTAATAGAGATTATAGAGATGACTATCAAATGCCAATATTAAAAAGTGATATTCTTACTATTGATAATTTAACTCCTGGTATGAAATTAGAAGGTACAGTTAGAAATGTAGTTGACTTTGGTGCTTTTATTGATATTGGGCTTCACAATGATGGCCTTGTTCATATTTCAAAGATTACTAATAAATATATTAAACATCCAAATGAAGTATTAAGTGTTGGTGATATAGTTACTTGTTATGTTATTGATATAAACAAAGAAAAAGAAAAAGTATCATTATCACTTATTAATCCAATAGAAAAGTAGGAAACCACTCCTACTTTTTAAATGTATTAATCATATTAGATTGTTCACCATAACTTCTATTTTTATACCCAATTGGTTTATTTTTATCAAAATTAGGTGGTGTTATCGGTTTACTCTTACGAACAACACGAGCATTATCATTAAGATTATTAAGTCTATAAACATCATATTGATTATAAGGAGATAACTTCTCTACTTTTTCTCCTTTAAATGTTTCATTTTTACCTTCTAATTTTTTCTTAATGACAACATATACAGAGCCTAATATCAATAATATAATACCAATCACAATAAATACAATATAATCATCCATACAACATCCCTCATATAAATAATATCATATTTACAACATTTTTGAAATACCATTTCTTTTCTATTTGGCAGTGAAGTATCCTGGACTACTTGTTCCACCATCTATTCTAGCATAAGTTTTATCAATATGACTTGAATCATACGCTGTGCCTGAACTACCCACTAGAGAAGTGCAATTATCAAACATATAAGCACTATTAGTGACTTTATCAGTATTGAATTTATTACTAGCATATATAGATTTAAGATTAGTTGCATTTCCAAACATACGATTCATATTAGTAACATTACTTGTATCAAAATTACTTAAATCAATTGTTGTGGCTTGAATATAAGAAAACATATCACACATATCTGTTACATTGCTTGTATCAAAATTATTTAAATTTAATGTTGTAACTTGACTACCAGAAAACATGCCACCCATTTCAGTAACATTACTTGTATTAAAATTACTTAAATTTAATGTTTTAGCTTGACTCCTTGCAAACATACCACCCATATTAATTACATTGCTTGTATCAAAATTACTTAAATCTAATGTTGTAGCTTGGCTATCTTGAAACATTCTTGACATATCTGTTACATTACTTGTATCAAAACTACTTAAATCTAATGTTGTAGCTTGGCTATCTCGAAACATTCTTGACATATCAGTAACTTTATTTGTATTGAAACTACTTAAATTTATCATTGTTGCTTTGCTTTCCCAAAACATATCACGCATATCTGTTACATTACTTGTATCAAAACTACTTAAATCTAATGTTGTAGCATTGCTATTGTAAAATAGCATTCTCATATTAGTTACGTTGCTTGTATTAAAATTACTTAAATTTATTGTGGTAGCCTTACTACTATCAAACATTCTATTAATATTTGTTACATTGCTTGTATTAAAGCTACTTAAATCTAAAAATTCAACCTGACTCTCATAAAACATAAGTTCCATAGTGACTACATTACTTGTATTAAAACTGCTTAAATTTATGGTAGTAGCTTGACTTTCTCTAAACATACAAGTCATATCTGTTACATTGCTTGTATCAAAATTATTTAAATTTAATGTTGTAACTTGACTACCAGAAAACATAGAAGCCATATCAGTTACATTACTTGTATTGAAACCGCTCAAATCTAATGTTGTGGTTTGAGTCGCATAGAACATAGCACGCATACTAGCAACATTACTTGTATCAAAGTTACTTAAATTTGTTATGGTAGCTTTACTATTAGCAAACATATAAGCAGTAGAAACTATTGGCATATTATTTATATATGTACATAACTCGCTTGTTACTGCATCAGTGCTTGCTTTGTTAGTTAGTTGAACTCCCCAACCATCATCAGTTATATTTTTCCATCCTAGACCAGATGAAGCATAATCTCCTTCTTGCATATATCTATAAGTATATTGTCCATTTACATACTCTGCTCCTTGTGTAAGTTCGCCATCATAAGTACAATATACAGCTTCAATTGATGATTCATTTAAACCAAGTTTTCCTTTAAATTCTTTATTTTTATTATAATTTTGAAGTTTGCCTGTATCAATAAATGTTATTTTAATTGTATATTCTTGAGTATATCCTGGCTTTATTGGAACGTTTGTTAAAATTTTTCCCTCTTTAACTGCTTTTTGTGATATGGAACTACATTTTCCATCTTCAGTGTTATTTGAATTTAAATTTTTACATGCTCCTTCAATAACAAGCTCATTATTCGTAATTTCATTTACGAGTTCTTGCCATACTAAATTATAAATTACTTGTTTTGTTCCAGTGTTCTTAACTGATATTGTTTTTGTTATTGAGTCCCCTGGGAATGCTCCATCAAGTGATACTTCATTACCATCTGTAAATACTAGTTCTAAATCACCAGTTGTTATTTTACTGTATTTAGCGGTATCATTTCCTATAATGTTAAGAGTAAAAAACGCGAGTGAAACTCCAATTACTGCAAACAGTATTGATATCACTAGCAATATATACATTTTCTTATCTTTCATAATTTATCTACCCTACTTTCATTAGTAAGTATAGCATAAAATACCCCCCCCCGCAAGCGAACGTTAGTTTGTATTTAAAATTCATCAAAAACACCTTGAAAATCAAGATGTTCTTTTTATGTTTATTTTGTAACTATTTCCATAGCTTTTCTCATTAATAAATCATACTTGAATAATTCTTTTGAACCGATTTCTTTTTCAAAATCTTCAACACTCATACCATATTTTTCAGCAGCTTCTTTTAGTCCATCTTCAAGTTCTTTGTCAGTTATTTCTAATTTTTCTTTTTCAACAACTGCATCAACTATTAATCTATAACCTATTCTCTTATTTGCTTCATCTTTTAATGTAGCCTTAAAGTCATCCATAGTTGTATTACAATATTTTAGATAATCATCTAATTTTAATCCTTGATATTCTAATTTTTCACTGAATTCTCTTACTAATCTATTAACTTCATCTTCAGTCATTTCTTCTGGAATTTCAAATTTAGAATCTTCAACTACTTTATCTAAACATTTAAATAAATATTCATCTTCATATTGTTTTTCTTTAGAAGCCTTCATATTTTCACTTACATATTTCTTTAAATCTTCTAAACTTTCTACTCCACCAACATTTAAGTCTTCAAAGAATTCTTTATTAAATTCAGGTAATACTCTTTCTTTAACTTCTTTAATAGTAACTTTGAATACTACTGGTTTACCTTTTAATTCTTCACTATGATAATTTTCTGGGAATGTAACATTAACATCCTTCTTATCACCTTTTTTAAGACCTACTAATGCTTCTTCAAATCCAGGAATAAATGTATGAGAACCTATTTCTAATGAATAGTTTTCACCTTTACCACCTTTAAATGGTGTTCCATCTAAGAATCCTTCAAAATCTATAAGAGCAACATTTCCTTCTTTAATTTTAGCTTTATCATCTAAAGTTTTAACTTCAACAAATTGTTCTCTTAAATGACCAAGTTCATGCTCTATCTCATCTTCAGTTACTTCAATAGGACTTTTCTTAATTCCCAAATCTTTATATTTACCAAGTTTTACTTCTGGAGCAGATATTAATGTAAATTCAATAGTAATACCATTTGAATCAATATTCTTAATATCAATACTTGGTGTAGCTGCTGGTGTAATAGTTTCTTTATCGCTTAATAATTTAGCATAAAGAATATCAATAGCAGCATCAATTGCGTCCATATATAGACTTTCTACTCCTGCTTTTTTAGTATAAACATCATATGGAACTTGACCTTTTCTAAATCCATCGATTTTTATATCTTTCTTTCTTTTTTCATAAACATCATGTAAACAATTATTCCATTCTTTTTTCTCTAAACTTAATGTATAACTTTTTTTCATATTTTCCCTCCTACATACATTACTATTAAAACACAAAAAAGGATATTTTACTATCCTATTGCTACAATTTTAACACTATATACTCCATCTGGTGAAGCAACTTCTACAGTATCTCCAACTTTTTTACCCATTATAGCAGAGGCAATTGGACTTTCATTTGAAATCTTATTATTAAATGGATCAGCTTCTTGACTACCAACTATTTTATAACTTTCAGTATCGTCATCATCTTCATACTTAAGTTCTACTTGGCATCCAACTCCAACTGTACCATCATCTTTTGCTTCATCTATAACAGTAGCATGTTCTAGAGTATATTCTATTTCAACAATTCTTTTCTCTAAATTAGATTGATCTTCTCTTGCTTGATCATATTCAGAGTTTTCTGATAAATCACCAAGAGCTCTTGCTTCTTTTAGAGTTTGTGTTACTTCTTTTCTCTTTTCAGTCTTTAAATAATGTAATTCATTTTCAAGTTCTAAATAACCTTCACTTGTAAGAAAAACTTCTTTCTTTTTCATGCGAATGCACCTCTTTCTTGTTACCAACAAATGATACTATAAAATGTTCTATTTGTCAAGATATTACTACCCTTAAAATATCATTTTTTTGTACATTGAATGGTATTTTTATTTTAACTATTTCTCCTGGATGAGGAGCAGATTCAGTACTTTCTTTAGCACTATTTATAATATATTCTATATTTAATTTTTGTACACTTGTATTTGGTCCAAAAACTTCTATAGTGTCTCCTACACTAAACTTATTTCTTTGCTCTATAGTAGCTTCTTTAGTACTTTCATTATAATCAAGTACAAGTCCTAAAAAATCTTTATTACTTACTTCATTTCTACCTGTATAATATTGTCCTTCTACTCCTGGAACATTATCATAAAATTGTGGTATATTTTCACGATTAGAAACTCTATTTAATATTTTTTTGTAATATTCTATGTCTTCATTTGTAAGAGTACCATTAATCTTTTTATCCATTATAGTTCTATATGCATTAGATACAGTTGCTATATAATATAGACTTTTCATTCTACCTTCTATTTTATATGATTCAACTTTTAGATCCATAAGATCACTTATATAATCTATCATATTTAAATCTTTAGACGCTATCATAAAATCTTCATCTGTACCATTATCAAATATAAATCTACATACTTGACTACATCCACCTCTATTAGAATCTCTACGTGTTACATAATTAGATAAAACACATCTACCACTATAACTTGTACACATAGCTCCATGTATAAATACTTCAAGTTCAGTATCAATATTCTCTTTTATATATCTTATATCATCACGACTACATTCACGTGCTAAAACAACTCTATAAGCACCTAATTCTTTATAAAATTTAACTGTTTCTAAATTAGTAATAGATTTCTGTGTTGATATAAAAAACTTAGTCTTTAAATCTAATTTTTTTATAGCATCAATAACAGCAAAATCACTCACTATGAAACTATCTATACCTATTCTATCTAATTCTAATAAATAATTATCTAAATTACTTAAATCTTCATTATGAAATATCATATTAACAGTAACATATACCTTTTTACCTAAACTATGAGCAAATTTTACTCCTTCTTCTATTTCTTCTAAACTAAAGTTATTAGCATTAGCTCTTAAACTATAATCATAACCACCAATATATACAGCATCAGCACCATATATAAAAGCAAATTTAAGTCTATTTAAATCTCCAGCAGGTAATAATAATTCATAATTCATTTTAAATCACCTACCTTATATTTAATTTCATTTTCTAAGAAATAATAATCACATAATATAAGATTACATAATTCTTCTCTATCATAATTTCTAATAATCATTTTAGTAGTTATAGGATCTAAATTACTTAAATTAATAATAAGATTCATATTTAAATCTTTTAAATACTTAGAAGCACAAAATATCTTATCATAATATATAACACTACCATCTTCTTCTTTAATATCTAAAAATGTATTTGAAACAATCTCTCTTAATTTATAATTATTAGTTTCTTCTTTATTATAATATTTATTAAAATTACTTATTAAATGTCTTCTTGAATACATAAGTATATTTTTACCAGTATAAAAATAATATAGATTAGAGTTAGTATTTCTAAATATATCTTTTATCTCATTTATAGTTAAATCATTATTGATAACAACATTATTATAACCAATTTCTTTTAAATAATTAATTGCTCTATAATTAGATATAATATGATTTTCATATAGTATTATTCTATTTTTATCTATTATATCTGTAAGACCTATATCTTCTACCATAAATTTAATTTTTTCATTAAATAATGGATATATTTTTCTAAATTCATCTATTTTTCTATGTAAAAATTTATTCATTATAACTGTAATATCATATATTTCACTCATTCTATTTATTTCTTTTATAGTAAAATATGTATCAAATCCTATACTATAACCTTCTAGTGGTAATATGAATTTACGTACTTTAAATGAACTTAATCTTTTACTATTAGGTATTATTATAAATTCTTTCTTTTGCATACTCCTAAAGTATCACCTACTTCTATAAATTCTACTTGAAATTCTTTATTTTCTTTTAGATATTCTATGAATTTCTCTATTTTTCTAACCATTTGTCTTAAGTTTCTACTTTTTATTTCATTACTTTTACCAACATATCCATGAAAACTTAAGTTATCAATTATTATTATTCCATTTTGATTTAAGTTATTCATGAATTTTTCAAATATTTTTCTATTTTGACTTTTAGCGGCATCAATAATTATTAAATCATATTTATCTTCTGTATTATAGTCAAATGCGTCCATAAGGTTTAATGAAATATTTTTTAAGTTACTTTTTTCTACATTTGATACAGCTTTTATGTATCTATCTTTATCTCTTTCTATACTTTCTATTTTATCTATACCAGTACTTGCAAAACATATTGTAGAGTATCCTATAGCTGTACCTATTTCTAATATTGTTTTTATATTATTTTCTTTTATAATGTTTTGTATTGTAGTAATAGTGTCCCTACTCATTATAGGAACACTATTATTTTCTCCATATTCACGTATTTCATCTATTAACTTGTATAATTTATCCATAATCCATCTCTCTTTAGTTGATTACATTTATTATTATGTTCTCTTTCTGTTTTAGTAAAGTATGTTTTACCATTTTTATCAGCCACGAAATAATAATATTTATGATTTGTTGGTTCAAAAGCAGCAACTATACTTTCAAGTCCAGGATTACATATAGGACTTATTGGTAATTTTCCTGCCATACATGTACTTCTTGTATTATATTTATTACAACTATTTAATTCACTCATTTTAAGATCTCTTGAATAGTTATCTATCTTTTCAGCATAATAAGTAGTTACATCACTACCAAGACTCCAATTATCTTTAAGTCTATTATAGAATACTCCAGCAACACCTTTTCTATCACTTGCAGTACCTGCTTCAAGTTCTATAATTGATGCAAGAGTCATCATTTCATGAATAGAATATTTACTTTTTTTAACTTCTTCCTTGTATTTACTTATCTTATTATTCATATTATCAAGCATACCTTTAAATATATCTTCTATAGTAGCTGTTTCATAAAATTCATAAGTATCTGGATATAAATATCCTTCTAATGAATAATAAATATCTTTATTCTTTATATCATCAGTTAAGAACCAATATTTGCTTATTAAACTATCTAAATAAGTACTATCACTAAGCTTATCTAATATTTCTTTTTCTGTTATATTAAATGTACTTGTTATATTAGAAATAATATATCTCATATTCTTTCCTTCAACAAATGTTATCTTTTTAGTACTTGCTAAATTAACTGAACCTTTCTTTAAAGTATCAATTATTTCTTCCATATTATATGATTTCTTAAGTACATAATCTCCTGCTTCTAAATTTTCTGGCCTATTTAATTTAACATATATTTTATAAACAAGTTCTGACTTTATAAGTCCATTTTCTTTAAGTACAGGACCTATTGTACCATAACTATTACCTTCTTTTATATTAATAGTTATTGTTTCAGTATTACTACTTCTGTGACCAACCAAGTAGAAATAACCTCCTACTAAAGTACCACATACTATTAAACATAATATAAATATAAAAATTAAAAACTTTTTCACACTAAACACTTTCTTTTTCATTTATTCTTTTTCCTCCAACGAACTTAATATTTTTTCTATAAAATCAAATTCTTCTTTCATTATAACTGGTTTCAATTTAGTCATATTACCTTTAGAACTTCTAACATAAGTAGAAGCATAACAAATAGTTTCCCCTTCTTTATTTGTTTCATCATCTGTATATATAACGTAATTTATTTTATTAGTTGTATCTTCTATATCAAGAAGGATTCTATAATCTTTCTTTTCTCCATTATCATTTTTTAAAGTAAGTATATTATTTTTCATAACTTCTCCTATCTAAAAATGCTTGTAGTATTATAGAAGCTGCTATTTTATCTATAACTTTTTTTCTATTTTTACGATTAGTATCATTACTTATAAGTAAATTTTCAGCTTCTACTGTAGATAATCTTTCATCTTGCATAAATACATCCTTATGAAATTTTTCTATAAGTATATCTTTAAATTCTAATGTAATCTCACTTCTTTTAGATATACTTCCATCTAAATTAAGAGGATTTCCAAGTACGAATGCATCAACTTTTCTCTCTATAACAATAAGTTCTAATTGATGAAGTAAATCTTCATAATCATAATATCTTATTACTTCTAAAGAGGACGCTATTATACCAGTTCTATCACTAATCGCAACACCACAAGTTTTACTTCCAAGATCAAGTCCTAAATATGTCATTTTCCTATATATTTTACTAGCATTACTTCTAGTATATCTTCCCTTTTAAATTTTAAAATTCTATTTCTACATTCTTTATAACTAGATATATATCCAGGATCTCCACTTATTAAATAAGCAACTATTTGTTTAGTTGGATTATATCCTCTTTCTTCTAAATCTTCACATATAGAAATAAGTGAACTTTTAATATTATTATCAACTATAGTTTCAGTATCTACTACAGTTGTTTCAAATGAATCCATAATATCACTTCCTTCACATATATTCTATCAAAAAAACATAAACATAACAATATTATTATTTCTTACTATTACCACCTTTAGTAATATTTCTATTTTGATATTCTAGTAATGCTTTATCAAATTCATCATTATCAAAATCAGGAAAACATGTACTTGTAAAATATAATTCAGCATAAGCAATATTATATAACATAAAATTACTTATTCTACATTCTCCACTTGTTCTTATCATTAAATCTACTGATCCTAAATCATTATATAAGTATTTATACATTTCTTCTTCATTTAAACTATCTATATCAATTTTATTTTCTTTATATAGTTTACAAAGTTTCTTACATGTATCAACCATTTCAGCTTGTCCTCCATAGTTTAAACATATATTAAGAATGCCACCATCACAGTTTTTAGTTGCTTCTTCTAGTTCCATCATTGCCTTATACACATTATCTTTAAGTGGTTCTTTTCTTCCTGAAAATACTACTTTAACATTATTATCAAAAAAATAATGTCTATCTTTAGTAAATCCTTTTATAAATAGATTCATTAAATATCCTACTTCTTCTTCACTTCTTTTGAAGTTTTCTGTTGAAAAAGCAAATACACTAAGCACTTTAACACCTTTAGATAATATATGAAGTGCTACTTCTTTAAGTCTATTATATCCAGCATAATGTCCTTCTGTTCTCTTCTTTCCTTGTCTAGTAGCCCATCTACCATTACCATTCATAATGATTGCTACATGTCTTGGTATTTTATTCATAAATATTTTTCTCCTCTTTTCATTAACCTATTATACTAGATATTAATAAAATAAGTATATTTTTACAATCAGTTTACACAAAATAAAATTTAAATATATATACAATTAAAAAAATACATTATATTACTATTTTTTTTGCATATAATATATAAAAATAATATGATTTTTATATAAAAATATTGACTTTTTATATAATTTTTGCTATATTTTTATTAAGAAAAGGAGATGATAATATGTCTACAACCACTGCTATAAGCGTACAAATTGATAAAGAAGACAAGGATAAAGTTACTGAAATCTTGCAAAAGTTAGGTGTTAGTATGAGTGGACTAATAAATATGACTATAAAACAAGTAATTATGCGAGGTAGTATTCCTTTTGATATTGCACTACCAAAAGAGGAAGAAAGTGAATTGCATCAATATTTCACCGAAGAGGAATTACAAATGGCAGCAAAAGAACTTGCCTATATAAAAGAACATCCTGAAGAATATAAAAGTTATAATAATATAAAAGATTTAAAAAAGGCTTTACTTGATGATGAATTATAAAATCAAATATACAAAAGAATTTAAAAAATCTATCAAAAAAATAACAAAGCAAGGAAAAAACATTGATAAATTATTAAATGTTATTGATTTGTTATCAACTAAGCAACAATTAGATTCAAAATATAAAGATCATGCATTATATAATGACAAAAAATTTAAAGATTGTAGAGATTGCCATATCGAACCAGATTGGGTACTTATTTATAAATATTTAGAAGAAGAAATAGTATTATTATTAGTAGATACTGGAAGCCATAGTGAAGCATTAAAAAAATAAAAATTAACAATTAATTCAAATCAATATTGTTAATTTTTTTATACAAATTTTTTCCAAAATAAAACCCATATAAATATGGATTCTATTAATAACCTAATTCTTTTATGAAACTTTTTATATCTTCAGTATATTTTTCATCAGCAACTACATATATCAAAGTATTATCAATTTTTGAAAGATACATATAGTTACCATTAGTAGTTAAAGAGTAATTTGAATAATTTCCTATACTTTCAGAAGTTTCTTTTGAACCATTTCCTTTTGATTTAATAAAATTTTCTTTGCTATATTCAAATGTTTTAGAAGTACTATTATTATCTTTCATTACATAAAATTCTACTTTCCAATTACCAGCATTACTTACAACAGTAGCTTCATTAATATATTTATATTCTTCAAATTGAGAAATAGCATTGCTAATAATATAATTATGACTCTTTGCTTTGTCCTTAAATTCTTCTGTAGTAATTGCTTTTCTATTATTACCACATCCAACTAATAAAAATACCATCATTACACTTAATATAATCTTTAAAAATACATTTCTTTTCTTCATAATAAATCTCCTCATAATTAATATTTAAAATATTTTTTACCTATTTGTAACTTTTTTATTCGGTTATTTGTAGATTATATATTCTACATTCCATAAGCCATAGTAACAGGTCTTGCATATTGCTGTCCAAGATTACATACACCTTGTTTACCTTTAAGCCTATCAAGTCTTTTCTTTTCTCTTTCAAGTCTATTAAGTCTGCTTTCCATTCTTTTCTTTTCAACAGAAAGTTCGAATGCTTTAAGATTATTTTTAATTCCACCTTGACTTCTTAACTCAACAATATTATCACTTGTTAAACCTATATCATTAGTATAATCTTCTATTTGCTTATTATTTTCTATTCTTCTATTAGCATATTCTTGTTCACGAGCAAATTCTTTAGCATACTTTTGAATTTCTTTTTCTCTCTTACTAATATATTTAGCAGTAGCCTTATTAACCATTCTTTGTTGAATACTACTAAGAGTTCCTTGTTTAGCCTGTAAACTTTCTATCTTCTTCATAACTCTATTAATTTTAGCTTGATTAGACATACGTTTAAACTTAGTCTTATATTTTTTACCTTCTTCTACTAACTTATTTAATTCTTTATATTGTTCTTCTAATGCATAATCATTATTCCTAATACCTTCTTTTAAAGTACTATTAGCAATTCTTTCTATACCATTTAACATAGTTTGATCATAACCATAGTTATCTCTTAAAACATTAATATTATTTCTAACGCTTTCATATCCATTACGAGCCTGTTCTAAATCATTAATTATATTTAAAATGCCTTGCTTATCTTCATTACTTAAACTAGAATCTTTAACTGATTCATAAAGAGCCTTATATTTTGCAAGCATCTTATCATATTCACCTACTACAGACTTATGTATCCTTTTAGCACTAGCATTAACAGCAGCAGAATGTACATATCTATTAGTAGAAAGTCTTCTTAATTCTTCTTCAGTAAATGCCCTAGTAGAAAGATCAATATCTTTAATATCAATACCACATTTCTCACATATTGCAAGAAACTTATCTTCACTTATATTAGGAAGTCTTCCTCTTCTCTTAGCTTCATCAAATGTCATATTATTCTTCACCTTTTATTTCTTCTACAACTCTATCTATTTCTTCATTTATATAGTCAATTTCATCTTGTTCTTTAATTGTATCAAGAGAATAACTTTCTTCTTTTTCATTTAAAATTGAAGCAAAAATATTACTTTCATCACCATTAACAGTATAAATAATAAATGTTTTATTAAATCTTGCTGAATCAATTATATCAAGAACTTTAACATCAACTATACTCCCATCTTCAACAGTTACTTTTAAAATATTATCTTCCATATCATAGCCTCCTAGTATATTAAAATTATAACATACATTTAAATGAAAAAAAAGTTATTTCTAACTTTTCTCTCCTTCACTAAGCATTGTTACTATTGATATACCATATCCAAGATGAGTATTATCAATTAAAACATTAGTAACAGCACCTATTATTTTATTATCTTGTATTATTGGTGAACCACTCATTCCTTGAACTATACCACCTGTTTTAGAAAGTAATTCATTATCAATTATTTCAAAACTAAATGCTTTTTGAGTATCTTTACGTGCACTATATTTATCTACAATATTGATCTTATATTTTTTAACATCATTATTTTTAAGTACAGTATATATGTACGCATCCCCACTTTTAATTTCATTAAATGAAGCTATTTCCATAGTATCTTTATTTAATAATTCACTATTCCATACACCATATATACCTTTAATAGTATTCTTACGTATAGTACCTATTTCTTTATCATAAAGTATAGTTGCTTCTTTACTACCAACATAACCATTCCTACTTTTATTAATAGATTTAACTTTACTCATAAGAATATTACCATTCTTAACTTCTACAATACTTTTAGTTTCATTTAATATAATTTCATGTCCTAAAGCTCCATATATTTTACTTATTGGATCTATATATGTTAAAGTACCAAGACCTACTACTGAATCTTTAACATAAAGCCCTGTTTTATATATATTATTTTCTTCTCCTATCTTTAAATCTATATTATATGTTTTACCATTTCTTACTATTTCAATAGGTACACTCATATTGCTAATATTTTCATTTTTAATTAAGTTATTTAATTCATTAATAGAAGTAACACTTTTACCATTTATTTTAGTAATCGCATCTCCTATTTTAATATTATTTTTAGCAATATAAACACCATCTACTTTATAAAATCCAACAACTATTAAACCATTAGGTTCTATCTTTATACCTATACTTTCTCCTCCTGGTATTATATTTTTAGAATAAGCATAGATACTTATTGGCATTAAAATCATAATAAATAATACTATAATTTTCTTCATACTTGCACCTCTAGTACTAGTATTAACAATTATTTATTATATAAAGTGGTAATATATAGAAAAAAGATTACTCATCTATTTTAAAATCAGTAATTTTTCCATTTTCTTCCACAAGTTTATTTATAGTTTCAGTCGCACTATTTAATTTTTTTTCACAAAAGTCAATTAATTTCATTGCTTCAGTATATTTTACTATCGCATCATCAAGTCCAAGTTCACCACTTTCAAGTTCACTTACTATCTTTTCTAATGCTCTTACTTGATCTTCAAATTTCATTTCTTTCTTTTCACTCATTATTACTTACTCCTTTAACATTCGCATTAATTTTACCAGTTTTTACCACTATATTAATATTATCATCAACATTTATATCATTGATATCTTTAATTATTTTATTATCTTTATATACTATAGAATACCCTTTATCAAGTATATTCTCTGGATTTAATAAATCTAGCTTTATCTTTAAAGTATCAATATGTTTAGTATTGTTTTTTATGATATTATTTATTTCATCATTAAGATTATCTTTTAATATTTCTATGTTTTTAATTTCTTTTTCATATAATACTTTAGGATTATTTAAGATATAATTTTTCTTAAAACCATCTATTTTATTTTTATAGTTATTTAGTATATTATATATAGCATTATTACATTTATCATATAGAATATCTAATTTTTGTTCTTTCATTTCATATAATCTCATTGGATTATTAAGTAAATAATTAGATTTATATTTATTTATAAGTTCTCTATAACTATGCATTTTATTATTTATTGAGTTATTTATTTTATCAAATGTATTACTAAAGTATCTTTTTATTTCACTTAAATCAGGTGTTGCGGCTACTGCTGCTCCTGTTGGCGTTGGTGCTCTAAAGTCAGCTACAAAATCGCTTATTGTAAAGTCTATTTCATGTCCTACACCACTTATTATAGGTATTCTACTATTATATATTGCTCTTGCTACTATTTCTTCATTAAATGGCCATAAGTCTTCTATAGCTCCTCCACCACGTCCTAAAATAATAGTATCAATGTCATCAAATGTATTTGCGTATTCTATCATACGAACAATATTTTTACTTGCAAATTCTCCTTGAACAAGAGTTGGAAACACATATATAGTTACAAGTGGATATCTCTTATTAATAGTTGAAATTATATCCTTAATTGCTGCCCCAGTTGGTGCTGTTATAACGCCTATTTTACGAGGTATTCTTTTAATCTTCTTCTTATGACTTTGATCAAATAACCCTTCATTTGATAACTTCTTCTTAAGTTCTTCAAATAATATATATAAGTTACCAGTACCATCCATATCCATAGAATCAACATATATTTGATAACTACCTGTTGCTTCATATACAGACACTCTACCATGAACTAAAACAGAATCTCCATCTTTAGGAATAAATTTAAGTACACTCTTATAATTAAACATAACAGCATTTATCTTACTATTTTCATCTTTCAGCGAGAAATACAAGTGTCCCCTACTATGAAACTTAAGATTACTTATTTCACCTTTAATATATACATTCTTAAGTACAGAATTAGATTCAATAGTAAACTTTATAATACGATTAATATCACTAATAGTAATATATTCTTTATTCATCTATTTCCTCATTATCACGAATCTTATCAAGTACAGCATTTATTAGTTTAACAATCTTTTCATCACTATACTTTTTAGCAAGTTCAACTGCTTCATTTATAACAACAACTTTAGGAGTATTATAATATAACATTTCATATGTAGATAATCTAAGTATTGCTCTATCTGTTTTACCAAGTCTATCTAAATCCCAATTTTCCAAGTATTTACTTATAATTTTATCAATGTTATTTTTATGTTCTAATACTCCATCTACTATATCACGAACGAATTTATTATCTATTTCTAAATTCTCATGAAATACACTTTCTAAATCATATGGTATTTTATCTTTATCATATAGATCTATTTGATATAAGATAATCATTATCTTCTCTCTTGCTTCAGTTCTATTTAATTTCATAAACTCCTCCAAAAACTATTAAGATTATATAATATTTAGTAATCTTTTACAATAGAAAAAGTACTATTTCTAGTACCTAAATTTCAAAGTTACCATCTATATTCAATAGTAATTAATTTTCCTATCCTTTTACAACATTCATTATACTTTAACAATATAATCTAAACCATTTAGTTTTCTTTTATATTTCAAAAATAATATATTTATTTAACATATATCAACAAAAAAAATTTTGAATTTACATAAATTCAGAATTTCCATTTCCTGCCTAAAGGCAGGTTACTTTTTTATTTTTTAATTTATTTGTTTTCTCATAATCACCTATCCATGCTTTCGCATGGAGTAGTCGCTTTATAACATTCGTTATACCTTATTGTTTTTTATTCGAATTTGTTTTAGTTCTCTCTACCAATTTTGTTTTGCTTTAATTTACACATACTTTACACGTTAACCCAATCGGAAAGCTGGCGAAACACCACAATAGTTAGAAGCACTGCTGTGAACGTTGTAAAAACCACTAATGTCCACAACGTTAAAGTTAGTAGTACTATTAGAACGAGCCGTGCGAAGCCACCACAATGCAGTACTACTTCCATTTTTCTTTATTGCATCTCCATAGTTACTTGTTGTAACGTTTCTCATTTTATAATAATCTAATTGTCTTGTTATATCTCTTGCAGAATCTGTAAATGTTGTATTTGAACTTCCTTGTGCCCATATTTCTGCTGTACTTAATAAATATAGTTTATCAGTTGATGTAAAGTTTTCTTCTCCCTTTGTACTTCCATGTCCTGATACTACTGTTGTATCTATTATTGCATTCTTTATTTCACTTGGTATTGCATTATATATATCTGTATTTACAAATGTATACATACTTGATGCTGGCCAACCTCCTACATTTGTATTTGTACTATTCATTGCTTTTGTTTTAATAATATCTTCAAATTCAAGAACGAATCCACATGCTGTTTGTGAAAATCCTGTTCCTGAACATTCACTTGGTGTTGAAGTGTTTGCTACTCTTAAAGTATGTGTTCCATATGTTGAACCTAGATTTACTTCTTTTGTACTTCCAACAGCATACTCACTTCCATTACCTGCTTTTACATTTGCGATAATTGTTGCCCAACTATCAGTTGAAAAATTAGGCGCTTTATATTCTTCAATACCTAAAACTCCATTAAATTCCTTTCCTTGATTATAATTTTGATCTGCATTTGTTTCTTTGAATAATATTGTAAATGTATATTTATGTGTTATACCGCTTTCTATTGATATCTTCTTTGCAATTCTCATATCACTTATTGGTGCTTGTGATATTGATTCACATGTTCCTTCTACTGTTCCTGATGCATTAAGTCTTTGACAAGTTGCACTTAAAACTAATTCATTACTAGTGATAGTGTTTGTTAAAGATTGCCAAATAACATTGTAATAAGCATCAAGTGTTCCATTATTCTTTACTGATACTTCTTTTGTTGTTGACCATCCTGGTTTTATATACTGTGCATTTATTGCTGGTCCATCAGTATATGTT
Source organism: uncultured Bacilli bacterium (assembly GCA_934102215.1). Lineage (GTDB taxonomy): Bacteria > Bacillota_I > Bacilli_A > RF39 > UBA660 > CAG-1000. The sequence continues at coordinate 146,677 of CAKOSH010000004.1, forward strand.
AGTTTTAGTGTTCCAGCTTCCACTACCATATCTTTTGCATTATCATTTCCTTTTACAGCAGTACTAAAATATGCATAAGAAAGTCCTACTGTTAAAAGTAAAAGTAATACAATCATTGTTCCAAATAATATTTTATTGTCTTTATCTATCATATTATAACCCAACCTTATCTAAATAACTTACATCTTCATTTATTTCTTTAATAATATTCTCTTTATCTTTACTTATTCTATCAATAATAACATCTAATTTAATATAAAATAGATTAGATTTATACATAAGTAATTCTTTTACATTAGTAAATCCTATAGATACAAGAAAGTCAAGAATACTTATTACTTTATCTTCATTAACATATAATAAATTTAAATCCATATCATCAAGTGATTCTTCTATTTGTTTAATATCATTAAGAGATAAACCATATTTTTTTAAATATTTCATAACTTCATTTCTCCTTTTAAAGTATAACCTATATCACTTGCGATAGCTTTTGCTTCATCCATATTTAAATAACTACCTCTTACTATAGAATACATTAAAGCATCATCATTAAGTTCTATACCACTATTTACAAGTTTACCATAGTTTCTAATTACTTTATTTCTTGATATTACATTGTTACCAATTCTATATACTAGTGGATTATCTTTATCCATAAATCTACTATCTAAATCACGTATAACTTTACTACTAGGTTGTATTTGTGAATCAATAACACTATCATACATAGTAGTATTACCTAAATAACTAGAACTTTCTACAAAATTATCTTTTAAATATTTTTGATAAACTTCATCATTATTAAGATCAAGTCCAAACATACCAGTAGTAAATTCTTTCTTTAAACAACCAAGTCTAGAACTAGAAAACAATAAATTATAGTAATCTCTTATATTCATATCCCTTTTCATCTTATAAAGTACAGGATATAGTCTACTACTAATATGATTTATACTTCCACCATGATTTTTAATATAATTACCAAATTCTTCACCTTGTTTTTCAGAATCTCCTAAAAGTCCAACTTCTATGAATGCATCCAGTTTTTCAGACAAATTAGATACACATGCAAGTAAAGTTAAAGGAAAATCAATCTTCTTACCATCACATATTCCATATTTACAAATAATATCAAAATTCTCAAGTAATTTATCATGAGGCATACGAAGTACTTTAGTAAATCCATCTTGATTACTTAAAGATACATTAACACCTTTTTCATTTAAGAATCTTTCATTTTGAATTAAATCTTCATAAGAAACCATATGTGCTGAATACTTAAGTGTTTTAAAATAATTAACACTACTATTACTATTTCCACCTTTTTTTGAACTTCTACGTTTTCTCTTACTAGTACTTATATTATTAATCCATACAGATGCAGTATCAAAGAATATTGGATATAATTTATCTTCATTTTCTAATGTTTCATATCTATTCTTTACTGAATCTAATGTTCCATATAAAGTTATAGTAAGTAAGTCTGAAAAAGCAAATTTACGTAATATATCTTTACTTTCCATATAATTAAGAATATTTCTTATATTATCTATATTAGCATTATTCTCTGCTTCTTCTTTAAATTTATCAACAATTCTAAGTTGTCTTTCAGAAAAACCATGTTCAATAAAACAATTCCTAACATCTTCAATATTAGTACGTCCTTTTACTTTCTTTTCTTTATTAGTTCTCATTATATTATATTTTCTAAACTCTATTAATGATTGTATCTTCATTTCAGTAGAAATATCTTCATCTTCTATAATACTATAAAATGTATTAAAATCATTTCCATCTAATATATCATTATTATCTTTATCTTCTATTTTATTTAATAAACCTTCAATATCTAATATAGATGTACTAATTATATCTATTTCACTTTCTAATTTACTCTTTTTATCATTCTTTTCATTAATAGTAGCTCTTATATTTTTAACTACTTGCATTACATTAGTAATATAGCTTTCTAAGAATGCTTCTTGTGTATCACTTATATTTATATCTAATCCTTTTTCCCTACCTAAATAAACTAATTTAATATGTCTAAATTTATCACTTACTTCTTTTTTATCATAAGGATTATTACCATATTTAATAAGTATATCAGTCATATCATCAGTATCTAAAGTAATTATATTACTTCTACTTTCAACAAGTGTTGATAAGAAGTCTTCACATTTAATAGACACTTCTTCAAGTGTATCTAATGTTGAAGTATCACTTTCTTTATTTAATTTATCAAGACTAGAATATAATTTATCTAATTTTATACGTATAATCTCTGTTAACATTTATACACCTACCATTCTACTAAAGTATTATATATCTTAAAATATATAATTAAGTCATCATCTTTTTTATCAAATAATGATATTAATTTTTCAGTACTACATCCAATAGTGAAAGATAAATCATCTAAATTAACATTTTTTGAAGATATTAATTTTAAACAATCGTTTCTAATTGAATAAAATAATTCATCTGCTGTATCTAATCTCATAATTTCACCTCATTCATTTTAGAAGTATTTAATCCATATTTATCTCTTAATGAATCTCTATATTCTTTTTGACTTTCAAATAATCTTTCTGTACCTTTTTCTTTTGCTTCATTTCTTATATCTTTAATTGTATTCAAGTTTCTTCTTAATATATTTACTGATTCATCATAACCTTTAGTTTTATGTGCTATATCTAGTATTAATATTGAACCATCTTCAAGTGGTACATATGAACATATAAATGAAGAAAATTTACTTATTAATACATCAAAATCAACATTTTTTATTTTATGAAGTAATATTGACTTTTCATTTTTACCTTTTGTTTCACTTTTATTTATTAATGAATTTGCTTTTTCTATTTCTTCTTCAGTAAAGTTATCAAAGTTAATCGTACCATTACCATTATCATCTATTAAGAATAATGATTTAGTTTCTTCAACGTAATCAGGATCAATTACTTTATCCCTTTCCTTTTCTAAAGCATAATATTTATCTATTAAACTAATTCTATCACTTAAAGAATTTACATAATATAAAAGTTCATCATATGATTCTTTAGTAGTCATACCATCTTTTGTATTACTTATACATATATCTATAACATCTTGATATTCTTTACAGCATAAAAGTAACATAAGCATTCTTTCACTTGTAAAGTTTCTACTAAAGGCATCATTCATATTTATTTCACCACTATTAAATAAAGTTGCTAAATTAACCGCATATTCAAGTTGTTTAGAAGATTTATTAGCCCATAGTGATTCTAATTTCATTTTATATTCATCTACACATTTACTAAGTTCTCTATATTTATTTACTAGTTCACTAATTGAATATAAGTTTTCTCTTTTCTTAAATTTACTTTCTTTTTTAGATTCTTTCTTTTCTTCTTTTATATCATCTTTTGCTTGTTCTTTTTCTCTATTAATAGTACTTTCATATGCAAGTCCAGATAAAATTAACAATTTATCTTTATCACTAATAGTACTATTTAAAAGTAATGTATTAAAGTAATCTATATCATAATCACTACCACTAATTATATTTTTTACTTTAGAAAGTTCACTTTCATATGAAGATTTGCTTTCATATATACTTTTCTTAGTTACATCAAAATTTTTTATCTCATCTATACTTAATATTTTATTTGCTGCATTTTGTACTTGATCAGCATCAAGAGCATCATTGTCTTTAAAGAACTCAATTATTCTAAAATAATCAAGTACAACAGGATTTAAAGAAGCAATAAATTCTTTATTATTTAAGATAGTTCTTACATCATGTGTTTGTTTTATTTCTTCTAAAACATCACATAATGCTATATTCTTATCACATTCACCTATTTTAGTAAGTAAAGAATTAGAATATCCATTTAGATAATCAATGAAATTTTTATAAGCCTTCTTATATGAATCAATATTAAACATAAATATCACTCCTATTGTCTATTAAACATTATAACACACATATTTTTTAATTAAAAGTAGAAATTAAAAAGAACTTACTATATACTAGTAAGTTCAGCAGACTGTTGACAAAGTAAAAATTTGACAATAGTCTTTTATTTTTAGAAAAAATGATATATAATTAAATTGCGAGAT
>CAKOSH010000005.1 GCA_934102215.1 uncultured Bacilli bacterium
ATGTCACTATAAATGTCACTATAAATGTCACTATAAATGTCACTATAAATGTCACTATAAATGTCACTATAAATGTCACTATAAATGTCGTAAGAAATGTCGTAAGAAAGCAACATAAAATAAACATTTCGATAGTAGGGTATCATAATAAAAAATATAATGCAAAAAGGTAAAATTCAATTTTAGCAAATGAAAACTCAATTTTCTCCTAGAAATTTATGAATTATTCTTTCAATATTGAAATGAAAAATTAATTTTGATATATTTTTTCTCCAATAATTCAATTTTATATATTTTAAATAAAATGTAAAATTTCATAAAAAAGTAGTGTATTCCTTATTTAGCCCTTATATAAATAGTAGGGGGGGGTAAGCATGTATAACGAATTAATTAAAAATATCTTTAAAAATAAAAATGGTGTAAATAATTTAAAATCAATAATAAATAAAATCATTGATGAAAGAATATATGAAATAGTTATTACTGATACTAGAAAAGAAATACCTAATATAATGCTTAAAGGTAAAGATATAGTAATTACTGTTTTGACAAAATAAAAAGAATTACTTTTTATATAATTCTTTCTTATAATTATCAATTACATCATTCATCATTGAAATATAATCTTTATTATCATTTTTTTCTTCTTCTGTAATAGTAAACATACTTTTAATAGGTACTTTTACTATTGAGTTTTCACTTATAAATTTTTCTTGTCTTTCATTAAGTTCATCATCTTCTAAATAATATACATATTGTATATCTTTTGATTTAACTAACTTTTCAGCTTCTGCATAAGATTTATCTATTGTTTTATTATTTTCATCAATTGATATAACATTTATATTATATTTAGTTAAGTATTTAAATACTTCATTTGTAGTAAGAATAGTATTATAGTTACCATTTTTACCAATATCATATAATGTAACATCAAGTTCACTTATTTTTTCATTTAAATCTTTATAATTATTTTCTATTTTTTCTTTTACATATACATTATCATTATATTCAATTAATCCTGATTTAATATTACTACATAGCATTAAGTAGTTTGATGGGTTTAACCAAATACTTTCATTTTCAAGTTCTCTATTCATACCTTTAGTGGCATCAATAAGACCAAGATTATCATTTCTATTGTATAAGTCTTTTGCTAGATATGCTTCACCTGATACACCACTATATATGAATAATTCACCAGTAGCATATTTATCTTTCTTTTTCTCTGTTACTTTATAGTTACTCTTAGAGCCATTAGGATAAACACTATTTATTTTAGCGTAATCACTATATAACATATTAGTTGCATATTCAATAGGGTAAGTAGTGACATATAAATATTTGTCACTAAAGTCATCATTTAAACTACATCCTGATAAAATTAAAATACAAATTAATAAAATACTAAATATCTTTTTCATAAATCTCTCCTTTGCGAATAACTGGGTCATAACCAATTTTCCCAAATGGATGACACCTAAATATTCTTTTTATTCCTTTTTTAATACCCTTTATTCCATATATATTAATACATTCCTTCATATATTCACTACATGTAGGAGTAAATCTACACATTGAGTGACAATGAAGTGGTGTTATTTGATATATATCTATCAACTTTATTAATATTTTTTTCATGTATTAATTATATAATAAATTACTATAAAAATAAATATCTTTTTGATATGGTTTATGCTATACTATACATATAGAGTAGAGGTGTGTATGAAGTATTGTACTAATTGTGGTAAAAAACTTATTAAAAATTCTAATTATTGTGATGAGTGTGGTACTAAAGTTATATTAGAAGAAAAAACTGTAAATAATGAAATAATTAATAATGATGGTAATTGGAAATATTATGTACTTGCGAATGTAATATTGATTTTTGGAAATATATTTTTAGGATTGGATAATTATGGTTCTATTAGTATGATTGCCGCTTTAGTAATAATTATAACGGCTAAAATTAAGTATCCTAAAGTAACTATTGTTCAAGTATTATTTTGGGTTGAAATAATTTTTACTTTAATGATATTTATATATGCGATAATTTTAATGATCATGTGTACAAATTTTATTATGAATTGTGGGTGATAAAGATGAACTATTGTACTAATTGTGGTAAAAAACTTATTAAAAATTCTAATTATTGTGATGAATGTGGTAATAAAATAGAAAATGTTAATACAAATAATAATGTAAATATTAATACAAATACAAATTCTATTCTTAATGCAAATAATAATGTAGAAAAAACAAATGATAACTCTAAATATTATGTTATAGCTAACGCTGTATTAGTATTTAGTGGTCTTTTTTTAGAATCAAAAGCATATACTCCTTTTGCATTATTAGCTGCTTTTATAATTATTATTACAGCTAAAATTAAATATCCTAAAGCAACAACAGTTAATGTGGTATTTTGGATTGAGTTAACGTATTTAATAATGTTTATGGCGTTTATAGTATTTGCATTAGTTGTGTGTAATAGTTGTGGTGATTCATTTAGAGGTTGTGAGTAATATGAAATATTGTATAAAATGTGGTAGTAAATTAAAAGATAATGAAAAGTTTTGCAATAAATGTGGAGAGAAGATAAAAAGAAATAAAATCTCTATAAAAGTTGTAATTCTTTCTATTGTAACAATTATTCTTGTAATTGTTGTTTTGCTTGTTACAATAAATTTTGTTAAAAGAGAGAAAAAACTTAATCAAATAAAGCAAGAAGTTAAAAATAATATATACGATAAAAATAGTGATGTTACATATGTAGATTCTTTTTATTGTAGAAAATGTGTTGATAGTTGTGATGGTGCATGTATAAGAAGTGAAGACATTGAAAATTGCATGATATATGAATATGATATAAAAGATAAAGATGCAGAGTATAAAGCATATTACATAGATAATAATGGTAATGTTGAATATAAAAATAATAGAGATGTAATGTTAGATATTAAATATGTTAAAGATACTTTTAATAATAAATATAAAGATTACTATATTGATATTAAGTCTGTAAGCAGTTTTGATTCAAAGAACCTTTATTTTGAAAATGATATCACAGTAGAAATAGTTAATTATGGTAGTTTAAATAGAGTATTAACTAAAGAATTATATAATGATATATATAATCTTATTGATAAAGTTTCTTATGTTACTTTAAAGATAAATGATAATGATGAAATAATTTTTTATAAAGATAATATATCATTAATGAGGGAATCTTCTCATATTGTATTTTATAAGGTTAAACTTAATGATAAAACGTATGAAGAAATAGTGAAGGAAATAGTTGATAATTATGATAGACACTAATGTACCATTATATAGTATATTTATATTTTTATCATTTATATTAAATATAGTTATTATATGTTTACTGAATAAAAATAAAGATAAACTTGTTTATTATATGCTTATATATGAAAATATTGGCTTTATATATGGTGGTAAATTATTTACATATTTAGTTAATATAAAAAAGTATGATAGTTTTAATTTTTTTACTCTTGGTTTTTCATCTTTAGGAAGTTTAATAGGTGGGATATTATTACTTATATTATTTTGTGTTCAATTTAAAAGAAATATAAAAGAAACATTAAGTTTATTTATAAAACCTATACCACTTATGTATGCAGTTGGTAAGATAGGATGTTTTTTAGTAGGATGTTGTTATGGAATAGAGTATAGTGGACCTTTTAGTATTGTATATAAATATTCTATGAATGATATAAATGGTATAAGTTTATTTCCAGTACAGATTGTAGAAAGTATAGTTTTTATGATTATATTTATTATAACAATTGTTAGAAAAATAGATATTTATAAATTAATATTAATGTGTTCTATATCTAAATTCTTATTAGATTTTTTAAGATTTAAAAATAATAATATGATATTAAGTGTAAATCAAATAGGATGTTTATTTATAATAGTAATTTCTTTAATTTTAATATACAAAAGTAATGAAAAGAAAAAACAAATATGATATAATTGACATGTGATAGTTATGAAAAATATATTTAAAAAATTTGGAATTATAATAGAAAATGAAAAGTTATTAAAAGTTGCACTTACTCATTCAAGCTATTCAAATGAACATAATTGTGATAGTTATGAAAGACTTGAATATTTAGGAGATGCTGTTCTTGAAATAGTTTGTAGCGATTATTTATATAAGAATACAAGTTATCCTGAAGGAGAAATGAGTAGACTTAGAAGTCTTTATGTATGTGAAAATGCTTTGTTTGAATATTCTAAAGAGATTAAACTTAAAGATTATATATTACTTGGTAATGGTATGATGGAAGCAAATAAGACTATAATTGCTGATGTATTTGAGGCTGTTATGGCAGTTATATATTTAGAACAAGGATTAGATACTGTAAAGAAATTATTTAATGAACTTATTGTTCCTTATATTAAGCATCATGATGATTTCTTAAAAGATTATAAGAGTTTACTTCAAGAGAGTGTTCAAACAGTTAAAAAGAGTGTTACATATAAATTAATAGATGAAAGTGGGCCTGCTCATAACAAACAATTTAAAGTTGAAGTTATTATTGATGATTTAGTTTATGGAGTTGGAATTGGTAATTCTAAAAAAGAGGCAGAACAAAATGCAGCTAAAGAAGCATATCAAAAAAGAGCAAAATAGGGAGAAAAAATATGTATATAGATAAGTTGATAAGAAAGGAAGTTATTACTTTAATTATTTCAGTAGCTATGTTAGTCATTATATTTATTGGTGTTACTTTTGCTAAATTCTTAAGCATTGGTAAAGGTCAAGATAATGTTATCAGCATGGGAGACTTAAAAATAAGCTTTTGTAATGATTCAACATGTGATTCAACTTATTCAAATATAGGTCAAGTTATTGGTACAAAAGTAGTAGATGGAGTATCAACACCAGTGAGTATTTATCCTTATAAAAGTGATGGCTCCGTTTTTAATGAAACACCTTATATATTCAAAATAGAAAACACTGGAACACTTGATTCAACAGTAAAGATTAGATTAAAAGAAGATGCAACATTCACACCAAGTGGAGATTATGCTGATTATGCAAGACTTACTTCAAAATATGCAGACCATTTAAAAGTAGCTATAAGAAAAATAATATTATACGAAGATACTGGTTATCAAATTGGCGATGTTGACATGAATGGAATTGTTAATAAAAAAGATGCAAATTTAATTTTAGATTCATTACCAACTTTTACTGATTTGCAAAGAAGACTAGCAGATTTTAATAGAGATGGAACAATAAACACGTCTGACTCATCAGACATATATGATATGGTTTACAATAGAGGCACTTCAAATGCATTTGAGAAAATATATACATATACATTTAGTGAACTTGAAGATGGAGTTATATGGAAAAATGAAATTATTAAATCAGGAGATTCAGTGGCATATTCTTTATGGCTATATTTAGATGAAACAACACCTAATGATGCTCAAAATACTTTCTTTGTAGGAAATATAGATGTTGATGGAGAATTTATTCCTAAAGTAAATCCTGTTTCTTTTTCTACTGATTCATGGGAAACAATTGCTACAGCTGTAAGAGATGGAAACATAAGTAAATATAATGTTGGAGATACAAAAGAAATTGACATGGGAACATATGGAACACATACTTTAAGAATAGCAAATACTTCAACACCAAGTGAATGTAGCACAGAAGGATTTTCACAAAGTGCATGTGGATTTGTACTTGAATTTACTGATGTTATCACTAATCATGTAATGAATAGTGATAGTACAAATGTTGATGGTTGGCCAGCTTCGAGTATGTATACATTTGTGAATAATGATATATATAATGCATTACCAACTGATTTAAAGGGTATAATTATAAATACAACTGTGGTGTCAGGACATGGAAAAACAAGTGGTGAAGCAAATTTATCATCAACTGACAAATTATACTTGTTAAGCACTGCTGAGATATGGGCACAAGGCAGTTCTAATAAAATAAATTATGATACAGCAAGAGATGTTACTAGACAATTAGATTTTTATGCAAACAATGGAGTTACTACTAGTAATTATAATAATGTAATAAAGAAAAATAACAATAACGTTGCTGAATGGTGGCTTCGTACATCTAATTCAGGAAGTAATCTTAATTTCTATGGCGTTGGAAGTGCAGGTGCTTACTCAATTAATGATGCTAGTTATTCAAGTGGTGTCTCACCAGCATTCAGAATCGGCTAAACTATACGTTTTTATGGGAATTGTGTAAACAATTTCTTTTTTTTAGATTTTGTTTATGATATAATTAAATGGTAATTAAAATAGAAGTGGTGAATAAATATGTACATTAAAAATATAAAATTACATGGATTTAAGAGTTTTGCTGATAAGATTGATATAGAATTTGATGAGTTTTTTACTGGTATAGTTGGGCCTAATGGATCAGGCAAAAGTAATATAGTTGATGCGATAAAATGGGTTCTTGGAGAACAAAGTGTTAAGACATTAAGAGGAAGTAATAATATGACTGATGTAATATTTAGTGGATCATCTTCAAGACCTGCATCTAATTATGCATCAGTAACACTTGTATTTGATAATAGTGATAGGACACTTAATATAGATTTTAATGAAGTTGCTGTAAAAAGAATAGTATATAAAACAGGAGAAAATGAATACTATCTTAATCAAGAAAGATGTAGACTTAAGGATATAACTGACTTATTTATGGATAGTAGAAGTAGTAAAGAATCATTTAATATAGTTCCACAAAATAAAATAGATCAAATATTAAGTGAGAAGCCTGAAGAAAGAAGAATTATATTTGAAGATGCATCTGGTGTTCTTAAATATAAAAGGCGTAAAGAAGAAAGTTTATCAAAATTATCTAAGACACATGATAACATCGAAAGAATAAACTTAATAATACGTGAAAATAGTGAAAACTTAGAACCACTTAGTGTGTCAGCTAAAAAAGCACGTGAATATAAAGAAGCATTAAATGAACTAGAAAGTGTTGAAATAGCATTAATTGCTAAAGATATAAATACATATAGTGAAGAAATAGAAATAAAGAAAGATAAGAAACTTAAGAAAGAAGAAGAATTATCACTAATTGATACAGATAACACTAAGGATAGTACTGAAGTAGAAAAGATTAAAGTTAATATTCTTGATTTAGACAATAAAATAAAAGAAACAAGTACTAATATATTTAAAATCAATGAAAATTTAATTGAACTTAGTAACAAGAAAACACTACTTATGGAGAGAATTAAATATGATAAAGAGAGTAATGAAGTACAAAATAATTTAATATTACTTAAAGATAAAGAAGGTTCTCTTAATAATTTAATATCATCATTAAAGTTTGATCTAGGAAGTCTTAAAAATAATAAGAATGATTTAGATAATAAAGTACTTGATAATAATAATGTATATAAAGAAGTATTAAATGAACGTGAAAAAGTTAATTTTGAACTTAATAGTGAACGTAAGAGATTAATTGAAACTAAAAATAAAATTGATATTCTTGAAAGTAATATATCTAATATGAGTAAGATACCTTATGCAGTTAAAGCAATAGTAGGCAATCCTACTTTAAGAGGAATACATGATATTATAGCAAACGTAATTGATACTGATAAAGAATATTCTACTATGCTTGATGTAGCTCTTGGTGCTAGTGCTAATAACATAATTACTAATGATGAAATGTGTGCTAAAGAAGCAATTGAATACTTAAAAAGTCATAATAAAGGAAGAGCAACTTTCTTCCCATTAAATGTTATAAAACCTAAGAGTGTAGATCCTGAAACACTTAAAAGTATATCTAACATTATTGGATTTGTAGGTATTGCAAGTGACTTAGTTACATATGATACTAAATATTATAACATTGTAATGAATCAGCTTGGCAATATTATAGTAGCTCGTGATATATCTACTGCTATAGCAATATCTAAAAAGATTAATCATAAATATAGAGTAATATCACTTGATGGAGAAATAATACATGTTGGTGGTATTATGACAGGTGGTAGTGTTAAAAATAATAATTCATATATAACAGATAAATATGAACTAGAAAGATTAAAATTAGTACTTGATAATATAACTAATAATATTAAAGATTTAGATGTTAAACTTGATAATAAAGATAAAGAACTAGAAATCATTAAGAATAAGAATTATAGTATCAATATTGAAATAATTAAAGTTAATGAAGAAATTAATAATAAAGTTATTTTACTACGTGAAAAGGTTAGTGAACTTGAAAGCATTAATAATGAAATAAAGAATCTTACTGATGATTCACTTGATAATGAACTTAATAATATAATAAGTGAGTACTATGAAAATGAAAAAGTTAAGAGTGAACAAGAAAAGTTACTTGATAAATATAATAGTGAAAAGAATGAACTTAATATTACTCTTAATAATTTAGAATCATCTATTAGAAAGTCTAATCAAGAATATATATCTTTAAAGAATGATATAAATAGTTTAGAAATAGATATTACTAAACTTAATATGAATTTAGATAATTTATTAAATCGTTTAAGTGAAGACTATAATTTAGGATATGAAAGAGCTAGAAGTGAATATACTCTTGAAATAGAAGAGAGTGTTGCTCGTGAAAAAGTAAGTGCTTTAAGAAGAAAGATTAAATCTCTTGGTGATGTTAATTTAGGTAGTATTGATGAATATGATAGAATATATAAAAGAGTTACTTTCTTAACTAAACAAAAGGAAGATCTTGAAAAGAGTCAAAATGATTTACTTAATATTATTAATGAAATGGATGAAGTAATGAAAGACAAGTTTATTACATCATTTAATAATATAAATACTGAATTTGGAAAAGTGTTTAAGACATTATTTAAAGGTGGAAGTGCTCACTTAGAACTTACAGACCCTGATAATATTCTTGAAACTGGTATTGATATTATTGCTATACCTCCTGGTAAAAATAAAAAACCAATTAGTTTACTTTCTGGTGGAGAAAGAACCATGACAGCAATAAGTCTATTATTCTCAATAATGAATCTTGAAAAAGTACCATTTGTAATACTTGATGAAGTTGAAAGTGCACTTGATGAAAATAACGCTACTATATTTGGTGAATATTTAGATAATTATAAGAATAAAACTCAATTACTTGTTATAACACATAAAAAGAAAACAATGGAATTCTTAGATAAATTATATGGTATAACTATGCAAGAGAGTGGAGTAAGTAAAATAGTAAGTGTCAAATTAGAGGATTAAGTCCTCTTTTTAAATGTAAAATTTAATAAAAAAATAATGCTAATTAATAACATTATTTTCTTTTAATATATTTTCTATTTCTTGTATTGATTTAACTCCAACTATATCACTTATTTTAGATGCATTAGAAGTAATTATTCCATAGAAATCATTTATATTTTTAATATTATACATATATTCTAAATATTTTAAATCTGTACTATTAAGTGTTTCATAATCTATCCAACTTAATTCTATTTTATTGTTTTCTGCTACACTTGATATATCTGTTTTATATCTTGCATAGTTTTCATTACTTGTTTTACCAATTATTGTTATCATATTTTCTGTTGTATTTATTTTTGATTGCAAATTTTGAATAGTAGATGATGTATCATTTATATTAGGTGGTGTATTATTTAATGATGAACCGGTTATTACTGCATTTAAATTTATTTTAACTGTAGTAGTTGTTCCTGAATCACTTATGTTTACTCCTTGTAGAACTGATGTACTATAGAAGTAATCATATTGATAATTCTTAAATACTTCACCTTCAGGACGACCATTTTTTACTACAACTGCATCTATCATAAATCTAGCAACGCTTATACTGACATCTTTATCGGCACTATTATTTCCATATTGCATAACTATAGTTCCAATACCAATTGAGTCATCATATACAAAGTCATAAGAAGCATCTATTGCATCAGTTTTATATCTAACAGTTATTTTATCATCTTTAAGTTTTGCTTTTATATCAATACCAGCATCTCTATATCTTTGTATAGTAGCTAAATTATTAAACGAATCATTAATAGGTTTTAATTCTTTTCTAATTTTACCATGAGTGCCAATACCATTCATGTATAACCCAATGCCAGCAGAGGATAAAACAACCATTATTATCCATATTGTTCCCCAAAATATCAACCTTGCTTTATTTTCTTTTTTCATATCCATTTTCACCTATAATAATTATAAAATATTAAATTTAAAAAGTAAATATAAATAATTAAATTAAAAAGAGAGTTTATATCGCTCTCATATTCTCTTGATTTTTAAATGGATTTTTAGGATCAATTTTATCTACAAACATAATACCATTTAAATGATCTATTTCATGTTGAAATGCTACTGCTATTTCTTCACGAACTCTTTTTACTATCTCGTTGCCTTCTTCGTCATAGTATTTAACTGTTATTCTAGCATATCTAGGTACTATGCCTTCAACATATCTATTAACACTTAAACATCCTTCTCCCTCTTCAACATATATAAGCTCTTCACTATTAGAAACTATTTCAGGATTAATAACTCTATATTCTTCAAATGTTCCATCATCTTTTTTATATGAAATAACAAAGAATCTTTTAAGAACACCAAGTTGTACAGCAGCAAGACCCATACCAGCTCTAATGTTATTCTTTTCAGCATATTCTTCATCTTGACTTAATCTTAGATACATTATCATATCATTGATTAATGATTTGTCATCTGCATTTAATGGAAAAGTTATTTTTTTACTTTTTTCTCTTAATATTTTAGACTTTTTTTCATCTAATATATCACTTTGTCTAAACATACTTCTTCCTCCATGCAATATTTTACCAAAAATGATTAATAATATCAAATTTTATTGAAAAATTTAATTATTAATTATATAATTATTATAGATTAAGAAAGTAGGTTAGGATTTTTATGAATAAAACTAGTTTAGGAACTATTATTGCTTCTATTGGTGTTATTATTATTTTAGCATTAATGGCTGTTGCTACTTATGCTTATTTTGGATTAGAAATTGAAGGTGAAGGAAAGGATATGACTATTCAAACTTTCAATAAGAATATGGAAATTACTTATACTGATACAAGTAATGTTACTCTTGTTAATGCATATACTGGTGAATCTATAAGTAAGACTTTTACTGTTAAGAATACTGGTGATGTTGATGTTTATTATAATGTTGTTCTTGAAAATGTAGTTAATAATTTTGAAGTTCCAGAAGAACTTGTTTATACTATTACTGAAACAGGCGGTAATGCTTCAAGAACACAAACAGCAATTCCTACAACTGATAGTACACTTCTTAGTGATATAAAAATTACTGCTGGTGATACTCATTATTTTGTAATGCAAATAACTTTTTTAGAAAAAGATACTGATCAATCATATAATATGAATAAAACTTTTTCTTCTAATATAAATATTGTTCCTAGTTCAAATTCTAGTGAACTTATGAAACAAAACACTAATACATTAGGTTACAAAGTACTTGAATCTGCGATTAATGGTTCAAGTACTTTAACTTATAACGCAGAACTTCAAGATGGAGTATATTTCACTAATAATAATATTAATGGTGATAGAACTGTTTATTTAAAAGGCTCTAACTCACTTAATAATAATGTTTTTTTTGGTGGCTTTTGTTGGAAAATAGTAAGAAGTAATGTTTATGGAAATGTTAGATTAATTTATAATGGTGTACTTACTGATGGAGTTTGTATTAATGCTACTGGGGAAAACGCTTCTATTGGAAGTAGCACATTTAATGATAGTGCTAACTATAATGCATATGTTGGATATATGTATGGTAGTCCTAATAGTGCTAGCTATAGTGATGAACATAAGAATACTAATAGTAGTAAAATTAAAACTTTACTTGAGAATTGGTACGCTAATAATTTAAGTAAATATAGTAATTATATTGAAAATGATATTTATTGTAATAATAGAAGTATGAATAGTTTTAAGGTTAATAATGTGAAATATTCTACTGATGGATATGGTAATTTAAATACAGGTTATCAATCAAAATATAATATTAGTATAAAACAAATACCTTCATATGATTGTCCTAATATTTCTGATAGGTTTAGTGTTAAAAGTGGCTTAAATACTTATCCTGTTGGATTATTAACAGCTGAAGAAGCAATGTTTGCTGGTATTAATGAAAGTTCAAATTTGAATAATAATTATTTATATATTGGAGATACTTATTGGACTATGTCACCTGCATATTTTAATGGTACTAATGCATATAATTATGTAGTGCAAAATGGTAAACTTAATGTTATGACTGTTAATAGTAATGCTTTAGTAAGACCAGTAATTACACTTAAAAATAGTGTTAAATTATTAAATGGAAATGGAAGTTTGACTAGTCCATATAGAGTTATAGAGTAGGAGAAAATTATGAACATATTAGATGCTTTAATAATAGTATTATTTATCCTTGGTATCATGGGAGGCATGAGAAGAGGACTTATAAAAGAAACAGTTTTACTTGTTGGATTAATATTTATAATAGTAGTTGCTTTTTATTTTCGTACACCAATTGCTACATTTATGTATAAAACATTACCTTTTTTTGAATTTAGTGGTAAATTTCAGGGTGTTGCGATATTAAATATATTACTTTACGAATTAATTGCATTCTTGATAATATTTTCTATATTATATTTAATATTACGTATATTATTAAAAGTAACAGGCTTAATTGAAAAAATATTAAAAGCAACAATAATACTTGGAATATTTTCAAGAATAGGTGGTGCGATAGTTGGATTCATTGAAAGTTATGTAATTATATTTATTATATTATTTATATTTAGTCAACCATTCTTAAAAATAACTGGTATAGATGATTCTAAAGTTGGTAAGTTTATATTAAATAATACACCTGTTATGACACCTGCTGTTAGTAATATTAAAAATGCTACCGAAGATTTAGTAGAACTAATGACTAAATCTAAAGGTGAAAAATTTAATAATGAAGCGATAGACTTATTTATTAAATATGATATAATAACTCGTGAAAACGTTGATTTATTAAAAGAGAAAGGAAAATTAAAATGATACATTTAGAAAATGATGATTTAAATAGTGTTATAAGTAGTGGTAATTATTTGGTAGATTTCTATGCTGAATGGTGTGGACCTTGTAAAATGCTTGCTCCTGTTCTTGAAAGTATAAGTGATAAAATTAATATAGTGAAAGTAGATATTGATAAATTACCTAAACTAACAGAAGAATATAGAATAATGAGTGTACCAACTTTAATATTCTTTAAAGATGGCAAAAAGATAAAAGAAGTAGTTGGATTTCAAACTGAAGAAGAATTAATGGAAATTATAAATAAAATGTAATGCAGATGTTGATTAATAGGGCACTAGAAATAGTGCTTTTAATGTGATATAATCTTGTAGAAAGTTGAGGTGAATCACTAGGCTGTTTTCCTAGGTAGATTATGGATTATAAGAATATAGAAACTTATGATTATGATTTAGATGAATCTTTAATAGCACAAACTCCTATTAAAGAACGTGATCATTCTAAATTATTAGTCGTAAATAGAAAAAATGGAAATTATAAAGATGAAGTATTTTATAATATTATAAATTATCTTCATAAAGGAGATGTATTAGTTTTAAATAATACTAAAGTATTACCAAGTAGAATTATTGGTTATAAGATTGATACTAATGCTAAAATTGAAGTATTATTACTTACTGATTTAGGTAATAATGTATGGGAATGTCTTGTTAGACCACAAAAAAGAGTACATATAGGTACTGTTATTGAGTTTGATAGTGAATTTACTTGTGAAGTAGTAGGTGTTTTTGATAATGGTATTACACATGTTAGACTTGAATATAGTGGTATACTTGTTGAGCATTTAGACAAAGTTGGTGCGATGCCGCTTCCTCCTTATATACATGAAAAACTTAAAGATAATAGTCGTTATAATACAGTGTATGCTAAAAGAGAAGGTAGTGCTGCTGCTCCTACTGCTGGACTTCATTTTACTAATGAACTACTTGATCAAATAAAAGAAAAAGGTATTGAAGTACTATATGTAACTCTTAATGTAGGATTAGGTACATTTAGACCTGTTAGTGAAAATGATATTACTCATCATGATATGCATAGTGAAACATATGAAATAAGTGAAGAAGTATGTAAAAGACTTAATCTTGCTAAAAAAGAAGGAAGAAGAATTATATGTGTTGGTACTACATCTATGAGAACATTAGAGGCTAACATAAGTAAATATGGAAGCTTTAAAGAGGCTCAAGAAGCTACAAGTATATTTATATATCCTCCATATCAATTTAAGTCATGTGATGCTTTAATTACTAATTTTCATTTACCAAAAAGTACACTTGTTATGCTTGTATCTGCTTTTAGCAGTGTTGACATTATAATGAATGCATATAGACACGCAATTGAAGAAAAATATAAATTCTTTAGTTTTGGAGATGCTATGTTTTTAACAGATGAGGAGGTAAAATAATGGATTTACATTTTAAATTAATAAAAGAAACATCATATGGAGCAAGACTTGGTGAATTTAAGACACGCTGGGGAACACATAAAACACCAATGTTTATGCCAGTTGGAACACAAGCTACAGTTAAAACACTTAGCCCTGAAGAATTAAAGGATGCTGGGGCAGACGTTATATTATCAAATACATATCACTTATGGTTAAGACCTGGTGAAGATGTAGTTGATAATGCTGGCGGTCTTCATAATTTTATGAATTATAAAACAGGTCCTATTCTTACTGACTGTGGTGGATTTCAAGTGTTTAGTTTAGCAAAGCCTAAGGATATAAGTGAAGAAGGAGTCAAATTTAAAAGTCATATTGATGGAAGAAATTTATTTTTGACACCTGAAAAAAGTATTGAAATTCAAAATAAATTACATTCTGATATAATGATGAGTTTTGATGAATGTCCTCCTTATCCAGTTACTCATGAATATATGAAAAATAGTATTGAAAGAACACTTAGATGGATGAAAAGAAGTAAAGATGCTCATAAAGATCCTGAAAATCAAGCATTATTTGGTATTGTTCAAGGTGGAGAATTTGAAGATTTAAGAAAGTTTTCTGCAATTGAAACTGCTAAAATAGGTTTTGATGGGTATAGTGTAGGTGGAGTATCTGTCGGAGAAGACCCAGTAACCAAACTTAAAATGATAGAATATGCAACACCTTATCTACCTAAAGATAAAATAAGATACTTGATGGGAGTAGGAGAGCCAATTGATTTAATTGATGGTGTTATTCGTGGTATAGATATATTTGATTGTGTACTTCCAACTAGACTTGCTAGACATGGTAATGCACTTACTCATGATGGAAGAACTAATCTTCGTAATGCAAGATTCATTAAAGACTTAGATCCAATAGAAAAAGATTGCGATTGTTATACATGTAAAAACTTCACTAAATCATACATAAGACATTTACTTGTTGCTGATGAATCATTTGGTCAAAGACTAATATCAATTCATAATATAAGATTTTTAACACATTTAATGGAAGAAATAAGAGAACATATAGAAAAAGATGATTTATTAGAATTTAGAGAAGAATTTGTAAATAGATATAACAAAAAGAAGTAACTCACATTAGAATTGCTTCTTTTATCTTGCTTAAATCCTACTTAAATCTTACTTAAAATATTTAATTAATTCTTTGATACTCCAACTATGCCTCCTGTTATAGAAGATAAAATAAGTGTTAAATAATATATAAGAGTACTTAAACTATATTTAGATGTGATAATCGTTATAAGAGAAAATAATAGTGTCATAATGATACCAATTATAAATCCGTTTAAATATCCTTTTGATCTTTTAATCTTAGATAACTTCATACCTAACGTAAAGAATAATAAAAGTGTTAAGATATAATTTATAATATTTACTACTTTTAAATCTAATATTTCAAAATAATAAAATAAAGAAGAAAATAATAAAGTAATAATAAATAATATTATAAATTTATAAATACTTTTTAAATATGTTAATATTATATTCATTTTTTTCACCTAATTAATTATATTTATGTTTAAAATATTTATGATTAAACATAATAATAATGGGTGAAATTATGGATCTAGTAATGGTTATTATAAGAACTGTATTATTTTATTTTATAGTACTTATTGTTTTTAGACTTATGGGAAAAAGAGAAATAGGAGAACTTTCTGTTCAAGATTTAGTAGTAAGTATCTTAATTGCAGAATTAGTAGCTATTAGTATTGAAAACTATAAAGACTCAATATTACTTACTGTTGTACCAATAATAATACTTTTGTTTTTTGAAATCGCATCAGGATATTTATCGCTTAGATTTAATAAATTTAGAAATATAGTTGATGGTAAACCATCTTTAATAATAAATAGAGGTATCATTAATCATAAAGAAATGATAAAACAAAGATATTCACTTGATGACTTATTACTTGAACTTAGAAATAATAATATTAAGAACCTTAAAGATGTAGAATATGCTGTTCTTGAGAATAGTGGTAAATTAAATATATTTAAATATAGTTTTCTTGGTATAGATAGTGCTAATCCATTTCCATTAATATTAGATGGAGTTATACAAAAAGATACTCTTAACTACATAGAAAAAGATGAAAAATGGATTATGGATTACTTAAACGAAAATAATTTAAAAAAAGAAGATATATTTTATGCATTTTATAAAAATAAGCAAATTTATATAATTAAAAGGAACGAATTAAGAGAGTAATGTTTTCTTGAGTACTTTGTAATATAAATATGTTGTATAAACTAAATTAATAATTATTGATAATATTAAACTATACATACCAATTTTAAGTAGTGATAATACTGCAATAGCAATAAGTCTTATTATTGATGATGTGATACTTATTTTCATAGCCTCTTTGCTTTTACCTAGTGCTTGTAATGCGTTTGAAAGAGGATATTCTATATAAAACAATATTGTAAAAGGAGAAAGTATTCTTATATAATCTATTCCAAATGTTGTCTTGTATAAAAGATTTAAAAAGAATTTTGGAAATAAGACTATTACAAGAGTAGAAATACTTCCAATAGTACATGATATAAGTACTATTTGTTTTATTCTTTTAATACACATTTTATAATTTTTAACACTATAATATTTAGATAGTTCTGGTATTAAAGAAGTTGCCATATTTTGAGTAAAGAAAGCAGGAAGAAGTAATAATGACATAGCATAAGCATTAATAATACCATATTCATTTACTATAAAGTCATTTTGGTATCCAACAAATAGAAGTACATTTGTAAGAATTATAGGCTCTAAAAAATATGAAAATGAACCTACTATTTTACTAGAAGTAGATGGAATACTTATATCCATTACTTTTTTAATTGCTGTTTTACTTACATATTCTTTTTTAAATGTAATACTTTTTTTAGGAAAATAATATATCATTACTATTTGTGATATTACTTCACCAATCGCATTAACAAGTATTATAAAACATATCGCATGTATTAGACTTATTTTTATTATTTTAGGTATAAATATTCCAATTAAGATAAGTCTTGTTACTTGTTCTAAAAAGTTAGATAACATATATGGAAACATATTTTGACGTCCCCAGAAATATCCTTTTATTATTGATGAAACACTTATAAATGGAGCAAGTACTGATACACATATTATAGGAAAATATAAACTACTATTATGAAGTAAATTTGTAGATAATGTTTTAGCAAATATAATAGTAATAAGTATTATAAAAGCATTCATAATGAAAGATAGAGGTAATAGTGATAATATTATTGTTTTTGATCTTTCACTATTACTTGATATTACTTTTGATATACTGGTGGGATAACTAAATGTAGACAGTACTGTAATAAGAGATATAGTAGGGGAAAGCATACTATAAAGACCCATTCCTTCACTACCAAGTGTTCTTGTAACAATTATTTTAAGAATAAACCCTACTGCTTTACCTATTGTACCACCTATAAGTAATACTAATGTTGACTTTAAAAATATATTATTTTTTATTTTATTTAACATAATAAAGTATATGAAATGCTACTTGAATTAATTATATAATTATGATATTATTAAGTAGTCGTAAATGACAACAATTTTAATAATTACCTTATAAAGAGTGATTGAGAGACTGGCTCTATGAAATCACACCAACCTATATAAGATAGGTGGTAAGCCCAGATGGATGAGGATAACTTATATACCTAGGTTATTCCTAGGTATTTTTCTTTTTAAGGTAATTGTAATCTTAAAAGGAGGAATGATATATGAGATTATTTAGTAATGAAATTGTTTTTAGAGGTCACCCTGATAAAGTATGTGATGAGATTAGTGATGCCTTACTTGATGAATATTTAAAAGGAGATAAGAAAAGTAGATGTGCGATTGAAACAGTTGGTGGTAAAGGTAAAATATTTATCACTGGTGAAGTAACATCTAATAGTAATGTAGATATCAAAAGTGTTGTAAACAAAGTGCTTAAAGATGTAGGCTACAATGAAAAATATGAAATTATAAATAATATTGGTATTCAAAGTAGTGATATAGCACTTGGTACCAATGATGATGTTTGTGGTGCTGGAGATCAAGGAATGATGTTTGGATATGCAGTTAACGATAATGAATATTATTTACCTACAGCCATGGTTATATTAAAAGAACTAAGTAAAAAATATGATGAGTTAAGACGCAAAGATTCAAGATTCAAAAGTGATGGTAAAGCACAAATAACAGGATATTACGATAATGATATGAAATTATTAAAGATTAAAACATTCACTATTAGTTATCAAAATACAGAAAAAGAAAGAGACAAAACTGATAAAATAATTAAAGATATAGTAAATGAAATATGTTTTAAATATAATGTTAAAGTAGAAGAATTTTTAATTAATCCAACTGGTAGATTTGAAATAGGAGGATTTTTAGGAGATGCTGGTCTTACAGGTAGAAAAATTGTAGTAGATTCATATCAAGGATTTGCTCCTGTAGGTGGAGGTGCATTTTCTGGAAAAGATCCATCTAAAGTAGATAGAAGTGGAGCATATAAAGCGCGTGAAATAGCAGTCTATTACTTGAAAAAATATGATCTTAAGTGGTGTAAAGTTCAACTTAGTTATGCAATAGGTATTAGAAAACCACTTGCTATATACATAGATAGTGATAAAGGAATGCTTAATGAAGAAGCAACTATTTCAAAATATGATTCATTATATACTGAATGTGAACCAAAAAATATCATTGATGATTTAAATTTGCTTAATAAATGTTACTATAGTACTAGTATGTATGGTCATTTTTAATAATATGTAATACGAATGTCAAATTTTGACAAGTTTATTGATATATAAAATTATATATGGTATATTATAAATAACCTAGATGATAGATATAGCTTCATAAACCGGCTATGTAATACTATAGGGGGATTAATTAGTATATGGTGTTGAATATTGCCTAGATGCAAGATCCCAAGTATATTATGTATCCTACCACCTCGTGCGAAACGCGAGTTTTATTACACTATATTTACACTGGGTTTTTATTTTGGTATAATACTACTTGCTTAAGGGAGGCAATTATGAATCTTGTTAGACTTGAAAGCTTGGTAGGAAATGAAAACATAGAGAAAATTAAAAATCTTAAAGTTCTTGTTTTAGGACTAGGAGGAGTAGGTGGATACGTTATAGAATCACTTGTTAGATGTGGTGTAGAAAATATTACACTAGTTGATGGTGATACTATTAAGCCTAGTAATATCAATAGACAATTAATAGTTACTAGTAAAAATATGAATAAATATAAAACTAGAGAATGGAAAAAAAGAATTAAACTTATCAATAAAAATGCTATTGTTAATATAATAAATACATTTATAACAATTGATAATATTGAATTACTATTTGGTGAACAATATGATTATATTATTGATGCGTGTGATACTTCTCGTGTTAAAGTAAAATTAATAAGAGAGTGTGCGAGTAGAAATATTAAACTTGTATCTTCTATGGGAACAGCTAAAAAAATGGATGCTACTAAACTCATAATAACAACACTTGATAAAACAAATACAGACCCACTTGCTAAAAAGATAAGACATGAACTTGGAAAAGATAAAGACTTAATGAAAGATGTAGTAGTTGTAACATCAACAGAGAAAGCAATTGATACTAATAATGTTCTTGGATCAAGTGCTTTTGTACCAGGTGTTGCTGGACTTCTTATAACAAATTATATAATAAAAAATGTAACTGGTATGTAGTCACATCTTTTTTGATTGAACTTTTAACGATAAATTTTCATTATCTAATTCATCTATAGATTTAGATAATGTTTCATGTCCTTTTAAAAATGAATTTTTATATATACTTCCATTCATTGTTTGAAAGTCTCTACGTCTATATCCTGTCTTAGTATTATAAAAAGAATCTCCATATATTCTAGCAATATTATCATCTAATATATGGTATCCATCTACTAATAGTTTTTGTGTTTCACTTTTATCTTCATCTTTTATAAATCTACCAGGACTAGGTGTTCTAAGTATCATACTATTATACATTATATAGTCTTTATCATCATCCATAAAGAATTGTCTATATGTTGGATCTATTAAATATGGAGTTTCTATTCCATTTACATTAAATATGGCAACTACAAATGAATGACCTTCAATATCATCAGTTATTACATGTTGTGTCATACAAGGATGAGTTTCTACATTTAAACTATTTAAATAGTGAGTTATTATTGCTTGTGCTTTATCACATTTAAATTCAAAACTAAAGTTTTCAAAATCACTCATGAATTTACATCTTGTCTCATAGCAAACATAATCTAAAAATATATTTATTTCTTCTTCAGTAAGTGGTTCTTTTGATAATATTTTTTGTTCTAAATCTTCTATAACTTTAGAATCTATATTTACTGTTTTAGGAGTACTATACATTATATATTTCATTTTTTCACCTTTATACTATTATTAAATTTATACATTTCTATTTCATATTTATTTTTTCTTGGTATGTAGTATTTACGTCCTTTTAATTCTTTAGGCATATATTCTTGATCTACCCAATAATTAGGATAGTTATGAGGATATTTATAGTTTGGACTAGATGTTCTTATATGTTCTGGTATTCTTCCAACTGACATTGTATTTATATCATTAACTGCTGTATTTATTGCCATATCTGCTGAATTACTTTTAGGACTAAGTGCCATATCAATTACTGCACAACTAAGTGGCTTATATAGTTCAGGATATCCGATTCTTTCGCTTGCTTCAATTGCTGAAAGTACTTTCATTCCCATAGTAGGGTTTGCAAGTCCAATATCTTCATATGCGATTACAAGCATTCTTCTATAAATAATATCATAGTCGCCACTTACAATAAGTCTCGCAAGGTAATGCAAGGCAGCATCAACATCACTTCCACGAATACTTTTTTGAAATGCAGATAACATGTCATAGTATCCATCTTCATTTTTATCAGCAAAGAAAGATGGAGTATTATGAGTTAATTTTATATTATCAATAGTAACTTCTTTGTTATATCCATAGTAACAAAATTCTATTAGATTATAAGCGTATCTTATATCTCCATTTGATACACTTGCTATATACTTGATAGTTTTATTATCCATTTTAATATCAGGAAGAACATCTTTTACTTTCTTAATACCTTTTTCAATATCATTTTCACTAAGAGGCTTTAGTTCAATAAGACTACATCTACTTCTTATAGCCTGATTAAGCGAATGATATGGATTAGAATTAGTAAGACCAATTAATGTAATAAGACCACTTTCTAAATATGAAAGTAATATATCTTGTTTATCTTTATTCATTCTATGAATCTCATCTACAATTAGTATAAGTCCATTATACATTTTAGCTTCTTCAATAACTACTTCAAAATCCTTTTTAGAATTTACTGTCGCATTAAGCATTCTATATCTCATATTAAATTCATTCATTAAAGCAAGTGCTATTGTAGTTTTACCACATCCACTTGATCCATAAAATATTATATTAAAAAGTTTCTTTTCTTTTACAAGGTTAGTAAGTACTTTATCTTTTCCAATTATATGTGTTTGACCAAGGACATCTTTAAGTGAAGTTGGTCTTAATTTATTTTGTAGTAATTCCATGTTACACCTCGTAAACATTCTATCATAAAAAGATTTTTTAGTCAATCTAACAAGAGAACAAATGTTCGCTTGCGGGGGGGGTAATTTATGCTATACTTATTATCGTAAAGGATGGTAGAAGATTATGAAAGATAAGAAAATTTTAATTGGAACAGCACTTATATTGTTATTACTTCTTACGACAGGACTTTCTTATGCGTACTTTAGTACAAGTGTAAAAGGTAATGATAATGCAAAAGATATGGTAGTTGAGGCAGGTACACTGAAACTTACATATACTGATGGATCAGAAATAAAGGTAGAAAATATAAGGCCAGGTAAAACTATTACAAAAGAAGTATCAGTTAAAAATACTGGTACATTAGATACAAACTATAATATCGTTTGGCAGTCACTAGTAAATGAAATAACAAATGATGAGTTAGTTTTAAGTGCAACATGTGAAAGAGTTAATTCAGCTGGTACAACAGAAGGAACATGTAATGCTATATCACAATCTCCAATAAGCAATACAACAATAGAAAAGAAAATAAGTATAAAAAGTGGAATCACACATAAATATACTTTTACAATTTTATTTAAAGATACAAATGCAGATCAAAATTATAATCAAGGAAAGAAATTCAGTGGAGTATTAGGTATTGAGAAATATAAAGATACAGCAGTTTATTGTAAAACTGATGTTGAATTGGTACAAGGTGCAGAATATTCAGATGCACTATACACATATAGATATATGCAGGAAGGAACTAAAACAGGATGGCAGAATATTGATACTGATGGCTGGGGAGTAAAGTTAAATGCCAATTTTGAAAATGGAGATGTTGGTGGAAAAATATGTACTTATATTAATAATAAACCAGTTATTTCAACATCATATATGTTTTCAGGTACAGTAGGTAAAAATGTATACATAGATATATCAGAATATAACACAAGCGAAGTAAAGAGTATGAAAGGCATGTTTATGGAAAGCAAAATTCCAAACGATTTTAGTAGTCTTGATACATCAAATGTAACTAATATGAGTTATATGTTTAGCACTAATTCTCTTGAAACATTAGATTTGAGCAGCTTTAATACGAACAAAGTGATAGATATGAGTTATATGTTTTATAATAGCACTGCTACAACATTAGATTTAAGTAGTTTTAATACAAGTAAAGTTACTGATATAAGTAGTATGTTTGAAAGCTGTATGATTAATAGAATTTATGCTAGTAGCAAATTTGATGCTAGTAAAATCTCAAAAAATAAGAATATGTTTAAATATTGCCTTAATCTAATAGGTGGAGCAGGAACTACTATAGATGATAATCATATTGATGGTGATTATGCTCACATAGATGGAGGAACAAGCAATCCTGGCTACTTCACTGATATTGCTGATAAGAAATAAAAATGAAATAAGGATGCACTAGAGATAGTGCTTTTCTTTTGATAAAATATGTTTGCAATTTTCAAATTGATATGGTAAACTAATATTAGTAAAATATTTAAAATGGTTTTCATAGAGTTAATCATTATTAAATAATAAATATTTTGGAAAAGGTCGTGTGTTATATGGAAAATGATTTATCTCAAAAAAAGAATTTACTTATAATTTTAATAGTAGTTATTATTATAGGTATTGGGTTGGTTTTATTTTTCCCTTTCAATTTTAAAAATAAAAATTCAGGTACTACTCTTTATAAAATTACATATTATGATGATGGAGTGCCAGGCTCTAAATATGATATAAGTATATTTGATAATAATAAAATTGAAATAGTTGAAACATCTTATTGTAGTACTCTTGATTGTGATTCTAAAACTACAACAGAAAATTTTAAGTATTCTAAAAGTAATTTTGAAAAGTTAAAAACTTTTATTGATAATAATTTTTCAAAAGAACAAATAGAATTACATCCAAATGAATTAAATGATAAACAAAAAGAAGTAATACAAGGTCTATTAATTGGAGAAAACTTTTTTGAAATAAGTGTAGAAGAATATAAATATAAGATTCAGTATTCAGAAGGTGATAATTTATCTTATTATGTATATATTAAAAATGATGATTCAATAATAGTAAAGAAAATAAAAATTAATGATAATTATGATATTACTAATGTTAATACATATTCTCTTAATTTTTCACAAAAGAACAAAGCTATATTAATTGATTATGCTTTGAAAGAATTGAAAAAGGATAAAGATAAAGACAATACTATATATAGAAATTCTTTATTACGAAAAGATGAGATTAATATATTTAATAGTATTACAAAAAATGATGAATCATATTTAAATAATGCAGAAAATGTAAAGTTATCTTATACTATTTCTTATGAAGGAATTGATTGTGATACTCCAAAACTATATTTATATAGTGATAATAGTTTTGAATATGATACAATTGCTATTAATGAAAGCAATGAGCAAATTCTTAAATCTGGTATATATAACTATGATATTAAAAAGATAATAGATAATATTGATAAATACAAAGATGATAATCATGAACTATATTCTATTATAGATGAAAACGGAAATAAATATTTTACTTATAGTACAAATGTTGAATTGAAAGAATTATTATCATCATTAAATGTTACATTAGAAAAATGCTTAGTATCTCATAATTAATAAAATGAGTTTAACGGAAATCTAAAACAATGTATTAATAGATTTCTGTTTTTATTTTTTAAATTGTCATTTAAAAGTCACTTTAAAAATATTATAATTATGATATAATGATTAAAGGTGACTAAAATATGAAGAAGATAGGTTTTAAAACAATATTTATTTTTTTACTTACTATGTTTTTATTCTATTATCTACTTAAAGATAATTTTATAGAATCAATGAAGTTATTAAAGAATGCTAATTACTTATATATTGCACTAGCATTTGTAATATTTGGATTATATATAATAGTTGAAGCATATTTAATATATATATTAATCAAAAAGCAAAATAAAGAATATAAATTCAAAGATGCAATTAATCTAAATATAATGACTAAATTCTTTAATGGAATAACACCATTTTCATTAGGTGGTCAACCACTTCAAATATATAGATTAAATAGAGAAGGAGTGAGTGTTACTAAAGGAATATTGATTCTAGTAGAAAACTTTATTATTCTTCAAATAACTATGACACTTATGAGCATATTATATTTAATAATAGGATACATCTTTAATATAATGCCTAATGGATTCATATTATATATCACTATTCTTGGTATTATTGTAACTGTTGTTTCATTATTTATTGCGATGTTCTCATGTTTAAAAACAAGTGTTGCTAAAAAAATAGGTTATTTCTTTATTGATAAATTTAAATTCTTTAAAGATAAAGAAGATAAGAAAAAGAAATGGTCTACTAAATGTACTGAATATTCTCTTGGATATAAAGAACTTGCTAAAGATAAGAAATTTATTATCAAATGTGTAATTATTAACTTTATATATATGACTATATACTTTATGGTACCATTTTTTGCTTTTAAAGCATTACATAGTGATATGAATATTAATTTTATATATTCAATTATATTTGGATGTTTTATATACACATCATCATGTTTTGTACCTATACCAGGTGCTAGTGTAGGAGCAGAATATTCATTTATACACTACTTTGAAGTAATAGTAAAAGAAGTATTCATAATACCAGGACTATTAGTATGGAGATTTATAACATACTATATACCAATGATTATAGGTGGTATAATGTTTAACATAATTGATTCAAAAAATGTAAAAAATAAGTAAAAGGACTATTAAAAATAGTCTTTTATATTGTATAATGTTATCAGGGTAATAAATATGATAGAAATTGATAATAAAGAATTAGTTGATGATTTTAAAGATTATTTAAGAATTGATAGGAATTATTCAGAGAATACAATAGAATCATATATAAGAGATATAACATCATTTTTAGAATATACTAATAAAGAAATATTAGATATATCTAAAAAAGATATTGATAATTATGTATTACATATACTTCCAAGTTATAATGAAAGTTCTATTAATAGGATAATTGCTAGTATAAAGAGTTTCTATAAGTATTTATCTATTTATAAAGGATATATTAATATTTCAGAAGATGTAGAAAGTTTAAAGAGAAAGAAAACATTACCTAAATATTTAAGTATTGAAGAAGTAGATAAATTACTTGATATAAGACTTGAAACACCATTTGATTATAGAAATAAAGCTATACTTGAATTATTATACGCAACAGGTCTTAGAGCAACAGAACTTGTTAATTTAGATTTAAATAATATTGATCTTGGTAATATGGTTGTTAATGTATATGGAAAAGGTAGTAAAGAGAGAATTGTTCCTTTATCACATGTATGTGTTAATTATTTAGATTCATATATTAATAAATATAGAAGTAAGTTATTTGTAAAGAAGCAAAAGCCTACTGATTCATTATTTTTAAATAATCATGGTAACAGGATGACACGTCAAGGATTATATAAAATAATAGGTGAAATAGCAAAGACAAAGAATATTAATAAAGTGATTACTCCTCATGTATTAAGACATAGTTTTGCGACTCATTTAATAGAATGTGGGGCTGATATAAGAAGTGTTCAAGAGTTACTTGGACATGAAAATGTTGTAACAACAGAAATATATACTCATTTAGCAGATAATTTTGTTAAAGATAATTATAATGAGTATTTTAATAGAAGTAAGAAGGAAAGTGATGCAAATGTTTAAAAGAATATTTTTAGTAGTAATGGATAGTGTAGGAGTAGGAGAAGCAAGTGATGCAGCTAAATATGGGGACGTTGGTGCTAATACACTTTTACATACAATAAGAGACTCATATAATTTAGATACGTTAGAAAGACTTGGACTTACTACTTTAGTTGGAAAAGAAGTAGAAAATACAAGAGGACTTTATATGAAAGCATGTCCGATTAATCTTGCAAAAGATACATTAAATGGTCATTATGAAATGATGTGTGCTGTATGTAAAACTCCATATAAAACATATCCTGAAGGATTTCCTTTAGAACTTATAAGTAAAATTCAAGAAGCTACTGGTAGAGATGTAATTGGTAATATCGCTGCTTCTGGTACTCAAATAATACAAGACTTAGGTGAAATGCATATTAAGACAGGAGCATTAATTATATATACTTCAGCAGACTCTGTACTTCAAATCGCTGCTCATGAAGATATTATTCCAGTAGAAGAATTATATAAAATATGTGAAACAGTACGTGAACTTACTAAAGGTGATGAATATAAAATTGCTAGAATTATTGCAAGACCATTTATAGGTAAACCAGGTAATTTCACAAGAACACCAAAAAGACATGATTATGCTTTAGATCCACCTATTAATGTTCTTGATTTACTTGATAGAAATGGAGTTCAAACTATTGCTATTGGTAAAATATCAGATATATTTAATGGTAAAAGTATTGCAGTTAAAATAAGAACAAAAGATAATATGGATGGTATGATGAAAATAATAGACTTTGCTAAAGGCGAATTTAGTGGACTATTGTTTGCTAATCTAAATGACTTTGATATGTTATATGGTCATAGAAGAGATAGAGAAGGATACTTAAAAGCACTTGAAGACTTCAATTACTATTTACCAATTATACTAAAGAATCTTAAGAAAGATGATTTACTTATTATAACAGCTGATCATGGTAATGATCCTACATTTAAAGGAACTGATCATACAAGAGAAAATGTTCCAATACTTATGTATAGTCCTATATTTAAAACAGGTAAAAGACTTCCTGATAGAAAAACTTTTGCTGATATAGGTGCTACTATATTAGATAATTTCAATATTAAGAATGATTTAGGTATAGGCACATCTATATTTGATGAATTAAGAAAAGATAAAGAATAAATAATAAGTTTTATAGAAATGAAGATAACTATATGGTAAAATGTAGTTATCTTTTTATGAGGTGAAATATGAAAATAAATGATATATATGATGTAGTTATTGAAAGTGTTGATGATATTGGAAATGGTGTTACTAGAATAAA
The DNA here is from genome assembly GCA_934102215.1 of uncultured Bacilli bacterium. Classification (GTDB taxonomy): domain Bacteria; phylum Bacillota_I; class Bacilli_A; order RF39; family UBA660; genus CAG-1000. The sequence continues at coordinate 28,254 of CAKOSH010000005.1, forward strand.
TAATATAGTAGTGTTTGTTCCATATACATTAAGCAATGAAAAAGTTAAAATTAAAATAGTAAATGTAAGTAAAAGATTTGCAGTAGGAAAAGTAATAGAATTCATTACTAAAAGTGATAAAAGATGTGAAGTTAAATGTCATTGTTATAATGAGTGTGGAGGATGTAATTTCTTACATATAAATTTTGATGATGAAAAGAATATAAAGATAAATTATATCAATAAACTATTTAATATAAATATAAATAGTGTACTTACTAATAATGAATATAACTATAGAAATAAGGCTACATTTCATATTAAAGATGGTAAAATTGGATATTATAGTGAAAAAACTAATGATATTGTAGAATTTAATAATTGTTTACTTTTAGATAATAGAATTAATGATATATATAATTATTTAAAGATGAGTGATTTAAATGGTATTACTGAAGTAATTATTAGAGTTACTACTAAAGATATAATGATTGTATTTAAAGGCGAAAAATATGATATAAATGACCTTATAAATAATTTTAATATAACATCAATATACTTAAATGATAAATTAATTTATGGTGAAAGTTATATTATTGAAGAAATAGATAATATTAAATATAGTATATATCCTGATTCATTCTTTCAAGTTAATAAAGATAATATGAAAATAATGTATGATAAAGCACGTGAATATGCTGGATATGGTAATAATTTACTTGATTTATATTGTGGTACAGGTACAATTGGAATATATTTAGAAGATAATTTTAAACATATTGATGGTATAGAAATAAATAAAGATTCAATAAAGAATGCTAACATAAATAAAAAATTAAATAATATTAATAATATAGATTTTATATGTAATGACGCTAGTATTGCTAAAAATAATAATTATGATGTAATAATAGTAGATCCACCAAGAAGTGGATTATCAAAGAAGGTAATTGATTTTTTAAATAAGTCTAAAGCTAAAAGAATAGTTTATATTTCATGTAATCCTAAAACATTAAAAAGAGATATAGATTTACTTAATAATTACAGTATGGTAAAACTAGAAATAATAAATATGTTTAATAAGACAAAACATATTGAATTAATTATAGTTCTTGAAAGGAGTTAGAGTTATATGTTAAAAATGATTAAAGGCGCAAAAATTAATGATTCAGATAACCTAAATGAAGAATATATGGTTGTAGATAATCATTTAATAGCAAATATTAATGCAGATAAAATATTAAATATAATTAATGATTTTATTGATATACAACAAGATTCATTATTTTTAATAATTGAAGTACCGACTAATGAAAAAGATGAGAATATAGAGAACAATATAATTAAAGAACCGCATAAAGATGTATATTATATTGATAATATTTCTAAATCATTCGCTAAAGAATTATTAAAAATATTTGGAAATTTATTTATTAATGATGGATTAGCACAAATTGGTATAGGAAATCATATCAGTAATGCAGAAATAATGACCGATAAATATAATGTAATAAATATTTTTTATGGAAAAGATATAGCTTTAAAATATGAAAAACTAATGGAAAAACATAAAATTAAAAAAGTAAAAAAATTAGTAACAGCATGGGATTTCTTTAATGATTCTAATTCAGGAGAAAACTATCATATTGATGAAAATGGGAAGACAGTGTATGATGCGATTGAAGTTTTAATGAAAGAAGCAGGGTTATATTTTGCTCAAAGAATAGAAGACTAAGTGATAATGAATTTAGATAATAAAGGGAAGAATAAGAAAAAATTAATAATTATTATCGTTATAATTTGTATAATAATTTTTATAGTTGTTGGAATTTTATTTGTGAAAAATATTTCTAGTAGGGTTATTAATAATAATGAAACTAAATATATACTTGAAATTAATAATAGTAATAGTGATAAAATAATAAAATTATTAAAAGATAATGATAATAAATATTGTAAATCTATGTATAAAATTGAATATACATTTTCATTTCCACATTATGAGAATGTTAAAATATATTGTAAAGATGAGGATGATATTGAGTTATATAATATAAATCAAAAGATTATTGATTATATTGTTAGTAGTGGTGATAAAATTATTAAATGAATTTAAGGAGTATATATGAAATATATTGTATTATTAAGAGGAATTAATATAAGTGGTAAAAATAAAATATCTATGGCTGAATTAAAGAGTGAACTTGATAAAAATTATCAAAATGTTTTAACTTATTTAAATAGTGGTAATGTTATTTTAGATAGTGATAAAGATAAAGAATATGTAATGAATGATATTTATAATATAATTAAAAATAGATTTAATCTTGATATTCCAATATTTGTGATTACTTCAAGTGAACTTGAAGATGTATTAAAAAATAGCCCAAAATGGTGGGGAACAAGTAACAAAGAAACTTATGATAATCTTATTTTTATAATATCTCCTACTAAATATGAAGAAGTATATAATGTGATTGGTGAACCTAAAGCTGATATTGAACAAATTATGGAATATAATAACTCTATATTTTGGACATTTGATTTAAAAAATTATAGAAAGTCCACATGGTGGGTTAAAACAGCAAGCACTAGTATTAAAGATAAAATTACTATAAGAACAGCTAATACTATAAAAAAGATATTAGAATTGTGTGCAAAATAAAAGAATAATAATTAAATATGACATATTATTTATTATTCTAACATTATAATCCTATTTGTTTATTTGCATCAAGTGCTTCTTGAAACGAATTTTGGTAATAGTTTAAAGTATCTTGTAATGAAAATTGTACGCCATTTATAGGTTTAGGTGTCATAGGTGTTTGTTGGCTAATTCCTGCTGATGTACTATATGTTTCACCTTCTGCAATAACAGCACCAATAGACATATTTTCTGGTCTCTCTGTTGATAAAACAGAATATTGTTCTTTTCTAAGATATGAATTTTCTTTTGAATTTGACTTTCTTTCCATCATACTTGTTCTTACTATTCCAGGTTTATCTGGAAGTTTACTACTACAAGTATATGATACATTTGCATTATTAACAGTTGGCTCTATAAAATTGCCACTAAACATAGCATTTTCACTTAATAATAAATTACTTACTTGATTTAATGACTTGATACTACTTGCTGGATAATTTTTAATAACTTCAGTAGAAGTATGCATACTTCCTTGATGAGTTATATCACCATTTGGATTAGCTATAAAATATTCTTGACTAAACGTTCCATTATCAAGTCCATTAGTATCATATGCATTATAATATGTTGAACCACATTCTTTTACAGCAACCAAATTATTAGCACCATCTTTCCTAGCAATATAATAAGTTGTAACTTCACTTTGACTTCTTAAAGGATTATTATAATCAACTTGTTGTGGCATAGCATTATATTCAGTTCTAACTTTCAATTTTCCATCTTCAACAGTCATTTTAAAATTAGGACTACTAGAATTATATAATAATTGAGCTAATACTTCGCTATAAAATCTAGGATTCTCAAATAATGTAGCTAATCTTTCATCACTTCTTAGCTTTTCAATTTCCTTTTCAGCTTTTTCTCTTGTTTCATCCATATTTTATCCTCCTATTAAAATAATAACATTTTTTAATAATAAATTAAAGAATTATTTAATAATATGTTAAATAATATTATTCTCATTTTATGTCCTGTTAATTTATAAGATTATTTTGTATAATTTTCTCATGAGGTGAAAAATGAACCAAGAAAAAATAGGATTATTTATAGCGAAATGTCGTAGGGAAAAGAATATGACACAAGAAGATTTAGCAGAGAAATTAGGTGTTAGTAATAAATCAATAAGTAGATGGGAAAATGGTAAAACAATGATGGATATATCTTTGTTCGAACCATTATGTAATGAACTAGATATTTCTATTATAGAATTATTAAATGGTGAAAGAATAAATGATAAAAAAAAGGATAAACTATATACTAAAACATTAATCAATTATAGTAATAAAGTAGGTAGTAGAAATAAACAAGTAATACTTACAATACTATTTATTATGAGCTTAATGCCCATGTTACTTTATCAATTTGGTGGTATGAGAGGTGTTCAAGAAATAAGTGGTTTAATTATTTTATTAAGTCCAATAACTATTATATCAATTATATTATTCTTATTTGGAATATGGTTTAAATTTAAAAATAAAAAGACAAATAAAATATTAGGTGGAATAGGTGTCGTTGGAATAGTAATATCAGAAATATATGAATTCTTCACTTGGTATACTATTGGTATAACTAAAGATATTAATTTACATAATAGTATTAATCTTGCTTTTCCTGAATTTTATATAGGACTTTTAATATCAGTAATAATGGTTTTTATATACTTCTTTATTGATAAGATTATTAAAGAATAATTTATAGATGTATTTATAAATAGCCAGTAAAAACATAAGAATTTAGATAAATAGTGTAAATCATGTAAATCTAAATTCTTTTTTATTTCTTTAAATGATATAATTATTATGGAGAAAAAATATGGATATATTACAAATATTATTAATTAGTGTAGGACTTGCTGCAGATGCATTTGCAGTATCAGTTGTAAAAGGATTATCAGTTAAGAATATAAGTATAAAAGATACTATGAAACTAGCGATATGTTTTGGACTTTTTCAAGGAATAATGCCTTTAATTGGATATTTACTTGGTAGTGCTTTTGAAAAAATAATTATTAATGTTGATCATTATGTTGCTTTTGTATTACTTGGATTTATAGGAATTAAAATGATTATTGAATCAAATAATGAAGAAGAAAATAATAATAGTGATTTAAGTATTAAAAATATATTATTACTTGGTGTTGCGACTAGTATTGATGCTCTTGCTGTTGGTATTGCTTATGCATGTGCTTATGGTAATAATAATGCAATGTTAACTTTTACAGTAATTGCTATAATTACATTCATATTATCAATGATAGGTGTTAAAATAGGTAGTAAGTTTGGTTCTAAATATGGTAAAGTAGCACAAATTATAGGTGGTATCATATTAATATTACTTGGAACTAATATTTTACTTGAACATTTAGGAATATTATAATAAAATAAATAACCATGTTAGGAGGAATATAAATGCTTGAACTTAAAAAGATAAGTAAAACATATAATACAAATAATTTTAAACAAACAGCACTTAATAATGTAAGTATATCATTTAGAGAACAAGAGTTTGCAGCTATTTTAGGACCTTCTGGTAGTGGTAAAACAACTTTATTAAACATTATAGGTGGACTTGATAAATATGATAGTGGTGACTTAATAATAAATAATGTAAGTACAAAACTATATAAAGATAGAGACTTTGATACATATAGAAACTATAGAGTAGGGTTCGTATTTCAAAATTATAATCTTATTTCACATCAATCAATATTATCAAATGTAGAACTAGCTTTAACACTAGGCGGTGTTTCTAAAGAAGAAAGAAAAATAAGAGCAATAGAAGCACTTACTAAAGTAGGACTTAAAGATCATATATATAAAAAACCAAATCAATTATCAGGTGGGCAAATGCAAAGAGTATCTATCGCAAGAGCTCTTGTAAATGATCCAGATATCATACTTGCAGATGAACCAACAGGAGCACTTGATTCAAATACATCAGTTCAAATAATGGAATTATTAAAAGAAGTATCTAAAACTAAACTAGTTATTATGGTTACACATAATCCAGAACTAGCTAAAAATTATGCGACTAGAATAATTAATATAAAAGATGGTAAAGTGGTTGATGATACTAATCCATATAAAGATGTTAAATCTAAAATAATAGAAGAAAACTTTACTAAAAGAACATCGATGTCTCTTTTAACAGCATTTAGTTTATCATTTAATAATCTTATGACAAAGAAAGGTAGAACTATGCTTGTATCACTTGCAGGTTCAATTGGAATAATAGGTATAGCACTTATAATGTCATTATCAAATGGATTTCAAAATTATATAAATAGTATACAAGAAGATACACTTAGTTCATATCCACTTAGTATCGCAAGTGAACAAGCTGATATGACATCACTATTCTTATCAATGATGGATAAAGGAGATAGTGATGATAAAAGTAATAAAGTACATGAAAAACAATATATTACATCAATGTTTGGAAGTGTATCTAAAAATAATTTAAAAAGTTTTAAAGATTATTACGAAAAAAATAGATTATTACTTAAAGATGATATATCATCAGTAAAATATTCATATAATGTTACACCAAATATATATACTCTTGACTCTAAAAATAAAGTAAGTAAACTAAATCCAAGTTCACTTATGACAAGTATGTATTCTAGTAGTGTCGCAAGTACATATCAAAGTTTCAGTAGTGTATTTAATGAAATGATAGATAATATGGATAAACTTGAAAGTCAATATGATGTTTTAAAAGGCTCTTGGCCTAGTCAATATGATGAAATGGTCATAGTACTTCCTAATAAAAATACTATATCAGATTTACTAGTTTATTCACTTGGAATAAGAGATTATAATGAACTTAATGATATGGTTACTAAACTTATGAGTGGTGAAAAAGTTAATATAAATAATAAACCATATGACTTTACTTATGAAGAACTTATGAATATAAAACTTAAATTAATTCTTCCATATGAAACATATAAATATAATTCAAAATATAATATATATGAAGATATGAGTGATAATGAAGAATATATGAAAGAATTATATGATAAAGCACTTAATATTAAAATAGTTGGTATTGTTACTCTTAAAGATGGAATAAATTCAATGAGTTTAAATCCAGGTGTTGCTTATACAAAAGAACTTACTAATTACTTAATAGATAAATCTAAAAATAGTGATATTGTTAAAAAACAACTTAGTAATAAAGACATAGATGTATTTAGTAATAAGAAATTTGATGATGATAATAATAAATCTAATATTGATTTTGAAGAACTTATTAAAGTAGATACAGATATGTTAAAGAGTGCATTTGATATGGATATAGATGAAAATACTATTAAGAATAACACAAATAATACTATTTCTAAAATATCTTCATCTATTACTACTGATACAAGTAAGGCTAAAAAAGACTTTTTAAGCGTATTAAATACTTTACTTGATAATTTACTTACAGATTATATAAAAAATCCTCTAAAGACTTCTAAATTGCCTAATAATGAAGAAGTAGCAATATTAGAAATGAATGATATAGAAACAATAGTAAATAATTTCATGAATAATGAAAATACAATAAAAATATTAAAAGAATTAGAAAATAATTACATTATTCCTTATGATATATTTAATAGTACTTATACTAATTTATTAAAAGGATTCTTAACTTCATATATAACACTATATAATCAAAATGATAGTTCATTTACTACTGATCCAAATAATATGGCATCTCCTATTACTAATGAAGTGATAAATCAATCAATAAACTTATATGTAAATAGTTCAGCAATAATAAGTACTAGTGATATGATGGCATCTAAAATGACAGAAGCAGTAATGCAAAAAACAATACTTAGTGAAGTAGGTAATCTTACTAATAATCTTATATCAACCTTTAGTAAAGCATTTAACGTTGATGAAAAGAAGATTGCTTCTGCATTTAAATTTAATTTAACAGAAGAAGAACTTAAAAGAATAATGACATCTTTTGCATCAAATAGTGAAAAAACATATTCAAATAATCTTATCAATTTAGGTTATCAAGATATTGATGATCCAACCATGATATCATTCTATTTTAATAGTTTTGATTCAAAAGAGAACTTTATTGATTTCGTTGATAAATATAATGATAAAGTTAAAAATAATGGTAATGATGAAGATGAAATAAAATATACTGATACAACTGGTATATTAATGTCATCTGTTAAAAAAGTAGTTAACACTGTAAGTTATGTTTTAATAGCATTTGTATCAATTTCACTAATTGTTTCCTCTATAATGATAGCTATTATTACATATATAAGTGTTCTTGAAAGAACTAAAGAAATAGGTATTTTAAGAGCAGTAGGAGCATCTAAAAAAGATATAGCACATGTATTTAATGCAGAAACGTTTATAGAAGGATTTATATCTGGAATATTAGGTATAGGTGTTACATTAATACTATGTATACCAATTAATATAATAATTAATAATTTAATCAATGTTAAAAATATAGCAACGCTTCCATTATATGGAGGGATAGGATTAATATTATTAAGTGTTGTTCTTACATTAATCGCAGGTATTATCCCATCTAATATGGCAAGTAAAAAGGATCCAGTAGAGGCACTTCGTAGTGAGTAAGATAAATATAATATATTAAAACTTCTAGATATTTTACTAGAAGTTTTTTATATGATTTTTGCGTATTTTTAATACCATAATTTAGTTAATTTACCATCTTCTTTATAATAACTATCCATAAGCATTACATAATAATATCTATTGAATATTGTTTTTTTAGAATATGGCATTATTACAACTGCTACATTTGGTGGTGTCCATAAACTTTCTGCTACATAATAATAATTATCATCTTCACCAACTATTATTGCTATATGTCCTCCTTGTTTTCCACCTGAACTTAATAAATCACCAACTTTTACTTTACCTGATTTTACAACATTAGCATTAAAATCTGTTCTTTTACCATAATCAGTTAAATCTAAATGTGGAGCAAGACCAGCACCAATATCGCCAACATCAAAGCCACCATTTAACATTACCCATGAAACAAATCCACTACAATCAAGTCCATTACTTCTTTTACCTTTAGAAGGTCTACTATAAAGAGAACAGCCCCAGGTAGCAGGTCCAGCAAGTGATTTCTTAATATTTTTAAATCTTGATTTATGTAAATATAAACCCACATTGTAATATCTTCCTTCACCTTCAACTTTATTAGTTGAACCTCTACCATTTTCACTAAAGTATCTTATTTTATATGGAAACTCTAATGTTAAGAATCTAGCAGCCTCAACAGCACCAGCTCTTGTTTTATACCCAACATCTTCTATTCTTGATTTTAATATTAAATCAAGAGTATCATTATCTTTTTCACTATATTTATTACAAGGCAAATATGACTTTTTACTATTAAATTTATTAGGTCTTTTAACTATTAAATCAGTTACAAGTACATTTATTTGTTTTACTATATTTCCAACTTTTATGTTGATGTTTGTATTACCTTTACTTATACCTTTTATTTTACCATCATTATCAATAGTGGCAATTTTATCATTATCACTATATAGAGTAGGGCTTATATCAATATTTCCTACTGATGTTACTTCATAATTAATTTTTTCTTCTCCATTAATTGCTAAATAGATATTTTCTTTATTTAATTTTATATCAGTTATACTACCATAATTTTCAGTTGAATCAACTTTATATATAGTATTGTTTTCATTCTTTAAATAGACATAATATTTTCCTTGATTGCTTAATTCTATCACACATTTATTATTAGTAGTTTCTTTCCATTCATTAGTGAATGTATTATATTCTTCATTGTCTATGCCATAGTTACAATATATTTTATTATGATTAAGTTTAGTATTATTTAATTCATATGTTATTGTTAATTTATTATCATCATAGCTAATATTAGTAGTTGTAATATTTGGATAACCATTTACTTTATAATCGTTTTTAAGATAGAAAAAATAAATTACACTTGAAAGTAAAATTATCGCAATAGAAACACAACACATTTTTACTATCTTATTCATAGTATTACTTTATCATAAAATAAATACAAATTCAATAATATGTGGAATAAATTTAATAATAGTTTTAATGTAAGTGTTTAGTAATAATATAAGATTTTTAGTACAAGTAAAAAGATATTCATTTTCGAATATCTTTTTATACTATTTACATCTTGAATTACTTCTAGCTCTACTATTGCTTCTAGCATTACTACGAGCATTGTTTCTTGCTCTACTATTGTTTCTAGCATTAGATTTAGATCTAGAATTACTTCTTGCGTTAGTCATTTTTAATCACCACCTGTTATTATTATGGAAAGAATATATAAAATAATACTTATTAATTATGGTAATTATTGTTATTTTATAGAATATAATTTTATATGAATAATATTTATATACCTTTATTATTATCTTTAATTGCAGGATTATCTACAGTTATAGGTAGTTTACTTATATTTATTAAAATCAAAAGAATAGGGGAGTTTATTACTTTTGCTCTTTCTTTTTCGATTGGTATTATGACTTTAATATCGATATTTGATTTAATACCTTCTTCAGTACCTACTATTATTAATAAATACAATTATTTTTATGGCGTTCCTATATGTATATTAACTTTCTTACTTGGATATTTATCTATAAGTAAAATTAATAAAAAAATAGATAAAAGTAATAATAAGTCATCACTATATAGAATAGGGATAGTTAGTATGATTTCTTTAATGTTACATAACTTTCCAGAAGGTATGGCTGTTTTTATGGGTGCATATACTAATATAAGTATAGGAATTAAATTATGTATTGCGATTATGCTTCATAATATTCCAGAAGGTATTGCTATTGCTGTGCCACTCTATTATAGTGGTGTAGGGAAGAGTAAAACTTTTTTATACACCCTATTTTCTGGACTTACAGAACCACTTGGAGCCCTACTTACATATTTATTATTTAAGAACTATATCAATGATATTTTTCTTTCTTTTGTTTTATTATTTGTTGCTGGATTAATGATAAGTTTATCAATTAATGATATGTTAAAAGAAGCTCTTAGCTATAATAAATTGAAATATATGTATATTGGTATATTATTGTCATGTTTTTTTATAGCATTAGCCCTACTCATATAATTTTTAAAAAGTAGGGGAATAATCATAATATTTTGTTGCATCCAGGTGGAGAATTATACATCTTTTAAGATCTCGATGCAAATTAGAAATTATGTTTTTTTATCGAGATAGAGAATTATATATATTTTGATATGTCGATGCAAATTACAGCATGTTATTATTTATATAAATAAATATTTATTAATATATTTTATATTATATTTTAGATTAAATCGTTTTATTAATTATATAATCATTAATAAATTTATATATACTATTTATTAGTGTTAATTAATATAAGGTTTCGTATTTATAATAAATACATTAATTATTATATAATTTCTATATGTTTTATAGTTGTTTTTTATATTACATGTTACTTTAAATAATATATGTTATGTTAACTTATATGAAAATTAATACTTTTCTTTATTACAGATATTAAATTAATATTTATTGTTATACTGTTGTTATTTATAGATAATTTATAGATAATTTCTTAGTATTAGTATCATCACGATTAATATTAATATTATTTAAACAATTATTAATTCTTAAACAAATATTTAATTTAAGTGTGATTATACAATTGATTACAGTTAATATTCCAAATACAATTATTGTTTAAAGCTTCCATATATAATATAGCACTCCCTTTACTCTGTATTTATAATAACATATTTATAAACATAATAAAACTGCTAATTAAAGCAGCCTTTATTATTTACATTTTACGTGATTGAATTTCAGCCATTCTATTTAATACTTCACTAGCATTATCTTTATTTATTTCAGTATAACCAAGTTCTCTTAATGCTTGTAATTTAACTGTATTAAGTTGTTGTGTTCTACTTAATTTTTCTTCTTTGTCATTTTCAATCTCTTGAACGAATCTATTATGTGAATCAACTAATTTTGATTTAGAAGCTCCTCCATTATTATATAAATTAAATGCAGTAAATATTATACTTTCTAATATGAATTGTTTAGTTTCATCAAATTTAAATTCATTTGGTGGTGTAAACCCTGTCTTTTTAGAAAGATATGCGAAAATATATTTAATTTCTTTTACATTATCAAGTGATTGAAGTACATGATATAAATATAAGAATGTATAGTATGTATCTTTATTCTTTTCTTCTGTAAATTTTTCTTTAATTAAGAATATAATATCATTTAATAATTCTTGCTCTTCTTTAGTAAGATTTTTATAATTGAATACTTGACTACCTGAGTCTTTTACATTTTGATTTAATCTTGCTTCAACATTTTCTAAATACTCACTTGTAATTTTAATATTTTTAATTGTATTTTCATTTCCATCTTCTATATCTAATAATTTTAATAACATTATTCTTTTTTCTTGTGGCCATTTACTTAATGAATCAAGTTCAAGATAATTATATATCATTTGTCTTGATACGCCTAAATATTTAGCTAATTTTACTTTTGAAATACCTAGTTCTCCTAACAAAGTATTTAATTCTTTCATTTGTCTATCACTCCTCTACTCTACATACTAATTGTATAACACTTTACATTTATTTGTCAATATCAAAAGTAAATATTTAGTTAAAAAGAAGTGAAAAAATATATTACTGAATTTTTCCAAATAAAAATAGTCGAATAATTAAGGGATCCGACCAAACCCTAAGGCATAATGCCTTATTACAGTAACCTGTAATTCTTAGGTAATGCACAGAAATATAATACCTCTGTACAAATTAATAATATAATATTTATTAGTCACTGTCAATACTATCTGTTAAATATTTATAAATAATTTCTAAAAATATTTTTTCTAAATTATTTTTTACTTTGACAATACTATTCTCGCTATCATCTATTGATTTTATTTCTAATTTATTATTACAATATATTAGTCCAATTTGATAATTAAGTGATGGTAATACATTATTATTAAAATAATTAATATCTTCTTCATTTATAAGATATTCATTCTCTTCAAAAAATGAATTGAAGTCTTCATTATTATTTGTTTTACTATACTCATTTAATATTATTGCTTGTTTTATGCATGAATTAATATTAACAATATTTTTAGTTTTTTGATTAGATATTTTGTATATATCTTTTTTGTTTGCAATATATGGATATATATTTCTAGAAGATGATACTACAAATTTTGCATTAAAATTGTTTTCTAAAGTTTTTATTATATTAAATAATTCTAATTCATCAAAACTATTATCAATATCATCAATAAAAACTATAATATTATCATTGGTACTTTTTTCTATCTGATAAAGTGTTAAATTAATTAATAATTTTCTAAGGGAACTTCTTGGAGTTATTTTATCATCTAATAAATATTCATCAATATAAATATTTGTAAATTTTTCAATTATTTTATCTACAGAATCAATATTTATATCAAATTTTAAATTTTTAATTAATTCGTTTTTTGATATTGTATTATTAATTTTATCATTAATTATGTTAAAGATTTCATTTGTTTTATGTAATATATCATTAATATTAATCTTTTCCATTATTTCATCATAAATTAATTTTTTGAATACATTTGTTTTGCTTAATTTAAAGTCAGTAGCAAAATTATTATAATCACCAATGAATAATACTTGATAATCATTCTTATATACTTTGTTATTATTTATATAAAAATCTTCTAACTCGCCTATTGTACCTTTTTCTAATAGTTTTAATAATTTAGTTTTACCTGATTTATTAGCACCATTTATAAATAATACATTATCAAATTCAAAACTATATAGTTCTTTATACCTTATATTCACTTTATCACCAATTTTATTGTATAGTATAACTACATTTTTTTCAATATTTACATTTTAAAATTTATTTGATAAAATGTATTTGAGGTTACGGTACCCTGTAATTTTTAGGTAATGCTTATGTAAATATGATGAACTTGTCGAAATGCTTTAGTTACGGTACCCTGTAATTTTTAGGTAATGCTTATGTGTTATAGATTTTGTGGTTGCTTCTAATGGGTTACGGTACCCTGTAATTTTTAGGTAATGCTTATGAGAATATATTGATACTTTATGGTTAGATAAGTTACGGTACCCTGTAATTTTTAGGTAATGCTTATGATGACAGAAAGTTCTAACCCTACTGAGCAAGTTACGGTACCCTGTAATTTTTAGGTAATGCTTATGATTGAACTGTTGGACTGTAAGATTCATCAGGTTACGGTACCCTGTAATTTTTAGGTAATGCTTATGTAGATAACTTGAAGTTAGGTTATGGTGGTAGTTACGGTACCCTGTAATTTTTAGGTAATGCTTATGAAAAAAGATGGCTATAAGAGAGGAAAGACAGTTACGGTACCCTGTAATTTTTAGGTAATGATTATGCTTCAAAAGATGTAATAGGTGGTAAAGTACGTTATGGTATCCTGTAATTTTTAGGTAAGGCTTATGATTCTAAAAATTTAAAAGAACTAAAAGTTAGTTACGGTACCTTGGAAAAAATGGTGAAGTATATTCAACATGCATTGGTTGCTGGTGCTTTTGCAGGTTACGGTACCCTAAATCAAATTTAGTTCTTCTAATTATTAGCATTGGTTGCTGGTGCTTTTGCAGGTTACGGTACCCTGTAATTTTTGGGTAATGCTTATGTTTTAGTAGTACCATAAACCCATGTACTATGTTACGGTACCCTGTAATTTTTAGGTAATGCTTATGTCAGAATCGTAGTTATTAAATACCCATTGAGTTATGGTACCCTGTAATTTTTAGGCAATAATTTTTGTAAATGATAAAAAATAAATAGTTCGTATTTGATATCGAATACCATTTATAATGACATAGATGTTATAGTACCCTTAATAGTAGTTTTTAGGTAAGAATAAAGCAAGAATTTGAATTCTTGCTTTATTCTATTATTATCATTGAATTATTTGATTCTTTTTCATCATCATTTTTTATACCACGCAACATTATCATTTGTTCATACTGTTTCTCTGTTACTTGTAATAATCTTATATTTCCTTTTTCAGGTGTAAACATTTTTACTCTATTTATATGCTTTGTAATATCATCTTGATTTTTACATATCCTTACGTATATGGAATATTGAATCATTATAAATCCATCATCTATTAAATTATCTCTAAATTTTGAATAATTTTTTCTATCTTCTATGGTTATTGTTGGCATATCAAACATTAAAATTATTCTCATAAATCTATTTATCATTTATTATATTTGGAAATACCAAACAATTGATTCCACATTCTAAAGATTTGATATAACTTTTTACTAATAATTCAATAGAGTATTCAACTGTACAATGCATATTATTTGATATTACTTCAAAATTTAATAAATTAATTAGTTCCTTCCTTGTATCAAAAGATAATGGAAATTCAATATTATTTTGATTATTATATACGTATAAATCTACAACTGATCTATATGGCTCAATGAGATCAAATGCTAGATTAAAATTATTTGTTTTTGAATGATGATGAATTCCTAAAAAACTATTTAATCCAAATTTTACTATTGTTCTTAATATGCAACTCTTAATAATTGTATATCCATAATTTAATGCACTATTTATGCTATCATCATAAAATCTAATAAATTGGCTTCCAAATATGCTTCTGAAATACATTTTTGCTGCTAAACCTTCTCTATTAGTAACATCATTTTTTTCAACTTCATTTTGAAATTGCTTAAGTTTATAAATAACATTTTCATCATGCGTAGTCATCTCTAATGTTATAATCTCGTTTTCAATTTTCTTTTTTACTATTGATTGCCACAAATTTGATTTTAACTCCTCTGTTAAACTTAACTGAAATGAAAATGATTCTAATTGTTTATAATGATTATTATATGCAAACATAATTGATGCTGGCTCATATTTTTCATCACATATTATAAATGAAATAAAATATTTACTAATTTCTGACAATAATCTAGCAGTTATAACTGTTTTATTATCTTCTAAAATGATAAAGTTTATGTCTTCTAATGGCACTTTTCTTTCATTATCATTATTAATAATAATTAAATTATTATCTTTCAATTTCATTTTATCTGATTTTTTAATAACTACTTGTCTATATCCCATTACTCTATTTTTCCTAAAGTATTTAATTTAATTTTTTTAATTTCTTTAATTGTTGTTATAGTTAATGGATATTGTCCAGCTGGGTAAAAACTATTAAAAAGGCTATTTTCACCAACTATATCATAATTGTCACCTATATAACTTCCTATATCTATCTTTCCACTTGTAAATCCATTTATATAACAGTAACATTTATTGCCATTTTCTTTTTCTATTTCAACAAAGTCATTTTTAGACAATTCTAATTTTAGATTATATTTATTTAATAAATTGTTATATGTTTCCTTTTCAGAAGCAGATCTTGATTTCCATAGTGTTATTACATAATCTTTATTCTTTTTTAAATTAAGAATATCAAATCTATCTAGTCCACAAAAATATAATGCATTTATTTCTTTATCTTGAAATACAAGAATTTTTTGTATTTTTTCTTTTTCAACTATTTTTCCATTTATATTATGTCCTTTTCCTTCGTATGGTAATTGTAGTTTAACTTTTTTAATTATTTTTCCTGTTTTATCTTTTGGATATCCATTATTTTTATAAGTAATCTCACCATTTTCACAATTTTCCATCCATTTTTTTAACGTTTCATATACTTCTTTTGAACCATTATCTTTATCAATTATTTGTTCTAAATCTTTTTGTTTAAAATTAGATGCTGTTACTGAAACTCTTTTTGTTATATACTCTTGATTTTCATTTTTCTTATATCCATAAACTGTTTCTTCATGCAAAGAACCCTTAATTTTATTTTTAGCAAACACAGGTATTAATGGTTTTACTTCTTCTAATTCATCCTTAGTATATGTATGTAATCCTTTTAGCATAAATCTTTGTTGTGATTCATTTCTCTCAAATATCCTTGCTTTTAACTCATTTGTAAAATTTTTATATGGCTGTGGAAATAGTACAGTATATCTATTTTTATTATTTTTTACTAAGTAATTGTTATCAATTAAATCTTTATAATATTCTTCTAAAGATTCAGTCTTAATTATCTCTCCTGTTTCTTCATCTATATAATCATCTGTTTCTTCACTTTTATAAATATAATTATTTTTAAGTAATGATTCTATTGATGCATCAACTTTATTTTCAAAATATCTTTTATATTTTTCATAATTAGTTATTTTTTGAATTATAGATTTATTAGAACATGCTATTATACATGCATCCATGGCGTGATGTAAATGATTTTCCCTATTCTTTTTTATATCATTTTCGGCATCTACATCTTTTATGTAATATGATGTTGATTGTAAACTATGAGTTATATTATTTAATCCCCATCTTGTTCTTAGTTTTGATGTTATTGTACCATTTACACTATCTACTAATGGAACATTTAAATATGCTTTTAAGAATGATGTTAAATATCTTGTTATATATTTTGTATCATTTAAATTTTGATTTCTCATATCATTTTCTATTTCTTGAGTTAGGTTTGTAAGTAAATAATTATCTTTTTTTTTATCCGAAATATTTAAACTATTAATATATGATTTATACATTGGATAGTTTTCCCATCTTTCTCTATCACTTTTAAACCATTCATAAGGTGTTCTATTGCCTTTAATTTGATTTTCCTTTGCTTTTACTAATGTTTTATTAAAATAAGAATCATCAAAAGTCCTTGAATAAGGTAAAATGTGATCTACTTGTACTATTCCATTATCATATAATTCTTCTATTGTTATTTTTTCTAAACTGTATGGACATATATTTTGTTGTTCTTTCCATAATTTATATTTTAATAAATCAAATGATGAAACTTTATTTTCATTTTGAAATTTATTAGGTAATAATTCACATAATTCTTTTTTAATTTTATCATTGTTTTCTTTATTTTCTTCTTGATTTCTTTGTATCTTTTTTCTTTCATCAAGACTCTTAGCAAGTTCTCTTGCTGTTTCAATATTTATTTTATATGGCATTCCATATTTTTTAATAATAGCATTTATTATTTTTCTCGTTTGAGCGAGTGATCTAATAACTCTTTGGTTACTTATTTCATTTTCAGGATTTATAGGCAACAATGTATCAAATTTTTCTTTATTAATTGTTAAATCACTAAAATTATATCCAAGTTCGCTCATTGCTTCATTATATAGCATTCCAGTTTTCATTAACTTATTTAAATTTCTAATCAAACTTAATGAAAGGTTATTATGATCTTTTAAATTTGGTAAGTGTAATATACATTCAATTAAATTATTATTAATTATTTCACTATTTTCAACTTGCTCTATAATGTCTTCTTCTGTTTTATAATTTGTAAGTATAACTGCAATTTCATCTAATATTTCAATATTATTTAATAGTTTTTCCCATATATTCTTACCAAAAGCTCTAGAAAATTCTTTTCTAAATGTGCTTGTTGTTTTTAGTTCTATAAATTTCTTTGAAAATAGTTTTTCTTGCTTAATCTCCTCAAACTTTTCTTGTTCTTCTTTTGTTAATTCATTTAAATTTACTTCATCATTTTTTTCTAATTTAAGAATTTTTACTTTAAAATTATTTAAGCAATCAATCCATTCTTTTTTACTTAATTCTAATCCTTTAATTGTTATTGTTTCTTTATCTAAAATTTCTTTTAAATTTTTATATGTTACTGAATCTTTAGTTAAAGCAAGTTCTAATATTTTATTTATTTCTTCTTCAGTTAATTTTTCATAATTTTCATTTGGTTTATATTTTAAGTTAACCATCAATGTTAATGCATTAAATATTTCAGCACTTGGAGCCTGCTTTGGTGCTCTTGGTTCACCAGTATATTTACATGTTCCTGTCATTTTTCCTATCAAGTTTCCACCATATTTAGAATTACCCCCTGGACCTTTTGAATAGTGCCTTTGACTTGACCATATTTTAATATATTCTTCTTTAAATTTTTCATCTATTAATCCAAATTTTATTTGACAATTTAAAACATTTTCTATGTCATTTAATACCATTTCTCTATTAACAGACATTCTATAATCACCAGTAGTATTATGAATTCTATCGTTAAATTTTTCATCTAATGCAAACATTTCAGATATAGTTCTATAATTCTTTTCATGTATTATTTTTTCATTTTCTTTTATTGAACTTTTTACTTTACCACTATCATCATTATCTTCATCTCTATTTGACTTATATCCTCTATGTTTTGCATAATGTACTAATATTATAGCTAGTTCTTCATTGCTTAGTTTTCTATTTAATGCTTCCGTTCTTAATTCAAATGGATTAATATCTTTTTCTTTATAATAATTATCTATTAGAGTATTATATTGTTCTTTTAAATCTTCATATATATCTGAAATTACATTTTTATTTGATTTTTTAAGAAAATTATATTCTGCTAATAGATAGCGAATTCTATTTATTCTAAATTTTCTTCTTCTTAATATTCTTCTTGTACCTCTTTTCTCTCTTCTAGCAATATTTTTACTTTCTCCAGTTTTAACATTTTCTCCAGGACTAAAAATTCTTACACCTGTATCCTTAATTTTATATGGTTCATTATTTTCATTTAATTCAATTAATCCCCATCCAACAGATGAAATACCAATATCTAAACCTAGTACATATTTTTTATTTGTATTTTCCATGTTTCCTCCTTAAATTGTATAGTCTAACTACATATTCAATAATACTAGTTTACCAATATTTGGTAATTATGTCTATATAAATTTTATATAAATTATTACATACAAAAAGTACTATTTCTAGTACCTTAATAATTTTAATATTAATTTTTTAGTATATGCTAAATTATTTATTTTCTATTTTAATTTGACTCCAAGGTCTGTCTGTTTCCAATCTCCAATCATTCTCTAATATTGTATAATATCTCATTTTTTTAGAAAATGATATTTTTTATATTCTTCTGGTATAGCAGGAATAGGATCATCAATATAAATATTATTTTTAATCATTACTCTTCAATCCTTTTAATAGCCTCTTTTATAACATTAATTGAATTATCTAATTTTTCTTGTTCAGTTCTATTTAGATCAACTTCCATTTTTTTAACAGCACCATCTTTATTAATAACAGTTGGTGTACTAAAATATATATCATCTTTTTCATCATAACTAGACACTGTAATAATAGTATTTTCATTATTTAATATTGCATTAGTTATTCTTGTTAAGCACATAGCAATACCATAATATGTAGCACCTTTTCTTTCAATAATTTCATATGCAGCATTTCTAACTTCATTTTCGATCGTTTCCATTTCGTTAACTGTTAAATATTTATCTAATCTTTCACTTCCAATTAAAGCAGAACTCCATAATACAAATTCAGAATCTCCATGTTCTCCAATTACATATGTATGTATGCTTTTTGGATTTATATTTACTTTTTCACCAATTAAATATCTAAGTCTTGCTGTATCTAGGCTTGTTCCTGAACCTATTACTTTATTTGGATACATACCTGAATATTTATATGTAATATATGTCATTATATCAAGAGGGTTAGTAGCAACTAAAAAATATCCTTTAAAATCATTTTTCATTACTTCTGTTATTATTGATTTAAATATTTTTGAGTTCTTATTTATTAAATCCATTCTAGTTTCGCCAGGATTTTGATTAGCACCAGCAGCAATAACTATTAATTTAGCATCCCTGCAGTCAGTATAGTCTCCAACTCTTATATCTATTTTAGATGGTGAAAATGCTAAACAATGATTTAAATCAGCTACTTCTCCTATAATTCTTTCTTTATTAATATCAATAAGTACAAGCTCATTAACGCTTGTATTTTGGTTTAAAAGTGAAAATGCATAACTCATTCCAACATTACCACAACCTATTATAATTACTTTATTCATAATTTTATTCTCCTTATATAAATATTTTATCATATTAAAAGAAGAATTTGTACTATTCTTCTATATATTTCCTATCTACTCTATCACTTATACTACACATTATTTCATAATTAATTGTATCTAAATATTTAGCTATTTCATTGATATGATTATTATCTTTAATAATATAGACAGTATCATTTATATTAATTGTATTATCTATTAAAACAAATAACATATCCATACATATATTACCTATTATTTTATATCTTTTATCATTAATATAAACATATCTACCAGTATTCTTTCTTATAATTCCATCTCTATAACCAATTGGTACTATTCCTATAACTTCATCTTTAGAAGCAATATATTTACCATCATATCCAACTACTTCACCTGATTTAATATGTTTAATTTCTATAATTTTTGATTTTAATGAAAAAACACTATCTAAATTTAATTTATCATCAAAACCATACATTATTATACCCATTCTGCATCCATTAACATATTCTTTCTTTTTATAAGTTGTTATACATTTACTATTAGGAATATGAACTATTTCTATTTTTGATAAGTCTATATCACTTGTAATATGTTCAAACGTTTTAAATTGTTCATTAGTTATAGTTTCATCATCTGATTTATAAAGATGAGTGTAAATTCCTTCTAATTTAATATTAGAGTTCATTATAATATTATATACTTTATTTAATTCATCACGAGTACTTATACCAAGCCTATTCATACCTGTGTTTATTTTTATATGACAAGTGAATTTCTTATTTTTAACTTTCATTATATAATCAAGAGAACTAATAGTAAGTGTTATATTATTTTGAATAGCTAAATCAATATAACTTATATCAATTGGTTCAAGAACAAGTATTCTTTCATTTGTAATTTTTCTTACTTTTAAAGCTTCATCTAAAGAAGATACAGCTAAATAATTAGCACCACCTTTTAATATACTTTCTATGCATTTTATACCAAGTCCATAGCAATCTGCTTTTACTACAGCAATATGATATTTATAGTTAGATGAATAGTGAACTATTGTTCTAACGTTATTTTGAATCTTTTTTAAATTTATTAATTCATATGTTTCTCTCATCATTATTTTAAATACCAAATATCTTTTCCATCTTTAAATACTTGTTTTATGATTCCTCCCATGATACATTCTTCACCTAAATATACAACGCATGCTTGACCTGGTGTTACTGCTTTACCATCTACATATTTAACTTTTATTTGATTATTTTCTAAATATTCTATAGTAACAGGTACATCTTCACTTCTATATCTAAACTTAGCAGTAGCAAAAGTAGGATGTTTAGATGATATAAAGTTTACATCTTCAATTAATGCTTCATCTGAAAGTAGATATTTTGAATCACTACCAAATGCTACATAAAGAATATTCTTTTTAGAGTCTTTACCACATACATAATGACGTTCAGCATCCCCACTAAGTCCAACATTTCTTCTTTGACCAATAGTGTAATTCATAAGACCATTATGTTTACCTATGACTACACCAGTTTCAACATCAACAATATCTCCTTCTTTACCTTTTAAATAATTAGATACAAATTGTTGATAATGACGTTCACCTATGAAGCAAATTCCAGTTGAATCTTTTTTATCAGCAACAGGTAAATGATTTTCATGAGCAATACGTCTTACTTCTTCTTTATTTAAATCCCCTACTGGAAATAACACATCTTTTAATTGTTCAGGAGTAACTTGACTTAAGAAATAGGTTTGATCTTTATTGTTATCAACACCTCTTAAAAGTCTATTTCCTTTTATACGAGCATAATGTCCTGTAGCTATTTTATCAGCACCAAGTCTTTTAGCTTCTTTCTTAAACAAATCAAATTTTATATATTTATTACACATAATATCAGGGTTTGGTGTTCTACCTTTTTCAAGTTCATTTAAGAAGTACTTAAACACATCATCCCAATATTCTTTAATAAAATCAACTCTATAAAGTGGAATACAAAGTTCATCACAAACAGCCTTAGCATCTCTATAATCTAGTTCTTGAGGACATACACCATCTGTAATACCTTCTTTATCATTATTAATATTAGAGTCCCAATTCTTCATAAAAAGTCCTACTACTTCATAACCTTCTTGTTTAAGTAAATAAGCTGATACTGCTGAATCTACTCCTCCACTCATACCTACTACTACTTTCATACTAATACTCCCTTTCGTCTTATGTAATTATACTACATATTTTAATATATTAAAACAAATATATGTCTCAATTAAACAAATAATTATTAATATAAATAGTAATATTAAATATATATAGAAGTAATTTAATATGAATTTCTTAATATTGATAGAATTATCTTCTTTAAATGCATTATAACATTTATATGAAAAACTAATACTATAGTAACTTAATAATATGAATATTATACATTTAAGTATATTAGGCAGCATTAAAATAAGGCTATATAAGATACCTTTTACTTTGAATGTATAAATTATTGCAGAAATACTAAATCCAATAGATATGCCTTTAAAAATAATTAATATTGGTATAAAAATAGAACATATAAATATAATACCAAATATCCATATTAGTGAATAACATTTTAAATCATTATAAAGATTCATTATAAATCCATTAAGATAATTATAATCATTACCACTAATTAATTTAATATAGTTTACTACATTATTATTTACTGAATCTTTATTCATAAAGATATAACTTATGATGCCACATACTATTCCAAACAAAAAAATAAAAAACAACGTTTTAAATAACTTACTTTTTATAATTTTCATATTAAATTATATTTATTTCTTTATTTTTTATTACAAATATATTATAATTTATATGAGGTATTAATTATGGCAACTAAAAAGAAGAAAAAAGATTTAGCAAAAAAAATAATTGCATGGATATTATTAATAGCAATGATAGGTAGTTCATTTACAATAATTATTAGTGCATTATTTAGTTAAAAAGAGATTGAATTTTATATGATTTTCAATCTCTTTTAATTTATTCAAATATCTTTTTAATACTATTAAATATCTTTTTATTTGTTTTCTTAATTTCTTTTAATATCATTTTTCACGTATAATCAATCTTAAAATAATATTTTATATTAGATTGATTTTCCTTTCTTACCTACTATATTATATTTAATTTTTAATAAATGTTATGTGTATTTGATATATAATTCAATATAATTTTTGTAAGAAAAAAAGCCTATAATATAAGGCTTACATAACTTATTGGTGGACCGCTAGGGATTCGAACCCTAGACCCATCGATTAAGAGTCGATTGCTCTACCAACTGAGCTAGCGGTCCATCTCGTTTGTACTTCAAAAGTATAGCACAAAAATAATTAAAATGGAACACTATTTTTGAAAAAAGTGGTAAAAATAATGAAAAAGTAAATACAAATTGATATTTGCTGTTATATTTTTAGTTGATTTATGACTTATTATAAATGTTTTATTTTGTTGAAAAATGATAATGGTAATATAAATGCAATATTTATGTGGAAAAGTAATATAAAGAAAATTAATTTTAATTTCTCTATTCAAATTAAATTAACTGCTAATGATCAAAAATTTTTAAGAACAATACAATGAATTATTAAATATAAAGAAAAAGAAACACGTGAAATTGCTTGAAATTTGAAATACCTGATTTTAATAAAGATGATTATATATATTAAAAATTAAAGTATTAGAAAACTACTAGTTATTTATATAACTAATAGTTTCATTATTATTAGGAATATAATTTTTAATCTTCATTAAATTACTTATACTTACTACTTCATAATTCATTTCATTTAAAGCTGGTATAAGCATCTTTACTGCTTCAATTGTTTCAGGGTATATATCATGCATAAGAACAATACATCCATCACAAGCAGTACTTAATACTGAATTATATATCTTTTTACTATCTTTTACTAACCAATCTTTAGGATCAATATTCCAAAGAACTATGTTATATTCAAGACTTTTAACTGAATCATTATATGAGCCATATGGTGGTCTTAAATACTTTATTTTATCATTTGTAATTTCATTAAATATAATTGCAGAACTATTTATTTCATTATACATTTCTTCAAGGGAAAGTGTTGTAAGTCTTTTATGAGAATATGTATGAGTACCTATTTCGCTATTTGATTCATATACTTTTTTAACTATATCTTTATTATATTTCATTCTATTACCAAGCATAAAGAATGTGGCACTAGAATTATTTAGTTCAAGAGCATTTAATAAATCTAAAGTATATTTACTTGGCCCATCATCAAAAGTGAATGCTATAAATTTTTTGTTAGTGTTACTGTAGTCAGGTTTTTCATATTCAATAACTGCTTCAGTTGATTTAATTGTAATCATAGGTACATATATTAAATCTTTATCAATTATATCATTAAAGTATATATCTACTTTACTATCAGTTATTATATATGTATGATTATCTACATTTGAATTCTTAATTTTTTCGTATACTTCATTTGAATATTTAGATGATACTATACTATTAATTTCATCTATTAAATAATCTTTATCATAAATATTAGATATGTATGCTAGCTTTTGATTTTTTAAATCTATCAATATATTTTTATTTTTAATAGGAGTAAGTGTATTCTCAATATAAAATACGACATTTACATAATCATCAAAGTAATATAAATCGTATTTTATATCTAGTATTTTATTTAATTTATCATAACTTTTAAATTCTTTTACATAACTATATATGTTATTTGTTATGATATTTGTTATTTTATCTTCTTTAAATCTAGGATACATTACGTTTACTTCGGTTAATTCATCTGTATATGTTATATATGATGTAGTTACCTCTTCTATTTCTTTTGTTTCATTTACATTTGACACGTTTACTATAACAAATAATAGTAAGAATACACATGACATATAAATAACATATTTTAAAAAATTATTTTTAAATCTTAGAAGCATCATATTTGCCTATCTCCTATCATACATTAATAATATATCACATTTTTAAAAAAAATAAACAAAAAGATATTGAAAAACCTAAAATAATGTGTTATTATGAATAAGCAGTGGACCTCTAGCTCAATTGGTTAGAGCATCCGGCTCATAACCGGGCGGTTGTAGGTTCGAGTCCTACGAGGTCCACCACTAATGTGCAGGTGTGGCGAAATTGGCAGACGCACTAGACTTAGGATCTAGCGGAGCAATCCATGGGGGTTCAAGTCCCTTCACCTGCACCATTGACGAATCTGTTCGAACTATTCGAACTTTAAATACATTTTCAGTCTGAAATATGGCTGTTTTTTTATGCAATAAAATTTCCTCTGATAATTTTGATGCTTATGTCAAGATACCTAGGGGGTTAAATATTTTGTCATAACAAAATATATTCTCAAAAACCAAGTTTTAACTACTAACCAAAGTATAAAAATAAAGGAGCGTGATTAATTCATTTTATTTTGTAGTAATAAGAACAAAGAGTATATAGGTATTACATAAATTTGATATTCAAAAAAACATTGAAAAAGACATGCTTGAAAATTTACAAGACACCTATGAATTCAGTAAAAATCACGATTATGAGAGCGAAAAGGATGATTTCAGTTTAAAAATATAAGATTTGAATATTAAAATAAGATATTAATTTAAATACTAATACCTTATTTTTTGTAACATTTTAACCAATTTTGTACATACCATAGTTGACCACATCCACCACCAATATCATCTTGACCAGCAGGATCAAACATTCTTACATTATAACCTTTTTCCAAAAATTTATTTTGGAAATTTCTAATAACATCTAAATTTCTAAATGCAGCGTCTTTCATATTTTCATCCGATGAACAAACTACACTAAATGTAAAATTAAATATTATTGGAGAGAATAAATTTGTTAATTCTTCAAAATTTTTTTCGTTATTATTTGTTCCATCCACGCAATAATTTAAAAACGGATTTCTTCCAGTTTCTTTCCACCAAATAATACCAGCATCTCTAATTTTTTGTAAATTCATTTTTTTTCTAAATGGTATAAGTATATTTCTTTCGATATCATTGGATTTGTGAATTGAAAATTGTAACCCAACTTTATCAATTTTTTTAGATAAATTAATTATTTTTGAAAATGTTTCGTCATTATCACAACCAATAGTTGAAAGTAATAATTGGGCATTACTGAAATTTTTATTTAATTGAATAATTGCTTTTTCAACTTCTTCCCAGTTTAACATAGGTTCTCCCATACTCATAAACATAAATTGTAATTTTTCGCATTTTTCATTTATGTCATAAATTAAATTTTTATCTTTCAGAACAATATTTATTTGTTCGACTATTTCTTCTGCTTTTAAATTTCTAATAAATTTAGAACCTGTTCCACAAAATTTACATCCTACAGGGCATCCGCTCATTACACTACAACATATTACGGTTCTTTTATAATAATTTTCGTATTGATACAAAACTGCTTCTGCTACCATATCTTCTTTTGTAAAAACATATTTCCATACATTACCTTGATTTCCTTCAAATACTTTATAATTCATAATAAAACCTCTTTTACTAAATATTATAACATAAAATATAGAATATTTTTTAAACTTATTCACAAAATAGAAAAAATATATTATAATTATGATAGTGATTGATTCTTATATCAATTGTCTTTGAGAAAAGTTGTAGATTACTACGACACTCGCACCATTAAAGATTTATTCGAACTAGAAATAGTTCGTTTTTTCTTGTTTAAAAATTTATATTGACCGGAAAATGTCTGAAAAGTGTGAATTTTTAAATTATTTTTCTACGCAAGATCAACTTTCTTATAAGATAAAAAGAAGAACTTCTATTTGCGTATAGAATTTTCTTCTTTTATTTTTTTAAATTCATCATCTTTTATTTGTAAATCTTTAATAATTACATCTATACTAAATTGTTTATTATATTCAAAATTTAATATTTCATTTCTAATTACATTTGTATTACAGCCAAACATATAACAATCAGTTTTTGTCTTATAACTATCAATTATTTTAAAACTATATTCTGAATATTCACTTTTTAAATATGAATTTACTATACTTTTTTGCTTTAGTAATAACTTATTATAACTATTTAAATTTAATTTATCAATAAAAATAATAAGTAATGAAGTCATTATACACATAGCAATATTTAATATAGATATTTTAATAATACTATAATTTTTATTATTATAATTCAAATGGCTTTTTTTAATACTTTTAACAATAAATACTATAATATTTATTAAAAGTAACACTGACACATATAATAAACTTACTATAAAATATAATACCAATAGTTCAAAATAATTTTCTCCATCTATATTGCTTGTTACTTTATCAGCCATCATATAAATTATATAAAGCATTAATAAATTATTTATAATATTGAAAAGAATAATTTTCAATGGAATATATTTTTTCAATGCAATTATTCTAACAACATAATATATAATTAAAATTATAACAAAAAATGCAAATATTAATAAAGGTATTTCTAAAGCTATTTTTATTTGATAATATTCAAAATTAAATAAGCATGTAAATATTAAAATAAAAGTTGGAATAATAAATAGTACATTTTCTTTATATTTTAAATCAAAATTATTTCTTTTTGCATTTTTATATAATAGATATATTATTAAAATTACAATTAATATAAGCAAAGAAATTAATATATATTTCATATTTACCTACTTTGTTACCAAATTCTTAGATTGCTTTAAAAACTTAATTCCGTTTGCTTCTAATTCTTCTATTGTTGTAATCTTATTATTTAATGCTTCTTTCAATAGATATTCTTTTCCATTAATAAGTAAATACATACTTGAACTCTTAATACATGTAAAGTAGTATTTATAAGCATTATCTTCATAGAAATATTCTATTGCTGAAGCACAATTGCCACCATTAGACTTATCTATTAATTTAATACTATTATTATTGTTATTTAAATTACCATCATTTTTAATAATTAATTTCTTTTTATAATAATCTATACCTAATCCTTGCAAGCTTGACAATGTTATTATATTTTTATTAATCGCATCACTAATGGTATAATATTTATTTTGATATTTGATATTATAGTCACCATTACTTGGTGTGTAGTAATAATATTCATATGTTGAATCTTTATAAATAGTTACAATTTTCTGAGAAGTATTATTGCTTTTAATGTAAACTAATTCTGGTTTATTTGATATATAATTATCAATATTATCATCTTTTTTAATATCAATTTTTGTATCATTTTCTTTTTCAGTAGTTACTTCATTTTCTTTTTTTATTTCTACTTTTTCTTTCTTATTGTCCTTAATTTCTTTTTCTATAACATTTAAACCTAATTCTTTTAATTTATTTATTGTTACTTTTCCACTTTCAAGGGCTTTACATAATGATATGTTCTCATTACCTATTTCTAATGTGTATATATGATCACTACAATCATAATAATATTCTATTTTCTTATATGTATATATTTTTTCTACTTTAGTACTACATTTATTATTTTCTTTTATTAATTTTATATCATTTGTAACTTTATTTTCTTTTTTATTTTCTTTTTTAAATTCTATTTTATTTTCAATATCTTTAATAGTTATTATTCCGTTTTCAAGTGCATCTTTTAGCATATATTCTTTGTCATTAATATTTACTATTATGTAATTACTTTTTAAACATGTGAAGTAATATCTATAGTTTTCATCTTCATAAAAATAGTCTATACCATCAATACATATATCTTTATTATTTTGAGTAAGAGTTATTAATTTGTTTTCAATTGGACAATTAAATTTACTTGATATTGATTCTACATATATTTTACCATTACAGTTATATGTTTTATAGAGAATACTATTACTCACTTTGACTCCATTATCATTTGTTGTACTTATCACTATTAGTGGTTCTTTATTGAATAGTACACTTCTTGATAAATCCATGAGAAATATAAGCAATATTGTTCCTACTAGAATACATAAATATTTAATTGTTTTTTTCATTCTTCTTCACCTACTTATATTTTACAACAAAATCTTTATTATTTCTAGTGAAATTTAGTGTAAAGTAAGTATAAAATATTTTGTATTTATAGTATAATTATATTGGTGATTAAATTGATATATTATTTTATAGGAATTAAAGGAAGCGGAATGAGTGCTCTTGCTCAAATAATGAGTGACCTTGGTTATACTGTTATGGGAAGTGATAAACCTGATCATTTCTTTACTGAAGCAGGACTTATTAAAAAAGGTATTAAGTTTTTTGAATTTAATGCAGACAATATAAAGAAAAATATGATTATAGTTCAGGGAAATGCTTTTACTGATGAACATCCTGAAGTTAAAAGAGCACATGAACTTGGCTTAAAGATATTTACTTATCAAGAAATGATAGCTGAAATTACTAATGATACAAAACTTATTGCAGTATGTGGATGTCATGGTAAAACTACTACAACTACAATGTTAAGTAAAGTTTTAGAAAATGTAGGAGTTAACTATCTTATTGGAGATGGTACTGGATATGCTACTGTTGGTAATGAATACTTCGCTCTTGAAGCATGTGAATATAAAAGACATTTTTTAGCATATAATCCATATTATGTAATAGTTACTAATATTGAATTAGATCATACTGATTATTATAAAGATTTAGATGATGTTATGGATGCATTTACTACATTTGTAAATAAGGCTCGTAAAGGTGTTATAATGTGTGGAGATGATACTAACAATAGAAAAATCAAAACAAATAAAGAAGTAATTTATTATGGATTTAATGATAATAATGATGTAATATGTAAAAATATAAAAACTGAAAATGATAAAACAATCGCAGACGTATACATCAAAGGTGAATATTATGATACTTACTCCTTTCCATTTGTAGGTGATCATTTACTTCTAAATGCCCTATCAGTTATAACAGTTTGTTATTTAGAAAATATAGATAAAACAGAAGTTAAAAATCAAGTATCTAAAATAGAACATGCTAAAAGAAGATTTATAGAAGAAAAAGTTAAATCAAATATATTAATAGATGACTATGCTCATCATCCAACTGAAGTAAAGGTTACATTACTTGCAGCTCGTAAGAAATATCCAGATAGATATTTAGTTGCAATATTTAAAGCACATACTAAATCAAGGGTTAAATATTTTCATAAAGAATTTGCTGATGCGCTTAGTATTGCAGATAAAGCATATGTTATGGATATTGGAGAAGATAGAAAAGAAACTGGATATGATGATGTAAGTGCATATGATATAATTAAAGACATCAAAGATGGTGAACATTTAACACTTGATGAAGTAGATAAACTTACTAAGTATAAAAATGCTGTACTTGTATTCATGAGTAGTAAAGATATATATGTACTTGAAGATAAGTATAAAGAACTAGTTAATAAAGATTAGTTCTTTTTATTTAGAGTAATTTTGATATAATATAATTGAGGTATAAAGATATTATGAATGAATATGTAAGAGAATTTAACAAAATATTTAATTATTTAAAAGATGCTATGAAAGATTATAATGATAAAGTATTATCAAATAATAATGTAAATCCATTTAGTAGTGAATCTTATGATAGAATTATTACTAAACTTTCAAATATAAAGAGTGATCAAGAATACTTAGAAATAATAGATAGTTTCATGACTAGTTTACATGAAGGACATGCGTATTTATCTTCTAAAAGTGATGAACTTGATAAAATAATTCCATTATGTATTCAATATAAAGATGGTAAATACTATGTAATTAAAGCAGTAAATCAGGAATTAGAAAATAAAGAAGTCACTATGATTGATGGCATCAAAATAGACAAATATATTTTGAATTT
Organism: uncultured Bacilli bacterium; assembly: GCA_934102215.1. GTDB lineage: Bacteria > Bacillota_I > Bacilli_A > RF39 > UBA660 > CAG-1000. Next base: position 59,879 of record CAKOSH010000005.1, read on the forward strand.
TAAAGGAAGTTACTCTTTTGAAAATGGAAAAATGTTTATTAAGAATTTAATAATACCTAGTGAAAGTGCTAAAACTATTTCCTTTGGTGATGAAGAAATTACTATTGAACCTATGAGTTCTCAAGACTTTAATCATGAAATTATTAAAAGAGATAATCCTTATTTTAATAACATTGTCTTTAATATTATAGATGGCATTCCATATTTAAGGATAAATAGTTTTAGTCATGAAATGCTTACTTCTAAAGAAAAGTATAATTTTTTAGGTAGTGAAATAATTGGTCCAACTGAATATTTAAATGTAATTGCTGACTATCTAAATAGTAATAATATTAGTGATTTAATAATTGATATACGTGGTAATAAAGGTGGTAGTGATGAATGGTTTAGTCTATTAAGTATGTTTTCTGATAAAGAATATATACTTAATTATAGTGTAGATTCTACTATAGGTAAGCAATCTTATGGTGAAACAAATGAAATAATTAATGGACTTGGTGAAGATATTAATGTTTCTTTAAAAAGACTTCAAGATGGTACTAGTAGTTTAGATTGCTCTGTTTTTATTGGAAATAGTAATTCTACTATTAAAAATAGATATTTACTTATAAATAGTGATAATTATTCTGCTTGCGATACATTATCAAAATTTTCTAATAAAACAGGATTTGCTACTACTATTGGTAGTCATACATCCGGTGATGGCTTTGGAGTAACGCCCTATTCTTTTACTACTGACATATTAAGAAGAAATGATACTAAAATAGTTATCCCATCTACATTTTATAATTTAGAAGAGTTTCAAACAGAGCCCTCAATTAAAACTAAAGAAGATTTACTTATGCCATATGAATATGGCACTTATAAAGATAATGAATTAAAACAAGCAATAGAAATAGTTAAATCAAGAAAATTAGAACAAGAAAATAACATTTCATTACAATAAAAAAGAAGGACTACTCTCTTCCTTCTAATCTACATAATAAGTCAATTTTAAACATTTCTTTTTGAGCATTTGCTTTAGAAATCATAATTCCTTTATAAGCAGTTAATTCAGATTTATGACCATCTAATAATATATCTTTTGGTTCTAAATTATTTAACATAACAATATTATTTTGTTTATATACAGTATAGTTTAATTTAACTTCTCCATATACTTTTACAAATAATGAATCAGTTGGTAATTTTAAATCATATGTTTCAGTTTGTTCATGTTTATTAATTGAAACTAATTCTCCTACAAATTCACCACTTCTTAATTTTGGATAAAAATCAAACATTAACTTTTTATAAGCAACCATGTTATATTTTTTTAAACTTCTTTCTAATTTCTTAAAATTATTTTCATCTAAATAATCTAAAATATATCTACCCTTCATAACCATTACCCCCTTAATGATTTAGTAAGTAGATTATACCATAAAAGTGTCAATTTGTCAAATTTTATTTGAATTTTCTCTTGATTTTTTATTTAAAATTTGATATAGAGTTACTATTTTCTTAATTTATATACTAAAATTTCATCATTATTAGGACTTATTCCAACAAATTCAAAACTAGGATCATATAAACATAATCTTCTAAGTAATTCAAATAGTTTATCAGTTTTAAGTCTTTCTATTGTATCTTCTTTACCAACAATATGTTTAAACCACTCTTTATCAAGCTCATATTCATGTCTTTTACTAACACTATCTTCATCATCACTACTATATATTTTTCTAACTTTTTCTGTAGGCCATTTTGCTTTAAAATTTGATTTTTCATTATTACTTAATATCTTATGATAACCATAACTTAATGTTTGATTCTTAGGTACTTTAATAGTAGTAATTCCTTCTTTCTTTAATATTTCTAAAAATAATATAAGAGAATACAATTGATTAGGATGCACTTTAGGATTATCAATACCTTTATTTAATTTATATAGTTTTCTTTCTATTCTTTTATTTGTTATATTAAATAGATTATTTTGAACACCATATATATAGCATACTTTAATACCATTTTCACTTCTTATATCATAAAGTATTCTTGATATAGTATGACTTTCACCATTACTTTCTAATCTAAAATTCATACTTCTAGTAGTTTCATCCCATGACTCATTAATATTACATTCAGCATAAGAATCAATTCCTTCATAAGAACTTATATATGTTTCCGTCCTATATTTATCAAGTGTTCTGTCTTTATAAAAATCTAATTCTTTTCTTAAAAATGATATAACATCATTAAAGTCATTATCATCCATTCTAAGCCATATTCTAGTTAATAATGACATTGTAGTACTTCTAGTCATCAAAGTATAATCATACTCTCTAAATAGCTTTAAATGCTCATTTACAATAGAAGTTAGATAATCAAAGAAAGATACTCCATCATCAATAATAATAGTATTAGAATTTGGATTCATATTGTTTACTTCTTTAGTAATTTCTAAATCTTTAGAAGTGATATCTTCAGTCTATGCATCTTTCTTTCTAAATGGATGCTTCATTACATAATTAAATAATTCTATACTATTATTATCAAATATAAAATTAATATTAGGTATCTCTTTTTCACTCTTAATACTAGGTAATGTTCTTAATATAAATAATTCTATAAGTTCTTTAAAATCAATCATAATATCACAAGTCAATATACTAACACAATAAAAGAAGTATTACTACTTCTAATTAATATTTTAATGATATTTTTATTATTTAGTCATCATCTTCATAATGGTAATCATCATCTTCTAGATCTTCTTCTTCAAAACTAGATGAATCATATATTCCTTTTTTGATATAATCATCTTTTAAATTACTTTTAGTTTTATTATCTTTAAATACATCACTACCATTTAACCATAATTTAAATAGTATCCATAATATAATAATTGCTAGTAAAATCATATTTATCTCCTTATGCCTATTATATCATAATTTAAAAATTAGTCACAATAAAAGAAGTATTTCTACTTCTTATTATTAATTTCTTCATGAATCTTATTTATAAATTCTTCTATACTTAATGTATTTGTTTCTTTTTCACCACGTAAACGATAACTTATTGTATTATTATCTCTTTCTTTATCACCTAATATAAGTGTATATGGTACTTTAGATAAAACACTTTCTCTCATCTTATAATTTAGTTTTTCATCTCTATCATCTAATTCAACTCTAAAATCTTCTTTATCTAATAATTCTTTTATTTTAGAAGAATATTCTAAATGATATTCCATATTTACTGGTATTATATTTATTTGTTTTGGTGATAACCATAATGGTAATGCACCTTTAGTTTCTTCTAAGATATACGCCATAAATCTATCAAGTGATCCTAAAATTGCTCTATGAAGAACTACTGGTGTTTTCTTTTCTCCATCTTTATCAACATATTTTAGATTAAATTTTTCAGGTAAACAGAAATCAAGTTGACAAGTTGATAAAGTATATTCGTTTCCTACTGCTGGCTTAACATTAACATCTAATTTAGGTCCATAGAATGCTGCTTCACCTATCTCTTCAGTATATTCAATACCAAGTTCATTTAATACTTCCCTTAGTTCATTTTCAGCTTTATTCCACATTTCATCATCTGGATGATATTTTTCTTTATCCTCAGGATCTCTTAGTGATAAAACACATCTATAATCAGTAATATTGAAATCTTTATAAGTATCAAATATTAAATCAACAACATTTTTAAATTCTGATTTGATTTGTTCTTTTGTTACAAATAAGTGAGCATCATTTTGGCAGAAATGTCTTCCACGTTCAATGCCTTTTAAAGCACCACTTGCTTCATATCTAAAATCATGTGCTACTTCACCTATTCTAATAGGTAAATCTTTATATGAATGCAATTTATTAGCATAAATCATCATATGATGTGGACAGTTCATAGGTCTTAATACAAAGCTTTCTCCATCAACTTCCATCGCAGGGAACATATTTTCTTTATAATGATCCCAGTGTCCTGATGTCTTATATAATTCTACATTACCAACACATGGTGTTAGAACGTGTTGGTATCCTAGTTTTCTTTCTTTATTCTTAATGTAATTTTCTAGTTCTTGCCATACAATATATCCATTTGGTAAAAACATTGGAAGTCCACGACCAACTAAATCATCTGTCATAAATATTTCCATTTCCTTACCTATTTTTCTATGATCTCTATTCTTACAATCTTCAAGATATGCAAGATAATTATTTAAATCTTCTTCATTATTAAAACATATTCCATATACTCTTTGAAGCATCTTATTTTTAGAATCCGCTTTCCAATAAGCACCACTTACTTTTAATAATTTAAAGTATTTAATTAGTTTAGTACTTTCTACATGTGGACCTCTACATAGATCAATAAAGTCTCCTTGTTCGTAACAAGATATAACTGTATCATTTTCATCCATTCTACTAATTAAATCTATTTTATATGGATCATCCTTAAACATCTCTAAAGCTTCTTCTTTATTTATTTCTTTTCTCTTAATAAGTTTATTATCTTTAGAAATCTTTTTCATTTCCTTTTCTATTTTTACTAAATCATCATCAGTAAGTGATATATCTCCTAAGTCAATATCATAATAAAATCCATCTTCAATTACTGGACCTACCCAGAATTTAGCCTCTGGATATAAATGTTTTACAGCATGTGCTAAAAGATGAGCACAACTGTGATTTAAAGTATTTAATTCTTTACTTTCTTTAATATTTATCATTATTCTTCCTCCAATTCTACTTTCTTTACTCTTTTATATTTCTTTTTTAATAATTCTCCTCTATTTTCAAGTTCATTTCTTGCACTTCTACTAACTTTGTATGTATTAAATCTTAAATTTAATAAACTTTTAAGTTCATATACTCTCATTTTGGTATAATCTGTTTCTCTTTTACCAGTTCGTTTTTCTTCTGCAAATTTTGGCATCATAGTTATATCTATTTCTATTTTTCTTACTTCAGGAACTATATATGGTATTACTTTTTTACCATCATTAACCATAAGTATACGTCCCATCATTACTTCTTCAGGATGTTTTTCTACATATTCAAATGATGATCTTTTAAGCATTGGAAACAACATCTTAACATCAGCGTGGGTGACTTTTGTCAGTGCCATTCCATCTACCATAAGAAATCTTGATAAAAATTTTGATAATGTTACACTTTTATATTCTTTCATAAACCCTCCAGAAGAAATAAAAAAGGATAGCCCAAGGAGTCATAAATGACGGTGCCATCCCTATATTTAGCTTATTAGTTATTAACGAAACTACCCGTTGGCTATTAACCACATAAAATTGGTAGTAACAAATAATCAATTATATTAGTTTTCACCATGCACTAACTCTCTACGATAATTATATTATTTATCTCGTCCAATTATGTCTTTACAAATATATAATAACACATCAAAATTTCTTATGCAATATTTTTTTCTAAAGAAAATGATCTATTTCTGCTTTTAATGTTTTCAAGTTCAACTATTTTGCTTCTTAGGGTTTCTAATTCATCAACGCTAAGCTCACTTATAGCTCTTGCTATGTCTTGATTAGTTACTTCTCCATTTACAACTACTTGTTTAACATTTCCTTCATTCATAAATGGTGTAATATCTAATTTTTCAGCTTCTGTATCTAATTTAGTTACATATTCAATTGGTGTTTCATATGTATCATATAGATTTTCTATATTGTTTCTAGTTGCTTTATATTTTTCAGGTTTTTCAAACATTATTCTTGGTTCATGAGCAATTGTTGGATCGTTTTGTTTACGTGCTTCTTCTTCACGGAATATATCAAGTTGTTCATCACGTGTAATATAGTTTCCACTTACTATTTCTTCTTCAACTGCTCTATTAATTGGATTCTTTCCTTGAACTAGTGAAACTGCTTTGATAGCGTAATAGAATGGAATAAATCCTTTTAAAAAGTTTCCAAGTTTCTCATTGAATTTATATAAACTGTTTCTATTTTTAAGTACATATCCTTTATCTTGTAATTTTTCTTCTATTGAGGATCTAACAGCTCCAATAACTGCTAAACCAAATGCTGTAGACATAAGTTGCATTACTGCATATATTAATAAAATATCCATCATTTTATATTCCCCCTTAATGATGTACATATTATACCAAAAAAGTGCAATTTTGTCAATCACACCTCTTTTCAATTTCTAAATTTCACTTGATAATTAAATATATAAATAAAATATATCATTATTTAGCAGTGAAGTATCCCGGATTACTTGTTCCGCCATCTATATGAGCGTATGTAAAATCTATATACTCTTCATCATATGTTGTTCCAGCTCCACCTACTAAGCTTGTACAACCCAAAAACATGGAATCAGACTCACCTAAATTATCACCCACAAACATATCGCTAGCATATATTGTTTTAAGTTTGCTTGAATCATTAAACATATAACTCATATTACTTACACTACTTGTATCAAAATTGCTTAAATCTAAAGTAGTAACTTGAGTACTAGCAAACATATAATCCATTTTTGATACTTTTGATGTATCAAAATTAGTTAAATTCAATGCAGTAGCTTGACTTCCAGCAAACATTCCATATATGTCTGTAACACTAGAAGTATTAAAACTGCTTACATCCAATGTTGTGGCTTTAGTATCAACAAACATATAACTCATATTTGTTACATTTGATGTATCAAAATTAGTTAAATTCAATGCAGTAGCTTGACTTCCAGCAAACATTCCATACATGTTTGTAACACTAGAAGTATTAAAACTGCTTACATCCAATGTTGTGGCTTTACTTTCATTGAACATATGATCCATATATATTACATTAGAAGTGTCTAATGTAAATAAATCTATACTAGTGGCTTGATTGCCATCAAACATTCCAGACATAGAAACAATAGGCTTACCATTTATATATGTACAAACTTCACTAGTATCAATAGGTTCTGTTGAGTTAGGATTTGTAAGTATAACTCCCCATCCATCTTCATTTATAGCAAACCACCTTTTTCCTGCTGCTGCTTCACCAGTAACAATTTCATACATTTTTTCTTTATAGTGATAGGTAAAGTTTCCTTGTACAAAAGTTGCTCCCTGAGTAAGTTCTCCATCATATGTACAATAAACAGTTTTTACTGCAGATTCATTTATACCAAGTTTACCTTCAAAAGTTTTATTTTTATTATAATTCTGTGGTTTACCAGTATCAATAAAAGTAATAGTAATATTGTATTCATGAGTAACATTAGGTTCTATTGAAATATTCTTTTTTAATGTAGTGTCACTTATTGGTGTTTGTGATATAGAATTACATGTACCTTCTTCAGTTCCACTACTATTTAATCTTTTACAAGTTGCTTCTATAACAAGTTCATTATTAGTAATTTCATTCGTAAGCTCTGTCCATACTAAGTTGTAACTTACTTCTTTTGTGCCAGTATTCTTAACCAATATAGTTTTTGTAATATAATCTCCCGGAAAAACATTTTCTAGTGTTATTTCATTTGTATCATTAAATGTAAGTTCTAAGTTACCTGTTACTACATTATTACCTTTTGCTGTATCATTACCTATTATCGTAATACCGAAGTATGCTAGTGATACTCCAATCACTACAAGTAAAATTGTTACAATTAAAAAGAGATATTTTTTACTATTATTCATAATCACACTTCCTATTCTGTGATCATTATAGCAAAATTTACCCCCCCCGCAAGCGAACAAATGTTTATCTTTTGTTTTTGCTTACTAGTCTTTGCTCAACTGTTAAAAACCTTATTCTTTCTATTATCCTTTTTGCTTTTATTACATCTATTTCTCTGTTTGTTTCTGCTAAAACGTTTTCAAGTTCATTAATTGAAAAATTAGAAGTAAAAAATGTTGTAAGAACATTATCCATTCTGTATTGAAGTATAGTTCCAAGCACTTCGTCTCTAGCCCAAGTACTATTATTTTCAGCACCAATATCATCAATTAAGAGAACATCACATGTCATTAATTCATCCATAATATCATTATAAGTGTAATCATTAAATGATGACTTTAATTTATTCAGTAAAAATGGATAATAAATATTGACACAATAAAATCCCTTAAGTGAAAGTTCATTTAATAAAGCACTTAATATATATGATTTACCACTACCAAAGGAACCGCTTAAATAAAGTCCTTTAACAGGTTCACCATTTACTTTCTTTTTTAAAAAGTCTTTTATATATTTTAAGATATTTGCTCTTTCTTCTTCAGATATAAGTTCGCTTAATGAAGCATTCATAAGTATCTTAGGAGTTTCAAAGAATACTGTATTGTTTGTTTTATTTCGTTTATAATATTTACATGGCTTATATGAAAACTCTATAAAATCTTTTGTTACTTCTGGAAAATAAACATGCCCTTTTATCATATTTTTACAAGAATCTAATTTTTTACATCTCGAACAATTTTTAAGTTCGCACGCTGAATCAATAAGTTTACTTGTATATTTCATAAGTATTTCTTCATTACATTTTAATCTATTACATAATTTTTTTACAGTTTCATCTTTTTCTGCCAGAACAAAATCACGTCTTAATTCATCATTAATAGTCTTTTTACTTTTTTTAACAAAACTACTTCCATTAATCATTTTCTAAACTCCTCTATAAAATTTTTAAATTCCTCATCATTTACATTATTGCCTTCCTTCGATTCAATTTTTTCATTAAACCAACTAGGAATAACTTTATTTATTTTCTTTGTAGGTTCTTTTTTAAGTCTCTTTTTATGCTCTTTTTCTGCTAAATCCATAGCTTCACTAGCAGTTTCAACACCACATCTTTTCCATTGACCTGCTATTGTTTCTATATATGCTTTTACTAGCTTATTATTATTTGTCTTAAGAGTGTAATCTATTAATACGTTTACTACTGCTGGATTAAGATTTAAATCCATAAGAAGACTTTCAAGTATCTTCATATCTCTTTCAGTAGGCTTAGCACCTTTATATTTAGCCTTTAAGAACTCGTATGGTGAGTGACTTTCAAATACATCAATAATCTTACCACGCTTACTATTATCTCCACTAGCACTCTTTAAATATTCAGGTTGACTCTTAAATAATAAACTTGGAAGTCTATTGTTATTATTAAATTGATAATATTTTCTTGTATTGCGTCTTAAATCTTCTTTATCAATATTACCTTTTTCATTTAAAGATGCTCTTATTATATCAGCCATTGTTACTGGATCTATCTCGTATAAGAAAGCTAAATTAATTATTAATTCTTTCATACTTCTATTCAAACATTTTTGGTTGAACATTTCACTTGGTAGTGAAGACACCATTAGATCAAAATCAAAATCTAATTCATATTTTAATAATAATTTATTCTTAGATACAACTTCACCACTACTTATTTCAAGAGGACTATAATTTCTACTTTTAAATACTGCATCAAATGGAGCAGTTATCTCTTCATAATCACGTAGTGACATATGTGGTACTTTAAAGTATTCAAATAGTCTATTATATTCAGTTTTACCAACATTATTATATAGTACTACATTAAATATAGGATGAGTAAAGAACTCTGTTGCTGATACCGGACTATATAATTCATATACATATGAATTTACTTCTCCCTCATGATAATAAGTTTTTAAAAGTCCTATTCCTTCTAATTTTAATCTTGCTTCTTTTAAGTTATCAAGTGTTATACCCATACTTGTCATTAAATGTTTATGAGTTAGTTCACATGATATAAATGTATTTTTAGTTTCAGTTTGTAAGAAAAAGTATAACATTACAGCAATATTACCTATAATAGGCATATAAAGCATGTTTAAAACAAGTTTATCACTACTTGATAATAAACTTTTATCTATAACTTGATATACATCAGCTGGATATAATGATACTTTCTTCATAACACATCACATGAAATATTATACATAAAATTGTTACTAAATAAAAGTATAATTACAATAAAAAAGATGAAATTTTCTTTCACCTACTTCATTATTAATTCTTGTGGCTTTTGATTTTTACTTTCTTCAGTTGATTTCTTTGCTAATATTTCTCTCATGAAATCAACATGATATTTATATATTCTTATTGTTGATTTATATTTTTCACGCATAACATCTATAGCATATCTATTTCCACCTTGTAATACTCTCATATATTCTTTTTTGAGTTCTTCTAAATATAATGATAATTCTTTTTCTCTTTCGCTTAAATATCTATATGTATCTTTATATTCACCTAAATCTATATCAGGCATATTTATCCCTCCTTTTATATTCTTTTATTTATTATTCTTTTTAGAGCCTAGTTTTCTTTGAAGTTTTTCTGTACTTTGTAATTCTTTTATCATATCATTAACTTGATAATAAAGTTTATCTATTGTTTTAACTGCTCTAACAAGTTCTCCAAGTTCACATGAATGTTCTTTTTTACCTTGAATGCTTCTATATCTTTTACGTAAATCTTTATCAACCATTGCATAATAATTTCTAAGCATTATTAATTGTTGCACAATACATTCTTTTGCACAAAAATCCAATCCAGAATTTTTATAGTTCGAACTTATTTTGCATTCCTTCATCATTTCAGCAAACTGTTTTTCAGCATCCATACTCATTTCTTTCCAATTGGCTGCCATTTTTAGTTGTTGCTTTTCCATTTCTTCACTTGTTCTTTTCCAAGATGCTAAAAACATTTCTTGTTGTTTTTCCATTTCTTCATTTGTCTTTTTCAAAGATGACAATATTTCAGCACGTTGTTTATCAAAACTAGTCATATTTCCTCTTTTCTATTTTTAATTGCTTTGAACATTTCTTTTTTTAGATTCAAATTTTCTTTGAAATTTATCTGTACTTTGTAATTCTTTTATCATATCAGTAATTTCTATATAAACTTTATTTATTGTTTTAATTTCATCAGACATTGCTTTAAGTTCACTTCTTGTTGCTTTTCTGCCTTCCATACCTTCAACTTTCTTACGAAAGTCATAGCATACCATCGCATAATAATTTTTTAACATTGCTATTTGTTGTATGATACATCTATAGTATTGTTCATCGATATTTGTCATATTTCCTCTTTTCTATTTTTTCATTATAGGTTGTTTTTTACTTGAATGTTTTTCATTCTCTTTTATAATGTCATCAGCTATACAATATAATTCATCTATTTTCTTAACAAGAGTAACTATTTGATTAAGCTCTGATGCCGAAGCACCTAGTCCTTTAAGTTTTCTATAACATTCTCTTAATTTTTGATCTTCACCCATATAATAATGTCTTAATTCAATTAACTCATGCATCGTAAATCTTTGAACTTCACTTGCTGAACTCTTAGATACATATTTACTAGCAGCGTTTTTAACTTGAATTAATTTACTACTAAGGCTTTGATGTAGTTCACTTAAACAAGTATTAAGTAACTCTGATTGATTTTTATTAGCCATATTAAAACTCCTATTGTTTTTTAGTTCTTACAACTGAATTACTTTTACTTCTAAGTATTGCTTCATCAAGTTCATAATATTTACTATCTACTTCTTTAATAGTACGAACTACTTCATTAATTTCACTAGCACTAGCACCTTTTTCTTTAAGTGTTTTATATCTAGCACGCAATCTTCTATCTTGATTCATATAATAATTTTTCATATGAATCATTTCATCAATTGTATAACCTTTATTTTCTGATTGAACAGTTACTACTTTTTTAGGTTCACTTTTTACTTCTCTTTTAACTTCTTTAACTTGTTCTACTTGTTTAGGTTGTTCTTTTTCCTTTACTTCTTCTCTCTTAACAAGTAATCCCTTTTTATTAAAGCTATTAAATCTAGAAGCATAATATTCATCCTCTTCTCTAAATAATTTTTTACCAGCCTTATAAATATTATACCCTGGCACTAAAAGATATGCATAATTTCTAATAAATCCTAATACTTTCTCAGTAGTAGATCTATTATCATCTATTTCATATCCTTCTCTTTCTAATCTTTTTCTAAATGTATATTCTTTTAATCCTTCACATGCACCAGATGCTAAAAACAATACTGAACATATATTCCATAACATAATTCAAATCCCCCTTCAATTAAGTACGCATATTATATCATATTTGTTACAAAGTGTCAAACTTTTGTTTTATTTTTGTTCTTTTTTAAGTGTAACTATATCTCCTTTTGATACTTCATTTATAGCTAAATCTATATAATCATTAATTCTTTCTTTAAGAAGTAGTATCACTTTCTTAGTAGTTTCGCTAACTTCACTAGGTTCAATTTCTAAGAATCCTGCTATTTTATCTGTACTAAAATATTTATTATCAATATAACCTAACTTAAGCATAATTATTACTGCTTCTTTAGGTGTTAAAATACTTAACATATCACTAAATGTAGGTGTTTTTAATAATTCTAAAAATTTACCATACCCACTATTTACTGTTGGAGTTGTAGATACTTCTACTTCTTTAATTGGAACGATTACTGGTACTTCTTCTTGAACATCAGTTTGATTACTTGCAATTACTTTTTTAGTATCATCAATTTCATCATCACTATTGCTTAATGCTTTTGCTTTACCTTCTGTATCTATTACTTCAGCATTATCACTTACTATTTTAACATCATCTTTTGTATCTCTCACTTCAGCATTATCACTTGTTACTTCAGCTTTATTTTCTACATCTTGTGTAACAGTTTGTGAATTTCTATACTTTTTTATTTTTCTTCTAATTTTTGTAAAAATAACTGAATATAATTTGGTTTTTTCTTCTTTACTAAGTGTAACTGTAGGTATTTTTGTAAAATCAGTTCCATATATTGATTTTAACATTTCTGTTTCTTCTTCTGATAAAGATTTAATTGCTTTAGTTAATTCTTCCTCGCTATATCCTTGTTCTCTAAATATAGCATAAATATTTCTAGGCGTTTTCATATATTTCTTCCTTTCATTTTTAGGTTCTTTTATCATATCTTTTTCTCTATTGTTTTTCATTATTAATAAAATCTTGGAAAATAATTTATGTAGGAATTTTTCTGTAAATTCATTTCTATCCATTCTAGTAATTGGACATTTATCTAAATTATCTCCATATCTTGATTTTAATAAATCCATTTCTTCTTCTGATAAAGATTTAATGGCTTCTGCTACTTCTTCTTTAAAGAATCCTTTATCAATATATATGTCATAAATATTTTTACTTTTCCCTTTATTATCTTTTTCTTCATCAATAACACTCTTTTTATGACTAGTAGGATTATATGCATATGCTTCTCTCATTTTCATAAGATTTTCTAATGCTTTATCAGGACAATCAGTAAAATCAGCAAATTCTTTCACGTAAACAGAATTTCTTATTTTCTTTAGTGCTTTAGCTTCAAGTTGTCTTACTCTTTCACGAGTTATGTTATATTTTTGACCTATTTCTTCTAAGGTCAAAATGTCTTGATCATTTAATCCATATCTTGATGTCAGTATATCTATTTCCTTATCACCTAAATTACATTTTTTAAGAAGTTCACTTATTCTAATAGATAAATCATTTCTTATTGCCTTTTTCTCTAAAGGTTCTTCTTTTGATGGTATAAAGTATGAGAAATCTGTATCTTCTTTTTCACCTACTTTGTCATCTAAACTTTTAGTATCATTTAAATAAGCAAGATATCTTAATATAGTATCCTTACCTTTACCTGTTTTTCTAGCTAGCTCTAAAATAGTTGGTTCCCTACCTAATTCTCTTTCTAAATGAGTTTTTATTTTTCTAAAATTACTAATCTCATAATAAAAATTAACTGGCAATCTTATATTTCTACTTTTATCAGCAATATATCTTGTGATTGATTGTCTTATCCACCACGTAGCATAAGTACTAAATTTACATCCCATATTTATATCAAATTCTTCAAGTGCTTTCATAAGTCCAATATTACCTTCTTGAATTAAATCAATTAAGGGAATACTTCTTCCTTGATATTTTTTCGCAATTGAAACAACTAATTTTAAATTACGTTCTAAAAATTCATTTCTTGCTTTTATATCTCCATTTTTAATTTTAGCTATTATTTTTAGTTCTTCTTCTCTACTAAATTTTCCATAGTTTTGTATTTCTTTTAAATATATACTAGTACTATCTTGACTAGCAAAAACACCAAAATCTTCATATTTTAGTTTTGATTCTTTTATTTTTATATTATTCTTTTTACAATAAATTTCTATAAATGAAACTATTAAATCACTATATGATTCATCAAATTTACCATTTACTATTTCATCTTTATCCATTTCGAATATAGCATTTAAAAGTTTTATAATTAATTTATTTTCAGTTATTAATCTTTCTATAATATCAGCACTCAATATAAAATCACATAATTCTAAAAAGTTTTCTAATTTGTTAAATGAGCTGATTGCATTATCATAATCTATATTTCTAGGAAATTCTTGATTTATATATCCATTTATAATATTAAATGCTTTACTTGGATCCCTTATATCTTCTTTTATTTTAGCAAGTATTTTCTTACTTATTTTTCTTAATAAATATTTATTATATTCGTTACTGCCATCATATGTACTTTTAGTTTCTAAAATGGAATTTCTTACTACAAGATTATATTCTTCTTTTGATATATTAATAAAGCTAAATTTCTTATATATTTTATTGATAACTGGAGATAATATGTTATATATGTCATCTATACTTAGTTCATTAATTGTATCAATTGTAATTTCCATATCATATCTCCTTTGTACAAAATATTATAACATAATGAATAAGAAAAACAATTATTCACTTTTATATTTTTTACACTTTTCTTCTAATAAAATGAAATTACAGCATCTTTTTCTCACATTATTTGGTAGCTTATTTTCTTTATATAAATTGTATAATAGTTTTGATTTAAAATATATTTCTTTCTTATTCTCATTGAGGCATCTTAGTTGATTATTTAATAGTTCAATTCTTTTATTTTTAGAAATATCTTCATACTTTTTAGATAAATCAAATTCAACATAGTTTTTATCAACTGGTATCATGTTATTAAAGTTAATAACGCCATACTCTCCACCAGAAATTTTAATTAAATCAATTTTATTTTTTAAATCTAAATTTTAGGCTTTGGACTTGATAATGGTGCAAAATATTCAAGTTTATTAACTCTAAATAATACTCCTATAAATGGTCTTAACTCTTTAGTACCAGCATTATATGGTACACGTGAATCATATTTTCTTAAATAATTACAATATTTTGATTCAACTTTGACAATCTTTAATTTTTTATACATATATACCCCTTATCGTTTTTAAATATTGTTTTTTATTATAAAGTTTAAATGTAATGAAGTCAATAAAATTTCATATAAAAAGACTAGAATCAATTAAAATCCTAGTCAACTTTTTTAGCTGCCATTTATAGGGCTGGCTTCACCCACTTTTTTACTACACCAACGAATTGGTATTAATAATATATTACATTTTTACAAAAATGTACATATCTAATAAATTATTTTTCCATACTTTTTAAAAATTTATATGTTTTTTAATTGAAATATTATATTTGATTTTGTGTATGATCATTTGTCAATCTTATAGACATAGAATCTTCTTTTGCAATTCTAGATTTTATTCTAGTGATTAATGATTGACTTATATATTCAAAATTATCTTTAATATCATTTACATTAATTGTTTCATCTAAATCTCTACTGCCATCAGTCATACCAAAACTATGACGTTCAGTATAACAATGAACAAAATCTCCAGTTAAAGTTTCTAATGCCATATCTCGCATAGCAGATAATCTTATTCGTTTACTTTCATCATCTCTAAAATCATCTATTGCTTTATCGTATGATTGAATTAGTTTTATAATATTTGTTATTTTTTCCTCTGCTTCAAGTAACTCCATAAATTCTGTTTTTGCATTATATTTCCTAAAAACATCTTCAGAACATATAATGTAATGCCTTAAGAATGATTTGCTATCATATTTTTGTACTTTACTATTATAAAATTCATTTGATTCATCAGCACTTCTTACTTCAAATTTTTTGCCATGCTTTTCCGTAAGCTCATCGCAAATTATTTCCAATAATTCTCCATATTTAATTGTTTTATTCATAGTACCCTCCTTGAACATATATTAATACTAATAATATCTCCTAGTTAATTTTCTTCTAATAGAATTCTTTTGAGTAGTTTTTATTGTTGCAATTGTTTTATCTAATAATTCTGGATTAATATATTTGAAATAGTTATTTGCTGAATCTAGTTCAATAGAAGAATTAGCACCGCCACTATATGAATATCCGCGAGTACTAAAATATCCCGAATAGCAATAAACGAAGTTTCCTACCATTTCAGAGACTGATGAATCAAGAAGTTTTCTTATTTCTGCTCTTTTTCTTTCAGTTTCACTATCAGTGCCTTTTAACTTACGTAAAATTTTTTGATATCTAAAGCATAAATCTACTGCATCAATTAATAATTTATCTGGTATATCTTTTTTGGCAATTACATAATAATCAGTAGAAGATGGCTGATCAGAAAAACTTCCATCGCTAGAAACAAATACATCATAACTTGAACGAGTAACTGTTCTAAAACTATATTCTTCGCCAGTAGATTCATTTAACTTGCTAACTATATGCCCTATTAAATTATTATATTTTATTACATCATTCTTCATAATTATCCTCCAAAATTGCTTATATAATATCAGCGTTATTTTTAATTGTCAACAAATTTTTGAAGATTTTTGCAATCCATTAACCTATTTTTCCATACTCTCTAAATATTCATGCAATTCTTCTGCTACTTTAAGTGGTATTATTTCTGAAAGTTCATATGTAGTTGCTTCTTTCATTTTAGTAACGCTACCATACTTCTTAATAAGCGCTTTTTTACGTTTATCGCCTAGTCCATTTATATTATCAAGTACACTTGATATACTACCTTTACTTCTTATCTCTTTATGATAATTTATAGTGAATCTATGTACTTCTTCATCTATACGACTAAGCAATCTAAATACATTAGAACTTTTATCTATCTTAATTATTTCATAAGTATCTCCATCAACTATAGATTCTGGACTATGATGATTATCTTTTTTAACACCTATTACTTTAATATTAAGGTTTAAACTTTCTAATATTTCTTTACAAGCATTTATTTGATTATTACCACCATCTACTATTATTAAGTCAGGCATAACAAGTTTATCCTTTAAAACTCTAAAATAACGTCTATAAATAACTTCTTTCATAGAAGCAACATCATCATTCTTATCAAAAGCAAGTTTAAACTTTCTATAATTCTTTTTAGAAGGAACACCATCTATAAAAGATACCATACCTGATACACTAAATGTACCAAATAAATTTGAATTATCAAATGCTTCAATAATATGTAATTTATCTAAATGAAGTAAATTTCTTAATTCTTCATTCGCATCAGTAGTAAGCTTTTCATTATTATAAATAAGTCTTATCTCTTTATCATACTGTTCTTTAGCATTATTGTAAGCCATATCAAATAATTTCTTCTTAGGGCCTCTTTTAACAGTTATAACTTTTGTATTTAATACATTACTCATCATATCTATATCTATTATTTCAGGCATTATTATTTCTTTAGGAGCAATATTACTTTTAGAATAAAATGTACTTATATAATATTCAAGAGTATCTTTTATATCATTAATGATAGGTATTATCTTATAATTATTACCAACAAGTTTACCATTTCTAATAAAGAATATTACTATACTTAAATATGAATTTTCATAATAATAATTTATTACATCTCTATTAATATTATCATCAAGTTCAACAATGCTTTGATTCTTAAATACTTCTTTAATGTAACCTAACTCTTCAACTAATTCTTTACATACTTCATAATTTAGATTATCTGAATTAATTTTTATTTTTTCATTTATTTTATTTATTAAAAGTGTATCATTACCATTTAAAATAGATAATATTTCATTTTTCATAGGAGTTATATCTATATCTTTATGTTCACAGTAACCAAGACATTCTCCAATATGGTAATATAAACATACTTTTTTAGGCATAGTATCACATTTCTTTAATGGATAAAGTCTATTAAGTAAATTAACAAGTCTACGGGCAGCATATACATTAGGATAAGGCCCAAATAAATGACTACTCTTTTTATTAATATTTATTTCTCTTTTAACTATTAATCTTGGATACTTATCACTAGTAAGTTCTATATATGGATAACTTTTATCATCACGAAGTAATATATTATATTTAGGATCATATTTCTTAATAAGATTTATTTCAAGTATAAATGCTTCTGTTTCACTATTGGTAACAATATATTCAAAATGATCTATTTCACTTACGAGTTTCTTAGTTTTACCTGTCACTCTACCTGTAAAATAACTTTTTAATCTATTAAATAATATTTTAGCTTTACCTACATATATTACAACATTATCACTATTATACATAAGATAACATCCACTTTTCTTAGGTACTTCTCTTAATTCTTTAGTAAATTTAATTGCCATAATTCCTCCATATTTATTATTATATCATTAATTACTTTTAAATTCTTTAAAAATAATATATAATTTAGATATGAAAAAGTTAAATGAGAAGTATTTAGAAGAAAAAAAGTCAAAATTTATAAGTATTTTATATGAAATTGATGATATTCAAGAAATTGATTCTATTATTAATGAATTAAAAAGTGAACATAAGAAATGTAGACATATTGTATATGCTTATAAATTTGATAATATAGAAAAGAGTCATGCTGATAAAGAACCAAATGGCACTACTAGAGGTCTTATTGATATAATACACAGAAAAGAACTTAATAGAACTCTTATAGTAGTTATTAGATATTTTGGTGGTACTTTACTTGGTAGTGGACTTCTTACAAGGACATATACTAAAGTTGTATCAATGTTATTCATAGAATAATGCACTTATTATTTTAAGTGTTTTTTTAATGCCACCGTTCATAAACTTTTCAACTGTATTTCCTATATTATATCCAAGATTACTTACTTTATTAGAATAATCAATATGTTCATCTACAACATAATCTTTTAAAGATACATCTTTTCCTTCATTAACATCATTTTCAAATTTCTTAAGAGATTCACTTGTCAAAACTGATTTATTATGTGCTTTATATTCATAAAATCCAGTTTCTTTACAAATATATAATATTAAAAAGATAATAAATAGAAATAATGTTATCTTAAGTAAAGTATTTTTCTCTTGTACTTTTATTTCATCCATACATTTCACCTAGATATTCTTTTATAATTTTAGATAATATTTCTAATGTATTATTTAGTTCTTCTATTTGATTATCAACACCACCAAGTTCAATTAATATAGCGTTATCATTAAGATCTTGATTAAATATAACATCACTTCTTTTATATATTCCCTTGCTTATTCCTTTATAATCTTGATTTAATTTGTTATCTAAATATTCAGCAAACTTTAAATTCTTTTTATATGATTTATGTTTAGTTGTAACTACAAACATCACTTTAGCATATTTTTTATTGTCTTTAGTATATAATGTTTGCTTATATTTAACTGAGTCTCTATGTAAATCAATTAATATTTTAAAATCATTATTTTTAGATGCTTCTTTTATATAACTTCTACTCGCATCATAGCAGCCATAATAATTAAGTTTATGTTTAGTTAAGTAATCTTTTATCTTTTTATTTTCAACAAGCACGCTAATACCTTCGTTATTCAAATGTTCTTTAAATATGTATGATACCATCTTAACTGTTGGTGCTACTGAATAATCACTTATAAAAGGTACACTATATTTTTCAGTATCATGAGTATTATATATATAAACTATAGGCTTACTATTATCAAATTTAACATTATTATCTACAATATTATCAATTATTATTACATCATCATCTTCATCTTTATAATTATTTATATCACTTAATGAAACCATTTTATTAAGAGAATCATATAGTAATCTACTCTTAAGATCATACTTTTCATCCCTACTAAAATAACTATTAAAGTAATTATTTAATATATTAGTATTTCTATATATATAAAAATAACTTAATATAAAAAATATTAAAAATGATATAAATATAATTTTCTTTTTATTGAATTTTCTACTCTTAAATTTTTCCATATATAAAATATATAATATTTATTATTAAAAAAATGTCGAAATAATTGATTTTTTAATTTATTTTTGTTATCATTAAATAAGTTTTAAGGGAGGTGGAATCATGCCTAATATTAAAAGTGCTAAAAAAAGAGTTCTAGTTACTAAGAAATCAACAATTCTTAATAATGATGTTAAAGCAAGTATGAAGACTGCTATTAAGAAAGTTGAAAAAGCAATTAATAAGGAAGAAGCTATGGCTAAATTACCTGAAGCTATTAAGAAAATAGATATCGCAGCTTCTAAAGGTGTTATTAAAGCAAATACTAGAGATAGATATAAGACAAGATTAAATAAATTAGTTAATGAAAAATAAGTAGATCATATCTACTTTTTTTATTGATAAAGAAAATATGATGTGCTATTATAAACACAACTTAAGGAGAAAATATTATGGATTATAAAAATGCCTGTAAAATATTTGGCGTAAATGAAACTGATTCACTAGAAAGTATTCTAGAAAAGTATAATGCACTTGTAAAAATTTGTGAAGAAGACATACAAAAATATAGTGATTATATTTCTAAAAAAATATTAGAGGAATTAAAAGAAGCATTCAAAATTATTTGTAAGTATCATAAAACCGGTAAAAAAGATAATACTACCTCACCTAGCACTAATATAAATAAAAAAGAAATAGAAACAAATCGTACTACCCTGCCTAACACTGGTATAAGTAAAAAGATAAATAAAGTAAAGAAAGATTCTCTTAGTGTGGATGATATTATTTCTGAACATATTAAAGATGCTAAGCGAAAAGGTAAAAAGGAATATCAAGAACTTTTAGATGGAGAAGAATATGATTCTTTTGTAGATAAATTTTGTGATGCATGTGAAAAAGATGAAAATATTTCTTTTTACTTAAAAAGAACTCACATTGACTACTCTGTTTGCTTTTATTTAAATTATTACGAGAAATACTATAAACTTTGTCTTAAACATAATATAATTCCAGAAACTGTTATGAGTTGGCTTATTGGTTATAGTAAAATTGATGACTATTATAGATGTGGTTTTGGTCATATTATAGGTACAACGGATGAGAATTGTTGCGCTATTGATGCTTATGTAAAAACTTATAATGAAGATATTATAAGAACAGGAAAAACTTTTTTTGATTTTTCAATGGAAACTTTTTTACAAAGAGTAAATGATGCCCAAGTAACTTTAAAAAAGAAAAGATATTGTATTCAAAGATATATACTTGATGATGTTAAATTATTTCAAAAATATGCTGATGAATATGTAAGTACAAAGCCAAAAATTG
The DNA here is from genome assembly GCA_934102215.1 of uncultured Bacilli bacterium. Taxonomy (GTDB): domain Bacteria; phylum Bacillota_I; class Bacilli_A; order RF39; family UBA660; genus CAG-1000. The sequence continues at coordinate 81,351 of CAKOSH010000005.1, forward strand.
AATTTACTAAATTTTTAGATGGAAAAATGTTCAACTACTCTCCTCTAAATGTAAAACGTAATATAGAAAAAATATTAGAAGATAGAGGATTTGATAATGTAACTGACGAAGAAATAATTGAAATTTTAAGAGCTGTCAAAGGAGATAACGGTATCAATGAAAAAACATATTCTAGAGATAATCTTCGTACTAAAAATACATTTATTACTATTCTAGTAGCTTATGCCGATAGATATGAATGTGGACAATGGGATTATTTAACAAGTGATACTAGAAAACTTGTAGAATTATATTATGAAAGTAATTATTTCTTTAGAAATATGTCATTTGAGCATTTTTGTAAATTGATAGAAGATATTAAATTACACTATGAGTCTCCAAAAGCATTTGAAAGACCAAAAGAAGAAGATATTGAAAAAGCTAAACCAATAATGAGAGAACTCAAAATTAAATAAATGAGTTTTAATTCAATTTAACCATATTAATTTAGCTAAAAAATATAAATATTATGTGTTATTATAAACACAACTTAAGGAGGAAAAATTATGTATTATAAAGAAGCATGTGAAATACTAGGCGTAAATGAAACTGATTCACTAGAAGATGTTAGAAACAAAGTTAAAGAAATACTAAAATTAATTAAAGGTAGTTATTTAGATCTTAATGATTATAAAATGAAATTTATGATTGATGATATAAATGGTGCATTTGATTATATATGTAAAAATTATGATAATGTTATAGTTAGAAAAGTACCACGAAATCGTGATTATCTTACTGTAAGTAATTTCATATCTAAATATAAGAAAGATAGTTTTGTAAGATATTATATGTATCATAATAGTATAAATTTCTATACATTATATGAATATTACTATAAACAATATAGAGATATTTGTCTTCATTCGGGTAGAATTCCTATGTCAATCTACGCATGGTTAGCAGACTTTGATAAAGCTAACACTTATCGTAAAAATATATTTGGCAATGATGCAAATTATGATATACATAAATTATTTGAGGAATATTCTAAAGCTATAATATATTTACATATACCCTTCTCTAAATACATTTTAGATACTGCAGTAGATGATATAAATGAACATAAAAAATATAAAATTAGTACTAAAACTTTAGAAAAATATTTAAATAAATATTTACGTACTAAACCAAATGAATCATTTATGGAATATTTAGATCAAGTGATGATTGGATATTCTAAAACAAATGTTGATAAAACTATATCTAAAGTATTACAAGATAAAGGATTTGATAATGTAAGTGATGAAGAGTTAATTGAAGTACTACGTGCTGTTACTGAACATCCAAAAGCAGAAAAAGATCCAAATTACATAAAAAACATTCGTAGTACTTATATGTATCAAATGATATTAACATACGTTGCAAAACATGATACTAACACTATTGAACTTACTAAAATGTTAGGAAAAGATATAGATTATTTAGTTAGTGAATATGTATATAGTGAATTTTTTAATAAAATGTCATTTAAAGATTATTTATCATTAATGATATGTACTACTGCACTCAGCAAAACAGAAAATAAAGAATTAATATTTGAACTAGTTAATGAAGAAAACAATAATATGAGATTAAGATTAACTGATAAAGAAAATAAATAAGAAAGTATAAGTAATTAAGGAGGATAATTTATGAATTACGATGAAGCATGTAAAATATTAGGAGTAAGTAAAAATGATTCACTAGAAAAAATTAGAACAACATTTAGAGAAATATTAGAACTTAGTGTAATGAATACACCTAATGATGAAGAAATAGAAGAACATAAGAAAATGATCAAAGAAATAACTGATGCATTTGATACTATTTATGTGAATTATGATAAAGATAAAAGAGAAAATAAGCCTAATAAAAAGCACATAAGAGAAGATGAATTTATTTCTAAATATAAAGATGATAGTTTTGTTTTATATTATGCAAAAAAAGCAGGAATAGGATTTCATTTTTTATATGAAAACTATTATAAAAAATATTATGAAACATGTTTAAGCAATAATCAAAAGCCAATGTCAATTCATGCATGGATAGCCCATTTTAGTAAAGTTAAAGACTATTGTAAAAATGGACTTGATGGATACTTATCTTCAAATATAAATGAATTATACAATGATTATATTGAATCACTTTCTAGCACACCTACTATATCATTTGTATCTTTTGTTACTCGTTTAATTATGACAGATATAAATTCTGATGAAAGATACAAATTTAGTGAGAAAACGCTTGAAAAATACATTAATGAATATATAAAAAGCAATTCAGGTATACCTTTTATGGAATTTTTAAATGGCAAAGTGCTTAACTACTCTCCAGAAAACGTTAGAAAAAATATATCTAAAATAGTTGATAGTAACTTTGATCTTGGAATTAATAATATAACTAATGAAGAATTATTTGAAATATTAAAAGCAATAACAGGAGATGTAAATATAGAAACTAATCCAAAATATAAAGCTAATCTTCGTTCTAAAGACACAGCAGCTGTGATTCTTGCCTATGTATCTAAAAATGATAAAGATGTAATTACTTTAGCAGAAATGATTGGTAGTAATATTGATGTTCTTGCTAATGCATATATGTATTTAAGAAATGATACTGATATGTCATTCAAAGATTATTTATCATTAGTAGCTTGTGTTAAAGCACTTGATAAAGCTGATGATCATAATATAGTACTTGGATTAATTAACAATAACAATAAACATGTTAAAGTAGTACTAAAGAAAAATGAAAGTCAAATAATGCAAATGTAGTAGACATAAGTCTACTTTTTCATTGAAAAAAAGATATTAGCATGATATAATATAGCCAATTTTTTAAAAAGGGGAAAAGATTATAATGAATTACAATGAAGCATGCAATATTTTAGGTGTAAATAAAAATGATACGCTTGAAGATATAAAAAAGAAATATAGGGAACTTGCTACTAAATACCATCCAGATATAAATAAAGAAAAGGATGCTACTGAAAAGACACAACAAATTAATTTAGCTTTTGAATTCATATGTAAAAATTATAACAATAGAAAAATTGAATTTTGTAAATTATCATATGAAGAATTTATGAAAAAATATAAAAGAAATGGAAGAATAATATATTATTTACAATGCTTACATATGAGCTTTGATGCTTTATATTATAAATATTCTGAGTATTTTGATGCTTGTACTGATAGTAATGTACAACCCCAAGATTTATTTTCATGGTTAAAAGATTATGAAAGTGGCCTTAAATATGCTAATATAGCTTCATATAAAACAGCACATTATATATATACTGCATATATCATTACAAAAAGTTTTGTATCTAAAACATTTACAGAATATGTACTCGATTACATATCAAAAGCAATGAAAAGCCACGGATATAATATTAATCCTTTTGACCTTTCAAATTTTATTGATGAATATTTAGCAAGTGGAGTTAACATTACTTTTAATGAATGGCTAAATCAAAAAATTAAAGATAATATAATAAACAGAATAAATATAAATATAGATAATATAATACGTAGTGGAGGTTTTAATGGAGTTACTGATGCAGATGTATATGAAATACTAGTTTTTATAACAGGTAAAACTATATTTGATGATAGATACTATCCACCTAAAAATATAAATACACTTAAGTTAATACTTGCATACGTTGCAAAACAAAATAGCAATATCGTACTTTTAGCAAATTTACTTAACAGCAATATAGAAACACTAGTTGAATCTTATTTTAATTCTAAATATAGATATAGTGCAACTTTTAATGATTATTTAGTAGCATTATCCAAAATCGCTTTAGATGAAAAATCTGATAATGTTGATAATGTCAATAGAATAGTAAAAGAAATAAGTTACTCTAAAAAACAAATTTAAAAAATATTGACTATTACCCTACTATATTGTATATTTGATTTAGAAAGTAAGGTAAATATGACAAGAACTGAAAAATTATTATATATATTAGTGTTTTTAGTGATAAGTTTTATAGCATTTTTATTCTTTCAAAATTTTGATAAGATAAATAATGATGTAAATAACTTTATTACTAATATGAAAGAACCAAAGATAAATGTTCCAGAAGAAAAAACTGTTTATAATAGAAAATATTCTTTTGAAACAGTACATGAAACTGATAACTTTATTCCTAAAAATATAGATGATATTAAAAATATATATTTTACTGTATTGAATAAAGGTTGGGATGAATTTACATTTTATTGTGATAAAGATTATGATAATTGTGCTAATGATGTTAAAACTATAGCTAATGACAGTGAATATATTAATTTAATAAATAATTATGTTAGTCCATTTAACTCATATAAAAAATATAATACGGTTATCACTAATGATAATGAAATAAGTGTTTTAATAGAAAAATTATATACTAATGATGAAATTGATAAGATTAATGTGAAATTAAATTCAATATTTACTCAGCTTGGTATTAATGATACTATAAGTAGTGCTAATATAAAGAAATTACATGATTATGTAATTGATAATATTAAGTATGATGAAGAATATAAAGAAAATAATAGAGAATCTGTATCTAATAAGGCTTATGGTGCTTTATTTAATGGTGTTGCTTTATGTAGTGGTTATACTGATACTTTAGCATTAATGCTTGATAAATTACATATTCCAAACTTTAAAGTTACAAGTAGTGAACATGTATGGAATGTTATATATTATAATGGCAAATGGACTCATATAGATGCTACATGGGATGATGATGAAGTAAATAAAAATAACCAACATAATTTCTATATGATAACAACTGATGAACTATTAAAGAAAGATAAAAAAGAACATAATTTCAATATAAACGATTATTTAGAATTAAAATAGACTTAAGTTTTCTTAAGTCTATTTTGTTAGTTTACGAATAAATTCTTTTTGTGATTCACTACTTTTATCAATTTTATAAAGATCTGAGCTTGGCATTATCATATGTGATCCATCTTCAAAGACCAATTCTACTCTACCACTATTATAGGCACGAAAGAAAGTTACATTTTCTATTTCTATGAGTTCTCCTTCTATTTCAACATAATATCCATAGTCTGGTTTACTATTATTTTTAGAGCAACCGCTCATTAGTGATAATGTTGCTACTCCAGCAAGTAACAATGCTTTTAATTCTCTTCTACTTTTCACATAAACCTCCCAAATAATTTTCTATTTCTTTTATTGTATCATAAAAGTTATCATAATTTACATTAAACCATTTAATATCTTTCATTTGATTATTAAACCAAGTAAATTGTCTTTTAGCATATCTTCTTGTATTTCTTTTGATTAATTCTTTTGCTTCATCTAAGCTTATATTACCATTAAAATATTCATTTAATTCTCTATATCCAATTATATTAGTATAATTTTTAAGATTCATTTTATATAGTCTTTCTGCTTCATCAAGTAATCCTTCATTAAACATAGAGTCTACTCTTTTATCTAACATTTTATATAATGTTTCTCTATCACTTTTAAGACCAATACTAATAAAATTATATAGTTTATTATTGATTTCATCTGTTTTCTTAATAACTTTACCTGTTTCATAATAGTGTTTTAAGAATCCTTCTAAACGTTGTCTATTATTTATATGAATATCACTTTGAGGATCAAGAGCTAATACTTTACTCTTTAATTCTTCATTTGAATACTTACTAAAATCAATATCAATTTCTTTTTTATCTTCTAAAATATAATTATAAAGAAGCGCTTTTACATATAATCCACTACCACCTACTATAATGACATTCTTATTTTCACTTATAAATTTATCAAGTAAACGTCTTCCATCTTTTTGATAATCATAAAGTGTATAATCTTCATTAAGTGAAACTGTGTCAAATAAATAGTGTTCTATATTTTCTTTTTCATTTTCTTTTATCTTTGCTGTTGCGATTAATGGTTCAGTATAAACTTGTGTTGAATCTGCATTAAGTATTACTGCATCATATTTTTTAGCAAGTTCTATAGATAAAGCTGTTTTACCTGTACCAGTTGGCCCTACTATTAATATTATCTTACTCATAATTTACTCCGTACTAACTCTCTTAAATAATTTTTCAAGTTCATAAACTGGATACTTAATAATAGTTGGTCTACCATGAGGACAAGTATATGGAAATTTACATCTAAATAGTCCATTAATGAGTTCTTCTTGTTCTTTATATCCAATATTTGTATTTGCTTTAACACTCATCTTACATGCAAGCCTAATAGCTGCTTTCTCATTAAATTTAACTCTATCAAATCCGCCTTTAAATTCACCAACAAGTTCAAATATTCTTCGTATACTTTCTTCTTCAAATCCTTCTTTTAACCATGATGGATGAGATGTAACTCTAAAAGTGTTAATACCAAATTCTTCTACTTCAAATCCAAGCTTATAAAGTTCATCTATATGTTCTTTTATATTCATAAATTCATTATGAGAATACTCTAGTTGTATTGGAAATAACATGCTTGTAGTATATACTTCTTTTTCTTCTAGTGCTTTCATATATCTTTCATAATTAATTCTTTCATTAGCTGCATGTATATCTATCATATACATAATATCTTCATCTTGAGCAATAAGATAAGTTCCAAGTGCTAAACCTACTGGCTTTATAAACACATCTTCCTTTTTAACTTCTTCGCTATCATAACTTTCTTCATCTTCATTAACATTAAAGTTAAGTCTCAGTGCTTCAATAGTTCTAAAATTATTTTCTTTTTCATCTTCTGTTAAAGCAAGATCTTCACTCTTCTTAGTTTCAGTATATCCTTTAAATGTATTATCACTTTCATTAATCGCACTTCTAATAGTACTAAAAAGTAAATCATTTAAACTTTCTAATTTAGAAAACTTTATATCTTGTTTAGTTGGATGTATATTAACATCAATAAGCGTTGGATCTGTTTCAATAGATATAACAACTATTGGAAATTTATTTTCAGCAAGAACTGTATGATATGCATCTTTTATAGTCCTGTTAACTGATAAATTTGATACAACTCTTCCATTTACAAGTGTTATCATATAATTTCTGTTAGACTTTGATATATTTAAGTTACTTATATAACCATGAATAATATAATCATAGTTTTCAGCATCAATTTTAATCATATTTTTAGCAGTATTGTAACCAAATATCTCATGTATACATTTATACATATCATTACTACCTGATGTTCTAAATATCTCTTTATTATCATTTATAAGTGTAAAAGATATATCTGGGTGTGATAAAGCAATCTTTTCTAAAAATCCTACTGTCAAAGATAATTCTGCTTGTAAACTTTTCATAAATTTAAGTCTTGCTGGTGTATTATAAAATAACTCACTTACTTCTATAATAGTACCATTTCTCATACTACCTACTTTATTTACTAAAAATTTACCATCTTTAATAACAAGATAAGTAGATTCATTACCATCATATGTATCAAGTGAAACATTACTTACAGATGATATAGCAGCAAGTGCTTCACCACGAAATCCAAGAGTATTAATAAAATATAAATCATTTTCATTCTTTATTTTAGAAGTAGCATGTCTACTAAAGCAAAGCATCGCATCATCCTTACTCATTCCACATCCATCATCTACTATTTTAATAAGTTTAGTTCCACTTAAAAGTAGTTCAACTTTAATATTTTTGCTTCCTGCATCAATACTATTTTCAACAAGTTCTTTTACTACATTACCTATTCTTTCGACTACTTCACCAGCCGCTATTTTATTAGCTAAACTTTCACTCATTACATTTATTTTATTCATCTAAATCATACTCTTTCTTTTACTAATCATCTTTTCATCTAAAGTATATATTTTAATACTACCTTCTTTAGTTACTCTAATAAATCCAAGACCACTTACTACTACATCAGTGCCTTCTTCTACACTATAATTTATATTAGGCAAATGTCTTAATTTACTATTTTTATCTTTAACCTTTTCATATCTTAATTTATCATTCATATAAAAACTAAAACTATTTGTTTTATCACTAGTATTTTCTATTCTTAAAATATCATTTATTATTATTGAATAACCACTTCTTACTTGAAATGTCTTAACTCTTATTTCTTTTTTAGGATATAGTTTTACTACTTTATTATAATCTACAAAATTATATATGGCATCTTTATCTATAAATCCAGGAGTATCAACAATAGTAAGTTTATTATTAAGTTTTATTGTTATATATGAAGCAGTAGTATTAGGTATACTGCTTGTAGTGATAGTTGGACTTTTTAATGTACTTGTGAGTAAATGATTTATAAATGTACTTTTTCCACTATTAGTAAATCCTACTATATAAAGTCTTCTTACATTATCGTTCTTAACCTTATTTAAAAAATTATCTATATTATAATTCTTATATGAACTAATACACATAATATCTTCAGTATTACAAATATTATCTTTTATATAACTTATTATCTTTTTCTCTTTTAAACTCTTAGGTAATACATCTTTCTTAGTTATTAAAATATACTTTTTATTTTTAAATCTATTTATATATTTTTTTATTGTATCATTTATGTTAAGAACATCTATTAAGAAAGCAACACTAGCCATATTATCACTATTAATGTTTCTTACTATACCATCTGTATCTACTTTTTTATCAAGTACACTATATTCTCCATAATGTTTTATTTTGAAACATCTTTCACAATAAAAAGATTTATCATATACACTTGATTTAATAAATCCTTCTTTACCTGGACTTTCTGTTTGAAGTACTGATCCACATCCTAAACATTCTTTAGTCATAATATTCACCTTTTTTAAATACATCTTTCTTTTCTAAGCTACCATATATAAATTTTTCAAATAATCTATTTATCCATGTGATACTATAATCATGTTCGCTCATTGGATTAACAAGTACACTTACTATATCAAGTCTATTCGCACCATACACGTCTGTTAGTAATTGATCCCCTATTGCAGCTATTTCAGTATGTTTATATTTGAATTTTTCCATTATCTTTAGATATTTATCTTTTCTTGGCTTTAATGAAAAAGCACAAGCATCAACACATAAATATGATTTAAATGGTTCTATTCTATGTTTAGGAGCATTAGACATTATAATAACTTTAAATCCCTTATCCTTTAATTCATCAAATAATTTCTTAAGTCTTTTAGTAGGCTTAATAACATGACTAGGTGTTATAGTATTATCTAAATCAAATAATAAGCATCTTACTCCTTTTTTATATAATTTATCATAATTTATATAATAAATACTTTTTTGATATATATCAGGCATAAATTTTTCTACCATTATTTCACATCCTTAGAAATATTATATCAATTTTAATGTCAAAAAAAAAGAAAAGAGAGTTACTTTTCTAATTATTTGATATTTAACTCATCATTTCTTTAAATATTACTAAGTGATTTATGCTTTATTATGTGTTTTATTTCTATAAATGATATATATAGTAATAATATTGAAACAACAAAATGGACAAGATATACTTGGAATATATGATTTTTCTTATCATCTTCAATATTGTAAACTACATATGTTGTGTCTTTATATTTATGTATTAAATAATATGAAGGTGATATAATTACATCTTTTGCATAAACTACATCTTGATTATCTTTTGTAAATTCATATGACACTTCATATTTAAAGAATCTATAATCTTTAAACTTGTCTCCAGTTATATTAAATGTTGTATCTGTTATATTTGCTTTAGTTATTTTATAATTTTTATCAAATGCTAAAGCAAATATATCACCAAACGATAATACAAACATAAATATGCTTAGTAAGATGATTATACAAAGCAATAGTAATTTAACACAATTAGCAATGATTATGAAGAATTTACCTGTTTTTTCAAAATTATCTTTCTTTTTATTTTTTTTACTACTGGTACTGCTAACTTTTTTATTCATATTTATGCACCCTATTTTATTAAGATTTACTACTAAAGATAATATACACTATTAATAAATATTTATCAATATATTTTTTGAATTTTATTTTTTATTTTACCATTTTTAGTAAATAGTCTTTATGTGGTAATGATGAAGAATATATATTTTCAAGTAATTGATGTCTATTATATCTTATTAATTTCTTTTCTATATCAAATGTACCATCTTTCTTTTCTCTTAATATATAATAACAAGCTGTATCTTTTCTATCGTTCCTAAATCCTACGCTAACGCCTCTTAATGTATGTATATTTGTATTTTCTATATAATCTTCAAATGGAAAATGTACATGTCCTTGTAAAATCGCATCATAATTTGTTACTCTTTTACCATCAAATATTGGATGTTTGATTGCATCAATAACACCTTTTGCCATATCACCATTAAACTTTCTTGATAATCTTTCTAGTTCTGCTTTTGCTTCTTCACTATTTGTATAAAGAAATTGTTTTGAATTTACTCCTTTAACAAAGTCTCTTTGATAACTCCATGTATTTTGTTTATCAAAATCCCATCTAATATCATTTATGAAATGACATAGTCCTATATTTTTATCACCAACTTTTATATCTAAAGATGGAGCCCAGGATTTCATTACTTCTATTCTTTTAGAGCCAAGTTTTTCTTCTGTCCATAATTGATTTTCTGTTTTAGCTGTATCAAAGTACGAACTAAATGGAGCAATTCCTAATGTATTATAATATTCACTATTACCACTTACTGATTTAACTTTATAATATTCTAACATATCAAATACTTCTATAGGATTAGGTCCAAGACCAATATTATCACCTAAACTATATATTTCAGTAATACCTCTTTTTCTTATATCTTCAAGAATTTCAATAGTTGATTCATACATTGAATGACTATCAGTAAATAATGCTATTTCTCTACCTGTATAAATATCTTTATCTATATAATTTACTCTTCTATTTACTTTTTCATACATACTATTAAGTAAACTATTACTTGGTAAGAAATCATAATATTCATCATTCATAGAAAATATTAATTTTGGCTCAATAATACATTTATTTTTACTTTGAGTGATTATAAAAGGTATATTATATTTCTTATGTATTTCTAATTCTTCTTTAGTTGGTTTTACTCCATTAGTTAAAATAATACCACATGGTTTCATGCCTTCTCTATAAAATAAAGCTTCAGCATTATTAGTAGTTGCCTTGCTTGTATCTAATATTCCTTCTTGATAACTATCAGTTCTTTTTACTTCACTTGTATTCTTTTTAATTAATTTATTGCTTCCTAAATTCTTTTTAGAACTGCATATAAAACTTTCATTAGGAACTTTATCATATGCGAATATTACTTTACATAATGCATTATTATAATAATATCTTTGTCCTAAATAACTAATTGGACTTAATGAAATAAAATTCTTTTCACCAGAAGATACACCATTCATTAATTCATCTACTGTTTCACTTCCACTAATAACATGAGCATATAATACATAATTTTTATCACTAAAATCTAATACAGTTCCATATTCATCTACTAAATCTTTTCTTAATACTCCATCCAATTTAGAAGCTTTCTTTACATCAGTAAGATTTACTTGAGATTCAAGTTCATATAACCTTCTAATCTTGTTACCAATATTATTAAAATCACTCTTTAACTTAATAAAATCTTCAATATTAGTTTCTAACATTAATCTTAATGAATCTTTTAATGCTTCACTATCTGTACTATCATTTACAAGTTCTATAAACTCTATATATTTAATAAGTGAATCTATATAATCAGTTATAACTCTTGAATTTACATTTTTCTTTCTAAGTTCTAATAAGCCTATTTTATTACCTATTTTATCAAATTCACTATCAGCATCACAAAATAACATATCATTAAATATATCTTTTATATCTTGAAGTGATAAATCATTCTTATCTATTCTTTTTTGATAATTCTTATATACTTCATCTTTTGCTTTTTCTAAATCTTTAGGTTCTTTTATTTCTACTTCTATATCTTGATTTAATATTAATTCTAAATCTATTTTATCTTCTCTAGTAAGTTTATAATTATTACTTATCATATATGTAAATAATTCTATATATTTATTATAATTAGTTATTATTTCTAAAAAGTTTCTTATGATATTTTTATTATCATTTTCTGTGTCTATATAATAATTATTTAGTAAGTAATCTTTTACTTCTTTAAATTTATCTTCTTCATGATTATCTATTATTTTAGATAATTCAATATACCAATTTTTATATTTACGACTTCCTACTCCATATTGCAAGAATAATCTTAATTCTATTCCTTGACTTTCTATGAATGTTTTTAAACTATTATATTTATCTATTACATCTGCTGTTTTACAATATTTACCTATCGCAAATACAAAATCAATTTCATCATCTGGAATATTTGAACCATCTAATAGTGCTTTCTTTATTGTAGATGGTACTTCTCTTAAATCAGTTACTATATTAAAACAATCATTTTTCTTTTCTTTCATCTTTTTAACGACTAAATCGTAATTATTACTTAATATATAATCTTGAAATTCTATTGGTATTTCAGGATATGTAAGAAATTTTATTAAAGCAGTTGGATGCATATTTTTAATGTAAGCTCTTAATATTATATTTTTTCTATCCATTATTTTTTTACATTCTTCTACTTCAGCATATCTACTATTAAGTATAGTAAATATGTTAGATGAATTAATATCATAATCAAGTATATCTTCTTTAAATCTAGAATAAGTTGATTTATTAAAATATGTTTCTATTATTTCATATACATTTAGTTCTAAAAGCATTTCTTTTATATAATCATATCTTACTTCATATAATAAGTCTTTTATTTCATTAGGTGCATATTCACTTTTTAATATTGTTAAAATATTATGTTTATGTTTTTTCTTAAGTTCTTCTGTTATCTCATCTTTTCTTATTTTTATTATTTCTTGCTTTAATTCTTCTCTTATGTTTTTAGATAATAATACTTCTATTAAATATGAACTACTTAATTTAGAAATACTTTCATTGATATCTTGATTTCTTAATTTATAGAATAATTCTAGTATAGGTTCATAGTTACATCTTGATACTGTTAATAATAATTCTTTAATAGGTAAATTATTAATAATATTCACTATATCACTATATCTTTTTTCATATACTATTGTTATTATATCTTTACAATAGTCTTGTGTTATTAAATATAATATTTTATATTTATCAAGTCTCATTATTATTCTATTTAATTCTTCTTTTTTACGTGGTATTATTGCTTCTCTAAAGCTATTATGAGCCATTAGAGAACTTGATAATATATCTATAATATTATTTTCATCTATTTGATATTCAATTATTTTATCTTTTATTATATCTCCTATATCACTTGTAAAAAGAATACATGATATTACATCAGCACTATATTTATTACCATATATTATATTATTTATTACTTCTTCATCTTTAACTTTATTTAGTAATTTGCATATCATACGCTGATCATTCTTATATGATGTAATTAATAATCTTTTATATGAAAAAGGAATCATTTTATTATCCATTAATTTAACGATATCATTTTCATCTTTTTTTAATAGTTTACTTATTTCTTTTTCAGTTTTATTTCTTATTAATGTTACAATTAATTTACATTCATCACATTCTTTAAAATATATTTCTAATTCTGCTAAAGAATAATTTCTTTTTTCAGCAAGTGATACTAAATCTTTAAATGATAAAGATGGTGTTTCATTAATTCTTTTGATAACGCTTTTCAATAATAATTTATTTAGATTTCTTTCAAATAATAAGTTTATTAATTCTTCATCACTTAAATGTGATATTTCTTGCATATAATTAAAACTATTTGAATCAATTACGTTTTGTTTCTTTTCATCACTATCTTTACTATTTTTTAGATAGTTTATTATTTTTCTATATCTTAACCACCAAAACATCCCTATACACCTTTATTAATATAATCTTTCTTCGTATTCAAATTCTTGATCTAGTATTTGAACTGTATCTCCTTCTTTAGCGCCAAGTTTTTTAAGTTCATCATCAATACCAAGTCTTTTTAATTTAGATGCAAAGCGTAGTGCTGATTCATCAGAATTAAATCTTGTCATTTTAAGTAGTTTTTCTAGTTCATCACCTGTAACTCTAAATTTACCTTCACCTATTTTTTGTATTCTATATGGTTTTTCATGCTTAAATTCATATAATACATAATCTTCAAATTCATTTTTATTATATATTTCTTCTTCTGGAAGACTTTCTAATAATTCTTTTAATTTGAATATTAATTCTTTTGTTCCCACGCGAGTTGCAGCACTTACTTCAATTATTTCAGCATTTGGAAATTCTTTCTTAAATTTTTCTAAGTTATCATGTGAAACAGGTAAATCCATTTTATTTGCTACTATTATTTCTTTTTTATTATATAGGTTTTCATCATATTTTTTAATTTCATTACGAATTATTTTATAATCATCTATTACGTTTCTTCCATCAACTTCAGCCATATCAAGTACATGAGCAACTATTTTACAACGGCTAGCATGTCTTAAGAATTTGTCTCCAAGACCTATTCCTTCACTAGATCCTTCAATCATACCTGGAAGGTCTGCAACTACATAACTAAAGTCACCTGCTTTTACAACGCCAAGATTAGGTACAAGTGTAGTAAAATGATAATCAGCAATTTTAGGTTTAGCAGCACTTATTACTGATATTAATGAACTTTTACCTACACTAGGAAATCCAACAAGACCTACATCAGCAAGTAGTTTAAGCTCACAAAGTATGTTTCTTTCTTCTCCTGGTTCACCAAGTTCACTTGTATATGGTGCTTTATTTTTATTTGTCATGAAAGCAGCATTACCTTTACCACCACGACCACCATGGGCAACTGTACATTCTTGTCCATCACTAACTAAATCGCATATTATTAAATTAGTATCAGTATCTTTAATAGTAGTACCAATTGGAACAATAATAACTATATCTTCAGCAGAACTACCTGTTTGATTACGACCACGGCCCATTTCACCGTTATTACCTTTAATTATTTTTTTATATCTTAAATCAATTAAAGTACGAAGTCCTTTATCAGCCTTAAATATTATGCTTCCACCTTTTCCACCATTTCCACCATCTGGTCCTCCTAGTGGTACATATTTTTCACGTAAAAATGAAGTACATCCATCTCCACCTTTACCAGCAATTAATTTTAAATTAACTTCATCTATAAACATAGTTATCACATCCCTTTCAATTACGCATAGATTATACCAAATATTATACATCAATGCAACTTTTTTAGTAAGAAAAAAGCCATATAATAATGACTATTTTTTTAATATTAATCCAGCTACTTTATCAGGACCAATTTCATCTTCATATTCAATGAATTCATTTGTTTCTCTATCATATGCTGCATATAATTTATTATAAGCTATATATTCAAATCCAGCATCAACTAATTCTTCAATACTATCCATTGGTTCACTTTGAACTACATCAAATATTCCTTTTTCATCTTGAATTATTTTATAACCTATAAATTTATGAGTAACTATTCTTTCATTGCCAGTTAAATTATAATGTTCTTTATCATTTGTATATGCTCTATGAGTCACTGTTGAATAAGTTATCATAGGTCCAATAATTCTTGGACTTCGTGTTGTATATTTATATTCATATTGCTTGTAATCATAAAGTGTTGACTCTAATTCTAACAGCTTATCTAAATTTTCATCAATTCTTATCAAATCATAACTATAAGTCTTTCTTAATTTTTGAACTTCTTCTTCAGTTATATAGTTATAATCATCTGTTCTGTTAAAGTCTTTAACATATTCCATTTCACTTTTAATTTGTCTTTCATACCCATCTTCAGTTACATATGTATGTGAATGTGTTTTATCAATATTACATTCTACTTCACTAGCACAAGCACTTGTGGTAAATACAGTTGCTGCTCCTAGTAATCCCGCGATTATTTGTTTTGTTTCTTTTTTCATATTTGCTCCTATACATTGAAATATAGTAACACAATTTTAATATAATATCAAATTAATGCTTTTTTAATACTAATCCAGATACTTTATCAGGTCCTAAATCATCTTCATACTCTATAAATTCATTTGTTTCTCTATCATATCCAGCATATAATTTATTATATCTAACATATTCAAATCCAGCATTAACTAATTCTTCAATACTATCCATTGGTTCACTTTTAATCATATCTATTCTACCCTTTTCATCATAAACAAGTTTATATCCTCTAAATTTATGAGTAACTATTCTTTCATTTCCCGTTAAATCTTCAGCGTTTTTATCATTAGTATAGTCATAATAAGTTTCTAGTCTTGAACTTGCTGTTTTGCCTACCATAAATAATTTTCTTTCTGTATAACTATATTCATATTGCTTATAATCATAAAGTGATGATTCTAATTCTAATAGTTTATCTAAATTATCATCTATTCTTATTAAATCATAAAAATATATCATTCTTAATCTATCATTATCTTCATCTGTTATATTTTGGTAATCATCAGTTCTATAAAATTTTTCTATGAATTCTCTTTCACTTTTTATTTCCCAAATATATCCTTCATCATTAACATAATTATGAGAATGATTACTCTTTATATCACAGTTTACAATTTTAGCACAAGCACTTGTTGAAAATACTGTTGCTGCACCAAGTAATCCTGCTATGAATTGTTTTGTTTCTTTTTTCATTTTTTACCTCAATCTTTAGAAATATTTAATAAATCTTTCACTATTAATAGCTTATCATATTCAATTGTATGTTGCAAATAATTCATTAAATCACAAATAAAAAATAGACAATTACATTGTAATCATCTATCTGTAAAACTATTTATCTAAAATTTATTTAGCTGTGAAGTATCCAGGGTTACTTGTTCCACCATCTATACGAGCAAAGATTTTATCAACTTTAGTTGAATTATATTTGGTTCCTGCACCACCTACTAGGTCAGTGCAACCCAAAAACATAGAGGTGCTATCTGTGACTTTACTGACATCAAATTTATTGCTAACGTATATTGTTTTAAGATTCGTGGCACCGGCAAACATATATCCCATATCAGTTACTTTACTTGTATCAAAATTACTTACGTCTAAGGTTGTGGCTTTACTATAACCAAACATCCAACTCATTGTTGTTACATTACTTGTATCAAAATTACTTAAATTCAAAGTTGTGGCTTGACTTTTATAAAACATATAATGCATATCTGTTACTTTTGATGTATTAAAATTACTTAAATCTAATGTTGTAGCCTTACTATTACCAAACATCCAACTCATTGTTGTTACATTACTTGTGTTAAAATTACTTAAATCTAATGTTGTGGCTTGACTACCAACAAACATACCGCCCATATCTGTTACTTTTGATGTGTCAAAATTGCTTACATCTAATGTTGTGGCTTGACTATTATTAAACATACCACTCATATCGATTACATTAGTCGTATTGAAACTACTTAAATCTAATGTTGTGGCTTGACTACTATTAAACATATCACTCATATCTGTTACTTTACTTGTGTCAAAACTACTTAAATCCAAAGTTGTGGCTTTACTATAAGAAAACATCTTACTCACATTTGTTACTTTACTTGTATCAAAATTACTTACATCTAATGTTGTGGCTTGACTACTATTAAACATATCACTCATATCTGTTACTTTACTTGTGTCAAAACTACTTAAATCCAAAGTTGTGGCTTTACTATAAGAAAACATCTTACTCACATTTGTTACTTTACTTGTATCAAAATTACTTACATCTAATGTTGTGGCTTGACTACCAGAAAACATACCGCTCATATCTGTTACTTTTGATGTGTCAAAATTGCTTACATCTAATGTTGTGGCTTGACTATTATTAAACATACCACTCATATCGATTACATTAGTCGTATTGAAACTACTTAAATCTAATGTTGTGGCTTTACTACCATTAAACATAGAACTCATGTTAGTTACATTACTTGTATCAAATCCACTTAAATCTAATGTTGTGGCTTGACTTTCATAAAACATCTCACTCATATTTGTTACATTACTTGTATCAAAATTACTTACATCTAATGTTGTGGCTTGACTATAAGAAAACATGCCATATATTTGTGTAACTTTTGATGTATTTAAATTAGATAAATTTATTTCAGTAGCACTTGAATTAGTAAACATACCCGCCATATTTGTTACGTTGCTGGTATCAAAATTGCTTAAATCTAATTTTAATGCTTGAGTGTATCCAAACATTCCTATCATATTAGTAACTTTAGATGTATTTAGTGAAGATAAGTCTATATTTTGAGATTGACTTAATGCAAACATACCTCCCATAGATGAAACTGGTTTGTCATTTATATATGTACATACTTCTTTTGTATCAATATCTTCAGTAGACAAAGGATTAGTTAATGCTACGCCCCAGCCATATTCATCCATATTCTTCCAGTTTACAGTTACATTTGAAACGTTAGCATCAGTTTTTTCTTGCATATATCTATATGTATATTGCCCATTTGTATATTCAACACCCTGAGTAAGTTCTCCATCATATGTACAATAAACTGCTGTATCTTTATATTCTTCTATTCCAAGTACACCATTAAACTCTTTACCTTGATTATAATTTTGATTAGTATTTGTTTCTTTGAATAAAAAAGTAAATGTATATTCGTGTGTGAATCCTGATTCAATTGAAATATTTTTTGCTATTCTTTTTGTTCTTACTGGAAGTTCAGTTATTGGTTCACATGTTCCTTCAACTGTCCCACTTGAATTTAATCTCTTACATGTTGCTGAAAGAACTAATTCATTTTTAAGAATTGTATTTGTGAGTTCTTGCCATACAATATTGTACGCTGTATCAAGTGTTCCATTATTCTTTACTGATATAGTCTTTGTAGTAGTCCAACCAGGTTTAATATTTTGTGCAGTTATTGCCGGTCCATCTGTATATGTAAGTTTTAGCGTACCTGCTTCCACTACCATATCTTTTGCATTATCATTTCCTTTTACACTTGTACTAAAGTACGCATAAGAAAGTCCTGTCGTAAGAAACAATAACAATACAAGAGCTGTTCCAATTAAAATTTTCTTATCTTTCATAATCTATCTACCCTACTTTCAATAGTAAGTATAGCATAAATTACCCCCCCGCAAGCAAACATAAGTTCGTTTGCTGACAAAGGTGAAAATATTGACGATTTATTTGGTCCATTTTGTGTGTTTGAGATTGACGAGTTATTTGTACCAATTTGAATTATTTTTATTTTTTTGAAATTTCCTTAAAATTTAATTTTGCGTATTAAAACATGGTTGATAATTAAATTTTCGCCTAGGGAATAATTTAATTATCACTATGAAAAACTACCTCAAAATTGAATTTTACTGATTTGCATTACATTTCTATATATGCTACTCTACATATCGAAGCACTTGAGGCTAGGTGTCACCAAAGTCAATTTTCTCTTTTCAGGGGGATAACACGGAGGTGATGTTATATGAGTAAGAAAGATTTTTTAATAAGTTTTTTACTTGTTATTATATTCATATTACTTTTTATAATAATTTTTTTAATTTTCATAAATTAAAAAAATCACCTAACTCACTTTGTAGTTAGGTTAAACAATACTATGTGATACCTAGCCTACAGGGGTCAGGTGCTTCACTGATAATAGTTTATCACATTTTAATATACATTGTAAACAATTTTTATATGTCTTCTCTATGATTAATTGCATTACAATACTTAGAATTACTATCATATTCTTTAGCAGTTATAGTTCTTGTATTTACTTTTATATCTGTTCCTACTAGGATTTCATCAATTTTTAATACAACATCATCATTTTTAGCAAGATCTTCTTTAACTAAATTACAATATACTTCTCCATTTGTTATTAAACTTTCAACAGCATAAACTATTTTAAATGTACTTTTATTTAAAATTACATTAGACATATCTCCATGTTCAGATAAATTATATTCTTTCTTTTTACTTTCTGTATCATATTTTATATTCATAGATTTATCATATATTTTAAGTATTAAATCATAAGCATCAACATCACTACTGCCTTCTAATTTAAACATATATAAATCATTAGTTTCTTTAGTATCAATTTCATCTAAAAAATTAAATTGTTCAATGTCATCTGCATATTCTAATGTTTGATATATTTGTGTACCATTTTTAGCAAAAGTAAGTTTATAATTACCACCAAATTCATTTCCAGTATCATTTTCAGGAGTATATGCGATTGTCATTGTTGTTCCATCTTTGAATTTACATTCATTAGCATCCTTATTGTATACACACTTAGTACATATTTTATATATATCTTCTAATTTAATAGGTTCTTCTTCCACTACTTTTTGTGTTGTTGTAGTAGTTGTACTTGTTGTTGAACTTTTATTTTCATCTTTTTTATTCTTTGTGAATGTATAACCAATTACTAATAAAGCAATTACTAATATTATAGAAATTAATATCAAAATATTTTTCTTTTTCATATCTATCCTTCTTTCTACATTAAGTATATCATTTTAAAATAAAAGAGTCTATACAAACATAGGCTCTTTCTCAAATACTTTTTGTTCATTGTAAACATATTCATCAAGTAAAGTTACTTCTCCATTCATAAATGTTTTTTTAATATCAATTAATCTTTGATTAGATGAACCTCTAAATAGAAGTGATAAATCTCTTTGTTCTAATATAAATTTACCATCTACTAAAACATCAATATTATGTAGAAATTCAGTATAAATAGGATTCTTTTTTGACATTTCGATTAATTCTTCAAAAGTAAATCCTGTATATACCCAAATATTATAGCCTTTACTTTTAGCATATGCAGCAATTTCATTACAAGCAACTGGTTGGAACATTGGATCTCCGCCACTAAATGTTATTCCAGTATGATATTCAAGTTCATCTATCGCATCGCATACCATTTTAATTGGTACTAGTCCTCCACCATTAAAGTCATGTGTAGTTGGATTTTGACAGCCTTTGCAGTTATGAGAACAACCTTGTGTCCATATAACTGCCCTTAAACCTGGACCATCAACTATTGAATCACTTTGAAGATCAGCTGCTAAACGGATATACTCTTTACTTTGTTGCATGAGTTACTCTATCGTTTACTTCTGCTTTTTTAGCATTATTAAATCTATCTAAAGTTCCAACTAGGTATCCAGTGATTCTTCTAATTCTTTCAAATCCTACACCTTCACCAACCATTTTTTTACTTTTTTTAACTTCTTTATCCATCTTTAATCCTTCCTTTCTATCTTCCATTACAATCAAAACATGTTACTTTTTCCATTTCAACGCCTTCACCTTCATGTCTACCACATCTAGGACAAACGTCTTTAATAACACCAACATATCCACAAACTGGATCTCTATCAACTGGGTGATTAATTGCTCCATAACCAATACCACAATCATGCATAATTCTAACAACTGTTTCAAATGCATCAACATTATTAACAGTGTCCCCATCAAGTTCTATATAACTAATATGGCCAGCATTAGTAAGTTCATGATATTTACCTTCAACTTCAAGTTTATGTTTAACACTTGTTTTATAATAAACTGGTACATGGAATGAATTAGTATAATAATCTCTATCAGTTACACCTTTAATCTTTCCATAAATTGATCTATCTATTGCGACAAATCTACCTGAAAGACCTTCTGCTGGTGTTGCAAGACATGTGAAGTTAAGATTATATTCTTCAGTGTATTCATCACATTTCTTTCTCATATGACTAATTATTTCAAGTCCTAATTTTTGAGCCTTTTCACTTTCTCCATGATGTTCACCAATAAGTGCTTTTAATGTTTCAGCAAGACCAATGAAACCAATTGAAAGTGTACCATGTTTTAAAACTGTTCTAAGTTTACTATTACTTTCTAATTTTTCACTATTTAACCATACACCTGAACCAAGTAAGAATTTAAAATTAGCTCTTGATTTTGAACATTGACATTCAAATCTTTGAAGTAATTGTCCTTTTACTAAATCCATTGTTTCATCTAGTTCTTTATAGAATGCTTTCATATCTGCTTTATCACGTTCACCTAAAGCAATACCATGTTTAATACCAAGTCTAGGTAAATTAATTGATGTGAAACTCAAATTTCCACGTCCTGGTGTTACAGATGGACCACACACATTAGCAAGAACCCTTGTTCTGCAGCCCATATATCCTACTTCAGTATTATAGTCACCTTCTACATAATATTTCTTATTATAAGGTGCATCTATAAATGAGAAGTTAGGAAATAATCTTTTCGCAGATACTCTACATGCAAGTCTAAATAGATCATAGTTTTTATCTTCTTTGAAATAGTTAACTCCTTCTTTTACTTTGAAAATTGATATTGGGAATATTGGAGTTTCACCATGACCAAGTCCTGCTTCTGTTGCTAGTAAATAATTTTTAACAACCATTCTTCCTTCCTCACTAGTATTAGTACCAAAATTAACTGAACTAAATGGAACTTGAGCACCTGCTCTACTATGCATTGTATTTAAATTGTGGATAAATGCTTCCATAGCTTGATATGTAGCTCTATCAGTTCTCTTCAATGCATTATCATAAGAACTTTCAAATATTTCTTTAAGTCTTGTACTCTTTGACATAAATTCATCAAATACACTTAAATCTACTTCTATAGTATCTAATTTATCAACAATATCCGTTACTTTATTAAAATTAATTAATTCTTTAAATCCTTCAAAATCTAAATAGTTATATATTGCTTGTTTAAATTCTTTTTTAAATGTTTTAAGTACTCCAGGAGCCATATAATAATCAAATGCTGGTATACTTTGTCCTCCATGTTGTTCATTTTGATTTGCTTGAATTGCTATTGCTGCAAGTGCACTATAACTTCCAATACTATTTGGTGTTCTAAGGTATCCATGTCCTGTTGAAAATCCATTTTTAAATAGTTTATTCAAATCTATTTGCATACAAGTAGTAGTTCCCATAGCCCAAAAATCTAAATCATGAATATGAATTGCTCCTTCATCATGTGCTCTACTATATTTAGCATCCATTAAATATGCTTTGGCAAATTCTCTTGATACAGTTGAACCAAAGTGAAGCATTGTTCCCATTGGACCATCTCCATCAACATTAGCATTCTCTCTTTTCGAATTTTCTTCAGTAGCACTCTTAAGTCCTAAAGATTCAATTGCTTTAACAAACTTATGTTGTTGCTTAACTACAAATGCTTCTCTTGACGCATCTCTTCTTTCTCTATAATTCTTAAATGATTCATATACTTCATCATATTTAAGTTTCTTTAAAACTTCCTCAATTATATCAGATACATCTTCTACTCCAATAGTTTTTCTATCTTTGTAATCTTTTCTTATTTGATCTAAAACTTTCTCTTTAACCTTGTATACGTTCTTTTCATCATATTCTTCATATACACTATCAAAACCTTTTTTAACTGCTAAAGCAATTTTAGCATCATTAAAACTAACCCTCTGACCACTTCTTTTGACAACTACTAAGTCATCAAGGAAATCTTTTTCCATTTCTTTTACCTCACCTTCACTTTTTCTTATTACCAATATAAGAATAGCATGCTCACTTTATTTTGTAAATGTTTTTTGATGTAATTTTTTTAAAAAATATAAAATTTTACATCTTGACTTTTTCAAACTTTTTGTTCTAAAAAACATAAACGTAGGTATTACCTACATCTAATAAGAAATGCATTAATTTGTTCGCTTTACATATTATTAATTAGGTGATTGATTTGTTTAATAAAATAAAAGAATTCTTAAAAAATATGATGATATTCACAACTAGTTATAGTCTTAACGTATTTGATAGACCATTAAGCAGTGAAGAAGAAAATAAATGTATAGAAGGACTTCTTAAAGGAGACAAGGAATCTCGTAATAAACTAATTGAACATAATTTAAGATTAGTTGCTCATATAGTAAAAAAGTATGAAACTAAAGGTGTTTCAGCTGATGATCTAATTAGTATAGGAACAATTGGCCTTATAAAAGGAATAGACTCTTATAGTATAAATAAAGGTGTTAAACTTACAACTTACGCTGCTAAATGTGCCGAAAATGCAATTGTCACATCACGGAAATGAAAGAAATATTCACAAGTGTAAGTAATATACTTAAAACGAACGCTAATATAATAGACACTTTTAAATATCCAATTAAACAATATATAGATCCCATAGAAATAAATGAATCAAGTTCTGTTGGAGACCAAATAAAATATTATAGACAACTAATGGGTATTCAGCAAAAAGATGTTGCAAAAATCATTGATATTGATAGATACACAATGTATCAACTTGAAAACAAGGAGTATAAACAATTATATGATAAAAAACATTTAAAAGATGTTATTTCATTTTTAGATATTGAAGATAAGATTATATGGAATGATAAGTACCTAGAATTTATATATAAGGATAAGCAAGAAGAAATCTATGAATTTAGAATGAAATATGGAATAAGCAGAGTCGATTTAGGAAGAATGATGAATGTTTATGAAGATACAATTATGAAGTGGGAAACAAATAAATCTACTATTTCTAGGAAAAGTTATGACTCTTTTATAAAAATTCGTGAAGAATTTAATAATTCTAATCAAATTAATGATAAAACATATAACTATTATCTTTTTGTAAATAATAATCCTTTTGATAAAATGGAAAAATATATTAAAGAAGAAAAAATAACTTTTAAAGAGTTTGCAAAGCGAATGAATCGTAGTGAAAATACACTTCGTAATGCTAAAAAAATCAATTCAATTTCAAAAGGACAATATGAAAGATTCTCAGAATTATTATCTATGAAACAACTTGGAATAAAATTTGAAGATCCTTATATGAAGTTTATCAACTCAAAACCTGATAAATTCATTCTTAATTTCTTAAAAGAGCATAATATGTCACGAGCAGAATTAAGCAGACAAATAAAAGTTGGAAGATGTAGTGTTGAAAGATGGATAAGAAAGGAAATTGTTATTTCAAGAAAAAATTATGAAAAATTAATGGCATTTATTAGCAAAAAAAATAGTGGCACTAGTGCTTAACTGCACTAGTGCTTTTCTTTTCTTCTGCGAGTGCTTCAATCTTTGCTTTTTCTAACAATTCCTTTATTAACTTTCTTTTTGAAAAATTATCTAAATTTAATTTATCAACTGATTTCATGACCAAAGTTGCATGAAACATAGCAATAGCTTTTTGTAATTCTAATATACCATCTTTATCATCTGGATAATTTACATAGACCTTCATGCAACACCTCATCTCTAACAAATTTTATTACTAAAAACATAATTGTAGAACAATTTAAGATGTTATTTTTTTAAATCATTATCAAGTGGTGTTTTAAGGTGTATTTCTATTACATTTTTTCCGTCAACATTATTACTTATTTCAATATGATAAATATTATTATTAAGTTGTCCTTTAATTAATGATTTTTCCATATCATTTATATCTTTAGTTAAACTAATAACAGAAAATGTTCTGTTATTTTTTGTTTTATACTCAAAGTTAATAATATTATCTTTTATAATTTCTTTAACTTGATCTATTGCTTTTAAAAGTTCTTGTTCTTCTGCTTCTCTTTGTTCCTTATAAAAATCTTTTGCACTCATATTTAATTCATCATCAACTTTTTTAAATCTTCCACCTATTGGTGATTTAATTTGCTCTACTGTGAAATATGTATTATCAAGTTGTTTTAATGAATTAATTTTTCTATCAATTTCACCTTTTTCATAACAAGAAAACTTATTATATATAACAGTATCTCTAAAAATAGGATAACCTATTATAGGGAATATTATAGTTTTGTAATGAAGTTGTTTTACTTCATCTGGTGTAAGTAAATCCCTTGCCATTAAAGAAGTTGATTTATTACCATTATAATCTAATAAACTAAGTGATTGACTTATAGAACTACTTGATATTGTAGTCTTTCCTAGTCTTTTAGATATTTGTTCTGCTGTATCTTGTGTATTTGTTTTTAAATAAATTAGACCACAGTTATCTAGTATTATTTGAGCTACTTCTTTACCATATACATTATCAAGTTGTGAGAATGATTGAATAAAAAAATGGAATCTCATTCCCCTACTTCTTGCAACTGATACTAATGCTTCAATATCTGCAAGTGGTGGACAATTTGCAAACTCATCAAGTAACCAATCAATTTGAACTGGTAATTTTTTATTTTCTTTACTATTAGCAAGTTTTACTAATTCCTTATATAATAATCCCACAATAATTGTAACTAATGTAAAATACACTTTATCTTCATCTGGTACTATTATAAATAATGCTGTTGCTTCTCTACCTAGCAAATCAAAATCAAAGTCTGAATCAGATGTTACATTTGCTACATTAACATCATCAAATAAAGACATTTTCTCTCCAAACACTGCTGTTATAGATTTATAAGTATTATCACTCGCATTAAGTATAGATGTTAATGAATCTTTACTTTTGCTTCCATAATCTTTCTTATCAATATATGCTTTAAATTTGTTAAAGTTTTTTTCTTGCATTGAACTATTTTGAAATTTACGAATAGATGTCATAGTAATCTGATTTCTTTTGATATTATTTTTCTTATATTCTTCTAAAAAGAATCCTATTAAACCCTCTAATAAATTTCTTGCACTATTATTCCAAAATGGATCTTTTTGCTGAGTTTTTTCTTGCATAATCATCGTAGCAAGTGAAGTAATCAATCTATTTGTTTCAGCAAGTGAAGTCATTGCTAAATTATTAAATTTAACTCTATCCTTTTTACATACAATAGACTTTTTTTCGTAATCAATGTATTTTTCATACTCTTTGATAATTGGTTCTAATATATTAAAATGATTAGACATTTCTGGATGTCTAAAATCAAGTGTTAAAACATTATATCCATTGTCTTTAAACATTTTAGAAGTAGTATTAAATATTTCTCCCTTAGGATCAGTTATAAATACACTTCTTTTCTTTTTAGCAGTAGCAATAAATGAACACATAGGAATAACAGCAGTAACTGATTTACCACTACCAGTTGAACCTAAATAAGCATAATGTGGTGTTTCTTTATCAAACCACACATATTTATAATCTTTACTAAACCACATAGGTACTCCTGATTCTTTAATACTACTTATTTTTTCTTTTTTAAAATTCTTTTTAATTTCATTAAATGTTGAAAATCTAGCAGAACCATACTCATGATTACTTTTCACTTTATGTTTTGAAAATAATGGTTCTACAAACATAAAAACAACTATAAATAAAATTAAAAGAGCTAATACAATGATTAGCTCTAAAGACATATATCCTCATCTAATAGTTCCTCAATATTGTAAATATCATAGTTGCATATTAACTCATCAACCTGATCTTCAATATCTATAACTATTTCATCTAAAGTTAAGTTATTGTAAAACTCAACTTTATTTTTATTTGAATTTTCTAATGCTACCTTCAGACTTCCAAGTACATTTCCTTTTATAGCACTATGTAAATCATTTATTTCTAAATTATCTAATTCTTTATTTATTTCATCAATTGTCATAATTCTTTATTCACCTCTTTTTCATTTTTTGTTTTATGAAGTTCTTGTTCTTTTTTTAAAATATTATTAAATATTTCAACCTCATTTTCTAATAAATCACATGAATCTAGTTTACATTTTGAAATATTAATATCATTTTTAATTAAATATTCAAGATTTTCTTTAAATATTTTTTCTTCATCTTTAATTATTTTATTTTCAAAAAAATTATAATATTTTTTGATTTTTTTATAATAATTTGTATTTTCATTAAACACTAAGTTGTTACATTTAAAATTCTTATATTCATCAAGTGGTTTAGTAGAAGATACAAACCTATCTCCAGCCCATGAGCCAACATATTTTTTATTTTGATAATAATAATCTCCTCCACCTTGCTCATTGCCACATCCAATTAAAAGAGCAAATGAGTTAACTTTACAAGAACTTATTGTATTATCATTTTTATCAAACCAAAAGTTCTGTATAGGTTGTTTAAATAAATCTACATATTCTTTTTTATCTAAATTATACACATATCTTATATTATCATTATTAGAACTTTCTACATTATTAAATTCTTCAGAATAACTATATATTGTATGATTTATTCCAAATTCTTTACTAATTTTATCAATTATATTAGCTGTAGTACTTTTATCTGTTGATTCTGCATAATCACCAACATGGATAACTCTATCTCCTTTCCACTCATTACTTAATAATCTTAATGTATCATTACAATAATTATTAGCAACATATGAGTGTTCCATTAGTTTATATCCATGTCTATTCCTATCAGATATTTCTTTTTTATCTACATTAACAAATCTATAATATTGCCCCATATTAAACCTCCATATCTAACTCATTTTTATTTTCTACATCATATTCTAAAATCTTGATAGAAAAATTATTTGAGTTATATTCTCCATTTAAAAATAATTCAAATGAATCATCTGATTCTTCAAAGCACCATTCTTCAGACGGTAACTTATTAATATTTTTTATATCTACAGGGTTAATATTATCAAAATCAGAATCACATTTTGCATCTCTTACAGCATCCTTAAATAATTTTATAGCATATTCCTTATTCGTTGTAACTCCATATAAATTGTAATCTATTTCATCGTTATATACTGCATTATTAGTTATAACATATATCTTATTATTTTTATTTCTTTTAATATCATCAATACATATATCAACTTTATCAATTAAATCTTTCATGTTATCATTAAAATAATCATAATTACTATAAATTTTATTAAAACTTTCAATTAACTTATTCCATTTTTCTTTATCTATAAACATATATCATTCCTCCTTTACTTCTTTAATTCTTTTTAAACATGTATTATAAAAATCTTTATTTATTTCAAAACCTATATAATTTCTTTTTTCTTTTATACAAGAAACTGCTGTTGTACCACTTCCCATAAAACAATCTAAAACAATATCATTTTCACGAGAACTATTTCTTATTAATTTTCTGATAAGTAATTCAGGTTTTATAGTAGGATGTTTCCATTTCTTTTTATCTTTAATATTTATTGGATATAAAAAAACTGTCTTTGCATCTTCATAACTTTTTGGTGAACAATATCCACCTTTACGAAAATATAGACAATACTCTTTATCACTTAAATATTTGTTATTAAAAAGAGGTAAAGCATTTGTTTTATTCCAAATTATAATATCCATTTTACATTTTCTTTCTAAAACAAAAAATCTTATATAAAAAGGTATTTGTTCTCCATTGCAAAAGATATATAAATTTACTTTCTTTAATACCCTTAATATTTCTTCTAATATTTTATAATCATAACCACCAGTTAAATTATTAATATATAATTCATCATTATAACTATTTATATATTTTGATAATTCTGATTTATATGCTGTATTATGATTATTAATTAAATATGGTGGATCTATAATAACTAAGTCAACATAATTATCTGGAATTCTTTTTATTCCAGTTTGACAATCTTCATTATAGATTGTATTTAACATTTCTTAACCTCTTTTTTCTATAAAATGATACAAATCTATACTTAAGTAATTCATTATAATCAAGATTTAAGATATTACTTAACCTAAATAAAAATACACATTTAGGATTATTAATTCTCCCATTTTCTAGTAACCATAATTCTATTTCAGATATATCTGATATTCTTGATAAATCATTTAAAGTAAGATTTAATTTTTTTCTTGCTATTTTTATTATTTCACCTAATTTTTTTATATTTAATTCGCCTCTCTTCCTCTCTAGTACATTTACTAGCTATTTTTATTGCACAAAATAAAAAAAGTGATAGTCCACAAACTAACACTATAAATATTATAAAAATTAACCATTTCCAAACTGGCATTTTATATCACCTCTTTCTTCAAAATAAAAAGACTAGTTATATTTCAAACTAATCTCACCAATAAATTGTAATTTAGCGAATAGTAACTTAATTTTCTTTTTTATTAAACATATGGCGTACTTTATCTATTCGATTA
>CAKOSH010000006.1 GCA_934102215.1 uncultured Bacilli bacterium
TCTAGCTTTCTTATAAAAACTCCCCACTAGATTGTCTAAATAGTTAATCATTACTCCCCACTAGATTATCTAGAACCTATCTATTATCTTTAAATTTGGTAGCGACGGGGGGATTCGAACCCTCGACCCTCTGGGTATGAAAAATAAGCCCTAAATTAAATTACCGTTTATTTTTTACCGTTTCCCTTATTAAATAAGGCTTCGCTCCGATATATATTATAAAATAAAATATAAGTAAATTCAAGTAAATTCAAATAAATATAAATAATTTTATATAAAAATTCCCTAAAATTTCCCTGAATATTTTTTAAGCATTAAATTTATTTTCTTTCTTTTTTTATATATTCAATGTTAAACTCATCTAAATCGCTTATTTTAATCCTACCATCTTCTAGTGAAGATTTTAATCCCTCTTGATATTCGTTAGGGGCATAAATTACTTTAATATATTGACTCTTTTGACAAGGTAAGTAATAAATATATTCATCATCTTTATAAATTTCTTCTAAAGCAGAATCACAAGCAAAGTTTTCGTTATTTTTACTACTATCAACAATGACAAATTCTTTTTCAATATCATATTTTGAATTATTAAAAACAGTAATATTAAATATCTTTATTACAACTCCCTTTTTATAACCCATACGAATATCATCTATTGAATAAATACTATTAACTTTTGATATTGAATAAGTTAAAGATTTCCACTCAACTGTACCACCATCTTTTAGTTTAAAAGGTATAGGTATTAACAAAATCAATAATATTATAATTATTACAATTTTAGCAATTTTT
Organism: uncultured Bacilli bacterium; assembly: GCA_934102215.1. Taxonomy (GTDB): domain Bacteria; phylum Bacillota_I; class Bacilli_A; order RF39; family UBA660; genus CAG-1000. The sequence goes on from CAKOSH010000006.1 coordinate 796, forward strand.
TTACTTTTCATTTTTTATATCCTTTCCACAAACTATCTTTGTTAATAATATTATACCATATTATTGATAAAAATAGTATTAAACGGTATTGATATGTCAAATAAGATTAAAATGTATAAAAAAAAATAGATATTCCTATCTATTATGTTTAAATTTGGTAGCGACGGGGGGATTCGAACCCTCGACCCTCTGGGTATGAACCAGATGCTCTAGCCAACTGAGCTACATCGCCATTTTGCACCGTCGCTAATAATATACCATAAATACTTATTAGTTGCAAGTGCAAATTAATATTTTTACTCATTTTATTTTTTACTCATTTAAATCAAAATTTATATTTTCTTTAGTAAGTTTTATATTAATTAAACTATTTATTTCATAATTACCTTTTAGTTTAACTGGAATATAATTACTTGTAAATCCATGGAAATAACCATCTTTATATTCTTCAATAAGAACGTCTTCTTCCCTATTAATAAACTTTTCAAAATATTCTTTTTCTAGTTCATTTGAAAGTGTTATTAATTTTCTTGCTCTTTCTTTAATAACGCTTCTGTCTATGTGGTCTTTCATTCTTGAAGCAACTGTACCATTCCTATCTGAATATGGGAATACATGTATTTTAGAGAAACCTATTTCTTTACAAAACTCCATTGTTTCATTAAAGTCTTCTTCTGTTTCACCAGGAAATCCAACGATAACATCAGTAGATAGTGATATATCTTTTCTTAAACTTCTTATTTCTTTTACTTTATTCATAAAATATTCTTTATCATATCTTCTATTCATAAGTTTAAGTATATGGTTTGATCCTGCTTGAAGTGGAATATGTAAGTGAGATACAAATTTATCATTATTTTTAATTATATTCATCATTTTTTCATCAAGTTCTACTATTTCTACTGATGAAAGTCTTATTCTTTTTATTTCATTTATCTTACTAATTTCATTTATTAGGTCAGCTAGTCTTTTATTATCACTATTATATTGACCAGTATGTATTCCTGATAAAACTATTTCTTTATGGCCAGATAATGCTAAATCTTGTACTTCTATAATGCATTTATTAAATTCTTTACTTCTTACTCTACCTCTTACATAAGGAATAATACAGTAACTACAGAAATTATTGCACCCGTCTTCTATCTTAATGAATGCTCTATGATGATGCTCATATTTCTTAATTTCCATATCTTCAAAATCAACTTCACTCATATCATAAAATTCTATTATTCTTTCATGAGTACGTTCATATTCCTTAATATATTTAGTAATCTTACTTTTATTTTTATTACCAATTATTATTTCAGCATTGATTAAGTTATCAATATTATCTTGTCTAAACTCACAAAAACATCCACAAGCAACTACTATTGCTCCTGGATTATTTTTTCTTATATTATTTATTACTTGTTTACTTTTATTATCAGCTGTATTTGTAACAGTACAAGTGTTAACTATACAAATATCAGCATTTTCATTTACTTCTTCATATCCATCATTTAGCATAATTGTTCTTATAAATTCACTTTCATAAGAATTAACTTTGCATCCTAGTGTTTTTATTAAAAATGTTTTCATTATAACGACAATCTAAACTCTTTAAGTATTTTTAAGAATTCTTCTTCTTCTAAATAACTTATTGCTTGAGTTACCTCTTTCTCTTTAACTTCTATTTTATTTATTTTTGGACAACCCTTTTCATTATTCTCTTTCTTATATGATAATGTGATATTTGATGCATTCTTTAGAAGTTGTTCGTAGCTGATTATTGCTTTCTTTTCTTGTTCTTCTTCATATTTAGCTATTGCTGCTTGATTATCATTAAGTCCTAAAGTATCCATTCTATCTCTAGTAACTTTTTCAAGTTCTTCTGTAGAAATAACAGCATTTGATTCTTCACTATCTTCATATTCATCTATAACTTTATCATAAGTCATTACATTAGGAACATCTATTTGTTTAATTAATGGTTTATTTTCATCAATAATATCTTCTTTTGTATCTGCCTTTAGACTTTCGAATAAATCTTCTTCATGTGAATCTTCTTTAATGCTTTCAAATATATCTTTTTCTTCTTCATCTTTCATACTAGTCTTTAATGAAGTTAAATCTTCTAGGAAGTCTTTTGAATCTAATTTCTTTTCTTCTCTTGTTATTACTTCCATATAATCATTACGTGTTTTAACAAGTGCTAAAACTAAAACAATTAATATAATTAACATTAACATTAAAAATATTAAAAAATAATCTCCTGTCATAAATGCTTCTAAAAAGCTATCAAACTCTTTCATTATTATTACCACTATCCTTCTAAATATTTTTTTACTGAAGCTATCATTAATGGTACTGTTTCTGTTCTTAATATGTCATCACCTAAAGATGTTTTAGTATAACCTTTTTCCACTAATATATCTTCTTCAATATTTGATAAACCGCCTTCCGGCCCAAATACTATATTCATTGTATCACTGCAATTGGAAAGTGTTAATACATCTGTTAAGTGTTTTACATTATTTTTGTCAAGTGAACACAATATATTTACACTTGCATCCCCTTTGATATCTTTTATTTCTATGATATTTTCTAGTGTTGGCTTTACTAATCTATAACTTTGTTCAGTCGCTTCTTTCAGTATTTTATTCCATCTTTGAAGTTTCTTATCAAAGTCTTTCTTAGGTAATTTATATTTACAATGACTATACATTACTACTACAAACTCAGTTATACCAAGTTCAGTACCATGTTGTAATATAAAGCTCATTTTTTCTTCACTTAGTAGTGGAACATATACTCTAAAATTATTTTTTTCTTTATATTCTTTAAATATTTCATTAATACTAGCACTCATTAAATCTTTATTAAGAGAACATATATAACTTTTATCATCATATACAACTATTATTTTATCATTTTCTTTCATTCTCATAACATTCTTTATATGATTTAAATCATTAGTATTAAGCATTATATTATTATCTTTTTTAGATACTCCAAAATATTGTTGCATAAACTCACCTACTTAAGTATAACTATTGTTTCACCATCATTATATATATTTAATTTATATTCAAGAACACGTTTATCATGTTTTAAATACTCATGTGTTGCTTCTTTTAATATACCTTCTCCATGACCATGAACAATTCTTATCTTTTTATTTTCTATTCTTTCCATATTATCAATGAAGTTTCTTATTAAAGCAACTGCTCCATATCTATCATAACCATGTATGTCTAAAGATGGAGTATTATATAAAAACGGATCTATTCTTTTATACATCTTAATTCCTTCTTTTTTCACTTATATTATAAAGTATAATTAAAAATTTATCAATTAAAAAGTATCCATTATGATATGGATACTTAATAATTACTTAATTATTTCTTTAATGCACTAACTAAGTCATTTTTCTTCATTGTTGATAGAACTTCAATTCCTTTTTCTTTACATAAAGATTTTAATTCAGCAACAGTTAATTTAGCATAATCTACAGCTTCTTCAACTTTCTTTTCTACTTTAGCTGCTACTTCTTTAACTTCTTTACTTTCTTTAGTTACTTTTCCTTCTAAAGCGTCTTTAGATAATTTAACTAATTTTGAAAATTCTTCTGGTGCGAATATAGCAAGTTCACTAAGCATTTTTCTATTGATTTCGATATTAGCTTTTTTAAGTCCATTAATGAATTTAGAATATACTATATCATTTGCTCTACAAGCAGCGTTAATTCTTGTAATCCATAATTTTCTAAAGTCATTAGCTCTTTTCTTTCTATCGTTGTAACTATAAGCTCCACTATGGAATAATTGTTCTTGAGCAGTCTTATATAATCTATGTTTGCTTCCAAAATAACCTTTAGCTCTTTTTAATACTTTTCTTCTTCTATTTTTAGAAACGATTCCACCTTTAACTCTTGTCATTTCTTAACCCCTCCTTACTTAACTAGTCCTCTGTATCTTTTAGCGTCTCCACTACTAAGTACAGAACCCTTTCTTGATTTTCTATTGAAGTCAGTGTTCTTTTTACCACTGTTATGATTTGCTCCAACGTGTCCAATTTTAGTTGAACCAGAATTTCTTACATTAATTTTTTTACTAATTCCACCATGTGATTTCATCTTTGGCATAATTTACATCTTTCCTTTCTATTTTTTTGGTGCTAGGAATAGTTGCATACTTCTTCCTTCTAATTTAGGCATTTGTTCAATAACTGCTACATCATCAAGTCTACTTGCAAATTTCATTATTACATCACGTCCAAGTTCTGGGTGAGCAAGTTGTCTACCTTTAAATCTAACAGATACTTTGATTTTATGTCCTTTTTCAATATATGCTTTCGCATTACGAAGCTTAGTTTCAAAGTCTCCTACATCTATTGAAACACTAAGTCTATATTCTTTAGTTTCAAGATTTTGTTCTCTTTGTCTTTTCTTAGCTTCTTTTTCTCTTTTTTGTTTCTCATAGCGAAACTTATTGTAATCAATTATTTTACAAACGGGATTTTTTGGATCATTATTTAAAAGTACTAAGTCAAGCCCTGCATATTTTGATAATGTTAACGCATCATTAATATTTTTAACGCCCATTTTTTCTCCGTTTGGTCCGATAACCATTACGTTTTGAAAAGTTATTTGTTCATTAATTTGAACTTCATTATTTTGCTTAGCTATTGCTAACACCTCCATATAACATTTAAAAAAGTGAACCTGAGAGTCCACTTAAAAAGAATATTTATATTTTTAATAAATAAGCTTTTTACCAATGTACTTTTACATCTGGTGAAGAGTGGATCTCTTTCTTTCTTTTTCAACAAGTATGATTATATAGTAATAATATGTGTTTGTCAACCAATTTTATGCATAATTTGGTTGTTTTTCTTATATTTTCTTGTTTTATATATAATTTTAAATTATTTTCATTGAATTTTTTTGCCACTTTTACCACTTTTTTTTCAGTGAAAATTGTCTTATTATTTAAAAAAAAGCACCAAAATGGTGCTTTGTTAACATTATCATTCGTTAATTTTTAATACCTTTACTTTATTATATCTATACGCTTCACCTACCTTATGTATCAATTATATCTAGCAATTGTGAAAGATTTGTGATAGATATATTAAAAGTATGTTACTTTACATTAATATTGTATTCCCCAAACTACTTCATGTTTAGCATCTTTTCCACATACTACACATTTCTCATTTTCATAGTCTTTAGATTCTAATATACATCTTGATTTTGTACCTTTTATTTCTTTCATTTTAAGCTCACATTCAGTATTTCCACACCAATGAGCATGTACGAATCCAGGTTGTTTATTCATAATATCTTCAACATCTTTTAATGTTTTAGCATAGAAGGTTTTATTCTTTTGATTTTCAAGTGCTTTATTATATAGATTATTTTGTATATCATTAAGTAATTCTTTTACTTTAGCATTAACTTCATCAACTTTCACATTTATTTTTTCACTTGTATCACGTCTTACTAAAGTAACTTCATTGTTTGCAAGATCTCTTGGACCTATTTCTATTCTAACAGGTATTCCATTTACTTCTGCTTCTGCGAACTTAAATCCAGCACTCTTATCGCTTAAATCAACATATGAAGTGATATTGCTTTCTTTTAATTCATTATTTATTTTATTAGCAACTTCAAGAACATTATCTTCCATTCTAATTGGAACAATACATACTTCTTTTGGAGCTATCTTTGGTGGTAATACAAGTCCTTTATCATCACCGTGTGCCATTATTATTGCTCCCATCATTCTAGTGCTAGATCCCCAGGATGTTTGATAACAATATTCAAATTTATTATCTTTATTTACAAATTTAACATCATATGCTTTAGCAAACTTTTGTCCAAAATAATGACTTGTTGCTGATTGAAGACATATTCCATTTTGCATAAGTGCTTCTACTGTTAAAGTATATTCTGCTCCTGCGAACTTCTCTTTTTCAGTTTTCTTACCTACTACCACTGGTATTGCTAAATATTCTTCAAAGAATCTTTTATACGTATTTAACATTCTTAAAGTTTCTTCTTCAGCTTCTTCACTTGTTGCATGAACAGTATGTCCTTCTTGCCACAAAAACTCACGACTTCTTAAGAATGGTCTTGTTTCTTTTTCCCATCTTATTACATTACACCATTGATTATATAATTTAGGTAAATCCCTATAAGTCTTAACAACATTTTTATAGTAATCACTAAATAATGATTCACTAGTTGGACGAAAAGCTAGTCTTTCTTCAAGACTATTGCTTCCACCTGATGTTACCCATGCTACTTCAGGCGCAAATCCTTCTACAAGTTCTCCTTCTTTCTTAAGTAAATTTTCAGGTATCATAACAGGTAAATATACATTTTGATGACCAAGTTCTTTAAACATACCATCCATTACAGATTGTATTTTTTCCCATATAGCATAACCATTAGGTTCAAAAATAATAAATCCTTTTACATTAGAATATTCAGCCAAGTGTGCTGCTTTAACTACATCAGTATACCATGATGCGAAGTCTTCACTTCTTGATGTTATTTTTTCGTTTTTCATTTTTTCCTCCTTTATAAATAAAAAAGAATGGTACTTAAGGAGTCAATAATGACGGTACCATCCTTTAATTAACTTAATTATTTTTAACGGAATTATCCGAGATATGATTAGTATCCTTTTTAAGAAGACAGGAATTAATAAATATTATTCTCTAGTTTACACTATCCTAGATTCACTATAATAAGGAATTCATTAATATTTCTTCAAGATTTAAATAAATTTTAGCACGATATTATATCATTGTCAATCAATTATTTATTAAAACAAAAAGCACCAAATTTTAGTGCCTTTAACTATTTCTTATTTTTCTTATCGTCTTCTAATTTCTTTTCGATTTCTTTTACTACTTTTAATGCTTGTTTTCTTACTTCATCTGCTGCTTTTTCTACAACTGGTGTACTTTTTTCAATAGCATATTTATATAATTCTTCTGCTTTTGCTTTAATATTTTTTGCTTGTTTTAATGCTATTTCTTTAGCCTTTTCAGTATCTAATTCAGCAAGTTCTGCTTGTAACTCTTCAGCCTTAAATAATAATTCATCTTTTACTTCATCTACATCTATTTCTTTTAATTTTTTTAGAAGTTCATCAAGTTTCTTTTTAAGAGCCTTTCTTGTATTTTCTCCTTTATCTGGAGCAAGTAATATACCTATTCCAGCACCTAATGCTAAACCTCCTAAAAATTTTCCAAATCCACCTTTTTTATTACTCATCTTCTTCATCCTCCTCATCATTTTTCTTAAATTTAATTATTCTTTTTAACTTACTAGTTATAAAGTTTACTACTGTATCACTTATCATTGTAACTTTATCAGTTGTATAATCAATCATATTGAATACTCTATCAAGTGAATGAACTTTTTTAGTTACATCATCAAGTAATAAGTCTACTTTATTCATAGTAAATATTAACTTAATACCAATAACTATAACTACAACTAATAATACAATTAGTAATAAGTAAATTACTACAGGTAGTGTTTCATTTAGTGCTTCCATTAATCCTCCTTATCATCATACATTGAATCAATTAAGTTAAATAAGTCATGCTCTAAAGTACTATCTGTCATAGTCTTATCATTAGATAATTCTGTGGTGTCATCAAAGTTTTCTAATTTAACTCTATCTTCTAGCTCTCCTACTGAAACATTTTTATTCATTTCTGGAGAGGATTCAATCTTAGTTATTAAATCTTCTATTTTATTTGATCTTTCTTCTAATTTATTAACATCATTGTCTATTTTTTGAACTTCTGCTTGTATGTCATTTGGAGTTAATTTATTCATTTTATTTAATGTATCTTCAAGGTCATCTTCAAGTGTTCCATATGCTTTTCTTCTAACTGTATCATAATTTACTGTATTAGCACTTAAAGGTGTTTCTTTTACTTCTACTTTTTTAGCCGTTATTTCTTCTTTTTTATAGTCTTTATCTAAGATACCGTATATTGGTGAAATAACTGGACTTGGTTTAAACACTTTTGGTTGTTCTACAACTGGTTCTTTAACTTCTTGTTTAACTGTTCTTTTTTCTCTTTCAAGAACGTTTCTTCTTGGTGGTAAATTTATTTCATCTTCATCATCATCAAATTGTGTGAAGTTAAATGTTCTTTCACTTCTAAATAAGTCTCTTTCATTATTTGTAGGTTCTTCTCTTTTAACTTCTTCTTTCTTCTCTGGTTCTCTTACTTCTTGTCTTACAACTTTTATCTCTTCAACTCTAGGCTTTTCTACTACTTCTTTTTTTGTAGGTTTATCTATTTTAATTTCAGTACTAGGTTCATCAACTTCAACCTCATCATAAAATATGTTTTTAAGTTTACTAAAAACTCCCATATTTTCTTACACTCTCCTATTCTTCTTCAATGTATTCTAAAATATTTTTAGAACTATCTTTATCTTTTGGTTCAGGTATTTTATAAACTGTTTCTGCATTATCAATATCATTGTTACCAATATTCTTTTCGATAACCAAATCATTATATTGTATTGAATTCAATATGATGATTCCTCTTGATATTGCATACCTTAGGTTATTTTCTTTTACCTCTACTTCTATTATAGCATAATTATAACATAACTCAACAAAAAAAGTATCATTATTTTGTGTAATTTTTAAATATCCAGTTTTATTATTATGTTCAAATTTATAGTATTTGTAATCATTTAAATCATGAGTTGCTTGCATTCTATTTTTATAATAATAACTTACTGCATCTATATTTAAATAGTATCTTATATTATCATCACTTAATAATTCTTGATTATAACCATTATCTTTAGAAACTATGAATCCAGTTGGTAGATAGTATTTATATCCTTTATTATTTATATTAGTAGTTTTTTGTTCATTTACTATTGATATGTTTATTATATCTTCATATGATAAATTATTTAAATAATATGTTTTTTTAGTACATGCAGTTAGTAATAATAAGCATATTATTGTAACAATCTTTTTATACATCTTATCTTATCTCCTATTTTAGTATAACAAATTATTTATTCTTTAACAACACTTATATAGTTTATGTTTTTACCAATATTCATAAATTTATCTTCATATTCTGTTGTTATATCACTTATATGATTAGTATCTTTCTCTATTATTTTGTATCCATATTCTATAAGTGATTCACATGAATAATTAAATAAATTATCATTATCAGTTTTCATTTCTATTCTTTTAGTATCTTTGAATATTAAATCATATTTTTCTAAGAATCTATTTGATGTAAGTCTTCTTTTAGTATGTCTTTTTTTAGGCCATGGATCGGAGAAATTTAAGTATATTTTTGATATTTCTCTGTCGAAAATGGAATCTATAGTAAGTGCATCGTAACAGATAAGTCTTAAGTTATTTATATCAAGTTCTTCTAACTTTTTAACCGCTGAAACAAGTGGACTATCATACTTTTCTATTCCTATAAAATTTATATTTGGATTTTGAAGTGCTTTTTCAATTATGAATTTTCCTTTTCCTGTGCCTATTTCTATTTCTATATTATTATCATTATTAAATAGTTTATTCCACAATCCTTTATATTCTTCTGGATTTTCTATTATATAAGTACTTCTATTTATTATTTTATCTGCATCTTTTATATGTTTTAGTCTCATAATATTTTCCTTTCATTAGATATATTATAATACATTTTGAATTATAATACAAAATATGCTCAAAAATAATCATTTATCATATAATATACTAGGTGATATTATGAATAATAGGGATATGTTCTATCAAAATCTAAATCAAGGTTATCAAAATCCAGGTATGATATATCCACCTAGTGGATATAATTTAAATCAAGAGTATCAGGCTTATGGCCCTAATGTTATGCCTTATAATAATGGAATGAATGGTATGAATAATATGAATAATAATTATAGTAATGTAAATAATGATTTAGAAGATAGAGTTAGTAAATTAGAAAGACAAATAAAAACATTAGATACAAGAATTCAAAAATTAGAATCTGTATCTAATGAAATTAATGATAATATTTATATGATTTAAGAGATTAATTCTCTTTTTTTATGATAAGATTACTGATGCGAATGTAAGTATTACCATTGATGATAAACCAATTAGAACTAATAACTTCGTTGCCCATTTTAACCATGTAGTATAGTTTACTTTAGCAAGTGCTAAACCTCCCATTATTGCACCACATGTTGGAGTAAATAAGTTAACAAGTCCATTTGCTGCTACAAAAGTCATAATTGTTGTTTCAACACTATAACCAAGTTGATGAGCAAGTGGAGCCATAATTGGTGTAGATATTGTTGCTAAACCTGAACTAGATGGTACTAGTATTGATAAGAATACATGTAAGATATAGTTACATGGTGTGAATAATGCTACTGGTGTACCTTTTAATGCATCTGCTACATTATAAATAATATAATTATCTAACATAGTTGCTTCCATTAATACTTTAACACCACGTGCTACTGCAACAATAAGTACTACTGATAATATATCTCTTGCTCCTGCAATAAATTCATCAATAATTTGATTTGTTGTAAAACCATTTATATATCCAATTAAGATACCAATGATTAAGAACCAAGCGGCTGCTTCATAGAACCACCAATTTCCAAGTGAAGAACCAGTTAACCAACCAGTAAATCCATTAAAGAAAGTAATGTTAAACTCGCCCCAGGGAATGAATCCAATAATCATTACAATGAATGTAAGACCAAAAATCCATAATGTTGCTTTTTGCTTTCCTGTAAGAAATACTTCTTTATCAGTATCTTTTTCATTGAATTTTTCCATTTTCTTTTGTTCTTGTAATGTTAAGAATGTTGAGCCTTTGTCATCTTTGACTTTTCTTGCATACCTCATTACATAGAAAATTGAAATTCCAAGTGATACTAGCCATAATACTGTACCTAGTGCAATTAATATACCTTGATTAGCACTTAATCCTTTTGGAAGTGCAGCAACTGCAGCACCTGTTGCGAATGGGTTTATTGTTGAACCTAAAACTCCACAACCTGCTCCTAATAAAACTGTTGCTGATGCAACTATTGTATCCATACCTGCTGCTACCATAGTAAATGCAAGTAATGCATAGAAACCAACTGTTTCTTCCATCATTCCATAAGTTGTTCCACCTATAGAGAAGATAATCATTAGTATTGGAATTAATACTAATTCATTTCCTTTTAATTTTTTAACTAAGACCTTAATTCCATTTTCCAATGCCCCTGTTTTTGTTACGATTTGTAAGAAACCACCAAGAACTAGAATGAACACACATACATCCACTGCATTTTCAAAACCTTTAATTGGTGCAAGTAATACATCAGATAATTTTGCTGATACTACTCCTGTACCATTAATAATGTTACCAGCTGCGTCAAACTCAGCACTTGGTAATACTAAAGTTACTAATGCTACTATAATAGTTAATAAAATTATTATAGTGAATGCGGACATTCTTTCTCTTTTTTTCTTTGTTTTAGCCATCTTATTCTCCTCCTTTTTGACTTATCGTTGTACCTGTTTTATTTAGGAGGGCTTCTTTAGCACATTCAAGTGATGTAATAATGCCTTTTCCATCTTTATTATATTCACAAAATTCAATACAAGATTCTACTTTAGGAAGCATACTTCCTTTAGCAAACTCACCATCTTCTATATACTTTTTAGCAAGTGTAATAGAAGTGTTTCTTAAACTTGTTTGGTTTTCAGTATTGTAATTTAGTGAAACAGTTTCTACTGTTGTAAGTATAAGAAGTATATTTGCATTTAATTCACGAGCAAGTAAACTACTTGTTCTATCTTTATCAATTACTGCATCTACTCCTTTATATGCATTATCTTCACTAATAACTGGAATTCCTCCACCACCAGCTGCTATAACAATATTGCCTTGATTTAAAAGGTCTTTAATTAAACCAAGTTCTATTATTTTAATTGGTTTAGGAGAAGGTACAACTCTCCTATAACCTCTTCCAGAGTCTTCAACGAATGTATAACCTTTTTCTTCCTCTATTTTTTTAGCGTCAGTTTCGTTATAAAACATTCCTACTGGTTTTTCTGGTCTATTAAAAGCAGGATCATTTTTATCAACTTCTACTTGTGTAACTATTGCTGCACAATTTTTATTGATATTTCTTGCTTTCAATTCTAATTCAATTGCTTGTTGTAAATGATATCCTATATATCCTTGGCTCATTGCTCCACATTCAGGGAATGGCATTTCAGGAGTGCCACTTCCTTTTTCATGTGAATAGTCAAATGCTAGGTTTATCATACCAACTTGAGGACCATTTCCATGGCTTACTACTACATTATATCCTTCACTTACTAAATCCACAATTGATTTAGCAGTGTTTTTAACTAATTTTAATTGCTCAAATGGTGTTTTTCCAAGAGCATTTCCACCTAGTGCTACTACTATTGTTTTCATATTTTATCACTTCTTTGTAGTGGCATTGACATACATCTAGGTCCACCTCTACCTCTTGATAATTCTGCACTGTGCATTTCTAAAACTTTAATTCCATTTTGTCTTAGTAATTCATTTGTTAAATTATTTCTATCATAAACAATAACTACTCCAGGAGCAATACATAATGTATTACTTCCATCGTTCCATTGTTCACGTTCAGCACCTATTTTATCTCCTCCAGCACATGGTATTAAAGTAATATCTTTTTCTAAATATTCTTCCAATATTTTTTCAAGTGAAGCACTCTTTTCTTTAACATTAAGTCCGCCTTCACCATCACTAGTTATTTCATATACTTTTAAAGTCCCCATGATACCTGGATGATATGTGAATTTATCTTTATCTATTTGAGTAAATACTGTATCTAAATGCATAAATGCACGACAAACTGGTATATCAAATGCAAGTATTGTATCAATTTTAGCATTTTTATCTTCAAATATCTTATGAGCAAGTTCTTCTATTGCATCAGCACTTGTTCTTTGAGAAATACCTACTGCTAAAATATGTTCATTTAAGTTAAGTACATCTCCACCTTCAATATGATAAGCACTATATCTATCAAAATATTTATCTACTAAACCTTTGTATTCAGGATGATATTCAAATATATATTCTGCATATATAGTTTCCCTATTTCTAGTAACTGAATACATTCTATTTAATGAAACACCATTACCAATTGAAGCAAATGGGTCTCTTGTAAAATATAAGTTTGGCATAGGATCTACTACAAATGCTGTATCATCTTGAATATAGTCTACTAAACTTTTACCTTTCTTTGCTTTTGATTTAATTACTTCATTATTAACTATACCTTCCATAGTTTTTAATACAAGTAATCTATTATTCTCTATAGAACTTAAATATTCGTAAACTAAACTACGATATTTAGGAGTTCTAATTCCTGCTTCATAAATAAATTGAGTAATAAATCTTTCTCTTACTTCAGGATTAGTATCTAATACTTCTGTCATTAAATCTTCAAGATATACTACTTCTACTCCATTATCTCTTAAAATTCTTACGAATTCATCATGCTCTTCTTGAGCAACTGGTAAATATGGAATATCATCAAATAAAAGTCTTTCTAAACTATCTGGTGTTAAATTTAATAATTCACGACCTGGTCTATGTACAAGAACTTTTTTTAATGTTCCAATTTCACTTTTAACATTTATTGGGTTCAATTTTGACCCTCCCTTCTATCCTAAATAAATTATAGCAAATCTATATTTTTTTGTAAACAACTGAGAAAGAAAAAGTCTCTTTTGGAGACTTATTTACAATCTAATACCGGATTCAATTTGGTTATTAGTTTTCCTTCTTTTTTTCCTTCTACAACATATTGTATTTTAGTTGTATCTATATCACATGTAATGTGTTTTTTAAATGTAGAAATATCAAATCCATTAACTTCATTCATTTCTCTAAGTGTTGTTTCATATGTTTTAACTTCTAAATTAATATTTTGCCATTCTTCTGTCCCATATATTATTTTTCCATAATTTAGTAATATCTTTTCTGCTTCAGCTATTGCTTCTTTTTTATCTACTGCTGGTGCTGTTGTTATTATTGTTTCTGTTGGTCCAGTATTTGATGAACATCCAACTAATGATAACATTACTATAAATAATATTAAAATTTTTTTCATATTTACTCACATACTACAACTGGATTAAATGAATATTCTGTTTTAGTTGATGTTGAACTTTTAACAATAAATTCAATTTTTGTTTTTTCTAAATCACATTGTTTTCCAGTTTCAGGATTTATAAACATTGAAATATCATACTTATTTATTTCTTTCATTTCTTTTAAACTCATATGATATGTCATTACTTGTATATTTCCTTTAGTCCAAGTATCGTTTTCATAAATTAATTTTCCATATTCTACTAATTTAGATTTCATTTCATCATATTTTAAATTAATTTCTTCCTCTGTAAGTTTTTTTATAACTGGTGTTTTATTTTTATCTGTATCACCACCATTATTTGTTTTTTCATTGCATCCTGTCACTAATAAGATACATATTAGTGAGATTAATAATCCTTTTTTCATTTTAATTTGCCTCCTTAAATTCTATTGATATGTATCCGTTTCCACTTCTATTTCCAGATACATTTTTTAATACTGTTATTGTTCCTGATGTACTATTTAATCCACCTTGTCCTGGTTTTCCATTTGTTGTGCATGTTTTACAATTACATTCATATGTTGATGCATATGTTTTACATCCACCTCCACATGTTGAACAATTGCAGTCATATGTTGAAGAATATTTTTTGCATCCACCTCCACATGTTCTACAGTTACAATCGTATTCTGGATAGTAAGATGTACATCCGCCTCCACATTTTTGACAGTTACAGCTATATTTTGAAGAATATGTTTTACATCCACCCCCACAAGTTTTACAGTTACAGCTATATTTATTGTAACTACTACATGTGCATCCACAACAATTAGCACTTAAACCACCACAATAGCAGTTTGCATTTGGTTGTGAAGAATATGTTGTACATCTATATCCTGTACAACTTCCTGTACAAGTTTGGCAATTGCAACTATAAGTTGGATTATACGCTGTACATTGTCCTCCACAAGTTTGACAGTTACAATCATATGTTTGTGCATAAGATTTACATCCACCTCCACATGTTGAACAGTTACAATCATATGTTGGATAGTATTCTTCGCATCCGCCCCCACATTTTGAACAATTACAATTATATGTTGGGTTATATTCAGTACACTCTCCTCCACAAGTTTGACAGTTACATTTATATTTATAGTCTATACTATTTGTGCCACCACCGCCATTTGTTCCAGCAAGTCCAGCACCTGAACCAACATTTGCACCGCCAGCACTAGAACCAGCGCCACCAGCACCACCAGCAGTTTTATTTTCTGCCATTGCACCACCACCGGCAGCAATTATAATTTTTGTTCCGTTACGTTCAATAGTTGAAGCACCGCCACCACTTGTATAAGTAGAATTTTTATATCCACCTCCACCATTGTAACCATTTTGTCCTCCAACTTTTACTATAAGTTTTTCACCCTTATTTAACTTTACCTCTGCTTCTATATATCCGCCTTTACCGCCGTTAGCGCCTCCACCTTGTGCTCCATAAGCATTTATAGTGTATGTTCCATCAGCAGGTACAACATATTCATCTTCCACTTCAGTAAATTCATATTCTCTTTTTGTAATATCAAAAAATAATTCACATGTTATATCTTTCTTTATTTCTCTAAAAGTAAGAATACCATTATTATAATCATATGTGTAATTACAATTACTATTAACAAGCCCATATCCTAACGTTGGTGTTATTTCAATACTTTTATCTGTTAATGCTTCTACTTCATATGATTCACTTTCTTTTGAACCAATTGTTGCATTATTGACTTTAACGTTAACATTGAAAATCTTTTTCCTATATGTAACTTCACATTCTAAATCACTTCTTATATTACTTAATTTAAGTTTTCCATTATTATAATTGATATCTACTTTATTATTACATTTAATATCATTTACACTTTTTAATTCATAATATTCATCAGCTTCAATATTATATTCACTATCAAATGATTCTATTATTTCATTAACTTTGACTTCTTTATTTACTTTCCCATGAATTGCTCTAATTGTAATATTGAATTCAGGTTTTACAAACATCCACGGTTCATTATGAGTACCCTTTCCGGTAACTAATGTATCTTGTAATATATATTGTGCTGGTTTCATTTCTTCTAATTCTATTTTAGAAGCTAAATCTGTTATATTATTATTTCTTACATTTACTATATGTACATTATTACTTACTTCTGTGTTTGTCCAATATTTAGAACCTGTAAATAAATATGTTTCATTATTATAAATTGAAAGTTCTAATTCATATTTACTAATAAATCCAGATTTTTTAAATTGATTATTTTTAGAAAATCCTGTTATATTATATATATAAGGTAATGTTTCATTTTGATCGATATATAACTTATAATCACTAAATGATGTTATATATTTATTAGCATTATTTATTGAATTAGCATAATTATTTTTTACAGTAGCTTTAACACTAAAGATTCCTAAAAATATACATATAAATAATAATAATTTCTTTTTCATATTCTTTTCCTTTCTTAATTATTATTTAGTATTTTATCTATTATTTTTAATACATCACCTGTCTTTACATCTCTACTACTTGTTTCATTTCTAAGTTTAAATTCTACATAATCATCACTAAGTTTTCTACCTACTGTTATGCGTATTGGTATACCTAGTAAATCCATATCGTTAAATTTAACACCTACTGATTCTTTTCTATCATCAAGTATAGTATCTATTCCATTTTGAAGTAGTCTTTCATATAACATTTTTGAATATTTATAACTATCTTTATCATTAATATTTATTACTACTATTGCTACTTTATATGGTGCGATTATAGTCGGCCATATGATACCATTTTCATCATGATTTTTTTCTACTATAGCTGAGATAAGTCTATCTATTCCTATACCATATGATCCCATGTGAACATAATTAAATTGATTAGTTTCATCTAAATATTTTAGATTATAAATCTTACTATAATTTGTTTCTAATTTAAATATATGTCCTACTTCTATACCATTTATCATTTCACAAGGGCTACCACATTTAGGACATAGAGACCTATCATTAAATGTTTTTAAGTCAGCATACCTATCAATAGTGAAATCTATTTTAGGATTAGCATTCTTATAATGATAATCTTTTATATTAGCTCCACATATTACATTGTGCATATTTTTTACTTCAGCATCTGCAATTACTTTCATAGTTGTTTTAATCGGTCCAATAAATCCTACTTCTGTACCTATTTTTTCTAGTTCATATACTGATGGTATTTCTATATTTTTTGTTTTTAATACTCTTTCTAATTTAGAAATATTTAATTCATCACTACCTTTTAAAAGTATCATTATGTATTTTGAATCGGCTTTTACTATTATTGATTTTAATATTTTATCATCATCTACGTTAAAGAATTCTTTTAGTTCTTTTACTGTTTTAATACCTGGAGTGTGTATTTTTCTTAACATTCTAATATCATATGATTTATCTTTTTTATCTTTTATTAAACATGATGCGTCTTCTATATTAGAACTATAAGAACATTTAGTACATTTGATTACTTTGTTATCACCAAAATCACATACCACTTGAAATTCTTCACTAGATGTTCCTTTCATTGATTCAGGATCACTTTTAACAACTATTGTATCTAAATTACATCTTTTAAATATATTTTTAAATGTTTGATACATTTTGTCATAACTTACATCAAGACCACTCATATCAGCATCAAAACTATATGCATCAGCCATTAAAAATTCTTTTTTACGAATAAGACCATATTCAGGATGTTCTTCATCTCTAAACTTATTACTCATTTGAAATAATGTAAAATGTAAGTCTTTATAACTTTGTATTTTATTTCTAACTAGATATGCGAATAATTCTTCATGTGTAGGACATAATGCATATTCTTTATTATTTCTACCTTTTAATGTAAACATTTCTTCGTTAAATATTACGTTTCTACCACTATTTTCAAAATATGAATAATCTACTATTGATGGCATTAATACTTCTTCTGCATTAACTTTTTCCATTTCTTTTCTTATTAAATCTTTTATATTATTTATTACTTTTAGACCCATGGGAAGATAACTATATATACCATTATCATTTTTAAATATCATTCCACTTTTAATTAGTAATTTTGCTGATATAGTATTTTCATCTTTGGGATATTCTTTTCTTGTTATAAAGAAACCACTAGACATTCTCATAATTATTCCTCCACTATGTATGATATTAGTTTTCTTGTTTTAGGATTGTTATTATCATATCTTACACATACCATTATTGAATTCATACTTTGTTTATTAACTGGATTTTTAAGTTCTGTTTTACCGGCTGAATCTCCTTCTAAATATCCTTGATTAATAAGTTCTCTTACTAGAATACATCCACAATCTTTATCACATGATTTTTGAGTTGTGTATTCATTATTTACATATTGTGGTATTCTTATTAAGTTTTCACGGCCCCATGAAAGACTTGTAGATAGTATTCTATCTATTTTAGCTTCATACAGACTTTTTAATGTGTTTTTTCTTACTGTATTTACTACTGGTATAAGTATTGTTGCTAGTAAAAGCATTATCGCTATTGATACCATAAGTTCTATTAATGTAAATCCTTTTTTATTCATTTTTATTACCTCTATTATCTATATAAAAGTATAGCAAATTTTTATTTTATTGACAATAATTATATTGAATTATTTAACTATATATTATATAATGTTATTTAGAATAGAGAGGGATATATGAAGGAATTTGATTTTGAAAAAATGCCTATTGTTGAAATAGCAAACGAAATCATAATGGATGCTGTTAAAAGAAATGTCAGTGATATCCATATGGATCCAACTAAAGATGCTATTAGAATTCGTATACGTATTGATGGTATTTTATCAGATTATTCTATGATCCCAGGTCAATATAAAAGAAATTTAATATCTCGTATAAAAATGATGGCACAAATGAATATTATGGAAACAAGACTTCCACAAGATGGTGCGATTAAAACTAAAATTGGAGATAAGATGCTTGATCTTCGTGTTTCTTCTCTTCCAACTAATAATGGTGAAAAGGTTGTTATTCGTGTTCTTGATTATTCAAAGAGTTTACAAGGACTTGATACACTTGGTTTTTCACAGGATAGTTTAAATAAGATTCATAAGATGATAAGTGTTCCAAATGGTATTATACTTGTTACTGGTGCTACTGGTAGTGGTAAATCTACTACTGTATACTCTATTCTTCAAAAGATGAATACTGAAGATGTAAACATTATAACTGTTGAAGATCCAATAGAAATGGATATTGCTGGTATTAATCAAGTACAAGCACAAAGTGAAATTGGACTTACATTTGCTAATGTTTTAAGAAGTATTTTGCGTCAAGACCCTGATGTTATAATGATTGGAGAAATTCGTGATGATGAAACTGCTAGAATTGCTGTTCGTGCTTCTATAACAGGTCATAAAGTTTTATCTACAATACACACTAATAACTCACTTAATACTATTGAAAGACTTACTGATATGGATGTAGAACGTTACTTACTTGGTTCTGCACTTACTGGAATTATTTCTCAAAAATTAGCAAGACGTTTATGTCCACATTGTAAAGTGCTTAGAAATACTACTGATTATGAAAGAAATGTATTTAAGAAAGTAATTCATAAAGATGTAGAACAAATGTATGATGCTAATCCTAATGGATGTGAACATTGCTTTAGAGGATTTACTGATAGAATTGCTATACTTGAAGTACTTCTTATGAATGATGAAATAAGAGATGCAATAACTAATAACATGCATAAAGATGAACTTAGAAAACTAGTTTATAAAAGTGATGTTATTACCCTACTTCAAGATGGACTTACTAAAGTAGTAGATGGTGAAACATCATTTTCAGAAATACTTAAAGTTGTAGACCTTGATAATGATTTATCTAATTATGAAGATGATAACTTACAAACAGGTATCAAAGATATAGAAAATCAAGAAATAAATAATCCTATCAATAATATAAATAAATCTGATATACAAGAAATAGATACATTTGGTCCTGATGATCATTATGTATCACTTGAACCAGTTAAAACTAATAATAATGAGATAATTGATTACTCATCACTAATACCAAAAGATGAAGAAAATCATAATACAGAAATTCCTCATGATACAGTTAAACCTGGTGAAATAGAATACTTTAACTTTTAGAAACTTTAATTAGTTTCTTTTTTATATTGTTGCTTGTTACTTTTTTAATTAAAATATTTAAAAAATAATTAAAAAAGTAACATAAGTGATTTATTATATCAACAAACGTAAAATAAAATTCTTTTGAGTGCTATTCATAATATGAATTAATATATTCAAGAGAGTCACGTAAATTAGAAAAATTTATTTCTTTCTTTTTCTTGAATAAAGCAATCATTTTATAGTTTTTATCAAAAAATAAATCCATAAATATAGAATCTTTTGGTTTGTTTTTATAATATTTGTATTTTAATCCATTATTATTATAAATAAGTAAATAATTGTATTTTGATATAAGAAAGTCATAAGCAATTTTACTAAATTCTTCTTCATATTTTAAAGTCCAATCTTCATTCTTTTCTTCTATATATTCTTTTTTCTTCTTATATATATATTTTAATATTAATTTATTATCTATTATTTCATATTCATAATCAGGGCCAAAATTTGGAATATCACTATTATCAATAAAGAACATTTCTATATCAGTATAAGTTAGTTTATCATTAATAGCATTCTTTAATATTTTAAGTTCATGACTATTAATATTTGTTATATCAAATATTATTTCATCTTCTTCATATTTTATTACATTTACACATATTGTTTCTACTTTCTGTGTTTTAGAGTTTTCAATATCTATATATGATGCCACTATATCACTTCCTAAATATAATTTATATTCTTTATCTAATATTGTCAATAATATAAGTTTCGATGAATATAATTTATGGGTGAATTTATGTTTCAAAGTAAGCAAAATAATAGAATTAAATATATGTTTTTGATATGTATATTAATATTTATATTTGTTATTGTTAAGGTGTTTTATATACAGGTTATTGAGTATAAGAAACTTAACAATCTCGCTAATGAACTATGGAGTCGTGATTTAACAGTACAGGCTGATAGAGGTAAAATACTTGATAGAAATGGTAAAGTTATAGTAGATAATGTTACTACTGTTGGACTTTATCTTGTACCAAATCAAATTATTAATAAAGAAGAAGTAAGTAAGACACTTGCTAGTATACTTGAAGTTAGTTATGAAGAAATGTATAAACATGTTACTAAAAAGACTTCTATTGAAAGAGTACACCCTGAAGGAAGAAATATTAGTCATGAAAAGGCTGACTTAATTAGTTCTTATAATTATGAAGGAGTTTATCTTTTAAAAGAAAGTAAGAGAGATTATAAATATGGTAATATTTTATCTCATGTTATTGGGTATACTGGTATTGATAATCAAGGGCTTAGTGGTATTGAGCTTAAATATGATAAGATTCTTACTGGTAAAAATGGTAATATTAAATATTATAGTGATGGTAAAGGTAAAAGACTTTCTTTACCTGAAACATATGTATCCCCTACTTCTGGTAGTGATGTAACATTAACTATTGATTTAGATATTCAACTTTCTCTTGAAAATGAACTAATGAATGCATATAAAAAATATGATGCTGAAGGTGCGATTGGTATTGTTATGAATCCAAAGTCTGGTGAAATACTTGCGATAAGTAGTATTCCATCATTTGATCCGGCAAACTATAAAAATTATAGTAGTGAAATTATTAATAGAAATTTAGCAATATGGTCTAACTTTGAACCAGGAAGTACTTTTAAAATTGTGACACTCGCATCAGCCATTAACGAAGGGAAAGTTGATATATTTAAAGAACACTTCTATGATAGTGGAAGTATAAAAGTAGCGAACTCTACTCTACACTGCTGGAAAAGAAAAGGTCATGGAGATGAAACATTTATACAAGTTGTTGAAAACTCTTGTAACCCTGGATTTGTTAACTTAGGTCAAAGACTTGGGAAAGAAACGTTATTTAAATATATTACTGAACTTGGATTTGGTAAAAAAACTGGTATTGATTTAAATGGTGAAGCAACTGGAATATTATTTAATCTTGATAAAGTTGGTCCTGTTGAACTTGCAACTACTGCGTTTGGTCAAGGAATAAGTGTTACAGCATTACAACAAGTTACAGCTGTTAGTGCAATCGTAAATGGTGGTACTCTTTATACTCCATATATTGTTTCAAGTGTCGGGGATGATTCAAAAAGTCCAGTTATTAAAAAAGAAAACATAATTACTAAAGAGACAAGTGATGTTGTTAAGTATGCTCTTGAAAGTGTTGTTGCGAATGGTAGTGGTAGAAATGCTTATATTGAAAATTATAGAATCGGTGGTAAAACAGGTACAGCTCAAAAAGTCGGTAGTGATGGACGTTATATGCAAGGAAACTATGTTCTTTCATTTATTGGTTTTATGCCTGCTGATAACCCTGATTATGTTATGTATATAGCAATAGATCACGCTAAAGGTGTTACACAGTATGGTGGTGTTGTAAGTGCTCCTATTGCTAGAAATGTATTTAAAGATATAATTTCTATTCATGATATAAAAGAAGATACAAAAGGTATTCCTAAATCATATAGATGGGATGATGTTGTTTATAAAATGATACCAGATGTTATTGGTAAAACTAAAAAAGAAGCAAAGAAAATGCTTCAAGGGTTCAACGTAGAATTTACAGGTGATGGTGATAACGTTATAGATACAAGTCCAGATGTTAACTCTCGTGTTAAAGAAGGTTCTACTGTTAAAGTGCTTTTGAATTAGTTTTTATGTTTGATATTTCTTGTATATTGATTGTAATTTTAGATTGTTTTTTGTTATAATATGAGTGTAAATTTAACTATATGAAGGGAGATGTTTTGTAGTGAAATGCATATTAATGAACAAAAACACTAAAGTATTATTGGCAGAATATGATAATGTAAATGGTGTATTTTCAAAAATATATGAAGTTTATAATATTGATTATGCTCCATATATTTTGAAAAGCTATTATGTAAAGGGTTATGTTAATAATGATAACTTTAGAATAAATTTATCAGAGTGGTTTAAAGGTCGTGGTATTCCATCATGGAGAGATAGATTAGATATACTTCTACATAGATTAAACGTAAGTGCTCCAAGTGAATTATTAGATAAAGCATTTGCACTATCACTATCAGATCAATATTGGATTAAGCCAAATGATTCAAATATTAATTATGATAATATTAATTTCTTTGATAATGATTTTGATTATAGTGAATTTTTAGAAGCTTCTCTATCTAAAAATAATAATACAATTGTTACTGAAGAATCACTTAAAACTCCCAATAATACAACAGATGGTATGCTTAAAAAAGCTTGGATAATTGATAATGATACTAGATATTTAATTAAAGGTGGTTATAAAAACGAATTATTACAACCATTCAATGAAGTTTTAGCAAGTGAAATATGTAAAAGATTAGGATTTGATCATGTGGAATACACACTTGATACATATAATGATATAGTAGTTTCAAAATGTCCTTGTTTTATAACAAAAGATACTGAACTTATAACTTGTCATCAAATTAGAAATGAAATGAAAAGATATAATTCCATAGAAGATTATGAGGATTATATAAATATATTAGAAAATAATGGTATAAAAGATGCTAGAACACAAATAGAAAATATGTATATTTTAGATTTCTTAATAATGAATGAAGATAGACATTTAAATAACTTTGGTATCATTAGAGATGTAAATAATTTAAAATGGTTAAAAGTAGCTCCTATTTTTGATAATGGTCAAAGTCTAAATATTCAGTATTATGATGCGGAAGAATTACATATTTCAGGTGAAGGAAGATTCTTTTATGAAGTTAAACCATTTGATGAAATAATTAAAGTTGTAAAAGATATTAAAAGAATTGATATAAATAAACTTGATGGTATAGTAGAATGGTTTGATGACTTATTACATAAATATCAACATATAACTAAGTTTTCTGATATTAGAATTAATAGATTATGTATTCTTTTAAATAGACAAATAAATAAACTTAAAGATTTAATAAAGAGTAACTAGTATTATTCTTTTTTATCGAATTATTATAATTTGTAAAATTTAAATAGTTTTTATAATAATTCTCTTTTAAATATAGTATAATAATTTTAGGATGTGGTAGTTATGAAAAAGATTATCTTTGCTTTTATTCTATTACTATGTACAGGTTTTATATTATATTGTTCATATATATGTATTAGAAATATGAATACTATAGGGAGTGAAAGTGATATTAAAGGAAAAGAAATTGATAGTGATGAATATATCTATAAAGAAGATTTATTACATCTTGGATATAATTTAAAAGATATAGAAGTTATTGAAAATAAAATAAGTAATATTGATGTAAAAGAATATTTCTTAAAAGAAAAATATGATAATGTAAGTTCTTATATAAATGGATTATACTTTATACCTAAAAATATAGATAGATATGTAAGTTATCATAATAAAAATAAGAATATGTCTTATGATAATGTTATTCTTAATGTAAATATGAATCTTGATTATGAATTTTATACTAATATAAATACATTACATGATTATTTAGATGTAACAACTCTTGTAAATAAATATAATAAGTTACCTGATAATTATGAAATAGATGATTTAGTTACTCTTGATAAAGAATATAGTAAACGTGGTGAAAAAATACGTGAAGTTGCATATAACGATTTAAAAAATATGTTTGATAAAGCACGTGAAGATGGATTAAAATTAAATGTTGTATCAGGCTTTAGAACTAATGATAGACAAAATACACTATTCACAAATTCAGTTAAAAATAATGGTTTAGAACACGCTTTATTATATTCTGCTAAGGCTGGGCATTCAGAACATCAATTAGGTCTTGCAATTGATATAAATAGTGTTAATGAAAGTTTTAAAGATACAGAAGAATATAAGTGGTTAATAAATAATTCATATAAATATGGATTTATAGAAAGATATAAAAAAGGTAAAGAAAATATAACAGGTTTTGCATATGAACCATGGCATTATAGATATGTAGGAATAGATACTGCTACTAAAGTGTTTACTGAAAATATTACATATGAAGAATATGTAGCTAAATTTTTGAAATAAATTTATAGAATAAAAATACAAGTGAACAAGAAATAGTTATTATTAGAACTTTAACTATTTCTTTTTTTGTACTACTCATTTCTTTGATAGTCTCTCTATTTTTTGTATATGAAACTTTTATAGTTTTATGAGCATGTATATTGTATACTTTATCTCCTACTTTAATTTCAATAAGATTATTTGATTTATTAAAGTTACCATTACCAGTTATTACTACATTTGTATTATCATTTACTTCATATTCAATATTTAAATTATTTTCATTATTTAAGGTAATGTCATAATCATAAGTATCCTTATCAAAATTAATATTATAACCTTTTATATCAAGAGATAAAAGACTAGTATCATTATAATCACTTTTATCATAATTCTTAAATATATTTATTATATAGTCACCATATATATTAGAATTAATAGTTATACTTTTATAATTAGTATCTATCGTGTACATACCTTCTCCATTTGTGATTTCATTTTTATCTTCTTTAACACTTATATTTATTGTTTCATTGTTAGTGTAATAATTATATATGTGAGTATCTTTATCAAAATATGGAATTAATTCATCATTATTAATTTTAATATTACTTAAGGCATCTATCTTAATTGTATAAAATAATAATATAAATATAGTTATCTTTTTCATATTAATATTATTTACATATTAAAAAAATAAATTCATAAAGAATCTATTTTATTGTTTTGATAATGATTTTCTTATTTCTTTTCTTTCTTTTATCTATTTTGAAACATTGTTTTAGTATTTCTGCCATATCATCAACTTTTTTATTGTAATATATTGTAGCGAGTAATTCTTTTTCTTTTACTTTTGAACCTACTATTTTATTTAGAACTACTCCTACACTATAATCTATGTTATCTGTTTTATGGACTCTTCCTGCGCCTAAATCGAATACTAGTTTTGATAAAGTATGTACATCTATATTATTTATGTATCCTTCTTTATCACTATATATGTATTTTTTATGAGCATTTATTTTAAGTTTTTTGATGTCTCCACCTTGAGATTTAATCCATTCGTAGAATTTGTTTTTAGCATGTCCACATTCAAGTAGATTTATAACAAGTTTACGTGCTTTACTTATATTAATTCTTTTTGAAACACTTATCATAAGACTTGAAATATATACCGATAATTCATATAATCTTTTATCATATTTTCCATTAAAGAAATCTATTACTTCTTTTACTTCAAGAGCATTTCCTATATTAAGACCAAGTGGAACACTCATATCACTTAATGTACACACTACTTTTTTATTATAGTATCTTCCTAGTTCTACCATTGTTTTAGCAAGTTTAGTAGCATCTTTTATATTAGTCATAAATGCGCCTTTGCCTACTTTTAAGTCTATTACTATAGTATCACTACCGCTTGCGATTTTCTTAGACATTATAGAGCTTGCGATTAATGGAATTGAATCAACAGCACCTATTTCATTTCTTAAAGCATATATTTTTTTATCTGCGACTGCTATCTTTTCACTTTGACTTATAACAGCACATCCAACTGTAGTAAGTAATTTAAGAAATTCTTTTTTAGATATGTTTAATTTATATCCAGGAATACTTTCAAGTTTATCAACTGTTCCACCAGTAAGTCCAAGTCCCCTACCACTCATTTTAGGAACAGCAACTCCAGAAGCAGCAACTATAGGAGCTACAATTAGTGTTATTTTATCACCTACTCCTCCAGTTGAATGTTTATCGCATACTGGCTTATCAATACTACTTAAATCTATTATTTCTCCACTTTTAATCATTATATCTGTTAAGTAATATGTTTCTTCTATACTTAAATTGTTATTATAAATACTAAATAAGAAATCACTCATAGTTTTATCATTTATTTTACCTTTGATATAACTATTAACCATATATTCTATTTCTTTATATGTAAGTTCTTCCTTATTATTCTTTTTATCAATTATTTCTACTACCTTCATATACCTCACCTATTATACATTATACAATATTTTTGATAAAAAAAATAGATTCATTTTTAAGGTTCTAAATGACCTAATTAATAGATAACATTATAAAGAGTTAAATGGAATAGAAAAAGCGATTATTTTCATTTTGATATTTTTATCAGCTTTTATTTTAACATTTATATAACAGAACTATTGTATCAAAAAAGATTTTCTATAAGACAAAAAATTTGAATTTACATAAATTCAAATTTTATTACTCTGCCTTAAGGCTGCTATTTCATAATCAATGCATTTGTTTTAGTTCTTACTCGCCTATCCACGCTTTCGCATGGAGTAGTCTCTTCATAACATCTTTCATACCTTTTTTGTTTTAAGTCGGATTTGTTTTTGTTCTCAGAAACAATTACGCTTTGCTTTAGTTTACATACGCTTTACATATTAGCCTAATCGGAAAGCTGGCGCCACGCCACCAGAGTTAATAGCACTAAGGTTACCCCAGTTACCGCTGGTCGTCACAGTCAAGAAGGTAATGTCAAGGTTAGAACGAGCCGCGCGAAGCCACCACCATGCAGCATTAGTTCCATTTTTCTTTATTGCTCCACTATAATTACTAAGAGTAACACCCCCGGCTGTATAATAATCTAATGTTCTTGTTAATTCTTTTGCTGTATCATATGATGGACCACTACTACTTGTATTTGTTTTCCAGTCACTCCATACTTCTCCTGGCGCTAATAAGTATAACTTATCTGTTGATGTAAAGTTTGTTTCTCCACTTGTACTTCCATGGCCTGATACTGTAACTGTATCTATTATTGCATTTCTTAGTTCACTTGGCAAAGCATTATATATATCATTATTTACAAATGTATACATACTACTTGCTGGCCAGCCATCTACATTCCATCCATAATTATAAGTTGTTCCTTTATATGTTCCTGATGGGTTCATATTATGTGTTGTTATTATATCTGCAAACTCTAGTACAAATCCACATGCACTTTGTGAAAAACCAGTTGTACTACATTTACTTGGTGTTGATGTGTTTGCAATACGCAAAGTATGTGTTCCATATGTTCCCATATCTATTTCTTTTGTATCTCCAACATTATATTTACCTATATTGTTATTTTTAACTGCATTTATTATTGTTGGCCATGAATCAGTTGAAAATGAGTTAGGTTCACTAGGCTTATTAGCAATATCAGTGAAATATCCTGGATTACTTGTACCACTATCTATGTGAGCATAGGTTTTATCAACATAAGAACTATTATAAGTTGTTCCTGCTCCGCCTACTAAGCTAGTACAATTATAAAACATTTTAGTACTAGTAGTAACGTTGCTGACATTGAATTTATCACTTACATATATTGTTTTAAGGCTGGTTGCTCCGCTAAACATATAACCCATATTAGTTACTTTACTTGTATTAAAGTTACTCAAATCTATTATTGTAATTTCACTACCTTGGAACATTTTACTCATATTTATAACTTTAGTTGTATCAAAATTGCTTAAATCTAAGTTTGTGACTTTAC
Source organism: uncultured Bacilli bacterium (assembly GCA_934102215.1). GTDB lineage: Bacteria > Bacillota_I > Bacilli_A > RF39 > UBA660 > CAG-1000. The sequence goes on from CAKOSH010000006.1 coordinate 29,709, forward strand.
TATTCTGAAACATTTGACTCATGTCTATAACATTGCTTGTATGAAAATTGGATAAATCTAAAGTTGTGGCTTGACTATTAGCAAACATACCACTCATATTGGTAACTTTGCTTGTATTAAATTCGCTTAAATCTAAGGCTGTAGCAGTGTTATAAAAAAACATAGCAGTCATATTAGTAACATTACTTGTATTAAATTTACTTAAACCAGTTAGTGTTGATGAATTACGGCAGAATATGTAACTCATATCAGTAACATTTTGCGTATTGAAGTTCGTAAGATCTATGCTACTAGCGCGACTCATTGAAAACATAGCACTCATAGATGTAATTGCTTTATTGTTTATATAGGTACATAATTTGCTTGTTACTGCGTCCGTGCTAGTTTTGGCGTTTAATTGCACTCCCCAACCATCACTTTCAATATTTTTCCAATCATTAGAAGATGCCTGCGGATAAAATTTTCCATCCTGCATGTATCTATATACGAATTGTCCATTTACATATTCTGTTCCTTGAGTTAAAGAATTAGTTGTTTTACAAAAATATGTATTTGTAGCAAACGATGTTATTTCACTATAGGTTGAAGGTACTGTTATATCACTTAACGTATTTGTTATGTACCCACCCTTAACACTTAAACTGAGATTTTGTGAAGAAGTACTATTATTTGTTATTTGAAGTTTTATAGTTTTTGAATTACTGGATGCAACTGAATCATTCGACTTGTCATATGATTTTGTTGTATTATTAGAATCATCTAAATCATATGCCGATTCAAAATATTTAACTGTTAAATTTGAATTTTTTAAATAAAGTAATTTATAATAAGTATCTACTGGATTTTGATTATTTACTTTAACATCAATTATAGTTTCACCTGTTGGTACCGATAATGTATTAGTAGTACTTCCATTTATCTCTATTGAATATTTTAATTCTCCAATATACATTTCAGCTGCTTTATGATCATTTGATGTAACAATATAATTTGAATATGTTACTCCTAAAGTAATACTAATTCCTACTAGTACTAAAGCTACCATCAAATATTTATGTTCTTTTAAAAAATCTAATACTTTATTCATATCTATTCTCCAAAATTATTTTATCATTATTAGAAAATATTATCAATTGCTTTTTTGAAGTTTTATATTTTCATATAATAATTTTATTTATATATTGCTTATTCTTTTATTGGGCTACCATAATTCTTTTAAATTATTTATCAATAGTATTTATATATATGGTTCATATGAATTCGTCACACGCTGTGTGACGAATTAGCAAATAATAAACATCAATTTTTTATTTTATTTGATGGTTTTATCATAGTAATTCATATGTTCTTGCTACTATTCTTGGATCACTTGAATATTCTATTACATATTTATTTTCTTTTTTACAAATGATAATGCCTATTGTTTTATCTTGATTAATCTTTTTTAAGTTTTTATCTATATAATTCATATATACTTGTATTTGCCCTATATGTTCTTTCTTTAATTCTGTTACTTTTAATTCAACCACTACATAACAATTAAATTCAATATTAAATAGAAGTAAATCTATATAATTATATCTATCACCTATTTTGATTTTATATTCATTATCTATAAAACTAAATGAATCTCCTAGTTCTTTCATAAATGATGAGATATCTTCAAGTATTAATTTTTGTAATATTTTTTCTGTTATTTCTGTATAATTATGAATATTTTTAATTAATATTGGATTCTTTATATTATCTTTAATATTCAATTTTTCATTATTAATTAGTTTATTTTTAGTTTCTTCATCAAGTCTTTCATATTCTTTGTTTTTTATTTTATTCCTAAGTTCTCTTTTTGATAAGTTTTGACTTATAGTAATGTTAATATAATATATTAATTTATTTATATCTTTTATAGTCAGTAACTCTACATAATGACTCCATGTTAAAAGGTGCGCCACTGGCGCACCTTTTTCAACCATTAAGTAAAATTGTCTAAATCTTCTTAAATTAGATGCGCCATATCCTTTACCTAGTTCATTTGTTAGTTTTTTGGAATATTCTTTAATTATATTTTCTCCATAACATTTACCTGCTTCATTTAATGTTTTTCCAACATTATAATAAGTGGTTAAATCGTTTTTATTAATTGAATATGTTTTTACTTTTCTATTTATTTCATTATTTATTAATTCTTTCTTTATATCTTCGTAATAATTCATTTGTTCTTGTTACTATCCTTTCTTTTTTTGATAAATTTATGGTTCAAGATTAAAATACGCGCCACTGGCGCGTGTTTTTAATCATTAAATAAAACTGCATAATCTTCTTAAATTGATACTCTTTCAATTGGTGCGACAGTGTCGCACTTTTTCACATGACAAAAGTGGTAATTTTGATACCACTTTCTTATTATTATTCTTCAGGTTTTTTATAACTTGATAAGAATGATACTTTTTCTGCGATTACATCCATTACATATTTAGTTTCACCATCTTTATCATATTGTGAAGTTTGAAGTCTACCTTTAACACCAACTAAATCACTTTTCTTACAATATTCACAAGTCGTTTCAGCAATACCATTCCATAATGTACATCTTATGAAATCAGTATCATATTGCCCATCCATATTCTTATACGCTCTTGGTACTGCTAGTGTTATATAAGTTCTTTTCTTATTATTTTCACCAACTATTACTTCAGGATCATTTGCTATTCTACCAGTTATAATTACTTGATTTATCATTATGTTTCCTCCTTTCATGAGGAATATAACATAAATGAACATAGTGTTTCAAATTGGTAAAATTTAATTTTGAGATAGTTTTTTATGGTGAAAATTTAATTTTTCTCTAGGGAAAAATATAGTTTTCGGATATGTTTTTATACCTAAAATTGAATTTTAGGTATAATTAAAAAAAATTACAAAAAAATGTAATTTTTTTAACTAATTAGCAAACTCAAAGATTTCTTTTTTATTCTTTAATACTTTTATTAAATAATCTATTTCTTCATATGTATTATAGAAATATAAACTTATTCTAACAGTATCTTCTATGTTATCACCCATTTTGGCACAGTGTTTACCACTTCTTACGCAAATACCTTTAGTATTTAGATAAAGTCCTAAATCTCCTGATAATACTCCATCTATATTAATTAATACTATACTACCTTCTGTATCTTTATTATATATTTTTATATATGGTATCTTTTCTAGTTCTTTTATCAAATATTTCTTTAAATATTTTTCATGTCTTTCTATATTATCCATGCCTATTTCATTTAGATATTTTATTGATTCACTAAAGCCAATTATTCCACTTAAATTAGGAGTACCTGCTTCAAATCTATATGGAAGTTCAGCAAGTCTTAATGAATTACTATCATACATTAAATTCATACCTCCACCATATTCAAATGGTATCATTTTCTTTAATAAATCATACTTTCCATAAAGCACTCCTACTCCAGTTGGTCCACACATTTTATGAGCAGAAAATGCTAAGAAATCTATATCTAAATCTTGAACATCAGTTTTAATATGAGGAACACTTTGTGCTCCATCAACTACTACTAATATATTATGTTTATGAGCTATCTTACAAATAGTTTTTATATCTCTTTTATCTCCACTTACATTTGTTATATGAGCTAGTGATATTACTTTAGTTTTATTAGTTATTTTACTTATTAAATCATTTATATTTAATTTCTCATTTACTGAATCTACAAATACTATCTTAATATTCTTTTTTATAGATAATATTAACCATGGAAGTATATTAGATGCATGTTCACTACTTGATAATATTATTTCATCATTTTCTTTTAAATAATTTAAGAAATAGCCAAAACATATCATATTTAGTGAATCAGTTGTATTTCTAGTAAATATTATTTCGTCAGTTCTTTTAGCATTAATAAACATCTTAACTAAGTCTCTTGTATAATCCATTTCATCATCTACTTTAAAACTTATATCATAATCTCCTCTATGTGAATTAGCATTATAATCATAATAATATTCATTCATTTTATCTATAACTCTATAAGGCTTAAATGTAGTAGCAGCATTATCAAAATATATTAGACTTTTTTCTTTCATAGGAAATTCATTTTTATTATTCACCTTATACCTCACCTAATATAATATATACATGTAAAATAAATTGTTTTATAGCAAATATAATAATTGAAGTAGTTTATTATTTAATATATAATATATATGGGTGAAAGAAAATGGATTGTATTTTTTGTAAAATTATTAAAGGAGATATTCCATCATATACAATATATGAAAATGAATATGTAAAGTGTTTTTTAGATGTTAATCCTAATTCTATGGGACATACATTAATTATACCTAAGAAACATTTTAAAGATATTTATGATATAGATAATGAATATCTAAATGAAATTAATAAGGCTAGTAAAGAAGTAATTAGAATTCTTGATGAAAAACTAAAACCTAATGGATATAAACTTGTTCAAAATAATGGAATATTACAAGAAGTAAAACATTATCATTTACATATTATTCCTAGTTATAATAAGAAAACTAATATGAATGTAAGTGATGTATTTAATATGATTAAATAATTGTTTATTTAGTTTATTTAGTGTATAATTGATTTATAAAAAGGAGTGACAAAAATGTTTGAATCTATTGATAAAAAGAAATTAATAATAATAGGTGCTTCTTTGGTAGGATTTCTTGTTGTAGTTTTACTTGCAACATGGATTATATCTATTGTTAAGCCACATTATTATACTTATGAGGAAGTTGAGGAAAAAATAACGCAAGCTGTTAAGAGTTATTATGATACTAACCCTACTTTAGTTCCTACTACTGATGGAGATTATACTATTCAATATAGTACATTAGTTGATGGTAAATTTATTAAACCTCTTAATGAAATACTTAAGGATGGTGATAATTGTACTGTTAATATTGTAGTTAATAAGAGTGGTGATAATATAGCATATCTTCCATATCTAACTTGTCCTGGTACTTATGAAACTAAAGAATTATATAGAGTTATTAAAGATAATTCACCTGTTGTTACTGAAGGTAGTGGACTTTATGAAGATGAAAATGGTGGATACTATTTTAGAGGTGAAGTTAAAAATAATTATGTAGTTTTTGGTACAATAAGTATTAATGATAAAGATAATCCTTATCTTTGGAGAATAATTAGTATTGAAGATGATAACACTATTAAAATAATAAATGAAACTGGTAAAAGAGATCAATATTCATGGGATAATAGATATAATGAAGGTAAAGATGCTACCTGGGGATACAATAACTTTGAACTTAGTAGAGCTAAAGAAATCTTAAAGAATACTGAAAGTAACGAAGAAATAGTTAATGAAAATATTAAGAATGCTATTATTTCTAAGGAATTATGTGTTGGTAAAAGAAAACTAAATGATGAAACTAAAAATGGTAGTGTTGAATGTTCTGTTAAATCAACTGATAAATATATGTTTGGACTTATTACTCCATATGAATATATGAGAGCAAGTCTTGATGATAATTGTAAAGTTGCTAATAGTCCTTCTTGTTCTAACTATAATTATTTATATCATGATAGATGGAATACTTGGTCTTTAACAGCACTTGATACAGAGGATAATGATTATTCAGTTTTCTATTTAAATGGTTCTAATTTTAATACTACAAGAGCTAGTTTAGAAAGAAGATTCATATTAACAGCATATATTAATAAGAGAGCTTTATTTAAGTCTGGTAATGGTACTCTTGAAGATCCATATGTTGTAAGATAATTAGTAAAATGAAAACCCTATTGTTGAATAGGGTTTTCATTTGTAACAATGTTTGTATTATTATTTTGAACTTGGCTTAATTTAAGTTGTTCTTGTTCCTCTAGTAATTCTTCACTCTTTCTAAACCATTCTGTACCAATATGTGCATTACTTGAATTTGGTGTTGGATCTGGTTTATCTATTTTAGTGAATGTTGGTATATTAAATGCATTTCCAAAACATAATGCAACACCTGGTCTTAATGTTTTTAATCTTTCTACATCTGTTTCACTTATACTATGAGTTATATTTTTAACGATTTCAAGGTCAGCTGGATGGAACATTCTAAGAACTAAATAATTTGAGCATTGACTAAGTGCTGTATTAGAAAGTTCACTAGGTCTTTGTGTTATAAGTCCTAAAACAACTCCATATTTTCTTCCTTCTTTTGTAATTCTATCAAATATATTATAACCTATTGTATTTATATCATTATCATTTTGAACATATCTGTGTGCTTCTTCTAAGATTATTTGCATTGGGAAACCTCCCCTATTTTCTAAACTAATCGCATAATCAAAGAATAATTTAGAATATACTTTAGTAAGTACTTTAGCAAATCTTTCATCTACATAGTTTAAATTAAAGTTTACTATTTGAGCTTTTTCACCAGTTACTGCAGTAAATATATTTTTTATATAATCTGATTTAGGAATATATTCAGGAACATCAAAATATATTCCATAGTCTCCATTTATTATTGCATCTAATCTTACTTTTAATATATTATTAACATCATAAACTTTATCACTTTTTAGAACACCTTCACTAATAAGAGCGAATTCAAATGCATTATATAAATCTTTTAATGTATAGAATTTAGGTTTCATATTCCTGTTAAGTTTTAATTCTTCATGAACATAACTTTCTAAAAATTCTGTAACTAACTGCATTGTATTTATTTTACCTGTTTGGTCTATATTCAAACATTGTCTTAATGTTCTTGTGTATCCCGGTTGAACTATCTTACTTTCCAAATTTATATCATTTGTGTAGAATGCTGTTAAAACTGCGACAACTTGATCTCTTATTTGAGCTGAACTTTTACCACTTGTAAGTATATCTAATATAGCTTTAGCAATAATATTATTTTTCATATCTCTTACTTTAGATTCATCTTCTGTAAATAGATAAACGTATCTAAGCGCTTTTTCAATTATAGGAAGTTGTGATGGGGAATCTACATTTAAAAGTAATGCTATATCATCAACTTCAAGATAATATGGTGGTATTTTAACTATTTCACTTTTTGTAAATCCAGGGTCAGTAGTAAGTGTTTTACATCTACAAAATTTTGTTTGATTAATTCTATCAAGAGCGTGATGATATTCACCATATACATCAAATAATACTATATTAGCATTTGTTGGAATATAGTTTCTTCTATAAAATAAATTTTGAAATATTCTTGTTACACTACAACTCTTACCACTACCAGTATTACCTATAATAGCAAAGTGATTTGAAAAGAAATTATCTATATTAGCAGATACATTAAATCCATCATATATAAGACTTTTTCCAATATAAAGGTCAGTTGGTGTATCTACTTGTTGATTACCTACAAGTGCGATTACTTCATCTTTATTAACTATTCTTGCTTTAGCATCAGCAGTTGGTTTATTTAAAACGCCACTATAAAATTCATTATTAATAAATTCTCCAACTAAAATACAAGATATTTCATCTCTAGTTATTGATGTAATTTCAGCAACTACTTTAAATTTATCTTCAAATACAATATGTACTCCAACTAAAGTTGTTTCTACTCTTTTTGATAAGTTTTCTAATTTAATATTTTGTTCAAATATTGATATTATTTTTCCAAACATATAAGCACCTTCTTATTCTATTAAGATTATATCATTAAAAAGGTACTATTGCTAGTACCAATTATTTAACAATTATATTTTTTAATTCATCAGTAGGTTTTATTTTAGTTATTTTATATATTTCATTTATTAAATCTATTATATCTTTATAATTGAAATTATCTGTTATTATATAGTATTTTTTATCATTTGATATAATTACTATATCTCTACCATCATATAGATAATTACTTATATTTAAGTCATTTTTATAACCATATTCATTTATATTTTTTAAATCAATTTCATATTTTTTAGGAATATATGCTCCATATTTATATGGATTAGATGCTTTAACAAGTTTATATGGATTATATACTTTATCTTTTCTTGATATATTTTTAGATGGAAGTAATAGATTCAAATATAATGTATCTTCTTCTATAACTATACTTATACTTTTATAATACCTTATACCTGTTATGATATTGCCTATCAAAAATACATTTGGTACTGATAATATAAATAATGAAATAAATATTCCAAGTATATTTGGCTTTATATCTAATAATAAAAAGAATATTAATATTGTTGGGATTAGAAAGAATATTTCTAGTATTATATCTAATATTATTGTATGCATAAATTTATCTTTTTTAGCTATTATTTTCATATACTCTCCTGTTTTATAATTATAACATGACAAAAGAAAAATGAGAACTTAATCTCATTAATTCTTTCTTAATATTTCAAGTTTATGTTCTTCTTTAGCTAAATCTTCTCTTTCTTTATTAACTATTGCTTCAGGTGCTTTATTAACATAGTTTTCATTAGAAAGAAGTTTTTTACGTCTTTCAATAGATGCTTCTAGTTTTAATATTTCTTCTTGTATCTTTTGTTTTTCTTCTTCACTATTTTTAGAATTATCAAAATATATATCAAATTTATAGTTATATAGTTCAATAGTTAATTTATCTTTATATGTAGGAATTTCTACTATTTTATCTTCTAGTTTTAACATTTTATTTAATAATGTATTCTTGTTATAATCTATTATTTCTATATCATTTGATATTTTATTTTCTAGTTTTTTATTTCTAAATAGTGTTATATATTCTAACATATTATCCATTTCTTTAGTGATATCGTTATATATTTGTTTTTTATTATATGTTGGATATTCACTTTGTAATAGTAATTCTGTATCTTTTATTTCAAAGTTACTATATATTTCTTCTGTTACGAATGGCATAAATGGATGTAACATTTTTATAATACATGTTATTGTATATAGAAGTGTACTCTTTGTACCATTTGATTCACTGAATTTAGACATTTCTATATATTTATCACAGAATATATCCCATATAAATGAATATAAGCAACTTCCTGCATTATTAAATTCATATTTGTCCATTGATTTTGTTACTGCATGAATTGTTTCATTTAATTTAGAAAGCATCCATTTATCAGCATCATTTAAATTTTCTAATTTATAATCTTCCCTCTTAAAGTTTTCAAGTTTCATAAGTACGAATCTTGATGCATTCCATAATTTATTTATGAAGTTCCAAGTTGATGCTACTTTATCTGTATCAAATTTTATATCCATTCCCATAGAGGAAGTTGTTGTTAAATAGAATCTTAAAGCATCACATCCATATTCATCTATTAAGTCCATTGGATCTATTCCATTACCAAGTGATTTAGACATTTTTCTACCTTGTTTATCTCTTATAAGTCCATGAATTATACAGTCTTTGAATGGACGATTATTCATTTGTTTAAGTGATGAAAATGCCATTCTTGCTACCCAGAAGAATATTATGTCGTATGCTGTTACTAAAACATCTGTTGGGAAATATCTTTCTAAATCTTCTGTTTTATTTGGCCAACCAAGAGTACTAAATGGCCATAATGCACTACTAAACCATGTATCTAAAACATCATTATCTTGAGTCCATCCGTCCCCTGGACATTCTACTTGTACTTTAATTTCATCATCTTTATACCAAGCAGGAATTCTATGTCCCCACCATAATTGTCTACTTATACACCAATCATGACAATCTTCCATCCAATGATTAAGTATCTTTTCAAATTTCTTTGGTATAAAGTTTATCTTTTTATCTTTAGATTTTTGAGCATTTAATAAGTCTTCACTCATACCTTTCATACTAACAAACCATTGTTTAGAAAGATAAGGTTCTACTACTGCACGAGTTCTTTCAGAATGACCTACACTATGTGTCATCTTTTCAACACTGATAAGTAATCCTTCTTTTTCTAAATCTTTAAGTAGTTCACTTCTACATTCTTCTCTTGTCATACCATTATATTTACCAGTAAGTTCATTCATAGTTGCATCTTCATTCATTATGACAATTCTTTCTAAGTTATGTCTATTTCCTACTTCAAAATCATTAGGATCATGTGCTGGTGTTATTTTAACGCAGCCTGTTCCAAAAGTAGGATCTGCATGTTCATCACCTATAATTGGTATTAATTTATTAACAATTGGAAGTATAACATTCTTACCTATTAAATCATTATATCTTTCATCTTCTGGGTTTACTGCTACTGCTGTATCACCAAATAATGTTTCTGGTCTAGTTGTTGCTACATCTAAATACTTATCACTTCCTTCAATAAAGTATTTTAAATGATAGAATGCGCCTTCATCTTCTTCATAAATAACTTCTTCATTAGAAAGTGCTGTTTTAGCAACAGGATCCCAGTTTATAATCTTTTCACCTCTATAGATAAGTCCTTCATTATATAATTTAATAAATACTGTATTTACTGCATTATTAAGTCCTTCATCCAAAGTAAATCTTTCTCTCGTATAGTCTACACATAATCCCATGGTTTTCCATTGATTATGAATGTTATCTCTATGTTCATCAGTCCACTTCCAGCATTCTTTTAAGAATCCTTCTCTTCCAAGTTCATATTTATTTATACCTTGCTCTTTTAATCTATTAACAACTTTTGCTTCAGTTGCAATAGCGGCATGATCCATACCAGGAAGCCACAAAGTATCAAATCCTTTCATTTTTTTATATCTAATAATTGCATCTTGAATGCTTGTATTAAGCGCATGTCCTAAATGAAGATTACCTGTAACATTAGGTGGTGGTATAACTATTGTAAATGGTTCTTTACTTTTATCACCTGCTTCAAATAAATGACTCTTCATCCATGCATCATATTTACCATTTTCTACTTCTTTATGGTTATATTTTTTATCTAACATAATCTATTCTCCTTTTAAATATTTCTTTACTTCATCAAAATAAGGTTTAAACTTATCTTTATTTTTAATATGTTCAAACATTTTATCATAGTAACCTTTTTCTAATATGGTTTGTTTACTATAATCATAGTTTAAATCAAAAGCAAATGCTAAAAAGACAAGTATCTTATCATTAACTGTTTTAACATATTCATTTTTGACTAATTTATGTTTCTTAAATTCTAATATTACTTCACTTGATATTTCACTGTCATCCTCATTTAATTCTAATATTCTAGGATTAGAAAATGCATATAATATATCTAATTTATCAGCATCTCTTATTATTTTAGAATGTAATGTTTCTTTTACTGATAAGTCTTCATCTATACTATATTTATTATGATTAAGTATTGCTTTCTTTACTACATCATAATCTTCAGCACTTAATTTATAATTCTTTATATCTCCATCATCAAATAATAATTTGCATCCAAGAACTGCATGATCAATAGATTCATTATCATTAAATGTCTTATATTGTTTCCATTGTTTAAATCTACCATAATCATGTAATAGTCCAATTAAACATGCTAAATAGTTATCATCTTCATCTAAATTTAATGTATATGATATTTCATCACATTCATGCATGACTCGGTAACTATGTTTATATTTATATTCTATCATTTTATCATCTAAATCAAATGACATAACATACTTATCAAATTCATCTAAATTATCATTCATTTCATTTTTCATAACTTTTCCTCCAAAAGAAAAGATGATACCAAAGGACGATTAAATCGTGGTACCACCTTATTTACTTCTTATATTTTTAACGCATAATTACGTAATTTCTTACTAAACTCAGAAATTAAACTCACAAGCTACCTTCATATATCTTCCTTAAGAAAAGCTTTCAGCTAATAACTTTTCATCTCTAATAAGTAGTATATATTACTCCTCTTGGTCTTTGTTTTTATGATTTAGATTATACAACTTAAACTTTAAACTGTCAATTACATTTAGAAATTATTCATTGTAATCTTTATTTGATAATCTAAGTACACTATTATTACCATTTACTTTTTCTTGTAATTCTTCTTGTCTTTGATAAAATTCATCTCTAACTCTAGCAATATTTGCTCGTGTAGATAAATTATATCTCTTTATTAATAGTTTACCATTTTCTTTATGACATTCACTTTTCATAGTTTCATAATCAGTGCTTATAAAACTTACTGTGTGTGGTTCTTCAAATATAACATCATCTACATCTACAAAAGTATCATCTTGTTCTTTTTTCATAAATATAACATCATATTCTTCATGTATTTTACCATCATAATCATATTTAACAGTATGTTTTGTTATATAACATGGCATTACTATAAAACAATCTGTATCAATTATAGGTAGTCCACACATATCATGTCCTGTATATTTTTGTATTTCGTATAAAGCATACGCTGTTGGATAATTTATTTCGTCCATTATTATTTCCCCTGTCTTTATAAATTAGTCTTCTTTATGAAGTTCTTCTATTATTTTTTCTATTTTTTGTCCATATTCGATAGATTCATCAAATATAAATTTTAATTCAGGTGTATGTCTTATTTGTAATCTTTCAGCAAGTAAACTTCTAAAGAATCCACTTGCATTGTTTAAATCTTTTTCTACTTTTACTCTATCATCAGTAGTAGTAAAGTATACTTTAGCAAAACTTAAATCATTTGTTACTTCACATGCAGTTATTGTTACATGTTTAAAGTCTTCATCTTTAGCATCAAGAAGTAATATATTTCCAAGTTCTTTTTGCATGTCAGAAGCTACTCTTTCACCTTTTAAACTCATACTCTTTTCACTTCCCTTACTTCATATACTTCAATGATATCTTTTTCTTTAATATCTGGGAAGCCATCAATAGTCATACCACAATCATATCCGGCTTTAACTTCTTTAGCTTGGTCTTTCTCTCTTTGAAGTGTTGCAACTTTTGATGTTGTTACTACTATACCATCTCTAATTACTCTACATGGAGAACCAACTTTAACAATTCCACTTGTTACATGAGAACCAGCTATATTACCTACTTTAGAGAAATGGAATAATTGTCTTACTTCTGCTTCACCTATAACAACTTCTTCATATTCTGGATCAAGCATACCTTTCATAGCACTTTCTATTTCTTCTACAAGTTTATAAATGATATTATAAAGTCTTATATCAATACCATAACTTTTAGCTGTTTCTTTTGTTTGTTTACTTGGACTTACATTAAATCCGATGATAATCGCATTAGATGCATTTGCTAAAACTACATCACTTTCAGTTATAGTTCCAACTCCACTTCTAATAACATTTATCTTAACACCTTCTACATTAATTTTTAATAATGCATTTTTAACAGCTTCTTCGCTACCTTTAACATCTGTCTTTAATATAATATTTATTTCTTTTCTACCTTCTTTAATAGAATCAAATAATTCTTCAAGACTTAATGCTTTTTTAGCAAATTTCTTACTTTTTTCATGTTCTTTTCTCTTCATGGCTACACTTCTTGCTTCTTTTTCACTTTCAAATGCCATGAATTTATCACCTGCAACTGGTACATCATCAAGTCCAGTTACTTCTACTGGTTTAGATGGTTCTGCTGATACTACTTCACGTCCTGTATCATCTTTAAGTGTTCTTACTTTTCCATAGTTTGTTCCAACTACGATAGGATCTCCAAGTCTTAATGTACCATTTTGTATTAATAGTGTTACAACTGGTCCAATATTTTTATCAAGTCTTGCTTCTATTACTGAACCACTAGCATATCTATTAGGATTTGCTTTTAAATCTAACATTTCACTTAATGCATTAATATTATCAAGTAATAAATCAACACCTTCTCCAGTTTGAGCACTGATACGACAGAATATAGTGTCTCCTCCCCATTCTTCTGGAGTAAGACCTACTTCACTTAATTCACTCATTATTTTGTCTATATTAATATTTGGTTTATCAATTTTATTTATAGCAACAATAATAGGCACTCCTGCTGCTTTAGCATGATCTATTGCTTCTCTTGTTTGAGGCATAACTCCATCATCTGCTGCTACTATAATAATAACAATATCAGTTACAGCTGCACCTCTTGCTCTCATTTCTGTAAATGCTGCATGACCTGGTGTATCAATAAATGTAATCTTTTTACCATTCTTAGTTACTTGATATGCACCTATTGCTTGAGTGATACCACCTGCTTCACCAGCCGCAACATGAGAATTACGAATATAATCTAATAATGTAGTTTTTCCATGATCAACATGTCCCATAATTGTTACAACTGCTGGTCTTTCTACTAAATCACTTTCATTATCTTTAATTACATATTCTTCAAAATTAGTTATATCAGTTGTTTCTTCTTTAACAAGTTCTTTATTATAATCAAGAACTAATACTTCTGCATCTTCAAATGAAATTGCTTGATTTGAAGAAATCATAAGGCCCATACCAATTAATTTTTTAACAACGTCTGTAACAGGAACTTTAAGTTCATTCGCAAGATCAGATACACTCATACCTTCTTTATATAAAACAACATTACTTTCTACTTCTTCTTTATTACTTTGAAGTTTTTGTTTGTTTTTATAAATATTCTTTTTCTTAAGCGATAAATCTTCTTGATTTTGTTTATTATCTTTCTTCTTGAACTTTTCTTTTACCTTAACTTGTTCATCTAATTCAATATTGTATGCTAGTGCTGCTTCTTCTGCTCTATCTTCTAGTTCAAATTTATCAGCAAGTTCCTCTGTTAAATTATTTTCTTCTACTTTTGATAATTCATTATCAAGCATAATTATTGCTTCATCATCTAATATATCACTCTTGCTTTTGTAGTTATATCCCATCTTCTTTAGTGAATCTATAACTTCTTCACATGTTACACCTAATTCTAAAGCATAATCTTCTATACTCATAAAATCCCTCCTTTTTCTATTTTATATTTTAGTTAATAATTCATCATATATTTCATCTTTAATTGTTACTTCTAAATGACGTTCTAGTATTTTAGATTTACGTGCTTTTTCAATAGTCTCTTTGTCTTTTTTAATGTAAGCACCTCTACCATTTGCTTTGCCTGTCTCATCTACAAATACATTTCCTTCATTATCACGAACAACTCTTAATAATTCTTTCTTTTCTAATTTTTCATGTGTTACTACACATGTTCTCATAGGTACTTTTCTTACTTTCATTTTATTCTCCTTATGAGTTAATTTGTTTATTTATATCAGCAAGTGTTTTAATATTAATTGTATATTTAGTAAGTTTACTAGCTAGTTTAATATTAATACCTTTCTTACCTATTGCTAAACTTAAGTTTTCATCATCAGCAATAACTAATGCTTCTTTTTTCTTTTCATCAGTTATACTTACGTTTAAGTTTTTAGCAGGGCTTAATGCATTAGCAATAAATTCTTCTGGGTCAGTACTATATGCAATTAAATCTACTTTTTCTCCTCCAAGTTCATTAATTATATTAGCAATTCTTCTTCCTTTTTCACCAATACAACTTCCAATTGGATCTACTTTTGGATTAGTTGATGCTACTGCTACTTTAGATCTAACGCCTGCTTCACGAGCAACTCCTCTAAGTTCAAGAGTTCCATCACTAAATTCAGGTATTTCATGTTCAAATAATCTTTTAACAAATCCATAATTCTTTCTTGATACTAAAATTAATGGTCCTTTAGTAGTAGTTTCTATTTTAGTAATATATACTTTAATAGAATCTCCCATAGTTAATTTTTCACCTGGTATTAATTCAGTTTTAGGAAGTATTCCACGTGCTTTACCTAAATCAACATAGTAATTTCTAGCATCTTCCATTGCAAGGAATCCTATCATAAGTTCATCTTGTTTATCTTCGAATTCACTCATGATTTTTTCACGTTCTGCTTCTCTTATCTTTTGAAGTACAACTTGTTTTGCTACTGAAATAGCAACTCTACCAAAGTCTTTAGGAGTAACTTCTTCTAATATTTCATCTCCAACTTGATAATCACTATTTATTTCTTTAGCATCACTTATTGTCATTTCATTTAGATAATCATGTTTTACTTTAACTTCTCCTGTTTCAGGATCAATATCATCGTCATCATCTTTATAATCATCAACTATTGTTGTAACTTTAAATACTTTTATTTCTCCTGTATTTCTATCAATTAATACTCTTGATGTATAATCTGCTTTTTCATTCTTTTTAAATGCTGTTGAAAGTGCTGTTTGCATTGCTTCTATAACAACATCTTCATCAATACCTTTTTCTTTAACGATATAGTCTAATGCTTTTTTAAATTCTTTTGCTTTTGCTACATTTTCATCTTCTACTTTAGTTTTCTTCATCTTCTTCACTCACTCCTTTGCTTCCTACATCTAAAACATATTCTTCTAAATCTAAGTCTAATGAATCAATTATTGGATCAACTATGTGTGTTGCTTTAACACATAAATCCATATCTACTCCAGATTCACTATCTATAGTTACAAATAATGTTTTTTCTCCATCATCTTCTCCTAGATAAACATCTAACAATTTTATGTTTTCTTTCTCTAGTGGTTCAGTTATTGCATCTTTGATTTTATCTATCACACAAATGCCTCCTTTCGTAATTAAAGAGTGGACTGTTATGCCCACTCTTCGCTGTCAAATGTATTATATCATATTAAATTATATGTTACAAGAAAAAGTTTTTGCGGATTTTTTGTAACCCCTGGATAATTTTATTTTAGTTTCATAAAATTAACCGATGCGAAAAGCTGGCACCACACCCTCTGTAATATGAGCATTGATTCCACCCCAGTTACCAAGGCTGGACACAGCATAGAAGAAATCGTCATAGTCAGAATAAGCCGAACGAAGCCACCATCCTGAAGCGCTAACTCCATTTTCCTTTATTGCTCCACTATTGGTACTAATTGTTACTCCTAAATTTTTATAATTATCTAATTGCCTTGTGACATCTCTTGCTGTATCTTCATCAATTGTATTTGAACCTCCTTGTGCCCATACTTCTGCTGTGCTTAGTAAATATAATTTATCAGTTGATGTAAAGTTTTCTGTATCACCACTTCCATAACTTGATACTACTGTTGTATCTATTATTGCGTTCCTTATTTCATTTGGTATTACATTATATATATCATTGTTTACAAATGTTCTCATTGATGTTGCTGGCCATCCTCCTACATTTGTATCTGTATCATTCATTTTATGTGTTGTTATTATATCTGCAAACTCTAATACAAATCCACAAGCAGTTTGTGAAAAACCAGTAGTACTACATTCACTTGGTGTTGATGTGTTTGCTATTCTTACTGTATGTGTTCCATATGTTGTTCCAAGGTTTACCTCTTTTGTACTTCCAACAGCATATTCACTTCCATATCCTGCTTTTACATTTGCTATTATTGTTGCCCAACTATCAGTTGAAAAATCAGGTGCTTTATATTCTTCAATACCTAAAACTCCATTAAATTCCTTTCCTTGATTATAATTTTGATCTGCATTTGTTTCTTTGAATAATATTGTGAAAGTATATTTATGAGTAAACCCACTTTCTATATTAATTTTCTTTGCTATTGTCATATCACTTATTGCTGCTTGTGATATTGATTCACATGTTCCTTCTACTGTTCCTGATGCATTTAATCTTTGACATGTTGCACTTAAAACAAGTTCATCATTTGTAATTCCATTTGTTAGTGATTGCCAAATAATATTGTAATAAGCATCTAATGTACCATTATTCTTTACTGATACTTCTTTTGTAGTAGTCCATCCTGGTTTTATATACTGTGCATTTATTGCTGGTCCATCAGTATATGTAAGTTTTAGTGTTCCAGCTTCCACTACTACATCTTTTGCATTATCATTTCCTTTTACAGCAGTACTAAAGTATGCATAAGAAAGTCCTGTTGTTAAAAGCAATAACAATACAAGAAACGTTCCAATTAAAATTTTGTTATCTTTCATAATTTATCTACCCTACTTTCATTAGTAAGTATAGCATAAATTACCCCCCCCGCAAGCGAACATAAGTTTGTGTCATGAATATAGCCTAATTTAATCAAAATTTTTGGTTAAATTAATACGTTTTTTCTTATATTTTCAAATATTATGGTGAAATTAATTGATTTTAATTGAAATATTATTTCTAATTTGTTAGTATATTGAATTAAGAGGTATTGGTATGAAAAATAAAACTATTTTTATGAGTTTAGATAAGAAGACTCAAGACTATTTAAGAACTGTTTATTCATTAATTAACTACTTTAGTTATAACGATATGTATTATAGAGTTACTAATGGTGATGGTGAAACATTATATTTTAAACTAGATGATGGACATTACATAATTGGATTATCATTCTTTTTAGCAGGACTTTATATAGATGGATTTACTAAAGATTTATTTGCAAGTAAAGGTATTACATTTGAAGAATGTCTTAAATATATTAAAAAAACTGCTAATACAGTTAAATTTAAATTATTAAAAGAAGATTTATTTGATAGTGAAGTATTTGGTCTTATTAACTTAGAATGTTATTTAGGAAATATAGCATATCAAATAAAAGAAGATTATTATTTACGTGATAAAGATTTCTCTATTAATGATTTAGAACCATATCAAATATTTGATTATTCTATGGTGTATTATAATGAAGTTCTGGAAGATATTATGGCTGAAATGTTTGATATAGAAGATTTTGGTCATAGTGATTTATTTATGGAATATCAATCTAAGCGTGAAGAAATATATGGTGAAATGGCTAAAGATAGATATAATGTTGATATATTTAATAGTAAACATAAAGATACTATATGGGAATTTGATTTTGATAGATTTAAACTTATTAATGATGAAGGATGTAGTTATTTAATACCTAAAGACAATAATAATGTTAAAGTAAAAGTATTTGATGAAAAAAATGATTCTATTGATATTAAGAGTGCTGAAATATTAAGAATCAATGGTAAAGATTTAACATATGAATCATTTAAAGAAATATTATCATTAAGTGATAGTTCTTTTCTTGAATTAACTATTGTAGATGTTGATGGTATCGAAAGAATATTCAAAACAAGAAAGGGAGAAATATTTATGAAACCTCAAACAGAAACACAAAATAATAATAACAATAATAATAAAAAGAATTCTGTATTAGATAAGTATGGTGAAGATTTAACTAAACTTAATTATATTAAAGATCCTAGTATTGGTAGAGATGAAGATATTAGAAAGATAGAACAAATACTTTTATATCCAGAAAGAGATAAGAGTATTATTATAACTGGTGAAAGTGGTGTTGGTAAAACAGCTTTAGTAAAAGGACTTGCTTATAGAATTAAAAATGGTGATGTTCCATACCTACTTAAGTACTTAAAAATAATTAGTATTGATACTGCGACTATTGTTGCTGGTACTAAATATGTTGGTTCACTAGAAGAAAAACTTAAGAAAATACTTGATGAAGCATCTAAAGATAAAACTATCATATTGTTTATTGATGAAATACATCAAACTATTGGTGGTGGTAAGAGCGATAATGATTCTAATAGTGTTGCTGAAATATTAAAGCCATATTTAGATAGTGGTAAAGTTAGAGTTATAGGTGCGACTACTACTGAAGAATATATGGAACACATAAGTAGTAACCCTGCTTTTAAAACAAGATTTAAAAGAATTGATATAAAAGAACCTACTAATGATACAATATATACTATACTTGATGATTTAATTAATACTTATAATGAAATTAGTGGATGTACTCTTGATGCTCTTGGAACTGATAGAAGTAATATTATTAATTCATTAATTGCTATTACTAAAAAATCATATAGAGATTATAAAGATCCATCTAACAATCCAAGACTTGTAATTGATATATTAAAAGAAGCATATGCAATAGCGGCTATTAATGATAGAGATGTAGTAACTATGGATGACATTAAACTTGCTGTTATGGATGAAGAAAGGCTTTATAAATCTGCTCGTGAAAAATATAGTTCAATTGTAAAAAGTGAAGAACAAAAAGATAGAGGTAAAATTCTTGAGTTTAAGCCTAAAAAATAGTTGAAATATTAAATATGTAATGTTATACTATACTTGTAGGTATAATTATCTACTCTTGGTCTGTAACAGGATCAAACCGGTGTTAGCGTGTAGCTGCTTAGAAAGACAACTTTATAGTTGTTTTTTTAATGTTATTATTTCTTCATACTATTTGAACCTACTTTACTCTAATTTTTACATATATTTCCTGATTGTTTATATTGACAAACTTATGTTTGTTATTTATTATATATGTATATGAAAGAGAGAAATATTATAAGTATTGATTTAAAGAGTTTTTTTGCATCTTGTGAATGTGTTGAAAGAGGACTTGATCCTTATAAAACTCCTTTAGTTGTTGCTGATACTGATAGAGGTGATAAAGCTATGTCACTTGCGGTATCCCCTTACCTTAGAAATCGTGGAGTTAAATCAAGATGTAGAGTTTTTGAAATACCTAAAAATCTAAATATAATATTTGTTAAACCTAGAATTAAACTATATCAAGAATATAGTAAGAAAGTGTTTGATATATATAAGAGTTTCATTAGTGAAGAAGATATACATTTCTATTCTATTGATGAAGTGTTTATGGATGTTACTGATTATTTAAAATATTATAATAAAACTGACACAGAACTTGCTTTATTAATTATGAAAACTGTTCTTGAGAAAACTGGACTTACCACTACTGCTGGTATTGGACCTAATGTTTTACTTGCAAAAGTTGCGATGGATATTGAAGCAAAGCATAATAAAAATTGTTTATCTAAATGGACTTATAAAGATATTGAAACTAAATTATGGAATATAACTCCTCTTACTAAAATCTGGGGCATAGGTAAAAATACAGAACGTAAACTTAATAATCTAGGAATATATAAAGTTGGTGATATAAATAATTATCCAAGAAGTTTCTATATCAAAAGATTTGGTAATGTGATGGGAAATGATATATTTGATAAGGCTAATGGAATATACTTTCCAACTATAAAAGAACTTAATTCAAGAGTACATGAGAAATCTATAAGTATGAGTCAAATATTATATAGAGATTATAGTATAGATGAAGCAATACTTATTATTAAAGAAATGAATGATATGTTAAATGTTCAACTTAAAGAAAAGAAACTTACGACTAGACTTGTTCATCTAAGTATTTCATATTCAAGAGATTTATATAAAGGATTTAATGATACTACTTTACTTAATACTGAAGAAGATAATGGTGAAAAGATATTTGAAACATTAAAATATATGTATTATAAAAATATAGAAGATTTACCTATTAGAAAAGTTGGTATAGCATACTCTAAACTTGCTGATAAAGGTGCTACTCAACTATCATTATTTGATAAAAGTGAAGTTCCAACTGATGAATATAACAAAATAATAGACAAAATCACTTCTAAATATGGTAATACATCTATACTTAGAGCATCTTCCTTACTAAAATCATCTACAATTAAAAATAGAGAAAGATATAAAAATACTATTTAATCTTTCTCTTTTCGTTTATAACTTTTCTATAATAAGGCATAAAACTTATACTATCTTTTAAATAATTAGGTATTTGTGCTTCTATATAATCATTCCATAATGAAGCACTTACTAAATATGCTTTTGTATTTGATAATGTGAAATTCCATTTTATTTCTTTTATTTCATCTATTGCTAAAGCACATGTCTTTGAAATATTTATCATTTCATCTATAAGTGGAAGTTCTATATCATTTAGTTTTTCATTTGTTTCAGGATGTATTTTATAAACATTATATTTTTCATCTATAAAGTCATATATAGTTTTTTTACTTTTTAAATCTATCTTACTACTTAATGTTTTATCTTTTAAATACATATTTATTTCAGCATATAATATATCAATTGTATTCTTTCTATGTACTGTTACTATGCTTATAGTTGTTAAATTATTTTTATTTAGTTTTTCAAGTAATTTATTAGGTTTATGTGTTGCTTCCATATAATATAATTTATTCTTATTTAGTTTTTCTAATATGAAAGCAGGACTTCTATAGTCTTTTAAATTAAATTTAATAGTTCTTTTTTCATCAGGTAATTCACATCTACATGTTATTTCTTTTTTATTTGTTACGAAGTCTTCATATTCTTTATAACTTATATCTTTTATATTTATTATTTCTCTATTTAAATATTTATCAAATTTGATATTAAATTTAGTTTTATTATTAAGTAGATTTAATGCATGTTTATCTGTTAGGTGTTTATTTATATATTCTTTTCTAATTTTACCTACATATGTATCTCTTTTATCTTTAGAAACATTTTCAAATCCAAATATTTTATATTCTTCATATGTAATACTATATTTTAAATAACAAATATATATATCAAGTAATATTTTTATATATGATTTATTACTTCTTTTTGTTATTTCTTTTATAGTTTTATTAAGACTTTTTAATTCTTTTTTTAAATTGTTATAAAACTTTTTAATCTCTTTTTTCATACTACTTCGTCCTTTATTAGCATTATTATATAGTTTTTTATATTAAATATCAATAATTACTTTAATAGTTCATTTATTGTTACTATTTTATAACCTTTACTTTGTATATAGTTTATTGTAGTACTTAGTTCTTTTAAGTTCTTATTATTCTCACTTATAAAGAATATTGTTCCATTTTTGATATTATTTTTTACATTATTAAGTAAATTATCTTGTATTTCAAATACTTTATTAATACTGTTAAGTTTCTTTTTAGAACATATTTTCTTTATGTCAAAATTATCTATCTTAACGCAATATATTTCATTATGTAATATTTTTATAAAGTTATTTAACTCTTCATTACTTTTACCTTTAAATAGAATATTACTATGATTAGTTATGTTATCTATTTCATTTGATAAGTCATTATAATTAAATAATAGATTTAATTCTACATCTTTATTATTCGAAATATTTATCATATTTTTATAATATTTTGTATTTGTGATATTGATTACAAGTGATATATTTTTACTATAATCATTACCTTTTATGATGTATTTATCAATATTATCTTCTTTATTTAATATACATTTATTTTCTTTATATTCTATTAATTCTTCTTTAAATCCTATACCTTTCATATTAGAATAACTTTTATTTTTATCTACGCTTAATCCAGAAAGTCCTAAAACAATACCATATTCATTTATACTTCCTTCCCTGCATTCATAATCTTTAGAAGAAGCATATTCATTTATAGATACTAAAATCGTATCATTATACTTAGATATTTCTATTACTTTATCTGTATAATAAAAACTAAATAATACGAAAAAAATAACTATTATATTTTTTAAATATTGTTTCATATTAAAATATATAATGGTTATTAATTATTTATTCATGATTTTGAAATCTTCTTTTAAGTTTTAGAGATGATTCCTCTACTTCAGGATATACAAATGTACCTGTTATGAAGTCATCATAGTCTATACCTAGTCCTTCAACTGACTCTTTTAATGTTCTTTCTTTTCTTAACGATATAAAGTTATAAAGTTCTTTCATAAATTCTTCATTACTCATATTTCTTCTTAAATGCATTAAATGTATTGTTATATATATACCTAGTCCATATATTAAATCATTTCTAAATGCACTTCTTTTATTATAATCACTATCACTCTGTAATATAATTGGATCTACTATTTCAAAATATTCTTTAGGTGTTCTATAGAGTGTTGCAAATGTATCAGACATCCTTGTTAATTTCTCATTTTTAAGTATCATTGAACCATCTTTATTTATTTTATTTCTTATTAAGTAATCATAGAATTCCATTTCAAAGAATATTGATGGTACTTCTATTAATAAGTCTTCAAAGTTTCTTATTCTTTTTTGTTGTGAATATATAAATTTCTCTCTATCATAAGCATGACCTAATTCATGAATAAGTGAACTTAAGAAATACGTTGAATATTCATTATGTCTTAATATGATATATCCACTTTTGAGTAGTTTACTTCCTACATGCATAGCTTTAAATTGTTCATGTGGGTTTGCTCTATAATTTATTATTATTCTGTCTTCTTCCATATATTTTTTAGCTATATTTACTATATCATTACCATATTCGCTCAAGAAAGATAAAAGTATATCAGTAAAATCTTTTTCACTGAATTTACGTATTAAATTATAATAAGGAAGTGTAGGATAATCTATTTCATACATAAAATTATCTAAATTATCAAACATAGTATATAATTCTTCATAATTATCACATATTTCTTTATTAAATCCAAGCATTTCTTTATATGAATCTTGTGCAATTACTATAGCTGACTCTTCATCTATTATTGTAGATGTTGGTTCAAAAGAAAAACCAAGAAGTGGAGTTGCAATAGAATCTAAACTATAAAAGCTAGAAAAATCAAAAGTTAAATTAGATTTCTTTTGATGAGTTTTATAATAATCTCTTAATCTTTTTAGATCGCTTATTAACCTTTCTTGGTATGTTTTCATTTTTTACTCCCCTGAATTGTTTTTTATTTATATTCTTTCTTTATTTCCCATATATGGTCTTAAAACTTTTGGTATTGTAACAGTTCCATCTTCATTATAATTATTTTCAAGTAATGCGATTAATGCTCTTGTTGAAGCAAGTACTGTGTTATTAAGTGTATGTGGATAATAGTTTCCATTTTCACCTTTTACTCTTATTCCAAGTCTTCTTGCTTGAGCATCACCTAGTGTTGAACAACTACCTACTTCAAAATATTTTTGTTGTCTTGGACTCCATGCTTCTATATCACATGATTTAACTTTTAAATCGGCAAGATCTCCACTACAACATTCAAGTGTTCTAACAGGTATATCTAAACTTCTAAATAATTCAACTGTAAACTTCCACATTTTATTATACCAATCCATTGAATCTTCTGGACGACATAGAACTATCATTTCTTGTTTTTCAAATTGATGAACTCTATAAATACCTCTTTCTTCTATACCATGAGCACCTACTTCTTTTCTAAAACATGGACTATAAGATGTCATTGTTATTGGTAAAGTATTTTCTTTAATTAATTCACCTTTAAATTTACCTATCATTGAGTGTTCACTTGTACCTATTAGATATAAATCTTCTCCTTCAATTTTATACATCATAGCGTCCATTTCTGCAAAAGACATAACTCCATTTACTACACTACTTCTAATCATGAATGGTGGTATACAATAAGTAAATCCTTTATCAATCATGAAATCTCTAGCATAAGATAGCATTGCTGAACTAAGTCTAGCAGCATCTCCCATCAAATAATAGAATCCATTACCACTTGTTCTACCTGATGCTTCTTTATCAAGTCCATTTTTAGATTCTAATATATCAGCATGATATGGTATTTCATATTCCGGTACTACTGGTTCACCAAACTTTTCTATTTCAACATTCTCTTTATCATCTTTGCCTATTGGAACAGACTCATCAATAATATTTGGAATAACCATCATTATTTTATTAATCTTTTCTTCAAGTTCTACTTCTTTTGCTTCAAGACTTTCTATTTCACTTTGCATAGATGATACTTCACTCTTTATTTTATTTGCTTCATCTATTTTCTTATCTCTCATAAGTTCTCCAATTTTAGAACTCATTTTATTTTTATTACCTCTTAGTGTATCTGCTTTAACTCTAGCATTTCTATATTCAGTATCTAAATTATATACTTCATCTACTAAAGGTAACTTTTCATCTTGAAATTTCTTTTTAATATTTTCTTTTACTAAATCTTTATTTTCTCTTATAAGTTTAATATCTATCATATAAATCCCTTCTTCTTAAATAATATAATATCATTTTTATATAGAAAAAAAAAGAGAAAATTTAATTTCTCTTAAATCTTACCAACTTCCGCAAGTACCGAAGATTATTGCTAGAAGTATGAATAAAATTAATATTATGAAGAATATATTACATCCATTATTACAAGGATTTCCGCAAAACATACGATTCACCTCCTTATACTAGATAAAAGCACCTAGTATGATTACTAATAATATAAATAGAACTAAGGCAAATGCTGCTCCTGAAATACCGTTACCTTTACCGCATCCACATCCACATCCTGTATTCATAAAACATTCCTCCTTTTTATCTTTACACTCTTATAGTATGTTATTCTCTATTTTTTGTGTATGATAATTACTTGTATTTTACTTGTAATTTTGCTATTATATTAAGAGTTAGGAGGTTAAGTAAATGAAAAAAATATTTTTATTACTTTTAAGTTTATTCTTACTTGCTGGATGTAAAGATGTAAAACTTACAAATGGAGAAAATGCTTTAGTAACTTTTAAGGAAGGTGGAATCAGTAGTGATGAATTATATCAAGAACTAAAAGAAACATATGGTGCTGAAAAATTAATGAATCTTATTGATATGCATTTACTTGAAAAACTATATGAAACTGATAATGATGAAAAGGCTTATATTAATCAAACAGTTAAAACTACAAAGAAAACTGCTGAAAATATGAATGCTAATTTTGATTTATATTTAAGTTATTATTATGGTATAGCTAATGAAAGTGCATTTAGAGATTATCTTTCTCTTACTTATAAAAGAAATTTATGGGTAGAAGATTATGCTAAAGAAACTGTAAGTAAAAAACAAATAAATGAATATTATGAAAATGAAACTTATGGTGATATTGAAGCAAGTCAAATATTAATAACAGTTGATACTAAGAAAGATGCAACTGATGATGAAAAGAAAGAAGCAGAACAAAAAGCATATGATAAAGCAAAAGATATTATTTCTAAATTAAAAGATGGAGAAGATTTCGCTAAACTTGCTAAAGAATATTCTAAAGATGAAAATTCTAGTTCTAATGGTGGAAGCTTAGGAAAAGTAAATACTGATAGTGTTCCAAGTGAAGTATTTAGTGCTCTTTTAAATCTAAAAGATGGTAGTTACTCTACTTCACCAGTTAAATCAAGTAATGGATATCATATTTTATATAGAAAATCTCAAGATAAAAAACCAGAATTAAATGATGAACTTACTGAAAAGATTAAAACTACTATTGGTAGTGAAATTGCTAAAGAATCAGGATTCTCTGTTAAAGCACTTAAAGCATTAAGAGAAAAAAATGAAATGAAAATATTAGATACTGACTTAAATAAAGATTTTGAAACACTAGTAAATAGACAAACACAAAGTGCTTCAAATTCTAGTAGTAATTAGTAAAGTAAACATTGAATTTTAAAGTTCAATGTTTTTTTATATACATTTTGTGATAAAATTATTAAGGTGAAGATATATGAAAAAGAAAATCATTTATATAATTATATCTATTGTTACGATTATTATATTATTTTTTGGAGTTAGATATTTATTTATAACTAGGATTGATATTGATGATATTAAAATAGAAATCAATAGTAAATATGACTTTAATAGTTTAAAAGGTAAAATAAGAAATAAAGATATTGATTTATCTAATGATTCTAATATTGATTATAGTAAACTTGGTGAATATGAGGTAACACTTGAAAGTCATGAGAAGTATGCGATAAATACTAAAAAGAAGATTAAAGTATATGTTGTTGATGATGAAAAACCTGTTATAACTTTAAAAGATAATGATATGGTAATTGATTATAAAGAAAAATACATAGAGCCTGGATATACTGCAAATGATAATTATGATGGGGATATTACTGATAAAGTTATTATAGAAAACAATATTGATAATACAAAACTTGGTGATTATGAAGTAACATATAAAGTGAAAGATAGTAGTGATAATGAAACTATTATTAAAAGAAAAGTTAGTGTTAGAGATAAGACTAAACCTGTTATTAAACTTAATAGAAATGTAAATAGTTATGTAATACTTAATAAAGATATTAATTTAAAAGATTTTACTGCAAGTGATAACTATGATGGGGATATTACTGATAAAGTTACTACTATTGGAAGTGTTAATACTAAAAAAGTTGGTCTTTATAAAGTGACATATAAAGTAAGTGATAGTAGTAATAATGAAACTGTTCTTGAAACAACTATTAATGTTCAAAAGAAAAATACTAAAGGAATACCTGTTATGATGTATCATTGGTTCTATGATGATACTAAAGGTGAAGATATAACAAAGAAACCTAATAATCATAATTATATTTCTAAAACTAATTTTGAAAAGCAAATTAAATATCTAGTTGATAATAATTACTATTTTGTAACCTGGGATGAGTTAAATGATTATATTGATAAAAAGATAGATTTACCTGAAAAAAGTATTATTCTTACTGATGATGATGGTGTTAAATCATTTTATGAAATAGCATACCCTATTACTCTTAAATATAATGTACCTATTACTTCATTTGTTATTACTAATAAAGTAGTATGGAAAGATTATTTAAATAAAGATTACTTAGATATGCAATCTCATACTGATAGTTTACATGTAAGAAGTTGTACTAAAGGTAAATGGGATGGTAAAGCTATGTGTGAATCATATAAAAATATATATAATGATTTAATGACAACCAAAGATAAACTTAAAGATAACCCTACTATATTTGCTTATCCATTTGGTCATTATAGTGATGACTTTATAAAAGCACTTAAAGATTCAGGATTTAAAATGGCATTCACTATTAATTCAGGTAGAGTTAAGAAAGGTGCTAATAAATACAAATTACCACGTGTAAGAGTAAGCAGAGGTACAACATTAAGTCAGTTTGTGAGCAGTATAAAATAAGGAATTACATTATGTAGTTCCTTTTATATTTAATTATCTAATTATCATATTCTTTTAATTTAGAATTAATTTCTTCATAACTATAACCTTTTCTCATTAATGAAGATATTATTTTATTTCTATCATTTTTAAATTTCTTTATAGTTTTTTCTATGTCTTTATAAATAGCATTAGAATTATATTCAATATTCATAAGACTATTATCTATCATATATTTATCGTATCCCATGTTATATAAATCTAATTTTAACTTATTAATAAACATTGTATAACTCTTATTTTTCATAAGAGATTTCTTTTTATTTATAATTTTATTTAGTTTTTCTTGCCATACACTATAATCAAAAGTATTTAAATAATTATCTATATCATTTTCATTAAGATCAAAATCTAATAATGCTTTCTTTATTTTAAATGGTCCATCTAGTGTAAGATTAACTTTATCATTAATAAATGCTTCTATATATTTTTTGTCATTAAGAAGATTCAATTTATCTAGTTTATCTAATGCATAATTGATATGTTTTTCATTAAATTCTTTCTTATGTAAGTAATCTATTATTTCTTTTCTATTTCTCATTTTTATTTCTATATAGCTTACTGATGTTTCAAATGCATCTTCATACTTATTTTCTTCAATGATTTTATCTATTAGATCTAAATCTACTTCTTTTTTAATTAATAAATCATATTTAAGTATTACATCTTCATATAGTGTTAAATCTGTATTATCAAATATTATTTTATATTTATTCTTACCTACTTTTTTGAATTTATTTATTTTCATGATATGTTTCCCCTCAAAAGTATTATACCAAAAGAAAAACACTTTTTTAAGTGTTTCTTAGTCATTACTATAATTTGTAAAGTATCTTTGAATTAATACTACTGGTGTTCCTTTGTCTCCACTTCCACTTGTTAAATCGCAAAGGCTTCCTAGTAAATCAGTGTAGCGTCTTGGTGTTGTACCTTGAGATGCCATAGTTCCTTTTAATTCTTTATCTTTTTCTCTTATTGCTTCTTTCATTGCGTTATTTAGTTCTTCACCTTGTAAATCTTTAAATCTATTTTCACTAAAATATTTTAGTTTTATTTCATTAGGACTTCCTTCTAGTCCTTTAGTATAAGCAGGACTAACTACAGGATCAGCAAGTTCCCATATCTTGCCTACTGGATCTTTAAATGCTCCATCTCCATATACCATAACTTCAATATTCTTACCAGTTCTTTCTTTCATAAGTTCTTGAACTCTTAATACAAGTTTATCACCTGTTCTTGGAAATAATTTAACTCTTTCTTCAGTTGAACGATTACTACCTAAAAGTCCATATGGTGAATATCCACTTCCATCAACACTTTCATTTAATATTTCACTTAACATAATTACATGAGCATTACTATCCTTATCAAGAATTCTCTTTTTAGTTTCAAATCTAGTATGAATATCACTTACGATTACATCTTTAGTATAGTTAAGAATATCCTCTGGATTATTTGAGAATACCATTTCAAATTCACAGCCTTCTTTAAGTACTAAATCTCTATATACTTCATACATGTTAACACCAGTAAACATATGTTTAAATCTAATGAATTTATCCTTATATTCTTCTTCAGTAATTAAATCTTTTGATGGATTAATATTATATTTTACTAAATCTTCCTTATATAAAATATCATTACCTACTTCATCACTTGGATAACTTGATAATAATGTTATCTTTTTAGTACTTTTCGCTATTGATGATAAAAGAACTGCAAATCTATTGCGACTTAATATTGGAAATACTACTCCTATATGTTCACTATTATTAAGTTTATTTTTAATGTCTTTTGATATTTGGTCTAGTGTTGCGAAGTTTCCTTCACTTATTCCAACTACTGCTTCAGTAATAGCGATGACATCTCTATCTTCAAATTCAAAGTTTTCAGTTTCACTTGCTTTAATAACTGAATCTACAACTAATGATGCAAGGTCACATCCTTCTTTTATGATAGGTGTTCTAATACCTCTTACTATTGTTCCTACATTTCTCATAAATCACTCTCCTATTATAGTTTAGCATTTCATAGATAAAATTTAAACATAATTAAACATTTTGTTTACAAAAAAAATAGTGATAAACACTATTTCAAAAATCTAAATCCACCTACTATACTTGTATTTTTACTTTTACCATTAAATGTATTTACCATGCCTACTGCTGTTATAGCGATAACTAGACAATATAACATATAGCTTATAAAGTTTACCCATCCTGGTGTTGTACTACTGTATCTATATGTTGTTGTAAATAGTGATCTAAATACTTTATTAAAGAAAAATACTATTGACCATGCAAGTGTAATATTTAATCCTTGATTTATATGAAAATATAGGAATCTTGATTTTTTATATTTACCTGAAAGTAATGGTAATAAGAATAAAAATGGTATATAGCACATTGTTGCAAGAATTCTAAATGGCACCACTTCTTCTTTAGTGAATGTATTTGTGTAGTCTTTAGTATTAATTATTTTTTCAAGGAAACTAATTGTTTTATCACTAAAATCTTCAGAAGCTGATTTTTTACTTAAGTCTACCATTTCTATATTATTTTGTTGTCCTTGTTGGCTATTTGTAGTTTTACTTTGAAGAACATTTTGTTGGTTTTGCTGACTCACATTTTGCATTTGAACTGTTTTTTGAGATTGTGTATTCAAAACATTTTGTGGTGGCACCCCTGTCATACTTGGATTTTGCACTTGACCTATATTTTGATTAGGCATTACACTTTGTCCTTGCATAGGCTGCATTACAGTTTGTATGTGATTTTGATTCACTCTTCCCATTTGCATTCCTGATTGTACTGCATTATTTATATTATTAACATTTTGATTTACTGTGCCGTTATTTTGATTCATTTGATTTATGTTATTTGGGTTATTATTCATCTTTTTCCTCCTACTATAATTTGATTATAACATAATTTTCATAATAAATACTATGCTATTTAATATATTTTATGTTATAATTGATGAGTAATGCAAGAGTGGCGGAATTGGTAGACGCAGCAGACTCAAAATCTGCCGGTAGTAATACCTTGAGGGTTCGATTCCCTTTTCTTGCACCAAGATTGAATATTAAAAGCCTTTTTAGGGCTTTTTTATTTATTGCTTTTGTTTCATCAAATCATCATATTATTGTTCACATAATGAAATATTCATGATACAATAAAATTCATTAGTGAGGAAAAATATGAGAACATATAATGGTGATAATTATAAGAAAATTGCAATATTGGGTTCATTTAGTAAGCATTATGACTTAATTGTTGATGTTTCAAAGAAATTTATAGATAATGGATTTAATATGCTAGTTCCTAAAATCGAAGGAGTTAAAGATAGTAATAGTAGTTTTTTAATTCTAATTGGAGATACTTCTAATGACCCAAGACAATTAGAACTAGATTATCTTAATAAATGTTTAGAAGCTGATTTAGTGTATGTATGTAATAAAGATGGCTATATTGGTACAACAGTTGCATTTGAGCTTGGCGTGTTAACTAGTTATGGACAAGAAATTTATTTTATGGAAAAACCAAATGATGATTTATTTTTTAGTATGATTCATGTACCTCAAGATGCAATATGTAGTCCTGAAACTTTAATTAATAGAATTTCATTACATAATATGATATGGAATAGTAGAGATTGGTTTGATAGTGATGATAAAGACACTAAAATTCCTTTTGCACTTATTAAAAAAAGAAATAATGATACTTGGCCAAAAGTCATAAAATAATGAGTTTTATATTAAATTATGTAATTTAATAAAATCAATTAGAAAGGAAATATCATATGACAAATAATATTAAAAATATCATTTATAAACTAAAAGACAGCAAAAGATATAGGAAATTTAAAAATTGTAGTTTACCCTATCCTTTTTATGATAAGAAAAGAAATATCTTTGAATGGGTAAAATATTCTAAAACGAATGAGTATGAAACTAGTAATAATTTATTAGATACTTTTAGTAATACTAATACCCTTGGAATAACATATCACTATAAAGCAAAATTTTATAATTGCGAAAAGGATAAATATGAATACAATATTAATCATTGCCACAGTTTTGAAGGGTTATTATATGGATTATATAGATATCCTGAATCTTTTGAAATACCAGAAGAATATATAGATGAATATAGTATTCAAGAATTAAATTATATTAAAAGTATGAAAAATTATTTCAAATTAATAAATTTAAAAGATGAAACTTATAATAAAGAATTAAAAGAATTAGATGATACTTTTGAAAGAATTGATAAAAAGATACATAAGTCAATAAAAGATAAAATATTTTTACATTATACCTATCAAAGAAAATGGGATAATATAAACGAAAAAGATAAATTAAAAAGATGTGATAATAAAAAAGTATTAGAAATAGAATCTTATCATCAAATATGGACTAAAAATGGTAAAATTGCTAGTGCTATAATAGATGGTAAAAAAAACTATAAATTACATGTTAAACATTCTTTTTCTACTTCTAATTTAAATGAAAAACTTTTAGTAGTAAATTCTAATTTTGAATATGTTGGTATTGTTAAAGTAGTTCATGAAGAATATATAAAATTCAATAGTTTAAAAGAAGATATGGTTAATTATAAACTTGCTGGATTTAATAGTTTCAAAGAATATAAAGAAAGTTTATTTGAAGAATTTAAAAATGAATGTAAATCTTTTAATGAAGAATTTACAAAAGATTCATTAATTATTTATGATAAATTAGAAGTAGTAGAAAAATTTAGTGATTAAATTTATTGAGATTAATAATTTATAATTTTATGTTATTTTTTTGAATATTTTTTTTAAAAATATATATAATAAAATTGACAAGTATTGTAGAATTATGGTAAAATACTTGTACCGAAGGAGAAATCCTTGTCAGGTCTATAACCAATGTATGATTTTGAATTTAGTACTTTTGTACCATCTTGGTTAGGAAGAGCGTAAGCTCTTTTTTTATGGTAAAAACAATTTTATCTCAATAAAACTAGTTGGACTTGTTATATCTTTTCCATTAATAAGAAAATCATTATATTTGCCATGTAAATAATGTGCTATAAAGTCAGCACTTTGTATTCCATAATTATATGCTGAATTATAAGTTCTATAATCAATTGTTAGTCCACTAGTAAGAATAGGCTTATGAATTATTGAATAATCAAAATTAATTATTCCGTTTACTAATTCTTCATAAATTGATTCCTTTAAATTATAATATCCATTACTTTTAGACGAGCATTCATCTGATTTTATGTATAAATATAATGGCTTTGATGCATCTATTTTTTTATTTCTAATTGAATATAGAATTATTTCCTTGATTATTCTTTTTTGAGCATAATCAATATACCTTCCTCTCGATGGCTTACTATTAATTATACTAGGATAAATATTATGATTATTAATAAAAACTCCAAAATTATTTTGTTGCTTTAACAAATTAAAAATTCTTCTCTTATGAGATGCTTTTATTTTTGTTGTACCTTTTATTTCTATACATTTTTTATTACAATTATTCTTTTTATTACAGTAATTACATCTTAATGATTTCACTACGCTTTTATATTTATTAATAAAATTCATATAGTCTTTTGAAGAATAGAAAAATAGTCCACCATAAATACATGAATGTTCATTAATATTGAATTTACCTGAATCGTCTATTAAAATAAATATTTCTTGTTTATTTGTCATTAATCCTCCGTTGTCTATTTACTTTTTATAATTTGTCTTGGTTATATATTATATATTTTTTTAAAATAAAATCAATGTTTTTGAAAATAATTTTTAGATTGAAGTATTCATGTTTTTTTGTTATAATTTTTATAGAAAAGAATAAAATGAGGAAACTTTTTAAGGAGGATTATATATGAAAAAAACAAATATCAAAATTGACATTTTACCCAATTGTCAATATTTAAATGAGGATGGTACTTTTAATAAGGATGAAGCAATTAAATTATCAGGTAAAATTGCTGGAGTTTGTTATGACGAAGAAGGATTTGATCATTTAATGCATGAAGATGAAGAAAAGACTATTAAAAGAGCTAATAAGACTCTTAATAATGGTCATCATAGTGTATTTGGTCATGTTAATTTAAGCCTTAATTTACAAGGAGTACCTAAGATTTTAGCAATGACTCTTAATAATGAACATGAATATACTACAAGTGAAAAGTCAGGTAGATATACACCAGTTATTAGAACTGAAGGCTCTATTATTACTGAAAAAGAAGAAGAACTTTATAATAAATGGGTAGAAATATTTAAGATTAAAATTAAAAATGAATATGGAGATGTGTTTAATGATTTTAAAATTCAAACACTTGCTCAAGAAAATGCTAGAAGTTTAGTAACTGTATTTATGCCTACTACTCTTATCTACACTACTTCACTTAGACAAATAAATTATATCGCATCATGGATGGAAAAATATATTAAAGAAAATGGTGAATCTAAAGACAAATTCAAATCAGATTTATCTAGTTCCATGGAGGAATTCTTAAGTGAACTAGACAGGCTTAATATATTAATACCTGGTCTTATGACTAATGATAAAAATAGAAGTTTCTCTCTATTTGGAAGTAATCTTGATAATAAAAAAGATTACTTTGGAGATGTATATTCTACTAATTACAAAATGTCATTTGCAGGCCTTGCTCAAGCACAAAGACATAGAACACTTGATTATAAAATAGAAAGAACAAATGAAAAAGAATACTTTGTTCCACCTATTTTAGAAAATGATCCTGTACTTGTAAATGAATGGTTAGATGACATTGAATCAGTTAAAGATGTTATCCCTAATGGTGAACTTGTTCTTGTAAATGAAAATGGTAACTATGAAAACTTTATATTAAAGTGTCAAGAAAGATTATGTACTGCTGCTCAACTTGAAATAATGAGACAAACAAGAGATACATTACTTAAATATAGAGATGCTTTAAAAGAAAGTGATAGTCCATTATATAGTGATATAGAAAAATATACTCATGGAGCAAGATGTACATTTCCTAATTTTAAATGTTCTAAACCATGTGGATTTAAAGAAGGAATTACTCTTACAAGAAAGATATAATTATGAAATTATTACTTATTATTGATAAACCATATCATAATGAACTTAAAGATTATTTAATAAGTTTAAAAGGTATTAATGATGTTAAAATTAATAATGATAATTATCTTGAAGTTAATATAAATTATGATAATAAAATTATAGATGATAAAATTATTTTAAAAGAAATATACTTATTTTTAGATATATATAATATTAATAAAGATATACCTTCTCTACTTGGGTTCAATAAATATAAAGATAATGTAACTAAATATGAAACAACTATTAAAGATGCATGTTGTGAATATTGTTTAATGGGATTTATTGAAGACTTATATGAAAAAGATGGAATTATATCAGTTAAGACAAATTATCATATTGATTTATGGAATATTAAAATAAATATATCTTATGATAATAGTATTATTTCAAAAGAGAAAATTGATAAATTAATTCAAGAATATTAAAGGAACTAGTTTTCTTATTCTAGTTCCTTTATTTTGTGTAATTCATTATTTATTAACATAACTGTATCGTTAGAATTATTTCTACTCTTTTTATTCATGAAGTCATTCCATTCTTCTATATAGAAATCTATATTATTTTTATTAACTTTATCTTTTAATATATTAAAAGCAGTATTCTTATAGTTCATAAGTGATACAGCACATAGTGCTTTTGGAAAAGCACTTTCTGGTATTTTTGTTTTCTTATAATATTCAAGAGCCATATCATCAGTAACTTTTCTTTTATTAGTTACAATTATTTTATTTGATCTAAATACGCCTCCAGGAGTAGCACACTCTTTTATACTTATAACTGTAGTATCTTTTGGTATAATTACATCATAAATATAGTCCCCATTATGTAACCACCTTAATATGTTTTCTTCATTACTAAAATTAAATCCTCCCATATCTTTAGGATTATCAGCATCTTTATTAAAATTATTTGATATATTAACTTCATTTATTTTATATTGATAATTATATCTTGATTTATCATCAAATATTACTTTTAAATATTTCATATCATTTTTTCTTTCTAAATGTAAGTGATACATTATTTGGATATTCATCTATTATAAATTCAGCATCTTTACTATCTACATCAAAATCAACTATTGATACATCTTTTCTAGTAATATCACTTTCTTCAATTAATTTTCTTGCTTTATCACTTAATATTTCACTTTTATAACTCGCATCCATTATTCTTTTTATTAATCTTGGATTTATATCTTCATATAGAGAAGTAAATGATAATGTATCACTATTACCATCGTAAACGCATTTATAAGGATATATATTATTAACTGCACTATCTATACTTATAGTTAATGGTGAATATGATATTCTATTTAGTCTATATTGATGAGTATTCTCAAACATTCTTTCATTCGTACTAGTAAGTAATGAATCTAAAACTTTTGTAAATTCTTCTTTCTTGTGTTCACCTATAAATGCTGGAAATCCATCTGGCAATAATAATTCATATTCACCTTTATACTTACCTACTTCAGTTGAAACAGAACATTTTCCTTTAAGAAATTGTCTTAATGCTTTTAAATATGAAATATCTTTACTTCTTAACACTGCATTAAAATATAATCTGTTATCTCTATCAATTAAAGATTCCATTTTATATATGCTTCTGTCATAAATAAGCATTGATGTTGCCCTATCAAGTTCACTTTTTACCCTTTTACTTTCTTCCCTTAATCCTAACAAAATCTCCTTTGTTGAATATTCTTTTTTAACCATATCGTCTCCTTATAATCAAATTATATCACATTAAAATCATTTGTCTATTATTGACATAAATATTATATTAGAATAATATAGTAAATATACGGAGGAAAGCATGACAAACAATTTTAATTTTATTTATAAATGTAGTGAATATGAAGTAAAACAAAAAGATACAACTATACATGATGAACATATAATACTTTCTAATAAAGAAAAAGGTAAAGATATTTTACTTGATAGAGATTATAATGTTATAGGTGTTCAAGATAAGATAGATTCAAGTGATATACTATATTATTCAAAATTAGTGAGACTTAAATTATTACCATATCCATTTGATAATTATTCATTATTAGATATTATGAACTTATCTAAAAGAATTATAATATGTGGTAATGATATGATAATTAATGGTATTAAAGTTTCTTATCTTGATAATGATTATGATAAAGTAATAAAATTTATTCTATATTTAAATAGAACTATACAAGATGTATTTCATAAAGAACTAGATGGTAAAACTAGTATTTCTGTATTTGAATATTTGAAAATACACATTAATTCATTTAATTCTACACATAAAGGTAGTGATGTTAAAGATATAGTTGAAAAACTACTTACACTTTTAAATATGGATAATAGTGAAGTTTTAGATAGACTTGAAAGTGAATATGATATTCCATATGATACTTTATCTAATATATTAGAAGAATGCAATCAAGCGAAATTAAAATTATCTAGTACAAATTAAATATACATGCTATAATAACTTTCAAGTGATTATTATGAACATTGTAAAATTTAGAAAAGAATATAAGAAAGATCATATTATACCTAGTGGAATACATAATGAAAGCGAACTATATTTATATAATGGTGATATTATTAAACTATTCAATAAAAGAATAAGTTTTGATAGACAAAGAACTATATTGTCATTAGATGAAATAGAAAGACAAGAATGCATTATTCCTAAATATTCAATTATTCATGGTATCAATATAGTTGGATATGGAATGGAATATTTAAAAGATTTTTCTACTCTATTTAGATTGATAGAGGATGAATCATTAAGTTTTAGTGATAGAAAACAAATAGCAATAAGTTTATATCAAATAATTATGTATTTAGAGAGAATTGGTGTATGTTATCCTGATATTCATACTGGCAACTTTTTATATAAAGATGGCATTGTTAGAGTTATAGATATGGATAGTGTTTTACTTGACAAAATATGTGTTAAAGATAATTTTAATTACAATATTGAACTTTCTTATTTAAGACTAGCTAGATTATGTTTTACAGTATTAATTAATATGAGAGTTATCTTACCATTTGAACTTAATAGTATTGAACAAAGTGATATTATTGAATTTTTTGATGGTGATAAGAAAGACTATTTTAAATATGTTTTTGGATATGAAAAAAGTAATAAATATTTTATAGATACGATTGATAAGTTTACTGAAGAAGATAGTATCCTTATAAGAAGTTACTTAAAATAAAAAGCAATTAGTTAGTTCTAATTGTTTTCTTTATATGTTGAATCGTATAAATCTTCATTATCATCTTTTTCTATGTTTTTATTTATTATTTCTGGTAAGTCTTTTTTAGAAGATAATCCAAAGTAATCAAGAAATTCATTTGTTGTTTTATATAAGTTTGGTTTCCCTATTGAATCATCTTTACCACATATTTTTATAAATCCTCTTGCAAGTAATCTTCTTACTATTTGTGAACTATTTACTCCTCTTATTTCATCTATTTTAAGTCTTGTTATTGGTTCATTATATGCGATTACTGCGAGTACTTCTAAAGATGCATTTGATAATGTTTTATTTTTTGTATCAACAACTAATTTTTCATAAAATTCTTTATGTTCTTCTTTAGTAGTTAACTTAAATGCATTACCTAAATATGATATTCTAAGTCCTCTATCAGGCTTATCATAATCTCTTTTTAATTCTAAAAATATTTGTTTCAATGTTTCATTATCAAGTTCTAATATTTTTCTTAATTCTTCAACTGTGATACCTTCATCACCTACTACAAATAATAGGCCCTCTACAATTGCTTTATAATTCATGCTAATCAACTCTTTCTAAGTATATTTCTCCAAAATTACCATCTTGTTTTATATTAATTTCTCTACCCTTTACCATTTCAAGAACAGATAAAAATGTAACAACAACATAAGGTTTACTAAAATCATCAAATAATTCTTCAAAAGCAAGTTTCTTTTTAGTCTTTAATATTTCTCTTATTTTGACAACTCTTTCTTTTACTGACATTTCTTTTCTAGCTATCTTAGTATTCATTGGCTTACTTGCTTCTCTTCTTTCTAACATTTTTTGAAATGCATCAAGTAAATCAAATAAACTTACATTGCCATCATTTTCTAATGTTTCTACTGAATACTTTTTCATACTTTCAGGTGCTTTAGTAAAATAATTACTTCTTTTCTCTTCAAGAGTTCTAAATACTTCAGTACTCTCTTTATATTTCTTATATTCAATAAGTCTTTTCTTAAGTTCTTCTTCAGGATTAATATCTTCTTCATCTTCTTTTTCTTCACGAGTAGGAAGAAGTTTCTTACTTTTCATTTCTACAAGTTCACTTGCCATGACCAAATATTCACTTGCTATATCAAGATTAAGTTCAGCCATAGAATTAATATAATTAATATATTCTTCAGTTATTTTTGATATTTCTATATCAAATATTTCCATTTTTGATTTCTTTATTAAATGAAGTAGTAAATCAAGTGGACCTTCAAAATCCCCTATTAATAAATTATCCATTATTCACATTTCCATTTCTTTAATTCTTCTTTGTTTTTAACTATTGTTATTATTGTATCTTTTTTATATAGTGGTTTAAAATCTTTTATTTCATTTGTTAAGTCAATGCTGTATTTTAATGTTGTATCATTGTACTCACTTTGTATGTTATAGTTGTTTATATTTAGGTATTCATTTTTTAATTCATCTTTGTATTTGTTGGATTCATCGTTATTATCTTTATATTCAAATGTTTTGTTTACACTATATTTAGTAAGTGAGTTATTAGTAAATTCATAAGTGTTTATATAATTTAGATTAATATTATCGTTGTTTACTATATATTTGCATGTCAATGTTTTTGTAGATTTTAATTCTTCTTCTGTATAAGTTTTAACAAGTGCGTAGAATGCATCAGTGTATACGTCATTTGTTACTTCGAAAGTATATGTTCTTACTACATTCTTTTCTATTTTTGATGGATTAAATATTGTTTTACTAAGTATTTCTTTATCAGCATTATATAATTCAATATAAATTCCTTCTTTTTCTATATTAGATGAATTTTTATATGGCTCATAGTTTAATATAATGTTTGTTCCACTGCCTTTTTTAACATTGTAATATTTTACGTTATTTACTTTTATATAACCTGTTTTTTCTTCTAACTTTAGAAATCCACCTATTAAATTTTCTGATGTGTTTGGATTATTTGGTACAGTGTTT
This sequence comes from uncultured Bacilli bacterium, assembly GCA_934102215.1. Classification (GTDB taxonomy): domain Bacteria; phylum Bacillota_I; class Bacilli_A; order RF39; family UBA660; genus CAG-1000. The sequence goes on from CAKOSH010000006.1 coordinate 70,803, forward strand.
ATTAAATTATTGCTTACGAATTCTATTATTGGATCCATAAATAAGACAAATAGTATAAGTATTATTACGAGTACAAACATAATTGTATTGCTTGTTTTTTTCTTATGAGTTGAGATAATGTGTTCTTCCATAGGTGTAGCTTCCATTGGAGCAACTTCTTGCATTGGAGGTTGTTCTTGTATTGGTGTTGCTACTGCTGGTTGTGGTTCTATCGCTGGTGATGGTACTACTTGTGGTTGAACTGTTCCGGTAGGTTCCGTAGTTTGTCCTACATTTACTTGCTGTGCTTCAGTGACAGGTGTTTGTGATACTGATGATGCTGGAGGTTGATTTTGCGCTGTTACTGTTCCTGCATTTACTACCTCTTGTTGTGTATTTACTACTGGCATTCCATTATTTATTGGTACAGTATTTTCATTATTCACTCCATTATTCACATTATTTGTATTATCCATATTAACCACTATCCTTTTTTATTCCTATAAAAATTATAACAAAAAAAGAAGGAAATGTCATTCCTTTTTTGGCTTTATGGAAGTTTTGAATAAAAATCTGTTTATTTTTGTTTTTATATTATTTCTTTTTTATTTTTATATCTTTTCATGTATTAGTTTTTAATTTTAAATAATAGACTTACTATAAAAGATATCAATATTGTATAACTTATTCCAGCACTGGCATTAACAAGTACTCCTTTAAAAAGTCCTATGAAACCATCTGTTAAATACCCTTCACTTGCTCCTGTTACAAGTAAATGTCCAAAGTTTATAATTGGTATACTTGCTCCTGCGTGAAAGACTTTTAATATAATATCATAAAGACCAAATCCTGATAAAGCACAACCTATTATAACAAGTAATGTGTTCATGTGTCCTGGTGTCCATTTAGTTTTCTCTAATACGTATTGTGAAATTGCACAAACTATTCCACAAAATAAGAATGATAATATGTATGTCAATATTTCACCTCCACACTAACTGCATGACTTACTCCTGGCATTTCAAGTTTTAAATTAGAACTTAATACTGAATGAAGTGAACCTGTTGCGATTAATAATATTTTATTATATCTTTTCATTGGTAATATGTAATCAAAGAATATAAGAGGTAAACATAATGGACCACTCGCTCCAGCGTATATGTTTTCTTTTGTAAAATATATACTTCCAGAATCAATTATATTAACATTTGATATGTCAGTTTTATATTTTTTCTTGTAATATTCTTTCATAATTTTCAGGCCGTATACTCCAAGATCACCTGTAATAATTAAATCATAATATGTGATTGGTCTTCCTGTATCTTTTAAATGGTCATGTAATGTTTCAGCACAAGATGGTGCCATTGCACTTCCCATATCATTTGGATCAGTGTGGCCCATTGTTATTACTTTACCTATCGTTGAAGATTCTATCTTTATATTTGATTCATTGTTTGATACAAGAACACTTATACTTCCAGTAGATGTACACGTATTAACCATTTTTCTAAGTGCTCCATATTCAACTGGAAATCTAAATTGTTTTTCACTTACAAGATTATGAGATGACACTGTTACAATTGCGTTTTTGGATATAGATGATGCAACAATAAGTCCTTCAGTGAATCCAGCACATGCACTATATATACCAAGATAAGGTATTTTGAATTTAGATGCAGAAAGTGTTGAAGATAGATTTTGATTTTGAAGATCACTTGATACTAATAATTCTATATTTTTTTCTTTTAGTTTGCATTTTTTGAGTAAACCTTCTATTGTTATTTCTTGATATTTACTTTCAGCAAGTTCAATTGTTTTCTGTTTTATATAGAAATCATTGATGCAATTATCAACATTATTTGTAACGATAGGATCATACTTTGTTGATGCTAAAAGTGAATATTTATTATTAATATAAACATTATCATAATAGTTTGTCATAGTAATATGCTCCTTACATATCCAAAAATTATTCCAAATATTACTCCATAAAGAATTATACTTCCTGCTAATTTAAACATGCTAGCACCTATTCCTTTTATAAATCCTTCACTACGCGTATCCATTGCTGAACTTGTCATTGTATTTGCAAATCCACTAGCTGGTACGATAAGTCCACATTTAACTACCGATAGAACTTTATCAAATATTCCAAATCCTGTTAGAATAGAACCTATTGTTACAAAAGTTATAAATGTCATAAGATATGCATCACTTATGGTTAGGTTAAATGTTTTAGTGAAATAGTTTGCTATGATTTCTGCGAATAATCCAGCAAATCCACCACTAATGAATGCTATTAAAACATTTTTAACAGGACTTTCTTTTTCAATATTTTTTTCTACTATCTTTTTATATTCTTTTTTATTCATAAGTCACCTAATATTATTGTTAACAGCAATAAAAAAATAATACATTTTTCAGTATTATTTAAATTTTTTATTTTTTAGTGAATTTTAATTTTTATGTCTAATAAATAAGAAAAATCTAATTATCAGTAAAATATTTTATTGATTTTTGATGAAACTCTATAGAAAAATTCAATTTTCAAAATCAAAAATTGAATTTTACCTTTTTGCATTATATTTTCATATATGTTAACCTATTACCGAAGTGCCTAGGTTGGGCGTCACCAAAGTTAATTTTCTGTATTCAGGGGATCTAATGGAGGTGATGTTATATGAGTAAGAAAGATTTCATGATAAGTATATTACTTGTTATTATTCTACTATTACTTTTTATAATAATTTTATTAATCATCTTTCTTGTTTAATAAAATCGCCTAACTCGCTTTGTAGTTAGGCTAAACAAAAACATTTGTGACGCCCAACCACAGGGGTTAGGTACTTCACTATTTATATTTTATCATAATAATTGATATGATGTAAATATATTTCATTTCATTATTTTACATTCCATTTCCTAGCAGGTCCACGCTTTATTTGATGTGGACTTGTTTTATTTAGAAAGTGCTAGCCGATGCGGAAAGCAGGTGAAACACCTTTGTCATTATTCGAATTGATGTCGTAGTCATATCCACCATCTTTGTTGACAATATACATATTATCATTTATAGCATCAGGATTGTTATAAGCAGAACGAAGCCACCAATATTCATTATTAACTCCATTCTTCTTCGTTGCTCCACTATAATTACTTGTAGTAATTCCCAAATTCTTATAATAGTCTAATTGTTTCGTTACATTTCTTGCTAAATCGCATTCAATACTGCAAATAAATGGTCCAAAATTGGCTAATGATATGATATTGTTATATATTTCTAATTTATTAATTGAATTTGAATTTGATACTGTATCTGCCCATACTTCTGCTGTGCTTAATAAATACAGTTTATCTATTGATGTTAAGTTTTTTGTATCTTCACTTCCGTGTCCTGATACTACTGTTGTGTCTATTATTGCATTTTTTATTTCACTTGGTAGTGAGTCATATATATCGTTATTCACAAATGTTCTCATTGATGTTGCTGGCCATCCACCTGCGTTTGTTGCAGTATCATTCATTACATGTGTTGTTATTATATCTGCAAACTCTAATACGAATCCACAAGCAGTTTGTGAGAAACCATCAGTATTACACTCACTTGGTGTTGACATGTTTGCTATACGAAGTGTATGTGTTCCATATGTTCCTAAATCAACTTCCTTTGTATCTCCTACTTTATAAACACTTGTATCATTAGATTTTACTGCACTCACTATTGTATCCCATGAATCTGTACTGAACGCTACTGGAGTTGCTTCAGCTTTACTTTCTTCAATACCTAAAACTCCATTGAATTCTTTTCCTTGATTATAATTTTGATTAGCATTTGTTTCTTTGAATAATATTGTGAATGTATATTTATGAGTAAATCCACTTTCTATACTTATCTTTCTTCCTATTGTCGTATCACTTATTGGTACTTGTGATATAGAATTACATGTACCTTCTACTGTTCCATTTGCATTAAGTCTTTGACAAGTTGCACTTAAAACTAGTTCATCATTTGTTATTTCATTTACTAATGACTGCCAAATGATATTATAGTTAGTATCTAGTGTACCAGTATTTTTTACTGATACTTCTTTTGTAATAGTTTTACCTGGTCTTATGTTTTCTACCTTTATTTCTGGTCCATCAGTATAGACTAATGATAAAGTACCAGCATTTACTACCACATCTTTTGCATTATCATTACCACTTACATTTGTACTAAAGTACGCATAAGAAAGTCCTGTTGTGAGAAGTAATAACAATACTAGTGCTGTTCCAAATAAAATTTTCTTATCTTTCATAATTTATCTACCCTACTTTCATTAGTAAGTATAGCATAAATTACCCCCCCGCAAGCAAACATTTGTTCTTGTTTTTGGGTTCAAAAAAATGTGGTGACTCATAAGGGATTTGAACCCTTGAATGTCGCCTTGAGAGGGCGATGTGTTAACCATTTCACCAATGAGCCATCAACAATATATAGATTGTAACACAAGGGTTCAAGTTTTTCAAGTAGATATTTATAAATTCATAAAAATGTTATATAATATATTTAGGTGATTAAAATGTGGAAATTTATTGTAATACTTTCATGTAAATTAACAAATAAACTAAGTAAATTAACTGGACATGCTGGTAGTGTTATTGGAGGACGAGTTGCTAGAAAACTTGATAAAAATATTCTAAAGAAAATCAAACTACCTAAATACGTAATTGGTATAACTGGTTCTAGTGGTAAAAGTTCTTCTACTGAACTTATGTATAACATACTTACAAAAAATAATTATAAAGTAGTTTATAATAAAGAAGGAAGTAATACTATTGATGGAATTGCTTCTCTTGTACTTAATAATTCTAGTCTAACTGGTAAACTTAAATCAGACATATTACTTATGGAATTGGATGAAAAATTTATGAAATATGTTTTTGAATATATTACACCTACTCATTTAATGATAACTAATATTACTAGAGACCAACCTCCTAGAAATGCTCACCCTGAAAATATATATAATGCGATTAAAGAAGCTATTCCAAGTGGAACAAATCTTGTAATAAATGTTGATGATCCTTTTGTAAATAGAATTAGAATTAATCATAAAGGAGAAATTATTACTTATGGAATTGATAAAAATAATTATTCACGTAAAAGTAATCTTAATAATTTAGATGCAGCTTACTGTCCTATATGTCATTCTAAACTTGAATATGATTATTATCAATATGGACATATTGGTTCATATAATTGTCCTAAATATCATTTTAATCGTGGTAAGCCAGATTATTTTGCCACTGATATTGATGTAGACAATAAAAAGATAAAGATTAATGATAATGAAGTAAATTTACCATCTAATTTCTTATATACAGTTTACTTCGTTACTGGATGTTATGCATTATCAAAATCTATTGGTCTTAAAGATGAAGATATTTTAAAAGTTATCAATGATGAAAACATTAAAACTAAAAGACTTGAAATATATGACTTTGATAATAGAAAATGGCAAATGTTAGTAAGTAAAAATGAAAATAATTTAAGTTATAAGCAATCACTTGATTATATATTACATCAAGATGGTGATAAAACTATTATACTTGGATTTGATTCTTCAAGTCGTAGATATAAAGAAAATGATATATCATGGATATGGGATATTGATTTTGAAAGTTTAAACGATGCTTCAATTAAAAATATTGTTCTAATTGGTAAATTCTGTTATGACATGAATGTTAGAATGGAATATGCAGGTATTAATAAAGATAAAATTATACTTGTAGATGACATTAGTAAATTAAGTGAAATACTTAAGAATAAGACAACTGGTAAAATATTCTCTATGGTTTGTTTTGATAAAGAAATTGAACTTAAAAAGATTATAAAGGAGGAAAATAATAATGATTAATATTTTACATTTGTATTATGATCTTCTTAATTTATATGGAGAAAATGCTAATACTAGATGTTTATATAATGAACTTAAACGTAATGGAATTAAAGTAAATGTTGATTTTAGAAGTATTAATGAACAAATTAATTTTGATAAATATGATATTGTTTATATTGGTTCAGGTAGTGAAGATAATTTATTTATTGCACTTAACGATATCTTAAAAAGAAAAGATGATATAAAGAAATATATTGAAAATAATGGTTATTTAATACTTACTGGTAACTCTATGGATTTATTTGGTAAATATATTATTAATAATGATGAAAAGATGGATGCTCTTGATATATTTGATTATCATACTAAACTTATAAATGAAAAAATATTTAGTAATGCTTCTGGATATAGAATTGTTGGTGAAGTTATTGGTACTTCTGAATATATAAAAGAAAAGATAATTGGATTTCAAAATAGATGTGATTTAGTTTATGACATAAAGAGTCCACTATTTAAAGTAAATAAAGAATACTCAAATGATTATGAAAGCGATGGTGATGGATATCACTATAAGAATGTTTATGCTACTCATATAATTGGTCCATTACTTATACGTAATCCATATTTTACTGATTATTTACTTAATAAAATATGTAAGGAACGTAATCTTAAATATAAGAAAGAAGAATCTAGTGCTAAAAAGGCATATAAAAAATACTTAGAAAACTTTTTAAACTAAGTATTTTTTTTACCTATTTTTTCTCCATATTTAACGTATGTTTCAATATTATTACTTGTATTATCTAATATATCTTTATCAATATTTACTACATTTTCTTTAACAAGTAATACTATTGTTGAACCACCAAATTCAAAATAACCCTTTTCTTCACCTTTCTTGAAATTGTTATTTTCATGTTCATTAGTTATTTTTCCTATCATTAAAGCACCTACTTCAACTTGGATTACATCACCAAAGTTTTTAGTATGTAATATAGTCCACTCTCTACTATTAGTTTTAAAGAAATTGTAATGCTTTAATGATATTGGTTGTACTGTATGAAATATACCCTTTATTTTAGTATTAGTTTCTTGATATCCAGAATCTATATAACAATATCTATGGTAATCATTTGGTGATAATCTGAATACTAAAGCATATCCATTTTTATATTGTTTCATTATATTTTTATCAACTAAAGTGTTAATTGTATAATATGAATCTTTTATATTAAGTGTTAAATCATTAATAATTTTATATGCTGATAATTTACTATCACATGGTGAAATAAATATATCCTTATTCATATTTATTGGTCTTTTTACTGATATAATCTTTCTTTTAAAAAAGTCATTGAATGAATTATAATTTGTTTTTTCATAGTCTGTTATTTTGATATTATTTGCTTTTATAAATCTTTTTATTTTATGTTTAGATAACTTACTGTTCATATAAAGTCCACCTAAATCAGTGATGAATTTCATAGTAAGTATTTTTAGAATTAATCTTCCAAGCAAAGTATTATATAAAAATGATAATGCTATACCTGAACTAAGTTCATCTATTTTATTCGTTTCTCTTGATTTTACTTTGTATATCATAATAACCTAGTCGCGATAATAAATAATATCTCAATTACCCCTATTAATATAAATAATATCATAACTTTTAGACTTGGTTTTTTAATTTTAATCTTTGATATAAAAAGTATACCAACTAGTAACATTACTCCAGCATATGCAAGTGGAAAATATCTACCTATCATTTTTCTAAATATATATAAAAATGGAAATATTAATGCTGATGACGTTACTGGTAAGCCTGTATATTCTTTTACTGGTTTACTACTATTTCTTGTTATTTCAAGTACATTAAAATAAGCAAGTCTTATAAGTGCTGCAAGTGGAAATAATATCATTATTGGAAGTAAATACTTATAGTCAAAAGTTAACCAAGCATCATTTAATGCTAAATTATATCCAATTATTGAAGGTAATACACCAAAACAAACTAAATCAGATAAACTATCAAGTTGTATTCCAAATTGTCTTTCTTCAGTTGTTCTTTTCTTTTTAGTTCTTGCTACTCTTCCATCAAACATATCACAAAGTCCACTAAACATTAAACATATTATTGCTGGAAATATTTGTCCATTTATTGCTAAAATTATACCAGACATACCAAATATAAATCCCATATACGTTAGTAATACTGTATAATCATAAAATCCTATCATATTATACACCTCTATTTAATTATACATATTTTTTACATAAAATGCAAATAATCTATCTTTTCTTAACACCATTATTTCTTTTTTTCTACACAAAATTCCCATAATATTTTAGGATGTTCATATCTATCCATTTTCTTTTCTTCTAAATTGTGTATTTTAAAATCTTTAAATAATTCTTTTAAATCTTCTTTATCAAAAAATCTTTTATAAATTTTACCATCATAATAATAATGTTTTTCTATTTTTTTTGATTTAAGTGGTATTTGTATATCATTAAATGAATTAACTCTTGCGATTAAATATCCGTTTTCTTTTAATACTCTATATATTTCACTAAAAATATATTTTGTTTTTGATAAATCAAAGTAATGTAAGCAAAGATCAGCAATTATTATATTTTTTGAATTATCATTAAAAGGTAGTCCATCACTCATATCAAAAAGCATTGTTTTTATATTTGGATTTTCATTGTTCACAATATTCAATACTTCTTTTGAAAAATCACAAGCAATTATATTTTTAAATCCATTATCAATTAGGTATTTACTTGTATATGCCCTTCCACAACCAAGTTCAATAATATTATCATCTTTATGTAATAAATTTATGTATTTATTGAACCATCCATCATAAGTAGAAATGTATTCTTTGTGAATATTATCCCAATATTTATCTAAACTATCTTTCATATTTTCACCACTATTTCATTACTTATGATAACATATATTAAATATGTTTTCAAATAATAAAAACAGCACTTTTTATGCTGCTTATTTTATAACTATGTTAACTATTTTATTTGGAACAACAATTTCTTTTATGATTTCGTGTCCTTCTAAATGTTTAATAACATTTTCTTCTTGATGAGCAAGCTTTAGTATTTCATCCTTTTCTAAATCTTTTTCAGCTTCAAATGTCGCTCTTAATTTACCATTAACACTTACCGCAATAGTAACTGTATCTAACTTAGTTAATTCTTCATTATATGTTGGCCATGGTGCATATGTTAATGTATCAAGTGAGCCATCTATTATTGAATACATTTCTTCGCATATAAATGGCGCGATTGGATAAAGAAGTTTTATAAATCCAACTGCATATTCTTTACTTATGTATTCTTCTTTACTTACTGCATTCATAAATATCATAAGACTACTTATTGCTGTATTGAATTTTAAATTTTCATAGTCCTCTGTTACTTTTTTAACTGTGATGTGATATAGTTGTTCTAAATTTTTATTTTCTTTATCTTTTACTTTATCACTTTCAATAAGTTGTCTATAAACTCTTTCTAAAAATCTTTTACTTCCAACTACACCTTCATTATTCCATGGCTTATCTGCTTCAAGTGGTCCCATGAACATTTCGTATAATCTTAAAGTATCTGCACCATATTCATTTACTACATCATTAGGATTTACCACAAACTCTGGATACCTTTTACCCATCTTTATTCCATTAGCGCCAAGTATCATTCCCTGATGAACAAGTTTTTTGAATGGTTCTTTTACTGGTACTACTTTTTTATCATATAGATAATTATTCCACATTCTTGAATATAATAAGTGTCCTGTGGCGTGTTCTGGACCACCAATATATAGATCTACTGGCATCCAATGTTCTAATAATTTATAATCTGCTAAACATTCATCATTATTTGGATCAATATATCTTAAGAAGTACCAACTAGATCCAGCACTTCCTGGCATAGTTGATGTTTCTCTTTTACCTTTTTTACCATCTATTTCTACGTTTACCCAATCAGTTTTTTTATTAAGTGGAGCTGTTCCATCTTTACCTGGAGCATAATCTTCAAGTTCAGGTAGTATAAGTGGAAGCTCGCTATCCTTAAGAGCAATGTATTCTCCATCTTCTAGTTCAACAATAGGTATAGGTTCTCCCCAATATCTTTGTCTTGCAAATATCCAATCTCTTAATCTATAATTAACTTTCTTTTTACCACAATTATGTTCATGAAGCCAATTAATCATTGTATTAATTGCATATTTTTTGTTAAGGCCATCTAAGAATCCTGAATTAATATGGATTCCATCATTAGTCATAGCATCAGGACAAGTTACATATTCATACGTTTTTTTATGTAATTCATCTTTTATCTCTTTTTCTATAATATCTTTAGTTACCCACTCTATATCAAAAACTTCATCTTCATCCAAATTTTGTTTATCTTGCTTACTTGAATTTAATTCAAATAATAATGGTGTTGCTTCTATCTCAAAGTAAGTATCTTTGTTGTAAGCATAATAATGATGGTTTATTTTAAATCCCACCTCTTTAAGAGTAAAATCAGTATAACCAGTTTCTTCTTTTATTTCTCTTATCGCACATTCAACATCTGTTTCATTATTTTTTATAGTTCCACCTACAAATAATCTTCCACCTTTTGAATGCCAGTTAATAGTTAAATATTTGTCTTCAATCTTATCATAAAGTATTGCAACTATTGATTTCTTTTGTTTTTCATTTTCGTGTTCTTTACCTGTTACTTCTTCTAATACTTGTATTATTGGAATATTAAACTTAGTAGCAAACTCGAAGTCTCTTGTATCATGAGCAGGTACAGCCATTATAGCACCTGTTCCATATGACATTAATACATAATCACTTATCCATATTGGTATTTCTTTATTATTAACTGGGTTTATCGCATAAGCTCCTGTGAATACTCCTGTTTTACCAGCATTTGAACCTGTTCTTTCAAGTTCACTTTTACTTTTACATTCATTTATATATTTTTCTACTTCTTCCTTTTGTTCAGCTGTTGTTATTTCTTTAACAAGTGGATGTTCTGGTGATAATACTGTATATGTTGCGCCAAATAATGTATCGCATCTTGTGGTAAAAACAGTAAAGTCATAATCAGTATCTTTTACTTTGAAATTAACTTCAGCACCAATACTTTTACCTATCCAATATCTTTGTATTTCTTTTGTACCTTCAGGCCAATCTATTTCATCAAGTCCTTCTAGTAATCTATCAGCATATTTTGTAATATTAATAACCCATTGACTCATATTTTTACGAACAACAGGATATCCACCTCTTTCACTTTTACCATCAATCACTTCATCATTGGCAAGAACAGTACCAAGCTCTTCACACCAATTTACTGGCATATCGACTTTTTTAGCAAGTCCATCTTCAAATAATCTTTTAAATATCCATTGTGTCCATTTATAGAACTTAGGATCACATGTAGATATTTCTTTAGACCAATCATATGAAAGACCTATATTCTTAAGTTGACCTTTGAATGTTTCAATATTCTTTTCAGTAAACTTTCCTGGGTGATTTCCTGTTTGTATAGCATATTGTTCAGCTGGAAGTCCAAAAGCATCCCATCCCATTGGATGAAGTACATTATATCCTTGCATTCTTTTCATTCTTGAAACTATATCAGTTGCAGTATACCCTTCAGGATGTCCTGCATGAAGTCCTACTCCACTAGGATAAGGAAACATATCTAAAGCATAATACTTAGGTTTACTAAAATCACTTGTATCAGTTTTAAAACATTCATGACTTTCCCAATATTTTTTCCATTTATCTTCTATTTTCTTAAAATCATACATCTTCTTCATTCTCCTTCTTCTTATAATAATTACCTATTATTGTATATAAAACATATAATAAAATTATTGATGAAATAAAGCATACTATTATCTTCACTACATAATTATCAATATAAAGTACAATTGTTGTTTCTAGCGATATAATAAACGAATTAATAAAGGTAAGCGTTCTAAGTAAACTTTTATATTTAGTTTTTCTCATATCTAAATCATATTTTTTTATAAAGAATTTTATTTCATCATTCTTTTTTAAATCTTTATAATCTTTTCTTTTTTTATTGAAAAACACACTATATATAATATATATTAATGCGAAAATCAATAGAAAATCCCAAATAAATTTTAATATTTTCATCTTTTTTCTCCTTCTTTATTTTTCTAAATAAAAAGATGGTATCAAAGGACGACTATTGCCGTGGTACCACCTTATTTTATAGTTAAACTATTTCTCTTTTGCTTAACGCGCATAAACGTTATTTCTAAAAAAGCAAGTTCAATATATTTTATTATTAGTTTACATCAACCACTAACTTTCTATAAATAAATGTATATTTACTACTCTTTTAATCACTGAAATATAGATTCATTATACTATACTTCTTCAATATATTCAAGTAACTTCATAAACATTCTTATGAAAATTGATGGTAATCCTTTTCTTCTTAACTTCCTAATAGCAATTCTTTTTGCTTTGATATTTGAATCACTAAATATTATTTTGTCTATTTCTTCTTTTAATGATGTTTTTATTTTTAAATCTGTTATGATACTTTCTAAGTCTTCATTAATAACTCTATTCGCGTCAATTTCTATATCTTTACCTTTACAATATACGAATACTTTACTTGTAGTGCTTATATCATTAAATTCAATAACAAAGTCATTTTCATCTGTATATCTTTTACATTTAACATTTACTTCATCTTGGAACACTTGTACTCCTTCAGTAAATTTTGTATTTCTAAATCTTATAATGTAGTTTCGTTTTTCTGGAATGATTCCAAGTTTTCCTTCAAGTGGTTCGATTGATACTGAAAAATCATTTTCTTTATAGTAATAATTTATTTCTGTTGTGAAACTATATCCTTCTTTATACATTGAAGAAATTCCATCATCTTCATACATTTTATATGTGTTACTTCTTCCTGGAAATATTTGTATTTCAAGTGTTTTTGGAGAACTTGTATCATTTATATTTTGTGGGTCTAATTTAGCAAGTGGAATTATTGCTCCTGTTTTAGCATAAACTGGATAGTCTTCATCTTTATAGAATGTTACATATCTATTTCCACCTGTAAATTTCTTACCAGTTTTAAAATCATACCATACTCCATTAGGGATGAATATTCTATGTACAACTCTATTCATTATTTCATCTTTAGGTGTTGTGATAGGACACACGAATAATTCACTACCATAATAGAATTCATTTTTATAAAGTGGTTCATCATATGTTTCTGGATATTTATAATAAAGTGGTTGTATCAATGGTGAACCAAATGATGAATACTTTTTAGCTTCACTATATATATAAGGTATAAGTCTATGTCTTATTTTTAAATAATCATGAACAATTTTATAGGTTTTAGCATCCCATTTCCATGGCTCTCTTTTATAGTATTTACCTGTATCACTTGAAAGTCTTAATATTGGACTATATACTCCAAGTTGAACATATCTCATAAATAGTTCTGCATCTTCAGTTCCACCTTTATAGCCACCTATATCATGACTCCACCAAGAAATGCCAATATTAGCGGCTGTTGAATTAAAGAATGGAAGAAGTTTTAAAGTTTTCCAGCTAATTAATGTTTCACCTGAATAAAGTGCTGAATATTTATGAGGACATATTCCAAAATTTCTTGACATGATGAAATTTCTTTTTGCTTTATTTAGACTAAAGTTTTTGAATAGAAAATAATTCATTGTGAAACTACGAAGTGTATTTTCTTTATTATTATCATCTATCCATAAGAAATCTATACCTTTATCTAAAAATGGATTAATTATTCCTTTTAAATATGAATCAACTAATTTAGGGTCATATACGTTAAGTGGAATATTTTTATTTTGATCTTTATTGTAATATTGTTGAAATGTATTGTAGTTCTCTTCTTCTACACTTATTAATCCTTCTGTTTTGATATTGCTTCCTAGATATATTTTGTTTTTATGTAAGAATTCACTTAGTCCTCTTGGATTAGGTAATTTAGTTTTATCAAGAGAAAAACTTATTGGTGAATAATTATTTTTAGTTCTATTGCATTCATTTAACAAAAGCACTGACATTGGTAAATCATATTTTTTGAAATTGTAAACTAGGTTTTGAATATCTTGTTCACCATACGCTTCATTTTTATTCCACCATACTCCTAAAGCATATCTAGGTATTAATGGTGGTAAAGATGTAAGATTAAAGTAATCACGAAGTCCTATACCAAAATCATTATTATATATAAATAAATATGTATCAATATTTTTATAGTTTGGAGATAAAACATTTCCATGAGCATCAAGTATTGGAGTTCTTGAGTCATCAAATGTCGTAAATCCATCTAAACTAAATAAGCCTTTTTCATAATCTATATATCCTTTAGTATTATCAAGACTATATGCAGTTCCTTTGAAATTCTTAACTTCAGGATGATTAAAATACCATGCTTTTTCAGTTCCTGCTATAGTTACTTTTAGATTTTGATCGGGCATTAACTTACTGCCTATAAATGGTTTTTCTTTATTATATTCTAAAACAAATATGTTGTTTTTTATAATTAATACATTGTTATCTTCTTCTACTGTTATCTTTGGTTTACCAAATGATCTATTGCTAGCAAAAAAAGTAGGATAATCATTAAATGATCCTGTTTCGCTGTATTCAAATCTTATTAAAACATCAGATAATATACTTATTCTATATGTTTTACCTCTAAAAACATTTGATGATGGTGTTTTACTTTTAGTTAAATCAACTTCAAAGTGAGTACCAAAATCATACATAATTATCCTTCCTTTCTATATACTTTGCTATATTTTTTTGTTTTTTATATTTATTGTTATTTTATTTGTGTTTTTGATATGTATTTTTACTTTTTGCACTATATCTTTTGTTTATTATTTTTAAGTGCTTGTTTTTTTATTCTTTTAGTTTTACCATCCAGTTATTATATATTTCACAGTTAGCACTAGTTGGAGGTGGATCTGCTTTTTCCATCTTAACAATCATTGGTATTTTAAATATTCTACCAAATGCTACACAAGTACCTGATTGAAGTGTTTTTTGTTTTTCAACTACATCTTCGCTCATGTTAGGTACACTTTTTGCGATATATTCAAGATCAGCTGGATGATTTATTTTAAATATTAAGAAGTTAGCGCATTGACTTATTACGTTTTCATTTAAATCTGTTGGTCTTTGAGTAATTAAATCAAGTAAAAGACCATACTTTCTTCCTTCTTTAGCAATTCTTTCAAATATGTTGTAACCAAATAATTTCTTATCATCACCTTCTAAAACGTAACGGTGTGCTTCTTCTAAAATCATATGTATTGGGAATGTTGCTCTATCTTTTAATCCTTTTGTATATTTCATAAACATTCTTCCAAATATTTTAACTATTGAACGAGCAAATCTATCATCAACATCTTCTAAGTTAAAGTTAACTATTTGACTCTTTTTATTTCCATTAACTTGAATTCTTTTTATATATTCTTCTAATGTTATATATCCTTCATTTGTAAAGAATGAACTATTTCCTCTTGTTGCTAAATCATGTAATTTTACTTTTAAACTCATTGCTGAATCGTACATTGCTTCATTAAGTAAGTATCTTTCACTATATAATGTGAAGTTTAATGCTACTTCAAGATCATGTAATGAATAACTTACACCAGTACTGTCATAATTCCATTTTCTATCTTCATCAATAAAGCTTTTTATATAATCACTTATTATTTTTCTTTCAGCGAATCTTCCTTCACTATCTATATCGAAGCAATTTCTAAATTGCCTTGTAAATCCTATGCCTGGTACTTCTGTTTCAAGAGAAAGTTCTGCTGTATTAGTCTCACTTAATATTTCAAAGATTTGGTCTCTTATTTTTGATGATGTTTGGTTTGTATACATAATTGATGTTATCGCTTTTGCTAAAATATGATTCTTGAAATCTAGTGCTTCTTTATCATTTCTTGCAAACATTTTAACATATGTAAGTGCTGTATCAACCATAGCAATTTGTGAGAAGTTTGTTGCTTCAAGTAAATTCAATACATCTTCAAGATCTAGTAAGCATACTGGAATATTTAACTTTTCATAATCTTTTTTCATGTTAGTTGTGATTACTTTGAATGAATAAAATGGGTTGTTTTCTTGTAATCTGGAAAATGCATTTATATATTCACCATATGAATCAAAAATGAAAAGATTTGCTTTGTAAGGAATTATTTGTCCCTTTGGAAATATATTTTGAATAATTCTACATATACCATATGTTTTACCACTACCTGTGTTACCAAATATAGCAGTGTGGTTGCTGAATAATTCATCTATACTTACATTTAGTGGGAAATCATTATAAAGAGGTGATACGCCAAGTCTTATACTTCTATTTTCTACACCAGTAAGTATTTTTAATTCTTCTGGATTGATAATTCTTATATTAGCATCTAAACTAGGTTTTTTTATTAAGCCACCAATAAAATCATTAGCAGTTAACTCTCCTAAAAATGTTATTTTTATAGTATCTTGTTCGATTGAATCTATTTCACCTAATATTTTTTTATTTTGATCTTCAAATACAACATGTAGATTTATTAAATCTGTTATTTGTGCGCCATTTGCTTTATTTATTGAAACAATTGCACTATTTTTATTGATTGTAAGTATCTTTCCTAACATATTTTACTTCCCCTCTATTCTACTAATTATTGTAGCATACATTGATTTTTTTAACAATAGATTTCATTTAAAAAGCACTTGATACTATTTTTGTATTTTATAATTATTTAAGGTTTAGTAGTTACCATGACTTGCTTAAATTAATTTAATTTGTATATTTAGTTTACATACGTGTTTATTTGAAAATATTGTTTTATGTTTTATAATTTTAATTATTGGTTATGAAAAATATTTTCTCAAAATAATGATTAGTAAAAATAAAATGATAGTTATTTTATAAAAGAATTTTATATTTTTTTCATATTTAGTTTCTTTATTGAAATCAAACGTTGGTATTAATACATCGTATCTTCCGTAATGGTTATTTTTGGGATTTGAACATACTAGTATTTTGATAGTGTCACCTACGGAATATAATTTTTTATCTTTGAAATATATGTAAGATGAATCCATAAATTTATGAGTTTTGTTATTAATTTTAAATTCAAGTTTTGGTATATATACTGTGCCAGTTTCCTTATCATATCCTTTTTGAATTTTTATTATTTTGGCATCTACCTCATTGATACATTGCTCTATTTTTGTTATTAATTCTTTTTTCTCATCAAGATAGCCTAAATATGGGGTTAAATAAAATAATATTCCTATTAATATTAATAATGTTATAAATAGATTTCTGCTTATATCAATATTTAGTATACCTAAGATAATTATCAATAGTAATATTATACCTTGAAATATAAATGAATATGCTGAATATATATATTTATTTTCTTTCAAGTTTGAAATGCCAAATATTAAAAGGACTGTTGAAAAAAAGAACATTATCATCAATATACTTGGAGTGAAAATAAGTAAATTAAACATTATTCCAAAATATAAAGAAATTAATATTACTTTTATCTTTTCTAACCCTTTTAGTTCTTGTTCTTTTATTTGCTTAGTTGCACAGAAAATTACTATTCCAATAGATATAAGCGATATTATAATATCACTGATTAGTACAATTACATTTCCTATTGATTCATACATAATAATACCCTCACTATTATATATTTTAACACAAAGTATACCTACTGAATATAAAATTGTAATTTAAATGTAAACATTTAGAATAAAGAAAAATGCCTGATTGTTATTCAAGCATTTTTTGATATTTTATTAGTTTTGAAATTGTGAATTATAAAGTTCTGCATAGAATCCATTTTGTTTTATTAATTCTTCATGATTTCCTGTTTCAATTATATTTCCATCTTTCATTACTAGAATTAAATCAGCGTTTTTGATTGTTGATAATCTATGTGCGATTATGAATGAAGTTCTACCTTCAGTTAATTTATCCATTGCTTTTTGAACTAATTCTTCTGTTCTTGTGTCTACTGAAGATGTAGCCTCATCTAGTATCAAGAAAGGTGAATCTTTTATCATACCTCTTGCGATTGTAAGTAATTGTTTTTGTCCGGCAGATATTGATTCATTATCACCAAGTTTATAATCTAATGTTTTAGGAAGTGATTTTACAAAATGATCTACACCTACTACTTTAAGAGCGTTCCATATTTCTTCATCTGTAACTTTGTCTTTATTAAATTTAATGTTATCTCTTATAGTGCCCTCAAATAACCATGTATCTTGAAGAACCATTATGAATAAATCATGAATATTTTCTCTTGTAAGATTACTTATAGGCATATCATCTATTTTTATTTCACCACTATTTACTTCATAAAATTTCATAAGTAAGTTAACTATTGTAGTTTTACCAGCACCTGTAGGCCCAACTATTGCTATCTTTTCACCTGGTTTTACATGGCAATTGAAATCTTTTATAATTTCTCTATCTTGTGTATAACCAAATTTAATGTTTTCAAAATCAATGTTGCCTTTTACTTTTTTAGGATCAAGAAGTCCTGTTAAGGTACTTTCATCTTTCATTTCCTCTTCTTCTAAAAATTCAAATACTCTTTCGGATGCAGCTGCGGCTGTTTGAAGTTGAGTCATGCTTTGTGCGATTTGTGATAAAGGACCAGTAAATAATCTAGCATACATAATGAATGCTATAATTACGCCAAATGTAATATTACCTTTTAAAACAAGTAGTGAACCAACTATACATACTGCTACATAACTAAGATTTCCTATAAATCCCATCATTGGTGGCATAAGTCCAGATAAGAATTGACTCTTTCTATTGCAATCATAAACCTTATTGTTAAGTTCATTGAATTTTTCTAGTGATTCAGTTTCTCCATTGTATACTTTAACAACATTGTGTGAACTATATATTTCTTCAATATGACCATTTAATTTACCAAGTTCTGTTTGTCTTCTTACAAAATACTTTTGAGATTTCTTTAATATAAAACTCATAAATGCAAAGCCAAATATTGAAGATAAGATGCATGTAATAGCCATTATTACATTTGTAGTAAACATCATTATGATACATCCAATAAATAAGGCTACTGCACCTATAAATGTACCTAAACTATTTTGAAGTGACATATTTATTGTATCTACATCGTTTGTTACTCTTGATAAAATATCGCCATAACTATG
The DNA here is from genome assembly GCA_934102215.1 of uncultured Bacilli bacterium. Lineage (GTDB taxonomy): Bacteria > Bacillota_I > Bacilli_A > RF39 > UBA660 > CAG-1000. The sequence continues at coordinate 89,947 of CAKOSH010000006.1, forward strand.
ACTATCAAAATATCTAAGTGGTAATTTATTTATCTTTTGTGATATTTTTGTTCTTAAAGATTTAGCAAAATTATTTGATACGACTACCATTAGATAGTTTTCTATATAACTAAATAATGCACTAAATAAATATAAACATACTAAGAAGATTGTTATATTTTTGATCTTATCAGTGTTCATACTCGGTTTAATTAATTCATTTATATTACTAGAAAGTGTATCTAATTTACTATAAATTTTCGTAGGTTCATTTATATCCATATTTTTCATGGTATTTAGTAAATCAATTTTATCTTTTGATGTAATGGTTATACCTTTGATTGTAGTATCTTTAAATATCAATAACTTTATTGAATCTGGTATTTCTATTATTTTTTTCATTGTATTTTCTTTTGTTATTGTATTTAAAGTTTCATAATACTTTGTTTGGTCTTCTGGATTTATATCTTTTAATGAATCTTGTGATAGTACTAGGTTTTCTTGTATATCTTTTGTGATATCATTTGTAAGTAATTCTAAATTATCTTTATTGATAACTATTCCTGCTTGAATTTCATTTGTTAAGTCTTTTATCTTATTTGGACCTACGATTGATAGGATACTGCTTATCATAGATAGTAATACAGCTACTATAATAAGTGGCATTAATTTATTTAAATATTTTTTTAACTTTAGTAGAGCTTCTTTGAAGTTCTTTGGTTTTTCAAATGATGCGCCTGGGCCATGTCCTCTTGGAGTTCTTGTTCTAGGAGTTTCTTCATTTTCATTATTCATTTTCTAGTTCCTCCTTTGATAATTGTGAATATGCTATTTCTTGATATACTTTGCATTTCTTTAATAATTCTTTATGTGTTCCAATTCCAACTGTTTTACCTTTGTCTAGTACAATTATCTTATCTGCATTTTTGATTGTACCTATTCTTTGAGCAACAATAATACTTGTGGCATTCTTTGTATACTCTTTTAATTCTTTTCTAAGTATGTAATCAGTTTTGTAATCAAGCGCACTAAATGTATCATCAAATATATATATTTCTGGGTCTCTTGCGATTGCTCTTGCGATAGATAATCTTTGTTTTTGACCACCAGATACATTTGTACCACCTTGTGCGATGTTTGAATCATATTTCTTTGGCATTTTTTCTACAAACTCTTTTGCTTGTGCAACCTCTATTGCTTCTTTGATTTTGTCTTCGGTAAATTCATAATTAGATTTTTTACCATAACTAACATTATATTTGATAGTTCCATTAAACATAACTGCTTTTTGTGGAACATAGCCAAGTCTATCATATAATGAATTTAAATCATAATCTTTTACATCTATTCCATCAATTAAGATTGAACCACTTGTAACATCATAAAATCTTGGAATTAAGTTAACAAGTGTACTTTTTCCACTTCCAGTTGAACCTATAATAGCAATAGTTTCACCTTTATTTGCTTTAAATGATATATTTTCTAAAACTGGTTCATCTGAATCTGGATATTTAAAACTGACATTTTTGAATTCTAATGTGCCTGTTTCTTCTGATTTTCTTACTTTTCCATTTTTAATTTTTGTTTTTGTACAAAGTACTTCGTTAATTCTATCAGCAGAAATTGAGGCTCTTGGATACATTATAAATATCATTGCTAACATCAAGAATGACATTATTACTTGCATAGCGTACGAACTAAATACTACCATATTACTAAATAGTGTAATTTTATCTGCTAGTAGTGCTTTACTTATAAGTATGCTTCCCATGAAATATATAGCAAGTGTTACTCCATTCATAATTAAGTACATCATTGGTGACATAATACTCATTACTTTTTGATTAAATAATTGTGTGTTTGTAAGTTTTTTATTAACTTTTTCAAATTTATTTTCTTCAGTTTCTTCTGCATTAAATGCTCTGATAACTCTAATACCTTTTAGATTTTCACGGGCAAGTCCGTTAATATTATCGATTAATTTTTGAACTATTTTAAATCTTGGCAAAACTATTAGCATAAGTGTAATAACCATTATTAATAGAATTAATACTGCTCCTCCTGTAATAGCTGTCCATTCAAAATTTTTATTTATTATTTTTCCAATTGCCCAAACTGCTGTTATAGGTGCTTTTATCATCATTTGTAGTCCTAAAGTTAACATAGTTTCAACGTTTGTAACATCATTAGTTGTTCTAGTTATAAGGCTACTTGTTTGGAATTTTTTTATTTCTTCCATACCAAATTCTTGTACTTTAATAAATAATTTTTCTCTTATATTTTTAGAAAATTTACTTCCAACATTTGCGATAATATAACCTACTACACATGATGATGCTAAACTAGCAAAGGCACATAATAGCATGTATATTCCCTCTTTTAAGATATCTTTTGTTGCTCCACTCGTTTGAACAAGTTTTGTTATTTCGCTCATATAATCAGGTATTTTAAGTTCTAGCCATACTTGAAATATAATGAATATACTTGATAATACGATTAATAACCAATCTTCTTTTTTGAGATTTTTAAATAATTTAGTCATCTTTTTCTCCCTTCAAATTATCTTGTATTTGTTTGGTCACCTTAAAGAATATTCTTAAATCGTCATCTTTAATATTATTTTTTAAAGCTTTATCAAATTTAATGATATTTTCTTCTATTTCTTTATTTATTTTCTTGCCATAGGGAGTTAGTGTTATTTCTTTACTTCTTAAATCATGTTTTGAAGATGTAGTATTAATGATGTTATTTTTCACCATAGTTTGTATTATTCCAGATAACGTAGACTTTCTAAATGGTAAGCCCTTTTCTAAGTCTTTTTGATAAACTACTTTGTCTGAATTTTTGTATAGAAAACGTGTAATCATTATTTGACTTGGGCTTAACATATAACTGTTGTTCTTACTATAAGATACTATTTTTCTTATAATTAGATTATCAATCTTTTTTATTTCTGATCCTATACTTTGTTCTTCCATGATAACGCTCCTTTGGTTAGGTAACTAACTATAATGATTATACTATCATGTTTTGCAATGTCAATAAAGAAAGATAATTTTCACAGAACTTTTACAATCATATTGTTTTTTTGCTTCATCGACTTTCATCTCCACAAACGTAAATTCCGATAATCGCTACCGTACATAATTATTTCTATTTAGAAAAGAAGGAGAACGTGTCTCCCTCTAATATATTTTTTTAATAAGAACACTTTCTTCCATCTTTTCTTCTTCTTATTGCTGAACCAAGTTCTCTACCTAGTTCATTAAAAAGACTAATTGCTTTAACAACAGCATTAATTATTGTACCAACAGATACTGCTCCTCCTTGTATTGTAATTAATTCTTCTTCTCTTATCATTTTTAATTCCTCCTTGTTTTTAGTTATTAATAAAGTAATTTTCTTCCATTTTTTCTTCTATTTCTTCTTATAATTGTATCTTGAACTCTATCCATATCTCCTAATAATCTAATCATTCTAACTACATTATCAACCATATCATAAAAGGAAAATCCTCCTCCTTTTATGTTAATAAGTTCTTTTTCTTTAATCATAATTTTGTTTCCTCCTTATACTATATTTATTTCTTTCTACATTTCAAAGGTCTTAAGTATCCATCTACTAGGCCAATAAGAAATGATATTACGGAACCACCTATACCAACAATTGTCCAATTTACTGCTCCTCCTTGTATTTCTTTTAATTCTGCTTCTTTAATCATGTTAACTCCTTTCTAATTTGTATTTTTCATTGAATAAATCTATTATTTCTTTTTTATGTGAAATATATATTATTGTTTTATCTTTAAAAGTGTCAAATATCTTACCAATTATTTCTTTTTCTTCATCAAATGATACTTCACTTAATGCTTCATCTAAAACAATATAATTACTATTTTTAAGTAGGCTTCTTGCTAAAATTATTTTTTGCTTTTCACCACCAGATATATTAAATCCATTATCTTCAATAACATAATTATCTCTTAAAATACTTCTACTTCTTAATGTTTCTAAATTGCATATATTGATAACTTTTTCATATTCATTTGTACTTATATCTCTATAATAAATAATATTATTTTTTAATGTATCATTATTTATATAATTGTTTTGTGATATGTATGTAAAACTATTTGATATGATATTACTATTAATATCTTTTAAGTTTATATTGTTAATTAATATATTTCCTTTATATTCTCTTAAATATTTAAGTAATATTTTCATAATAGTGCTTTTACCATTACCACTACTTCCATAAAGAAGAAATTTGCTTCCTTTCTTTATATTAAATGATACATTGTTAAAGATATAATCTACATTATTAGGTGAATATGATAAGTCTTTTATACATATATCACCATCTATTATTTTATCTGTTTCTTCTTCTTTTACATTCTTTATTAATAATAAATCATTTATTCTTTTGTATATATTTTTTATGTAATCAATAGATTCGCTTAAATCTAATATTGATTTTATGGGGTCTATAAAATAAACGATTATAGATGAAAACAATATAAAGTTTCCAAGCGATAATATGTTTTTATTTATAAATATTATACTTAAAAATATAAATGATATATATGATAAGTTTGAAATAAAATCTTTTAAAATATTTTCTTTATTTTTGATATTTTGGTATGTTGATTTAGTTTTTATATATGAACTATATTTTATTTGATTGAAGATTAACAAATTATTTATAAGGTTTAGGTTTTTATTTATTTCATAACTACATATGTTATCATTTAATGATTTATTATGTTTTTCTTCGTTTATCATTAATTCTTCACTTGTATTTTTTATTTTATTCTTATTGATTAAAATAATAAGCGTATATAATATAAGTTCAATTAAATAAATTAGGAATAGTTTATAATTGATAATGATAAGTAATATCAAACTTATTAAAATTAGAAGTATATTTGATAAGGATGTGGTAATAATACTTAGTAGGATATCTAAAAATAGTTTTAGATCATTCATTCTTGTCATAATTTCACTTGAAGATTTATTCTTGAAAAATTGATATGGGAGATAAAATAATTTTCTTATATAATCATTATTTAACTCTTTTGATAACTTTTTATTTAAATTAATAATTATTTTATTATTTATAAACTGAAGTATTGTTTTAGTAAATAATGATAATACAAATAATATTGTACAGCTAATTAGCAATTTATGATTGTAGTTTGGTAATATGTAATCTATAGCTATATAAGAATAATAATTAAGTGTTATACCAAGTAAAATAATAAATATATTTATAAATAATATCTTTAAGAGTTCATTCTTGTTCAACCAAATATATGTTTTAATTAAATTCTTATCTTTAGTAAAATTATTATTTACTTGTTTTACTGGGTAAATAATAATTGATGTATTTAAGTACATTTCTTTAAATTTTTCTTTAGTGATTTTAGTTATATTGCTTGATGGGTCCATTATTATTAATGAGTTTCTATTTACTTTATATACTACTATAAAATGTAAATAATTATCTTTCTTACAATGACATATTATTGGGAATGTGACTTTATTATTTATAATATCATCATAACTATAATGTGATGCATAACCATCAAAACCATATAATCTTGAACCATTAATTATATTGAAAGCATTTGTACCTTCTCTAGTTGTTTTTAGATTCATTGTTACTTCTTCATGTGAGGCCTCTACTCCATAATATTTCATTATGGATAATAAACATGAAGGGCCACAATCTTTATAACCATTTTGTTTTACAATATATTTCTTCATCTTATCCCCCTACTATTATTATTAGCGAAAACTTTTTAAAACACTTCTTTTTTTGAAAAGTTTTTTAGTTTTCTTTTATATTTTTATCAAACTCAATAAATAATTGATTATTACATTTCTCTAATATTTCTTTTCTTTGTTCTGTACTTCCAAAAATCAAATATAAATAATTATATATTTCTTCTTTATCTTTTATATTACTAAAATCATTTAATATTTTTACTATATTAAATTCTGTAATTCTAAAATTATTTAAATAATGTTCTTTATCATTTGACATGAAGAAAAATTCATTTTTATACTTTTCATTGATGTTTGAAGTGTTTACAAATATTTCTTCATAATTCATTTCATATTGTTCTTTTATTGATAAGTTTAATTCATTTAAATAATGACATTCTGCATATCTTATTTGATGTATATCTCCTTCTTGCATTAAGAGAATATTAACAAATGTTTTAGGTGTTGTATTATTAACTATAATTGCTATTTCTCTTTCATCTTGTGATATTAATTCAATTTTAGGCTTTAAAATAGTTATATCAGTTACATCAACATTTAATATTTTTCCTATCATTTCTTTTAATAGTTTTTGTCCATTTTCAGTGTTTTTTAAGTAATCAAATGTTATATTGCATTGATTCAATAATTTTTTATGCATTATTTTTTCCTTTCTTAGAGAGTTATTATTGAGATCTCACTTCCCCTCTAATATTATTATTAGCGAAAAGTTTATGAAACACTTCTTTTTTATGAATTTTCGTGCAAAATAAAAAGATTAGCATTGCTTACTAATCTTACTTATTACTTTCGTTTTGACATACTTAATTTATTTTATAAATTTTTTAATATATCTATATTATTCTTTATATCTTTGTGTATGTAGGAAGCAGATACTAGAATGTCTACTCCTGAATCTTTACATAGTTTACCAGTTTCATCATTAATACCACCATCTACAGATATTAGTGTTTTTAAGTCATTTTCTGTTATATATTCTTTTAATTCTTTTATTTTACTTGGCGTTGTTTCTATAAATGATTGACCGCTTTTGCCTGGGTATACGCTCATTACAAGTACTAAATCTATTCTATCTAAATAAGGAAATATATTTTTGATATCAGTATCTGGATTAATTGCGATTCCAACTTTTAGACCATAATCTTTTATTTCATTAATCATTTTGTCAATATTCTCTACTGCTTCATAATGAAATGTTATGTTATTTGTATTAAGCATTGCATAATCTTCTATGTATTTAGTTGGATTATTAACCATTAAATGTACGTCAAGTGGAAGGCTTGAATACTTTGTTATTTTTGTTATTTCACCTATTGTCCATGTTTTATTTTCTACAAATTTTCCATCCATTATATCGACATGTATAGCATCAGCATTTGTTTTATTTAATTCTTTTACTATATCTTGTGGTTTTATTGTACTTGATAATATTGATACATTTACTTTCATTCTTTTGTTTCCTCCATAAATTTTAAATAATTTTGATAACGCCAGTCTGGTATTTTTCCTTTATTTACTTCATCAATTATAGAACATCCTTCTTCTTTTATATGAAGGCAACTTCTATATTTACAAGGTTTATTAAAATCATCATAATACTTCTTTATTTCTTTTTTTGGAATATTTAATTCAAGTGAACTAAATCCTGGGGTATCTGCGATTAATCCATCATTTACTTCTAAAAGTTCGACTAATCTAGTGGTATGTTTTCCTCTTCCAAGAGATGTTGATACTTCGCCTGTTTTAAGTGATAGTGATGCATCAATCTTATTTAGAAGTGTACTTTTGCCAGCACCTGTTTGTCCACAAAGGGCGACTACAGAGCTTGCGAATTCTTTTTTTATTTTTGATACACTTGTGTTAACGTATATTTTTATTTTTAGTTTTCTATAATAATTTATATACTTTTTAATTTCATTTTTTTCTTTCATTGTTATCATATCTGTTTTTGTGATAACTATTATTGGCTCTATTTCATTTTTATATGCGATAAGTAAGAATTTATCGATTAGATAAGAAGAAAAAGCTGGAATTGATGTACTCATTACTATTAAGAGTTTATCTATATTAGCAATGAGTGGTCTTTCCAGGTAGTTTTTTCTTGGTTCTACTTTTTCTATTGTTTTTGTATTAACATCAACTATAACATTATCACCAACTACTGGAACTACTTTCATATTTCTTAATTTTCCTCTAGTTCGTGTATCAATTATAGTGTTATTTTCTAATAATACTCTATGTATAAATTTATTAATACAAATTATTTTACCTTTCATATTACTCCCCTGTATTGTCTCCTTCAGTTGGTTCTGTTGTAGGCTCTGTAGTTGGTTCTTCTACTTCTGGTGCTCTTGCGACTGTTATTACAAGACTTGCTCCTGGTGTTACTAGTGAAGATGCGGCTCTACTTTGCTTTAATATTGTACCTTCTGTGACTGAAGTTGTTTCTTGATACTTTATTTCAAGTTTTAATTCATGCTTACTTGCGAATTCTTCTATTTTAGCAACAGTGTAGCCCTTTGTAAAGTCTGGATATTTATATTCTACTTTTGGAATATATATTTTAATTGGACTACCAAGTTTGCTTTTTTCACCTTCAGCTGGTTCTGTTTTAAGAACTGTATCTTCTTTAGGATTTTTAGATTCATCAACTGCTTCTTGTACTATTTCAACATTGCATTGACATAGTGCTTCAATTTTACCTTGAGCAATTAGATAATTTTCACCTATAAAGTTTTCCATTACATATGATGATTCACCACTTGAAATGTATAAAATTACTTCTTTTGGCAATTTGTTGTTACTTCCAATTTCAGGACTTGTTTTAACAACATCTCCTTCTTTTACAACATCACTTGCAATATATTTATAATCTTTTGCAATATCAAATCCTGCGTCGTTTAACATTTTTGTGGCAACCTGAATTGTTTTATTTGCAACATCTGGTATTACTGCTTCTTTATTATCATCATGAAGAAGTATTGTAAGGCCAACTGTTAATAGAAGAACTAATCCTACAAATATACTTAATATTATTATTAATGCCTTATTTTGCTTTTTATCTTCTATTTTCTCTTCATCTATGTCATCTTTGATTTTTTCTACTTTTTTAGTTTTTGTTGCATCTTTGATTGCTTCTACTTCTTTATCAAGTGCTTTTGTTTCCTCTAAGTCGTTTTCTGGATATGGATAAACATATCTTTTTTCATCAGCCCTACTAGCGTCAAGTGCAGTTTTTAAATCGTCGTGCATTTCTCTTGCATCTTTATATCTATTTTTAGGGTTCTTAGCTGTTGCCTTTATTATTACATTTTCAATAGATTGTGGAATTGATGAGTCAAATTTTCTTACGCTTGGAAGTGGTTCTCTTAAATGTTTAAGGGCTATTTCTACGGCATTATCTCCTTTGTATGGAAGGAGTCCTGTTAATAACTCATACATCATTATTCCCATTGAGTAAATATCACTTCTAATTGTAGAGCCTTTTCCATTTGCTTGTTCTGGAGGTATGTAGTGAACTGTTCCCATAACTGAATTTGTTTGTGTAAGTTGAGTAGAATTTAATGCGATTGCTACTCCAAAATCAGTTATTTTAATCATTCCATTTGATAACATCATTATATTTTGAGGCTTTATATCTCTATGGATTATGTATGCATCGTGTGCATGTGCCATACCATCTGTAACTTGTAGCATAATATCAACCACTTCTGTTACTGATAAATGTCCTCTTTGTTTTAACACTTGTTTTAATGTTTTACCATCAACATATTCCATTACTATATAATATTGGCCATCATCTTCACCAACATCATATATTTCAACTATATTAGGATGTGAAAGACTTGTTGCTGATAATGCTTCTCTTTGAAATCTTCTTACAAATTTTTCATCATTGGCTAAGTCTCCACGAAGTACTTTAACTGCAACGTTTCTATCTAAATAAGTATCGTGTGCTAAATAAACATTAGCCATTCCACCTTCACCAAGTGTTTTAATTATTTGATATCTGTCATTTATCTTAGTACCTTTTACTATCACACTATTCACCACTCATTCTCATATAAGCTATTGTAATATTATCATTGCCCCCACGAGTATTTGCTTTCATTATTAATTTATCCACTTTTTCTTTTATTTCAAGTTCATTATCATTTAGAACTTTTTCTATTTGTTCAACTGTTAACATGTTAGTAAGTCCATCACTACATAGGAATATTCCATCAACAGTTCTTTCAACATCAAATATGTCCATATCTATTATTTCAGCAGCACCAAGTGCTTTCATAAGAACATTCTTTTGAGGATGATTTTTTGCTTCTTCTTCAGTAAGTTCTCCATTTTCAAGTAATATATTTACAAGTGTATGATCTTTTGTTACTTTGTAAAGTTTTCCTTTTTTCTCTACAAAGCCACTTGAATCACCAACGTTACCAAATAATAAGAAATCATCTGTTAGGATTGAACACACACATGTTGTCCCTAGACCATTTGCGTCAATATGTTCTTCTGCATATTTAAGTATCTTTACATTTATTTCATCTATTATTTCTTTTAACCATATAACTGCATCTTCTTTAGTTCCTATACTAGATAGTTCACTAAAGCGTTTTCCAAGTTCTGTTACTACAAGAGAACTAGCTATTTCACCAGCCTTATGTCCTCCCATACCATCAGCAACTACAAGTAAGTATTCGCCTTTAAGATTTTTTACGATTGTAACTGAATCTTCATTATGACTTCTTACTTTTCCTGGATCTGTTTGATAACAAGTTTTCATTTTTCACCTTCTTTTTGTATTAATCACTAAGAGGTAGTATCTAATTACTACCTATTCTTTTTCTTATTATTATATTTATTTTATTTGATTTAAGTATATCATAAAAACTTTTAATTTTAAAGTCATTACTTTTATTCATTGTAAATTAGATGTTACATTAAAAGAAAATTATATCTAATAAAATCTTAATGCTCGTGTCTTTGCTTTTTCTACACTTTTCATATATTCTTCTTGTGTTTGCCTACTGCTTCCTCTAAAACAGGTTTCTGTTCTGTCAGTTCTACCATTTCTAGCAATCATATTTAACTTTATTTGATTTTTAATTTTATTTGGATCACTAGAAATTTTTTTAACTTCTTTAAACATTATAATCTTTCCTTTCTTAATTTTAATAAGGATATTTTCTTTGTAGTAATTTTATTCGTTCAATACTCTCTATATAATCATTTCTTGTTTGTCTACTTTTACCTCTAAAACAAGTTTCAGTTCTGTCAACTTTAGCATCCTCTGCCATCTTTCTTAATGTCAATTGATTTTTAATTTGATTTGGTTTACCAGCAATGCCTTTTATTTCTTTAAACATTATAATCTTTCTCCTTTTATATATTAATTATTGCTCTCATGACTAGCCTTTAATTGTCCACATGCACCTTTAATACCTTTGCCCATCTCTCTTCTCATTTGAACATTTATTTTATTTTTTACTAGTTCATCATAAAAAGCATTTATTCTTTCTTTAGAACTTCTTTTAAAATTACTACTAGTACTATTATATGGTATTAAGTTCACATAAACTAATTTTCCTTTTAAAAGACTAGCAAGTTCCTTGGCGTCCTCTATACTATCATTAATTCCTTCTAATAAAATATATTCCATTGTTACTTTTCTATTAGTTTTAGAAATATAATAATCAACTGCAGACATTAATTCATCCATTTTATACGCTTTGCTAATTGGCATTAAAGTTTCTCTAATTCTTTGATTTGGAGCATGTAAACTTATTGCTAAATTTACTTGAGTATCTAAATCAGCAAATTCTTTTATTTTTGGTACTATTCCACAAGTACTTATTGTAATTCTTCTTGAACCTAGATCAATTCCTTTAGGGCAATTTAATATCTTAATAGCCTTTACTAAATTCGTAAAATTATCAAATGGCTCTCCTATTCCCATTACAACTATGTTGTCTACTTTAATATTTTCTAACTTTTCTATAGTTAAAACTTCTAATATTATTTCAGCTGTAGTTAAATTTCTAACTTTTTTTAACTTACCACTTTCACAAAAAGCACAGCCCATATTGCATCCAATTTGAGTACTTATACATATACTATTTCCATAATCATGTTTCATAAGTACTACTTCAATACTAGAATCTTTTACTTCAAGTAAATATTTATTTGTGTCTTCACTCTTTAATTCATCTAAGACTTTTAAATATTTAATTTTAAAATTATTATTTAAAAATGTTTTTAGTTCCTTACTAATATTAGTTATTTCATCAAAAGAAGAAACTCTTTTTTTATATATACCTTCAAATATTTGAGTAGCATTGTATTTTTTAAATCCATTATCTACTAAATAATTTTCAAGTTCATCTAATGTAAAATCATATATACTCATATTAAACACCCATTAAATTATATCATTAATATAAGTCACTTGTAAAACAAAAACTATACATGAAACGTATAGTTATTTAAGATATCCAAGTTGTTTTGCAAAATTAATTACATTATCTTTATATTGTTCATCAACATCAGCATACATAAGTGTATTATCTATTTTACTTAACATTTTATATTTACCGTTTGTTGTTAATTTATATTCAGCATAATTATTTGAATTAATTTCTTCTGCTTTATCTTTTGATTCTTTTTGTGATTCAAATCTTTTTTTATTTCTATCATACATCTTTTGTGCAACTTCCTTATCATCTAAAGTGTAATATTCAATTTGATATTTATTTTCAACTCTAGCAACCATTGCTTTTGTTATACCTTTATTGTTGCTTAAACTTTCTGTTACATCTTTTGTTTCGTAATCTACACTTTCAGCTACAGTTTCAAATGAATCAGGTGTAATTGGCTTTCTAGTTTCTTCCTCTTTTTTACAAGCTGAAAATGTGAATAACATTAATATTCCTAGTATAGCTAATGATAATTTTTTATTCATATCTATCTCCTACCTTACTTAATAAATATATCATTTTTACTTTTATTTTTCAATATTTAAAATAACATTTATCAGAAAATAAAAAGTACACTTAAGTACCTTTTATATTTTAAAGAAATCAATTTCTTCATTCATTTTTTGTGAATTTATCATATAACTTGCAAATTCATCATATTTATTTTTCAAAATTCTCATTTTAAGTCCAAGTTCTGCTATTTTTTCATTATAATGTCTTAAGGCTGTTAAATAAAATACTGGTTTATTATTCTCTAATTGTTCTGTATTTTCTATTGGATAAATAGAATTTACTAATATGCTTTGGTGTATTTTATTGTATGGATCAAATAGTACTACAGAACCTGTCCATCCTTGGTGAGCAAAACTTCCTTTTGATGATAATCTAGGTACATATGTTTCTTTTACAACTTTACTAGTTTTAACGTAAACGCCTAAATTTCCTTTTTCAGGGTGTTCTCCATTAGGAAAAGTTTTTTCGCCTAACTTTTTGACTATTTTTTTATTTAAAACTTTTCCTTTTCCTTCTTCTGCATCAAATATATCTTTTGCTAAAAGTTTTAAGTCTTCTGCATTTGTAAATAATCCAGCATGACCACACATTCCACCTAAGGCTCTAGCTTTTGGATCATGTACAATATTTGTGCCTAGACCATTTCCAGATACATTATCAGTTTTAGGGTTATAACAAGTATGTTCCATACCAAGTGGCTTTAAAAGATACATATATAATACATCTTCATATGATAATTCTTTATTAAGTACTTTTGACATTCTTTTTGCTATAGAATCAGCAATTATTATTGCTCCAAAGTCATTATATGTATTTTCTTTTCTTGTGTTATCAGTTAAATGTATTGTTTTTAATATTCTTTCCGCTTCTTCTTTAGATGAAGTTTTTGCTATATCTCCATCTGTCCAATATTTACCATGTAATCTCATTAAATCATTTAAAGTAAAATCTTCTAATCCCTGGATATCTGGATTAATATCAGATACTTTTTCATCTAGTGAGAGATATCCTAAATCATCTAATTTTAATAAAAGTATTAATGTAAATAATTTTGTTATTGACGCTATATCAAATATAGTGTTTTCATCTAGTTGGCTATGATTATCTCTTCCTTTTTCGCCCATTATTATTTTACAAGCATAATCGCCCATATTTATAAATGAAGGTACATATATACAACTGGAAACTCCTGTTATTACATTTATTCCATATTCATTTTTTATCGTTAGAAATTTTATTGTTTCATTAATATATTCTTGTTCTAATCTTCTAAATTCTTGTTCAAAAGTTTCAATCTCTTGTGTATAACTAGTATTTATTTCATATTGTAATAATTTTTCATTTGCTGTTCTTTCTTGTAATTTTAAATATTTTAAATTTCCTGTTATTACTTTTTCCACTTTTACCTCTTTTATTATTCTAATATTGCTTTAATTCTTCTTACACCAGCACTTGATGCTTCTTCTTTTACTATTTTAAAATGTCCAAGTTCACTAGTATTTTTAACATGAGGACCACCGCAAAGTTCTTTTGAAACATTATCGCCTATTGTATAAACTGTTACGATATCAGGATATTTTTCAATAAACATACATTCAGCACCTGATGCGATAGCGTCTTCTTTTTTCATTTCTTCTACCTTTACAGGAAGACTTTCATTTATCCATTTATTAACTAAATCTTCAGTTTGTTTCTTTTCTTCATCAGTAAGTTTATGATCACAGCTAAAATCAAATCTCATTCTTTCATCTGTGATGTTGCTTCCTTTTTGATGAACATCTTTACTTACTACTTTTTTTAAAGCTGCATTTAAAAGGTGTGTTGCTGTATGATATTTAGTTTCTATTTCATTATTACCTGAAAGTCCACCTTTAAATTGACCAGCAGAAGCAGTTCTTGATAATTCTTGATGTGCTTTAAACTTTTCTTTAAATCCTTCTTCATCGACATTTAATCCTTTTTCATGAGCAAGTTCTACTGTAAGTTCAATTGGAAAACCATAAGTATCATATAGTCTAAATGAAGTAGAAGCATCTAAATCTTTATTATCTCTTGTTACTTTTTCAAATTCATGGAGACCTTTTTCAAGTGTTCTATTGAATTTTTCTTTTTCATTCTTAAGTACTTCTAAAACAATATTTCTATTATCTTTAAGTTCACTATAATATTTTTCATATTTATTCATTATAAGTGATGCGATTTGACTTTCCCAATCACTATTAACATCAATATTTAATTTTTTAGCATGTCTAATTGCTCTTCTAATTAATCTTCTTAAAATGTAGCCTTGTCCTACATTACTAGGTTTAATACCAGCAGAGTCTGCACTTATAAATACTGCTGTTCTTAAATGATCAGCAATTATTCTCATACTTACTTCATTACCTTCATATGGAAGATTAGAAATTTTAGAAATAAGTTCAATAACATCACTCCATATACTAGACATATAGTTATCATTTACTCCCTCAAGTACTGCTGTTACTCTTTCTACTCCCATGCCTGTATCAACATTCTTTTTAGGTAGTTCTTCAATACTTCCATCACTATTCTTTTTATATTGCATGAATACATCGTTCCATATTTCTACCCATCTTTCATCTTCTGGATCAAACTTCTTAGGAACAGGTTCATTACTTCTCCAGTAGAACATTTCTGTATCAGGTCCACATGGTCCAGTTTCTCCAGCAATCCAGAAGTTATCTTCAACTGTTCTTGCAATCCTTTCTTCTTTTATACCAAGGCTTAACCATTTATCATGAGCAGTTTTATCAAATGGAATATTATCTTTACCTGCATAAACAGTAACAGCAAGTTTTTCTAATGGTATATTAAGTACTTTAGTTAAAAATTCAAAACTCCATTCGATTGCTTCATCTTTAAAATAATCTCCAAGAGACCAGTTTCCTAACATTTCAAAGAATGTATGATGATAAGTATCCCCAATAACATCTAAATCATTAGTTCTAATACATTTTTGATAATCACATAACCTTGTTCCATATGGATGTGGTTCTCCCATTAAATATGGTATTAGTGGTTGCATACCTGCAGTGTTAAATAATACACTTGGATCATTTTCAGGTACTACTGGTGCACTAGGTATTTGTTTGTGTCCTTTACTTACAAAAAAATCAATAAATAAATCTTTAATTTTCATATTTTCTCTGTCTCCTTCTAAAATAAAAAAGAATAGTACATAAGGAGTCATAATGACGGTACCATCCTTTTATTTAACTTAATTAATGTAACGTATTTCCACGTGAGTGATTAACTCATAAATGAAAGTAGCTTCAAATAACAATATCATTAGTTTCCACCAAACACTAACTCTCTATAAGATATTAGTTTATTCTACTGGTCTTTCAATGAACATATTTTAACAAATATTTTTTTAGAAATCAAGAATTGTGTAATAATTTGTTAAAATCGTATTAAAAAAGCACTATTACTAGTACTTTAATTTCATAATATTATTGAAGTGGTGTTCCTGGTGCTTGTGGTACTTCTACAGCTGGTGTTGCTGGAATACTTGGTGTTTCTCCTAAAGTTGGTGTTTCAACTGGTGCTTGTGCAACTGGAGTTTGTGGTGCTTCACTTGCAGAAGGCATTTCGCCTACCATAGGTGCTGCCATTACTTCAGGCGCAGGTGTAACAGTTGGTGTTGGTTGTGCCACGTTCATAGTTGGTTCTTCAATTACAAGGGTTGGTTGTTCAGGTTGTACCGGTTCTTGAACTGGTGTTGACATCACAGGTGTAGTAGTTTCAACAGCTGGAGTATTAAAAATACTTTCAGGAACTACTTCGCTTTGCGCAGGTGTAACATTTACTTGTTCAGGAACTGGAGTAACTGGTGTTACAGGTACACTTGTATTAAGTGTAACATCGTTAGCTGTCGCTTCAAGCCCACTTAAACTTGGCTCATTTGCTGGTGCCATAGTTGGCGCAGGTGTAACAGTTTCAGCTTGTGGTGCAACATTAGGATTTGCAACTGCTGGTGTTGGTTGTGGTGGAACAGAAGCTCCTGGAACTACCTCCACATCTTTTTGCTTTTTCTTTTTGCCATCAACAATAAATCCTATTAATGCAAATAGTAGAATTACTGCTACTATCATAAAAATCAAATAGTTATCTGCTAAAAAGTTTAATATATTATCTTTCATATGAGTATCATTTCCTCCTTATTCTCATAGTATTATTTTAACATTTAATATTTAATATTTCAATATAAAATTTTGACATTAAGAAATATTTAATTTTTTACCTTTTGGTTGTATATGAATCCAAGTATTTCCATCATTTACTTTAAGCTCACTTCCATCTTCTAAAGTATAAATAGTTTTGCTTGCTCTATCTTTTTTACTCCATTTTATCTTTATTGCTTCACCATTTGAAATATAATATCCTTCTCCAGTGCCAATATTATATAAATCTTGTCGACCTTTTCTATCATTTTGTATAGAAGAATTTTCTACTTGATATGTTATTATATTTTTAACAGTATATTGTTTTTTGGTGATAAGGTCAGTGTGTTCTTTTCCTCCCATGAACATTTTGTAATTCATATTTTCAGGATCATAAACATACTTTGTCGTTTGATATGTTGAATATACTATTTCTACTGTGTTTGCTTCTTTCTTATTATCTGTTTTATATTCCATTTTAATAGGACTATATTTAAGTAATTGTTCTTCACTTGTATTTCTATATCCTTTTGATTTTATTACTTTATTTATTCTATCCATTGATGTAAATGCAGTATGTTCGTATGCTCTATGAAGTGATGTATCTCTAAAGAATCCTTTAGCATCATACATACCATTTATATTGTTAATCTTTAGACTTTTTATATCACTTAATGCTTGTGGTGAATGTCCATAGTGAACGAATATAGCATCATTTTCAAGAACATAATCCAAAAAATAATGTCTTGCACTTCTAACAGAGCCTATCTTTTTAGTTGTTTGGTCTTTGAAAAGTGCGATTATTCTTGTGATTCCACCTTCAGCGATAAGTTCATATGCAAGGTATGCATCTTGTAATCCAGCATGTGGATAAGCATCATGATTATTATTAATTGATACAGCAATAGGTCTAGTTTTAGAATCTTCATCAATTATCTTAACTTTAGGTTTAACCACATAAACATTACCAATATTGATTCCATTTTCCATAGTATATTCTAATATCTTGTCATATACATTAAAATAATTAAATGCTATTACTGAAATACCAGCAAATATCACAAAAAATAATAAATTTCTTAACATTTTACTTTTTCTCTTTTTCATATACATTCTCCATCTAAATTATATCATATTGTTTTATATTGAATATTATTTATTACAATTATATGTAAATTTTACATTAAAAATACCTAATCATATGACTAGGTATTACATTATTTAATTTTTTCGGCTCTAAATAATCTAGTGGGGAGCTAATTTTACAAAAACCTAGATAAAATAAGGGGAAACTCTTATTTTTTTACTA
>CAKOSH010000007.1 GCA_934102215.1 uncultured Bacilli bacterium
TCTCGCAATTTAATTATATATCATTTTTTCTAAAAATAAAAGACTATTGTCAAATTTTTACTTTGTCAACAGTCTGAGCACTATTTCTAGTGCTCTTCTTTAACTATTTCTTTTTATTTTTATTATTGTTATTATTTTGCTTTTCTTGTTTTTCTTCTTTTACTTCTTCACGAATTGTTGAAGTTTTTTTATTTCCTTCAATAGCAGCAACTATCTTCTTAGTATTACATCTATTAGTTAAAACAATAACTACAGTTGAAGCAACTACTAAACATATAGTCCATATAATAACTGTGAAATTAGAAGGATTTAATATTTTATCCCATCTCTTACTATATTCATATTCTTCTAAAGCATCATATTTATCATTACTTTCATATAATGATTTAATAGCGGCTTTAATACTTTCATCATAAGAATCAGTATATCCACCAAATACTTTATCACCAATTATAATATATGGAACACCAGTAGCAGGTTCTCCCATAAATGTAGAAATTTCAGTTAATAAATTAGAATTTTCATCATTATACCATGATTCAAATGAAACTAATTTAAAATATTTTCCATATTCATCAGTAATTCCATTTAAGAATTCTAAGAATTTTCTACAGTAAGCACATCCCTTTCCTCTAAACATATAGATTGTAATTTGATCATCTGTTTCTTTATAATTACTAAATTTTTCTTCAATTCCTTCTTCAGCTAAAGTCTCTTTTAAATTTAAAGTTTTATATTGTTCTTTAGCAAAAGCCTTTACTGGAATAATAATAGATAGTAACATTAAAGCGATGATAGCAATCTTTTTCTTCATAATATAATCTCCTTCCTACAATATAATTGTAAAGTATTTGATATGAAATTTCAATATTTTTTCGTTTATTTCAAATATTTAATTGTGAAAATTGTACCAATATTAGGTGTACTTTTAACTGTGATACTTCCACCTTCTTTTTCAATTATTGTCTTTGAAAGTGAAAGACCTATACCAAAACTATCATTACTACCATTCTTACCTTTATAAAATCTATCAAATATATGAGGTAAATCATCATTATCTATACCTTTACCATTATCTTTAATAAGTATTCTTGTATATAATTTATTTTCACTATAATTTACTTCAACTGTGCCATATTCACTTGTGTGTTCAATTGAATTTTTTAATATATTAGTTATACTTTCAATTTGCCATTTAATATCACATAATAATTTAATATTATCGTCTCCTGATACTTTTATAGTAATATTTTTTAACTCTTTTATCATAGATACATTCTTAATACTTTCATTAATTATATCTTTTAAATATACACTTTCTTTATTAAACTTAACAACATTCGCATCAAATTTTGATAATTTAAGAAGAGACATTACTAAGAAATTAATATTTAATATTTCACGTTTTATATTAATAAGAAATTTCTTTCTAGTCTTTTCATCCATATCAGGATTATCTAAAATATTATCTATCATTATTGTAATACTAGTAAGTGGTGTCTTTAATTGATGTGATATATCTCCAAGAGAATCTTTTAAATTTAATTTATCTTTAACACTATTATCAGCAACTTGTCTTAACATAATAGTTGTTTTAGATATTTCGTTTTTAAGTATAGAAAGTTCTCCTTCATTAAAATCATTTATATCTATATCAAACTGTCTATTATTGATTTTTGATATCATCTTAATAATTTCTTTTATCTTTTTAGATTTATTTTTATCATATAAATAAAATATCAATATGATTAATGAGTCAAAAGTAATAATTATTATTAATGATATAATTGTTATCTTATTATTAACTTTATCATTTAATTTAATACTATTTATACCATATTTATTTAATATATCTTCACTATTTTCTTCACTATTTATTATTTCAATGATATCACTTTCTTCTATATCTGGATATTTATCTTTGATACTACTTATTATTGAGTTTATTTTATCATTATAATTCTTAGCATATGTTTTATATTCATATCTATTTAATATAAATATTAATGATATATTAAATATTAATAATATTATAAGTGATAATATATATTTTTTTATTGTTTTATTCTTCATCTATTCTATAACCTATTCCTTTTATAGTAACTATTATATCACTATTTAACTTTTCACGTATTCTTTTCATATAAACTGTTATTGTATTATCATTAACATCATTACCAGTCCATTCCCATATACTATCAATAATTCTATCTCTTGTTACTACTTTATTTATATTTTCAATTAATAGATTTAGTATTTTATATTCAAGAGTAGTAAGATTTATTATTTCATTATTTTTAGTAACTATCATTTTATTCATATCAATTGTTATATCTTTTATTTTAATAGTCTTTTTATGTAATATTTTATTTATTCTGGCTATTAGTTCTAATGGTCTAAATGGTTTAGTAATATAATCACTTGCGCCCATATTAAGTACTTCAACTATATTTTCTTCAATATCACATGCAGTTAAAAATATAACAGGTATATTCATTTTAGATAATTCTCTCTTATATAAATCAAATCCATTACCATCAGGTAAAGTAACATCTAATATTATTAAACTAGGTTTATTATGTTCTAAATAGTCTTTTGTACTTTTAATATTATTTGTTACATCAAGATCTATATTATTTATATTAAATGTATATTTTAAATTATCACTTATACTTTTATTGTCTTCTACTAATAATATTTTCATATATACTCCTTTCTTTAAATTATATCAAAAAAGGACACTAAAGTCCTTAAATGTTTTCATTACGAATATCTTCTATTATATTTTGTTTATTAACTTTCTTTATAGAGTAATTCATTATTATAAAAACTAATATAAATACTGCAAGTATACTTATAAATACTCCTCCAAATGGAAATTCATATTGAAATTCTCTACTTCCCTCTGAAAACGCTATATATATTAAATATGATATTCCTACTCCTAAAGGTATACCTATTAATAATGATTTTAATGAATAGAATACTGTTTCTAAATTAATAAGTCTATTAAATTCATGTGATGTCATTCCCACACTTTTTAATATAGCAAATTCTCCACGTCTTAAATTAATATTAGTTGTTATTGTATTAAATATATTTGTAATACCAATTAAAGTAATTACTGTAATAAATCCATATAAGAATATTGCCATTAAAGTATAAACTCCTTTAACAATTCTATAATTTTTATCAATATTATCTAAATTATAATCTATATCTCCTAATATCTTTTCAATATTACTTTGTAATAAATCGGCATTATTACTTCTTATCAATATCCAGCCATAATTAAAATTACTGTCAAGTTCTTT
Organism: uncultured Bacilli bacterium; assembly: GCA_934102215.1. Lineage (GTDB taxonomy): Bacteria > Bacillota_I > Bacilli_A > RF39 > UBA660 > CAG-1000. The sequence continues at coordinate 3,315 of CAKOSH010000007.1, forward strand.
TAAATATTCATCACTTACTATTATAAATTCTGAATTATAAGTATTACTAAATCCAAATGGTCTTTCTTTAGTAACTTCAGATATTTTTATTTGATGAGTTATGTTATTAATTTTTATATCAACTTTGTCATTCTTTTTAATATTTAGCACTAATATTTCTATATCTTTTTTACTATCTTCATCATAAGCAAATGAATTATTGATAAGAATACCCGTATTTTTAACATCACTATAATTTAATCCTAGTGATTTAACATAAGTTCTATATTCTGAATCACCTATTGCATATATTAATATCATTGTACCATTACTACCAACAAGTTTATTAAATTCTTTTGTGTAAAGTGTTTTATCTATAATTTCACCTAATAGTCTTTTTTGAAAACTTATTCTTTCTATATTATCAAGATTAAATATTTGTTCTATTTTATTTAAGTTGTTTTCTTTATCTTTACTATTATCACCTATTATAAGTTGTATATTAACATCAGACTTGCCTACTTCTAAATTTAGTGTACTAAATGCCATATTCATGAAGTAATAAAGTCCAATAAATACTGATACTGATACTACTATTGATATAACTGTTGTTCTATATTTCTTTTTATTTCTTTTTAAATTCTTATATGATATAACTCCACCTACTCCAAATAATGATTTTATATATTTAGGAGTTCTTAACTTCTTAGATTTTATTTTAATATCTTCACTATTTCTTATAGCTACCATTGGTGATAATTTAGATGCTCTTCTAGCACTCTTTAATGCTGAAAAATATATTGTTATGCTTCCAAGTAATATTGATATTAATATTGCTATAAAACTTGTACTAAAGACTAATGTTATTCCATTAAGAGCACCATATAAATAATAATTACATACTTTAATAAGTATCCATGAAGCAAGTAATCCACATAATATACCAAAAGGTATACCAATTATACCAAGCATAAATGCTTCATATAAAACATTCTTCTTTATTTGTTTTGATGTAGCTCCTATACTTCTAAACATACCATATTGTTTAGTCTTTTCTGTTATAGATATATCAAAACTATTTTTAATACAAAATACAGATGAAACAATTATTATTATAATTACAATAGTTGATAAAATATAAAGTACTTTCATAGTACTATCTTTAAGACTCATTGTTTCAAGTGAAATTAAATATCCATTCATGATATGTGGTGTTGTTATTATTTTCTTTTCAATTTCATCTATTTCATTTTCTTTAAGTGAACTTAAATCAGTCATATATTTTTTATATTTTATAGGATCTATATTTAATAATCTTGCTGTTACTTCATATCTATTTTTTAATGCTTCTTTAGTATATCTTAAGTATACATTGTATTCACCACTATAATTATTATCATTTAAATATGTTATAAATGTATATCCTGGTGCTGAATAATTTTCTATTATTGTACTTGGTCTTTCTATAATACCAACTATTTTAAATGTCTTGGTATCTTTTATATCAAATGTTTCTTCATCTTTATGATATGGATTATTTTGATTAAGAGTATATCCATCACTAACTCTATCACCTAAATATAATGTTATAGTATCTCCAACTTTATAATCAACTCTACCATTTGTTTTTAAATGTCTTGGTATAACTATTTCTTTATCATTAGATGGAAATCTTCCTTCAATTAAGTTAAGTGACACATTAGACATAGTTATTTTATTCATAGCTATTAAATATGCATAAGGTTTATCTTCATTCTTACTATTATCAAGTTTTAAATAGCCTATGTTTTTACTTATATATATTTTTTCAAAATTCCTATTATTTTTTATTTCTTTTAATGTTTTACTATCTATATTACTAAATTCATAATGAAAGTTTCCATCTCTATTTATTTCAAATCTAATTAAACTTTCTCTAAAACTAGATACCATACTTGCTACTGCACATATAAGTGCTACTGAAAGAATTATTCCTATTATTGTTACTATTGTTCTTTTTTTATTAAGTTTTAAGTTTTTAATTGTTAATTTATTAAGGATATTCATAATTATTTCTCCTTAACTATTTTTCCATCTTCTATAGTAATAATTCTATCTGCATATGATGCAATTTCTAGGTTATGTGTAATCATTATTATTGTTTGTTTATAATCTTTATTCATTTTTTGTAATAATGTTACTACTTCTTCACTGGCTTTAGAGTCTAAGTTACCAGTTGGTTCATCAGCAAGTATTATTGCTGGTTTTGTTATTATTGCTCTACCTATTGATGTTCTTTGTTGTTGTCCACCTGATAATTCATTAGGTAAATGATTACGTCTTCTTTCTAGTCCTAATAGTTTAATTATTTCATTTAGTTCAAATTTATCAACTTTTCTATTATCAAGTTCTAGTGGAAGTGTTATATTTTCTTCTGCTGTTAAAATTGGTATTAAGTTATAGAATTGATATATTAGTCCTACTTCTCTCCTTCTAAATATAGCAAGTTTATCACTATTTAATTTATATATGTCTTGTCCATCTATAAATACTTTTCCACTTGTAGGTGTATCTACTCCACCAATAAGGTGTAATAACGTACTTTTTCCACTACCAGAAGCACCTACTATTGCGACAAATTCACCTTTTTCTACTGTAAATGATACATTATCTAAAGCAATTACTTTATTATTATCTTTACCATATACTTTTGTTAAGTTTTCTACTTTTAATATTTCCATATTTTCTTTCCCTTTCTTAATTTACAACATAAGTATACAAGATGTAAAGTGACATGTAAGTGACATTTGATGAATTATTTTAAATATTGATTATTTATTCTCAAACGTGTCGGATTCGACACGTTTGAACTTTGTATTAAATTTCAAAAAGGGCGAATTCGCCCCTTTGAGAAATAGTATCTATTTTAAGAACCCATTTATTATTGTTTGTTCTGCTTCACTTGCTGAAAGTCCTAGTGACATTAACTTAATAAATTGTTCACCAGCAATTTTACCTATTGTTGCTTCATGTACAAGACTAGCATCTACATTTTTAGCATATATTTGTGGTATTGATTTAACTTTACCATTATCTTTAATAATCGCATCACATTCTACATGACCATAACATAAGCTATTACCTGTCATATTAGATTTAAATTCTTGATATGAATCCATTTCAGCAACACTTCTTGATGTTACATGAGAACTAGAATTATCTCCATTAAATTCTATATCGAACGATGTAGTTGCTTTTTGACTATTTGATGTAAATATTTTTTCATTTATTATTAAAGTAGAACCACTACTTAATGTTGCTTTTGTTACTCTATTAGTGTCATCTACTCCTTTTATTTGACTTGTTTCCATAGTCATAAATGCATTATCATGTAGTGTTACTTCAGTAGTTGGATTAAGTATTCTTTTACCACTACCTACGCCTTCTCCGTAATGTTTTTCAATATATTTAACACTAGCATTATCTTCAATAAAGAATCTATGAATACCATCATGTCTTGAATCTTTATGATGTGGATTATTTATACCACAACCTGCGACTATTGTTACACTCGCATTCTTACCTATAAAGAAATCATTATAAACTACATCAGTAAGTCCACTTTCAGTTATAAGAACAGGAATGTCAACTATTGCAAATGGTGTATTTTCTTTTACATATATGTTGATACCTTTTCCTTCTTCTTTACTTTCTATGTTTACATATTCATTTATTTTTCTTTCAATACCTTTTCCATCTTTTCTTATGTTGTATGCAGTAGCATTCAAGTAATCACCAGCACCAATAGTACTTAATAATTCAAGTTCAGTCTTATTCATTCATCTCACCTACTTTACAACATGGTTTACTATTTATGTTAGATATAACTTCTTCTTTAGAACCAACTTTCTTAATAGTTCCATTTTCCATAAGTATTATTTCATCAGCAATATCAAGTATTTTTTCTTGATGAGATATTACTAAAGTAGTCGCATCATTATTTTCTTGAATATTTTTAAATACTTTGTTTAGACTATTAAAACTCCATAAATCTATTCCAGCTTCAGGTTCATCAAATATAGCAAATTTAGGATCTCTTGCGATAACACTTGCTATTTCTATTCTTTTAAGTTCTCCACCTGAAAGTGATTTATTAACTTCTCTATCAATATATTCTAAAGCACATAGTCCTACTTTACTTAATATATCACATGCTTCTTTTTTAGTAAGACTTTTATTAGAAGCAACACTTAATAAATCATAAACAGTTATTCCTTTAAAACATACTGGTGTTTGAAATGCAAAGCCTATTCCTAGTTTAGCTCTTTCATCAATACTTTTGTTCGTAATGTCTTCTCCATTAAATAGAATTTTACCTTTATCTGGAATCGTAAGTCCCATTATTACTTTAGCAAGTGTACTCTTTCCACTACCATTAGGACCAGTCAATGAATAAAATTTATTCTTTTCAAGTTTTAAATTTATATTATTTAATATTATTTTATTATCTCTTTCAAAATAAATATCAATTAATTCTATCATAATACTCCTTTCAATAACTATAAAAATTATCATAATTAGTATATAACTATTTATATAAAATTGTAAAGCAAAATAAGTAAGATTTCCTAGTGATTTTATATGAATTGATATTTAAGCAAAAGAAAAGTGGAATAATGTTTGGTTATTCCACTTATTGTTAAGTTAGCCGATGCGGAATGCTGGGGAGACGCCAAATACATAACTAGAATCAAATTCACTAGCCCAAGAGCCATCATTAAAAACTACAAAAGGAGAATAAGGACTATAATAAGTAGAAGTACGAAGCCACCATATAGCACTATCTGTACCATTTTTCTTAATTGCTCCACTACCTTTAGTAGTAGATACTTCTAAATTTTTATAATAATCTAATTGCCTAGTTGAATCATTTGTAGCATTAGTTATTTTATTTGATGTACCTTGAGTCCATACTTCACTAGTAGATAATAAATATAATTTATCATTAGAAATTAAATTAGTTGTAGATGAACTATTATAACCAGATATAACTGTTGTATTAATAATTCCATTTTTCAAATCACTTGGTAAAGCATTATATATATCATTATTTACAAATGTTCTCATACTACTTGATGACCAACCATTATTATAACCACTATCATTCATATTATGTGTTGTTATAATATCAGCAAACTCAAGTACAAATCCACAAGCTGTTTGTGAGAATCCTGAAGTAGAACATTCACTTGATGTTGAAGTATTTGCTATACGAAGTGTATGTGTTCCATATGTTCCCATATCTATTGTTCTAGTATCTCCTACATTGTATTTACTTATATTATTATTTTTAACTGCATTTATTATTGTTGGCCATGAATCAGTTGAAAATGAGTTAGGTTCACTAGGCTTATCAGCAATATCAGTAAAATATCCCGGATTACTTGTTCCACCGTCTATTCTAGCATAGGTTTTATCAATATAAGAACTATTATATTTTGTTCCTGCACCACCAACTAGATTAATAGAATTGTTAAACATTTTTGTACTAATAGTAACATTTTTTGTGTTGAATTTATTACTTACATATATTGTTTTGATATTTCTATTAGCAAACATAAAATCCATATTTCTAACATTACTTGTATCAAAACTACTTATATCTAATGTTGTAGTTGGAATACCAGCAAACATATAACTCATGTCTGTTACTTTTGTTGTGTCAAAATTATTTAAATCTAGGGTTGTGACTTTGCTTTCAGCAAACATATAACTCATATTACTAACATTACTTGTATTAAATTTGCTCACATCTAAGGTTACTGACTTGGTATAATAAAACATATAGCCCATATTCACTACTTTTGATGTATCAAAGCTACTTACATTTATTGTTGTGGCATGACTATAGGAAAACATCCAAATCATGTCAATTACTTTTGATGTGTTGAAGTTACTTAAATCTAATGTAATAGCTTTGCTCATATAAAACATATCACCCATGTTAGTTACATTACTCGTATCAAAATTACTTAAATCTAGGACTGTAGCTTTGCTTCTATTAAACATATAACTCATATTTGTTACATTGCTTGTATCAAAATTACTTACATCTATTGTTGTAGCTTGACTAATAGAAAACATACCACTCATATCTGTTACGTTTAATGTATCAAAATTACTTGTATCTAGTGTTGTGACTTGGCTTTCCTCAAACATTCTACTCATATTTGCTACTTTTGATGTGTTGAAGTTACTTAAATCTATCGTTGTAGCTTGACTTTTATAAAACATAAATGACATTGAAATAATTGGTTTATTATTTATATATGTACATAACTTGCTCACTACTGGGTCTGTGCTAGATTTATCAGTTAATTGTACGCCCCAGCCATTATTAGTCATATTATTCCATGCTAAACCTGAACTTGAATAATCTCCTTGCTGTTTATAAGCATAAGTATATTGCCCATTTACATATTGTAAACCTTGTGTTAATGTATCTGTTGTTGTACAAAAGTATGTATTTGTACTTGTATCTGCTAAAGTTATTTCACTATATGTAGATGGTGTTATTATATCATTCACTGTATTTGTTATATATCCACCTTTTACACTTAACCCTATATTTTGGGAAGAAGTACTAGAATTTGTTATTTTTAGCTTTATAGTATTTGAGTTACTATTTGTTATTGAATCATTTGGCTTGCTATAGGTTGTAACAACATCATCTGTATCTTTAGTTGTTTCATAATATTCAACTGTTAAATTTGAATTTTTTAAATAAAGTAATTTATAATAAGTATCAACAGGATTTTGATTATTTACTTTAACATCAATAATTGTTTCACCTGTTGGTATAGTTAATGTGTTAGTACTGTTTCCATCTATTTCTATAGAATATTTTAGTGCTCCAATATACATTTCTGCTGCTTTATGATTATTTGAAGTAACGATAAAATTCGAGTAAGATACACCTAAAATAATACTCACTACTATGAATATTGCTACTACATACATATACTTTTTTAACACATTTACTATCTTATTCATAAGATCATTATAGCATAAATTATCCCCCTCTGCAAACGAGCATTTGTTCTTGTTTAATCTTTGTAGATTGACGAGTTATTTGGTACATTTTTCCTAATTATATGTTAGTTTATCAGTATTTACGAATTCAATTTCTATTGTGTTTGTTGTGAATCTATGTTTTGCATATATTTTAATCATGTATATACCTTCTTCTTTTACGTATGGTGCAAAATCATTTAACAATTCTCCACTATAAACCTTTTTACGAGGTTTAGTTGTTCTTTCTATTTCCATTTTGAAATATTCTTCATCATTATTTTCTTTCATTTCTTTATCTGGTCTTACACATTCAACTTGTACTTTTTTAGCATAACAACTATATGAACTTATTTCTACATTATAACTTGTTGAATCATCTGCTTTTACAATATATGAATCTTTAGGATTATTTGTATAATTAAATCCTCTATAGTAACTATTAATATTTACTACATAAGGAATAATTGGAAAAGAATGTTTAGTTGTATAGTTAACAGGAATTTGTTTTCCATTTACTTTCACATTATAGTATCTTGCTTTTGGACTAGGATATCCTAGAGGATTAGTTATTTCTATTGTTCTAAAAAATATCTTTATTAATATGATGATTATTATTACTGCACCTATTATTCTTTTGATTCTTTTCTTTTTTGATTGTTTTAAATCTTCACTTGTTTCTACATAATCTAGTACAGCTTCTTTTCTCATCTTTTCTTTTTGCTCTTCACTAAATCCAATGTGTTTTTCCATAATAACAACTCACTTTTTAATTAATATCTTTTGTAATATCATCAAGTTCATAATTTATCGCTTTTTTAAGTTCACTTAATTCTATTTCTATTTGATAACCTATTTTACCACCACTAACAAATATTTTATCTTTAAATGAAGCTGAATTATCAATAATTGTTCTAAATTGTTTTTTCATTCCAATTGGTGAACATCCTCCATGAATATAACCTGTAAGTGGAAGTAAAAGTGATGACTTTAACATTTCTATACTCTTTTCACCTACTACCCTTGCTGCTTTCTTTAAATCTAATTCTTTGTTAACAGGTACAACAAAAACATAATGATTATTGGTATTTGATACAGTTACTAAAGTTTTAAAGACTTTATCATAATCTTCATTTAAAGCATCTGCTACTTCTATACCACTAACAGCATTTTCATAAGTATGAACTATATATTTTATCTTCTTTTGATCAAGTATTCTCATTACATTGGTTTTCATTATTTTTCTGTCTTTCTTAAATGTTTAGCAAGACCTATTGGTTTTATTTTAGTCTTATCTTCTATTAATTCTAATAACTTTAATAAATCTTTATTCTTAAATTGTGTTACTGGTATTACTAACTTCTTATCTTTACTTTGAAGAACTATATCATATTTATTCAAATTTAATTTTAAGTCAGTAGCAAAACCATACTTTTCTATATCTTTTATTTTCATATTATCTTTTAGTATTCTTCTATTTACCAAATCTAATGATGAAATATATATTCTATCTTTTATAACCTTTATATATATTTTATTAAGTAATACTATTATTGATATAATTACTATTAAAAGAACTACTAATGTTAATATTAATTCTGTTGTTAATTTATCATGTCTAAATATAATCTTATATAAATGAATTAGTATTGAAGATATAGATAATATAATAATAAATATTTCTAATTTGAATTTACTTTTATCACATTTTATTTTCATATTTTACCTCTGTTGGTATTATAACATATTTGTGATATAATTTATATAGAATAAAGAGGTTACTTATGAATAATAATGATAAAATGGATAAAAAATCTTTTGATGAATTTGTTGTACAGTTTAAGGAACATTATAATGAGAGACCTAAAGAAACTATGGATGAATTAGATATTCTTATTAATAATATAGAGATTACTTCTAAATTACGTAAGATTAGTTTATTTTTCTTTATTATTGTTTGTATTATATTTTTAATTACTTCTAATTATTATAAAAGTTTAGATGCTTTAGAAAGTGATTTTACTGTTTATCTATATTCATGTGTTTTTATATATGTTGGTGTCTTAATAGGACTTAGAAATAAAAGTAGTGGTATTTTCTTCTTAATTACACTTCTTTTAATAGGATTTTATATGATGATTCCTACTGAATTATATAGTTATTTATTTACTGATAATTGCTTATATGGCGATTTAATTACAGTATTATTTATTATTACTTGTATGTCTATTATAGCTTTAATAACAATTACATGTATATATAATCTAAATGATAAGTTTAAATTAAACAAAGGTAATTTTATAGGAATATTATTTTCATATATTATACCTATTATTCTAATTAGAATATTAAAAGTAATAATGAATATTTTTTAGGAGAAAAGTTATGGAAGATAAAGATTTTAATGATAAGATTAATAAACTTGAAAAATTATATAATACTAATGGTCATCAGAGAGTTCTTAATAATATGCATAAATCTATAATTAAATTAAATAAAATTAAGAATGGTAATGTTAAAAGGAAAAGAGAAATTATCAAGCCTACTAAAGATGAAAAATATGATCTAGTTGTACTTATTATATTAATAATAGTTGGTATATTTAATTTAATCTGGGGAGGCATCAATTTCAGTATATATTTTGCTGGATTTGTTTGGTTCTTTTTAAGCTATGCTTGCTTCTTTAAAATAGAAAAGAAATATTTTGCTATGCTATATCTTTTTACTCTATTTGGTATGGGTTTGATGATTTATCCAAGAATTATATATATATTTAAAAGTCCTGTTATGAGTGATAATGCTGGTAATGGTGCTTTAACTACTATTTATATATGTGCTGCTTTGTTTATAATTGCTTGTGTTGTAAGTGGGATTTATTGTACAAATGAGAAATTTAAAGCATATAAATATTCAATTCTTATTATATTTTTATTATATATGATTCCATTTTTAGTTATTGAATTTTTACCATTTATATTTAATTTGTAGTGAGGTTATATAATGAAGAAGAAAAATAAAGATGATAAATTATTTAATGAACTTGCTGATGGGTTAAAGAAACATTATGATAAGAATCCTAAAGAAACTATGGATGAATTAAACATTATTATTAATAAAATGGATAATTGTTTTAATTCAAAAATCATTAATGTAGTATTTTTTATAATATCAACTATGATATTTTTAATTACAACCAATAGTTCTAAAGGAAGTAGTTATGTTTTTTCTGATTTTATTGCTTTTATGATGTTTTATATTGTTTTTTATGTTGGAGTATTATTTGGACTTAGAGACACTGAAACTGGTATTTTTATATCATCTATTTGTATAGTTATATCAATATATGGATATATGGAAGTTGGTAATTTATTACAATTTGATAATGTTATATATGGTGATTTAATAAAAGCATTTTCTATAATTACTATAATTATTACTACTATTATATTTATAATTACTTGTATATATAATAAAAATGATAAGTATAAAATTAATAGTACTAATTATACGAGAATATTATTTTTATATATATTACCAATCTTTTTACTTAGATTAATGATAATGTTTGTAAATATGATATAGGAGTTAGTTATGAAAAATAATGAATTTGATGATAAAATAAAATATCTTAAAGAAATATATGATAATAATGAGAAAAGTCATAATATTATGCTTAATAGTATGCAGAAGTCTATAATTAAATTAGAAGACTTAGAAAATAAACGATTTAATAAACTTGATAATAATAAGTTTACTTTTTCTAAAGCAAAAATATATACAGCTATCATATATATAATTTCATTAATTGCATTTATATTAAACCCTGAAATTGATCTATATTGGTTTTTAATTGTTATAACTTTCTCTGTTGGAAATGTTTATTTATTAAAATCTAGTTTATTTCATGAAATTAATGATAATGAAATTACTAAAGTTGATATATGTATTATTGTAATGTTTATTATATTGTTAATAAAAGGTATATTTAATTTGATAATTGGTGAATTTAGGATTGGAAATATGGGATATTATTTAGTATTTCTAATTTGGTTTTTAGAAGGACTTGCTTATTCTTTAATAGTTAAAGATAAAAATAATAAATTCTTTATATTAGGTCAAATATATGGTACTGGTGTAATGATAATGCATAATCTTTTAAAAATATTTGGTAGTCATGTTTTAACTGATAATAATGGTAGTATAGTTATAATTATTACTTGTGCTTGTATTATTACTCTTTTTGTTGCATTTTGTGTTTGTGGAAATTATGCTGATAATCAAAAATTTAAGTCATATAAGTATTCACTTCTTATTATATTTTTATTATATATGATTCCATTTATTACTCTTGAATTATTACCTTTTATATTTAATTTATAATTTTGTATTGATTTTATATATTCTATATGTTATATTGTTATTGACATTTGTGAAATTACATGCGTTTTTGTGTACTCAAATTTTTATACTCGTTATTTTGCACATTTAAAAGAAATGTGTGTTTTTTTGCGTAAGAAAGGAAGTGAAAAATAAAATGTCATTCATCAATGTTCAAGACATAAGTAAAACTTTTAAGGTTGCTAAAAGAAGAAGTGGTCTAAAAGCAACTTTAAAATCATTTTTCAAGAGAAATTATATCTATGTTGAAGCCGTTAAAGATATATCATTTCAAATTGAAAAAGGTGAAATTGTTGGTTACATTGGGCCTAATGGTGCTGGGAAAAGTACTACTATTAAAATACTTAGTGGAATATTAGTTCCTGATAGCGGTAAGTGTACTATTAATGGGCTTGTTCCATACAAAGATAGACAAAAATATGTTAAAGATATTGGAGTTGTCTTTGGTCAAAGAAGTCAATTATGGTGGGATATACCAGCAGAAGATACTTTTGATTTACTTAAAGATATTTATAATATAAGTGATGGTGAATATCAAAAGAATAAGGAAGAACTTACTACCCTACTTAACATTAAAGATATTATGGGAATACCAGTAAGACAACTTAGTTTAGGTCAAAGGATGCGCTGTGAAATAGCTGCTTCATTAATTCATAATCCATCCATATTATTTTTAGATGAACCTACTATAGGATTAGATGCTGTATCTAAAGAAATAGTAAGAGACTTTATCAAGAAACTAAATAAGGAAAAGAAAACTACAGTAATATTAACAACACACGATATGAGTGATATCGAAGCACTTGCTAAAAGAATTATACTAATTGGAAAAGGACAAATATTATATGATGGAACACTTAATCATTTAAAAAATAAGTATGGTCATATTAAAAAGATAAGTGTTAAAACAAATGATAAGATTAAATCATGTAAAAAGAATGGTATTATTTCTTATGAAAAAGTTGATAATTATTATAATTTTATGATTGATGTTAGTATGATAAGTGTATCTAATTTCTTAAGTTATTTGTCTTCTAAAGTAAATATTAATGATATAGAAATTAATAGTGAAAATATTGATAATATAATAGTTCGTATGTATAAGGAATATGAAATTTAAAACATATTTATCATTATTTAGGATTAAGTTTATAAGTGCTTTACAATATAGAGCTGCTGCTTTAGCGGGTATCTCTACTCAATTATTTTTTGGTGTTGTGTTTATTATGGTTTATGTTGCATTTTATGAATCTAATAATACAGCAAGTGTTCCAATGGATATGAAATATTTAGTAAATTATTTATGGCTTAATCAAGCATTCTTTGCATTAACATATATATGGATGAGAAATGATGATTTACTTTCTATGATTAAAAATGGTAATGTAGCATATGAACTTTGTAGACCTGTAAACTTCTATTTCAAATGGTTTTTTACAATGTATGGAACAAGAATAGCTAATGTTACTCTTAGATTTTTACCTGTTTTATTAATATCATATTTCTTACCTAGTCCATATAATTTAACATTACCAAATAGTTTTTTAAACATTATATTATTTATTATTTCATTATTTATTTCTAGTATTATTGTTGTATCTGTAACAATGATAATTCATTTAATAGTATTTTTTACTTTAGATGAAAAAGGTATCATAACATTTTTAATGGTTTTTGGTGAAATATTCGCAGGTGGAACTGTACCTTTAGCATTCTTTCCTAATTGGTTAAGAAATATCGCAAATATTCTCCCATTTAAGTTTTTATGTGATACTCCATTTAATACATATAATTATGGATATACATACTTTATTAAAAACTTTGGTATAGGAATATTATGGTGTATAGTTCTAATATCAGTAGGATTTATATTATCCAAAAAAGCACTAAAATGTGCGAGTGTACAAGGTGGTTAATATGAAACTATATATTGAATCATTAAAAATGCATCTTAAAAGTACTTTAGAATATAAAACATCATTTATAGTTGGTTTCTTTTCTCAATTTTTAGTTTATTTTACATATTATTTTATAATAATAGCTTTATTTAATAAGTTTGATAATATTAAGGGATTTACAATGTATGAAGTATTACTTACTTTTTCAATTATACAGTTTGGTTTCTCTATGAATGAATTATTTGCTCGTGGTATTGATTCTTTTGATAAATTAATAATTGATGGTAGCTTTGATAGATTACTTTTAAGACCTCAAAATATATTATTACAAGTATTATGTAGTAAGTTTGATTTTGTTAAGTTTTCAAGAGTATTTCAGTCTATCATTGTATTTATAATTGCTTTATCTAATTTAGATATAAAATGGAATATTATTAAAGTTATTTCATTAATACTTATGTGTATCGCATCAATTATTGTATTCTTTTCTGTCTTCTTACTTATGGCTTCATACTGTTTCATAACAGTACAAGGTTTAGAAGTTAGAAACTTATTTACTGATGGTGGTAAACATATAGCGCAGTATCCCATGGGAATCTTTAAAAAAGGCGTTCTTATGTTTTTTACTTTTATAATACCTTACTCACTTGTTAATTATTACCCTCTATTATATTTTTTAGATAAAAGTAATAACGTATTTTATGCTTTTTATCCAATAATTGTTTTACTTTATGTAATACCAGCTTTAATATCATTTAAGATAGGAATATCTAAATATACTTCTGCTGGTAGTTAAGATATGAAGATTGTTAACATGTTTTTAACAATCTTTTTATTTATTTTGATATCGTTTTATATTATAATTGAATTATGATAGAGGTATGTTATGAATAATGAGTTTAATAATAATGTTAAAAAACTAAAAGAATTTTATGATGAAAATGATAAGAATAAAAAAGAAATAAATCTTGAAATGAAAAATATGATTTATAATTTAGAGAAAAAGAAAGATAAAGTTTATAACTGGATTATTTTTATATTTTCTAATATTGTATTAATATCTAATTTTATATTTCCAGTCAGCATTGGTAATTTTTTTGTATATTTATTTGGAACAATTTTATTTTTAAATGCTATATTATATTTTATTAAATGTTATGATTGTACTGTTTCTTACTACTTACTTTGCTTATTTATTGGCTATTTTCTTATGTTTAACTATAAATTTTTTGAACTTAGTGAATATAGTATATTTGTATTAATCTTTCCGTTATTATATTTTATTGCTTCAATGTTGATAATAGCCTATAAAAAATCTGAAGATAGAGATAAATATTTATTATATTCTGCTTTAGCATTGTTCGCAGCGGTGATTATTGTTGGTAGATTCATACCTACTTCAATAATTTATGGTTAAGGTGTGTTATGGATAATAAAAATACTAACGATGATGGTTATATTTAAAACAAAATATTTGAATTCTAAACTTGAGAAAATATTTAAAATTGTATTTGCATTTATTATTTTACTCGCAGGTTTAATAGGAATAATTGATAGAAGTTTTGATGGTACTTATTATGCAGGTGTTATATTTTTCTTAATTGGAATATTTATGGGGCTAAATGATGATAAACTTAATTTGATTTTTTTTATTCAGTCATAGACTTTTTGGCCTTGCATTAATGATAGGGCCAGTTATACATAAAGTTTTAAAAAGTCCTATATTAACTGATTCAGCAAATAATATAATGATTTATTTAATAGTTTCAATAGTTATACTTGCAAGTGGTTTTATCACTACTACACTTTATAATTTAAATTATAAAGTTAGAAATTATAAATATAGTTTACCTATTATACTTTCATTATTTTTGATAGGTATTCTTATGATTAAATTTTTACCAACAATATATGGAATAGATATTAGTTTTCCATTTTAATATAAAATATATTTAGTTATGAAAGAGGTGTTTTATGAACGATAATAAATATAAAGAATATTTAAATAAGATAGATGAATATTATAAAGATAATCCAGATACTACTATAAAAGAACTTGAGAAAGCTGCAAATAACATTGAATATGTTATTCTTATGAAAAATAGTGGTATTAATTCTAGTAAGTTTTTAGGTGATAAATCTGTTCAAATGTATATAGCAGCATTTGTAATTATTATACTAGCAATTGGGTTACTTGGTATACGTAATAATAGTTTTGATGGTGCTTACTACTTTGGATCAATATTTTATATAACAGGTTTATTAGTTGGTTTAAATGCTAAAGGTGTTGGATTAATAGCTTTACTTACTCATGGTGGAACTGGTTTTGGCTTAATGATAGGTCCAACTATTAGAAATATTATTGAAAGTCCAATTATGAGTGATTTAGCAAATAATAATATTATAAGTTTATTAGTGATTGCTTTAATAGCAATAGTAGTAGCAATTCTTATGACAATATTTTATAACTTGAGTGAGAAATTTAAAAGTAAAAAATATAGTTTGCCTGTTATGCTTTTATTATATTTGATTGGTATTGTGATAATAAAAGTAATACCTGTTATATATAATATACGTATTGATAATTTATTCTAAAAGAAAAGTCTATTTGAATTTGAAATAGACTTTTAATATGTTAATTTTTTTATTAAATAGTTTTCTAAATTGAAATTGTTTTCTTGTGCGATTATTATAAGTTCTTCATTACTTGCTTTCTTTACTCTATCTGACTCTAGTACTGCAGCCATATTAACAGTAAAAGCAAGTGAATAGAAATAATTAAGTAAATCATTTCTAAGTGAGTCAAAATCTATATTATAGTTCACGAAGTTCTGCTCCACACATCTTATTTAATGTTTTAACAATTGCTTCTAATTTAGAATTAATTTCTTCACTTGTAAGAGTTGTGTTTTCTGAGGCGAATGTAACTCTTAACATAATAGATTTTTTACCTTCAGGTATTTGATTACCTCTATATTCTTCTATAAATTTAATACTGCTTACTTTTGATTTAATATATTTAGTAATTGTTTCCCAGGTAACATTTTCATCTACAATTAATGATAAATCTTTTTCTATAGATGGAAGAACTGGTATATGTTTAAATTCATTTGTTCTTGATGGATAAGGCATTAACTTATCTACATTTATTTCAAACATTGACACATTAGTTCTTTTGATTTTTGAATCATTCATTGCTTTTACACTTAGTAATCCAATATTACCAATAACTTCATCATTAAGTATTATATCTAAATGAGCATTAATATCTGCCCATGATGGTTTAATTCCTTCCTTGAAACTTATGTTTTCCATATGAGTATATTCACATATATGTTCAAGAACACCTTTTAACTCGTAGAATATTTCTTTTGGATCTTTACCTACTATACATCCAGTTAAAAGTTTCTTATGAATTGGTAATGTTTCATCTTCACTTGATTCATGATAAACACCTTTTTCAAATACTTGAGCCATTTCATACATCTTGAATGAATCAAAATATCTTAAGTTTTTAGATATAGATTCTAACATACCAGGAACAAGTGAACTTCTTAAATATGCTTCTTCTGGTGATGGCGGTGTTGCTAGTTTAACTAGATTGTTTGTGTCTATTGAAGATGCATTTATATATTTAATATCTACCCATGGATAAGTAAATATTTCATTAAATCCACATCTTACTGATAAATATTCTTTAATTCTTCTCTCTAAAATAACATTATTTTGGCGAACTGCTTTATCAAACTTAATAGTAAGTGGTTGTTTTTCAAAACTTTCAAATGATAGAAGTCTTGCAATATCTCCCATTACATCATCTTTTAAAGATACATCTCCTGTACTTCTCCATGTAGGAACAACTGTATGATATATTCCATCTTTATATTCTACTTCATAACCTAAATGAGTTAATATATTTGTAATTGTTTCACGTGGTAAAACTTTACCTAATCTTTCATTTAAGAATTTTTCACTTACATCTATTTTTTCATTTTCAGTTTTAACTGGATATACATCATTAAATGCAACTATTTTAGATTCAGGGAATATTTCTTTAAATAGTTTTAATGCAAGATTTAGTCCATCATCTACTCTTTCTGTATCAATATTCTTTTCATAACGTATTGATGCATCTGTTTTTTCATCAAATCTTTTACCTGTTTTTCTTATGGTTTTAGCAGTAAAGTTAGCTATTTCGAGTACTATACCTGTTGTTTCAGGAAGTATTGAATCTTTTTTACCACCACGAATGCCAGCTAATGCCATTGGACTATTTTCATCACATATTACTAAGTCATCAGTTGTAAGTTTAATACTATTGTTATCTAGTAATAGTAATTCTTCATTTACTTCTGCATTTCTTACGATTATTTTATTTCCATCAACATGAGTTCTATCAAAAGCATGTAATGGTTGACCTACTGCTAACATAACATAATTTGTTATATCAACTATTGCATTAATTGGTCTCATACCTGCTTTTATAAGTGATGATTGCATCCATATTGGAGAAGATTTTTCATATACATTTTCTATTTCTACTGCTACATATCTTTGACATTTAGTAGTATCTTCTATTTCAACTTTATATTTTGGTAAATTTTCATCAATAGATACTTTTTCTAAAGGAATAAGTTCAGTACTATAAATTGCTGATAATTCACGAGCAATACCATAGTGGCCCCACAAATCTGGTCTATTAGTAAGTGATTTATTATCTATTTCAAGAACTGTATCATTCATATCTATAACATCACTTATGTTTTCACCTACTGTACATTCTATATTTGATAAATCTACTATTTCAGCTTCTGTTTTTGGTGGGAATAGTCCTTCTAAATATACTTCTTCTGCTCCACAAATCATACCATATGAGTCTACTCCACGCACTTTTGAATCTTTAATCTTCATAAGTTCACTTTCACCATGCCAATAAACTTCAGCACCAGGTTTAGATACAACTACAAGTTCGCCTACATATAAATTAGTTCCACCACATACAATTTGTTTAGGTTCACTTTCTCCAATGTCAACTTTACATACTCTTAACTTATCAGCATTTGGATGGTCATTTATTTCTAAAATTTTACCAACAATTATATCATGAAATTTATCACTTTCATTAGTAGCATCTTCTACTTCTACTGTACGAAGTGTTAAATCATTAGTCATTTCTTTTGTATTTATATTTTCAGGTAATTTTACATATTTTTTTACCCAATTTAATGATACTTTCATTTTTCTTTTCCTCCTACTTAAATTGTTTTAAGAATCTTAAATCAGCACTATGGAATAATCTTACATCATCTACTCCATATCTCATCATAACTAGTCTATCAAGACCAATATTTATATAGAATCCTGTCCATTCTTCAGGATCAAGGTGAGCACTCTTAAGTACATTTGGATGAATTACTCCACCTGGCATAACTTCTATCCATCCATTATGATTACATACTTTACATCCTTTACCACCACACACTAGACATTCCATATCAATTTCATATCCAGGTTCAGTAAATGGGAAGAATCCTTCTCTCATACGTACATTTATTTTTCTACCAAATACTTTTTCGAGTATTGTTTGAATCATTACCATTCCTTGTGAGAATGATATATTTTTATCAACAATTAATGCTTCATATTGGAAGAATGCACGTTCATGTCTAGCATCTGTATTTTCATTTCTATAAACTCTACCAGGATAAACAAATCTAGCAGGTGCTCCATATTTAAGTAAATATCTAACACTTCCACCTGTTAAGTGTGGTCTTAAACATAATCTTTCAGTTCCACTTTTATCTTCAGTTCCATCTATCCAAAATGTATCCATTGTTTGTCTAGCAGGATGATCTTCTGGGAAATTTAAATTATCAAATGCATATTTTTCACTACTGATATCATCTTCACTAAATACTTCAAAGCCAAGTGATGTGAATGCTTCATTTAAGTCATAACACATTTGTGTAATTGGATGAAGTGCTCCACCACTTACTTCAGTTCCTGGTAATGTTAAATCAATTGGACTATCAAGAACACTTTGTAATGAAATAAGTTCTTCTTCTTTTAATTTACTTGCTTCTGCGACTACTCTTTTTATTTCAGTAGTAATCATTCCTATTTCTTTTCTTTCTTCAGGACTTAAAGAACCAAGTGTTTTCATTATTTCAGTAAGTTCACTCTTTTTACCTGTAAGTTCTTTCATTACATCTTGTAGTTCAGTTATAGTTTTAGATTCATTAATTTTTCTTAAACTATTTTCTTTAATTTGTTCTAATTTTTCTTTCATTTTTACTCCCTTTCTCTAATAAAAAAATAGTGTTCATCCATAAAGGACGAATCACTATTAAATCCGCGGTACCACCTTTGTTCTAATAATTAGCACTCTATAGAATAACGCTCATCACGATTTAGCTCCATTATCGAAATTCATAAGATAGACTCTCTAAAGTAACTCTCAGTCAATGATTACTATTTCCTGTATAGAATTCTATATTACTACTTGTTAACTTCATTGCTAACAAAACTGATTAAATTATACATCTTAATAATAGGCTTGTCAAACTATTTTTGTATGAAATATTTACTTATTCTCATAACTTTCTCTTGTTTAGCATTTAATCTATCATGAAGTTTATATAATTCTATCAATATATTATTCAAAATGTTAACTATTTCATTTAAATCATCTGTACGTATATAAATACCTACTATTCTTTTTAATTCTTCAGTTATTTTGTTGTCCATTTCCATTATAATTGATATTTCATTAGATATTTCTTTTAATAATGTATTTACATGTTTATTATTACTTTCACTTAATTCCATTTCATTAGTGTTATTATTATCATTACTTATTCTTTTATAAATAGTTCTTAATACATCATTTATATAATCTTTATTACATCTATCATCACTTATTCTATTTAACATTTCTTCTCTTGATTTAATAAGTATATCATGCTCTTCACTTTTTGAAATATTTAATATATTTTCTAATACTGGATGTAATCTCATTCTAAAATAATTTTCATATTCACTTATATTTTTATATGGTAAAGTTTTAGTATCTAGTCTTAAATTAATACCTTGTGTAAGGGTACTAATATATGATAAATATTCTTCTATTTTCTTTTTATCTTCTCTTAATAAACTTATTATTTTACATCTTATTTCTTCACTTTTATTAGTGTTACTGCTTAAATTAGGTAATATATCATGATTTATTCTACATAAGTCACGATAAAGTTCACTAGGAGAATCAATTATTTTACCATTTAATCCATCTATACATTTATCAATATAATCAATTATACGATTATACTCTAAATTATTATCTGCATTTCTTTTTAATTTATCTAGTAATGTATTTAAACTTAATATTAAATTATTATGTAGTCCTTCTTCAGTATAAAGTACTAATCCCTCGTTATTAATTAAGTTATTTAAATCACTATTATATTTATCAAGTAATGAAGATATAATTTCTTCTATATCTTCTTCTCCATGATAATACATAGCATATAATCTTATTTCATTTAATAAAGAAGTTATTTCATCGCTAGGTGTTTTCATTAATGCTTCGTCTGTATTTTCTAATTTCTTTTCTTGATGCTGAAATATAAGTTCATTTAAGAACGTACTATTCAAAAAATTATATACATTACTATATTCAAAAGGTTTTTTAGCATAATAATCAGAATCATATAATATACCTGATAATAATAATTTTTTACATATTAATAATTTATGTTCTCTATCTATATACCAAGTTATAGGTTCTACTTTATATGCTGTTTTTTCTTTTCTATTTTTATATTTATAGTTTATATAACTTTGACCATCAATTTCTATTTCTTTAAAGTTTTTCATTGATATTTGCATATTCTTAAATGAGCCTTTTGGAATAGAGCCTATTGGTAATGTATAAGATTTCTTTGTATAAATTGATTCACTATTTTGTAAGTCAATATTATATATTCTTTCTGTTGGATATTTACCTAAAGTTATTTCTGTTTCTGATTCACCTATATCTTTCATTAGTTCATCAAAAGCACTTTCTGATAATTCTATTATTGGTAATATATATAAACTACTTAATAAATCACCATCATAACTTATTTGGCCTTGATGATAATAATAATTTTGATAATAATTACTCTTTGAAAAATAACCATATTCAAGTTTATTTGAATGTTCTGATTTTAATTCCATTAATGCTATTTTTCTTTCAAATTTTAAAATGTTTTTTATTTCATATGATAAAGATGTACATTCTATATCATTTATGTGTTCTTTTAATATGAATAATCCTTTTTCTTCATCGAAGTCTTCTATTGAAGGAATTCTTACTTTATAATCCACATTTGTCATAAAAAAATACACCTCTTTAATGAGGTATATTCTAACACATTTATTATGTTTATTCTATATATTTTTATAATAATAATTTACAAGTATTTTTTCACTTTCTCCATCAGCACTTCTTTTAGCATATTCTTCATAATCTGATTTTAAATAATTTATAAATCCCATCTTAAAGTATATTTGTATATTTCTTACTTCAGCAGGTTCAACTCCTAAAACTAATCTATTAAATCCTTTAGATTTTAAATCTTGTTCCATATATCTATATAATTTACCAAAATATCCTTTATTTTCTTCTTCTTTATTAGTTCTAAAAGCACATAAATATGCAGTTTTACCATCAAATATTTCATCTAATCCTTCAACATCTTCTTTATTGAAAATAGCTGTCGCTTCGCATATTATTTTACCATTTAATATTCCATAATATGAAACTCTATTACCTTTTTTAGCACTTTCAATAAATTTTGTTTTGTAAAGACTCCATGATATATCACCTGGATGTATACTTATTTCATAATCCCATTTTGTATTCATTTCATTTAAATCAGCTATTTTACATATATAATTGTTCATTATTATTCCTTCTTTCTAATTGAATTTTATTACTATTTAAACATATCCTATATTATTATTTTATATATTTTTAATATTTTATTCAAGTAAAAGAAAAATAAGGCTTTTCAATTGATTACCTTATTTTATTGAAAGTATCATATCTTCTAAATAAAAGTTATCATAATAATTATTATCTTCTAAATGTTTTATCCATTTATCTATGTTTTCTTTTATATTATCATTACATTTTCTATATGTAACTCTTAAATACATAGCAAGTGATGGCATTAGATCTATAATAGTTTTTTCTTCATTTAGAATCTTACTATCATGATATGCTTCTATTATTGCTTTAACTATTTTATATGATTCATTAAATAGAGATGCTCTTATATTTTCTTTTATATCATTTATTGATTCTGTTATTATTTTCTTAAATGCATAATCATCATTCATAATTAATGAATTATATATATTATTATAATAGTATTCATATTGTACAAGTGGTAGATATTTCTTAAAATAATCATTGAATGCTCCCATTTCAAATGCAACACTATCTTTATATTTAGCATTTAATAGATAATCTTTTAATTCTTTAGCAGGTATTTTTGATATTAATGTATGCATATCTATTTCAGTCTTATTTATTTCTTTTTTAAGAGTTGTTTTTATATAATTTTTATTTTTTATTGCTATCAAAACTGCATATATATGTTTACATGGATATTCACAAGGACAAGTACAATCATAATCATAATAATCTTCATCTTTATCATATTCAATATTTACTGTATAAGATTCATTCGTACTACCAGCAACTTTAGCAACATATCTATTATTTGATTTTATTACTGATAAGACCATATTATTTTCATAATAATCTTTACCTCTTTTAATTATTGTATCATTAAATTCATATTCATTATCTTTAATAATATCGTATTCGTAATCATGTTCTATACTATTCATCTGTATACTCATCCTTTATTAAATCATTTAATATCTCTATTGGATAGCTATTTTTAAAGAATCCAATTATTATATCAGTTGCTTCTTCTTTTAGTTTTTCTCTAAATAC
The DNA here is from genome assembly GCA_934102215.1 of uncultured Bacilli bacterium. GTDB lineage: Bacteria > Bacillota_I > Bacilli_A > RF39 > UBA660 > CAG-1000. Next base: position 26,646 of record CAKOSH010000007.1, read on the forward strand.
ATCATGTGTTGTTTTATCAAGTAATACTATTTTCTTATGTGGATTTTGTATTTCATTATATACATGCTCTACTGATTCTTGTGGAACTATAAAGTCTTTATTACCTCTAAATATTAATGTTGGTATTTTTATATCCTTTGGTGTGTTTTGTAATTCTTTTATTAATTTAAAGAATTCTAAATAACAATTTGCAGGTAATTTAAGTAATCTATTTGCTACTAATTTAGCACCATACTCTTCAAATATTTTTGGTGTTGCGTTAAATGCAGTATTAAGATTTATTTTTTCTTGTTCATAACCAGATATTCTAAAAGCAGGAGCAACTAAAACAAGTTTTTTTACTTCTTTATATTTACTAGCAGCATAAGACGCTAAAACTCCTCCCATGGAATGTCCTATTACATATATTGTACTATAACCATTATTAATTAAAAATTCCATTTCATGATCAACTTTTTTAATCCAATCTTTATATGTAATCTTATGTTTAAAATCTCCATCATGTCCAGGTAATGTAAAAGTATACACATCATAATTACTAATAAGTTCTAATCTATGTGTTAGATATTCTTGATCATATACTCCTCCTGCGAACCCATGAATTACTAATATTGCTTTTCTAAATAACTTCATAAATATACCTCTCTTATTTATATTATTTTATCACAAGTATATGTTATTGCTTTTAAAATTTACATTTTCAGTGTCAAATAATTATTTATAATGTGTAAATATCATTCATTATTAGATATCTCTTTTATTTCCCTTACAAATACACTTTGTTTATCTTCATCTCTATTTACAAGTAAATATACCTTATTTTTAGTTCTAGTTAATGCTACATAAAATAATCTTCTTTCTTCAGCATAAGGTATTCTTTCATTAATAGTTGGATATCTAAATAAAGATGTTATCCAATAAATCTCTTTATCACTTGATGGAAAACTCTTATTAAGACCTATTACAATTACTTCATCAAATGTAAGTCCTTTTGATTTATGAATAGTCATTCCTTCTAAATCTATATCTTCATAACCAACAAATGATATTTTAGTACCTAATTCATCATTAAAATAATCTGTATCAAAGCATCTTTTAATAATAGCATTAGTTCTTGCTAAAACAAGTATATTATGATTAGGATTATCTTTATGTATTTTTATTATTATGTCTTTTAAAGTATCATATTCATGATCATTATCAAAATATATAAATTCAATTGGTTTATCAAGATGTTTACTAGATTCTAGGTACTTCTTAATTTGATCTGGATTTCTCATTACAAATTCACCTGATACATTTAATAATTCTTGACTATTTCTATATGTTCTACTAATTCTAAAAATAACTGCATCTTTAAAATAATCTTTAAAATTATAAATGTATTCTATTCTTGAACCACTAAATGAGTATATACTTTGCCAATCATCACCAACTGCATATATTTTCGCATGATTTCTATCTACTGTTTTCTTAGTAAGTTCATATTTGTATTGTGATATATCTTGATATTCATCTATAATTATATATTCAAAGTTTAAATCATTATTTATACCTAAATTTTCAATATATTTATTCGCATAATAAAGTAAATCAGAATAATCAAATTTATATATTTCAGCACCATATAATTGACGCTGATAATAAACATAAAAATCATTAATATAATAATATTGTTTTTTTGCTTGTTCTTTCTCACTAGTTAGTTTTTCAATATAACTTGTTATTATTTCTTGATATTTTTCTCTATTAATAGATTCTTTTATTATATTTACTACATCATAAAAGAAATTTTTAAATGGATAGATTAATGATAGTTTGTTATTATCAAGTATTCTACTATATATTTCTTCATCACTTCTTGTGTTTAATTTGATACCAAATTCTTGCAGTTTTATTAATAATTCTTTTTCTATATTTTCTATAGGTGTTTTATCTAATTCTATAAATTTATTATTATGTGATTTATGAAATTCTAGTTTTTCTTTTTTATTCTTATTATATTTTTCATCATCTAGTCCAAAATATTCAATATATATTTCTTCTCCAGCAAAATCTATAGTGAAGTCAGGCTTATATATTTTATTTTCATCCATTAATTCTGTGTATATTTTTTCATATGAGTAAAGAATGTTATTTTTGTATAAGAAGTTTGCGATTACTGCTTCTGGTGCTGATTTTACTAGTTCTCCTTGTATAGTTATTATGTTTTCTTGATTTAATCTTTTGTTAACCCAATATTCTATGTAACCTTTTATTCCATTAGGCGAAGTCTTTGCTTCATTTATTTTATATTTTTTATATTCAATAATTAGCTCTTCATATGTATCAAAGTTCTCATAATTTTGTAAGAACCATTTACTAAATACCCACTGCATATTTGTTACAGTTATATTGAAAGTATCTAATATATCGTTTAATTTACTTTTATTTTTAAATATGTCACAAAAGTAATTAAAGAATATTTCTTCTTTATCATTAAAGTCTACTACTGAACATTTCCTATTTTTAAATATATTTCTTATGTATTCGTAACCTAAAGAGTGAAATGTTGTTATGTGTGCTGGAATATTAAAATCACCAAGTATTCTTTTTTCTAATTCTTGTGTTGCTTTTTTAGTATAACTCATTACTAATATTTTAGAAGGTTCTACTTTTTTAATATCAACTAAATATTTTACTTTAGCTGTCATTGTCGTAGTTTTACCTGTGCCAGCACCTGCAATTATTAAAGCGCTATCTTCATCACTTAATATAGACTTAATTTGTTCATCATCAAGTACAATATTATCATCTATACCTTTAAACATATTTTTAAAATAATCTTTATATTTATTACTTAAAAAAGTTAAGATGATATTATTATATTTTTCTATATCAAAATTAGGATAATCATTTTTAACTGATTGATATAATCTATTTGATATATATTCTCTATTTTTTACTTTCCTTTTAAATTCTTCTTTCATTACAGCACCCTACTATAAAAATTATATCAAATAATGAATGTGATAACAATTAAAATAGACTTATTTTGTGTAAGTCTATTCCATTTTGTTAACAAGCTGGGAAAATTTTTCTTTCTTAAAATTATTTATATGCTAAATATATCACTAATAACTTCTACTAAAGATTTATTAATCATGTCATCATCAAATAATTTTACTTTTTTATTTATATTTCCATAACCATTAATATTTTTTAATATAAGTAGCCATCTATAATTAATAATATTTAGTAATTCTTCACTGTTTTCTTTTAATTTTATTAATAGTTTTGATTCTATTTGAATATAATCATTTCCTTTGACATAATCATATATATTTGTATTCTTTCCATCTAATAATAGAAATCTCCAACTAACATCTTGTTTTAATACTTTGATAATTGATTTAATTGTATCGTCATATTCTTTTGATAAATTCAATTTTTTAAATGTTACTCTTGATATTTTTTCTGATTTTAATATCATTTCGTTTGTATGTTCATAACATTTATCTATTAATTCTTTAATAATTACTATTATAGTCGGAATCTTATTTGAATTAGTTGCCTGTTTTAAATCAAAAAATATAATTTGATTCCAATAATATTTAATATATTTTTCTGCGATATCCTCTAGTCTAATTATAATTTTGTCTTTTGATAAATCTAATTTTAATGACATTTCTATTAATGATTTTCCCCAGGCTATTTTATATGCATTATCATAATCACAATTTTTAATTATTTCTCTAAATGATTCATATTTATTATTCATTTTAATATACCTTTATTACTCAAATAAGAATTTTGATATTCTTTCTGCTGCTTCATCTGTTGCTCTATCTATATCATCTTTAGTCCAATAAGACTTAGGATTATTAGCATATTTTTCTACTAGATTTTTTGCAATTGGATAAATACTATTTACATATCCAAATTTATCTACTAATGTTGTTGAAACTTTTGTTCTAAACCATTCATTGCCTATTGATCTATTTATCTTATATTCAAGCAGTATTTTATTACCAACTTTATTTACATATTCTTTAAACATTTCATCATTTTCCATACCCGCATCTTTTTGTATAGTTTGAAGATTTTTACCGCTTTGTGACATAATATGCTCGATATCTATATCTGAACCAATAATTAAATCCTTATTATTCTCTTTTGAAAATAAATATTCATTCAAATATACAATATCATTCTTTTCATATTCTTTTATTCTATTTTCAATTTCTTCTTTATCCCATGTTTTATTTATATGCATTGAAAAATCTTTTTGTATTTCTTCTACTGAAATATTTGAATCTACCATTTTAATTTCTTCAGCAAACAAGAATGTCTTGAAACTAGAACTTGAATAACCATAATCAACTAATGATAAAATTGTAAATAATTTTAGTAATGGTGAAGACATTTCTTCTGTATCTTCTAATATTTTCTTTTTATTTTCTTCTGTTATGGTTAGTTCGCCTTTTTCATCGTAAGTAAATAGTGAATCAAATCTATGAAAATAGCTTGCTAAAAATAATTTTGAGTTATCATTAAATACAAACAATACTTTCACCATTGTATTTTCTTTTACAATATTCCATATATTTGCTAAAATTATTAATTCATCGCAAAAACTAATTGGATTCTTAATTAGCTCTGGTTTTAAAGTTGTATAATATCTTCTTAATCCTGGAGTAGTAACATCTGTTCCACCATTTGCTGTTCTTGTATCACCATCTATACTACGATACAAATACATTTTTTGACTTAGTAACGCACTTATATTTGCAATTCTATTTCTTTCTAACTCTTTAGTAATTTCAATAAGATTTTTCCATTTCTTACCTAGTTTTTTTCTTTCATCATCATTAGTAGTAGATGCAAACATTTTTGAATAAATAATATCAGAATCTGTTAATGGCATTCCATCTGAATTTAATGAATTAAACATTGTAATTGCTTGTTCAACATTCCAACTTTTAATTTCAATTATTTGACACTTTTCTAAAATTGTTTTAACAATTTTATTTAAAAAGTCCATTTTATCTAGTTCAGCTTTACTATAAAAATGTTTAAAATTTCTAAAGTAATTTGTATATCTATTATCTTTGTGTCTACTTAAATCTTTTTCACAATTATTTTCTGCTTCCTCATAATTTAATGAACTCATAATTGATGCTAACTCTTTTGAATGTGTTTCTTGATTTGATTTATTAATTACACTATCGAATTTTGAATATATTTCCTTATCTTTAATATCATTAGGTTCATCTGAAATTTCATCAGCACTGACTTTATATAAAATACTAGTTAAATTTCTTCTTCTCTCTCTTAATGCTCTTTTGATTTGTTCATTTTCCGAATCATTTACCATGTATTGTAATGTGTTATTTACTCTAACTAACAATGCTTTTAGTAAAAGCATAAATGTTGTTGTTCTTTGTTGTCCATCTATAAGTCCAAATTCTGTATCCTCTTTTGCACAATTTATTATTATAGTTCCAAAAAAATATGGATCATTATTTTCATTTTCAATAAAATCTATTATGTCTGACCATAATTTATCACAAGTTGTTATGTCCCAAGAATATTCTCTTTGATATTCAGGTATTACAAATTTAGTATCTTTATCTATTTTTAAATAATCTCCTATAGTTACTAATTTTGGTTCAATATTTTTTGCCATTTTTCTCTCCTTCTAATTACTTAACATTTCTAAAGTAACTCTATCTCTCTTACCATTATAAAACTTATCTATTATTTTACCAAATATTTTTTCTTCTGGAATAGAATATTCAAATAATGTCATACATGAATTTAATTTAAGATAGTCTGGATAACCAAATATATTTTCTATACTATCATCTAATTTATATAATTCATTACATATTTCAATCATATTGTCTTTTAAATATGGATTCTTCATATATTCAATCACTTCATCAACACCATCAATGCCATAATATTCTGAATTATAACTTTGGCCTAAACCTTTTAATTGTGGAAATATATACCATATCCAGTGAGTTCTTTTATATCCATCTTTTATTTCAGAAAGTGCTACTTCATAATAAAGTTCCTGCATTTTAATAAATCTATCTATATCATACATATTTCTTCCTCCCTAATTACATATTATCATATAATTACTAATTTACTTGTGCTTTTTATTAACATTTTTATTTACAATATACTTTACATCAACATTTTTAATAAAAATACACATATTACATAATAAATATGATATTACCTATAAACAAGTTATTAACATTTGATTTACAATAATTATTTTCATTTACAAAGATAACAAAAAACAGAATATATTTATCCATCATATCCTGTTCTTATTTCATATTCCCTATCATTAGCCGGATTATAATATTCATCACATACAATTCTTCCATCTTCATCATCATAACAAACCATATCATTATTAGCATTTCTATTACTATTACTAGAAGAACCATCATCATTTACTATTAACACAATAATCATTCCAACTATAATTATAAATATTATCCATTCAAAAGTTACCCTTTTATCTAAAATACCTTTTTCTTTTTTCATACACACACCTACCAAATTTATTGACTATATTATACTATAAATATATGTGATTTTCAATAAAGACTTAACTTTAAAAATAAATACTTTTATTGCTTATATATTTTTTATATTCATATTTAATCATCTAATCCATCTTTCCAATCATCACTTATACAATTTTCTTCCATATAAAGCCATGACATATTCTTTAACTTATCAAATAACTTACTTACTCCTTTTGATGTTTTCTTGTAGTTAGATGTTCTATTACTTTTTATACCTATTGAACTTGCTTCACTATATGAATCTATATCAGCACCTAAATATATAAATTCCAAATTATCATGAATATTAATTAATCTTTTTATATCTTCTTTAGTATATCTTCTTGATGAATTTTCTTCTCCATCAGTAGTAATAATGAATAATACCTTATCAGAACCCTTCTCATCCATATATTTTATAGTATCACCTATCGCATCTAATAAAGCAGTTGAACCACCTGGTATGTATTGTTTTCTACTTAACTTTTTAACATTTTTAATACATTTTCCATTCGTAATCATTTCATGACTACCATTAAACAATACAGTAGTTACTTTAGCATCACTATCTTTCATGTTATCTAAATATCCATTGTATCCTCCAATAGTATCTTCTTCCATTCCTTGCATTGAACCACTCATATCAAGTAAAAATACTACATCTAATCTTTCTTTTTCTTCTTTAAAAATCATTCTATTACCTTCTTTCTGTATACAATATACATTTTTATTACAAGTAATAGGTCACTTATCAAGCGACAATTTATGCTATAATTGTCTAAAGGAGAACACTAATGAATAAAGAACTTAAAAAATATATAAAATATAATTTAAAAAGAGAAAAGATGAAAAAACATAAATTTAATTTAAAAAATATATTTTATGTAGATGATGACTTTGACGATACATCTATTAATAGTAATATTGATAATGCTAATAAAAAATATGAAAAGAATAATGATAGTAACAAATTTGATTCTAATGATAAAGAAATTACTGCTCGCTCATTTGATTTTGCATGTTTGGGTGAAGATGATGAAGAAAAAATTAAAAATGTAACGGAAAGCTCTTTAAAATGTAAAGTTATTTTTGATATTGATAAATATTTAGATGAAAATAAAATATATAATAGTTTCCAATCTTTATTATTTAAAATGATTGATGATAAAAACTTAACAGATTCTGAAGTATATAATAAAGTACATATTGATAGAAGATTATTTTCTAAAATAAGAAATGATAAAGATTACCATCCTAGTAAAGAAACTGTTATATTACTTGGATTATCGTTAGAATTATCTGAAAGTGAAATTGAAGAATTATTAGAAAGTGCATCATATTCTTTACCTAAAAATAATCATTATGATTTAATTATAAGATTTTGTTTTATGAAAGGAATATACAAGTTATCAAAAGTGAATGATTTACTTAATGAGTATGATTGTAAGCTATTTAATTATTAAAAAGAGATTAGCAATATAAATTGAAGTTATAATATAAATTAATCTCTTTTGTTTTATATAATTATTTATCTTTTTTTCTAAACTTTACTTCTAACACTATTCCTTTATCTTTTTTATTTGTATCTTGTGATGCTTCAATTAACTGATATGTTCCATCTCCAAATATAATACTATTTAATATTCTTTTAACATTAAGATATATTCTTCTTTCATTTATATTTGTATTTATTACATATGTTGTAAAACTTTCACTGCTTTCTTCATCAAAAGTTTCATCCATTTGCTCTATAGCAATATCTTTTAAAGCTTGTGGTGAATCATCATATTTAATAACTTTATCAAGTATATTAAGTTCTCTTGCTACAAAATATAAAAGACAGTCTGCTCCTAAAATAGTATCAGTTGATAAAATATAATCATATGATTCATTTATAGCTCTTTCATATTTTTCTCTTTCTATTCTCTCATTATGTTTTTCAAAGTTATCAATAATTCTTTTTGTTTCCTCTTTTACTTCATCTAAAACATTTAAATGTACGCATGTATAACTTGCTAAAGATGAATCATATTTTTCAATAAAACTAATATAAAAACTATTTAATTTAGTTCTACTTACTTCATCCTTAGTTTTAAATTGTTTATGTAACATATCTTCTAAACTCTTATTGTTTTCATGGATTATATCATTTATCATTCTTTTAGCAAAGTAATTTAAAGTCTCCTCGTATCCTTTATATTCCGCGTAAATATAGCAAAATCCCATACCAAAATATTCTAAAACTTCTTTATCTTCTTCACTTTTCTTATATAATTCAATTACTAATTTTTCTTTATCATATTTAGCCAAAGGCACAAGAAAATATTTACTATTTAATACTTTATGATCTTTTGTTATCTCAAACATTATTGTATAAATTTCAGTTGTTTCAAGTTCTTTTCCAACATGACTTAAAAAATAATCAGCAACTTCACATACGAAATCTATCTTATCTCTAAATTTTATTATTAAATATTTAACAAATTCATAATCACATTTAACAATATCAGAACATAAATTATAGAAATTATTGTCTTCTGATACACTTATAACCTGCATCATAAAATCTTTATCATTTTCAAGTTCATCAATATCATGTGTAGTTATATCTTCACCATTGATATATCTATTTATTAGATCTCTACTATATTTTTTCACTTGTACCCCCTCTGGTTCTAAAGTGAGACATTATTATATACAAAATATTAGAAAAGTCAAATAAAAAGCACACAATCGTGTACTTAATATATCATTATGATTCAATACTTAACTTACTACCAGTACTAGTTTTATTAACAATTATTTTATTATCAATTCTACCGATAAGTTCTGTAACATGTGATATTACACCTATTAATTTATCATTACTAGATAAGTCAGTTAAGATATTTAGTGCTTGATTTAATGATTCAGTATCTAATGAACCAAATCCTTCATCTATAAATAATGAATCTATTCTTATACCTCCATGAGTATTACTAATGGTATCGCTTAATCCTAATGCTAAAGCAAGTGATGCTTTAAATTTCTCTCCTCCTGATAATGATGCTACATCACGTTCTTTACCAGTATATGAATCAAATATAGAAAAATCGAGTCCTGTCTTAACATTAAGTTTAGTCTCTGTTTCTTTTCTTTTTAATTCATATCTACTATCAGTCATCTTAATAAGTCTCTTATTTGCTTCTACTAAAACTGACTGCATAAAATATGATTGAACATAATTTTCAAATGTAATTCTTTGTTTACCTGTAAGTGTTCCATTCGCAGTATCACTTAATAATTTAATGACATTATATTCATCTTGAACTTGTTTATTATCTTTTAAATAATTCTTAATATTACTTGTTGATGATTTAAGTTTCTCTAAATTAGCATTTAAACTAGTATATAAATTATCATATTTACTATAAAGTTCTATTAATTCGTTTAATTGACTCTCTTTTTCTTTAACATCAATTACCTTTTTACCTCTTACCTCGGATTCTAATAATTTAATAGTCGATTCATATTCTTTCTTACAACTATCATAATTATCAATTTTATTTTTAAGACTATTTAATTCATATTTATCTAATCTATTATTTTGATAATCTTCATAATTAGTATTATTTTCACTATATAAATTATCTAACTTAACATTATATTCTTTAATATCTTTTTCTAATGACTCAATATCTTCTTTAAATATACTAATACTGCTTTCTAAACTTTTTATCATAGAAGATAATTTTTGTTTTATTGAAGATATTTCTCTAAATTCAATATCTAATTTTTCTTTTTCTTTTTTCTTTTGATTCAATAATTCATTATTTTTATTTTTTTCTTCAACAATATTTATATTTTCTTTAAAATTAAACTCTTTTATTATTTTATTTATTTGTTCAATTGAGGCTTCTTTTAACTTTCTTGAATTATCTATTTTCTTTAGATTCTTTTCACATTCTTCTATATCTTCTTTAGTATAATTACATTCTACTTCTGTAGCAAGCCTTGGGTGTTCTTTTGAACCACATACAGGACACTCTTCTCCATCTTTTAATGTTTCAGCAATTTCAACTGATATATTTAAATAATATTTCATTCTCATATTTTCATATAAAGATTCTTGTTTTTGATATTCATTTACTAATGATTTATATTCCTTTTTAACAAGTTCTAATTCACTCGCCTTACTTATATAATTATCATAATCTTTATTCTTATTTATAAGGCAATTTATTTCACTATTTAGTTTATCAGCATATTCCACATAGTTTTCAATTTTTCGAAAGTAATCTTCTTTTTCATTATATTCTTTCTGCTTTAATTCTAAATCTTTCTTATTTTGATTATATTTCTCTTTTTTATCACTTAATAATTTATTTGATGAAGTAAGTTTATCTAATATATTTGTGATATATGTAGCGATATTTACATTGTAATTATACTTTTCCTTTTCTTTATTAATATCAGGATTATTCTTTATTAATTCATACAACTTATGATTTACATCTTCATAAATTAATATGTTTTTATTCATTTTGTTTATATTAGATATTTCAGTTGATAACTTTGTCTTTTCATCATTTACTTTATCGCGTTCTTTTTTAGCAAGTATAACTTCATCACTTTTATTTTGTATTTCTTTTGTGAGTATATTTATAGTTTCATCATTACTAAGTCCATATATATTTATAATTGATTCTAAATTCTTTCTTTCTGTTTCTATTTTATCTTTTATTTTTTCTATTTCATCCTTTTTTGAAATCATATTTGATTTAAGTTTATTTTGAAGTAAATCATAGAACTCTGTATTAAATATTTTTCTAAATATAGTTGTTTTTTCTAAGGATGGCGCAAGTAAAAATTTAGAGAATTCTCCTTGTGAAAGCATAGCTACTTGTCTAAATTGATTATAATCAAGTCCAATTAAACTTTCTATTTCTTTATTAACATCAGTAAGTTTAGTAATAATTTTACCATTAATATTTGCTTCTGAAGTAGCTACTTGTTTTGTTTCACCTATTCCATTTTTCTTTTTTCTTGTGTATTCAGGACTTCTTTTTATTTCATATAATTTATTCTTATAATAAAATTCTAAATATACATAAGTATCCATATCATTAGATGCCCAATCACTTCTAAGAGAATTAGTTTCTCTTATATCCCCTGATGTTTTCCCATACAATGCATAACAAATCGCATCAAATATTGTTGTTTTACCAGCACCTGTATCTCCAGTTATAAGAAGCAATCCTTTATCTATTTTATCTTTTTCAAAATCAATTACAACTTTATCTTTAAATGGTCCAAATGCCTGCATTATTAATTTCTTTAAACGCATATTAATTATCCTCCTTTAAAGATTCAATAATTGATTTTATATATTTATCTTCTTCTTCATTCATTTCTCTATTATTTTGTTCTTTAAAAAATTGATTAAATAACTCATATGGACTAGCATCTTCTTTTATTTCACTTAATTCTGTATTATTTAAATCATATTTATTTACAAATACTAATGATATTGCATTCTTAAATCTTTTCTTTATTTCTTCCATTGGTGATATTAAAGTATTCTCGTCTTTTAGTTCAACTTTAATAATATCATCACATGGCTTCATATTCATTATTTCTTCAAATGTACCTTTTAACACCTGCATATTTCTAAGAGGCTTTAGTTCTACAAGTTCAATATTATTTATATCATCAGTATCTATTATAACAACACTTTTCTTATCATTAACTTCACTAAAAGAATATTTAAGTGGTGTTCCTGAATACCTTATAGTATCTCTTTTTATCTTTTGTGATCTATGAATATGTCCTAAAGCTACATAATCAAAATTATCAAAAAGATTAGCATCTATCGCATCAAGCGTTCCTACATTATTAAGTGATATACTTTCTGAATCACATTGTTCTGGAAGAAGTCCATTCCACATAACAAATTGATGAGCAAGTAAAATATTATTTTTAGTTTTATCTATGTTTTCTCTTGATAAAATCCATTTCATCATATCATTTGAATTATTAATACTTTCATATTCTTTTTCATCCATTAAATGTTTAATATGAAATGGTTTTAAAAATGGAAGTAAATAGAAATCAGTATTATCAATACTTACTTTTTCAATCTTTCCTTCATATGTTGTTACAATATGAATATTAAATCCTTCGAATATTTTTGATCCATATGCTAATCTTTCATTAGAGTCATGATTACCACTTGTTATTAAAACATGAACATTCTCTTTTAATAAATTTGTTAAAAAATTATCAAAAAGTGAACTTGCTTCAGTACTGGGTATACTTTTATCATATATATCGCCTGGTATCATTACAACTTTTATATCTTTTTCTTTTACTATATCAATTATTTCATTAAGAATATATTTTTGATCTTCATAGAATGATTCTTCTAATAAGTTTTTTCCTAAATGAAGATCGCTTGTGTGTAGTATTTTCATGTTAACTTCCTTTCTTTATTTTGACATTTTATCTCTGCTCAAAATTGAACTTAAAATATCTCCTGGAATATTATCATGATGCTTTAAGCTATCTTCTATTTTATTTATTTCATCTTGTGATATAAAACTATATAAATTTTCATTATCTTCTTCTATTTGACTTCTCATTACATCTTGTGGAATCATAGCATATACTCTATCAAATTCAGGTAAATATTCATCATATGCTGAAGTAATTCCATCAGGAAATGATACACCCTTTGGAGATAATATATATATGCCTTTGTCAAAACTTGTTTTCGTATTTTCAAGTGCCTTTTTTTGCGTTATTAATTCATTATAAAATTCATTACTAACAGATATTAAGTTTCCATCAGAATATACATATTCTGCATTACCACATTTTACAACATCTAAATCATTTTTTCTTTGAATACTTGTAGTTAATGAATGTCTAATTTCATGTCTTAAATGTATATCTAAATATTCTTCTTCACATATAAGAGGATCAAATAATAGTAATCTATTTTTTTCTTTTCCATTTTCTTGTTCAAATATAGCAGAAAGTGTTGAATCAAATGAAGATAAATCTACATTAATTTCCAAACTAGAAATATCACAATTTGATTCAAACGTAAATGTTTGAAGTATTTGCTTATTGTAACTTTTAGCCGCTTTTTCTTTTGCATTTTTTACAATCTCTGCAATGTCAATTTTTTGACCATTTTCTCCATAATACAATGAATATAATTTTTGTACTTCTTCTTCTGACAATGATTCTAAATTACATTTATCATTTAAACTTTGACCGTTATAAAAAAATACATTTAAAAAATCTATCTCATTTAATTTGAAATTTTTACTGGATATTTTTTTCTTATCACTATCTGATAAATATTCATTTAATCCTTCTAACATACTTTTAAATCCATTAACAAATAATGTTTTTCTAATATCTTTTAATTTATTAAACATATCTATCTCATCTTGCATGCTTACTTGTATATCATTTAAGATAGCATTATACTTTTTCATTAACTCTTCATAATAATTGCATAGATTTGAATAATTTATATCTTTCAATATCATTTCATTAGAATAATCTTTCGGATATCTTCCTATATTTCTTAAAAAATCACATCTATTATTTCTTACGAATTCTAAAGCACTAATATTTCTATTTTGAGCATAAGTATTTAAAATATCATAATCCAACGAAGTATCAAAAGAATAAATGCCAAAAACGTTTTCAGTTTTTTCTTCAAAATTAAATTCTAAAGAATAATTATCAAAAATACTATAAAATAAATCTTCTTCATCTGATTCAACTGTATAGCCACAAATATGTTTAAAATGGTTGCTTACTCTTATATCATCTAAAATGCCATTTTCTTTAATAAATTCAACTGTCTTACTCGCAACCAAATAAGAATACTTATTTCTTAAATATCTTTTAAAACTTCTTAAACCAGTAAAAAATACAAATTTAATTTTATCAAATCTTTCATTTAATAACCCTTCGTATTCATTGCCAAATTCATCTGTAAGTTCAGAAATTAATGTATTTTTACAAGATAAAATTCTATCTATATATTTTTTTCTAATATTTGAATTAAAAGAATTTTCACTTTTATCAGGCACTTTTATCACTTCCTTTTTCATTATTTTTAAAAATAATTTATGTAATTTAATCTGCTTTCTCTATTATTTCAATACTTTGACATAATTTAGAAAATTTAATTAATTCATCCAAATCCATTTCTACTTCTAAATCATCTGAATAATTTATATTTTTTATAACAATTTTAAATATATATTTTTCGGCAGAAGATATTTTTTTCTTTGTTCTAGCTAAGTTTTTAGTTGATATTTTATCAGTTTTAAAATTATACAACTCTCTTATATTTCTATTTAAATCATATATTTTTACATTAGATGCATAAAATATAGCTCTCATATTATAATCAAAAAATTTATTTTGATACAAATAGTAAACTGCTTCATTTTCGCTTAAATTTTGAATTGTAATTTTTCTTCCTATCGTTCTAAATTGCATTTGATGTGAATTTCTAGAATAATATTTTTCAACTTCATTTTTTGAATAAAAAATCGCATTTATTTTTCGATTATTATATTTAAAACTAATTTTATCATATTTAAAATCGTTGTCATTTATAATTGTATTTTTTCTAGTATCTATTCTACTTTTAACATCTTTTACTCTCTCACAAAATAATTCGTAATCACTCTTTTTTGTAATGGAAGTAAAAGAATTATTTTGATTTTTTCTTTCTCTTGTGAAAAAAATTATTATTGGAATTCCTAAAATTGCTATAACTGTCCATATGGTAAAATCATTATCATTATCGTTTTCATCCTCATTCTTTTTGTGATAATTATTTTTTGTAGAGTTGTAATAATTATTTTTATTCGTATTATAATCACTAGAACATCCATCATGATGAGAACAACATCCAGAATGGCAATCAGAACAAGATGGACTTATAGTTCCATCATTACAAACAATATTACCTCTTAAAAATATTAGTAACAAAATTGCTATTAATATTTTAATGTTTGCATTTAATATATGATGTCTTTTTAACATTTTTATCACACCTATATATATTTTATCATATTTTCAATTTAGAACAACAAAAATGAGAGCTTTCGCTCTCTTCAGGGGGTTTTGGTTGAACACTTTTACTCTTATATTCGTAAAAGTGACATGACATATTTCTATGTCAATTTAATAATACAATAATAATTAGCGTTTTGTCAATTAAATTTTCCATTAATTTTTTATTTTACAATTTTTTATATAATTATAAACTTAATTCCAACTATTTCATCTCTTACATTTTGTATCTTTAGATATATTTAATTTTGAATTAAACACTACTGCATCTCTCCCATTATCGCATAATGATTCACATGTATCTATCGCATTATCAAACATAATATCTATTTTTTCATTTTTACACACGTCAACTTTATAAAAATATGATGTTATTGTTTTGTCATATTTAATTTTATTTTCATCAAGAAATTCTTTTACAAATTTATTTGTATCTTTATAAGCAGCTTATCAACTTTGTTTCCTTTTAAGTAATTTTAATCCATTCTTATATTCGCCATATGTAATTATACTAGTTTCAAGTCTTTGTTCAGCATAATTTAATAATTCTTCCATCATCACTGAAGGTAACACCATACCATAACAACCACAATCTAAAATATACCTATTCATTTTAAGTGATTCTAATAATCCACTACTCAATATATCACTAATAATTGTTTCAGCAAGTTCTTTTATATTTTCTTTAAACATATCACCAAACATATCATTATAAGTTGCTTCATATAAATCTGTATCTATTACTTTAGGCTCGTTTATTGTTTTAAACATGATGTTATCTCTATTTAAATCAGTAAACATAAGTCCTTGAAACGTAAGAATTCTTATTTCTCTTTCTATTCTTTTAACCGCATTTATTAAATTCCTTATAAGAATACTATTTTCAAGTTCACTATATTTAAAACCTTTTACATATTCCATCATATAGCCTATAAAGCATTCTGGAGACACTTTTCCTTTAAATACATATGATTCAGGAAATACAAATATTTCACTATCATAACGTTCTTTATTTTTATGTGAATTATATATCCATCTATTATTCTCATCATGATACTTCTTAAATACTTTTCCTTCACTCGTTAAAAAGCATTCAGCACTTACTCCAGAACCTAAACTTTTTATCATATATTCTTCAGGTATTTTATCAACAACTATATTATTTTTTTTCATCTTTACCTCATTTGTGTTTGATTATTTTAACATACAATCTTTTCATTGTAAACTATTTATGTAAAAGAAAATGTTAACAAGTTGTTAACATTATTCTACGTGTATTTTTAATGAATAGCATACATTTCCTTCAGTATATTCAGCATGTATTGCGATTATATAATCACCTTTTTCTAAATTAATTCTTATTGCTTTTTCATACTCTATATAATCTAGTAATCTATTTAGTTTACCATTACTATACACTTCTACTTTACTAACTTTCATATCATTATTGTGATATATTTTTTCATTTCTTTTAACAGATAAAGTTTCTTTATAATTCATATCTACTGGACTATCTTTTTCTGCTACCTCACATGTATTTGTTAGGTTGTTATTTATATCTAGTACACACCAACTATATGATCCAGTATTTGCTTTTACTCTTTTAGTTTTATTATGATTCATTATGTATAAACTAGTTGGTTTTATTTTTCTATAATAATCTATACCATGAAAATTAGTTGGGAAAATATGTATTTCAGTTGAATCATTATATCCACTTTCATAATCATCATCTAATATATGCCACTTAATTACTTTATAAAGAATAGCACTATATTCTCTAGTCCCACCATCTTTATATGTTTTCTTAATTGGAATTAAAAGTATAAATAATATACCAGCTATCAACAATACTTTTTTGAAATCTAATTTATTTTTTAAATTATTACTAACATTGTTATTTATATTAGTTCCATTTACACTATTGTTTATATTATTATCATTATTGCTAACATTCATATTATTGATATTCATATTAGCACTCACATTATTATTTATACTATTATCTATATTATTATTTATACCATTATTTACATTATTCCCATTCATTTTATTTTTCCTTTAACGATTTAAATATTTTATTCCATAATTTACTTGAAGAATAATTAAGTATTCCTGCCTTATATATTCTAAGTCCATATTTATAAAGTAATGCACATGTACCAGTAAGTAACCCTATTGAAATTATTAAATCAAATATACTCATTTCACCAAGAGTATAAAGTACTGGTGCAAGTATACTTGATATAAATGGAATAAATGCTGCTACTTTTATAAATATTGAACCTTGATAAACTGATGCAAATATTGCTAAGTAATAACCTATCATAAGAAATATCATTACTGGTGTTTGTATTTGATTATAATCTTCCATATTAGTTGTCATACTAGCAAGTACTCCAATGAATAATGAATAAGCAAAGAAACTAAGTAATATTAATATTATAAAGAAAGGTATACCACTTACTAATCTTGTTGCGAGTTCACTTGATGTAAACATATTTATATACTCACTTATTTTTCCTACTTCAGAAGCACCTACTACACTTCCAACACCACTTGTACCTGTTGTTAAAAGTCTTATAACTATACCTATTACTGAATATAAAATTAATAATATTCCTTGTAATATTGCAAATACATTAGCTGATATTAGTTTAGCCATAAAATGTACTTGTGGTGATACACTTGATATAATAACTTCCATACTTTTAGTACTTTTTTCTTCGTTAATTTCAGCACCTATCATTTGAACTATCAATAATATTAGGATAAAGAATGGTAATATAAACACTATTATTAATATAGTACCTATCATTTCTATTAATTCTTGATTATCATTCATATCTTCATTAAGATATATTCTATTTATTTCTACTGGATTATAAATACTATTAAGTAATTCAGAACTGATATTTGCTTCTTTTAAAGCCATATTTGCTTTAGTAGTATTTAATGCATTAATGATATCTTGATACAATAATTTATCTATTTTTTCATATGATATTACTTCAGCATCAAACATTTTATCAAGTGATACATTATCTACTTTCTTTACATTTATTATTACATCTTTTGTTTTATCTTTGATAATGTCTTCTTTAAGTTCATCAATAGTCTTATCTGATGCTTTAATTTCAGTATTATAACTATCTAATATATCCTTATAACCACTATCTAATGTCGTTTCAAGTTCATTATAAATACCAACATTATCAATAACATATACATTTATTTTATCTTCAAAATCTCCTCCAAATAATTTAACAATTGAATCTAAATTTACAAGACCAACAATTATTATAAGAAGAACTATATTTATTATTCTAAATGATTTAGTACATACTTTCTTTTTAATACTATCTTTAGTCAAAAATTTAAATTTATTTTTCATATGCTTCACCTACTTTACTTATAAATATTTCATTTAAAGTTGGTTCTTCAACTACAAATTTAGTTACATTATTACATTTAGATACTTTTTTAAATATACTTTCTACATATTTTATATCAGATATTTTAATAGTGTATTCATTCTTATTAACTTCAATGTCCTCTACACCATCTATTTTCTTAATATCATCTACATCTAAATCAGCAATAACTTTTATATTTTTCTTTCTAAAATCTTCTTTTATTTTAGTAAGTTTTCCTTTTAAAACAGTATTACCATGAACAAGTATTATTAATGAATCACAAAAATATTCTATATGTTCCATCATATGTGAAGAGAATATTATCATAGTTTTTTGTTTTTTAAGTCTTAATATTACTTTCTTAAACATTTCTACGTTTATTGGATCTAATCCACTAAATGGTTCATCTAATATTAATAATTTTGGTTCATGTAATATACTTATTATAAATTGTATTTTTTGTTGATTTCCTTTTGATAATTCTTTTATTTTTTTATTTTTATATTCTGTAATATTGAATTCTTCTAAATATTTATCTAGTCTTTTTTCTACTTCTTTTTCAGTAAGACCTTTTAGTACTCCATAATATATTGCCTGCTCTAAAACTGTCTTTGATGGAAGTAAACTTCTTTCTTCTGTTAAGAATCCAATTTCATCTGTAATGCTATAATCTATCTTTTTATCATTAAGTGTTATTTTACCTTCTGTTATATCAAGAAGACCCATTATCATTCTAAATGTTGTTGTTTTACCAGCTCCATTAACACCAAGAAGTCCAAATATTTCTCCTTCATGTATTTCAAATGATAAATCATTTACTGCTCTAAAATCATCGTAATATTTTGTTACGTGTTCAAGTTTTAACATATTTCTACCTCATCTCCTGTTTCTATATTAAGAGATTCTGCTACATCTTTATTAATATGCATTTCAAGTACACATGTTTCATCACTTTTAATATGTACGTCTTCAATAATAAGACCACTATCTGTTTTAACTTTTACAATTTCATCATTAGACACATTAAAATTGATTAAATCATCACTACTCATATGAATATGTGTATTAGAAACAACAACCATACTTTTAGCTTCATACTCGCCTTTTGGTCCAACTATAGTTAATGTTTCACTATTATCTAGAACTCCACTTTTTCTAGTTGGTGCATTAATACCAAAGTATTCATTATCACTATCTAATAATTCAACTTGAGTATATTTTCTACAAGGTCCTATTATTCTTACATGTTCGAGTACTTTATCATCTTTTTTAAGATTTACTGTTTCTTCACATGCATATTGTCCTTTTTGAACTAAATCTCTTTTTTTAGTAAGTTCATAATCTTTACCAAATAATACCTCTAATGCTTCATGTGTTAAATGTACATGATGATTAGATACACCTATCTTTATTTTCATTGTTAACCTCCACCTTCATTATAATTTATTTATTAATTTTTTTAAAGAGTTATGATATAATATCTATATGAAAATATATATGAGATTAATGAATACAATTCAAGTTATTGTGATAGTGTTGTACATTATAGTTTTAAGTGCAGCTGCTTTTACATATATAAATAAGTATGTATATCATAAAGATTACGCTACTGTTCTTGATTATTCATATTTTCCTATATATGATGATGGTATGAGTCCATATTATAAAACTGGTGATATTGCTTTAATATATACTAAAGATAGTACTTATAATGTTGGCGATATTATTTGTTATAAATATGGAAATAAATATGTAGTTAAAAAGATAGATAATATTGATGGACTTAAATATACTACTAAAGGTAATAATGATAATTTAGTTCATAATATTAATTATGGTTCTATAGTTGGAAAAGCTAAATTTAGTTTAAGGTCTATGTATAAGATATATAAAATTATGATTAATCCTTTTATTATAGTCGCAGTTCTTTTATTTAGTGTTTCTATTAGCTATTTAAATAAAAATAGTGAAAAATAATCACAATTACTTATTTTAATCATTAAATAATACTAGTAAAGGAGATGACTATATGAATGGTAGTTATTATCAAACACCAGTATTTATTAATGATATAGAAAGGGATACTAATAATCCAATAGTTGATAATTTTAATGGTTCTAATGAACCTATGGAACAAAGTTATATAGAAAATATTCTTAGAAACAATATTGGGAAAAAAGTACGAGTTCATGCTTCATTTTCAGATTCAGTTGAATGGAGAGATAGAATATTTGTAGGTCTAATTGAACACGCAGGTCGTGATAACTTAATTATTAATGATGTAGAAAATAATAAAAGCTATTTAATCTTAATGATATATGTTGACTTTGTAGAATTTGATGAAAGAATTACATATGCAAAATAGTCTTTAAAAGAATACCATTTTTTGATATAATATAGTTTAGGATGTGATAATAATGAATACATTAAATATAATAACATTAATACTTGTAATACTAATAGTTCTTGTAATGTTAACTATTATATTATTTAAATATCATGCTGAAAAGTTAAATGATATGAAAGATTTACTTGATGATAGTGAAAAAGAATGTATAGATGAACTAAAACGTAAAAATGAAATAATTTCTAAAATGATAAAAGTTGCGACTAGTAAATTTAAATGTGAAAGTACTGCTTTTGATGAAGTTAAAGATTTAGAAATAGATAGTTTAGATTCATTTAAAGATGAAAAAAAATTAATTAAGTGCTATGAAGAATTAGTTCATGTTATAGAAGATAATCCTAAATCTAAAGACCTTAAAACTTTAAAAGATTATGTTAAAAAATATGAAAATAATGATTTAAAAATAGTTTCAATTAGAACTTATTATAATAAATATACTTTACAATATAATAATATGATAAAAAAATTTCCTTACAATATTATTTCTAAAATTAAGAAATTAAAAATTAGAAACATTATTGAAGGAAAAGAATTAGATATTAATTTTAATAATGATTTGGAAGTGTAAAATTCACTTCTTTTATATTGTGTGCTTTTAAGAAATTATTTGCTTTACTAAATGGTTTACTTCCAAAAAATCCATTTCTTGCGGAAAATGGGCTTGGATGAGTACTTTCTATTACAAGATGATTTTTATTTGTTATGAATGCTTTTTTAGCACGAGCAAAGTTTCCCCAGAGAATGAATACTGTTGGTGTATTTCTTTCATTTAATAGTTTAATTATGTGATCTGTAAGTAGGTTCCATCCAAGGTCTTTATGTGATGCTGGTGTATCTTTTCTAACTGTTAATACTGAGTTAAGTAAGAGTACTCCTTCTTTAGCCCATGGTGTTAAATCTCCACTACTACCATTCTTAATTCCTAAGTCATCATATAATTCTTTAAATATATTTTGTAAACTAGGTGGTAACTTTACACCTTCTTGTACACTAAAAGAAAGTCCGTGTGCTTCACCTTCTCCATGATATGGATCTTGACCTAATATAACTATTTTAACATTATTATATGGTGTTAACTTTAATGCATTAAATATATTATTATATTCTGGATAACATGTATGTGTTTTATATTCATCTTTTACAACATTCATAAATTTATGAAATCCTGGACTTTTCCATACAGGTTCTAAAACAGTATCCCAATCATTACCTATCACATCAATCACTTCCTAGTGACTTAATTATACTATAAGAATTAATTATAATCATTATAAATATTAAATTATCTAAATATTTCCATATAAAGAAATTGTTAATTATTATTCCAGATAGTGTTACAACTATAAATATTAGTTTAAATATATTAAGAATCAATTTAGATTTAGTTAAATATTCAATATTAGTTTTACCTATATAAAATCCACTTAATATAGTAGTAAATCCAAATAAGATAAGAATTATTATTAAAAATAATGTTCCTATACTTCCATAAGTCGTATGAAATATATTATTTATAAGTAAATTATAATCATTTATGATTGGGTTATTATAAATATATATTAATATAAGAGAACTTATTAGAAGAGTCATTGTTATTGTTATAAATAGAACTGACAATATTTGATATTTAATACTTATATTTATATCATTTTTATCAGTTGATGCGCTAAGAGAAGTAGTACCTATCAATAATTCATTCATAAATATGCTTCTCTTTATACCAATAATCATGCCGCATAATATTGATTTAATACTGAATATGTCTTTTAGATAAACTTCTATAGATGAAAACAATACATCATAATTACTAATAATTCCATAAAGACAAACAATTATAAAAAATAAACACATTATAGGTACTATCTTATTCATAATATTTAATATTTCTTTTATTTTTAGATTAATTGTCACTAAAAGTATAATTAGAAAAACTATCAATATTAACTTTTTACTTATATTTACGTTTAACAGTATCATATTACTTATTGTATTCATCTGTATCATTTGAAACATAAATGTGTAAATTAATAATAAAAGTATAAGTGATATAAAACTAATTAACTTATTTTTAACGATAAAGTTTGGTCCACCTATATAATCATTATTAAGTTTGACTCTATTTTTTCTACCAAGATATGCTTCATAATAAATAATTGATGTTGTTAAAATAGAAAATAATATTATCCATATCACAGATGAGAATCCACCTATTATTATTGATGAAGTAGTACCTATTATTGAACCTACTCCTATCTTAGTACCGAGTGTTAAATAAAGAGATGTTTTATCATTTCTAATTAGTTCTTTAATGTTGATTTTATAATTTTGAAACTTTAATCTCACTGATAAATAAATTGAAAAACAAAATAAAAATATTATTAATATTGTCCACATACTAATAATATTTTATATTTATTTTATTTATGATAAGTTTCATTATTTAATATTTTGAAACTTCTATATATTTGTTCTAGTAATATACCTCTAAATAGTCCATAAGGAAATGTAAGGTGTGAAAATGATAATTTCATGTTACATTTATTTTTAACACTATCTTTTATTCCATCACTTCCACCTATAATAAATGTAATAGTGCCATATCCATTTATAAATGTATTATTTATTAAATTAGATAGTTCTACTGATGTATATTCTTTTCCTTTTATATCCATACATATATTATAATCTTTATCATTCAAATGATTTAGTATTTCATTTGATTCACTATCTATACCTGTATCTTTAAGTTCTATTATTTCTATTTTATGATATTTTGATATTCTGGTTTTATAATCATTTATTAAATCATTTAAATATTTTTCTTTTATTTTACCAACACATATTATTTTTATCATATTATTTACCATAACAAGGATAGGCAGTTTTATAGTATATTGAGAATGGATTTATATTGTTACCATTTTTAAATACTCTAAAGTCAAGATGTACTCCTGTTGCTGAACCTGTACGTCCCATGATACCTATTAATTGTCCTTTTTCTACATGATCTCCAACTTTAACAAGTGACTTTGCTAAATGCATGTATTGTGAAACATAATTATTAGCATGCTCTATCTTAATATTATTTCCAGCTCCTTGGTGATATCCATTATCGTTAAATGCTGAAATAACTGTACCACTTTGTATAGCATATATATTTTTACTCTTAGTACCAGTTATATCAAGTGCTGCATGGAAATGATATTGTCCTCTTATTGGGTGGTTTCTATATGAATAACATGAACTAATTCTATATGGCTTACTTGTTGGCCATACCCAATATGTAGAGTTACCAACGTAATAAACACCTTTTGCTCCTGCTACTACTATTTTTTTAGTAGGTTCTGTTATAACATCTTCACTTGCCATTTGTGAATCCAAAATAACTCCATTTGATTCTTTAGTCGCATATACTACTTTTGAAAGTCCATTTGAACCTTCTTGTTTAACATATGTTTCTTCTACTGATAATTTATTATCATATTCTATTTCTGTATCATATTCTACTTCTTGCATCTCTGTTTCAAATGATTCAACAATTATGTTTGATACAGGATTAATAGCTGCAACTGTTACTTCTTGACCAACTGCTAGTAAAGCATTTTCACCTTTGATATCTGGGTTTGCTACTAAAAAGTCTTCTACACCAAGTTTATTATTATAAGCAATTGATTCAATCGTATCATCTGCTTTAACCTTATATGTTCCAGTTAAATTAGTTGTTCCAAATAAGAAATACATTTTTAAAGTATCATTATTTGTTATTATGTTTTCTTCAGTTGAAATATATGTTTTCTTAATACTTAAATCACTTTCAAAATAAATATCAGTAATACTTCTACCTTCTTCATTACTATCTTTTTCAACACCATTTAAGTAGTTATCATATTCTTCTTCTTTTACAAAAGATAGTACTGTATTTCTAACTGCTTCATCAAGATCTTCTTTATGAAGTATGTAGAATTTACTCTTTTTATCATCCTTTTTAACAGTTACTTCATATCCCTCTATAGTAAATGGATCTATATCATTTATTTCATCATATATTTGTTCTACTGTTTTTAGATTTGTTTTATATGTTAGTACTTTTTGTACTTCAAGTCCTTCTGGAGGATATACTTTATCAACATTATATTTCTTTTTGATACCTTCTTGTTCTTTATCAATTAAGTTGTAAAGTTCATCTTTTGAATTAATTAGTCCTATCTTTTGACCACCTAAATATACTTGATAAAATTCATTTATTTTGTCCTTTTTAGGTTCAAAAATAAGTGACATATATATTACTAATGATGACACTAATAATCCAAATATAATTCCAGATATTGATATTTTATTATTCATTCTCTACTTCCTTATTTCTACTGGCATTTTCAAATGTACCTGTATTTAGTTGAAATATTAAGTTAACGCTACCAGTTGAACCTGCTCTGTGTTTTGCTACTAAAAGTTCAATTGGTCTTCTTATATTACCATCATATTTACCATATTCTTCACTATGAAGGAATAGTACTATGTCGGCATCTTGTTCGATAGAACCTGATTCTCTTAAGTCTGATAATTTTGGTTTACTATCATTACCTTTTCTTTGCTCAACGCTTCTTGATAATTGAGCAAGTGCGATTATTGGTACATCTAATTCCATGGCCATTTTCTTTATATCACGGCTTATTTCACTAACTTCTTGAACTCTTTGACCAGCATATTTTGATGAACTTGATAATAATTGTAAATAATCTATAATTACTAAATCAAGACCATCATCTGAATTTTTAAGTTTTCTACACTTTCTTCTTATTTCGCTTACAGTAAGACCACCAGAGTCATCAATATAAAATTTAATATCAGAAAGTTCACTCATTGCTTCATTAAATTTTTGTCTATCATTTTGTTTAAGTCTTCCTGTTTTTAATACATCTCCATCAATTCTACCAACGCATCCAAACATTCTTTTTGCGATTTCATCAGCACCCATTTCTAGTGAGAATAATGCTACTGAATTCTTATTATTAATTGCTGCGTTTAGTGCTACATTTAATGAAAATGCACTTTTTCCACAACCTGGTCTTCCTGCGATAATAATAACTTGTTTCTTTTGAAGTCCTCTAGTCATTTCATCAAAGTCATAATAGCCAGTTCTAATTCCAGTATAGTCTGATTTTGTTTGAGCTAAAAGTTCAAGATTCTTTTGTACTTCAGGTAATATATCTTGTATCTTTTGCATATCTCTACCAAGTTTATCATTATAAACTCCTAAGATATTTCTTTCAGCACTTTCAACAATATTCTCTATACTATCATCTTCATTATAACACTCTTCTTGTATTCTGTCAGCCTTCTCTATTAAATTACGAAGAACACTTTTTTCGAATATTATTTTAATATAATAATTTAAGTTAGCTGTAGATGGAACTGAATTTAATATTTCAGTAATATATTCTACTCCTCCAACGTCTGATAATAACTTATCTTTTTCAAGTTCATTACATATTGTATTAACATCAACTGGTATATTATTTTGATGTAATGTTCTCATTGCTTTATATATAGTTCTATTTTTTGGATCATAGAACATTTCTTCACTAACTTCATCCATTATTTTATCAAGAGCAGTTCTATCTAAAAAACCGCATCCTAAAACAGATATTTCAGCCTCTACATTTTGTGGTGTTTTTCTAAGTTCGTTTCTAGCCATAAATACCTCCCTATAGGCTTGATAATTTTACATTGATATTAAATGATACTTCTTTATGTAATACTATTGTTACACTATGTACTCCTAAAGTATTAATATCATTACTAATAATCACTTTCTTTTTATCTATTTGATATCCCATTTTTTCTAGTTCTTCACTTATATTTTTAGAAGTAATACTTCCAAAAACTTTTCCATTATTTCCTGTTTTTACTTTGAATTCTATTTCTTTATTTTGAAGTTTATTTTTAATTTTATTGCATTCATTAATAAGAGCTTGTTCATTATCTTCTCTTTCTTTTATTTCACTTTTAAGTACACTAACACTCTTATTTGTATATGGTACAGCTAGACCTTCTGTTATTAAGAACTTAGCATATCCATCTTTAACATCTTTAATTTCATCCTTTTTTGCTTGTTTCTTAACATCTTTAATAAAAATAACTTTCATAAAATTCACCTCCAACATTTAATGTAAAAATATTATACCACAGAGAAAAGTAAAAAAGAAGTTGTAAATCGTTAAAAAATATTATATACTTATTATGGATAATATGGAGGAATTTTATGGATAATAATGAAACATTAAATAAGATTAAACAATTTGAATCTCTTGTAAAAAAATGTTTAATAGTCAAATTTGGAAAATTTCTACCAGAAAATAAAATGGCTATATTAGAATATCAATCTTTTGTAGATGAAGAAATGATTAAAAGCTGTGGTAATGATGATAGTAAATTAAGAGGTACTGTTCTTCGTACTTTACTTGATAATGTTATCGATGTTAAATGTAAAAAAGATTTAGAAATAGATGGTAAAATAGAAGAAATTGTTTATGGAGAATATCTTCAAGATGCATTAGTTGAAAGTTATGCTAAATATTTTGCTGACATGTACAAATTTGATATAGATGTTAAACCTGATATGGATGAACAATTAAAAGCAGTAGAACTTTTAAAAGAGAAATTAGGTGCTGACTTTGATAAATTGGTATTAAATACAGATGCAAATACTTTATATGCGATTGCTGGAAGTATTGATCTTATTGAAAAATCTGATGAAGATGCTATCAAAAGACATATAGAAAGATTAAAAGAAGCAGATAAGATTAATGATAAAGGTGTAAATGTTAATGAAAAATTACAAGATAGTTTTGAAAAACATGGTCAAATTAATATAATTTATTTAAAAGGAAAACAATATGTTAAATATGTTGATAAAAATGATGTTGTTCATTTAGTTGAAACTGAAGATGAAAAGAAGGTTTCAAAGTTATATAAAGATAAAATTAAAGATGTTGGTCCAAATGGTAAAATTAATCCTGATGAATTTTTCAGTGAATTAACTACTATGGTTTCTGAAGAAAATTTAACTGCAACTAAGGATATTGATACAGCATATGTAAATCATGAAGAAGTTAATATGTTATCTTTTATACATAGTGCAGAAGCTTATAAAAATGATGTTAAAGGTGATAAAGTTACTCATACTAAAAACAATGATATACATGTTCTTGAAAATAGTAATGATGTAGTTGTTACTGAATCTAATAGTGATGGAATTGTTACTTCTAATGTTGTTTCACACAATGATAACGGAATTTCTAATAATTTTACTACTGATAGTCCTCAAAAAATGCAAGAAAATGATGATGTTATATTAAGTGCTAATAAATATGAAGAATTATGTAATAAATTTAAAAGTGGTAGTAATTTAAGTTTAGAAGAGTTAAGAGCACTTAAGAAATATGAAGAAATGTATATGAAAGGCTATGGAGTTCATCCACAAGGTAATATTCCAAGTGCAGAACTAGAAGAAAAAAGAGTTGATTCACTTAATAATGATGGTCCTGTTCTTCGTATGAATAGTAATGACAAAAGATTTGCTGGATTCACTAGTAAATATTTGATAGCCTATATAGTTATTATGACAATATGTTTAGGAATTATATTGGGTGCTACTGTATTTAAGTTTATTCATAGATAATTATTGCAAACTAAAAGAGTTATATTTTTAACTCTTTTTTTCTTGATAAACAATCATTGCTGAAAAACAATATACTTGCTCTTCTCCAAATATTGATACTGCTGTTCTAAATTGTATTTCTATTATTTCATTTTCAGTTGTTTCTAAAAATGCATTTACGCTCCTTTCTAAATCTTTTTCGTGACTTTCATCAATTATTTTAACTTTCATTTATTTCACCAATTATATTTTATAACTATAAATTAAAAAATAATGTCGAATTATCAACATTATTTTTTCTTTTTTTCTTCTTGAACTCTTTTTCTTATTTCATCAAGTATTATTGTGTTTGTTTGTTCTATACCTTCTTCTGTTTTATTTTTATTTAAGCAAAGTCCAATAACAAATATATATGCTAGTATATAGAACCATAATAATAGCATCACTATATTAGCAAGGTTGCCATAAACTATATCATATCTTGCTACATTATTTATATAGTATGAATATATTGCTGTTATTATCAACCATGATACTGATGTAAATAAAGCTCCTTTATTTGTATATTTACTAGGTATTCTCTCATCTGGTGCGATTGTATATACAACTTTAATTATAAAGAATACAACAAGTAATGATACTGGAACTTGTAAGATAATATATAATGTTCCAACTATCTTTTCATGTGTAGTAAATATATCTGTAAACATACCTATTACTGTCAATATTGATTTACCAAGAAGTGGTACTATTACCATGAATGCAAATAGTGAAATAATACATATTGCTAATATTATTGATTTAACTATTCTTTTTATTAATGGTGCATTTTCTACATTATATATTGTATTACTTGCGATTATAATAGCATTACAACTATTTATCACAACTATTAAACCTAATATAATTGTCATTAATGAATCTGCTGTTAGTTCTGATGTAAATATTGGTTGTAATAACTCCACAACACTCTTTGGAAACGTACTTGTTAAGAAATTATTAACTGTATCCATAGGTAAATTAAATGTTGTAAGTATATATACTATCAATGTTAATATTGGTATTATTGATAAAAAGAATGAATATGCAAGATTTCCTGGTAGAATTCCCATTTCTTTTCCAAATATCAAATTGTATAATTTACTTAATTTTTCTTTCATTAGGCATTACCTTTTGATTTTTTTATCATTAATAGTGAATCATTAATCGCATCATCTATTGTTGTTTGCTCATTAGTAATCATACTATATCCAATAGATACTCCATAGTCTTTATGAGGTAAACTTGATAATAATTCACGATTTAATTTATGAATATATGAACCTATTTTCTTTTCATCATATCCTACTAGATAAATCATAAATTCATCACCATCAGTTCTCATTATTTCAGAATTATCTCTTTGTGTTTTAATAAGAACATTTGCTACAGCCTTAATTTGATTATCTCCAGCTTCATGACCTTTTCTATCATTTAATAATTTTAATTTATTAATATCAATTACTACTATTGCTTGAGGATATACTTTAGTTCCTGACCAAAAATCAATATTATCATTTAAATAGTTTCTATTCTTTAGATTAGTCATCGCATCAAAATAGTAAAGTCTGTCTTCTTTTTTAATCTTTTTAACATATAATGATTTCTTTATTATAGTGTAAACTACAAATCCTACTATTAAAGCTCCAACTACTATATATAATAAATTACTCATTATGAAATTAAATAATCTATTATTCTTAAGTGTTTCTATTACTCCTACTACACTTTCATTTTTCATTTCATTTGAACTAAGTGTACTTAAATAGAAATCAAATAATTTATTAAATGCAGTGTTTGATTTATTAAGTAAGAATGAATTATTTAATTTAACACTTTCTATTGCTCTAATACTATAATTTTTAAGTGATGAATCTTTATAATAATCATATACTTCTTTTTCTATTATTATAATTGAATCTTTATCAACATTTTTAACTAATGTTTTTACAGTAGCAAAGTCTTTTATTTCAAATAAGTTTTTACTTGCCATATTATATTTAAGATTCATATTTGAAAGCATTGATACATTCATATTAACTAAACTATATAATGAGTTTACTACAAGATTATTATCTACATGAGCAAGTACTACATATTCTGTAGGTCCAAGTGTTCTACTACTTGTGTAATTATCACTACTAAGTGAATAATAGTTCATTGCTAAATCTATTTTCTTATTCGCAAGAGCATCATTTAATTCTTTTGTATCTTTATATTCTATATATTTATATGTTACACCTGTCATATCAGCAAACTTGCTTAAATATGTATTAGTAAGTCCCGTGAAATTCTTTCTTATTTTACCTTCATATGGAAGATTTTCTATATATCCAACTATGAAGTCTTCATTTGTTATTGATTCTTTTTCTATTTCAGTATAATTTTTAGCTGTATAATATATGTCTAAGAAATATTCATTAATATTACTTTTTGCTTTGCTTTCCCATCTATAATAGAACTTTTTCATTATGTTTATTAAGTCTGTATTTTCATTTTCTTTTTCATTAAGTTCTAAACAATAATATGAATAAAGTCCATCTAAATGATATACTATTTCATAATCATTAGTAACAATATCATTTATATATTTATACATAGGTACTATCATATAACTTATTGTCTTATTATCATATGCTGTTGAAAGTTCATTATATGTTGAGAAACTTTGTATATTAATATTTTTATATGCTGTTAAATATAGTGAAACAGTTTCATTATCTTTTTCAAGAACACCTACTGTTGTACCACCTAAATCTGTTAGTTTATTAATACTATCTTTTTCACCTACTACAATGAAATGGTCTTTATATATAACTATGTCTTCATTACCAGCATAGTTTTTATTTATAAGTTTTATATCAGTTGTATCAGTTGTTACTATATTTAAATTAAGACCTGTATCTTCCTTTAATGCATTTAAATATTCATAATATACACCTTTACCATTGTTTGTGAATATTGGAAGTGAAGGTTCTACGTATACGTCAAATGTTGTATCTGTATTTTCACTTATCCATTTCTTTTCACTATAAGAATAATTATTTACTGTACTTGTTATATAATATAAAGTTCCTAAAAATGCTGAAACTAATACTATAATTACAATAAACGCTATTATAATATTCTTTTTCTTTTTATTATTTTTCATACTACCATACTACCTTTAAACTATTAGAACTTTTAGCTCCAAATACTGGAAAATTTTCATTTTCTTCTTCACCAGAATAAGTTAATATAAAGTGAACATCATAATATGTTAAATTATTTTCTCCTATCTTTTCTAGTGATTTTTCAGCTAAAGATTCTGCTTCACTAACTTTTAATGTTTCTTTAAAGTCTATATCAATATATATTACTCTACCTTCAGTATTCACTTTTATAGTTCCTACTTTTGAATTATCACTATATAATGATTTTATTTCATCTTGTAAATTTGAACTTAATGGATAATTTTCTATACCATTTAGTCTATTTCCATATTTACTTCCACCTGCGCCAGCATAAAAGAATTTATAAAATAATATTCCTATTGCTATAATACATACTAATAAAATTCCTAGTAATACTAATAAAACTTTATTATTTCTTATTTTTTTGTTTTTTCCCATATTTAATTAAACACCTTCCTTGGTTTTTTTATATTATACAATATTTTACTATTTATTTCTAGTATACCCTATTATTTCATATAATTTTTCTTGATTCCAAATTGGAATATTTAGTTCTATTGCTTTATCTCTTTTACTTCCTGGATTTTCTCCAACTAAAACAACATCTGTTTTTTTACTTACTGATTCGCTTGTAAGACCACCATGTAATTCAATATATTCTTTTATTTCTTCACGTGTCATTCCATCAAATGTTCCTGTTATTACGAATTTTTTATCTTTGAATTCTTCGCTTTCAGTAATAGTTTTACCATTATATGTCATATTTACACCTAGTTTTTTAAGTTCATTAATTTCTTCAAGGTTTTTTTCATCTTTAAAGTAATCTACTATGTTTTTTGATAATGTTTCACCTATATCCCTTATTGTAGCAAGTTCTTCTTCTGTTGCATCCATTAGAGAATCTATACTTGTGTAATATTTGCATAATTGTTTTGCTGTTTTAGCACCTATTCCATTTATGCCAAGAGCGAATAGTAATCTATCTAGTTCATTAGACTTAGATTTTTCTATACTTTCAAGTATAGAATCAACACTTTTATTTCCAAATCCTTCTAGTTCTATTAATTCCTCTCTCTTAGTATCTAGTTTATATATGTCACTAATTCTTCTAATATATCCATAATTATAAAAATCTTCAATTATTTTATCTCCAAGACCATCTATATTCATAGCATTTCTACTTACATAATGAATTAGACTTTCTATTTTTCTTGCTGGACAATGAATATTTGTACAAAAATAGTCTACCATTTTATCTTTTTGTACTAGTTTACTTCCACACATTGGACAGCTTTCTATCATACTAAATGGCTTTTCACTTCCATTTCTTCTTGATAATTCTACTCTATCAACTGCCGGTATTACATCTCCTGCTTTATAAATATACACGTAATCTCCAATTCGTATATCTTTTTCAATGCAATAATCAGCATTATGAAGTGTAGCTCTTGAAATTGTACTTCCCATAACCCTTACTGGTTCTAAAACAGCATTTGGTGTTATTTGACCTGTTCTTCCAACTGTAAAAATTATATCAGTTAGTTTTGTAAGAACATGTTCTGGTGGAAACTTATATGCAGTAGCCCATTTTGGCACTTTTGCTGTAAATCCAAGTTCCCTTTGCATTTCAATATCATTTACTTTTATTACGATACCATCTATTTCATAAGGAAGTGTATCTCTTTTAATAGTCCATTCTTCTATATATTTTAAAACTTCATCAATATTCTTACATAATTTTATGTTAGGATTTACTATGAAACCTAATTTTTTCATATACATTAATGTTTCATAATGAGTTTTAAATGGTGTTAATGGATAATGATATAAAAACGCATCAAGTCCTCTATGTGCTGCTATGTTTGAATCAAGTTGTCTTATTGATCCAGCCGCAGCATTTCTTGGATTTTGAAATTTATTTTCGCCATGTTCCTCGCAATATTTATTAAGTTTTTCAAAACTTTTCTTTGGCATGTATATTTCACCACGAATATCTAAATCTACTGCCTCTTTTAATTTATGTGGTATTGTTTTAATTGTTTTAACATTGTGAGTTATATCTTCACCAGTAGTTCCATCTCCACGAGTAGCCGCTCTTGTGAATTTGCCATTTTTATATTCAAGACTAACTGCAAGACCGTCTATTTTAAGTTCACATACATATTCATGACTAGGGAATACTTCTGATATTTTTCTATCAAAATCTCTTATTTCTTCTTCATTAAATACGTTTCCTAAACTCATCATAGGCACAGCATGAGTAACTTTTTTAAATTCAGAAATTATTTCTCCACCTATTTTTCTAGTTGGTGAATCATCTCTTACCCATTCTGGATGTGAAGACTCTATTCTTATTAATTCTTGCATTAATCTATCGTATTCTGCATCATCAACAGTCGGTCTATCTAATGTATAATATTCATATGAGTATTTATTTAAAAGATCAATTATTTCGTTCATTCTGTCCATTTCTAATCACCTATTAATATTATATAACAATTAATATTTATTATAAAGAAAAAGTGGTCTAGAAAATTAAACCATTTATAATTATTTAGGATTTATTTAATATTTTAAACTTTTTTCTTCAAAGATATTGACAATCGGACCCATTTCTAGTAAAATGAATCTTGCATTTAGCGATGCAGGTGTAGTTTAATGGTAGAACTCTAGCCTTCCAAGCTAATAACGTGGGTCCGATTCCCATCACCTGCTCCAATAAAATCAACAAAATCCCTTAAAATAAGGGATTTTTTATTATTAATTTTATCAAAAATATGGTAATTTTCCATATTTTCCACCTATTTCATGGTAATTTTATGGTAATTTTTGCGAACAAAAAATGAACTGCAAAAATTTTAAAATAAGAAGTAAAAAAAATAAAAAATATTGTTATTGTACACTCTTAAAAAAGGAAGTATCATTTAACTGTTATAGAGAATGTGATAGTAAAGAGTACAAGCAATACAAATTAATTAATAATAGAACAACTAGGCAATCTAAGCTGGATAAAAGTAGAACTGAATCATTATTTACAGATAATCTAAAAACATGTTATTTGTGTGGTTGCAAAAAAGAACATCTTCATGAAGTCTTTTGTGGACGAAATAGAAGTAATTCTATTAAGTATGGATTATTTATACCTGTATGTGAAAAGTGTCATAGGAAGTGTCATAAAGATACTGATTTAATTGATTCTTTGCATAAAAAAGGACAATTACTATTTATGCGTAATTATCCTGAATTAGAATTTGTTGATGTATTTAAAACTAATTATTTATAAGTTCTAATATTTTTTCTAGTTTACATGAGTTATTTTTATTATGCTTGTATGTTTTAGGTATTGAATTATGCATAAATTTACCGCCTTTATACCATTCCCCATATATTGCTAAATGGTATAAGTCAATCAATATTAATGACGCGTTCTTTCCACTATATCTTATAAAGAAATGTAATCTTTCATCATTTTTATTATTTAATTTTAAAATATAAGGGATATCAGATATTTTATACTTTGTTTTTTGCGTACCATTTATTATTTGTAATAATCTTTCTATTCTATAATCATTCTCTAATTCATATCCCATAAAATCATCTAAAAAATTAGAACCATCTACCAAATAATTAAGATATATATCTACTACCATATTATATACATCTTCGTCTTCACTTAATGACATATTCGTAAACTTCAGTTTTTCATCATTAAATGATTTTAATCCACGTTCAAAATTAAACTCTTTTATACTTAAAATATCTTTTGCTCTACTCTTTATATCAAATCTATTTTTAATAATATTAAGTTCTAAACTACTTGGCTGCATATTCTCTAATTATCTCTTCAAAAGGAATAACTCCATTATGAAAAATAGAATTTTTCTTGAAATTTTTCTTCCAACATTTATCTTCGTGAGATATTTCAACTAATTGAAAATCATTACAAGCTAAAACGTTTTCTAATATACCATCAATGTAATTTTTTATGAATGTATCTCCAAATATATTCTCTTTCTTTATATCATACTTTCTTAAATCTTTTTCATGATATACTTCTGGCACTACTGGTCCATATACCCATGCTTCGATTTTATTATCAAATAATAACTCGTTATAATTTATATTAATTTCACTTTTTTGATTCTTACCTTTTCTAACAAATCCACCCCAATAAGCAAAACAAAAATATAAAGATTTTTGTAATTTTATTGGCGAAATTACACCATTACATTTGTCAACAATATAATTTGCTAATACTTTAGCATCTAAAATTCCTTTATTCATACCAAATTCACCCCACATTATCTGTGGTATATCCTATTCTAAAATGATTATATCACAGATTTGATATGTATTCTATCATATTTTTTATGTTTACATCAATAGCAATTTTGCATAAACTACATTTTACTATTTAAATTAGTATTTATTACTATATTTTATGAGAAATAAAAAAGAAGAGAACTAGATATTAACTATTTACTAGTTTATCCAGTTCTCTTTTTAAGTATTCTTTTATCTTTTTGTGTTTTTTGTTTTTCTCACAAAATTCAATCTTGTTTTTTAATATTTGTATTTTACGTTCTTTACTAACCCGTTCCATAAATTAATTATAATTTATTTATTTTGGTAAGTCCAGCCTAAAGCATGAGCAGTATTTTTTCCAACAATTCCATCTGCTGTTAATTTCTTTGATTTTTGAAACTTAATAACTGCGTTTTTAGTATTAACACCAAAAATTCCATCAGCAGATGTTCCTATTTTCTTTTGTAACTCTTTTACATCATTACCTTTACAGCCTTTTTTAAGCACTCTAGTAAGATTATATTTTTTAGGGGTTGGTGTTGATTTTTTTATTCCAAAATAATCATAAAATGAATCACAACACTTCCTTGTCATAGATATAGATTCATCACCATACCATTTTCGCTTTCTTGTATCAGTGTGAACTTGACCAGAGTTAGGATTAGAACCACCACATCTATAACCTATACCATATTTATGGCCCATATCCTCAAGTGCTAAACATACATTTTTAGCGTTTATCCTTTTACCATTTTTTAGTAAATAATAATCTGCTGCACTTGATGTTGTTAATGTATGTGGTCCACTACCTGTACCATTTGAACGTATATCATGTTCACGGCACCTGTAGCCTGAATAAATAATACACTTATCAGCACCTAATTTTGTTCTTAATTTCTCTAGTAAGTTTACTAGATCCATATCAATATAGATATAATGTGATTTACCACATCTACATCTAAATTCATATGCATTAAAGTGAGCAGATAATTGTTTTTTAGTGTTGTTCATTAATTTTAATACCATAGTCTATTCCTCCTTATTATTCTTTTCCACTTGAGTACCAAAATAAAATGCTATAATCATTAAATAGATTTCCTTAACATCAAAATTACCCTTTAATGTTAGAATTGATACTACGATAGTTAACATAATTGTAACTATGCTCTTTACATTAATTAATTTTGCTAATTTTTCTTTCATTTTCCCTCCTATTTAATTCCCAATTTTATCGCTAAGTATCCTAGAATACTTGCAATGATAAAATAAAAAAGATAATCTATGAGTTTATCCCATTTCTTACCTTTTTCTTTGGAATTTTCATCAATTTTTTTATTTATAGATTCAACACCATTTTCTACTTTTCCCATTCGGTAATTTAGATTTTGAAGTGTTGCATAAGTATCTTCAAGTTTGTCTATCCTACCTTCATGTTCATTAAGTTTTTCTTCACAATGATGAAATTTTTCTTTGATATAATCTTCACTCATTCTTGCTCCTTTCTTTACACTCCTAAAACATAAGTTAATACCCAATTTTTACTATTTGTAATAATTCCACTACCACTTCTAGTGGTTTTACCTGTTTCATTAACAGCATTACCTTGAATTTTATCATCATAAACATACACATATTTAGTAGCAATAATTTCACCTGTTGAATTACTAAGCCAACAAGTTACTCCAGCTCCTTCATGAATAAGAATATGTTGTTTAGGGATAAAAGTATAATTAAAATCGTAATATTTAGGCTCATTATTCGCATATGCTTGCCATACAAGTACAATTCCATTTTTTTGCTCACTAACTTTTTGTGATAAATTAATAGTACGGTTAGCATTCATAAAATAGAAATATGGACCCCACAATAATTGATTGTCATTTATTAAATTTCCATTGTCATCATAAACTTGTAATACATCACTTTTAGTTGTATCTACTACACCATTTATTGCAACTTGATAATGTCCATTTGATTTTTTCACAATATTTCTATAAACAGGTTTATCTAATGAAGTAATAGCAGCACTTTGAGTTGATGTTCCTAATGTCGTTTCACCATTGATAGTTGTTAGTAAAAATATTAATGTCGCTTGTGGTGAAGTCATTAAATTTTTAATAGTTGTTTGTTCAGCAGTTGTAAAAGTTAATGAGTAACCATTTGTGATATTATTAATTTCTTTAACTAATGTATCACCTAGTTTAATTTGTAATTTATCAGTTGCAGCAGTTATGTATTTAGTAATATTTATTGTGATAGTATCAGTTAGTTTAAAGTCCTCTATTGCACCTAATTTAGAAGCACGATTTATTGTATCTAATGTTGCTGTTCCGCTTGCTGAATATGTACCGGCCATTGATGTACCAGTTTGTTTTAAACTAGTAGAAATATTAATTGCTTTAGTTCCATTTTCATTATGAGTAACTGTTTTTGAAGCACTACCTACTGTTCTCCAATCACCCCAAGCCCAACTTCCATATTTAGAAACAGAATATGATGTACCATCAATTGTAATAGTTCCACTAAATGTACCTGATGTTGAACTACTACCAGTTTTTTTAATTTGTACTGTTGCTGTTACTGTTGAAGTATTATTACTATCGTTCTTTGTTGAACTCCAAATAATTCTACAATCGCAATTACTAGCAGTTGAAGAACCATCTATTGTTGAACTTGCAAATAATTGTAAATTAAGCTTCATCTTCTCCATAAGTTATCCACCCTCCTTGATATTTTTCAGTTTTCAAACCATCTACACTTATATTTTTAACTCTTGAATTTTTATGAAAATTTGTATCCATGTAACTATGTAGCCCTTCTTCTGTTGCTACTTGTCCAAATGTAACACCTTTACCACCAGCCAATTTGGACTCTGTTACAAATGAAGGAGGTAATGTATATGTTTGTGGTACTTCTTCAAATGTATCTTTAATCTTAAATTCAAAGTTATAACTTGCGTTTGTTTCTAATCCATAAAATAAATCAGTAAATGTATAAGTCCCTTCATAATCAGTTAATGTTGCTGTTTTCGTACTAGTACCATAAGAAACTTTAAGGATCTTATCATTTAAATTATTCACTGGACTTATTTTATATTGAACTGTTGCTTTTCCATAAGTACCCTCTTCATTAAGAGTTCCATCAGCATTACATCTTTCAATCTTACACATTGAAATTGTAGGTGCTAAATAATCAATAATATCAATTATTTTACTATCTGAAACACTTCTACCACGACTATCAGTAACAATAGTTGTAATAGTTCTTTCACCATTGTATTTTAAATAATTTGTAGTAAATGGATTTACACTAAATATTTCATCATTTGCTTTTGATACAATACTCTTAATTGTACTTCCTTCACTGCCACTTGCTGTTATAGTACCTTTTATTGAAGATTTACCTTTTGCCCAAACATTCCAACTATCAGGAACTAGCCCAACATCTTCTAATACTAATGAGCAAGTTGGCTGGTATGTATCAGGTACTTTACATTTAAAAGAATAAGTACTACTTCCAACAATTGTTGAACCATTTTTAGTAGTACAAGTTATTGTAATTGTTGGCTGGGCATTGTCTGGTGTACTTGCTATTAAATCAGTTGGAATAGTCCACTCTTGACTAGTTCCTACACCAGTAGCGATTGTACCGCTCGCGTTATACATTGAATATTTAATATCGTGAGTAAAATTGGAATTGTATCTATCAATGCTAAATGTTATTGTATCTCCAAATTTAGTATTTGAAGTGGCATTTGAAGCAATACTTGAACTTCTATTAATTTTAGGAAGTGTGATTTTTCTATTTGATATTGATAATGAAATGCTAGCATCATATCCAGTATCTTTTAATATTGAACCTGAGCAAGAACCACCTATTGTAAATGATCCTTCACCAACTGCATTGTGTGTAATTGTTTTAGTTTTAGATTGAATTAAAGTAGTTCCATTATTACTCCAAAATTTTTCAGTAGAATTTGTATAAGTTCCATTAAAATATAATTTATGATTTTCCGTAGTACCAGAAGCACCACCACTACCAGTATAATCATAATAATTTTTTCTTTCTATGTACTGATTAACTGTTACTGTTGAAGTATTGTTTTTAATGTTTTGAGAAATTGAAACTGTTATTTTCATTCTCATTGCAATACATTGTTTATCAACAGAAGTCCAATTACTATAGTATGTCGTCATTATTCACCACCTACCCATTTAGTATTTAAATTTCCATACTCATCTTCTTGTGTTATCCATCTTCCTACTTGTAATTTTCTAAGAATTGTACTATCAGTTATATATAATTGGTTTTGCGAAATATAGGCACTTTCACTATCACCAGTCATAAAACTAATTCTATCTTTTTGAATTATCAATTTACTTTGACTATCACTAGCTCCAAGAGTAATTATTCCACCTTCAAAATGAATATATTGAGAAATAGTATTTATATCAGTTGTGTTATCATTTAACATATTTTGAATAGTATTTACTGTATCTTCTATACCAGTTTGAGTAAATAGCATTTCAAAAGCTTCTGATGTTTGTTTCATCATTGTTGAATTAATAGTTTCTATTGCTTCTCCAACTTCGTTTAATTTTTCTTCGACCGAAGTAACACTTGAAGTTATATTTTCATTACTGATTTCAATTTCAGCAATTTTCTCTGAGTTATCATTTTCCTTGCTATTTATTAGCTGAATAACTTCATTTTGTTTATCAACTTTTACACCAAGATTACTAATTTCTTTTATAACATCGACACCTAGTTTTAAATTGGAATTAGTCTCATCAATAGCCTCAGCTGATAATTCAATTTCATAATTATCATCATCATCTATATCTCCCCCTATGTAACTGATTTTTCTCTTCATTACATAAGATTCCAATTCATTCTCCCAAGTATCAATATACTTAATTTTATCTCCTAAATTAATTGATAATTTTTTTTCAACTTGCATTGTAGTCATTTTATAAACTATGTATTTAAATCCATTAACTCGATTATATATAGGTATAATTGTTGTCTCTCTTAAGTCCTCGTCAGTAGTAGAATCTTGAGGATCTAAGATATAGTTGTTGTCTATTTTAAATTCAATAGGATTATCAGGTTTTGTTTTAGGATAATAAACTATATCTTCAACATCACCTCTGCTTAATACTGCTAAATTGATAGATTTTGTTGGAGTTTTTTCAGTAGTTAAACTGCTCCAATCTTCTATAGTATGTTCTGTAGTTGTGAACCACTTGAAATAGAATTTATCATTTGTATCAGTTTCAATCCAACTCACACCCGCTTGTGCAATAATACATAGCACTTGTCTATTAGTTTTAACATTTCCTATGCTTGGTTCTTTATTAAGAATTAAATTACTATTAGGAAAATCAGAATTATCAAATGTTACATTACAATTAGTAAATATAGCATTTCTCCATTCTTTAAGTGTCATAGGCCATGTATAAAGAGATGAATCATATTCAGTATCTAATTTATATTTAACATCATAACAACTAAGTTTAATATTAACTTTCTCTTGTACTGGTTTAACATCATAAATATAAAAAGACCCGAATTTGGTTTTTATCCAGGTCTCTTTCATATCACTAAAATCATTGCTTTCATTTAATAATTGTATGGTTGCTTTTCCTAGTTCACAAGTCCCTATTATCTTTTTATTAGAAATAGCTGTTGTTTCATAATCAAAACTCTGTAAAAATTTATTATCATATCCTTCTATCATTCGCCTATATCTCCATATCCACTAAAATTAATAGTAAATGCTTCATAAATAATATTATCTG
Source organism: uncultured Bacilli bacterium (assembly GCA_934102215.1). Lineage (GTDB taxonomy): Bacteria > Bacillota_I > Bacilli_A > RF39 > UBA660 > CAG-1000. The sequence goes on from CAKOSH010000007.1 coordinate 69,109, forward strand.
TATTATTGTTTGGTGGTAACCAATGCCATGCCGGGTTAGGCTTTTGTGCGTAGAAGTCTCTAGTAACGAATTTATTTAAGTATTTCTCAAAATAATAAATTTTTATTTTAGTTTTTCTTAATAGCTTTAATAAAGGATATAATTCTGCTTGAGTAAGTCTTTTACATATATCTAGAGTTGCAGCTGGTACTTCTCCAGCTCTTACTCTAGTTAAATATGCATTATTGCTACCTCTTTCGGCTTTTTTTTCTAAATCATTTAAGGTTGGTCCTTGGGTACCAGCAGGTAACCACTCATATGGGATTTCAAAATAATTTGTTGAATCTTTTGGATCTATTATTTTTATTCTATCCAGTTAATCACTTCCTTTTATGCTAACAAGAACTGAGTTCCTGTTTCATCTTCATATTTTTTTATTTCATCTATAACTAATTTGCCAAATTCAGTACCACCAATTTGAAGTATAAATTGCCAATTTCTAAGTACTATTTCTTTTGTCTGACCATCTATACCAATTCTATTTAAAACTTCTTCTAACACTTCCCTATTAGCTTGTTTTATGGTATCTAATGGAGCTTCAATGTTAGTACCATGCTTTTGATCTCCTAAAATTGCCATAAATTCTTGCCTTGGTGGAATTACTGCTCCAGTTGCAAGTCTTGGTACAAATCTAGGAATTTGCATAGGTGAAACAGTTGGTATAGTTATTCCAACATATTCTGAAATGCTATTAATTGATTTAATAATTTTATTTACGCCTTTAACTATTAGTGTATTTACTAAATATTCCATTCCACTAACAATAAAATTAATTAATTTGGTAACTGCGGATATAACATGACTAACAAATTTGTCTATTGCTGGTCCTAAATCATTAATAAATTTAACGATAGAACTTAAAACATCAGTAACTAATCTTTTTGCCGTATTTAATATATTGCATATGTTTTTTCCAACACTATTAATTATTTTTTCAATTCCACTAAAGATACTATTGAATAATTTTCCAATAGAATCTATTATTGGTGGCAAAGTAGTTCCTAAAGCATAAATTATATTCTCAATACCTTTAAATATTTTGTCTATTAATTCTATTACAAATGGTGCTATTTCTTTTATAAATTTACCACAAGCATCTAATATGGTTGGCAATGTTTTTGAAAGTACTAGTAGAACTGCTGATATAGCTAAGGTTAATGCTAAAATTCCCAATAATGCAAGTGGATTAGATGCAAGTGTTTTTGCTATTGCAGTCATTGTTATCATTAAAGCAATTATTCCGATTAATATTACACTTAGTACTCCTGTAATTTCTCCTAAAGTTAAACTACTATTTGAAATTGCATTGATTAAATCAGTAATACTTGCTAATATAATCGCTAGTCCGCCTAAAATTACAACTGCTGCTGCAATGGAAGTCCAGTCCATTAAATTAGTTGCAGCTGCTAATACAACAAAACCTGCAGCAACTTCTCCTAAAACTATTCCTAACAAACCTGCTACTTCTCCCAATGATAATCCACTTTCACTAAAACCTTTTATCAAGTCAGTTACACTTTCAATGACAAGCGCTAGTCCACCTAACACTGCTATTATTGTTGCAGCTTTGCCTAGACCATCAAATAAACCAGTGAAATCTGTACTGGTTCCACTAACAGTTTTACCCAGATTTTTAAATAATTTTATTATTTTTCTAATTATTAGTAAGGCAATTAATGCTCCTGCTACAACTAGTATAGCCGTTGCTAAAGTTCCATGCTTCTTTTGAAAATCTTTTATGAAATTTATAATTGGTTCTAATGCTTCTTTGATTTTATTTAGAACCTTAAGTAATGTTTCACTATGAGTTATTTCACCACTATAATCAATTCCACTTGAATCCGTACCACCGCTAACTGAACCACCGGAATTAGAAGTATCAGGTAAAACTTCTAAAGTATCAAAAGAGCCTAAAGCACCACTTGCCTTTTTTGCACTTGCAGTAGTTTTATTTAATGCACCTGTTAATTTTTTAGCATCTTTAGTTGTATCTTTAATATTTTTTCCAAATAAATTTGATACAAAAATAGCAATGGTACCAGTTAGTTTGCTTATCATATTCATCAATGAATTAATCGCAGGTAAACAAGCATTATAAATTGGTGTAAATGCTGTCATTAAATTTGCTTTTATTTGATTTAATGAACTTGCAAATTGATCATTTGTTTTTAGTAAACTAAAAAATGTATTTCTTAAAGATGTTAGCCCGTTTCTTAAAACGTTAAAAACAAAGGTACCAATGATTAAATTAGATATCCTTTTTCTAAATTTGTCAATTTTGTTGCCAACTTCATCTATTTTTCCACCGAAATTATTAACATTTTTTTCATCCATAGAATCTTCTATTTCGTCTTTTAAACCAGCTGCTTTTTCTTTTGAATCTTCTAATTTATTATTAAAAATTTCTAATTTCTTTTTAAGATTATCAATTTTAACATCTTCGCCTTCTTTTAATAACCCCTGAGCTTTATATGCCTGTAGCTTATCTAATTGATCTTTAACTCTGCTAATTGCAATTTCTTGGTTTTTTATTTGATCACAAGTTTGATTATATTTATCTATCAATTTTTGTGTGTCAGTAGTCATATCTTGAAAATCTTTACGTATTCTATCATAATTCATTTTCGTATTAACAACTACTGCATTTTTACTCGCCAGTTAATCACCTCACTTTTTATTTAATTCTCTAAATTTATCTAAAAATTCTTTTCTCGCCTGTGATGGTACTTTATCTTTTTCGTCTAAATCTACCAACTTCTTTATCTTTTTATATTGTTCTTTTTCTTCTTTTGTTAATTTATTTTCATTTTTTCTTTTTCTATAATAAACTAGCTCTCCAAAAGTACAGTCAGTAGACATATCCATAAAAAGAGATAAAAAAATCCACCAATGCATATTTTCATTTTCCGATAAATTAATATGATGCGTTTGATTTATTCCACTAAAAATATAATTACCATCTTTTTTAAAAGAGTATATTCTTTTGGGCTTTATATCATTTTCTGTATCAGACTCTTCTCCACCATCTATGAATTTAAGTCCTTTTTTCATAGCTTCGTAAGTATCTTTTGGATGTATTTCTTCTTTATATAGGTTCTTAAGCATAATATATACTTGCTCACTATTAGTCAGTTCTTTATCTTCAAAAGCAAGAATTATATTTATAATAGTTTTATAATCATAATTTATATTATAAATATTATTATTAACTCTTATTTTGGTTGGTAATTTATTTGTTAATACATTCATTATTCCATCACATCATCTGTAGTCTTTTTAATATATTTTTCTACCTTTTTTGTTCTACTTTTTTGAATATATGGTGCTATAAACTCAATTAATGGTACTAATGATTCAATATCTTTTGTCCCACCCGTAAAGCAGTTTATAGTATTTTCACCAAATATTTTTTCTAAGGATTTAATAGAATTATCAATAACTTCATATTCTATATTAAACATATCAAATAATTTTTCTATTGAATCACTAGCTTTTTCAAATTCTTCTAAAGATGATGTTTTATCAAGTTTAGGAATTTCAACACCTTTATATTCATCTATTTTTTTTACAGAATTAGATAAATCTTCTAATATACTTGTTAATGATTTCATTATTGCCGAATCATCAGGATTAAATTTTATTTCTCCTATTTTGGTTCCATTTTCATCTATTATATCTTCTCTTACAAATTTATTTTTTATTGTTAATGCCATTTTAATATTCCTTTCTTATATAAAAAAAATAGGGATGATAGATTTTCACCTAACATCCCTTTTATTATGCACTAGTAGTTTTAGTAAATTTATTTTGTGTTAGGTTATAAGTTCCGTGAACTTTATCACCTTTCCAGTTTAATGTGATAGGTGAATTAATTTCAGTAGTATCACCACCAAATGATTTTTCATCTACTACAGCAGTTTCTGTAAATGCTCCATAAGTACCTGCAGTTGTTTGTTTATCAAATAAAGCAACTTCCATACAAGGTATTGCGAATTTATCTCCTACAAGACTATATTTGTGTGCTATATAAAGAATGTATGATAGTGTATCATTTCCTCTTATAGCAACTGGATCAATTTCAGTCGTTTCTGCTCCTGGTGTAGCACTGATTGTTGTTTTACCTAAAACATTTTTCTTAGATTCAGTTTCATGATTATGTTCTCTAGTTATTTCATCATTATCTTCACCGATTGGAACCCATGTTGGATTTTCAGTATCAAATACAATACCATCTTCATCAGCAGATGTAACATTTAGATTCATAAATAAAATTGAATCTTCTCTTGCGAATTTACCGCTTCCACTAAATTTTAAACTTGAAGTAGTTTCATTCATTATTTTCACTCTCCTTTAATTTTTTATAAACAAATAAACAAGGCATTTCATACCTTGCTTGTGTTCTATCTTTATTTACAGCGAATAAATATGCACTTTGTGTAGCACTTATGCTTTCTGCATATTCTCCACTGTTTAACTTAATATTTAAGCCCTCTCTTGTTTTCTGATACATCCATTCTGATATATCACTAAAGGCTTTTAATATTTGTTTTTGATTACTATCAGTAATAGAACTAACAAATATTCTAGTCGCTAAAGTAAAAGATAATTGCATTTTTCTATTACCCAGTACATCTTTTTTTAAAAGCATAGGATTTGCTCCCTGCTCTAATGACCATGACTTGTCTTCACTCAAATAATCTATTTTAAGATTTTTAATATAATCACAATTTTTTTCTAAATATTCTTGCAATATTTCTATAATAGCCTTATCCATAATTACCTCCAATTAACAATTTCTTCACAGCCTTTGATAAGTTCTTCTTCTTCATCTTTCATCATTCTATTTATCCAATCTTTTCCTCTTAAGCCACCGCCATGATATGTTAAATCACGGCCATTAGGATCTAATATTTTATATTCGCCTTTTGCAGCAAATGGGCTTAATGTCTCATGTCCAACCATTAATTTACCTTCAAATAGGAACTGCGCATCTGGTGTATCCCATATAACTTCTCCACTTCCAGGTAAATTAGCACTTTTGCTATCACGAAAAATATGATAACCAGGTAAATAAGGTTTAGATCGATCAAATATAAATGAATCAATATAAGTTTGAACTTTACCACCTTCATTAAGGCCACATTCTTTCATCATTTCTTCTACACTAGGTAAAACTAAATGAGCTTTTATGTTCAGTTTGTTACCTCAATATTTCTTAGATCTTCCGCTCCATAATCAGAGTTATCAGATATAGTTTTAACATAGAACCAATCATCAATTTTATCTAAATCTTCTAAATCATTTATGTTAGTTTTGCCTTTTACAATTATTGTTTTATTTTTAATAAGTGTAAAAGTATCTTCTTTCATAGAATATTCAGATGATTTAAGATACTTTTTTAACGATTCATTAGAAAAAATACAATTATATGTATTTGAGTAATTTTCTCCTTTGCTCTCTTGAGATATTATCTTTGTACTATAAAAAAAGACATTATTTACGATGCAATTATTAAATGTTAATACGTTATTATTGTTGCTTATGTTAACAACTGTTATAGTGTGTGGAAACATTATCTGCCCCTATACATTAAGCCAGTAGATACTAAATATTTATAGCATATTTTATAGCATTTATTATCTAATTCTGTATCACTTAATATATTCTTTTCAATTATGTTAGCATTATTAACATATGATTTAGAGTGAGGCCCAACTGTTTCACTAGCAACAATTTTATCGTTTTCAATTTTATCTTTTTTTATTATTTGAGAATAAAGTAATTCTATTATTTCACAAGTACAATTTTTAATATTATCGTCTAAAATAGAATTATCAATTCTATTAAAGGTATGCTTATTAACATATGCACTTGCTGTTATGGTCATTTGATTAAATGAAGATTCAGGTATGCTAGAACCTTCATAAGTATCGCTGTAGTAATCATAATCAACTAACTCAGTTAGCATACCTTACACCTCCTATTCTTCTTTATCAGAATCTTTTTTATTTTTTTTACTATTTGCTTCAGTTAATTCAACTATTTTGGTATTTAGTTCGTTATTTGTTTCAGTTAGTGTATCTACTTCTTCAGATAACTTAACATTTGCTTCAGTTAATTCAACTATTTTAGCATTTAGTTCGTTAGTTAACTCTTTAACTTCAGCTAAAGAGTATAACTTCTCAACTTGTTTCTTATTTCCTATGATTCTTCCCATATTATCACCTACTACTTATGAGATACTGCAATACCTGCACGTTTATTTTCATATGCATCATTTAATCCATAAATTCTATAAAGCATTCTATAGAAGTCTCCTGAATCATCTGAATCTGGTGTAAAAATTTTCATTTTAGCGTGCTTAGTATATTGTAACATTGCTGGTTTATGAATAACCATAAAGTTAAGTTCTCTACTACCTTTCTCTTTTAATTCATAATAAGTTGATAATGAACCGCTAGCTGGTGTTTCAACTTTTGTATATTTGTCACCAGATTTTGTATAATATGTTTTTCCACTTACTATACTTGAATCAGTAGTTAATTCATACTTATCAGCAACTTTAGTGTAACCACCAATTCTTTCTCCATCAGCATCTTTACCGCTTTTTAGTTCAATTTTAGTTAAAAATCTACTTTGAGGTACTTTCTTAATTTGAGTGAATTTTTTAAGAATATCATTATTAGTTGTTCTTGAAACAAATTCAGCCATTGAAAGTAAAGTAGCATTAATTCTTAAATATCTTCCTTCTTCTGGAACTTCATCATCATCTAATTTAGTCATAACATCTTGTAAAGCTTTTAATACTTCTTCACCTGTTTTGTATTCAATTCCTTCTGGAGCTACATCTGTGATATCATCTAAACTTGAGTAAGTAGCATATCTTACAGCATCAACTTCAGGAGCAACTTTAGTTCTTAAAAACTCACTTGATAAATTAGCCATGATAACTCCGCCTGTTTCTTCATTATCAATTGCATCTGTTTTTAATTTTCTTCCACGTTCGTAATTAAATTTAACAGTTTCGTTAGTTAGTGTTACATCACCATCTAAATATCCGCTATTACGATCATAATCTCCTAAACCGTCCATATCTAATTTTGGAACGATGATTTCGTTTGCATTAGCACCAGCTTTAACTAAAGCACCATTAATATCAAAGTCTGATGTAGTGCAGACAGCCTTATAAACTTTATCTAAAAGTTCTGGGGCATTTTCTTTAAATAATTCAATACTATTTTTTCCCATTATAATTCCTTCTTTCTATTTTTTATTTTCTTCTTCAAGTCCCATAGCTTGTAAAATTTGGTCCATAGAACTTGTATTTGTTGGAGCAGTTGGATTAGTTGTAAATCTTGGATTTGCGACTTCACTTAGGAATGCTCCACTATCCCTCTCTTGTAGTTCTTTAAGCCATTCAGAAGCACCTAAGAATTTCTTTGATTCTTCATCATACTTAAAGTCCTTAGCGTTAAATTGTGCTAATACTCCGGCTTTTGCGCTTTCACTAGCAAATTTAATGTCATTAAAAAAAGTATTAGTTCTTTCTTCTCTAATACTCTTTTCTTTTTCAGCCTTTTGATTAGCTTCCATTTCTTCATATTTTGTTTTCCAATCATCAGCTGATTTTTTGATACTATCAATATCCATATCCTTATATGATTTGATTTCATTGTTAGCATCACTTAATTGTGATTTTAAATTATCTCTTTCCTCTCTAAGACCTTGAGTAGTTTTACCATACTCAGCCATTATAGTATCAATGGTTTCCTTATCAAGTTCTAAGCCTTCTAAAAATTCACGTTTCATATTTCTCCTCCTTCGTATTTTTTACATGGTCACGTCCATGAGTGAATTAAAATATTTGCTAGTCCTTTCGTTGCTATGCCACACGAAAAAAGCCAATATTTCTATCGGCTTTGTCACTTTTGTAAGAATTAATCTACTAAAATATTAAGGTAAGGTTAAAATAAATTTATTTGTATTTTTTCTTTAATATACAGGAAGTATTTCAGATAATTTAACTAAAATTTCACTATATTTTTTATCGGTATTATCATACATTGCTAAATTTGATATATCTTTTTTATATTTCTTTTCAAAATGAGATATTAAGATGTTATAAGCATTTTCTAATTTAGTTTCACCATTAATTTTTAAATCCTTTAATAAGTTAATTTCCACATCATTAAAAAACTCTTTCATTTTTCTATTCCCATTTATCATTTTATTAACTTCCTTTCTTTTTCTAATTCTTCACCAAATATTTTTGCAAAAGAACGTGGATTAGAACTAGATACATATTCTGCAAAACATTCAGCAAACATCTCTACTCTTTTTTCGTTATATGTAGCATAATTACTAATTTCTTTTTTGTAATCTAATTTTTCTGAGATTTCTTTTTTATACCTTTTTTCAACTCTTTCCATAAAATCATTATTCCATTTTTCATATTTTTCAATAGTTCTAAAAGTGTTTTCATTTAGTCTATTGTATAATCCTGTAGAAATATTATGTCCTATTTCATGAGCAACAACATATTTTAATTCATCATCACATACAACATACTCACCATTTTTCATTTTCTCGCGAATAAATTGTCTTGTTTCTTTAACATTTTGAAAATATTTTGGATTCAAATTATATGCAGAATTTGCAACCTGATCTTCACCAATAGTATAAGTTTTCCAAATTATTTTATCTTCCAATAATATATCGTTATAATCATTTGCAATTTCTTGTGTATATTCTACCACTTTTTCTTGAATTTTACTATCAATATTATTTTTAAAATTGTCACTACAATTTATTTTTATCTCTAAATTATAAACTGGGCTTACATTTGAAAACTTACCACTTTCCTTCATAGCTGTTTTTAAGTCTTGGCCATCTTTAATGAAAACTCTTCTACCACCTATTGTTCTCCATACTCCACCAATATCGTCCATTGTTTCACCTCACTTAAATTATTTATTAGAAACATATTCTCTATTTTTATTTCTAACTTTGCTATTCTTTTCTAACCATAAATTATATTCTTTACTCAACTTAGATAACTGTTTACTATGAGTGTTATATTCATCTTGATAGTTCATTTTTTTATCAACAATTTTTTGTCTTTTCAATTTTCTAATATTTCTTTCATAGTATCTTTGTTTATCAAGTTTTTCTCTTTCTTTTCTACTTTTTTCTATATCTATTGGTTTTGGTATTTTTTCCCATTCAAAAAAAGGTCTTAAATCATGATAACAATTTATTCCCTTTAACCCTAACATTTCTTTATAACCAGTTTTTTCATATAAATTAGGATATTTATCACTAGAACCTTCTATCATGTAAACTTTACCCTGCCACTCATCGTGAGCTTCATAATCATTTATCAAGTATTTAGTTCTGGTTCTCGCTCCTAAATGTTGATCTACATAAACTAAATTAGTCTCTAACATTTCTTTAGCAGTTGCAAGTTCAATATCTCCTACGAGTTGATTAACTCTTGTAATTATATCTCTTCTTACTGCTGCTTCTATTCCTATCTTTTTCCCGCTACTATAATTAGCCATTATGATACCATTTTGAGCCATTTTATCAATTGCATGTTTAATTGAATGCTCATATGTATATACACCTGTAGCTGTTTCTAAATAAGCCGTATTTAATATATTTACATATTCTTGTTTGGCTGACTCTATTGCTTTAGTATTTATTAATTTTGTAATATTTTCCGTATTTTTTATTGCTTCATTAATTAAGTTAGTTGCGGATTTACTTTTATAAATGTCTTCTACTTTGACATCTTTATTATTATGCTTGTTGTATTTTTCTAAAGTATCAATACTTACTGCATTCTTGCTTGATTCTTTAATTATATCTTCAAGTATTTTTTTAATTTCCTTTTTATTCTTGTTTATAATATTTACATTATGTTTCTCAAATAGTTTTAACTCATTAGTTTTATCAAGATACCATTTAAGTGTCCCTTTTATTCCATCATACTTGTCAATTCTATCAAGCATATCCTTTATCATTTCAATTTCTATTGAGTCGTAGATATCAACAAGTGGTTTTAAAATTTCATAATACTTTTGTTTATTCATTATTCTTCTTCATTTGGAGCATCTTCTTTATTGTCTTCTGAATATGTTCTATATTCTTTTTGTCTTTTTACAAACTCAATAGCTTCTTTTTCTTTCATATTTCTTGTATCCATAATGTATTGAACATCACTTGTTATATGATTATTTCTTTCAATTAATGCTTGATTTCTCGCTGAGTCTTTATCTGTAACTATTGAGTCATCCCATTCATATTCAGTACTATAATCATTTTTAACAGATATTCCATACAATTTACATAATACATATATTCCATATAATAAATCGTCAAATGCGTTTTGCAATGATGCTTGAATGTCTGATACTGTTACATAATAATCTTGTTTAGAAGATTTTATTTCTTGAGCAGTTTTTTCTATCGCTTCTGGTTTGGCTAAGGTTCCATGTGATAAATGGCAAGCACTCTCTAACTGAATTAAATACTCGTTTAAGCCATTGAATAGTGATGTATCTCTAATTTGAGGGCTAAAGATATCCATACTCTTTTCTTTTGTTTCATCTAGATTCCATTTTCTAAAGTATCTTTCTTTTCCCCTAGGTAATTTAAACTGATCCTTATTTTTACCACTTGGGGGAATAATAGTTTCGTCTATATCTACAGCGAGTTCAGTTCCTTCATATTCATGTAATATTCTTGAATACTGAATATCTATTTCTTTTAGTAAATCTATACCATTATGATATATTGGTTGTCCTATAGGTGAATCATTATCTAAATCGTTAGATGTAGGCATTGTTGCAAAGCCACCTATTAATTTATCAACCCCTTCTATTATTTCTATATCTTTTAATTCTTTCCATTTATCAACTTGTGTAAGGTTTATCTTACTTGAAAGTATCACGCCATCTTTATAACCTTTATAGCAGATATTTTTAATAGTTATTTTTTGATTTTTATACTCATTATATTCTAGTCTTGTATATATATTATTTTCTTCACTAATTTGATCTATTATTATATAACTGATTAAGTTTCCGTCATCATCAAATGATATAGGCATAAACTTATCTGCTTGTATGATATTAACTTTAATATTTCTTCCATTAAAGTAAGGTCTTAAAAATATTAATGATTTGCCTAACATTTGTTCAGTAAATTTTCTTTTCTTTTTTAAAACATTTTGAAAGACACTATCTAAATAAGGTTCTGAACACACACTTTTAAATTCAACAGTTACTGCTTTAGCGACCTTTTCACACATTGTTCTAGCAACATGCAACGATTTAGTATTATCATCTATCCATGGTTCTCTTTTGTTGTAGATTTCACTCCATTTTTGAATAGAATCAAGTACTTGCTCACTTGTTTGAGTATCCAATTCAAAATCTCTGATTATTTTCTTGTAATCAAACATCTTATTCCACCATCCTTTAATCTTGTTAATTAATTTATCAATCAGTGTCATCACCCTTTTCTAAGTTATTTAATATTGGTAATATTTGTTTAATAAACTTCCAAATACCCATTATCAAATATCTTAAAGCATCCATGCAGTGATCATTTTCTTTTATCGGTACTTCTTTTCCTTTATCAAGCAAATCTTTATCATAACCATACAAATAAATTTCTTTTATTAGATTTTTTTGTTTTGGAGATATAAATAAAGATTTTAATGTTAATACCTTTTGAACTCTACTTATTCCTAGTGACACATCATTTTTAGCGTCTTTAATCATTATTCCTGGGCATTGTTTTTTTATTTCTTCAGCTAAACCTTTAGCTGACGGATCTATAAAAGCAAATCTTATATCAAGACCTGTTTCATTTTTTATTTGTTCAACAAAATTTTTAAAATCAAGAGCGTATTCACTTGGAGACTTTTGTTTTCCAGTTTCTCTTCCAGAATAGTAGTATTCATCTATTCCTCTGATGCATTTACATTTGTAATTAATGCCAAATGCTTCATACGTTGTAGCATTCATTTGTCCGTAATCAACTCCAACATAAAAAAAGTTCATGTTATCATAATCTTCTTTTGAACACTCTCTAACATGTATTCCTTCGTTAAACATGTAATATATTAATTCATCTATTCCAACACATAATCCTAACCACAACCAGTCATACATTTTCTTATCAATTTTTTCTAATATATGCGCTGTTTGAATTAATTTTTTACCCAACCAATTTTCTGGAACATCTCTATAATCAGTATGAACGTGTATACAGTCTTCTCTCATTTCCATCTTATTAGTCCATTCCATGACCGGTGCTTTCGGATTTTTCGGCGGGTTAAAGTAATACTCCATTACAAACTCATCATCATTTCCACGAATAAATGTGGCTTCAATGTTTTGTAATTCATCTTCGCCTTCACCTTTATCAAAAAACTCTGTTACTTCATCTATTTCAACCAATACTATGGGTCTACTTTCATCTATCATACCTTTTGTATCATCTATTGAGTCATTACCAGTAAAGTATATCGTATTTCCAGTAGGTAAATATGTTATTTGCATTGGACTAACTGTTATCTTAAATTTCTTCTTTGGTAGTTTTAATCTAGATATAGCTCTTTTACATTCATTAAAGACAGTCTTCTTTAGTTTGTTATGAAACTTTCTCATAATAACTACAGAACCTGGCTGTGAAGTAATAATTCTCTTAACCGCTCTTAAAGCACCACGACTAGATTTAGTTCCAGCACGTCCACTTGTATATATTTGGTGCGTATGTAATGTATCGTTAAAGTTTGCATAATATTTAGGAATAATCAATTCACTCAGTCTTACTATTTGTTTTTGGTAAGTCATCTATTATTGTTACTCCTTCATCATTACTAATTTCACGATTTTTTATTTCTTTAAGTTTCAGTTCTTTATCAATTATTATTCCATAAGCACTTGCTACATCTTTTATATTTGTAAAAGAATCTAAGTGATCAACTTTATCTTCAATAGCTTGTAATAGTTTGCTAACAATTACTTTCTTACGGTCTTTAAGAGTATCCATGTATTCTAATACGTCTTTGGTATTCTCTTCTTTTTTTTGCTCAAACTTTTTTACACTATCTTTATCAGTTTTAATTATCTTTCTAACAGCTGTATCACTTACTTTGTATTTTCTTGCTACCTCCGAATAATTTCCACAGTCTATATAGTCAGCTATTATTAATTTTTTTTGCTTATCTGTTAACTTCTTTCTCACTTTTGACACATTAACCAACTCACTAATTGTCTTTTACTATTAAATCTCTCAGTTGTCTTATATAGCTTTTTTCTATATATTTTTTCTAATGAGACTGTATAGTTTTTACTTATCTTTTCATTTTTGCCGACTATTATTTCTACCATAGTTACTTTATACTTTTTGGATAACTTTGTTAACATAATTCTTATGTATTTATCCAAATTCATATTAAGCACCTACTTTTCTTTATTTTCCTTTTGTTTAATTATTTCTACATATCCTAGTTTAGATAAATGTTCTGCTCTTTCTTTTGTAACTGAATATTTATACCCGGGTTGTAGTAATCCTAATTGTCTATTTTCTTTATCTTTGAAATTAGGGATAATTACTTTTACTTCTACCATATTGTTTCTCCTTTCTTTATGGTTGCAGTATCAAGAATTGAACTTGAATCTATGGATACTGAGTCCATTATGTTTCCGTTACACCATACTGCGATATGGTTGAGGTGGTAGGACTTGAACTCACGACCGACGAGATATAAGTTCGCAACTCTAGCCAACTGAGTTACACCTCATTGTCTGATTTAATTATAGTTTTCTATGTAACTATTTACTAATAGATCCTATACCTATAATTAGTGCTTTATAAGCACCACATCAAGTAAATATTCTCACATAGTGTTGCATACTATAGTCCTATAACTATAATACTGTCGACTTGCTAACTTCTGTCTGTTGATTATTTACTCAATATGCTACCCATAAAGATAGCATTATTCGAAAGGATTGGGGTGTTATTATAAACACCATAGAATAGATACTAAGCCTTTATGATAATATCCACAGCCTTTCATATCTACTCTATGCTATATACAATAAAGATACTGCTTAACCCTTCCAACTAGCATACTGTATCTTTCCTAGTTCCCTTTTTTCTCCCTTTAAAAATTCAAATATCAAATAGTCATCAAATAAGAGTTGTCCTAAATTAAAGAAAGTTCTTTATAGAAGTATAATTTTATTAAATGACCATCAAATAAAAAAGAATCATTGTAGATTCCTTTTCAGTTTTGTATCACATAGATCTAAAACTTAAGAATTAATATTACCTCACGCGTATAATAATTCCATGATACCATTATACCAAAAATTTTGTGACATTTCGTGACATTACAAATCTTTTTCATATAGTCTATGGCATTGTCTAGAACTATAATGAGTTAATTTTGATATTTCATCCCACTTTTTCTTTTCAACATCTCTATAGTATCTCACTAGTTCACTTCCCCCATACTTAGAAATTCTTTTCATTTCTTTAATAATATAGTTTTCATAAGCATTAATACTTTCTTGCAATGCGTATATCTCAGTGTCTAATTCTTCGTCTTTTATGACATAGTGTGCAAACTTATCAAATATTGCTTTTCCATCATTTTTTCCTGTAATTATATCGTGCATGATTGGGCTTCCGGGCTGAGTCTTTATAAAGTTGATTTTCTTTTTTTGCAAGTATAGCTCTAAAGTGTCTTGTAATTTATCAATTTCATTTTTCGCTTTTACTATATTCATCATTTTCTTTCCTTTCTAATTCTTCTTCTAACTTTTTAATCTTACACTTAATTTTAAGTTTATCTTTAAACAATTTAGTCTTTCCGTCAGATACTGCTATTAGTCTGTTTATTTCTCTTAAATTTTGCTTATATTTTACCAATTCCCTCCTGATATCATATAAGTTTCTCATTTCACTCCTTTAATTCATATTTCATTGATACAAATTGTTCTTTTGTTATAATTGACTTAATAGATATGTATTTGTCAAAAAAGTATATATTATCTCTTATTAATGGTCGTTTCTTTCCATCTTTTGAAATGCTGATATAATCTATTTTTTCGCCATTAATATAATCCCCAACTTCCAAAATATCAATTATGTTAAAACTTGCTATTACATCATGATTTTCTATAGCATGTTTAGAGTGTCTATATTGTATATCTATTAAATCACCTTTAAAACCTAAACCATTTTCTGTAATATTCACTACTTTACCTATTCCATAATCACGACACTTTTTTGAGTAAGCATACATTCCTACTTCTAATTTCATCGTCTCTTATTCCTTTCTATTGTTGCTTTGATATATTCATTAGTATTAAATATTAAATAATATTTACCTACTAACGATAGGAATCTTATAACAGGTATAAATGATATTAACAAATAAATTATTGATGTTTTTATAATTCCATATATTTTTGAGTTGTCATTTGTTGCCTTTCTAAGCTTATTTCTAGCAATTATGAATTGTTTTCTAAATAGTATCCCGCTTGTTATGTAAATCATGAAATATATCAACACTGTACTTAAATAAAACTTTAGCATTTATTATCATTCTCCTCGTAAAAATTTTTTCTCAATGTGATAATATCTTTATTTAACATCTCTTTATCTTGCTTCTTTAGCCAAGCATAGAAATAATTTGATGTAGCATTGTATAATTTAGATAATTTTACATTACTTCTATGCATTAATTGTTCTTTTGTTCTTCTCATGAATTTCCAAAAATTATAGTAAGGAAATTTCAGCTTTGTCATTATTCCAGAGCATTCAATAACAACACCTTCAATATCTTCTTTAGATAAATCATCTTCATCAGTATTTTCTATATACCATTTATGAAAATCTCTAACATTATCAAACTCTTTATAAATAGTTTTACATTCACAGTTAATTAGTTTAGATAATTCTTGTACTTTTTCATATGGTTCTCTTTTAAATTCGTAATCATTATGGATAATATCTAATAAAATAATTTTTGATTTATCATATTCTATAATATGAGGATCATTAATTGTATCAATTACTTCAAATGTTAAAGAAACATCATTATTTTTTAGATATTCTTCTAACTCTTCTTTGTTTATATCACTTGATTCATATATATTTTTAAAATATTCTGCAAACTCTCCCTTATTAGATGATTTGCTAGCAAAGAATAACTCATTATTTACATAAGATAAAATTCCTAAGAATCCATTTTCTTTTTTATAACATGTAATTTTATTCTTAAATTTTACTATCAAATGTTCTAATTCAGTTTCTTTTCTTTCATTTATGTTAAAAAACTTTTCATATCCTCTAGCAACTACTTTATTTTTTTCAGTATCAACAAATAAACCTCTAGCTTTGCATGTTAATCCATTCCAATTTTTATTAAAGAATGCATTTCTAGTGAAGTTAAATGAACTAATATTATTATCTAATTTAGTTTCTTTAATATCTTTAGAGTTTCTTAATTGATCTATCATTGGAATATCTTTTAAAACATTTGCTTTACATTCTTTAAATTCATTTACTTCTTCTACTGTACCAAAATTATTATTTTTTATTTTTATCATTTTTGGTTCTTGGTCTTTATTCAATTGAAGAACTTTTAAATAACCACCAAATTCAACTTTTCCCTCTAAGTTAAATGATTTGTTATTAAAATTATCTAAATCATATGTGTTTCTATGTCCGTGAATTTGAATTGTGTTCTCTGAAGTATTGTTAGCATAAATATTATCTATATCGTTATTATAATCTCCAACACCATTTATAAATTGTTCTGTTGCTATTAATTGTAACTCTTCTGGAATATAGCTAATTCCACCATGTGATATTAAATAATTTTTATTACCATAGTTAAAATATGCAATTTGTCCCATTTTTCTATAAAATGCTCTAATATCTTTTTTATCTAAGTCTAATAATTCAACCATAGTTTTGTATAAGAATGTTTTAGATTTTATATTTTCTGTTTCATCCAGTGAATAATAATTTAACCATCTTTCATGATTACCCTCTAAGAGTAAAGTATTTTTATTACTCGCCAATTTCATTAAAAATTCTAATGTTTCTTTGTTTTGCTTTCCTCTGTCTATATAATCTCCACAAAAAATATACATTTCATTTTCACTATATGGAAATCTATCAAAGTATTCTTTTAATGGTTCGTAACAACCATGAATATCTCCAAATACATTAATTTTTTCATACTTATTCAAATCAAATAACTTTGTTCCTACTTCATTCCAAAAGTTATTTTTATTTACTTCTATCCATCCACTCGTTTTAGATTGAGTTTCCATTCTTGAATACATTTTTTCTATTACATTTTCAGGAACTCTTTTATAATCTTCTCTTAGTAGATTTCTTCTTTTGCATTCTTCTAATGGTACATCGCTAAAATCAACATAATATTTTCTATATCTATATCTTTCACATAATTTATTATATCTACTAAAATCGCTTGATTTGCTATGAGTTGCATCTATTACAACAAATTCGCCTCTTGACATTCTCTTTTCTAGTAATTCAAATAATAATTGCCATACATAATTATCATTTTTTTGACTAATAATTCTATGATTATATTCTGGTGCTATGATTGGACTCTCTACTAATAATCTAATATTGTCAGCACTTAATGTATAATTTTGTAAATTCATTTTTTCTATCCAGGTAGATTTACCACTTGCAGGACTACCTCTTAATATAACTAAGCTTCTCATTTACTCATCATTCTCTACTTTCTCAATTAAATCAATTGTTACTTTGTTAATAAATAATCCTATACCAAATAAAAGCATTGCTTCGCAATCCCATTTGTTTGGGCAGTCTTTTATCTTTTTCATATCATCAGCACTAATTCCAAACAATTTACCATTGTTTCCATTAACTTCAAATCCCCATATTTCTTCAGTTTCTCCACATTCACATTCTTTTGTATCATATTCATAACCATAGTAGAAACCATAGTTTGTTGTTGTTAATACTGCATAATCATCATTAATTGCTATATCAATCATTTATAATCACTTCCTTGTTCTAATTCTTGCATTTTATCTAAAACTTTTTCAAAAATTATTTTATTATTTGCTTCTCCACCAAATTTCATAAAGCCCAATTTAATCCATTCTTTTTCTTGTTCTTTCCAATATTTAATGTTAGTTTTTAAATCTTCTTTTAACTCATTCCAATTGTTATTTAATTCTTTATTATCTTGCTGTAATTTCTTTACATATTCTAAATCATCAAGACATAATTTGTTTATAGTATCATCACATTGCATATCATTTAAATATTCTCCAAATTTCAAGTAATTGTTTTCTTCAATTACAATTAATTCAGTACTTGGTAATTCATATTTCATTCTGACACCTCATTTAATATATCTAATAATTGTTTTAAATCTCTTATAACTTCATCTTCTTGACACCATTCTGTTTGATATTTAATAGTCCAATTTATTGCTTTATCAATTACTTCTTTTTGCTTGTAATAACCTCTTCTGTATTCATTTAATTCTTGTTCCATTTTAGGGTTTAATTGATTTAATAATTCTTCCCATTTTTGAATTTCATTATGATAACGATTAGCAGTTCTAGTATTTCCTACTTCTAAAAAATCTCTTGCTTTCTTTTCACATACCATAATTCTTTTATAGATTTCTTCTCTTGTCATTTATTCCACCCTAATTCTTTTACTTGTTTATTTATTGCTTGTAATAGTTCATAACTGATAATCATATTTTGTACATCTATTGTTTTATCATTGTCAAAATATATAATATTCAATGTTTTGTAATTGATAAATGATTTTTCACAATTTAAACAATAAGTTTCTTCTCTTTCTTTGTATCCTAATTTTTCAAACATTTCTTTAGCAATCATTTAATCCCCCACTTGCGTTTTAATTTGAATAGGAATTATTGCTTCAGGTCTAAATATAAACTCATAATCATATCTTGATACATCAGAATCTTCTAACTGTTCTACAATATAAGTTGTTTCTTCTGCTAAATATAATAAATGTTTTTGGTACTTATCTTCACCTATTCTACAAACAACTTCTAATTCACTATTTAAATCACTACTGCCACCTTGAATTGAACACTTACCAGTCATTGAAAATAAATAATCACCAGTTCTTAAATTAACGAATGTGATTCTTCTTTTTACTTTAAATTCATCACTATCTCTACTTATGTTGTATGATACTGTGTCAGCACTTGTACATCCTGTTAATAATACTATTGTTAATCCTATTAATACTAATATCTTTTTCATTATCTAATCACTCCTAACACATTTAGAATTGTTATCAAAACAATTATTAATATAATAATTATTGCCAATATTTCTACAATACTTTTATCTTTAAATTCTTTCATTATTTCTCCTTTAATTTATTTATTTCATCTATTAATTCATTAATTTTCTCTACAACTGGTACTTCACTATTCCATTTACAATCTTTTGGATTTAACTTTTCTATTTCATTATTTTCTTCTTTTATTTCTACTTCATCATTTATAAACGTATCTGTTACTTTAACAAATAGTGTTGTAAAAAAATATTCTTCATCTTCATTTATATAATCTTTTTGGTAATCAATATAATTCCATATTTTTTCTTTATATTTTATTTTTTTTGGTAGTTCTTCTCCTTTACTAGTCATATTAATTAAATCTATAATTTTAATTTTCATTGTTATTTCTTTCCTTCCATATTTCTTATTAATTCCTTCAATTTTTGAATAATTGTTTCTTTTTTGATGTCAGAAGTTAGGACTATGTCAACTAACTTACTGTGTATAGAATCTAATTGTAGTTCATAGTCCTTATTTTCTAACATTAATACTTCCACATCTTGATCATAAGTATCTTGTACACATTTAATTTCATTTTTTAAATCATAATATTGTTTGTTTGATAATATTTTCATTTTTCCTCCTGAAACTTCAGGTTAAATTTAGGCTTTTTAACTTTTTTATTGCATATATCAAGTACAGTTTGATAACTCACCCCTAATTCTTTAGCTGCATATCTAGCACTTCTAAATGAGTGATTAAATCCTGCACTATCTATAAAAATAATTTTTCTACATTTTTTTGTTAAATAACCAGTTAATTTTCCTTGAACTTCTTTTGTTGTAATAAATAAGTTTGAAACTCTGAGGTCATCTATTTTATTATTTTTACTAATAACTAATTCATTTTTGTTCAAAGGTCTTATAAATGTTTCAGCTATTACTTTTCTTGCATTTAATCCTTTTCTTACACCATTTATCGTTACATTTACAATTAAAGAATAATTGTCTTTTTTCCATTGATAATCTCGTACTGGATTAAATAATACTTTCTTTGTTTTATAAATTCTTCTAAACCTTCCGCAATTAGAACACTCATAACTTTTTCTATCATCTCGAGCAAATATTTTCCAAACTTCCCTATCTTCTTTTTTTTCATAATGTTTAGATACAGGTCCACTCTTGAAGATTCCAAAATCACTTCTCCATGAACTACTAGACATTATCAAATTCTCTTTTCATATAATTTCTAACCGTGTTGCTCATAGGTTTACTAATCTTTGTTTTATTCATATTAGGAGTCCTTCCTGGCCTAATTGTTTTAAGTATGAACCTTTTACTTAACTTTTCTTCTTGCTGTTTTATTTTTTCGTTAAGCTCTTTTATTGTATTTTTCAATTTATGATTTTCTTTTACAAATCCACCTTTTGAAGCGCTTTGTGTAACAAATTTATTTTTTAAGATTTCATTATCTTTTTTCAATTTTTCAATTTCAACACTCAAACTAGTGATTTGTTCAAACTGTTTAGTACATCTTTTATTTAAAATACTTGTTACATTTTCTTTTCTCTCTTTGTATTTTTCATATTCTTCTTGTAATTTATTTTTTTCTTCCAAAACCCCATAAAAATCTTTCTTATAAAAAATTTTCATAGCTTTAATTCCTTTCTATTATAAGAATGGTAAATCTTCATCACTTAAGGTTACTTCACTTCCAGCAGTATCATAATCACTTGTATAATTTTGTGGTACTTCAATTGATGTTTCATTTTTCTTTTCGTTGCTTCCAGCAAAATAAACTTCTTCAACTATAAATTCAGTTACAAATCTTTTTTTACCATCGCTATCGTCATAATTTCTTGTTTGTGCTCTTGCTGTAATAGCCATCATATTACCTTTTTTAAAGTATTTTTCTATAAATTCTGCTCTCTTATCAAATGCTTGGCAATTAAGAAAATCAGCATCATAATTACCTTCTTTATTTTTAAAATTACGATTAATTGCTAATGTAAATGAAGTAATCTTTAAGCCACTTTGTGTACTTCTTAATTCTGGGTCTTTTGTTAATCTTCCAAGTCCTATAAATTTATTCATATTTCTTTTTTAACTCCTTTTTCAATGTTTCATTTTCTTTTTTTATTTTTTTAAATTCTAATCTTGTAAATGCCTCGATATTTTTTAAATTCTCATATGCTTCTTTTAACTTCTCATATTTTTCTTTAAACTCATTTTCTTCTTTTTTAACCCTTTTAAACACTGCTACTGTTTTACCAGAGTATTCACATTTTTTCTTACCATAAATTACCACGAGTCCTGAATTTACTAGTTCGTTTAATCTAGGTGAAGCATTATTTCTATCATCATTGTTTGTATAACCTTTTTCATGCATTCTAATAGCAATTTCTTTTGCAGTAAGGATTTCATCACCTAATACTTCTAAAACTTGTTCTTGCCTTTGTTTCGTGTCTATTTGATTGTAAGAATCAATCTTAGTTTCTAAACAAGTTGGTTCAAACATATATGTTCTAATTTCCATAACATTCCTCCAGGTTCTTTAAATTAGTTAATTCATCTGGTGTAAGTGTTTCAATATCTAATGCTTGAGCCTCCTGAACGATACTATCAAGTAATAAAGCCATCTCTTTTGAATCGTATACTGAACTTCCATAATAAGCAATTAAATTGGTGAAGCCATCATATTTACTCTTTGAAAATGATTCACACATCCATCCAATTCCTTTTTTAGTCCAAGCATTTATAAATGTACTTACTGCTGTATTCCTAATAGGGATAATCTCATATTTACCCATTTCTTTAATATTCTTACGATATACTTCTTCTTTTGTTATGTGAAGTTTATCAGCTATCTTTTTACATAGTATCCAGCAATAAGCATTTGCGTCTAATGATCTCTTTTCTTTATGTTCTTTGATTTCATATTCTTTGTTTGGATCAAGTTGCCATAAATATTGTGAGATTTCTTGAGGACTACCTATCATTAGATTCATCATCCTTGATGTAATCTAAAATGCTATTTATTTTTTTAACTATTTCTCTTTGCGGTACTGAAATTGCATATTTTTTGCCACCAACGTACATGTAATCATGTAAGTTGCCATTTGATGTTTTCTCTTGTTTTATTTCTATTTTTTCAAGTTCATTTTCTATTTGTTCTTCTTCAGTATCAGATTCAAGCAAATGTTTAAATATTGATGTAAGTTCTTCTTCAATAACAAATTTGATAGCTTCTAATGAACTAGTTCTTTCTTCAATATTAACTTTTTTTATAAAGTCTTTACATTCTATAATTTCATAATTTTTTATTGCATAATATCTTTTATCAGCATATCCTAGGCCATTATTTATATAGGTCTTATTTCCATATACTTCAAAAGCATTAAAACAAGTTGGTATATTTCCACTTCTCCATCTAAAATCATATTTTTCTAGTAATTTCATTAGCTCATCGTATTCTTTTTGAGTGTTGCAATGTACTGCTATATTTTCATTTTTAAATTTTTCTATCATTTTATTCATTATTTTTTTGCTCCTTATTTTCTTCTAAATATTTTTTATAAAACTCAAATATTTTTCCTTTTATATACGAAGTATCATTAATACCAATTTGAACGAAATTGTTAAATAATTCTTTATAATGATAATCTTCATTAAAATTGTTTCCATCATATGTCAAATTTCTAATGTCATATTTATTTTCATCATATAACCAATTTAATAAATATTTTTCCATTGTTTCATATCTATCTTTCAATTTAAATATTTCGTTGTTGCAATCTTCTAATTCTTTTTCTTTTAAAATTAATTCTTTATAATCATTGTTACTTATTAATGTAACTCCATCTACCATATTTTTTCTCCTTCTTTTAAATAAAATCTCTATCACTAATACCAACTTGTTCTGCAACTGGTATTGGTCTATAATTGTCTTCTAGATCTTGTTTAGTATTTTCTAGTTCTTCTTCTAAAGTACGATATTTACCTACTAAATCTTCTAATAAACTTATAACATCGTCTTCTTGTAAAATCATAGGTTCTATTTTATAGCCCACTATTTCTTCTAGGTCATTTTTCAAATTATAATCAATGTCCATCAGTACACCTCTTTCTCTAAATAATCATTTTCGTTTGGCCTTTTTTTATGAATAATACAATCAATAAAGTATTCAACTCTTTTTTCTAGCTCATTAATTAATTTTTCATTTCTTAGAATTTCAATTTGCTTATTATGTAGATCAGTTATGATTACATTGATCGGATCTTCTTGTTCTTCATCTGTTAGAGTATTTACATTTAAGATTCCTTTACCAACTTCTAGTACCGCCATTTGAATTTGTACTTGACAATAATAACCAATTGGAATATTAAATCTGATACCTTCATAAATTGCATTGTAACTTCTCTTAGCAACCCAACTCCTAAATGTCTTCTCATTTATTACTTTGTTTTCAATAGGAATTGATGTAGCTTTTTCTCTTGCATCCAAACTAACAACCAAGCCTTTTATTCTCTTGTGTTCTATTCTTTCATTAAAGATTAGTTCACAATTATTAACTTTTTCATAATATTTCAAACAGTCTTCTTCAAGTATATTTCCACTTGTTATAGCATCATTGTCTAGTTCTTCATAATCTTGTAACCCTAATTTTAATTCCCATAAGTCTTGTGCTATTTGACTATCAAAATTAAGTATTTTATGTATTTCAGATGCACCTAACTGTTTTCTTCTAATTTCTCTTTCTTCTAGTGATAACATTATTTATCACCTTTTAATACTAATTCTACTTGTTCAAGTAAAGCTGCTTGTTTTTCAGGGTTATTATAGCTATCAATAAATTCTTCTCTTGTTAATCCTAATGCTTCGTACACTTTTTCTTTTGTTTGATATTTTTGCACTATTTTTTCATATGCTTTTTTGATTTTTGTTTGAATAGCACTTATCTTTTTTCTTTCTTCTTCTGCAGCTATTGCGCTTCTTATCTTATCTGGATCATCATTAGAAGTTGTCACATTGAAGTACTTTAATAAGAAGTATCTATTTGCATATGTAAGTCCACTTCCTAATGCTTGACTTCCATCTGCTTGTTGACCTAATAACCCCCAGTCAACAACTTCAGTTTCTCCTGTCTTTATATCTTTCCAAATGAATTGTAATTCACTTCTTACTAACACATCTGTTTTTGGCTGTCCTTTAGCATTTTGATAATTAACTACTTCACTATACAATGTTCCTGGTACAAATCGTGGTGTTAGTTTAATTCTAAGTTCTATCATTTTGTCGTTTAATGCTAATAAAATGCTTTCTTCACTTACATAGTTATATCCATGACCTTCACTATCTTTTTTCATAATGCTAACTAGTTTTTTAAGTTCCATTAATTTTTCATCTAAAGAATTTAATTCTTTTTGTTCTTCCATATTCTTTCATCTTCCCTTCTTCTATAATTCCAAATTAGTACATAATTTGTTATATTTTGAATTGTTATTTCTTCCCAGCTTAATTTTTCAAGGCCAGTTTCAAAATCAATAATTGATTTCTTTTGTTTAAGTAATCTTTTGTAGAGATTTATAATTTTGTTTCTATCAACTTTCTTTTTGATGTAAAGACTTTCTAGAAAGTTATCAAATGCTTTTAAATCTATCATCATGAACTCCTAAACTTTTCTAAAAAATTATTAAAATCTTCAGCACTTTTTTCAAGTTCATCAGATGATTCACTGCTTTCTATTTTTTGGTTAAACCAATCAGGTATTACTTTCTTAGCTTCCTTTTTAGATGATTCCGCTTCTTTTATTTCTTCAAGTGTTGTATAATTACAGCCACTCCAATTTTTTAATATACCTTCTACATAACCAAATGTTCTTTTACTATTGAGTGTGGCTATTTCAAACGCATATTTAATGATGTTTTCACTAAACGACAACAACCAACTATCTATTTTTTGCAATTCAATAGAATTTAAAGTTCTTCCAAATGATTCTTCTACATATTCATATATGTTAGTTGTTGTATTATTCTTACCTATACTATACTTACCTAACTCTATACTATCCTTACCTGTGTATCCATTTTGTATACAATCTGTATCCATAAGTTCATAAGCACCATTTTTTTCTTCTATTAAATGGCTCTTTTCTTCTGTATATAGTGTTTCTTTGTATCTATCTTTTTGTACGTAATTATGTATTTTCCAATGTTTAATTACTACCACTCCTGTATCAAATGGTATTATAAATTTTTTACTAATTAAGACTTTAAAATCATCATCACTACAACCTACAATTTTTTGTATTTTTTTAGGTGTTGAAACAAAGCCATCATCGTCAGCTCTCATACACAAATCGTAGTATAATAATCTGCTACTTTGTGGCATTTCCAAGAACAAATCAGTGTCTATAATGTCTAAATTAAACATTCTTCTTCTAGCCATTTTTACACCTATAAATTAACCTTACAGAAATATTCACTATTGCCTTTGTTCATACAATTTTTAATTTCTTTTTTATTGTAATCGTTTAAAAATACTATTACTGCAGCAATCATAAATACGACTAATATACCTATTATTAAAGTTATGATTTTTTCTTGATTTTCTTTTACTTTAAAATATTCCTTTTCATAACTTTTTTCTTGATTTTCTTTAAGCTTTTCAGGGCTTACTATAAATTCAGGTTCTTTTTCTTTCATTTCTATTTTTCCTTTCAAATATATTTTTTTGACATAGATTTAAACCCCTTAAATTGATTTATTCTTCACTTTTTGGTATAATTATTAGTGAAGAACTTTTAACGATCTGTTCTTCTTTTTTTATGATCATTTATTACTCCTTTCAGGTTCTTTTATTAATATCTTCTTTTCAAAGTACCATTTGGGAACTTTTGCTCTTATAATTATCGTTCCTGGATATTCTCTTTTAAGTTTCGTATTTAATTCTTCAATTAGCTTATAACTTGCAGTTTTTCCTAATCCAGTTATTTTGATAATTTCTTTTGAATCGTAATATTCCATATTCTCAACTCCTTTCTTTTATTTCGCGTGAATATTGATTTTTTTCATTATATCTACTTATTCTTCTTTTTCTTCAAAAATGTTGCTTTCAGTTACATTTGGTTTTACAAAAAAACTAGATAATTCACAATTTAATACTTGAGCTATATTATTTAATTTTTCAACATTAAGTTTGCTAGGATTAACTTCATAATCACAATATGTTGTTCTCGTAATTCCAAGAATTTCAGCCATTTTTTCTTGTGTATATCCCATCTTTACACGATATGATTTCAAATTATTTGAAACATAACTTAATTTATCTTTCATTTTTCCTCCTTACATTTTCAATTATAGTTGCTAATAGTTACATTGTCAAGTATATTTTTGCTAAAAGTTACATTTTTGTTTACATTTTGTTACTTTTATAGTATAATCAGTTCAGAAAGGAGAATTGTATTTATGAATTATTTATCAACAAATATTAAGTTTTTAAGGCAAGAAAGAAAATTAACACAGGAAGACATTGCAAAAATAGTAGATAAATCAAGAGTCTTAGTAAGTCAATGGGAATCTGACGATAGAGAAATTACAACTGAAGATATAATTAAATTATCAGATTACTTTAATGTTCCAATGGACGCACTTATTGGAAAAGATTTACGAATAGAATTTCCAAAAGATGATTTAGAAATACTATTTGATAAACATAAAAACATTTTAACTGACGGAGATAAAGAAACTATTAAGTTCATTATAGAAAAAAGAAAACGAGAAATAGATAAGGAACTTGATGGAGAATAATTGACAATAAGTATGCTAGTATAGGTACTTAATATAAATATAAAGAATAAAGAGGTATTAAGTATGATCATAGAATTATTAAAAGGGAACATGACTCAACAAGAGCTATTAAATTATTACAACGCTAACATCACTTATGTTAGTTTGAGTAAAGGTATAAATGGATTCGTTTTCAACCACAGAGGTATATACAATATAATTATTAATTCTAACCTATCCTATTATAAAAAAAGAAAGTCAATACTACACGAACTTGCTCATATTGAACTTTCACATCTAGAACAAGATAAAACAATGCTAGAATTTAATAGAAACGGTTTTGAAGATGAAGCTGATAATTATCTTAAATTTATAAGAGATAATTCAAGTAATAGAATTGTTAAGGAAAGTGAGGTGAAAAATTAATGAAGTTTTGTAGTAATTGTGGAAGCAAATTAAAAGAAGTACAAGATGTTTGTTTAAAATGTGGAAAGAACTTAAATAATAATTCAGATAATGAGAAGAAAACAGCAAAAAAATTAGCAAGTATTATCAGCCTTATATTATTTATCATAGGTCTTTCATGCTTAATTTATATTATTATAAATATAGTTCAATACATAAATAAAGAAAATACAGATGAAAATATTGATTACAGTGAGTATATAAAATTAGACCCTCAAAAATTACATAGCGATTATATAGCAAATGAAATAGCAGCAGAAGACGAACACGAGGGAAAATATTACTACTTCATAGGTAAAATATATAAAGTTGAAGAGTTCTGGGGTGATACTTATTTAAAAATACAATATAAGGATAAAAGTAGTGAAAGTGATAAACTTATTGAATTAGACGCATATTTTGACGATGGAGACGTTTTAAAATCAGTAAAGAAAGATGATACAGTTACTGTTTATTGTAAATTTAATGGAAGAAGTATCGAAGATTTTATGGGAGTAATTACAACATACTCATTTAAAAAATGTAAATTCAAATAAAAAATAGCACCTGCGCCAACAGGTACTAAAAATTAGAAAAACTTTAAATATCAATATCCACGCTAATAGAGTTGAGTTTTTTAAATGTTTTTCTATAGAAAATTATACTAAATTAATAGATTAAAATCAAGAAAGGGGAATAAAAAATGAATAGAATATATGAAAAAACTAGATATTCAAATATATATAGGCATAGTAAAAATGGAAACTATGTAATAAGACATGATGATACTACGATATCTAAAATAAATAATCAAAAAATATATGACATCAAAGTTGCTAGAGATTATAAAGCAAAACTAGAATTGAATATTAAAAAAATAGAACAGTCTACTAATTCTTATCTATTTAAAGATTTATGGAATGAATACATATATTATTGTAAGGAAATATCAAAACTGTCTTATAATACATTAAAAAAGAAAAATGTAATATACAATTGTTATTTAAAAGATTTAGAAAATTTTAGAATTGACAAAATGCTCAAAGAAAATATCATTGATTTTATGAATCAAGTTGTTGCTTCTGATAAAACAAAAAATGAAATATTAAAATTATTAAAAGCATTTGTAAATTGGTGTTATGAAGAAAAGAATTTGATTAACAAAAAGCCAACTTTAGGAATCAAAAGTATCAAAGTTCCAAAAGTAGAAATGAAATATTGGACGATTGAAGAATTTAAAAAATTTATGACTTATATTTCTAATCAAAAAGGTGATTTGGCATATCGTATAAAAATATTAGTATTAATTGAATTACATTTAGGCGATAGAATTGGAGAAACAAGGGCTTTAACTTGGAGTTCTATAAGCGAAGAACATTCTACTATTAGAATATCACACTCAATTAATTATAATAATAAATCTAAAGACTTTTTATCAAATACCAAAAACTACAATTCGGATAGAATTGTTGATGTTAGTAACTTGTTAATAAAGGAATTACTTAAATATAAACAATATCTTATACAGCAACAAATTAATATTAATGACATAATATTTTATAATTATAATACTAATAAGCCATATTCGGACTCAAGTTTAAGAAAACAATTTTATCGTTTTACAGAAGAATCAGGTGTTTCAAAAATTAGACTTCAAGATTTAAGACACACATATGTTGCTCTTATGATGAATGAAGGTTGGGAGTTGTATCACATAAGTAAAAGAATTGGCCATTCAAATTACTCTACTACTGTTAATAAATATGGTCATCTTGAAAATAACTTGCGAAAGGAGGTAGCAAAAACTACTGATAAATATATTTCATGGTAATTTTCGTGGTAAAAAAATGATAAATCA
Source organism: uncultured Bacilli bacterium (assembly GCA_934102215.1). Taxonomy (GTDB): domain Bacteria; phylum Bacillota_I; class Bacilli_A; order RF39; family UBA660; genus CAG-1000. The sequence continues at coordinate 98,611 of CAKOSH010000007.1, forward strand.
AGTAATAATAAGGGGAAAATAAAAAACAACATTGCCCATCACCTGCTCCAATTGAATACAACTTACGAACCTATTATGGTGTCGTAAGTTTTTTAATGTCTAAAATATAACTCACTGTTAG
>CAKOSH010000008.1 GCA_934102215.1 uncultured Bacilli bacterium
CTAGCTTTCTTATAAAAACTCCCCACTAGATTGTCTAAATAGTTAATCATTACTCCCCACTAGATTATCTAGAACCATTTTTTCTAACATTTTAGATTTTGCTTCAACTGGATTTGCTTTTCCTTTTGATTTTTTCATTACTTGACCAACTAGATAATCTAACATATTAGTTCTTCCATTATGATAATCTGTGATTGCTTTTTCATTTTCACTTATTACTTCATCTACAAGAGAATCTATAAATGATGAATCTTCTATTACTTCCATATCATATTTTTTAACTATTTCTTTTGGAGTTAGTTTTTCTTCTAGCATTTTAGTAAATACTTTTTTAGCTTGATCTGATGATATTTTTTTATCATTTACAAGTGTTATTAATTCTACTATCATGTTTGGTCTTATGAATATGTTGTCTATTGTTATGTCTTCACTCTTATTTATTTCACCAAGTAATCTTGTTGTTATCCAGTTACATGCCATTTTAGGATCACATTTATCTTTAATGCATTCTTCAAAATAATCTGATACTTTTTTATTTTTAGTAAGTACGTTTGCATCATATTCTGAAAGTCCATACTCATTCATATATTTTTCTTTTCTTTCACCTGCAAGCATTGGTATTTGTGATTTAATTTCTTCTATTAATTCCTTTGATATTTTATATCTTGGAATATTTGGTTCTGTGAAGTATTTATAATCTATCGCATCAGCCTTACTTCTCATATGGATAGTAGTGCCACTTTCATCATCCCATCTTCTTGTTTCTTGTACTACTTCATCATAACGTCCTGCATCTTTTAATTCTGATTGTCTTTTAATTTCATATTCTATTGTTTTTCTAATCGCATCAAAACTATTTACGTTTTTAACTTCTACTTTTGTACCAAAGCAAGTATCATCTTCATTCATTATTGATACGTTTACATCAGCTCTTATTTGACCTTTTTTAGTATCACATTCTGATATATCAGTATATTCATAAATACTCTTAACATGTTCTAAGAATGCTAGTGCTTCATCTGCACTATGTAAACATGGCTCTGTTACAAGTTCTAAAAGTGGAACCCCTGCTCTATTATAATCTATTGTTGAAGTATTATAATAGTGATCAAGCGAAGCAGCATCTTCTTCTAAATGTATATCATGAATTAATACTTCTTTTTTAGTGCCTTTTACATCTATAGTTATTTTACCATTTACTCCAACTGGATTAAAGAATTGTGTTAATTGATATCCCTTTGGAAGATCTGGATAATAATAATTCTTTCTATCAAATTCCATATATTCAGGTATTTTACAATTTAATATTGAAGCCATCATTATTGCTTTTTTAACACATGTTTTGTTAAGAACTGGAAGTGTACCTGGAAATGCCATATCAAGTGGTGCTACATTTGAGTTAGCTCTTTTACTAAAACTATTGCTTGATGGTGAAAATACTTTTGTATTTGACTTCATTTCACAGTGAAATTCAAGTCCTATTACTGCCTTATATGACATTATAACACCTCCTTCGCAATTTGATTTTTATATTCCATATTACTTTCAAGAGCGTATGCAATATTTAAAACATTTATATCATCTTTTACTTTACCTGTTATATTTACTCCAACTGGAAGATTATTTACAAATCCATTTGGTATTGTTATTGATGGATATCCACCAAAATTACCTATTTGTAAGTGATCTTCTAAAATATTATTTGAACTAGATAATTTATTTTTAGAGTCCTCTATAGGTTTAGCAGGGCCACTGCCTACAGGTAAAATAAGTCCATCATATTTATTAAATAATTCGTTCATTTTGTTAACAATAAGTCTTCTTACTCTTTTAGCATTTATGAAATACTTTTCTTGATTTTCTTTTTGAAGTACGTAAGAACCTATTACAAATCTCCTTTTAATAAGTGGACTAAATCCTTTAGTTCTGTGATCTTTCATTATTTCAAATGGAGTTTCTCCTTCACCTCTTGGTCCAAAACTAATTCCAGTTAAGTTAGACATATTACTTGTTGCTTCTGCACAAGATAACACTACATAAACTGAAGGTACTGCATCTAATATCTTTTTATCAACACTTTCTTCATATACTTCTATACCAATTTTTTTACAAAGTTCTATTGTTTTATTAAAGTTTTCTAAATGATTTTTTAATTCTTCACTTGGATTTTTATAATTTTTTATATCTGTTATTTCTTTAATATAGAATAATTTTTTACCTTTAACATCTTTATTTAAGCTTTTATATAATTCTATATCACTTGAATCCCAGGTCGTCATATCTTTAGGATCTTTTCCTTTCATAGCATCAACTGCGATAGCGGCATCTTCTACACTTCTTGATAATACACCTACTGTATCAAGTGAGCATGCAAATGGAAAAAGTCCATATCTTGATATCATGCCATATGTAGGTTTATAACCAACTATTCCACAGTATGCAGCTGGTTTACGTATTGAGTCTCCTGTATCACTACCAAGAGCGAATGGATAACATCCACATGCGACTGATGCTGCACTACCTGCTGAACTTCCTGCTGTCATTCTACTAGTATCCCAGGGATTATGTACAATACCAGTATGTCCTGTAGTACCAGTTCCACCCATACCAAGTTCATCCATAACAGTTTTTGAAACTGGAACAGCACCTTTATTTTTAAGATTTAGTACTGCGGTCGCATCAAAGAATGGAACATAATCTTTTAATGTATTAGAACTTCCTGTTGATAAAATATCTTTAGTAGAAAAGTTATCTTTAACTCCAAAAGGTATACCACTTACAAGTTCATCTGTTACTTCTCTTTCTTTCGCATCATCAATTATAGTTACAAATGAATTAGTTATATCTTGTATACTATGACATTTTTTTAATGATTCGTCTACTAGTTCTTTTGAAGTAACTTTCTTATTTAATAAGTCTTCATGTAATTCTTTAATATTTTTAGTTATCATTATCCCACCACCTTTGGTACTTCTACTTCTCTACCTTCATATTGGTCACAATTCTTAAGTAAATCTTCAATAGGTATTTCTTCAAGTACATCTTCATCACTTCTTAAATCATCTACATAAGAATCATATGGATAACTAAGTGGTTCAGTATCTTTAATATTTGGTATTTCATTTATTAAATCCATATTTTTTTCTATTTCATCAAATTCTTCTTGTATATTAGTTCTTTCTTCTTCTGTTAATCCTATAAGTAATTTATCAGCATAATCATCTATCATTTCTTTTGTGAAATTACTCATTATTATTCCTCCTTTATCTTAATACCGAGCTCCTCTAATTGCTTTGGTTCTAATGTACTAGGGCTTCCCATCATAAGGTCTTGACCACTAGTACTTACTGGAAATGCTTGTACTTCTCTTAAGTTTGATTCATCTTTTATTATCATAATAATTCTATCTATTCCAAGAGCCATACCTCCATGAGGTGGACATCCATATTTAAATGCAGTTATTAATGATTGAAATTTAAGTTCAACTTCATCTCTCTTATAACCTACTGCTTCAAATCCTTTTATAAGTGACTCAACATTACTATTTCTTATTGCACCACTTGCCATCTCATTACCATTACATACAAAGTCATATTGATAAGCTAGTATTTCATCCATGTTATCTTTATTATACTCTATATTGCTTTCATGTGGAAGACTAAATGGGTTATGACAAAATTCATATTTTCTAAGTTTCTCATCATATTCAAACATTGGAAAGTCATTAATAATACATAATTCTATTCTATTTTCATCTATTAAATCAAGTTTCTTTCCAAGATATGTTCTTATTTGTCCTGAAAATTTTTGAGCTACTTTCTTATTCTTATTAGCAATAAAGAATACTACTGAATTTTCTTTCATAGATAGAAATTCTATTAATTCTTTTCTTTCTGTATCACTTAAGAATTTATCTATAGGTCCTTTAAATGTTTTATCTTTAGTAAGTGTTAAATATCCTATACCTGGCATTCCTATAGATGATGCATAATCCACTATTTCATTGAACCATGAGTTAGATTTATCTCCTATATCATCTACAACTATTGCTTTTACAATTGAACTTTTAAATGGACCAAATGTGGTATTTTCAAGTATCTTACTTATATCTTTTATTATAAGTGGGTTTCTTAAATCTGGCTTATCTGTTCCATACATTTCCATTGAATCATTGTAACTTATTCTTCTAAATGGTTTAGGTGAAACTTTTTTATCACTATACTTTGTGAATACTGAATGAAATATTTCTTCTCCAAGTAGAAGTACTTCTTCTTCAGTAACAAAGCTCATTTCAAGATCAAGTTGGTAAAACTCTAATGTTCTATCACTTCTAGCATCTTCATCTCTAAAACAAGGTGCCACTTGAAAATATTTATCTATTCCACCTACCATTAATAATTCTTTATATATTTGTGGAGCTTGTGGTAAAGCATAGAATTTACCTTTAAAGTTTCTACTTGGAACAACAAAATCTCTTGCTCCTTCTGGGCTAGATGCAGTAAGTATAGGTGTTTGTACTTCAGTAAAATTTAAATCATACATCTTATTTCTTAAGAAATGTAGTATTTCACTTCTAAGTAATATATTATCTTTTACTTTATCATTTCTCATATCTAAATATCTATATTTAAGTCTAATATCTTCGCTTACTTGTTTACTAGACATTATTTCAAATGGTAATTCATGAAGTGACTTTCCAAGTACATCAAGTTCACTTATTAATAATTCCACTTCTCCACTTTTAATTTTTTTATTTATAGTATCTTCATCTCTTTTACGAAGTATACCTTTTAATCTTATAACTGTTTCTTTTGCTAGGCCTTTAAATATAGAGTCATCATTTGATACAGTTTGTAATACTCCACTTGTATCTCTTAAATCAAGGAATAAAACTCCTCCATGATCTCTTATATTTTGTACCCAACCACTAACTATTATTTCTTTTCCTACCATATCGTTTTCTATTTCACTAATCATTATAGTACGATATTTATTTGTTTTCACTGTTCCTCCTTTTAGTAGTCACAGTTATTAGGTGTTCTTGGATAAGGTATTACATCTCTTATGTTTTCAATACCTGTTAAATACATTATTAATCTTTCAAATCCAAGACCAAATCCTGCGTGGTAGCAGCCTCCAAATCTTCTAAGATTTGTATACCAATCTAAGTTTTCTAGTGGTATATTCATTTCTTTCATTCTATTAATTAGTTTATCATAATCATCTTCTCTTTGACTTCCACCAATTAATTCTCCAGAACCTGGTACTTCTAAATCTACTGCAGCTACTGTTTCATTATCATCATTTAATTTCATGTAGAACGCTTTAATATCTTTTGGCCAGTCTGTTATAAATACTGGACCATTAAAGTGTTCTGTAATATATTTTTCATGTTCTTTGGCAATATCCTCGCCATATTCTGGTTTAAATTCAAAGTCAACTTTTGCTTCTTTTAATAAAGTTATAGCATCATGATGAGTAATTCTTACGAATTTACTATTTAATACTTTATTTAATTTATCTTTAAGTCCTTTCTCTACAAATTTATCAAAGAAATCTATTTCAAGTGGACATCTTTCCATTACATACTTGATAATAAATTTCAACATTTCTTCTTCTATATCCATTATTCCATTCATATCACAAAATGCTATTTCAGGTTCAATCATCCAGAATTCATTAGCATGTGTTTTTGTATTTGAGTTTTCAGTTCTCATTGTTGGACCAAATGTATATATTTTTTTATATGCAAGAGCAAAAGTTTCTCCATGAAGTTGACCAGAACCTGTTATATATGTTTGTTTTCCAAACAAATCTTTCTTAAAATCAACTTTCTTATCTTCCCCTAAAGGAAGATTATTCATATCAAGGGTTGTTACTTTGAACATTTGTCCTGATCCTTCACAATCTGCTCCTGTTATAATTGGACTATGAAAATATACATAGTTATTACTTTGAAAATATTCATGTATCGCATGAGCAGCAACACTTCTTACTCTAAAAACTGCATTAAATAAGTTTGTTCTTGGTCTTAAATACGCTAGTTCTCTTAAGAATTCTCTTGTGTGTCTTTTTGGTTGAATTGGATAATCTTCAGGACAGTCTCCTAATACTTCAATATTTTTAACTTTCATTTCATGACTTTGTCCACTACCCTGTGATTTAATTATTGTTCCATTAACTCTTATAGCTGAACCTACTCTAATTTTACTAATCATATCAAAATTAGATAATTCTTTATCATATACTAGTTGTAAATTTTGAAAATATGTTCCATCATTAAAATCAATGAATCCAAAATTAGATTGATTTCTATTATTACGAACCCAACCTTCTAATACTACATCTTTATTTTCGTAGTCTTCTATTTTTTTAAATAAATCTTTAACATCCATATATTTCATCTCCCTTTCATAAAATAAAAAGAGATGGTAAAAGGAGTCATAATGACGATTACCATCCCTTATTTAACTTAATTATTATAACGGTTTCCCGGGAATACTTACTACTAGTTCAATATTCCACTCAGTGGTGTTATTCATATATATAGTTTATTAGTTTTCACCAAACACTAACTCTCTTTAAAACATCTATATATTACTTCTCCACATCAAAGATTTATGACCTAATTATACATTCATTAAATTAGTTTGTCAAATCTATTTTGTTTCTTTATCTTGTTTATCATTAAATTTGAATTTTCTAGGGTATCCTTCTTCTTCAGGTGAAGTACTATCAATATTTTTTAGTCCTTCTTCAAATCTATCAAATGCTATACGTATTGCCATAGAATATGTTGTTTTTAAATATTCTAATTCATCAATACCTGCTGTTTCACATATTTCTTTTTCTCTTTCAGCTTCTTGTCCTTTAAAGGCTGTTTTACATCCTGATATATCATATGCTACTCCTATTAACCATAACTTTTGTTCTGTATCAGTAAAACTAGAAAAATATTTTCGATATTCCTCTTTTAATCCATCTATTCCAAGTTTACCAGCTTTTACTTGCTCTAATAAATATTTTTTTGCTGTTTCTCTCAATACTTTATTTAAGTTATCTTTAATTTCATTTGAAGGAATATTTTTTACTTTACAATCTTCTAAATATTCATTTAATTTTAATCCTAAATTTTCAAGCATCCAAGAATTTATTTCTCTACTTTTATTGTCTTCATAATATGCCATTGTTGTTAAAGATACTTTATTAATAAATTTTCTAAATTCAAACATAGTATCGCTTTGTTCTTGTAAAGAGAATGAATCAAGTTTTTCAATATATTTAACATATCTCATACCTTTAATAAGTAAATATAATTCATTTTTAAATGATACTACGCATAATTTTACACTTTCAGGTGCATCAGCTTTTAAAAGTGAACTTAAATAACTGTCCATTAACTCTACAGCACTAAAACTACTGTTATTTACATTTATTCTTCTATCACTAACACACTTTATTATAAATTCAAATCCTTTTTCTATAGCGTGAATGTAACCCTTACTTTCTTCATCATCACCTAACACACTAGTAATATAATTATCAAATTCATAATATAATGAAATCAATAAAAGTTTATCATTAATATTATTACTTGAATCTACTAAATCTACTTGCTTTTTAAAATTCTTTTCCATAAATTTATCTCCCCTAATTGGTTGTATATTATAGTTGATAAATATGGAATTGTCAATTCCTACTTCAATATATGTTACTTAAATATGCTAAATAAAAGACAGTTATCAATACCATACGTAATTATTAATTAAATATTTTGATTCAAAAGTTATTACGCTCTATCGTAATAATTCTTGTATTTTAAAAGTTATTACGGTGTATCGTAATAACTTTTTATATTATAATTTAAATTCTTCAAAGAAATCACTCATAGTAAGTTGTTCTCTTGACTCTTTTTTAGGTGTTTCTTTTTTATCTTCTTTTATTTCTTCTACTTGTGGTTCTTCTTTTGAAACTTCTATTTTAGTAATATCTTTAAGTCTACTAACAATAAATATATCTTCTATATTCTTTTTAGTAATTTGACTTCCTGTACTTAATTTATCCATAATATTTATATCACTTGATTTCATATATCCTATATCACCATCAAGAATACCAAATATTGTTTTACTATTTGTGTTATAACATCTAAATAAATTATATTGTTTAGTTTTAGGACTCTTAATAATTAGTGAACCTTTTTTAGCTCTTGTTGTTTTTTGAATTTCTTCTACTTTTATTCTTTTAGCAGTATTTCTATCTGTAAATACTGTTATATATTCTTTATCAGGATTTACATTAAATGAACTAATTACTTCATCATTACTTCCTAGATTTATTGATTTAACACCACTTGTTCTAAGACCAACTAATGGTATTTCACTAGTAGAATATTTTAATGCATAACCTTCTTTAGTAACAACAATTGTGTCTTCATACATTTTATTACTTACACTAATTACTTCATCATTGTCTTTTAATTTAAACATAGCAATAGGTTTAGAATATCTTGATACTTCAAAGTCTTTTAAAGTCATTCTTTTAACCATACCATTTTTAGTAAATGCAGTAATTATTGTTTTATCAAATTTAGATACTCCAAATGATTGAATTATCTTTTCTCCATCACTAACTTTAATATAATTAGATATATGACTACCAATATCTTTATATTTAGCTTCATTTATATCTCTTACTGGTAAATATAAATAGTTACCTAAATTTGTAAATAATAATACTGTATCAACATTATTAATCTTAAAGAAACCTGTTATATAATCATTTTCTCTTACTCCTGGATATTCATTAGGTGTTGCATTATATGATTTCATTGATACCTTTTTAACATATCCACTATTAGATATACATACAATAAAGTCTTCTTTACTTATCATATCAAGTGTATCTATCTTAATTTCACTTACTTCATCTTTAATAGTAGTACGTCTTGGATCAGCATATTCTTTCTTAATACTTCTAAGTTTATCTTTAATAACAGATAATAATTTTTCTTCACTAGATAGTATTTCTCTAAAATATGCGATTTCTTTAGTAAGTTCTTCAAATTCATTTTTAAGTTCAGTTACATCAGTATTAGTTAATTTATATAACTGCATCATTACAATTGCTTCAGCTTGTGCGCGAGTAAATTCATATTCGTGCATTAAGTTTTCTATCGCATCACTTTTATTTTTACTTTTACGAATTGTTTTAATAACTTCATCTAATATATCAAGTGCTTTAATAAATCCTTCAATAATATGAATTTTCTTTAAATCTACATCTAAATCAAATTTAGTTCTCTTTGTTACTACTTCTTTATTATGAGCAATAAATGCATCTAATATATCAAGTATTCCAAGTGTCTTTGGAGTTTTATTTACTATTGCGACCATATTATATGCATAGTTTACTTGTAAATCAGTATTCTTAAGTAAATAATTTATTATTAAATCTTTATTAGCGTCCTTCTTAAGTTCTATTACTATACGAAGTTCATCATTTCTATCTGATTCATCTCTTACTTCAAGTATTCCATCTATCTTTTTATCAAGTCTTATTTCTTCTATTTTACTTATTATATTTTTCTTGATAGTGTCATATGGAATTTCTGTTATGATTATTTGATTTTTACCTTTTGTATTATCAAAGTCATATCTTGCTTTTACTACTACTTTTCCTTTACCAGTTGTATAAGCTTTTATAAGAGCATCTTTTCCTTCTACTATACCACCAGTTGGAAAGTCTGGACCTTTTACTATATCCATAATCGTATCAAGTCTACAATTTGGACTATCTATTCTTTTAATAGTTGCATCTATTACTTCACCTAAATTGTGTGGTGGGATGTTAGTTGCATATCCAGCACTTATACCAGTTGCACCATTTACTAAAAGGTTTGGAAAGTATGCTGGTAAAACTGTTGGTTCATAGCTATAATCATCAAATGTTAAAGCCATTTCAACTGAATCTTTATCTATATCTTCTAAAAGTACATTACTTATTTTAGCAAGCCTTGCTTCTGTATAACGCATTGCGGCTGGTCCATCTCCATCAATTGAACCATTATTTCCTTGCATATCAACAAGTATTACTCTTTGTTTCCATTTTTGACTAAGTCTTACCATTGCATCATAAACAGATGTATCTCCATGTGGATGGTAATTACCTATAACATTACCTACTGTTTTAGCAGATTTTCTTGTTTCTTTATCATATGTATTTTTATCTTTATACATTGAATAAAGTATTCTTCTTTGAACTGGTTTTAATCCATCACGAACGTCTGGTAGAGCTCTATCTTGAATGATATATTTAGCATATCTACCAAATCTCTCTCCCATGATTTCTTCAAGAGCAAAATCATTTATCTTTTCTATTATTGTTGTTTCTTTTTCTTTTGCCATTATTTTGCTCCTTTCGTATAATCATCTTCAAGTGTAAATTCTACGTTTTCTTCTATCCATTCTTTACGAACTTCAGAGTCATCTCCCATAAGAACTCCAACTCTTTTTTCAGCAAGGGCTTTATCATCTATTCTTACTTTTACAAGAGTTCTACTTGCTGGATCCATTGTTGTTTCCCATAATTGGTCTGCATTCATTTCACCAAGTCCTTTATAACGTTGAATTGTATATTTACCTTTAAATGTATTTTTAAATTCATTTAACTCTTCATTTGTATTTATATACTTTTTATCTTTATTATATTTAACTAGATATAATGGTGGAACTGCTATATAAAGCATTCCATGTTCAATTAAATCTCTCATCCATCTATAGAAGAATGTAAGAAGTAATGTTTGAATGTGTGCTCCATCATCATCAGCATCGGTCATTATTATAACTTTACCATAGTTTGATTCAGTGTAATCAAAGTCAGCTCCTACTCCAGCGCCTATTGCGTGTACTATTGTATTTATTTCTTCATTTTTAAATAGGTCTGCAACTGTTGATTTTTCACAGTTAATTATTTTTCCTCTTAATGGTAGTATTGCTTGATGACGTTTATCTCTACCACTTTTAGCAGTACCACCGGCACTATTTCCTTCTACTATGAATAGTTCATTTTTATGATATTCTTTACTTTGTGCTGGTGTTAATTTACCAAGTAATACTTTTTCACTTTTACCTTTACCTTTTCCAGCTCTTGCTTCTGCTCTTGCTTTTCTAGCTGCTTCACGAGCAAGTTTACTTTTTAATGCTTTATCCATTATAGATGTAGCTGATTCTTTATTTTCTTCTAAATAGTAAGATAATTTTTCATATACTACACTTTCCACTACTGTTCTTGCTTGTGGAGTACCAAGTTTACCTTTAGTTTGTCCTTCAAATTGAAGTAAATTTTCAGGTATTTTTAAACTAATTATTGCTGTTAAACCTTCTCTTGTATCACTACCATCAAGTCCTTCTTTACTCTTAAGAAGATTGTTTGCTCTAATATATTCATTAAATACTTTAGTAAGTGCTGTCTTAAATCCAACTTCATGACTACCACCATCAACAGTTTTAACATTGTTAACAAATGACATTATATTTTCATTATATGAATCAGTATATTGCATTGCGATATCAACTTCTATACCATTCTTTTCACCACTAAAGTTAATTACTTTTTGAAGTACGTCTTTTCCTTCGTTAACATATTCTACAAAAGATACAAGTCCATTATCATAACAATATGTATTATGTTTATCATCTTCTTCATCTATTACTTCCATAGTAAGACCATTTATAAGAAAAGCACTTTCTTGCATTCTTTCGCATATTGTAGTGTAACTAAATCTTGCATTACCAAATATTTCTTCATCTGGGAAGAATTCTACAGTTGTACCTGTTTGTTTAGTTGTACCTATTTGTTTTAGTTCTTTATCTACATGACCACCATTTTTAAATGATATTTCACATATCTTGCCTTCTCTACAAATAGTAACTTTCATCCATTTAGATAATGCATTAACAACAGATGAACCAACACCGTGTAGTCCACCTGATACTTTATATCCATCTGTTTCAAACTTTCCACCAGCATGTAATACTGTATAAATTACTTCTGGTGTTGACTTTCCTGAAGAATGTTTTCCAATTGGAACTCCACGTCCTTCATCACTAACTCTTACACTTCCTACTTTAGTAAGAGTAACTGTTATTTTTTTACCATATCCGTTTATGGCTTCATCTATCGCATTGTCAACAATTTCCCATACTAAATGATGTAGTCCTCTTTTATCAGTACTACCTATATACATACCAGGTCTTTTACGAACTGCTTCAAGACCTTCTAATATTTTTATTGATTTTTCATTATATTCTGCCATAATCACCTAATCTCCATAACTCATTATACAAAAATTTAAAAAAAGTGTAAAGAAAAGGTTTACACTTTCATTGTTAATACATTTACACACTTTTTATAAGTCTACATATTCTACTTCTTTTTTCTTATCAAGTTCAGTTGTAAATTTACTCGTACTTTCTACTGGTACTTCACCATCTTCTTTTATAGGTTTTGGTGGGTCTTTTACTTCAATTGGTTCAAATATATTTTCTTCTTTAGACATAGATTTCTCCTTTTCCATACCAAGTAAGTCTATCTTAGCTGCTTTATATGGAGCTGGTTTTTCCATAAGTTGTAAATCACTTTTAAAAACCGAATCAACAATTGGACCTTCATCCACTATTTCATTATTTTCAGCATTAATTTCATCTTGTGTCATTAAATTTATACTTTCACCTTTAGCATCATCAAGCGCTTTAAAGTATTCTTCATCACTTATTTTATATTGCTTATCACTTATAAATAATAATGGATAAAAACATATAGGTAAAAATACAAGTCCCATTTTAAAACCAAATGTTGTATTAAATACAGTACCAAGTTTATAAGACATTATCGCAAGTATTATTAAATTAATTCCAGGAACGAAAAATAATATACCATAAAAAATAGACATATCAACTATTTCTAACATAGTAAATAAATTTATAATTGGATAATATGCTGTCTTTTCTCCTTTGTGTGCCTTCTTAAAAATATTTTTTCCACCTAACATTATAAGGATTGATCTTGTAAATGTTATACCAAGTATTATAAAAACTACTGTTACAATTGTATTTATTGTTGATGGTGACATAATTTTTCCTCCTATTTTCTATATATATCATACAATAATACATATTTTTTTGCAATAATTTATAAAAAATATCACTTTTTTTAAAAAAATGGTTGCTTTTTTGTAAAAAATAGTATAATATTAAGTAGTCAGCTTTAATTGTGACTTAATTTTGAGTTAAATTTAAGCAGATGGGCTTGTAGCTCAGGCGGTTAGAGCGTTCGTCTGATAAGCGAAAGGTCGATGGTTCAAGTCCATCCAGGCCCACCATTTTATATAAATGGCCCGTTGGTGAAACGGTTAACACACACGCCTTTCACGCGTGCATTTATGGGTTCAAATCCCGTACGGGTCACCATATTGATTATAAGCTTCCTATTTAGGAAGTTTTTTATTTCCTTTAAAGCCATAAATGCAGATAAAATAAAAAGAAAGATTTCTCTTTCTAATCACATGTATATGTTTTACTATGTTCTTTTATATCATCAATTGTAACTGTTTTTTTAAATGTATCGTATGATGCATTGGTTTCTATATAATATTCATCATTATATGCTTTTACAGATGTGATTATTCCATCTTTTACTTCAATACAATAATCAAGATTTTCTAATAATAAATCAAGTTTAGGTCCTTTTACAGAATTAGCACCAGTAAACTTTTGATTTCTTATTACTGCTGAATCAATTTCTTGTTTTGTTTCAGTATACAGTTTACCTACCTCAATTAAGAATGCATCTTTTTTTGATTTATTATAATATTCTAATATTTTTGGCACTGCTAAAGACACAAGTACTGCTAAAATAGCGATTACTGCAAGTAACTCAATTAATGTAAAACCTTTTTTATTCATAACAATCATCCTATCTTTCATATATATTTTATCACATTAAAATATTTAATCAAATAAAAGATGTAAAGCAGTATGTTCTTTACATCTCTTTTATTTTTGAAACTATATTTTCTATTTTTACTAATTCTTGATTACCCGTTATCATGTCTTTTAATGTAACTGAATTATTTTTAAGTTCATCTTCACCTATTATGATAACTTTATCTATTTTTTCACGATTAGCATTATTCATTGCTTTCTTTAGTTTTATATTATTAAGTTCTGTTAATACTTTTATATTATTTTGTCTTAACATATTAGATATTTCAAATAAGTATTTATCATTATTAAATGAATAAACATACACGTCATATTTCTTTAAATCTTTTGATTCTTTCTCTTTAAGTAATGTGTATATTGGCTCTAGTCCAAATGACATACCTATTGCTGGATACTCTTCACCATTGTGTAAGAAGTTAGTGATTATTTTATCATATCTACCTCCTCCACCTAAGGCTGACTTAAATTCTCCAGTTTTATCAAATATTTCCCATACGGTTCCAGTATATATTTCAAGACCTCTTGCTAAGAAAGGTGTAAACTTACATAAATCTAAATTCAAATCTTTAATAAGTTTATCTAAACTATTAAGTTCATTTATTCCTTCTGTTAATAATTCTACATTTGTATTTCCTAGTTCACTTGTTAACATATCTAAATCATATTCAAAATATTTAAATACTTTATCTACTACTTCTTTAGATGATAATTCTTCAAGTTCACTTTCAATATCATCTCTAGTTAACTTATCTAATTTATCAATTAATGTTATGAATGCTCCAATATTTTCTTTAGGAACACTTACATATTCAAGTAATCCACTTAAGAATTTTCTATTGTTATATCTTATTTCAACATCAAGATTAAATTCTTTAAATACTTCTTTACTCATCATGAAATATTCTATTTCAGCATAAGGAGACTCAACTCCACAAGCATCAACATCACATTGATAAAATTCACGAGCTCTACCTAATTTTACAGGTCCATCTCTAAATACTTTACCTATTTCATATCTCTTAAATGGTAATATAAGTCCTTTATTCATACCGATTACTTTAGAAAATGGTACTGTTAAATCATAACGAAGACCTATATCTCTCATACCTTGATCTTTAAACTTATAAACTTCCTTTAATATTTCAGCTCCACCTGCATACTTACTCGCAAGTAAATCGTAGTAGCATAATATAGGTGTTTCAAGTGGTAAAAATCCATATAGTTCAAACTTTTTCTTTAAGGTATCAGTAATTCTATTTCTAATAATTTGTTCTTCAGGTAAGAAATCACTAGTACCTTTTAAATTCATTAATTTAAAATCTTCTTTCATTATCTACTTCTTCCTTCACTATATTCTTCTTCATAATATATGTTATTACTACCATAAGTATTATATAATTTATTATTATAATTTCTTTTGAATTCTTCTTCAATTAATATAAGTTTCGTAAGTAATGATTTATATTCACTTTCTAACATATATTCTTTATATTTATTAATAATTATTCCTTTTAATTTATTTACTTCATCTAATACAAGCCCTGCATCTCCATCAGTTGTATCTTCATCATTTAGTATTTTTATCATAAATTTTATTACTTTATCTATTTTTTTATTTATTCTTCTACGTATGTATGTTTCACATAAATTTGGGTCTATTAAAATAATTTTATCTGCTTTAATAGTTAAATCTTTTACATTGTTTTTAGGAGTAACAGATAGTCCAACTATCTTAACATTATGACAAGTTAATTTCTTTTCTTCTCCTTTATGTTCTATTACATATCTCATACATATCACCTATAATAAATCTTTTCTATATTTTTTTGTTATTCTTTTTCTTTCACTTTCTCTATATTCATTTATTAGTTTATGGTTACCATTTAGTAATACTTCTGGTACTTCCATTCCTCTAAATTCTCTTGGTTTAGTATAAACTGGGTAATCAAGCAAATTATCATTGAAGCTTTCATATTCAAGACTTGTACTTGTTATTACTCCATCAACAAGTCTTACTACTGAATCTGTTATCATCATTGCCGGTAATTCTCCACCTGTAAGTATAAAGTTACCAATTGAAACAAGTTCATCAGCAAGAGTATATATTCTTTCATCAAATCCTTCATAATGACCACATATTATTATAAGATGTTTTTTATCTTTAAATTCATATGCTTTCTTTTCATTATAAGTTTCACCTCTTGGAGTAAGTAAGATAACAGTTGAATCTTCTGTTCTAATACTTTCTACTGCGTTAAATACAGGTTCACACATCATTATCATACCACCACCTCCACCAAATTGATAATCATCAACTTGATTATTTTTATATGGTGTATAATCTCTTATATCAATAATATTTATTTCTACTTTTCCTTTTTCAATAGCTCTTTTCATAATACTTTCTGTCTTGAAGCCATCAAACATACTAGGAAATAATGTCAATATATCTATTCTCATAAGAACACTCCTATATCATGAAAATAAATAATCTTATTTTCTTTATCTATTTTAGTTATGAAATCTTTATTATATGGTATTAACTTATTATTAACTCTTAACATGTTATTACCATTATCACTTCTATATTCAGTTATTTTACCAACATATTTATTATCATTATACACATCCATATTTATTAGTTCACTTATAAGTATTTCATCATCTTTAAGATTAAGAATAGATTCATCAATATATACTTTACTACCTTTATATTTTAATACATCATTTATATAGTCTATTCCTTTAAATTTAACCATATCAAATTGTTTATGTTTTCTATATGTTTCAATTATTTCTTTATCTTTATTTTCTCCAATATAAAGAAGAGTGTTTTCTTTAAAAATTCTATTTTTAAATTCAAAATCACTTACTATTCTTACTTCGCCCTTAAGGGCATGTGTATTAACTATCCTTCCAATAAATATGTATTTCATAACAACCTCTTTATTTATATAAATAATATAATATTATAGCAGTAGATACTCCTACATTTAAACTTTCACATTTAGGATTCATATCTATTCTAACTATTTCATCACATAGACTTAATATATTATCTTTTACTCCATTTCCTTCATTTCCAAATATTATAGCAAATCCACTAGTTTTTTCAAGTTTTTCAAGTGAAATAGAAGATTTTAATGATGTACCTATTACTTTAATATTTTTATTCTTTATTTCATTAATTTTTTCTTCAATATTGCCTATTATTATATTAGTATTAAATATCATACCACCAGTACTTCTTAATACTTTTTCATTATATGGACTTACTGAATCATTACTAAATATAATAGTGTCTA
Organism: uncultured Bacilli bacterium; assembly: GCA_934102215.1. GTDB lineage: Bacteria > Bacillota_I > Bacilli_A > RF39 > UBA660 > CAG-1000. The sequence continues at coordinate 17,309 of CAKOSH010000008.1, forward strand.
TATCAAATGCTACTGAATTTCTTATAACAGTACCAGCATTACCAGGATCTTGCACTCCATCTAATATAAGTATTTTAGAACCAATTTTATTATCGTTTTTTATTTTCGCAACACCTAGTAATCTTGGAGTACTCTTTAAATCACTCATACTTTTCATAACATCAAGAGTAACTGTATCATAGGGAACATCATAATTACATTCATAGTTTTCAAGAACAAATAATTCTACAAGTAAGTTATTTTTAATGGCTTCTTCAACTAAATTTTCTCCTTCAATAACAAATAATCCTTTTTCTATAGAATATTTTTTATTTAAAAGTTTTCTAATCTCTTTGATTCTATTATTATCTTTAGATGTTACAAGCATGTTATTCCTCCTTTAATATTTTAGTACTTTCTTTATAATCAGGTTTATATTTCTTAACAATATTCCAAAAATTCTTTGAATGATTAAATTCTATTAAATGAGATAGTTCATGTATAATTACATAATCTATTTCATTAATACTATATTTTATTAATTCAAAATTTAATTTAATAAGTTTTTTACTTTTATTACAGTAGCCCCACTTGCGAGTCATTTTGCCTATTAACAATTCTGGATATGGAATATCTTCTTCAAATAAATTATAACATATTTCTAGTCTTTCATTAAATATTCTTTCTGCTTCTTTTTTAAGAAATGTATTTAAATATGTTTTATTTTTAACATAAACTTTGTCATCTATGAATTCTATTTTAGAAACTGTATTTAATATTATAACGTCATACTTATTTCCTAAGTAGTAAAATTCTTCTTTCTTTTGCTCTTTCATTTGTATTCTTTCATCCATTTCAAGTATTGAATCTTTATTCTTTTCAATGAATGATTTAATTAGTCCTTTAGTAACAAAATAATTACATGTTATATATATTCCATCTTTTTTAACTCTTAAATACATATTCTTATTGTTTTTCTTAGTTATAAATACTTTAAATGTTTTATTATCTAGTATGATTTCCATAATGTACCTCTTTTTAATTATAGCATGTTTTTACGTATATAAAAAGCATTCGTTTAAGAATGCTTATTGTTACATTGTTATATTTGGTACTTCTTCTACAGTTGGTACTTCTATAACTTTTGTTTCTTGTACTGGTGGTTCTTCTATAGTTGGTGGTTCTACTGTTTCATTAGTAGTTTCACCTTCTGTTTTTGTTTCGTCTGTTAGAACTTCAGTCTTTTCTTCTTGTTCTTTCCATACAGCTTCAAGTTTATTTTCACTATCTTCTGTAGGCTTATAATTCTCATCTACCGGAGTAATTATTGGATTTTCAGGTTCTTCTGGATTTTCTTCTTTAGTAACCCATCCATCAAAAACTTTTTCTTTTTCTTCAACATTATCTCCAACTAATATTTCAGTATTACTTCCAGCTTTCTTTTTAGCCTCACTTAACTTGATTTGATTTTCAATCACTTCTAAAGCTTCATCTGGAATTACTTCCATACTTGTTTCAGTTTTCTCATCAACTTTTACGAAGTAAGTTGGTGTTTCAAGTCCTACATCACTTGGTTTTGGAACTTCATATTTTTCTATTTCTTCTTCGTTATAACCAACTGTTACTGTAGTATCTTCGCTTACATATACAACTGTTGCTTTACCACACTTAGTATATATATTAGTGTTTCCTGTTACTTCAATAACCTCATTGTTTGCATATTTAATTACTGAACTTCCAAGTGAACTTGTAAATCCTAGTAATTTAGCTTCATTAGGACAACTATAATCAGCAATAAGCGTATAGTTACTTAAATTAGCTTTAGCTAAATCATCTGATCTAATTAATGTATTATCTTCATCATAATAACTAACTGTATAATATTCTACAAATTTAGCATATAAATTAATAACATTTTCACTATCAGCATATTTAATTATACTTGGACTTAATGATGTAACTTTATTTGTATGAGCAGTATCTGTATACCAGCCATCAAATATCATATCAGCATCATAACCATCAAATAGTTCAACATTACCATCTTTAATATTATAACTAGTTACATTATTGCTAGTTCTATCATATTTAATAGTATATGTTGTTAATGAACAAGTCATATAGATATTAGTATCTTTAGTTATATTCTTTGTAAAATCAAATTCAGTATTACTTGTTTCATCAGTATAGTATTTACAATTTTCATAACCTGATACTTCATGTGCTTTAACTTTACTGTTGTTTTCTATTTCAGTCATGTATGAATATTTTTCATCAATCATGAAGAATGTAACAGTAAGTTTCTTTGTGTTAGTCTTAGTTGTATCTTCAGTTTTAGTTGATAATTTTTTAACAACTACTTTCTTTGTTGTTGGTTCAACATCTTCGTCTTTCTTGTCGTCTTCTCTTTTAACTGGTGTTGTTGTCTTGTTGTTATCTGGTTTAACAGGATCATCTTCCTCTTTCTTTTCACAACCAACTAGAAGACCAATTATTGTACCAACAATTACTAATATAGCAATAGCCACAAAAATGATAACTCTTTTGTCGTTGTCTTCTTCTTCCATGAAGTTATCTTTTACGTCTATTACTTTTTTAGTATTGTCCTTTCCTTTCTTCATATTTTAACCCTCCCATAGCAGTATTATCTTTACTACTCTTAAACTCATTATATATTTTTTTATTATGTAAATCAATATGTAATGTAAAATAATTGTAAACGAAAAGAGGCAATAGTTGATTTACCTCTTGTTGACAGATTGTTGACTGGTGTTAGCCAAGGCGGAAGGCTGGTGAGACGCCTCTTGAAGTAGTAGAAGTATCGTAATGTTAGCCGATGCGGAATGCTGGAGACACGCCTCTTGAAGTATCAGCAGTATCGTAATAATAGCCATCGCTAGACACATTTAAGAAGGTAAACTCCTCGCTAGAATAGGCCGAACGAAGCCACCATGACCATTCAGCTTCACCATCGTATTTATGTATTTTAATTACTCCATCATAATTATCTGCTGTTACTCCTAAAATCTCATAGTAATCTAATTGTCTTGTTACATTTCTTGCTGTATCATAATCTGTTATATTTGAGCTTCCTTGTGCCCATACTTCTGCTGTACTTAATAAATATAATTTATCTATTGATGTGAAGTTTTCTGTATCTTCAGGTCCATGTCCTGATACTACTATTGTATCTATTATTGCATTCTTTAAGTCAGGTGGTAATGAATTATATATATCATTGTTAACAAATGTTCTCATTGTTGTTGCTGGCCAGCCTCCTACATTTGTATCTGTATCATTCATTACATGGTCTGTTATTATATCAGCAAACTCTAATACGAATCCACATGCTGTTTGTGAAAAACCTTCAGTATTACATTCATTTGGTGTTGACATATTTGCTATTCTTAATGTATGTGTTCTATAGTCACCTAAATCTACTTCTTTTGTATCTCCAACTGAATATTCACTTCCATACCCAGCTTTTACATTTGCTATTATTGTTGACCAACTATCAGTTGCAAAATCAGGTGCTTTATATTCTTCAATACCAAGTACTCCATTGAATTTCTTTCCTTGATTATAATTTTGATCAGTATTTGTTTCTTTAAATGTTATTGTGAATGTATATTTGTGTGTGATTCCTGATTCAATTGATATCTTTTTTGCTATTGTCATATCACTTATTGGTGCTTGTGATATCGATTCACATGTTCCTTCTACTGTTCCATTTGCATTAAGTCTTTGACAAGTTGCTGAAATAACTAACTCATCGTTTGTAATTCCATTTGTTAGTGATTGCCAAATAACATTGTAATAAGCATCTAGTGTACCATTATTCTTTACAGATACTGTCTTTGTAGTAGTCCATCCTGGTTTTATATACTGTGCATTTATTGCTGGACCATCAGTATATGTTAGTTTCAAAGTACCAGCTTCAACCACCATATCTTTTGCATTATCATTACCTTTTACAGCAGTACTAAAGTACGCATAAGAAAGTCCAGTTGTTAAAAGCAATAACAATACAAGAGCCGTTCCAATTAAAATTCGTTTATCTTTCATAATTTATCTACCTTACTTTCATTAGTAAGTATAGCATAAATTACCCCCCCTGCAAGCAAACAAAAGTTTGCACTTTGAATATGGTTTAATTTTATCAAAAATTTTTGATGAAATCAACAAAAAAGATACTATTTTAGTACCCTCATTATTTTGATTTTATTTTTTATCTTTTAGAAATCTCTATTTCTTAAGAATGCTGGCATTTCTAATTCATCATCGTCATCATCTTTGATTTCTTGAACTGATTTCTTTTCTCCTTCTATTGAACGATAAAGTGGTTCAGTTGAATCTTCAAATCCTGTTGCGATAACTGTAACAACTATTTCATCAGTTAATGCTTCATTGATAACAGCACCAAATATGATATTTACATCTGTATTGGCTACCGCTCTTACAACTTCAACAGCATCTTCTGCTTCAAAAAGTCCCATTGAATTACCACCAGTTATATTAACAATACAATCTGTTGCTCCATTGATAGTTTGTTCTAGTAGTGGACTATTTACTGCTTGTTTAGCTGCTTCTACTGCTCTATTATCTCCAAAACCAACACCTATACCAATAAGTGCATCTCCTCTATCTTCCATGATAGTTCTAACATCTGCAAAGTCTAGGTTAACAAGTCCTGGAACACTAATTAAATCACTTATTGATTGAACTCCTAAACGAAGAACATTATCAACTTCTTTAAATGCTGCATTAAGTGGAGTACTTCTATCAATTAAATCTCTTAACTTGTCATTAGGTATTACTACAATAGTATCAACATGTTTTCTAAGTTCATCAAGTCCAACTAAAGCATAATCCATTCTTTTCTTACCTTCAAATTTAAATGGTTTAGTTACTATTGCAACTGTTAAGCATCCAAGATTTTGTGCGATTTCAGCAACAACTGGAGCAGCCCCTGTACCAGTTCCACCACCAAGTCCACAAGTAACAAATACCATATCTGCTCCTCTTAAAGCATCTTCAATTTCTTCTTTTGCTTCAAGTGCTGCTTCTCTACCAACTTCTGGTCTAGTACCTGCACCTCTTCCTTTAGTTATAGTTTTACCTAACTGAATTTTATTTTCGGCATGAGATACATTTAATACTTGTTGATCAGTATTCGCAACAATAAATTCAACTCCTCTAAGTCCTGAATCTATCATTCTATTTACTGCATTACATCCGCCACCACCGACACCAATTACTTTTATATCGGCTATTTGATCCATCTCTAAATTATTCATATTTCACTCCTTAATCGTTGAAAAAATATCCATATATTTTTCCAAGTACTGTGCTATTATTACTTTTCTTTGTATTTATAAGTTCACTTTGACTTTCTTCATCAACTGTATAAGCAAGTTTATTTCTAAATGCTAACTTATCATGATAATATTTTATTAGTCCAAGAGAACTAGAATATTTATTGTGTCGGCATCCTATTTCTTTTACTTTATAAGATTTCATTTCTCTGCCAAACACTTCATCGACAACTAGATTAAAATCATTTACCTCTGTTGTTCCTCCAGTTATTATTATATAACTAATTTCCAGCTTTGTTAAGAGGTTTATTTGCTTTTTTACTAGTTCTAATATTTCTTTTATTCTTGAATTAATTATTTCACTTAATTCATACTGACTTATCTTTATATTCTCTTTTGTATTATTTTCTACATCTTCACTCCATGAAGTGGATGCATTTCTTTTAGATGCTAAAGCAAATTTTTCTTTCAATACTTTTGCATTCTTTCTACTTATATCATATATGTAACAAATATCTCTGTCAATATTTTTTCCACCAATTTCTATATTTTCTGTTTCAATCATTATTCCTTTTTTGAATATGCTTACTTCAGTTTTTTCTTCACCTATATTAATTACAGCTGTATTTTTCTTATCAAGTTCATCAGTTTTAAATTCATAATAATCAGCAAGTCCTCCAAAATTTATATCTACAACACCTACACCTAAGTTCTCTAAAAGTGAAACTGCTGTATATACATTCTTTTTAGGTGCTAAGCTTATTACTGCCTTACATGATAATTTATCTGCTTTCATACCTTTTGGGTCTTTTACTTTTTCTTTATCATCAAGTATAAATTCAATTGGCATAATTGACACAAATTCTTTATTATTGGGTACTTTATTATAAACACATGATTGTAATACAGATACTATATCATTACCATCAATGATACCTTCTTCATTTCTAACATTAGCACTGCCTTCTGTTATTATAAATTCTGCATAATATGATGGAACTAATAAAACTACTTTATTAATTTTAATACTTAACATTTCTTCAGTTCTATTAAATGCTTCTTTTAATGATATAAGTGTTTCTTCAGGATTTACTATTATTCCTTTTTTAACACCTTTTGATTTTACTTCAGATACAGATAAAACATTAACTTCATTATTATAAACTTCACCTACTACAAGTTTTATCGTAGATGAACCAATATCTAAACTAGAAATTATCTCCTTCATGTATCCTCCTATAATCTATAAAGACATTATACCAAAAAAAATTCTTTTTTTAAAGAATTACTTCAGTAAAATCATATTTTATATCAAAAAAGTAATATGGATCTTCTATTTTAGTTGTTTCATTATAAGTAATACATATTATTAATTTCTTTGTTTCTCCACCATTTATTATATCATTTACATTCGTAGATATATCTACATTTACATCTTTTGGTGAAACATTTGAATGTATATTGTCTATTTTTATATTACTTATTATTGCATTTATATTTCCTATGTTAGTTAAATCTATACTAAATGAATTGGTTTTTTTAAATTCATTTAGATTTCTTATATCTATATTTATAGTATCTTTTTCACTATCTAGTTTAACTTTCATAGTAGTATCTGCATCAATAGTAACATTATTATATACAATATCATAATATTTTCTTTTGTAATCTACATTTCCTTTTTGACTAAAATTAGTATTAAGATAAGAATATGTCAAAACAAAAATAAATAATATTAGAAATACTATAGATATAGAATAACTTATTATTTTACCTTTCATATTCTTTTCTCCTATACTATTATAAATGATAACATATTTTTTTATAAAATAAAAGTAAAAGCAAATAAAAAGAAGTGAACTTTGTATTCGCTTCTAATTAAATTATTTTGTTAAAGATACAATAGAGGTTGATGATGCTACTTTTAGTAATTCTTCATTTGATAAGTTTTCTCCAATGATATAGTAATCTTTACCATTCATTGTCCAGTTTAATGAAGAACCTGAAAGTGAACCCATTACTGTTTCATAGAATACTAATTCACCATCTTTTGAAGTTACTTCAAATTCTTTAGGTACTTTACTAGCTTCCTCTATTAATATAAATGACTTTTCTCCTGTAAATGTTAATATAACTCTTTCTGTATCATCAGTTTTTACTGTTTCTTCACTTTTGAATTTAGTTCCTGTTGGTAAATACATTGGATAAACTACTTCGTCTATTTTGCCTACATTATCTATTGTGCTATCACTAGCTGTATTTTCTACTTCAAAGTTATCTTCTTTAAATTCAGGTTTAAAATCTATTTTAGATATTTTGAATTTTATATTAACTATTCCTTCTTTATTAAATACTTCTACTAGTTCTGGTTTCATATCTTTATCAAATGTAATTTTTTGACTTATCAATGATGTATTATTTGGATAATTAACTGTAGACCCTAATATATATTTATCTTCTTTTTCTTCAAATGTAACATTGGAATCATTTTCAAGATCTTTGAGTAGTGATGATAATATATATGCTTGACTACTATTATAAGGCCATTCGCTTTGGAATTTGAAACTCTTATTTAAACTTGGTGTTACTACGAATACACCATTTTCATTTTTAAGTATTATTTGTTCATGACGATTATCTTTGTTTATAAGTGATGCTTTATAATAATCTCCTTCCATATAGTCAACTGTTACGTTATAGTGATATAATTCTTCATTACTAACTATGTCCATTTCACCTGTTAGTTTATACATGCTGTTATCATTTAGTAATTTTTTATATTTTTTGATAGATGAACTTGAATCCATTTTATTACATCCAACTAAAAGTAAACATGTCATTAATAGTACTATTATCTTTTTGATATTAATTCCCCCTTCACAATAAATTATATTTTTATTTATTATTTATATGAATATAATTTTATTTTTTTGTACATAATAGTAGTATGTAGAGGAGGAATCAATGAATACGCTATATAAGATTGCACTTACTCTTGTTATTATAGGTGCGATAAATTGGGGAATGGTCGGTATATTTAATGTAAATTTAGTGTCTCTTCTTTTTGGAGTAGACTCATTCTTAACTAATTTTATTTATGCCATCGTTGGTATTAGTGGTTTAATATCAACAGGAATACTTATGAAGCCATTTGATGAACATCATCATGAATAATGGCTTTTTTCATGGATTTAAAAAGAATGATATAGTTTTTTTGTTTTTTTATTGTATCATTCTTTTGTAGTTGAGTTAGCCGATGCGAAAGGCTGGAGAAACGCCAGCACTATCACTAGCATACTCACTAGAAACTTCAATACCTAATCTTAAGAAACCACTATCATTAGCAGAGCTCGTTGAACGAAGCCACCATTCTGAAGCACTACTGGTTTTATATTTTTTCTTTACTTTTTTGTTAATTATACCAAGACTTTTAGTGCCAATATAATAATCTAATGTTCTTGTTATACCATAATCTGTAATAGGTGGACCACTTACATTGGGTTCACTTAATGCTAACAAGTATAGTTTATCTATTGATGTAAAATTTTCTTCTCCGCTTGTACTTCCATGGCTTGATACTACTATTGTATCTATTATTGCACTCTTTATTTCATCTGGTAATGTATTATATATATCATTATTTACAAATGTTCTCATTGAACTTGCTGGCCATCCTCCTACATTTGTATTTGTATCATTCATAGCATGCACTGTTATTATATCAGCAAATTCAAGAACAAATCCACATGCGCTTTGTGAGAAACCTTCTGTTTTACATTCATTTGGTGTTGATGTATTTGCTACGCGTAATGTATGTGTTCCATATACTGTTCCTAAATCAACTTCTTTTGTATCTCCTACTTTATAAACACTTCCCCTGCCAACCTTTACATTTGCAATTATTTCGTTCCATGGTTCATTGGTAAAATTCGCTTTATATTCTTCTATACCTAACACTCCACTAAACTTTTTACCTTGATTATAGTTTTGATCTTCATTTGTTTCTTTGAAAAGTATTGTGAAAGTATATTTATGAATAATACCACTTTCTATTGATATTTTCTTTGCAATTGTCATATCACTTATTGGTACTCGTGATATTGATTCGCATGTTCCCTCCACTGTACCACTTGCATTTAATCTTTGACAAGTTGCTGAAATAACAAGTTCATCATTTATAATAGTATTTGTTAGTGATTGCCAAATAATATTGTAATTCGCATCTAATGTACCATTATTTTTTATTGATACTTCTTTTGTTGTTGACCATCCTGGTTTTATATATTGTGCATTTATCGCTGGTCCATCAGTATATGTAAGTTTCAAAGTACCAGCTTCTACTATTACATCTTTTGCATTATCATTTCCTTTTACAGCAGTACTAAAGTACACATAAGAAAGTCCTGTTGTAAGAAGTAACAACAATGCAAGTGCTGTTACAATTAAAATTTTATTATCTTTCATAATCATCTACCATACTTTCATTAGTAAGTATAGCATAAATTACCCCCCCGCAAGCAAACATTTGTTCTTATTTCATTACAACACAAAAGTGCTTATGAAAAGCACTTTTTATATTAAAGTCCAAATGAAGTTTTATCTACTTTAACACCAGGACCCATAGTTGTTGAAATACTAATTCCTTTAACAAATGTACCTTTAACACTACTTGGTTTGTTTTTAACTATTTCAGCAACGATTGCTCTTAAATTTTCTTCAAGTTTTTCTTCACTGAATGATAGTTTACCAAATGAGAAGTGTACATTTCCATAAGAATCATTTTTGTATTCTACCATACCTTTTTTGATATTACTAACTGCATCTTTAACATTTGTAGTAACTGTTCCAAGTTTAGGATTAGGCATTAATCCTTTAGGACCTAAAATTTTACCAAGTTTTCCTAATGCAGGCATCATTTCTGGAGTAGCAACGATAGTATCAAAATCAAACCAATTTTCTTTTTCAATTTTTTCTAACATATCTTCTGCTCCACAATATTCAGCTTCGCTAGCTTCAGATGCTTTAGTTTTAGTAATAACTAATACTCTTTTTGTCTTACCAGTTCCGTTAGGAAGAACAAAACTTCCTCTTACGTTCATATCAGTTTTTTTAGCATCAATATTTAATTTCAATACTGCATCAACTGATTCATCAAATTTTCTAGTTTTAAGACTTTTAAGAACTTTAATCGCTTCAGTAACATCGTAACTTTTATTTTTTTCAACATTACCTAATGCTTCCACATACATCTTACTATGTTTTCTCATAAACTAACCTCCTTATGTGGTCTTTGGATTATCTTTATTTCTCACGAATAATTTTTTATTTAATTATTCTTCGCTTTCTGTTTCTTCTTTAGTATCTTGATGTGTTACTTCTACTTCAACATTAGCACCTTCAGCTAATGCTTTAGCGCTTTCTTCCATCGCTTCTAAATCAGCTTCAAGTTTAGCAGCTTGTGCTTCAGCTTCTTCTGCTTCTTTTTCTTGTTCAGCTAATTCAGCATCATTTAATCCCTTAACTGCGATACCCATATTTCTAGCAGTTCCAGCAACTGTATTCATTGCTGATTTTAAATCATATGCATTTAAATCTGGCATTTTGATTTCTGCGATTTTTTGAATATCATCTTTTGATAATGTAGCAACTACATTGTTAGCACCTTTAGTACTTCCTTTATCAATTCCAGCAGCCTTCTTTAATAAAGTTGGAGTTGGTGGAGTTTTTAAAACGAAGTCAAATGATCTATCATCATAAATAGAAATTTCAACTGGTACTATATCTCCCATTTTTTCTCTAGTTGCATCATTATATTTTGTACAAAATTCTTGTAGATTAATTCCTGCAGGTCCTAAAACAGTTCCAACTGGTGGAGCTGGTGTTGCTTTTCCTGCTGGGATTTGTAATTTAATTTTCTTTACAACATTCTTTGCCACGAAAAACACCTCCTATATAATTTAGTTTTATTTTTTTCGCGAGTGGTATTCTTGATAACCCTAATCTCCCACTTCTAATTTATATTAATCCAATATAAATCGACTACTAGATAATAGCATAAAAACTGCATAAAATCAAGAAAATTCGATACAATATTAATGATTATTATGAAAAAGATTAAAATTATAGGTGTTTTTATTATAATGGCTTTATCTGTTTTATGTCATTTTTTATATGAATGGAATAGCAATTTTATATTTAGTATAATTTGTCCGGTTAATGAAAGTATATGGGAGCATATGAAATTAATGGCTACGCCTCTTCTTTTATATGGTATTTTTGAATGGATTTATTATAAGAAAAAGAATATCAATTATGATAATTTATTAATATCACTTTGTGTTTCTATCATAGTTGGTATTATTGCATATTTGATACCTTATCTTATTATTGATAAATTTATTAATCATAATATAATTGTATCTATTAGCTTATTATTTTTAGATTATTGTTTTATGGAATATTTAAGTTTTAAGATAATTAATTCAAATAAAATTAAATATTCAAATTATATAGGAATTATTTTATTGTTTTTGATATATTTTATGTTTTATTATCTTACTTATAATCCACCTCATACTTATTTATTTTATGATACCAAGGATAAAATTTATGGAATTAAAAACTGAACGATTAGGTTCAGTTTTTCTATAGTTCAACTATTTTATGTTTATTTGGATCAATTAGTATTTTAACTGCGTCATCTTGTCCACTTGTTAATCTTTCAAATGATGCTTGTAAGTCATCTAGTGTTGCAATGTCATCTATATATTTTTCAAGGTTGATTCTTTTTCTATTTAGTAAATCTATAACTGCATCAAATTCTTCTCTTTTATATGCAATAGATCCTTTAATATTTATTTCTTTCATTACTCCTGCGACTAATGGAATACTTACATTGTTAAGTGAAATACCTACTAATATTAGGTTTCCATTTGGTTTTGTAAATATTATTCCTGATGTTAATGCTGCTGAATTACCACAACAATCACATACTACATCAAATCCATTATTGTTTGTTTTAGCATATAATTTCTCCATTAATTTTGGATCTAATGCGTTGAAATATTCATCTGCAGCACCTAGTTTAACTGATTTTTTACCTCTTAATTCATTTGTTTCAGTAAGTGCTACATAACTTGCTCCTTTTAGCTTTAGGAATTCTGCTGTTAAAAGTCCAATAATTCCACCACCTATTACTAAGCATTTATCACCTTTTTTAACGTTAGCAAGGTCTGCTGCTCTTAAACCTACTGCTGCTGGTTCTACCATTGCTCCTGATTCAAATGAAACATTATCTGGAAGCAATCTTACCATATCTTCTCTTACTAAAATTCTTCCACCAAATGCTCCTGGGAAATCAAGACTAAGTCCAACTGCATGAGTCCATGTATTTTTGCATATTTGAACCTCTCCTCTTTTGCATTCTTCACATTCTAAACATGGTGAAATTGGTAATGCTGTTACTCTATCTCCTTCTTTGAATTTCTTACTTCCACCATTATCAATAACGATACCACTAAACTCGTGTCCCATTACAAGTCCTGCTGGAGCGCCTGATTCCCAATAATGAATATCAGAACCACAAATACCTGCCTTTAAAACATCTATTAAAATGTAACCAGGTCTTCCAATTAGATTATCTCTTTTCTCTAATTCTATTTTTCTAGCACCTTTAAGTACTCCACTTCTCATATTATCACACCCTTTATTCTTAATAATTTTATCATAATAAATTAAAAAATGCATTATATTTGATGCATTTTCTATTTTTTTTACAATTAATAATTTTCTTTTTTGATTTCCATATAACTTTCTGGATGTTTACAAACAGGACAAACTTTTAATGCTTTTTTGCCTTTATAAATATGTCCACAATTTCTACAAATCCATACTTTTTCTTCACCACGTTCAAATACTAAATTATTTTCAATGTTCCCTACTAATTTCATATATCTTTCTTCATGATGTTTTTCTATTTCACCAACACTTTCAAATAATTTTGCAATGTTATCAAATCCTTCAGCACGAGCAGTTTCAGCAAATTCTTTATACATTTCTGTCCATTCATAATTTTCACCACTTGCTGCATCTTTTAAATTTTCAAGTGTACTTGGAACTTCACCATTATGTAATTCTTTGAACCATAATTTAGCATGTTCTTTTTCATTATTAGCAGTTTCTTCAAATATTTCTGCTATTTGTTCGTACCCTTCCTTTTTAGCCTTACTAGCATAGTAAGTATATTTATTTCTTGCTTGACTTTCACCTGCGAAAGCAGCCATTAAGTTAGCTTCTGTTTTACTACCTTTTAATTCCATTTTAATTCCTCCTTACTTTTAAAAGTTTACTTTATAAAACTTCATATGTCAATTTAATTTATATTTTTTTGCAATAAAATAATTTTTATTTACTTCTTTTACACTAAAATTTAATGATTTAAATATTTTTAAACTATACTTGTTATCAATATCAGTAAAAACCAAATCTTTCTTATTATAATAATGTAAGTAAGTTTTTACTAATTTTTTAGCAAGACCTCTTTTTCTAAAATTTTTATTTACACCCACAAGTACTATATAATTTGAATTTTTATCTATTTTACTAATGTATTTATTAATTTCTGGATACTTTTCTTTATCAAAAATTAATTTTACTGCTTCCTTATCTTCTAATATTTCATTCATTTTTAATGTGCATAGAAATGATATTTTCTTACTATATCTTTTTGTATAAAGAATTGTTCCATATTTTATATAATAATTAAATAATTTTGTGATTAATTCTCTATCTTTTATAATATTTTTATCTCTAGAAGTAAATATTTTATCTTTTTTGAAACACTCGATATATAAATCTATTATTTCATCATCTACTTTTGTTAATTTATATACTTTACTTTTCATCGTTTGTTTCTGTATATATTACAGGATTTGGTAATTTTTTACTATATTTTCCTGATTTTGATTTTACTTTGATGTTATTATTTTCATCAACTGTAATTACGTATGTTAAATCATATTTTGTTTTACCACTTTCACTATTTGTACAACTAAATATGATTTCAGTTTCTCCTTTGTTAAATGCTTTAAATGTTAATACTTGTGCTTCACTATCTAGTGTTTCATCATCTGCTGGTGTTAAAAATTCTTCTGTTTTTAAATCGATAACATTAGCATCCATTATTGAATAAGACCAAATATAGTTACTTGAAGTATCTACATCTAATGATATTTTCATAGTATCTCCAGTTGACTTGTTTGATAAAATCTTTCCACATCCAGCAAGTAAAATCAATGTAATTGTTAATAATAATACTTTTAATTTTTTCATTTTTCACCTCTTAGAGATATTATATCAAAAAAAGATTACTTTTGGTAACCTTTTTACATTTTTGACACTTGAAGTAAATCAACTTCAACTGGAGTTTCTTGTCCGAATAAATCAATAAGTACAGTAAGTTTTTCATTTTCTTTATCTTCACTTTCAATCTTACCATACATTCCTTTGAATGGACCATCTATAATTGTTACAGTGTCTCCTACTTCAACATTTGAATTAATTGGTTTAGTCATTTCTTCTTCATCAGCAATAAATTTCTTAACTTCTTCTGGTGATAGTGGAATTGGTTTAGCACCTTTTCCTGATGAACCGATAAATCCAGTTACTCCTGGAGTATTACGAACTACATACCACGCTTCATCACTCATAATCATTTCGATTAAAACATATCCTGGAAACATTTTACGTACTTTTTCTTTTTTAACTCCATCTTTAACTTCAATTTCAGTTCTTTCTGGAATAATAACTCTAAATATGTTATTTTCCATTCCCATACTTTCACGTCTTGATTCTAAATAATCTTTAACTTTTTGTTCATGTCCGCTGTATGCATTAACAACATACCATAATTTCTTTTCTTCCATTAGAATAGCCCCCTTATTGCTGCGAATAATGCATCAAGTCCATAAAAGAACAATCCAAAGAATACAAGCATTACGATTGTTATACAAGAATATTTAACCAATGCTTTACCATCTGGCCATCTTACAGCTTTTGATTCTTTCTTAACGCCTTTAAAGAAACTTTTTATTTTCTTCATTTCAAATCCCTCCAAAAAAAAACACCTTTTGTGTAATTAAATATTATCATAAATACTAACTACTTTCAAGTGTTTTTAACTATTTTATATCAATTATATCTTTAATATATATTTTAGTTCCATCAATACAAAGTAAATAATCATAACTTTTTGATATTATTGTATATTCTCTTTCATAATCTTTTGTTTTAATTTTAAATTTCTTTTTATAAATAAAGTCATTCGATTTAAATAATTTATTTATCTTTTGCTGTAAATCATATTCATTTGGAATTATTTCTTCTTCATAAACATTTTTATCATTATAAGAGTAATATACTTCTTTATTATTACTTATATTTTTATTTATTTTGTTAACAAATATTTCAGGAACTTTTTTCATATATTCACCTAGAATATTATATTATTTTAATATTCCAAATATTCATGTCTTTTGATATCTTTTTCTTTTATAGATTCTCTTTTGTCATATAGTTTTTTACCTTGACAAATACCTATTTCTACTTTAGCTTTTCCTTTTTTAAAATATATTTTAAGTGGTATTAAAGTATATTTTTTTAATGTAATTTCATTATTAATTTTAATTATTTCATTTTTATGAAGTAATAGTTTTCTTTCACGTCTTTCATCATGATTAAATATGTTACCTTCTTCATATTTTGCGATAAACATATTTGTAAGATATACTTCATTGTTTTTTATTCTTGCATATGAATCATTTATGTTGGCATTTCCTTTTCTTAAGGACTTTATTTCAGTACCCTTTAACTCTATACCTGCTTCATATGTATCTTTTATAAAATAATCATAATGTGCTTTTCTATTTATTATTTCCATCTGTTAATTTTTTTACTAAAGCGAAATCTATTTCTCTTTTGGCAGGGTCGCTTCCTATACATTGGACTATGATTTGATCGCCATATCTATAGACAACTCTACCTTTCTTAGTATATCCATAAAGAGAATCATTATATTCATACACGAATGGTTTTTTATGAAGTTCTATGAATTGTTGTATTTCATTTGGATCAGTAAGGCTTTCTAATTCTTTTGAATCATCTTCACTTATCATCCATTCTACTTTTCCATCAATAAATTTATCATTTGTTTGAGCAAAGAATGATGTAGGCATTGGTCCATCAAGTGTTGCTTCAAATGTTTGTCCAATTCTGTCTTGCATGTAAACTGCATCATAATAGTCATCAGTTGCATATTCGCATTCAGCACTTGTTCTTTCACATTCTGAAATATGGTCGCATACTTCAGTTAAGTATGATGCCCAGAAACTTATATTTTCAGGACTAGTATCTTTTTCAATAATAAATACTCTAAATATCGTATGAACAAGTAAATCACACATTCTTCTAATAGGAGAAGTAAAGTGTGTATAATCTCTATCATGTGCTTTTAGACCAAGTCCAAAATGACCTTTAGGTTCTGGTGAATATCTTGCTTTTTGCATACTTCTAAGTAGTTTTTTACTAAATACTTTATAATGTTCTTTATCTTTTAGATATTCTAATAATTCTTGAATATCCTTACTACTTACATTTTCTGGATTTATCTTTTTTGGATAATTTACTCCAAATACTGATAACATTTTCATAAAATCTTCTATCTTTTTAGGATTTGGATCTTCATGAATTCTAAATACAAATGGTACCATATTTGGTATTATTTGTGATAATGCATTGCATGTGAATCTAGTAAATCCAACATTCGCATAAATCATATGATTTTCTATTATTGATTCAGCTGGTCTTTGAACTCTTGGAACAATATCAATTAATTTGTCATTTTCATCAAATATTTGTTTCTTTTCACTTGTATTTTCAAAATCAATTTTACCTAATTTATGAAGTTTATTATCCATTACTTTAGAGATAACATACATCAATTTGATAATATCTCTTATTGGTAAATTTATTTCATTACCTGGTTTTATATATTCAATGTTATTGTATTCTAGTAATCTCTCTCTTGTAATTCCATTTTTGAATGCAATGTCATCTATTGTTTCATTTTGTTTAACTGTGTATTTTATTGTTATGTAATCTTTTGTATCTTCAGTTTCTTTATCTTCTAGGATATCTTGTACAGCATCATAATTCATTTTCTTTTTAGATTTTATAACTGAAATGTATACTTTTTCGTTAACAATGTTTCCACCATGATCTATTTCCATTTCACATGTCATAGCGTATCTATCTTCATTTGGATTTAGTGAGCAGATTCCATTTGAAAGTTCTATTGGAAGCATTGGTCCTACTTTATTAGCAAGATAATCTGAGTTACCTTTTAGTTCAGCATAATTCCATACTGGTGTATTTATCTTTACATAATAACTTACATCAGCAATGTCAACTGTTACTTTATAGTTTCCGTTTTCACTTATTTCATCTTGTACAGCATCATCAATATCTTTTGTATCTTTACCATCCATTGTAGTAGTTGCTTCACCTCTTAAATCAACTCTACCTTTAGATATTTCTTTTTGTATTTCTTCTTCAGTTAAACTGCTTGGAAATGTCTTGGCTTGCTCTTTTACTTCTTCTGGCATAAATAAATGAACACCAAATTCACTAGCAATCATAGCTATTTCAGTATCATTACCTGGAGCATTTTTGTGCCCTATTGGATAATCTATTTTAGCAAGGACTCTGCCTCTACTTATATCTTTTACATAGTCAAGATGTACGATTAATCCATCTACCAAAGTAAAATCACAATCACTTGTGTCAACATCAACTTCATATGGTAATTCAGTGTCAAGTATCTTTACAGTTAGTTTACCATCGTTATCAACAACTTCACCCATACTTTTACCAAGTGACCTCTTTAGAACTCTTACAACTTTACCTTCAGTCTTATCTTTATTAGTATAATCAACAAGTACTAAATCTTTATCAGTAGCGCCATTCATATTATTTTTGGCAATGAAAATATCTTCTCCATCTTTTACTAATAAGTGTGCATTACCTTTTCCATGCATATCAAGAGTACCTGTTAGAAGTTCATTTTTAACATAACCATTATGATTAGTTTGTCTTAATATACCTTCTCTACATAGCTTTTCAAGTTCTCTCATAAGTTCTTCATAATCTTTAATAGTACTATTTTCCATTATTTGGTTCATAATTTCCATAGCATTTAAACTCTTATTATTTTTTTCAATTACTTTTAATATTTTGTCTCTCATATCTACCTCACTTTCATTTTATCATATAAATTAAAAAGTTCATAAAAAAATATGAACTTTTATGTATTTTTTATATTGATAAGATAAATGATATTACTATAAATGCAAATCCTAAAACGTAAGTAAGTCTTGTTATTACTTTTTCAAGACCTCTTTCTTTTGATTTACCAAGTAACATTGCATTTCCACCTGTTATTATTTGACTAGCATCACTAGCTTTATTACTTTGTAATAGAACTACTACTATTAATATAACAGATATTATTAATAATACTTTTTCCATATTGATTTCTCCCTTGCGCTTTGTATTATACAATAAATATTAGTTTTATGCAAATATTTATGTGATTATTCTGCTTTTTATGATGTTTTATTTGACTTTTTATGATTATTCTGCTTTTCTACTTTCTAATTGTTCTTCTATTTCAAGAAGCCTATTAAATTTACAAATTCTTTCTCCTCTTGAAACTGAACCGGTTTTTACAAATGGTATATTTAATGCAACAGCGGCATCAATTATGAATGTATCTGTTGTTTCACCACTTCTATGTGACATTATGCATGTATATTTATGTTTTTTAGCAAGAACAATTGTCTCTAAAGTTTCAAAGAATGTTCCTATTTGATTAGGCTTAATTAATATTGAATTACATAATCCATTTTGAATACCATGTTCTAATTCTTTTTTATTTGTTACGAATAGATCATCTCCAACAATGTTAATTCCTTTGCCAAGTTTTTCTGTGATTAATTTGAATCCTTCATAATCATTTTCATCATAAGGATCTTCAATTGATATAATTGGATAATTTTTAACAAGGTCCATATAATACTCTAATAATTCTTCTTTGCTTAGGAATTTATTTTCTATTTTATATGCTTTATTTTGCTCATTGTATATTGATGATGCGGCTATATCAAGTGCGATAAACACATCTTTTCCAGGAATGTAACCTGCACTTTCTATTGCTTTTATTATATATGATAATGCAGCACGATTGCTTTCTAAATTTGGTGCGAAACCACCTTCATCGCCAACTGATGTTTCATGTCCTTCATTATCTAATATTTTTTTAAGAGCGTGAAATACTTCACTAGCACATCTAAGACCTTCTTTAAAAGATTCTCTTTTGGGAACTATCATGAATTCTTGAATATCTAAGTTATTTTTAGCATGCATACCACCATTAATAATATTAAACATTAATTTTGGTATTCTTTTCTCTCTTGGATTTAAATATTCATATAGTTCTTTATGTGCTTCACTAGCGGCCGCTTTTATACATGCTAGACTAACTCCAAGTGTTGCATTCGCACCAAGTTTACTTTTATTTGGTGTCCCATCAAGTTCAATCATTTTATAATCAATTTCTTTTTGATGAGTAACATCCATACCAAGTAAAGCATCTTTAATTATTGTGTTTACATTGTTTACAGCCTTTAGTACACCTTTACCACAGTATCTTTCATCATTATCACGAAGTTCCAATGCTTCACGAGAACCAGTTGATGCTCCTGAGGGTACTGCTGCAATGCCTATTCCTCTTTCACTTTTTACAGTTACTTCTACAGTAGGATATCCTCTTGAATCCAATATTTCTCTAGCTTTAATATCTATTATTTTACTCATTATTAATCCTCCTATAATTATCTATGTATTAATTATACAATTTTTTTAATAAATATGCTATAATATTATTAATTTAAAGGAGTGAATTTTTTTATGTCTATAGAAGAAATTAATGCTACTACATTTGGTGAATTTGCAAGTAAGCATGTACTTAAAAACTTTTTTCAAACAAAAGAATATGGTGAACTTATGTCACACAGTGATTTTTCAGTTATGTATATAGGTGCCTATCATAAAGATATATTGGTCGCAGCAAGCCTTGTTTTATATAAAACATTGAGTGCTAATATTAAGTATGGATATGCTCCTCGTGGATTTTTAGTAGATTTTTACAACACTGATTTATTAAAAGCATTTACTCGTAAAGTTAAAGAATTCTTTTTAAGAAGAGGATTTGCATTCATTAAGATTAATCCTGAAATTACATATTCAGTTATAGATTTTGATAATAAAAGTAAGACAATTAATTCTAAAAATAAAGAGTTAATTGCTAATTTAAAAGAGCTTGGCTATGATAAATTAAAAGATAATTTATATTTTGAATCACTACTTCCTAAATACACACCTGTTATATATTTGCCTACATATGATTTTAATAATTTAGATCAAAATATGGTTAAAAATATGAGAGAAAGTGAATACAAAGGAATAAGACTTGTATCTCGTGGTGAAGAAGAACTTGAGAAATTCTATTCTTTCGTAGAGGATAAAAAAAATAAAACTCTTACTTATTATAAATATTTCTATAAAACTTTTAAACAGAGTAATATGGTAGACTTATTATTCGCAGAAGTAAACTATGATACATATGTAAAATATCTACAAAAAGAATATATTATTGAACAAGAAAATAATGATAGAATAAATATTGAATTTAATAAAAATCCTAACAGTGCTGATATTTATAAAAGAAAAACAGAATCAGATAGAAATCTTGATAGAATCTCTAATGATATAGCGAAAACTAATTTAAGAATGCAGGAAAATAAGA
This sequence comes from uncultured Bacilli bacterium, assembly GCA_934102215.1. Taxonomy (GTDB): domain Bacteria; phylum Bacillota_I; class Bacilli_A; order RF39; family UBA660; genus CAG-1000. The sequence goes on from CAKOSH010000008.1 coordinate 38,522, forward strand.
CAAAGGAATATCTTGGAGCTGCATTTGTTGTTAAATATGAAGGTAGAGTTACAATAATAATTACTGGTAATAATAATGATTTTTCAAGTATTGATATTAAGACTTTCTTGTTTTATAAGATTATTGAAGAATATAAGAAGGCTGGTTATTTATATGTAGACTTATATGGAATTACTGCTGATTTTAGTGATACCAATCCATATAAAAAACTTAATGATTTTAAACTTAAATTTAAACCTACCACATATGAATATATTGGTGAATTTGATTTAATTGTGAATAAACCATTCCATCAATTATTGTGGTCAACAAATAAAATACAAAAAGAATTTTATAAACCTGCGATTAGGTCATAGAATTTGGATCATTATAAAAGGCTAGCTATGTTTGCTAACCTTTTTGTTTGCTTGTCTCACACATATTTTTCAATGTCTTTTGGCACTTTATCTTGAATTATCATATCAATTATTTTATTTTCCTTTTCTTCGCTCACTTCACGACCAGTAATAAAAGATAATTCGTGTATAATGTCTCTTAACGTATTTTCATTTTTGTAGTCTCCATCTTGGAGTTTTCTCGCTAAAGATATTATTGTATCCTTACTTACCTTTGTTTTTTCTTCTATTCTATTAAAAAGATTATCATTCATATATATCACCTAAAATATTATATGTTTTGATAATCTTTTTGTTTCAGTTTTTAAAAATTAAACATTAACCACTCTGGTTTGTAAATCATTAAGAATCCAATTATTAACATTATGATACCACCTATCAAATGTGAATATTTACCAAATTTATTTGATATGGCTTTTATTTCTAGTGTTTTCATCGCTATTACAAATATAACTATATCGTCAATTAGGAAGAAGAAAACATATATTAGTGAATAAATAATTTGTGCTGTTTTGCTTACTTCATTTACAGTTAATATTTGTGTAAACATTACAGGTAACCCAAGTGAACATAGTAATTCTATTATGTTTACAGAGGCCGCTAACGCAACGATTCCTAGAAGTGCTAGGATGAATGATTTTTCTTTTATTATTTTTTTGATTGAATTTATAATTTTCTTTCTGCCACTTTTGTCTACTACTTCACATCCATCATCTTCTTTTATAAAGAAAAATTTTAATATTGTTAGAATTCCAAAGAATACTGCGATTATACTAATACCCATTCTAATAAATATTATTTTATTTAGGAATACTGCTAGATTTAGCCAAGAAATTAAGAATAGAAAATATACTAGGGCTGATGAGAAAAGGAATGTTATACCAAGTGCCCATTTTCTTTTTGTGTTTTTCATTCCTAAAAGCATTGATATCAAAAATATTAGTATCCACATTGCGCAAGGGTTAAATCCATCAACTAGTCCTATTATGATTGTCGATAGTAATATTGGTACTTCTTTTCCCTTTTTCTTTCCAATTATTGGAATGCTTATTTCACTATCCTCGTACTTTTTTCCATCCTCCTTTAGGTTTTCTTCTTCCTCTGTTGTAGTCCCTAAGTAGATGCCAACTTTATCTTTAAAGTCAAAATTTGAATAGTACGTTATTGTATTTTTTATTCTTTCTGGAGTTATCTCACTGTCATAACCAGTAATGACATTGTTTCCAATTATTAAATATGGAACTCCATTGCTGTTATCATTAAGTATTTTTTTAACTTCCCTATACTTTTCCTGATTTTCTTTATTACTCCAAACTTCGTATCTATTTAGTATGACGTGCTTATTTTCTTCTAAATATGTGTCCAAAAACTTTTCAAGTTCTGCACAGTGTGGACATTTATCGCCATAAAACAAATAGATATTTAGTTTTTTTTCTTCGCCATGTATTATTAGTGGAATAAATAGTGCTACTATCAGTAGTGTTTTAAGTATTTTTTTTATAATATTTGTTTGAATTTGGTTTATTGTAACTTCTTTTATCATATGATTTCCTCTATTATCTTTATAAATTCTTCTTTTTTATGTTCTCCACGCAATCTATCAATTTCTTTTTCATTTTTGAAAAATATGAATACAGGAAGAATTTTTCCTGCGTTATATTTATCAATATCATCAAAATCATAGTCAAGCTCTTCAAATTCTATATTTGGATACTCTGTTTTAATTTGATTTGCAATTTTATTCATTATGATGCATGATGGGCAACCTAATGATGTTATCTTTATTATTTTCATGTTAGACTCCTAATAATTTTTACTTATTTTATATTGTTATTTTATTTCCTTTGACTTTTGAATTTTATAAGTTACTTTCACAATTGTTTTTCTAGGTAGAAGTCTATTTGCAAATACTCCTAGTTTAATTGTGAATCCTGGAATTATAATTAATTTATTTTTTTTCATACATTTTAATGTGTACTTTACTACGTCTATACTTTTTAATGATTTTACTCCAAATTTAACATGTGCTCTATCATTAAATCCTGTATCAACTGGGCCAGGACATAAAATATGAATTTTAACTTTACTTTTATCTCTTCTTAATTCTTCATAAACTCCCATTGTCAAGTTATATACATATGATTTTGTTGCATAGTATGTTGACATAAGTGGACCTGGTTCAAATGCTGCTGATGAAGCTACATTTAATATTTCTCCTTTATCTTTTTTAACAAAATCTTGTAAGAATAATTTTGTTAAAATATGATATGTTGTTACATTTAGATCAATCATATTTAATTCATTATCCAAGTCAGTCTTGATAAACTTTCCAAATGCCCCAAAACCAGCATTATTTATTAATAAGTCAATTTTTCCTTGATATTTGTTATATAATTTATACACATTTTCCCTTACACTTAAATCCATAACTTCTATGTAAACCAATGTCTTTAATTCTCTTGATAATTTTTCTAATTTTTCTTTTGATCTTGCAACAAGTACTAAATCATACCCTTGCTTTGATAATTCCTTTGCAAAATCCTTTCCAATACCATTTGATGCTCCTGTAATTAATGCTAACATTTTATCACCCTACTTATTATTTTATCACACATTTAAAAATATAAAAAGAAGAAGTTATTTTGCAACTTCTTCTGCTCTTGTTTCTCTAATTACAACAACCTTGATTGTACCAGGGTATTGCATTGTTTCTTCAATTTTATCTTTTATTTCTCTTGCAACTTTGTAACTAGATAGGTCATCAATTTGATCAGGCTTTACGATAACTCTTAATTCTCTACCTGCTTGCATTGCAAATGTTTTCTCAACACCTTCAATGCTATTTCCTATTGTTTCTAGTTCTTCAAGTCTCTTAACGTAATTTTCTAAAGAGTCATTTCTCGCACCTGGTCTTGCGGCGCTAAGTGCATCAGCAATTGCTACTAATTCTGAAATAATGTATTCAGCTTTTTTGTCGCCATGATGTGATTCAATTGCATTAATAACAACTTTATCCTCGCCATGCTTTTTAGCTATATCCGCTCCTATTTCAACGTGACTTCCTTCAACTTCAAAATCAATTGCTTTTCCTATATCATGTAGAAGGCCTGCTCTTTTCGCTAATGAAACATTTTCACCTAGTTCGCTAGCCATAAGACCTGCTAAATGTGCAACTTCTTTGCTATGAGCAAGTGCATCTTGACCATAACTTGTTCTAAATGCAAGTTTTCCAACTAACTCTACAATTTCAGGGTCAACCTTTGAAATACCTAATTCAAATAGAGCTTCTTCACCTTTTTCTTTAATAATTTTCTTGTAATCTTCGCAAACTTTATCATAAAGTTCTTCGATTCTTGCAGGATGAATTCTTCCATCTTTGATTAGTGTTTCAAGTGTAACCTTTGCTATTTCACGTCTTAATGGGTCAAATGAAGATAATACTATTACTTCTGGAGTGTCATCAATTATTAAATCTACTCCTGTTACAGCCTCGATTGTTCTTATATTTCTTCCTTCTCTACCAATGATTCTTCCTTTCATTTCGTCGTTAGGAAGTTCGACTGTACTTACAGTCTGTTCACTCGTAACATCACTTGAATACCTTTGCATGCTTGAAACAATCATTTCTTTTGCTTTTCTATCTGCTTCAAGTTTTGCTTCATCTTCTCTTTCTTTTAAATAAACAGCGATTTCTCTGTTCATTTCTTCTTCTACTTTTTTAAGTACCATTTCTCTAGCTTTTTCTTTAGAAAAACCAGATATTTTTTCTAAAAGAGCGATTTGCTCCTTTATTATACTCTCCATTTTTGCATCTTTTTCTTGAATTTCTTTTTGCTTAGCTAATAAATCTTTGTCTTTTAGTTCAAGGTTTTTTTCTCTTTCTGTTAATAATTCATCTCTTTTGTCTAAACTCTTTTCCCTATTGTCAATTCTTTGATTAAGTTCATTTAGTTCTTTCTTTTTTTCCTTAATCTCTGTGTCAGTTTGATTTTTTAATTTATAGCTTTCTTCTTTTAATTCTAAAACGCCATCTCTTTTAGCTTTTTCAGCTTCTTTTTTGGCATCCTGAATTATTTTTTCAGCTTCCTTTTGTGCTGCACTTACTTTTAACTTATTTATAAGTATCATAATGAATGCACCAACAAATAATCCAACTACTACAAGCAAAATGGAGAAGACTACATCGTTCATATATCTTTCCTCCATTACTTCTTTCTAGAAGTTATACTAACTTCTAATAATATTGTAAAGTTTTATAGGGCACTTGTCAATAAATAATTTTTTACCATGATTATTTTATGGACAATTAATAATTTCATATTCATCACCTAAAGGTTTAAAACATTTTTAATATATTATTCTTATTATTAACGATTATCTATAAACAGTTTATCTTTATATTTTATCAAATTAAAAATGTATTTCTTTTTTTGAAATACATTTTACGATTATTATTTTAATATTCTATTTTAATGATTATGTCTTCTTTTAATTCTTCTTTTCTTTTTAATACTTAATTGTATAATTCTAAAAATAACAAATAATATAAATGCGAGTAATAGTATCAATAGCAAATTATTCCATAAAAATGAAAAAATACTAAAAGTTAATCCACCTGCATAAATCAAATCAAAAGTATCAAGTTTTTCATTATTGTAAATTATGTCAACTGTACCCAAAATTGTACCTTTTTTAGTAAAGTATGATATTTCATCAACGCCATTATAATTGTACTTTACTTTGTCTTTTCTAAAATCATTTTTTAAATATTTTTTTATTTGCGTATTGGCAGGAATAGATAACTCTTTTTCGGCTGCATTTTTGGTTTTTAATTTAGTTATTACATCATTATTGTCGACTACTATTTTGTACGAATAATTTTTCGAATAATAAGTGTATGTTTCAAGTGCATCCTCAATATGAGGAGCTTTTTTTGACTTATCTGCATTTAATGTTACTAAAAGATAATTAACTCCATCTATAGTTGCAGTTGTTGCTAAACAATATCCAGCTGCATTTATAAATCCTGTTTTTCCACCTTTAATATATGATATATCCTTATTTCCAATTCTTGAACTGTAATTTTCTATAGTACTTTTTACTGTTTTTCCATTGGTAAATGTATAGTTTTTTGTTTCAAAGACTTCTTTAAATTTTTTATTTTTTAGAGCGTATTTTAAAATTTGGGCAACATCATATGCAGTGCTATAATTATTTTTATCATATAGTCCTGTTACATTTGAAAAATGTGTATGCGCTAGATTCAATTCTTTGACTTTTTGATTCATTAGTTCAATAAATTTATCATAATCTTTTGAAATTGACAATGCTAAAGCATTTACAGCATCGGCACCACTAGGCAAAATTGCTCCATATAATAAATCATTATAAGTAACTTTTTCGCCTGCTTTAAATCCAGCAACTGATACATCCCATGCAATATCTTTAAACATATCTTTTGTAATCGTAATTTTTTCATTGTAATCACTTATGTTTTCAATTGCAACAATTGTTGTCATCATTTTGGTTAAACTTGCTATATATGTTTCTTTATTTTCATCTTTGCTTAATAAAATTTTATCATCATTAAGATTGTATAATATATATTTATCGCTATTTAAATTTAATGTTTCACCATTTATTCTAATTATCAATATAAAAAATAAAATGAGGTAAACCAAAAAATATTTAGTTATTCTTTTTAGCATATTTTTGTTTCTCTTTCATCATAAATTTTGATATGATATTTTCTATTTCAATTGCTCCTCGTGGGTCTAGGTTCGAAATGTAAACATTCTCTTTTACCGTATCTATTTCAATGTCACTCCAAATAATATTTTTTTTAACTTTTAAATCATTATATAAGTCAGGAGTTATTGTTGTAAAATAGTATCCCCACAACACTCTTTTTTGCCCTATTAATATTCTTTGATTAGTCAATGCCACAACGCAACTGTTAATTATATTAAAAGAACTTACGTTATTTTGACCGCAAAATGCATATGTTACTTCTTCATCTTCATTTAAATGTAAGTCAATAACTTTTGCATGTTTTTTTGTCCTAAATGCAACTGTTTTTGGAAATTTTTTCTTAAATTCATATACAAATTTATATGTACGTTTTTTCATATCTTACCACCTGTCACCATTTTACTCTATTTTATTTTTAAATACAACACTTTATATTTTTTATATTAGGTTAATAATTTTTTATAATTTGTGTGAACGCATTATTATATTGTTTGAATTATATTTTTAATTATTAAATTTATTGATTCAATTACATAGTTATAATTATTTTTGTTTATTTCATTTATAATTTCACCTGTATCAATATTTATTCTTTTTAGTATTTCTTCATTTAATTTTGCATTGTCATAAACTAGCATTATTGATTTTATACTTTCTATAAAATTTGAAGCAATTTTTATGTTTAACATAGACTTATTCTTTTCGTTTATTTTATTAACAAACGAAAGTGTTGATTTTTTTATTACATCAGTTGAGCATTTATTATTTACGTATTCTTGTATAATTTCTTCATATTTTTTTAGCATATATCTATATTTATTTATTATTTCAAAATTTATATCAATCATATTGTTTACTAAATTTTCTTCTAACTTTCTAGAAATGATAGTGCTATTTACAACAATTTTATATTTTTGAAAAATATGCATAATTCTTGTCGATAATCTATTTTGAAATCCAATTGTTAAAAAATTATTTTCTTTTATTACTTTGTCTGAATTTTCGTTAACTTCTTTTATTACACTTTTCATATACTATATTTTATCATTATTGTATCTTTTTTAATAGTGTTATTCTTTGACTTATTTAATTTTATTTACATCACATTTACATTTTTGCATTTTTTGAAGTGTTTTGCAACTTTATCGCAAATAATAATATTAGGAGGAAAGAAAATATGTTAGAAAAAATTAATTATTTAAAAACTCAATTCGAAAATGTAAAGGCATTAGGATATATTAAATGTGAGTACAAAGACTTAGGAGGACCAGGAAGAATGCTTGAAAAATTATTAATTAATAAAACACCAGACAGTTCAAGAGAAGCAGATTTTGATGGAATAGAACTTAAAACTATATGTGATAATAGTAAATATAGATTAACATTATTTAGTTTAATTCCCAATGTTGGTAATTATGATTTTAAAGAAAAAATGCAGTACTTTTTAAACTTTTCTAATGCTTCATGTAGGAATAATTGCAATAGTAATGCAAAAAGTATTATTGAAATGCCACATTTTTATTTAACTCTTTTTGGCAAGCGTGTTTCTTATTTATATGGTACTTATAAATTTTATTTAACATTTGATGATAAAAACAAGATACTTTATCTTAACTGGAAAAACATTTTAACTGGATATGTAGATAAAAGTATTTATTGGGAATATTCAAAAATCATTTCAACATTCAGTAAGAAGTTAAAATATCTTTCTTTAGTTAGATATAGCAAGTATTTAAAAAATAGCTTTATTTTTTGTAGATACCATTCTATTGAATTTTATGAAAATATTGATGAAAATTTAGTTATGGACTTATTAAAAAAAGGTATAATTTCTATTTCTTTCAATATTAGTTCAAAATATGATAGTATTGAAAATAATTTATTTTATTATCATGGTACTAGATTCGAAATTAATGCTGAAAATTTATGTTTTTTATATAAAAAATTGTAATATAAAAAAGTCTTAAAAAATTTTTAAGACTTTTATAATTAGATGTCAAATAAAAACTCCTAAAATAGGAGCTCATAATCCAATGGTCGGGAAGACAGGATTTGAACCTGCAACCCCTTGGTCCCAAACCAAATGCTCTACCAAGTTGAGCCACTTCCCGATTTAATGGTGCGCCCAATAGGAGTCGAACCCATAACCTTTTGATCCGTAGTCAAATGCTCTATCCAATTGAGCTATGAGCGCGTTTAAAATCCCGTCGGAATCGCTTTACAACATGTTTGTTGCATTTGTAATCTGTTTTAACAAAATGGTGGCTTCAGTTGGAATCGAACCAACGACACCAAGATTTTCAGTCTTGTGCTCTGCCAACTGAGCTATGAAGCCATATGGCGGTTCCGACGGGACTTGAACCCGCGATCCCTCGCGTGACAGGCGAGTGTGATAACCACTACACCACGGAACCAATGGTTGCGGGAGCTGGATTTGAACCAACGACCTTTGGGTTATGAGCCCAACGAGCTACCAGACTGCTCTATCCCGCGATAACAATTTTTCATCGCTTTTTTAATTTTTGATGATTATTTAAGTGGCGGAGGAAAAGGGATTCGAACCCCTGCGCCGATTTCTCGACCTCCCGGTTTTCAAGACCGGTCCCTTCAACCAGACTTGGGTATTCCTCCTTATTCAAATGGTGCCTCAGATCGGACTTGAACCGATATGAGCTTTTACACTCGCAGGATTTTAAGTCCTGTGCGTCTACCTATTCCGCCACTGAGGCACAATATATGGTGTCTCGCTGGGGATTCGAACCCCAGACCCCTTGATTAAAAGTCAAGTGCTCTACCGGCTGAGCTAGCGAGACATATAACAAATTTGGTTGCCTCGGCTGGATTCGAACCAGCGGAATGCAAGAGTCAAAGTCTTGTGCCTTACCACTTGGCTACGAGGCAAAATTACAAGTGGTGGAGAGAGGTGGATTCGAACCACCGAACCCGAAGGAACAGATTTACAGTCTGCCGCGTTTAGCCTCTTCGCTATCTCTCCATATGGTGCCGAAAACAGGAATCGAACCCGTAACCTACTGATTACAAGTCAGTTGCTCTACCAATTGAGCTATTTCGGCAAATCATGGTGGGCGATGAGAGACTCGAACTCCCGACCCCCTGCTTGTAAGGCAGATGCTCTAACCAACTGAGCTAATCGCCCATAATTTTCCTTGCTGACGCATATAAATATATCATTTATTGAATTGGTTGTCAAGTGATATTATTGCTTTTTTTCTAATTCTTTTGTTTTTTTATTAATCCACAATGGTAATTGCTTAAAAAGCGGTTCAAATCCTAGTTTTGTTTCCTTTATTTTTTTTATTGGCTTTTTTTGATACTTAATTTTTTTTAATGATAATTTCACTTGCAATTTATCTTCATCTATTGATATTACTTTTACTTTTATTAAATCACCTATTTTAAATTTTTTTTCCAAATCAACTATATATTTATTAGAAACCTCTGATATATGAATCATTCCTGTATAATGATCTTGTAAGCTAACAAAAACGCCATATTTTGTTACTCCTGTAATTTGTCCCTCAACTATTTTATTTACTTCTATTTTGTCCATTTTTATCACTTCAAGAATATTATATCATGATTAGTATATATTGTAAATTTATAAAATTACCACTAACAAATTGCTTTTTTGAAACTACAAGCATATATTAATCCAGTATAAATCTGATATTCCATTTAAATTTTCTTTTTTTCTTATATATATATAATTCATTAATTCTAAAAAAATATTATTATTAATAATATATTTATTTAAACAGGCTTCTTTTTTTATTTCTTTTATAATTTTCATAACGTCATTTAAATAATAATTTGGATATAACAAATAACAATATAATAGTCCAATGTCTATTTTTTCGTCGTTTATAATTTTTTCAATTTCCTCATAATTGATTGTTCCCTTATATATATTGTACTTTATATAATTGCTTATACTTTTTTCTTTGCAAATGTATTCGAAATTTAATGGATTATTTAATTCTTCATAATTATACCTATCTATGTCATCAATATTTGCTTTTAATTCTAATTTGCCTTTTTCATGGCTTTTTTTAAGCAATTGCGCACAATTTTCAGCTACTCCTATGAAGTAGTCAACCGTTTTTTGAATCAATGTATATTCCTTGTTAAATTCAATAATTTTTTCTTCTATTTCATCAATATTTTTTTCTTCTAGATTACTAATATTATTTTCTATATCACCAGTAATATTATTTTCTTCTAAATTATCAATTGTTATTTTTTTGTTAATTACATTAATTTTTAAAAGTACATAATTATTATTCTTATATTTTGTTATAAATTCATCTTTTTTATTTTTCAATACTGTACTTATATTTTTATTCAGATTTGTAAAATATTTTACTATTATTTTTATGTTTTTTTCTTTTTCATTCAATTGTGAATTATTTACTCTATTTATTGTTACTTTAGTATCATCTATAAAAAAATATATATTTCCTTTTTTACTATATATTTTATCAGGAAATAAATCATAATACTGACTCAGCATATTTTTCATTCTAAACCCACTCCATAATAATTTTATGCACATAAAAAACAATAATGTATTTTTCATTATTGTTTTTTGTTTTACATATGCATTACCGGTGTACTATAGTTTTCATTTTCATTATATGGCATATCATTTGTATATTGTGTGCTAAAATTTGGTTCGTTTACATAGCTTGTTGTCATTTCATCAACACCTGTATTATTCTTCCCTTTTTTTTGTTCAAGATATTGTTCTATTTTTTCTAGTATTCTATTATTTTTTTCTATATCAGCCTTTATATAATCTTTTAATAATTCTATAAGTTCTTCATGGTCATCATTTTGACTATAATTTTGATCATTTTCATTTGTTGAAAGCATTGGTGGCTCATTAAGTGAGGCAAATGATGGCATGTTTTGATAAGAGTCGTTTGTTTGAGGTAAATCTAATTGTGGTGGTTCAACATTTTGTGGTTGTATTTCTGATGAAGGTGCAAATTGTTGTTGTGGCATACTATCATACGAAATTGTTTGCATTGGAATTGTAGAATCCACATATGGCTGTGTTACAATTTGTTGACCTGATAACCCTTCTTGCAATACATTGCTGGTTGTTTGTGAGTATGGTGTATTATTTCCTACTAATGTATTTAAACTTTGTGGATTAGCCACTTGAACAGGAATGCTTTCTGTAGGCATTTGACTTGCTTGTTGTGGAAATATTCCTTGATTATATTGTGCTTGTGTAGTAGTTCCTATTGCATCAGGTCCTAGAACTTTTTCAGCTGTTTGAACTACGGTTTCAGGAATAGTGAATGCACTTGTTTTTGATAATGGTGCTTCTTGTGTAGCTGTTGGAATTACTGTATTTGATGCAACTCCGATTATTCTTACACTTGAATTGTATCCTGGAGTCATAACTACACTTGATTTAATTACATTTTCTTTTTCATTTGTTAATGTCATTTTTTCACCTAACTTTCTACTATTTGTTTCATGGCTTCCTTAACTTTTTGCCATGTTGTATCATCCTCAATGCCTATTAAACTATATACTCCTGGTTCATTTTCCACAAACTCTGATATGTAAATTTTACTCATTCCTTCTCCAGCACTTTCACCCTTTGAAAGTATAACAAATCTTTTATTTAATTCATTAATTTTGAATGCATTTACTAAGTCTACTTCTTCCATAGTACCATCCATATTTTTTATTGATATTCTACTCATACTCTTACCCTTTCTATCTTATTTTATTTTAACATAATTTTTCTTTAATATCAATCGCTTTATTTCTATTTTGAGTTTTATTTCAATTAAATTGTAAATATTCAAATTGTTAATTTTTCTCATGAATATATTTTATATGTTTTTTAATTCAAACTATAATGCTTAATTTTTTATTATTATTTTTTGATTTTTTACAGTACGATATTATTTTTCTTCTTGCGATATTTTTTCTAATACAAAATATTTGCATTCATATGCACAGTTTTCTTTTAAATATTTTTCTAAATTACAATAATTATTAAATTTATTACAATTTTTATTATTTTTACTATTAAATCCTTTTAATCTTAATTTTGAATATGCAATGTCACCTACAATATAATCATAGTCTTTATAAAATGATGTATATTTACTTAAAAATTTTTCTTTGTCAAAACCATCTCTGTAATTTTTTATTAATTTATATTTATTTCCTTCTACTTCAATTATCATTTTTGCTTTCAATTATATTTTATTATATAGTTTTTCTTTCTTAACTATATAATCTTGTTATAATCAATTTCCTTTCTTAATTTCTATTTTTATTATATCATTTATAGTTTTAGTTGTAAATTAATGATAAGTTTTTCGAAAGAATTAGTGTAGATACTTATTCATGTCATAATTGCTGCAATTTCTATATTTTTTTAGTTTATTTTCTTATGATAATATATTTTGCATGATTTTTTTAGTTAAATAAGTTAACAATGCTCAATTCTATTTATTATTTTTTATATCTTAAGCGTATATTTTACGTATATCAAGTTGTCTTATTGCTTATTATTCCTCCATAATATGTTGGTATTTTTCCTTGAATAACTTTTGTTTTTAGTGGCACATTACTTTCTATTACTATATTTTTTGATGAAAAAGGCAAAATTATTTGGATATTTATTTTCATATTCAATATTACCTCTACAAGTGAATTGTTGATTCCATATTCTTTTATATTTGTAATAACATTTGTTTTTACATTTCCCAAAACATCAAGTTTAAATGGAACTTTTGGCCCTATTCCAACTAATATTGGTACATCGTAAATTATCGACATTGGTACTTCATAAATTATATCTATTTTATCATCATAATATTTTTCTGTTAAACTATTTTTCTTATTTTCTTCTAATTTTTTCAAATTTTTTTGAATATTTTTACTTATTTTTAATTCAATTTCATTTATTTTAACATTATTAAAATCTAAGCTTATTATTTCATTATTTTGATTCTTTTCTAAATTTATTATGTCTTCAACATTTGCATCAATAATTATTTCTTCAAGTGCGTTGTTTACTAGTAATTGAGATAATTCTTTAGATTTATTTTCTGCATAATTTAGTAATATTTTTTCACTTTTAATTGTAAACACTTTTAACATAATATAAGATATAATCAAAACAATTATCATTATAAGTAATATAATATCACTACCAGTAATATTTTTATATTTTTTCAATCTAATTTTTTGCTTTTTTAAATTTAATTTCATTATTATATTATATAAAAAAAATACACTGATATACTTATTCGTACCCGATGTATTTTTAATTTATTGATAGTAAATACTAATAAAATTGTAAAAACATATCATAGTTATGTAAATTATTTAATTTTCAAATTTATTATTTAATTATATTCCAATCTAATAAGAAATTTAAAATCAAAAATATTGTCGCAAGTAGCATTAATATTATTAATGTAATTGCGATTTTTGCAAAAACATTTCCTTTTTTTGATTTCTTTTCTAAATCTTCAAATCCTTCAAAATCTGTTTTGTTAAATGATAATGAATTTGTATAGAAAGATTTATCTGCAACTATGTTATCTTGTTCTTGACTGTTTTTTTCCAAATTTTGTTGATTTGATTCGTCATTCATTTCTGCTTCATTGGTTATTTTGACTTGTGTGTCATCATTTAGTGAATCTTTAATTGTTTCTAAATCTTTTGTTATGCTTAATAGAGCTTCTTTAATATTTTCTTTATTTGCGTCTTCGTTGTATATTGGAGCCATAACTACTGTATTTTCACTTTTTCCCATTAATTCGCCAAACAAATCTTCTGTTTCTTCTTTTTTTGTTCCATTTGTTCCTTGTGTGTTATTATTTTGAATATTTTGAATTAATTCTACTATTGTTTTTTCTTGCGTGTTTAGTTCATCTATTGGAGCAGTTTTGTCTTCATCTGTACTTTCTTCTTTTATTTGAATGCTTTTTAATATATCATATCCATTTGAATTTAATTTTCTATGACGTTCTAGTTCATAATCAGTTTCTCTTTTCCCTCTTGCTCTTTCTAATACTGAATTTATATCATAATCTTTTTCAACTTTTTCTTTTACTTCTTCTTTTTGTTCCTCTGGTAACTCTATTGAGATTCTTTTTTTATGTTCAGCACTATCGTCATTCATATTTTCAATATATTTTTTTATTTTTTCTATATCGATTTCTTTTGATGCATCAGCAATAACACTAACGTTGGTGTTAGTTTTTATGCGCGATAATTCACTCATATCGCTTACATTGTATATGTCTTGATTTCGCCTTGTTCTGCTCATGCTTTCAAGTGAATTGTTTTCATATTTTTCCATCCTAGTACTCATATTTTTCACCATTTTAATAATATCACATTTAATGACTAAATTCAATAAATTATGCTTTACAAGTATCTAGCATTTTTTTGATTTTTTTTATATAATTTTTATGAAGGAGATAGAAAATGGAAAAAATTAAAGTAAATGACACATGTATTGGATGTGGTTTATGTGTTAGTCAATGCGAAAAATATTTTGAATTCAATGATGAAGGAATGAGTCATGCAAAGGATATTGAGCTTAAAGAGGAAGACAAAAAAGAGGTTCTTAATATTATTGAAAGTTGTCCTGTTGGAGCTATCGTTGTTGAAGAAGAAACAAAAAACGCTGAAAATTAATTAATTTAAAAAAACATGATATCTGATTGTCATGTTTTTATTTGTGAAAATTTACATAATTATATAATTGCTTTACTTCTTTTACTGAAAGAGTTCTATATTCACCAATGCTTAATCCTCTTAAATCTAGGAAAGCATAATTTGTTCTTTTTAATTTTAAAACTCTGTGACCTAAACTTGCGAACATATTTTTTACTTGGTGATTTCTTCCCTCTGTTATTGTTAATTCAACATAAGATTTTTGATTTTTCTTATCAACTTTTTCGATTTTTGCCCTTGCTTTTTTAGTTTTTATTCCATCTAACACTACTCCATTTTCTAATGTTTTAATCTCTGCTGGAGTTATAATTCCATCTATTTTTGCATAATAAGTTTTTTCAACGTGACCATGTGGATGTGTTAGTTTATTTGTAAGTTCACCATCATTTGTAATTAATAATAAGCCTGTTGTGTCATAGTCTAATCTTCCAACTGGAAATACTTTTTCTTCTGTATCAATCAAATCTATAACTGTCGTTCTATTTTTTTCATCTTTTACTGAGCAAATTGTTTTTTCAGGCTTATAAAGTAAATAATATAGTTTTTCTTTTCTAATAACATCAACGTCGTCTACTGATATTTTATCTTTTTCACTTACTTTATAACCAAGTTCTGTAATTTTAATTCCATTAACTTTTACTTTACCGTGTAATATCAATTCTTCACATTTTCTTCTTGAATCAACACCACATGAGCTTAAATATTTTTGCAATCTTTCCATAAAAACACCAAAGTCATTATACCCTATTATTTCCAAAATGACAATATTTCTTTTATTCTATTTTTTTTACTATTAAATTTCAATTTTTTTAATTTAATTGATTCTATTTCTTCATTTCCAACATATAAATGCACTTTTTCTTGATTTTTTGTTAAATTTATCTTTATTTTTAATTTTTCTATTTCATTCTTTTTAAGCAGCATATAATAATCATTCATTATATAATAGTGATAATTATTTTTATTATTTACTTTAAATGAAAACGTGTTCATATCTAATATTTTGTATCTTTCATACATTTCAAAATATTTTTCATATAACCTTTTGTGTAAATTAAATTTATCACTTTCATCTATTGAAGCGATTATCAATGTTTTTCCATCTTTTCTGGCAGCTGAAACAAACACTTGACCACTTGCTTTTGTGAATCCTATTTTTCCACTTATTAAATATTTATATTCTTTTAATAATTTATTTTTGTTTGGCCATATATATTTGTCAATTTTATAATTTCTTGCTGATGTAATATTCAAAAAATCTTTGTTTTTTATAGCATATTTCATTAATATTGCCATATCTTTGGCAGTAGAATAGTTTTTTGAGTCGTCATTTAGTCCATGAGGATTTTCAAAAATAGTGTTGTTCATTCCAAGTTTCACTGCTTTTAAATTCATTTCTTTTATAAATTTATCATATCCTAAAATGTTTGTAGCAATTGTCATAGCGGCATCATTACCACTTTGTAACATTAATCCATGAAGCAAGTCATTTAATGTAAATGTTTCACCTTCTTTAGCGTATATCATTGAACCATTTACCGTTCTTACTTCTTTTCCAATTTTGATTTTCATATTAAGTGATGCATTTTCAAGTGCGATTATGGACGTCATTATTTTTGTAGTCGATGCAATAAGTTTCTTTTCATCTTTTTCTTTAGAATAAAGTATTCTTCCAGAGTCGGCATCCATTACTACTACTGATGCATTAATAATATTTACACACAATAAAAAGATTAATACTAGTAATATTTTTTTCATATTTAATTTTATGATTTTTATTACTAAATATTAATCTTTTAAAAATTTTTCATTTACTATATTTATAAAATTGTAATTTTTCATTCTTAAAAATTTTATTTTTTTATTTTTTACAAAACATTCTATTTTTTTAACATTTTCGTATCTTTTATTTGTTCCATCAAATGTTATAATTAAGTCTTTTTTAATTGGCTTAATTAAAATATGTTTCTTTTCTGGAAGTACAATTGGTGCTAAAAGATTTCTATATGCTTTGGTATTTAATGGGGCGATTGGAGTAATTTGTAATGTGTGAAGAGTATTATATATCAATGCTCCATGAAAGCTTGTATTGTATGCACTACTTCCTACAGAGGTTGAAACAAGTATTCCATCTCCAGCAAATGTTTCTAAAAAATAATCATCTACATAGATATCCATGGTTAACGCATTTAATTCCATTTCTCTAATTACTATTTCATTAAGTGAAAAGTGCCTAGACACAGAATCTTCAGTTGTGATTTTTGTTTCAAGTGTACCAATATTATCGACTTTAAAATCATTTTCATTCAATGAAATAACAAATTCTTCTATCTTCTCTGGTTTTATTTCTTGTAAAAATCCAAGTGTCCCTGTATTAATTCCAACGTAATAAATATCACTATTGAAATTAGTACCATTTACCATTCTCAAAAATGAACCATCTCCACCTATTGCGACTGCTAAATCATATTCTTCTTCTACTACTTCAAATTTATATTTTTCTAATTTCTCTTGAAGTTTCAATTTAATTTTATAAGATTCTTCATTTTCATTAGCAAAAATTTTAATTTTATTGATTTTTCTCATCTTATTTACCTTTATATTTGAATAATACACTTGGTCTATGTCCTTCACCTGTTTTAATCTTATCAGTTTTTTCTACTTTGTTTGCAATGATTCTTCTAAAGGCAGGATCGAGTAATTTTTTATTAAGTATAACTTCATATACTTGTTGAAGTTCACCAAGTGTAAAATATTCTCCCATCATATTAAAGACAATATCAGTATACATTATCTTATTTTTTAATCTTTCAATACCGCTTACTATCACAAGTGGATGATCAAAAGCAATTGAATCATTTTTAACTATGTCAAATTTATATCTATCTGTAGTACTTTCTTTAAGTGCCTTGCTTACCACGAAATTCAAAGATTCATTTCCATTATCAAGTGTAACATTGAAAGTTTTTTCATCTTCAATATAACTTATATTAAACCATGATGCATTCTCATATAGTGAATCATTTAATTTGTTTTTATCAACTAATGCAATATATGAAACACTTAATACTCTTGTTCTAGGATCTCTATTAATACCATCAAAAGTATATAACTGTTCCATAAAGATGTTGTGTAAATTTGTTTCACTAGCAAGCACTCTTCTAGCAGCTTCTTCTGTAGTTTCTGTATTTTTTACAAATCCACCTGGTAAACACCACTTTCCTTTAAATGGATAGTCTTTTCTTTTAACAAGTAAAACACTATAATATTTATCTTTTAGTTTTCTATAATTATTTTGAATACCATTTGATACACTTAATAATAAAACATCACTGGTTACAGATGGACGTTCAAACTCATTAACATTATAATTTTTTAGAAATTCCTCTTCATTTTTATATTTCACACTTCACTCCTCCTTATAAAATCTCAATTAATCTTTCCATTATATCATTTACGATTAATTCTTTAACTTCCTTACGTGGCTTATTTGGTACGATTATTTTCATATCAGTATATGTATCATTTTTACTATTATAAATGCTCACAAACACCTCATTATCATTACCACTTAAATTATTTTCATCAACTCTATTTATTTTTCCAGTGATTCCTATCCCATATGTACTACATGCAAACTTACTTATATTTTTACTCATTTCATGAGCAGTTTCAATACTATAAACAGAATATTTATCGATAACATCAGGATTAACACCCATCTTAATCTTATATTCATTTGAATATGTTACTGCTGAAAACTTTAATACTTCGCTTGAACCATCAACACATGTAATCGTACTCGCAAAGTATCCGCCAGTGCATGACTCCATTGATGCGATTGTTTCTTTATTTTTTATTAATTTTTTTACTACTTCTTTTTCTTTCATAATTACCTCTTTTATATATTTTGATTATAACACACTATTAGTTAACATATAAATTATTTCTTTTAATATAATTATACACTTCCATATCAATATATTTTAAAATTTCTCTGTCTTTATTTAAAATCATATTTCTAACCATAGTGGATGATATATTTTCACTATCCACTTTATTTGTCACTACAAAATTGTATTTTAAATACTTATCATAAACACATGCATCAATATCATTTCTTTTAACAACAATAATACGATATTTCAAAATTTCATCTATATTTTTCCATTTATCAAAATTTATAAGTAAATCATCACCAATAACTAAATAAATCTTATCATTTTTATATTGTTTTTGAATTTTTCTTAAAACTTGATATGTATATTCACATTTATTATTTTTAGTGTCTATAATAATGTTTTCACTCTCATAGAACTTTAACATGTTTATTCTGTCTTTAATGTCAATAAGATTATTTTTATCCCAATAAGCTAGCGTTGGTACGATAATTACTTTATCAACATAATTGCTAAGTATAAGATTCACTACTTTGATATGACTTTTATGAACAGGATTAAAACTTCCAACATATACAGCTATTTTCATAAGTTTATTTTTCTCTTTGATACACAGGAATGTTAAACTTATGTAAATTATTCGTATGTAATTTGTCAACTTTACTTTTTACTTCATTACTTACCATTTCACCATTTATAACAGATGCGATATCCTTATATTTAACACCTAATTTATCTTCATCAGTTTTACCACTTAATCCATCATTAGGACTTTTAAATAATACTTGTTCGGGTACTTCTAAATACTTGCCTATTTCAATAACTTCATCAAATGTATAATTATTAAGAGTTCCAATATCATAAGTAGAATCTCCTCCCTTAGTAAAATATCCTACATAAAGTTCGCATAGATTTGATGTACCAGCAACAAGATATGTACCATGTTTAAGTTCACTATATAGTGCCGCTATGTAGTAGCAAGTACTCATTCTAAGTCTTGGCTTAATATTAATATCACTATTTTGTAATTCTTCTTCACTAAAATCTCCTAAAAGTGAAATTTCATTCTTAAATGTGTCAAATGTTTTAGTTAAATCTACGTTTATTAGTTCGAAACCATATTTTTCACTTACTAGTTTGGCATCACTTTTATCACTACTTTTTGAATGACATGGCATTGTTATACCAACTACATTTTCACTACCAAGTGCTTTTGTAAATAAGGCAGCAACTACACCTGAATCTTTACCGCCACTTATACCAAGTACAACACCTTTCAAATTATATTTCTTATAATAATTCCTTATAAATTCTATTATTTTTTCAGTTTCTTTTTTAGCATTAAATTTCATTTTTATTTCCTTCTTTCTTACTTTTTATCATTTTTATTTCTTCTTCATAACTTAATTTTTTTGCGTCCATTATCATATTTCTTTTTAGATTTAATAATTCTTTTGATAATCCAACATGATGAATATGGGGATTATATAATCTTTGTGATTCTGGATATATTGTTTTGAATTCTTCTTCTGCATACTTTCTTGTTTCTTCAAGTGTTGGTTCATCATAAACAAGACATCCATTTATAAATATAGGCACTTGTAATTCACGTAGTGTGTAATTATCAATTTTATGTCTTTTAAAGTCAGCATGTTCATCAACTATTGTATAACTATCAGGATTTATTTCTTCATCTTTAAGTGCGATTACATCACCAATAGCGTATCCACTATTTTTATCATAAAATCTCATTACTTTTTTAAAACCAGGATTAGTTATTTTACCAACATTATCACTTATTTTTATTTTAGGTTCTAACTTGCCCTCTTTTTCAATTGCTGATAATTTATAAACACCTCCAAAGACTGGGCAACTTTTTGATGTAATTAAATTTTCACCAACTCCGAATGAATCAATTGGAGCGCCTTCATTTAAGAGTGATGTAATTGTGTACTCATCAAGTGAATTTGATACGCATATTTTAGTATCTTCAAGTCCAGCTTCATCTAACATTTTTCTTGCTTCTTTTGATAAATATGCAAGATCACCACTATCAAGTCTTATCCCTTTTAATGTGTATCCATTTGGTATTAAGTAATCTTTAGCAACTTTAATTGCATTAGGTACACCACTTCTTAATGTATCAATTGTATCAACTAGAAATACTGAATCATTAGGAAAGCATTTAGCATAAGCAAGAAATGCTTCATATTCATTATCATATTTCATTATATGTGAATGTGCCATTGTTCCAAGTAATGGTACTCCATATCTTTTTCCTGTTTCATAACAAGAGGTTCCAATACATCCACTAATATAAGCATCCTTTGCTCCAACTATTGCAGCTTCACTGCCTTGAGCTCTTCTTGCTCCAAATTCCATAACGCCTCTACCTCTTGCAGCATTTGTTATTCTTCTTGATTTAGTAGCAATTAAACTTCCATGATTAAATTTATTTAATAAATCAGTTTCAATTATTTGAGCTTCAAGAGCATTCGCTCTTACTGTAATACAAGGTTCACCAGGGAACATAATTGTTCCATCGGGTACAGCATACACATCTCCAGTAAATTTAAAATTTCTTAAATATTCAAGTGTCTTTTCATCAAATTTATTCAAACTTCTTAAATATTCTATATCTTCATCTGTAAATTTAATATTTCTAATATAATCAATTATTTCATGAAGACCACATATTACATTGTAACCTCCATTATCTAAATTCTTTCTAAAAAACACATCGAAATAACATACTTCATTTTCTTTATTATTTCTAATATCAGTGTGTTCCATTGTTAGTTCATAAAAATCAATTAACTTTTCCATTATATATTTTCAACTCCTATTCCTTGATTTTTCATAAGTCTTAATGCCATTTTGTTGTATTCTTCTCTATCATGTGTTTCACTATTAAATGTTTCAACTGCATTTTGTGGAACTCTTACTTTAACTTTTCTATTATTTTCATCAAAATAATTTATGAGTGGTATCGCAAGATTCATTACACATATATCAGTACAACAACCTGTTATTACTACTTCTTCTAGTGATTTCATTCTTTCAATATCTCTCATAAAGTTTGAAGCAAATATTGTACTAGTTGAATTCTTTCTATATACTAAAGAATCTTTTTCATAACTAGATAACTCACTTATTAATTCACACTCACTTGTTCCATCAATACAATGAACAGGATACTTTCTAAACTCAATTGAATCCCTAGTATGAGTATCTTTAATAAATGCAACTGCTTCATCTTCACTTAAGAATTTTTCTACTAATGATTTAATTTTTGGTGTTATATGATTAATATCTTTATCACTCATCTTCCCTTCTTTAATAAATCCATTTACCATATCCACAACAACTAGTAATTTCTTATAATTTTCTATCTTTGTCATATACCTCCTTCTTGTTATTATCATTTTGTTAATAACAATTATTATTTTAAAAGAGAACTTTTTTCTCTTGTTATTAACATTATATTAATAACAAACTATTTTGTCAACTATTTTTGTAAAAAAAATAAAAAGTTTTTATCAAACTTTCTACTTTCAGTTTCTTAATTTGCTATTTCAATTATTATTTATTCTCATAATTATATAATCCATGTAGCTTTTCTAGTACTACTCTATCTGGATTTTCAAGTACCCAGTCACCATCTTTTTTATTTAATTTAAACTCAACTTCATAACTTATCTTCTCATTTGTTTTAAGCATATTATCAAGTTTATATTTATTATATTTATCGTTATCATATATTCCATCTGTAGTGAATTCATCTTGATGATCATTTAAATAATTATAAGCATCTCTATCAATCTTATATAAATCATATACAGTTACTTTCACAGTAACAGTCGCATTCTCTCCATCAATCTTTTCATCTTTAACTTCATATTTCATATCTTGATATTGTCTTGTAAGAACATTTCTATAAATATCAGCATTATCACCAGATAAGTTTTCACTAGTTACCTTACTTTCCATATCTATTTTTACATTATCACTTAACGAATTATATTGATTTAAATATGCTTCTACCTTACCAGTTGGCGTATTTGATAAACTACATGCACTTAAAGATAACAATAATACTACGAATAATAAAATCTTTTTCATCGATTCCTCCTAATAATATTGTTACCATTAATTATAAAAATATACATTATGAATTTATTAATTCAACTATTTTCTTTAATTTATCATGCTTTTCACTATATTTTTCTTTTATTGAATCAATTAATTTTAAATATTTATCTTTTTCATTATTATTTTTATTAAACCATTCATAATATAGATAATCTATTATTTCTTTATTGTTCTTTTCTTTTTCAATATATTTTACTAAATTATTTATTGTAATATTTTCTTTCCTAGTATTATATGAATATGAAATTTCATTTTTAATAGTCTTATATTCTAACTTATACTTTTGCTTATTTCGCATATCTTCAAGTACATCTTTTTCTTCAATTAAATCTAATTTACTTAATTTATCTATTTTACCTTTATTATCAAATTTAATACATATTGTATCTATATCATTACAAAATATACTTGTATAATTAGATAAAGAAATTTTATCAAGAAAAGTATCATTTACTTTAACTCTACCACTTATTATATTTTCATATACATTATCATTTACTTTAAATACTGGTACTTTCTTTAATACCATAATTTTATCCATCTTATTCCATTCATAAAAATTAATTAATTCATTCTTTAAATTCACTTTTATATTGTAAGTATAATTCATTTTTTCTTCCTTTCTTTAATGATAATATTATTAAAATTATTCCTATAAATATTTTAGTACATTCTATACTTGACACTATATACTTTACATAGTCTAACATACTATATCCCATACGTAATAAATTCAAGTAAATTATTATATACATTAACGCTGATGATGTTATTATTATTCCTAATATAAAACAAATTATTCTTTTTAACATATTAAAGTATATTTATTTTGATATAAAAATATTATATAATGATTAAGGTGATTAAAATGGAAATGTTAAAATATATAATACTTGGATTAATACAAGGTCTTACAGAAACTATACCTGTTTCTTCTAGTGGACACTTAATGATACTAAAAAGACTTATGGATATGAATGTTGATTTTGATACAATTGCGATACTTACTAATTTTGGTTCATTAATAGCGATAGTTATATTATTTTGGAATGATTTAGTTAAACTTGTTAAAAATTTCTTTATCTATTTATTTAAGAAAGATAAAAGTGCTAAAAATGATTATAAGTATTGCTGGATGATAGTTCTTGGTTGTATTCCAGCTGGTCTAATGGGCCTTGCTGTTAGTAAGTTGGAACTATTTGCGAAGATTGAAAACAATATTAAAATAGTTGGATTATCATTAATTATTACTTCAATTCTTCTATTTATTGTAAGAAACTTTAAAGGTAAAAAAAGTGATAATGAAATTGGTGTTCGTGAAGCATTAACAGTTGGTGCTTTTCAAATAATGGGATTATTTCCAGGCATAAGTAGAAGTGGTTCAACAATAGTTGGCGGTATGAGTAGTGGTCTTAAAAGAGATACTGCATTCAAATATTCATTTATGTTGTATATACCAATGAGTATTGCTGCGACAGGACTTGAACTTACAAGTGTTGATTTACATAGTGACTTAATTATTTATTATGCTGTCTCTATACTTGTTTCAACAATAGTTACCCTACTTGTAACTAAATGGTTTAGAAAGATAGTTAACAATGGAAAACTTATTTACTTTAGTATTTATTGTTTAATAGTTGGATTACTTGTTATATTATTCTTATAATTATGAATTTAAAAACTACAATGAAATTAATCGTTGTAGTTTTATTATGATTTAATCTTCTAATTCTTTTATACTATTTTCATCTAATTTAACATTATTAATTGAATCAAATCTCTTAGTAATCTTTTCAGTTGTTTTATGAATATTTTCAACGTCATTATTAACTGTTTGTATAGTTCTTGATAACTTATCCCATCTTTCTCTATATCTTCCAAATTCAATACCTAATTTATTTAATTCATCATGTATTACAGATGTATATTTATCTCTTTCAAGGCCCATCAACACAGACTGAATAATAGTAAGTAAACTCATAAGTGTAGTTGGAGAAGTTATCCATACTTTCTTACTTGCTGCATACTTTATAATATTAGGATGATATGCATTAATTTCAGCAAAAATAGCTTCAGCAGGTAAAAACATAATAGCCTGATTAGTAGTTTCACCATCAATTATATATTTAGAAGCAATAGCGTCTATATGTTTTTTAACATCATTATCAAACATCTTACTTCTTTCATTTCTCTCTGTTTCACTAAGTCCTTTTTCAACAAGTCTTCTATAGTTTTCAAGAGGAAACTTAGAATCAATACATATAGTACCAAGAGGTTCAGGTCCAAAAACTATCGCATCCGCTATAGAAGAATTAGACATTGTATATTGAGTTTTATATATCTTATCATTCTTTTCTCCAAATATTGAAGATAATATATGATAAAGATTAACTTCTCCAAAAATACCTCTACTCTTTTTATCAGTAAGAATACTTTCAAGAGATACAATTTCATTGCCAAGACCATCTATCTTCTTTTGAGCTTCATCTATTCTAGTAAGTCTATTCATTACTTCAGTAAATGTTTTATTAGTCTTATCAAATCCATCTTCTAATTTCTCATTAACCTTTTGATTAATTAAATTAAGTTTATATTCAATCCTATCATTTAAACTATTAAAATCTTTATTTAAATCATTAGAAAAATTATGTTTAAATTCACTTATCTCTTTTATCACATTTATTTCTGTTCTACTTAATTTTTCATTTAATTCACTATTATTTTTTCTAGTAAGTAACACTATCAATAAGATAATTATCACTACTAAAAGTCCTACTATTACATATTCCATATTACTACCTCTACTTTATCTTTAATATTTTATTTACTACTATACTTATTATATATGTTATTAACAATAAAATAAATATCTTTATTAAAATTTTGGGATTAGATATGCTTTCTATAAAAGATGTTCCAACGAAGCCCCAGAAATATACCAAAGAGATTTTACCTATTAGTAATGAAATAAAGTATTTCTTAAAGTCCATTTTAGTAAGACCTGCTGCTATATTTATCATAAATGCAGGAGTAAATGGAATTGCTATTAACAATGTAAGTTGTGAAACACTAATATTCTTAAATAATTTCTTATATTTTTTCAGCATTTCTTTATCTTCAGTTAATCTATCAAATTTATTACCAAATCCTTTTTTAAATATAAAGTATGACATTATACATCCAAGTATTGTAAATATCCATGAAAGAATAAATCCTACTAAATTTCCAAATACTAAAAAATTAATAGTTATAAACACCATCAAAGGTAGTACTGGAACTATTGATTCAATTAAAATAAGGAAACATCCAATAAAAGCACCCAACATTCCTGAAGTTTCTATAAAGTTTATTATTTCTTTTAATATATCTATCATTTTTTCTTCCCTAATAATTATATTACATTTATAATTATTTTTCTAGGTAGTAAACTTTATATCCAAGAGAAGATAATATCATAGTGGCTCTTTTACTTAATTTGCCACTTTTACAATATAAGTAATAACTTTCTGTCTTATTAAGATACCTTCTATAATTATTAATTAAGTCATCATATGGAATATTAATACTATTATTTAAATGGTATTCTTTAAATGTATATTTATCACTAACATCTATTATTTTCATAATATCACCTAAAATATTCTATGAAAAAAAGATGAATTTTGTTATTCATCTTTATTCGTCTTCACTTCCAAAGAAATCATCAAAGAAATCTTCATCATTATTTTTATCATTTACAATAACACTATCAACATCAATGTTTACTTTTGGTTTTTCAAGACCTAATTCATTTACTTTAGGTTCTTCTTTTACCTCTGGTTTAACTATTTCCACTGGCTTTACTTCTTCTTTTATTTCTTGTGGTTCAACATATTGTGGCTTAATTATATCACTATTAATAGGTTCAATAATTGGTTCTTCATATGTATTATATTCTTCACTAGGAGCAAGCTCTGGTGGTAATGATTCAATATGTTCTTCATGCTTTTCTTCTACTTTATGATCGAATATATTATTAATTTCTTTTTCAATATCTTCTTCACTCTTTTCAGCAAGTGGAACATTTTTAATAAATGTTGGTTCATCTGTTATAAATTTATTTGGTCTATTTTGACTCATAAAATCCATATTTTGATTCATTTGATTCTGAGGTTGTACAAATGATGAAGTATTCATATTTTGATTATTCATTGGAGTATTTTGACTCACATTATTATTTACAACATTAGAACTAAAATTATTTATATTTACATTTTGTTCTGCTGGTTTAGATGCAGCTTTTGCTTTCTCTGCTTCAGCCTTTTCAAGTGCTTCTTGTCTTTCTAATTCAGCAATTTTTTCATCAAGTCTCTTAACATAATCATCAAGACTAGTTGGAGTTGGTGCTGCTGGTCTCATACTACCTGGCATCATGCCTCCCATAGGTTGACCCATGAATGGATTTGGCATTTGCATTCCAGTTCCTGCTCCCATAGGACTTGTATTAATTCCTTGACTCTCTTTTAATTTATTAACATATGCTTTTACATCAAATGTTTTAACATCATGATGAGGTCTAGTTGTATATTCCATAATTGGATATTTCTTTCCCCAATCAATTTTATAGTCATATACAAGTTTTGTCTTAAATGGCATACTTCTAAATCTATTAATGATAACTTCTCCTTCTTTTAAAGATTGTAAATCACTAACAGTAAATAATGGTCTAACAGGTGGTGCTGGTTTATCTTTTTCAGCTTTAGGTGGCTTTTGATCACCAAGTAACTTACTTATTTCTTCTAAAGCAGCAAGTTCTGTACTCATAAGATAAACGAAGTTTCCACAGTTACCTTTAATAGTTTCTGCTACATCTTTTCCATAAACTTTATTAAGTTGTGAAAAGTTTTGAATAACAAAACTAAATCTAATATTTCTTGAACGAGATGCAGTAATCATACTTTCAACATCTTTAAGTGCTGGCATATTAGCAAACTCATCAAGTATAAAGTTTGTTCTATATGGTAATTTTAAATTTGGAAAAGTTTGTGCTGTTGCGATTAATGCTTCATATGCTTGCTTAACGAATATTGTTGCTAAAGCATGATATGTAGTTTTTTCATCATGTACTTTTAAGAATACAGCTGTCTTTTCTTTTCCTATATCTCTTATATCAAAATCACTATATGATAGCATTTCAGATAATGCTTCTTGTGATGAGAATATTCTTGTCTTTGTTCTAAATGTAGACATAATACCACCACGAGTTTCATTAGGGGCATTAATACAAGATGCAGCTGCTATATAAGCAGGACTTAATTCACCTTTACTCTTAAAATATTCTTTTATATAAGTTGAAGCACCTATTCTATCTTCTCCAACTTCAGCCATCATATTTATACTATTGATATTTATTTCATCTTCAGTTGCATCATCAAATAATCCAAGTGATAGTCCGGTAAAGAAGTTAGATGCAGTTTGTTCCCAGAATGGTTCTGCTTTATTATTTGGATCAATTAAGATATTACTAGCAAGGTCTTGTAAAAGTTCGTTAGCCTTATCTGAATTACCTTCTTTATAAATTCTATATGGATAACTAAATGGATTCCATGCAGCTCCTTCTTTAGGATCACGGAAGTTTAATAATATAATTTTATATCCTTTTTCTTTTAGTAAAGCACCACAATTTTCATAAAGTTCACCTTTTGGATCAGTAACAATCATACTTTCACCATGTCTACCCAATATCTTAATTAAAGGGAACATAAATGCTTGAGTTTTACCTGAACCAGAAGCTCCCATGATTAATGCATGTGGTTGACCTGAATCATCTACCCAGGCATCTTTACCATTATTAATTACTGGAAATCCACCAGCATCATATGAATCATCAATTAAATGTACTTTTTTAATACCATAATCTTTCTTCATATCACTTTCTGACATCAATTTTGAATATCCATCATTTTTTGATTTCTTTTGTGTTGTTATACCAAATCCTTCCTCTCTTTCAAAAAAGTAAGAAGAACAAGCTGCTAAAATTGCTATAATAGCAAGAGCAAAAAACATTAAAGTTGTCATTATCATATCAGGTGCAAACGCAGGTAATGGATTTAATCCACTAAACACTCCATCAATAGCGAAAGAATGTATATTAACTACTGCTAATGCTATTAAATATAATAATACAGCTAAAAATATCAAAAAAATTACTATATCTTTTAAATCAGCTCTAAATTTTAACTTCATATTTTCACCCCAATACATCTACATTATACTATATAAATTATTTTTTTTCATTAATTATCTATTGTTTTAATACTAATTATTTGATATTTAAAGAATTTACCATCATTATTGATTTTAAATTTAATTAGTTTTCTCTTATATTCTCCTTCTAGTTCATCTATTAACAGCCTTTTTGCTTCAGTATATTTTTTTGATTCAAATAAACTATTAAATTGTTCTGCTGTCTTTTCTTTTGGAGATGGTGGCATTGGTATGTAATAAACATATGTACCAATATCAGCAGTTAAAATATCATCATTATAATTAAGACTATTAAATTGTAAATT
Source organism: uncultured Bacilli bacterium (assembly GCA_934102215.1). GTDB lineage: Bacteria > Bacillota_I > Bacilli_A > RF39 > UBA660 > CAG-1000. Next base: position 68,015 of record CAKOSH010000008.1, read on the forward strand.
AATATTATATCTACTCCATTTTCCAGATGCGTAATAATAAAAACAATAATTTTTCTTTTTATAAAGAAATTTATAATAATAAGTCATATCTTTTAAATATTTAGTAACATCTGTATTATATAATTCTTTAAAACTTTCAACAAAATATTCTTCTTTCATACATGAAACACCTTTATTTCTATCATGCAATGCTAAATATTTTGTATTAGACATTTCAAAAGTAAATACATAATTTTCAACCATTTTTTCTAAGTCTTTTTTTGATACTGAACTAGAATCATAATCATCGATCATCATTGTTCTTTGAAATCTTGTATCTTTTCTTAATGTATCTTCTATATTTACTTTGTTTTCTTCTTTTTCAAAAGTCTTATCATTAATTTTTATTTCTTCATAATTAGGAAAATTTTTATCTTTGCTTTTTTGATTCTTTTCTCCAAATAAAACAAGAGGAACAATAATGATTAATATTAAAAACACAGCACTACCTAAAATTATTATTAAAGGTTTGTTTTTATTTATAAATTCTTTCATTATTGTTTTCCTCCTTATTTCACTACTACATAACTAGCAAATTCATTTATATTTGTATAATTAAATAGTGTTGAATAGCCTGGCCAGCATCCTGGATCTAGTATATATACTTCTCCATTTTTTATGTAATCTACAAATACCCAGTGGCTTCCTCCACCTACTGATGCAATTATGTATTCACCATTTTCAAGTGCTTTTTTCATAATCGCAGCAATTTGTGAATTACTTTTTCCTGATAAGTCAGTTTTTCCTTTATATTGAAATGCTGGTGCTAATTCCGTTGGCTTATACCATTTGAAAAGATTGCCTTCATAACCGTCATGTTTATTCATCCAATCAACAAATGTTGCTGGATTGAAATTACTTAATCCGGTTTTTACTCCACTTTTCTTTATTGCCATAGCTACTGCTGTTGATGTACATCCAGCACCACTAATAGTTTGAGATGCTCCCATAGGATTGCTGCCCCATCTTTCATCACATTGTTTCCATTTTCGATAATTTCCATCAACTGGGAATCCAGCATCTCCTGGGTCATCTACATCTCCACCACTATTTTCAGAACACTCGATGATGTCAACGCCTTCATATGTTTCTTTCAATATTTCTAAGAAATTCTTACCAGCGTTTGCTGCATCTCTCCATCCATTGGATCTATCAGAGCCATACCCTGTTGAGAATATATCTCCATCTTTTATAACTAAATAATTTTTAGCAGTATTATATAAATCTTCATATGCTTTATATTCGGCATCTGACATAGGATTTTTATAATTTGTGTATGATGAGTCTGGAGCTTGTCCTTGATAAAAACTCATACAACGCTGATTTTTAGAAGGAATACACATTATATTTGCTCTTCTAAAACATGAACCCTTTGTAGGTGAACTAAATACCTGATCACAATCTCCATTTCTCATATTGATTGTTTTTCCTTTTTTATTATTTCCAAATCTTGATAAAGCAAAATTCATATTCGCTATCATTTGCGTTAATGCATAATTCGTATTTGTATAATTATCTATTTCACCTTTTACTGTTCCTATTACGTAATCTTTAAAGCTTACTGAGTCTTGTTCATTACCATCACAGTCTGTTAATTTAACTGTAATATCAGCTAAATCAGCACTTAAGAAATTCTTACAGTATGCATTTTTAATTATATTTTCATTATCATCATCTGGTTCTGTACCTGGGATATAATTTCCGTCATCATCCCAATAACCATTTTGTCCATATTGACTTGAATCTAAATCTTTAAGTAATAATGTGTTATTAATTTCACCTTTTCTATCTTTAACTTCTAATACTATTTCTTCTACTTTCTTAGGTGATATAGCATCATCATATTCAAATTTAGGTAAATTTGAATCTTCATCTGCTTGTTTGAATGATGGGAAATTTACATATCCAAATCCATGTTTATATTCGAATTCAACATATGTTTTATGAACAACTGGTCCATCTGTTGTATATTTAATATTTCTGCTTTGGAAAGCATCTTTATTTTGTGTATATACATCTTCTATCTTTTGAAAATATATTGTTGTATCAACTATTTTATCAAATTCTCTATCTATGAAATAATGATGCGCTCTTGGTACTGAACTATTAAGTTCATCTACTTCTTGTAACAGTACTTCTTCGGGTATAGTTCCATTACATTTTTCACTTGTACTATTCCATGCATTATTCATGCTTGTATCATATGTGTAACCTGTACCAACTAATGTTAATACATTTGTTCCATTAACTTTTGTTTTATTATCCAATTGTTTAGTATTGTTAATTTTAATATATCCTGGAACACTAAATGGTTTATCTCTTACTGATCCCATATTGTCATCGCCAGAAGTTACATCATATTCATCATTCCATCTAATGAACATTTCCCATTTGTCTCTGCTGTATTCATATTCTTCAACAGTACCAACGTCACAATATCCTACCTTTACTTCAACCCATTTTCCATTTCTAAGTCTTCTTTCTTTTCTTATTACCCAGGTAAAATATGGATAAATATTTTCAAATATTGTACTTTGAATAATTCTATCAACATCTTTTTTTATTAATTTACCATCTTTAATAATATTTTTTAATGTTTCATAATGATCTGATGCTGATGTAAATGTATCACCTTTATCATCTTCTTTTGCTGGTGGTGTATCATAATTATCATAAGTTGCTTGACTATCGTATCCATAGAATATTGTTCCTAAAATAAGTGCTCTATCTAATGTATTTGGTTGCGTTTTAGGATTGTCTCTTCCCATATATTTCTTTTCATATGTTTCAACTTTTTTCTTGATATATCTCATCAAAGCACATGGATCTTTAAATTCATCACCATATATTCCAAGTCCTTCTTTAATTTTCTCCCAAAAGTTTGCTTCACAGGCATCATCATTATTAAGTACTTTTATTAATTCTGGCCATGTATACATTTCACCAGTTTCAGGATCCCTTAAATATTTACTATCAGTATATAAGCCTTCTAAGTCATCTTCTTTTTGCTCTGGTACAAAGAAATTTAATACAATTGATGAAAAGAAATTATCTATTACTGCAAAGAAATATGCAATTAGAAATACTGCCAACAGTATTCCACAAATTATACCTGCTATTTTTAATTTAAGTAATGTAAGTTTTATTTTTTTGAGTTTAGCAGCAGCTTCAGCAGCTTCTTTAGGGTTTCCGCCTAATTTACCTGGAAGACCTGGTTTCTTCATACCAGCTTTGTTGGCTTCATTTCCTTGCTTATTCTTTTGATTGTTATCTTTTTTCCCAAGTCCATCTTTCTTTTCAAGACCTGGCTTATCTCCTGGTTGTTTTTTATTTCCATCAGGATTCATTTTCCCTGATTCTTTATCAACACCACGTGGTTCATTAGTTCCACGTTTGTTTATTCTTTCTTTTGTTTTATTTTCTGTACCCAAAAGCCCCGCTTTAAAGCCAGACGAAAACTGGTTTAATCTTCCGACTACACCAGTATCATTTCTTCTACTTATATTTTGTTTTTCTTGTTCATCGAAATTTTCTTTGTTATAATTTTCGTCCATACTTCACATCCTTTAAGTGGATAAATATTATAGTCCTCCACCTGAACCGAATGATTCTAATTCTTGTTGAGTTGCTATTACGTTAATTCTCATTCTTCTACTTCCACAAACAAATAATGCTTGTCCTTGACTATATCTCTTAATTGAATCTTTCTCTTGATCATTTAAATCTACTAACTTAGCAAGATCATCTACTGCTTGTTTACGAAGACCCATTACTAAGTAGTAAGAAGCATTATCGAATATTGCTTTACCATGAACTACAACGTTTGGTGCTGCAAAGTCTGTTGGTTGTTGTGTAATAATTATTGTTCCTGTATTATATTTACGACTACGTCTTTGAATACGAGCAAGGAACTCTGCTCCTAATGTATTTTGATCTGCAAGAAGCATGTGTGCTTCATCAACCATAAGAATTGTATTAACTTCTCTATCAAGAGTTAGGCCCCAGGCATATTTTAGTATATTGAAGAATAATGCATTTCTTATATTGTTATCAGCATTCATAAGTTCACGAATGTTAAATACAATGAAGTCAGCATCAGTATCAATAGTAGTTTTACCTGTAAAATAATATCTTAATTCTTTTGTTAATGGTCTTATCTTAAGTTCAAGTCTTTCCATGATATCTCTTTCATGGGTATGTTCTGTCATTGATAAAAGTCTTCCTTTTATAGTGGCATATACATCATCAAAAGTTGGATAATCATGTGATGTTATTTTACCAAAATCAGTATTATAATCTATTTTATATCTTCTATATGTATCTTGTACTACTTCACTAAATAGTGTTAATACGTCTTCTTCTATATCTGGACTATAATATTTCATAAATGCTTTTAATGTTTGAAGTGTTCTTGTAAGTACTGCATAACCAGTTCCTTCAGCCATTTCTTCTTCATCAGCATCAAGTACGACTTCTAGTGGGTTTATCATACCAAAATCGCCACCACGACCTAGATCAATGAAGTCCCCACCATATAGTCTAGTCATTTCTTCAAGTTCACCTTCAGGGTCTATTGCTACTATCTTATGACCATTTCTAATATTACTTCTAAGTAATACTTTAGCAGCTGTTGATTTACCTGAACCAGATGTACCAAGAATAATCATATTGGCATTATTTCTATTAAATTCTTTTTTAGTTTGATATAGGAATTGATTAAATAAGATAACTCCACCTGAATAATCTACTCCAAGTAAACATGAAAGTCCTGGATCTTTAATACTATCAAATACAAATGGATACATTGCTGCAATTGTAACTGATGGTATTGGAGTACCTACTCTTTCTTCTATATCATTTTCAGGGAATATTGGAAGCATACTTTGAAGTATCTTTTCTTGTTCAAATCTAAGAACTAATCCTTTCATTCCCATTGCGTCTAAGTAATTTTTAACTTGTACTTTTTTATTTTCAAGTTCTTCATGTGAATCAGCTGATATAAACAAGTGCATTTGAAAATCAAATATTCTTGCTTGAGTAGCTGTTAACATTTGAATAAAGTTATCTATACTTTCATAATCTTGCCTAATTTGTTCTTGTATTGTATGATCATGTTCATTTTGATATCTTGCTTTCATATCAGCAATTTCTTTATTTAACATTTTAGAAAGTACTGAAAATGCAATTGGAATATGTTTAATACATACCTTAACTCCACCCATTTGAGTAAGATTAGCAAGATATCCTTCTGAAATTGATTTTGGATAACTTATTATTGTAAGTATTGCACAATATTTATCACTTATTATCATTTCAGATGGTTTAAATTCTAAACTCTTAGGAGCTAATTGACTCTTAAAACTTACACTCATTGACTAATCACCGTCCCAAAATTATATGAATCTCCACCATTTAGGAATCCATCTAATAACATTCTTAAATCATCATTACTTGTTTGAGCTGATTGAAGTCCTACTCCAGCAAGTCCTGAAACAAGATTTTGTATTCTTTTTTGTATTATTTCTGGTCTCTTATCTTTAAATAATATGAAGTATTCTGTATCCGTAACATTAACTTCTTTACTCATAAATAAGTTTGCTTTATCTATATCTTCTCTTACTAGTTTTCTAATTGCTTGAACTTGTACTGAATTATATAACAATTTAAGTTGAGCAAGATATACATTAATATCTACTGGTCTATCTGATATAATTAGCCAGAATGGATAATCAAGTGTATTATAAAAACTTCTTAAGTTAAATATAGCATTATTTTGAGAATCATAATCAAGAATAAATATATTTCTTGGTCTTATTTTTACTCCTGTAACTCTAAGTCCATTATCAAGTATAATTTCTCCATTTTGAATACCTCTAATTGGTAACCAATTTTCAGCATATTTTTGATTTTTAGCATCAACCTTTTTTTTGTTCGTCATCTGTGACATATCTAGCACACCATCCTCTCCAATAATATCTTCTTGGGTTCATTAAATATATAACAACTTCTTGTAAGTATACAAGTACATTATGATAAAAAGGCAATGGCATTACTAAGAACAAACATATTCCTACAGGGGCTAGTTTAATTGCAAGTTCTTTAACTGTATCACCTTTAAATATAAACATTAATAAAGTTGTTATAAACGCACCTGTTAAAAGTATTATTAAATCAATAATTCTAAATACATTAAATATCAATTGACTTTTCTTACTATTAGCAGGTATTAAATAAGTATTCATATTCTCTTTTCCTTTCTAAATACTACAATTTATATTTTATTTTCCATTAAGTCTTTGGCCTCTTTGATATGATCCAGAACTAGTTATTCCTTCTTTATTGTCTTTTGCAGTGTTTCTTCCGCCCTGGATAGCACTAATGCTTCCACTTTGAGCAGCTTGTCTTCCAGCTCTACCACCAATAGCTCCAAGATTTCTATTAGCTGCTGTTATATCGCTACTAGTTGCTCTTTGATAAGCACCTTGCCAAGCATTTCTGAAGCCTTGTTCCCTTTGTGTTTTAAGTGTTTGCTTTTGTCGATCTCTCTGAGTTTTAAATCCATCAAGAATATATTGTCTATCGGCAACACTTGTAGTAGAAGGCATATTTCCTGCATCTTCTTGTCTAAATCTCTCCCTCGTTTGTTCTTCTGCCAATGCAATTCTCTGAATTTCAGCATCATTATTGTATACATATTCCATTTGTCTATCCACATAATCATCAACATTATTTCCATATGCAATACCATTTTGTCCTTTTTGTTTTTCAATCGCAGCGATTCTTGCTTGATCAACAGCTTCATATGCCTTTTGTTGATTCTCATATCGTTTTGCTTTTGCTTCTTGATTTTTATGAATTCCAAGTGCTCCTTCCATTCTAGCACCTGCATATCTAAGGCCTCCACCTTGAGCATTAATCCTTGCGGCTCTATCTCTATTTGCTTGTGTATTTGCGGATTGATTTCTAAAGAAGTCAGCAACGTTTTTACCTTTACTACCAGATTGATAACCTCCAACTGCTCCACTAATCATGTTGCCAGCTGTACCAAGAATACCAGCTCCACCAGTAATACCAGTAACAAGTCCAGTACCAAGTCCAATTGCTCCTCCAACAAGACCAGCAGCAAATTTTCCAAATCCACTTCCGCTTGCTGAACCAGCCATATTTGTACCGAGTGCTTGATCTATAAATTTAGGTAATATACCAACAAGTCTATAACCAGAAACTAAAACAACTACACAAATAAGTCCCCTTGTTAAAACATTTTCTGTAATCATACTTGCGTTTCCAAAGAATGATGTAAGTGCTCCATCTTGCATGAATGCTCCTACAAAGGTTGTTATAATAAATACTATTGCAATTCTTGTTATCGCTTCTAAAAACACTGATATATATGTTTTACAAAATGTTTTAAACGTTGGAGATGAAACTCCTTTATCAATAATCGTTATTATCGCAAGCGGTGCTAATATTTGAAGTATTATCATTTTGAACATTCTAACACCAATTTCTATTGCCACTTTTGCTATACTATATATCAAATAAAGGCCCATTATTGTACTTACAAATGGTAAAGTATATTCAACGGTTATGTCTATTTCATCTACTAGATTGTGTGCTTTAGTAAAGACAAATTCTCCTTCGTTATCGCCTTTTAAGGCTTCATCTACTGTTTCAGTGGAAAACCCACTTCCATCAGATGACATATCATGTAAAAATATTGTGAATGTCTGGTGTGCTAGCCAAGTACCAACGTCCATTTCCTCCATGTTAACATCCGATCCCCAGATGAATCTAGCAAGAAGACCTGTGTCCCCGCCGCCACCAGCATCAACAAGTTTTCCTATATATTCATAATTTCCATCTTCTGAACCAATGATAAGTAAACTTATATCACTCATTACACCAAAAATAAATGGATAAAGTATTAATAACGCAGCTGTAAATCCTAAGTTTTTAACAAGTGCTGCACCACCAACTTTATTATCAGTCGCTTTTGCTGGATCAATCATATATTCTATTAATGATTTCCCAAGTTTAAACATAACAAGTACCATTATTAATGCTTTAACCCTATCTATTAATGGTTCTAATATTTTATAAATTTCGCTAAATTTTATTTGAGCCATCAAAATAAAAATCTTGTACACATATGCTACAACTGTGTATACAATTCCATCTAACAATAATGATAAAGTTGTAAATGGTCGTGTTATCCATGATGCTTTTGCTAATATATATAATCCTATTTTATTAAGTAACATTAGTTCACTTCCCATCTAAATACTATAATTTTATATAGTATAAAATTCTATCAAAATTATAACATAAAAAAATATCAAATAAAAGTACTTTGTTTGATATTTCATAATTAATTACTATACTATAATTCTACGTTATGATAAACATTGCTTACATCATCAAGTTCATCTAACATATCAAGTAATCTTTCAAATTTTTCTTTGTCTTCTCCTTCAAGTGTAACAGTATCTTTTGAGAAATATGATATTTCATCAATTTCAAATGTTATACCAGGGAATGCTGTTTCTAATGCTTTTTTAGCATTGCTTAAATCAGCAACTTCTGTATAAACAACTACAGTTCCATCATCTTCTACTTCAATATCATTAGGTTCAACATCACCATTTATAAGTGCATCCATAACTTCTTCTTCGCTGTGTCCTTTAATTCCAACAACACCTAAATGTTCATACATGAAACTAACTGCTCCTTGTCCAGCCATTTTAGCTCCACACTTATTGAATACTGTTTTAACAAAACTAATTGTTCTATTAGAGTTATCAGTTAAGCATTTAATGATTAATGAACTTCCACCTTGAGCGAATGCTTCATATTCTACTGTTTGATAATCTTCAGCAACTCCTTTTTTAACTTTATCAATATTTCTATTAATAACATCAGCAGGAACTTGTTCTTTTTTAGCCTTTTCAATTACTCTTCTTAAAACATCATTTGTAGCTGGGTCTGGATTTCCTTTAGCTGCTTGATATATTTCCTTTGCATAAATTGAATATAATTTAGATTTTTTAGCTGCAGTTGCTGCCATTGCTTTTGCTCTTACTTCATGTGCTCTTCCCATTTCTTATCACTCCTTTAATTTAATCTAACTTCGTAAGCTCATTTATAATTTTAGCATATTCTTTGTAATTTTCAAAATTATTATCTTTATTTTGATTAAAAAATTCTTTTGAATCATCTCTTGCTTGTAAAAGTATCTTCATATCTTCATGTAAATTTGCTATTTTAAATGACATATCTCCACTTTGTTTTACTCCAAATAAGTCACCTTCGCCACGCATTTCATAGTCTTTTTCAGTTATATAAAATCCATCATTACTTTCACATAACACTTTTAATCTTTCACAAGATTCATCACCTATTAATATACAAGTACAATCATATTCATTTCTTCCAACTCTACCTCTAAGTTGATGAAGTGTTGCAAGTCCAAAACGTTCTGCATCATATATTATCATCATAGTAGCATTTTTAACATCAATACCCACTTCAATAACAGTTGTTGATATTAATACATCAATTTTACCATTCTTAAAGTCATCCATTATTTTATCTTTATCTTGCTTAGATAATTTTCCATGTAATATTGCTGACTTAACTGTCTTATTAAAATATAATTCAATATTTCTTTTTATTTCATTTACAGTTGTTAAATCTATTACTTCACTGTCTTCTATCAAAGGTGAAACAATATATACTTGATGATGGTTATCTATTTCTCTTTTCATCATATCATATACTTGTACTAATTCTTTTTCACTCTTAATTATTGTTTTTATTTCTTTTCTGCCTTTAGGCTTTGTCTTTATATTTGATATATCCATATCACCATATATAGTAAGTGCGAATGTTCTTGGTATAGGTGTTGCTGACATATAAAGTACATCTGGAAGTAATCCTTTATTTTTAAGACTTGCTCTTTGATTTACTCCAAATCTATGTTGCTCATCTGTTATAACAAGCCCTAAATTCTTAAATACAACATTGTCACTTAATAAAGCATGGGTACCTATAATAAAATCTATCTTTCCATCTTTTAATTTCTCTACTACTTCATCTTTTTCTTTCTTTTTCATACTTCCTGAAAGTATATCAACTCTTATATTAGTTCCTGATAAGATATTTTTTATTGATTCATAATGTTGATATGCTAGTACTTCAGTTGGTGCCATTAATGCTGTTTGATATTTACCTAAATAATTAATATAAGCGGCTATTACTGACACTATTGTTTTACCTGAACCAACGTCTCCTTGAAGCATTCTATTCATTCTCTTGCTTGATGTCATATCTTTATATATTTCTTCTATTGCTGTATCTTGATCAGCAGTGAGTTCAAATGGAAGACTTCTTATAAATTCATTAACATCTTCTGGATCTACATTTCTTAAATAACCTATTTTACTTTCTTTATTTATTTCTTTTAAATAGTTTATCTTAAACATAAACTGAAATAGTTCTTCATACTTTAATTTTATTAATGCTTTTTTGACTTCATCTTCATTTTTAGGATTATGTATCAAGTTAACAGCTGATTTCTTTGATATTAAATTATATCTTTCATTTAAATAATCAGGTACATAATCTATATAATTATCAAATTTAGTAAGTGCTTCATCTATATATTTTTTAAGTGCCTTACTTGTAAGACCAGTTGTTAAATGATATACAGGTATTATTGAACCGGTCTGTAATCTTTCAAATTTTATATCACTAGCAATAACTGTATTTTTTAAAGCATCATATTTACCTATTACTGTAACTATACTACCAGGTCTTATTTGTGATTTTAAAAATGCTCTATTAAATATCATGATGGCAATCATCTTCTTACTTGACATTGCCCTAAAAGTAAGAGATGTCATGTTAGCTCTAAATCTTCTAGTCAGTGGTACAGAATCAACTATACATTCTATTACTACATTATCTTTATCTTTTGCTTCTTTAATATCATTAAGTCTTACTATTTCATGTCTATATGGATAATAATATACTAAATCTTCCATATTATTTATATTAATGTTTTTTAATGTTTCAATTGTTTTAGGACCAAGTCCCTTTATATTACTTAAATCGTTCATACTTCACCCACAAATCTCACATATTATATCATATTTTTTATGTTTTAAGAAGACAAAATTTATATTTTTTATATAAATTAAAAGCATCTCTTATGAGATGCCTTATAAAGTTATACCTTTATCTTCAGTTTCTACTTCTTCCTCTTTCTTATCTTTGATATTTCTTAAAACATTAATTAGTTGTTCACGCTTGTCTTTTAAATCTGCAAGTAATATTTTATTCATTACATCATCCATACTTGTATTTAAATTAATATTATTATCAATTGCTTTTAAACATAAAAATATTTCATTTAATTTATCATTTTTATCTTTTTCATTATCATTACATAAAGTAAGAAATTTTTCTATATATATTAAAAATGATCTTAAAGTATATTTTCTCTTATTTTCAAGTTCATCAATAAAATCAAGTAATCCTTCATTATCAGTAATACATTCAAATTGATTTTCTATTGATTCAGTTGTATTGTCTCCTCTATCAAATAGCTTTATAACTCCATTTTTTATTTCAATATTACCATGCATTATTGAATTTCTTATTCTTTTAACAACGCTTTTATTTCTTATACTGAATTGTTCTTTTAATGTTTCATACATGTTTTTAAATATATTTCTACATCTTTTGACTTTTTCGTAATCATTTATTTTTTTATATTGTTTGCTAAATGATTTAATAGCTCTTTTAATCGGACCTATTGTATTAGTGATATCATCATTTTTATTTCTTTCATCTTTATTAGGAGCGAATTTATAATCTAAATCTGTAAGCACTAGATTTTCATAATCATATTCACGCTTTTCATCACTCATTAAAAGTAATAAATGATTATATAGTATTGATGTTAAAACATTATCTTCACTTACTTTGTCTATTCCAAGTGCCTTCATTGTTTCTGACATACTTTCTATTGCTTTGTTATGTAAAAATGCAGTTTTTGACAATGTTGAAAGTGTTGTTTTATAGTTATTTTCTAATTTTTCACCATTATCTTTTACAAAATTTCTACCTTTTATTTTATATTTTAATAATATATTATTTGATACAACGGATTCATCTTTTTCATATTTATTAAGTATAATTTTATCTGCATATTTATCTAATCCATATAAATTATTACTATGTTTTTCTCTACCTAATAAAGACAATAATTCAGGTATAACATTACATTTAAATTTATGATGTACTATATGACCTTGGTAATCAAATGTATCATATTCATTATCTATAACTATTCTATGATTTTTAATATCAAATTCATATTTACCATGCGCAAATGAATCTCTTATTTTATCTATGGTCCATACTGCTTCTTTAATCATCCTTTTAAATTTTTTATCTTTTTCTACTTCAGGGGTAATATTTTTTAATATAACACTACTTTCTACTTCATCTAATGTTTTTTCTCCATCAACTTCATATTCAATATCTTTATATAACTGATGATATTGAAATAGTATTGTAGATAAATATTCATTATTCAAATCAAATTCTATTTGTTTATTATTAGAACTATTTTTTTTAATAATATTTTCTTTCGCAAGTAAAAATTTAGTTATAGTGAACATAAAATAATGCTCTTCTCCAAGTGTTATATTACCTTTATTTAGAAAAGCATCTATTAATTCTCTTGATAATTTTAACATATATTCTTTATTCATAATAATATGATAACATACTTTAATATTTTTGTGTTATACTTTTATTATAATTTAATTTATTGATACAAATTTTTATATATTTTTGTTAATTTTTACTTGACAAAATAGCACTTTTACATTAGTATATAGAATTACCAATTCACTATTAGGCGAATTGGTGCTAGTATCACACTAGCCAACCCCTTTTTATTCTTTTTTCCGGACTGTCCACAGGGGGTGGCAGTCCTTTTTATTTGTTTTGAAGGAGGAAAATCATGAATAAATTTAAATATTTTAATGATAATAAAAGATATTATACATTAAATTATTATTATAGAAATAAATATAATTCTAAAGTATTTAAAGTGAGTTTAAATGCTGGTTTTGGTTGTCCTAATAAAAAGAATGGTAGTGGTTGTATTTATTGTTTAAATGGTAGTGGTGAAAATAGAAATATTCCACTTACTGAACAATTTAATATTGTAAAAGAAACTATGGAACATAAATGGAAAGGTGGTAAGTATATAGGTTATTTTCAAGCAGATACTAATACTTATGCTCCACTTGATAAATTAAAAGAATGCTATGAAAGTATACTAAATATTCCAGGTGTAATTGGTTTAAATATTGCGACTAGACCTGATAGTATTACTCCTCATGTATATGATTATTTAGAAGAACTTTCTAAAAGAACTAATCTTGTTGTTGAAATAGGTCTTCAAACTATACATGAAAAAACTGCTAAATTAATTAATAGAGGTCACACTTTAGAATGCTTTAATGAATGTGTTCGTGAACTTAGAAAAAGAAATATAGATGTAGTTGTTCATGTAATTAATGGTCTTCCATATGAAACAAAAGAAGATATGATTGAAACAATAAAATACGTTTCATCTTTAGATATACAAGGTATTAAAATACATATGTTATTTATATTAAAAGGAACACCACTTGAAAAAATGTATAATCTTACTCATTTTCATGTTCTTACTAAAGAAGAATATATTGATATAGTGTGTGATGAACTAGAATATTTACGTGAAGACATTGTTGTTAATAGAATAACAGGTGATCCAATAAAAGAACTCACTATTGAACCAAAATGGTTATTTAAGAAATTTTGTGTTTTAAATGATATAGATAAAGAAATGGTAAAGAGAGATTCTTATCAAGGAATAAAGTATAATAAAAGTGCTGACAAATAATCAACACTTTTTAATTTACAAGTTATTTATATATTTTATATGTATAGCATACACTCCATTTACTTTTATAGATTCAGTGTATCCATCTAAACTATTTATAGATTTAACTCCTTCATTAAAGTCATCAGTAGAAGATAATGTATATCTTGTTCCTTCAAGTATTAATAATTCTTCTACTGTTTTATAATGATTTATTTCTTCAACTAAACATTTAATCTTTTCACCATTAGATTCAAATATTATATAATCATTAGGTTTTAAGATACCATAATCAAAATGATTATCTCCTATTTTAGTACATCTTATTTCTACTCTTTTAGTTCTATTTTTAATCGCATTAAATGCTCTATTATTTATATCAAAATTATATGTCATTGTTTATTTTCCAAATCTTTAAAATAGTTATATCTTTCTAAAGCATAATTTTTATTTAATTCATATAATTCATGATACTCATTTTCATTCTTGACTTCTAAGTTCTTATAACGAAGTTCACTTCTAAATACTGCATCATAATTAGTGAAATCTGGTTCTTTTGAATCTACTGTTAAAGTATCTGTTTCAGGATTATATCTCATAAGTAAGTTGTATCCTACTTCTACAAGAAGTTTTTGTTCATCAAGTGAATTATTAAGTCCGCCTATTATACCTTGTTCTATACATGGACTATATGCGATTATTAGAGATGGTCCATTATGTTCATATGCTTCTTTTAATACTTTTAGTGTCTGCATCATATTAGCTCCAAGTGAGATAGATGCAACATACACATTTGGTATAGCCATTGCTATTTTGAATAAATCTTTCTTATTTTCATGTTTACCATTTGATGAGAATTCAGCTACTCCTCCCATACGTGTTGATTTTGATTTTTGACCACCTGTATTTGAATATACTTCGGTATCAAGAACCATTATATTGATGTCTTCATTACTATGAAGTACATGATCAAGTCCACCATAACCTATATCATAAGCCCATCCATCTCCACCTAAAATCCATACTTTACGAGATGGTATATAATCTATAAGTTCTCTTAATTCATTAGGTATTTCAGATTCCATAAGTTTATTTTTAATCGCAAGAGTTAAATCATCATCTTCCATATTGTCTATCCATAACTTGAATGTAGCCTTTATTTCAGGTGAAACAATATCTCTTGTTTGATACATTATATCTTTAATTCTCTCTCTCATCTTTTTATAAGACATATGAATTCCAAATCCAAATTCAGCATTATCTTCAAATAATGAATTCATCCATGGAATCTTATATGGCGTTAATGGAAGACTACCACCATATATTGATGAACATCCAGTTGCATTAGCAATAACCATATTTTTACCATATAATTCAGTTATTAATTTTATATAAGCTGCTTCACCACATCCTGCACAAGCACCACTAAATTCAAAATATGGCTTCTTAAATCCAATTCCTTTTACTGTATATTTATTAAATGGTGTATCATTTTCAACATTATTAAATAAGTAATCACTTATCTTATCTAACCTTTCACTATATTTACCACTTTCTAGTGCTTTTTCTTGATTCTTACCAGGACATGCTTTCATACATAGTCCACAACCAGTACAATTTGCTTCTGAAACTGATATATAGAAATTCTTATTTTCTTCACCTAAACTCTTTATTGTTTCATCTTTGTCAATATGAGCAAGTAACAATTCATTATCAGTAAGTGAGAATGGTCTTATACATGCATGAGGACATACAAATGAACATTGATTACATTCTATACAATTCTCTTTACACCACTTTGGTACAAAAGGACTAACTTTTCTCTTATCGCTTTTAGCAGTTCCACCTTCAAAAGTACCATCAGCATGATTAATAAAGTTACTAACGCTCATCATATTACCACGTAAATGTAACATTTCACTTGTCAAATTATTTACAATATCTTTGTCTTGTGTGAGTGTAAATATTTTATTATCAATAACTTCTAAATACTTAAGAGATTCATCTATCGCATTTATATTATTTTCTACTACATCATTTCCCTTACTACTATAGGTTTTAGTAACAAGCTTCTTAAATGCATCTATTTCATTTCTACCATATCCAGCAATCTTAAACATATATGTACACATGATATTATTAATCTTACCATGTAAATTATATTTCTTATTTAATTTATCAAGTGAAGCAATATATACTTTAATATTTTTATTTATAATTTCTTTCTTATTATCATTATTTATTAAATTATTTAATTCTTCATCTGTCTTATCACTTGATATTAAAAGTATTCCATCTTTTTTTATATCTTTAAGTAAATGATAATTATTTAGATATACATCTTTTGATACAATTACAAAATCAGGTGAAGTTAGGAAATATGGTGCTTCTATTTTAGTAGGGCCAACTCTTAAATGTGATATTGTTGTGCCACCACTCTTTTTAGAATCGTATTCAAAGTATCCTTGAACATAATTATCTTTTATTTCACCTAATACTTTGATAAAGTTTTTAGAGGCACCAACCATACCATCAGAACCAAATCCATATACTTTTATCTCTTTATAGTCTCTTTGTACTTCAATCTCTTTAGGCTCTAAACTTAAATGAGTAACATCATCATTTATACCAATTGTAAAATTGTTTTTAGGATTATCACTAAATAGATTTTTAAATACAGCATTTATATCTTTAAGTGGTACATCTTTAGAAGAAAGACCATATCTTCCTCCATATATACTTATATTTTTTTTCTTAAGTGCTTCCATTATATCTAGGTACAATGGTTCTCCTGTACTTCCAGGTTCTTTAGTTCTATCAAGAACAGCAATTCTTTCTACTGACTTTGGTAATACATTCAATAGATATTTAGTACTAAATGGTCTATAAAGATGAACTTCTATCATTCCAACTCTATGGCCTTTTTTATTTAAAATGTCAACAACTGTTCTAATAGTGGAACATACACTTCCCATCGCGATAATTATATCAGTTGCATCTTTTTTACCATAATAATTAAATGGTTTATAATCAGTAAATGCTAAAGTATTTATCTTTTCCATATATCTATTAACAATATCTGGCATATCATTATAATATTTATTTCTTACTTCAGTATTTTGAAAATATACGTCTCCTGTTTCAGAAGTACCTCTTGTTATTTCTTTTCCAATGTTTAATGCTCTATTTTTAAATTCATATACTTTTTTATAATCAATTAACTTTCTTATTTCTTCAATATCAACAAGTGAAACTTTATTAAGTTCATGACTAGTTCTAAATCCATCAAAGAAATGTAAGAATGGAAGACTTCCTTCAATTGCACTTAAGTGTGAAATAATACTCATATAGTATGCTTCTTCAACAGATGAAGAAGATAACATACAAAATCCAGTACTACGAGTAGCATAAACATCTTGATGATCACCAAATATTGATAATGCATGGGTAGCTAAACTTCTAGCCGCTACATGTATAACGCCTGGTAACATTTCTCCAGCCATTTTATACATTGTAGGTATCATCAAAAGTAATCCTTGTGAAGCTGTAAATGTTGTTCCAAGACATCCTGATTGTAACGCACCATGAGTTACTGCTACTGCTCCTGCTTCACTTTGCATTTCTATTACTTTAACTGTATCATTAAAAAGATTTTTCTTCCCTTCATTACTCCATTTATCAGTTAAAGTTGCCATTGGACTCGCAGGTGTAATCGGATAAATACCACATATTTCACTAAAAAGATATGCTCCAAGCGCACATGCTTCATTTCCATCTATAATATAATCTTTTTTCATATCATCACCATCTTAATTATAATATAATTTATATCAAAATAAAAGTGATAATAAAATCATCTATTAACACTCTTTCAACAATTTATTAATCTTTCTTTTAATAAAATAATTACTACATTTAAAAATTATACCCTTCTTATCATATATGTAATAATTACCTTCACCAACAATATTAACGATTTCATTTAACATATCCTTAGTTAAAAGTTCTACATTGATATAATTTAAAGAGAAAATATGAACTATACTGTTAAAGAAATCTTCATAATTATGATGTTTAATTTCATTAACTAATTTTCTTCTTTTATGTGTCATAATACCAGTTTCACTACCAACTAAATATAAGCTGTTCCATTTATCATTATAATCATATATAAATGAATACCTAAGTTCCATGCCATTACTATTTATAATATTAACAATTTCTTTATACCCTTCAAAACTTATATTCTTTTGTTCATAATCAATTCTTATTTCCAGTTTATTATATTGAAATATAAATTTTATTATAAATGTTGGTTCATCATTAGTCTTTTCATTTGATAGAAATGATAAAAATTGTAATTGTTCACTTTTTGAATCAATATAAAAATCATTAAGTACTGAATAATCATTATAGTTACATTCTTTTTCATTTTCTTCGCCTAATATTTCAACATATAAATTTATCTTATCAACTTTTTTATTAAGGTATTTACATATTGGTTCTACATAATTAGATATAATTGAATTAAGATATAATTTTGAATTTCTATTTTTAATATAGAATACTAAACTATGGAATCTTTTCATTTTCTTCACCATTACTTTAATTATAATATAATTTATACCAAAATAAAAGTGATAATAAGATTCATTACTATCACTATTTTTTATTCTCTATCAAGTAACCAGTCAAATACATTTATTTGCTTTATTCCATCATGTGATGTAAAAGGCACTATATCTGCGGTTAACAAATATTTTGGATTATGATCATTTATATTATAAAGTGGTTTTAATTCTCTTTCTAATGTGTCATTTCCTTTTACAGTATAACTTACTTGATAATATTCTGTTCCTTTTTCATTCATCGCAACAAAATCTATTTCATTATCATCACATTTTCCAACGTAAACTTCATAGCCTCTTCTTATTAATTCTAAATAAACTACGTTCTCTAATATATGACCTTCATCAGCATTTTTACTTCCTAGTAAATAATATCTAAGACCTATATCAGATAAATAATATTTACATCCACTTGATAAATATGTTTTTCCTTTTGTATCATATCTTGTAACTTTATAAAGTACAAATGATTCTACTAATGCTTCTAAATATTTTTCTACAGTTGGGACAGATATTTTTCTTCCATTTGATGTCATAGCATTTGCTATGTTTGTGCTTGAACAAAGATTACCTACATTATCAAACATAAATCTTATTACATCTTTAAGCATGGCTATGTCAGATATTTCTTTTCTTTCTGCTATATCATTTATTATTACTGTATTAAATAATCCATCAAGATAAGTTCTAACATCTTTAGGGGTATCTAACTTTAATGCATAAGGAAATGAACTTCTTGTAATATAATCTATATACTTTCTTTCAATATCAGTATCTCCAACATATGATATATATTCTTTAAATGATAAAGGTAACATTTTTATTTCTACATATCTTCCAGATAATAATGTAGCAAGTTCTCCTGATAATAATTTTGAATTAGAACCAGTTATATATAAATCAACATTTTTCTTTATATACAAAGCATCTACTGCTTTCTGAAAATCAGATATTTTTTGTACTTCATCTATAAAAATATAATTCATTTTATCTTTTATTAATTTTGAATCAATGTATTCGTACAAATCGTTATATGTTTTCATCTTATCAAATTCATAATCTTCTAAATTGATATGAGTTACTTGAGATTTATCTATACCATTTGATAATAAATAATCTATATATAAATCAATTAGTGTTGATTTTCCACATCTTCTTATGCCAGTTACTATCTTTATTACTTCTTTATCTTTAAAACTAATTAATTCATTCAAATAATATGGTCTTTCTATCATACTTTTCCCTCCATGATAATAATAACATTTTTTATTCCATTTGTCAAATTTTATAAATTACAGTTTACAAAATTGATTATTTTAGTATTTTTATAAATTACAATTTACAAAAATAATTGTTTTGGTGCTTTTATAAATTACGTTTTACAAAAAAGAATGATAAATAACTCTATCACTCTTTATCATTAGTTTCATCTACATCATTTTCTTCATTATCAATATCTTCATTTGTACTCACTTCATCAGTAGTACTTTCTTCTTTTAACTTTTTCTTTCTATTATAAAATATATCATATAGAATATAACTTAAAACTATTAATATTGAAAATAGTCCTATTAAAATATATTTATTATTTGTTTTCTTAACTACTTCATCTTTCTTATCATTATCTTCTTTTATATCAGGTATTTTAGTATCTTCTTCTTTTTCAGTTTTAGTAACAACTATATAATAATTTCCTTCATCATAATCATTATTAGTTTTTATTCTTACTATATTTTCACCTGTTACAAAATTTTCATTACCAATTATTTCAACATTAACATCATTATCAGCATCATAGTCTATTAACAAACTATCAACAGTACTTGGCACTACTAAATGATAAGTATACACATTTTCTTTAAATTCTTCTAAAAATTTAAAGTTTTCAACAGTTAATCTCTTTAAACTAGGAAATTTATATTGAACATCTCCTGTTTTTTTAGCATAATTAATATTTAAAGTATAAGTTGTCTTGACATCATCTACATCATTAATAATTTTTATAACATTTTTACCTTCTTTTAATACATGACTAGACTCATCAGCATTTTTAGGATTAAAAGTAAACTCACATTCACTTGATGAACAATATGGATAATATGTAACATTTTCATAATCCACGTCAACATTATAAGTTGTAACATTAGGTTTCATATCAATAAATATTTCTTTATCAGTATATAAAAATATTCCAGATAATGTAGAATCAATATTTACTTTAGCATTATCTACTATATTATAATAAAGTTTACTATTATTACAAGGAAATGATTCATTATCACCTTTTACATAAAAATTACTATTATTACCAATTAATTCAATAGATGCATACCCACTTGGTGCTGTATCTTTTATTTTAAACTTTAATTTACTTATAAGTATATTACCACCATTTAAATACATATTTTTACCAGTAACATTTTGAATACTAAAATCAATAATAGAAGAATATGTATTAAAATTAGTTATCTTATACCCATCTTCAATATAAACACTTTCATCATTATAATCAGGTAATAATTCAAATACATAAGGATTATAATATATTTGTATATCTGCTTTATTAAGTATTCCATCTTCACTATAAAAATCAGTTATAACATTAACTTCAATAGTATCTCCTTTACTATATTCAGTATTATTATTTACTCCCTTTTGTAAATTACAACTTACATAGTCAGCCTTAGTAAAAGATATAAATATAAAAAACGATATTAATAACATTAAAATTTTCTTCATTTTGATTCTTCCTTTTATATGTTAATAATATCAAAATTAATATATTCTTTCAAGTTTCTCAAGCTTTATTAAGTCATATACTTTACATACTACTGTAATACCATCTATACGAACTCCATGTAATTTATAATATACTTTTAATTCATCATTTAAATCTTTAGTATAAATATTTATTAATTCTTCAATATTTCTAGCATAGTACTTTTTACCATCAATAATATAACTTAATACTTCAATATTAGTATATTTTAAAGACTTATTTAAACTATAAGAATTAGTATTCTTAAAATATATCTTAAATGTATCAATATAATTTAAATTAGTTCTATCATAATATAATATTTTATCACTATTAGAATCTATTTCACCTGTATTAAAGGTTAAAAAAATAGAAAGCATAAATAATAATTTTATGATATTCTTTTTTATATTGATCACCATTATTATTATGCTTTATATTTTATAATTCTATGTACTCATATTTATTATTTTTAAATATTTTTTCAAGGTCTTTAGGATTCATAAATACAGTACTTGTATTAACATTAGGATGTACTCCTACTTCGTCTATATTCTCTATATCTTTATCTATTATTATAGTTACTTTATGCTCTTTATCATTAAGTATTCCAAGTGGTGAAACTGATCCTTTAGTAAGTCCTAAATATTTATATAAATCTTCTTCATCTGCAAAAGAAAGTTTTCTACTGTTAATCTTATTACTTAATTCTTTTAAATTAACTTTCTTATTATGACATACTAGTACTAAATAATAATTTCTTTTTTTATCATCTCTTATAAATATATTTTTAAGTATATTTTCATATGGTTCTATATTCTCTTTTATAACTTCTTCCATAGTGAATACTGCTTTATGATTAACTACTCTATATTTAATATTTAATTCATCTAATGTTTTATATATTTCTTCCTTTGTCATTTTCTACCTCTATGGGATTTACATGTATTACTACTAAATAAATCTCATCTATCTTCTTTAATATTTCTTTTTCAAGATTATTTGCGATTTCATGACTTTCATAAGTCTTTAAATTTCCATCTACAAATATAGTAAATGATATTTGATATTTATATCCTACTGGAGTTGAATTAAAGTGATTTATCTTTATAATTTCACTGTGTTTCTTTATTATATCTATTACTTCATTCTTAGTTTCTTCATCTATTGATTTATCCATAAGAACATCATAACTTTCAATAAATATTTTAATAGCAGATATAAGTATCCATATAGATATTATTATACCTACAATACCATCTAAAAAGTATATATTATATGTAGAAAGTATACATGATATTAAAGTAAATGTTGTTATAACTGCATCTATAATATGATCTTTAGAATTAGCCTTTATAAGTAAATTATTATATTTTTTTGATAAGTAATTTGTATATATAAATAATGATAATTTAACTATTATAGTAGTGATACATACAATTATAAGCCATATATTAAAATCATATTTATTACTTCTAAATATTGAGTTTAATGAATTTTTGAATACTACAAGTGATATTAATATCATAGATATACTTATTAACATTGAATAAATATATTCTGCTTTACCATGTCCTAAATTATGATCATCATCTTTTGGAATACTTGATATTTTATTACCAATGAATGTCATTATTGAAGAAAATATATCACCAGCACTATTAAAAGCATCCGCTATCATTGCTTGACTATTTGTAATATATCCAATTATTCCTTTTATAATAAGTAAAAATATATTACCTATCATTCCTAAAATACTAGCTATTTTAGTACTTTTATATCTTTTCATGTTTTCCTCCTTATATATTTTATTCAATATAACATTTTAATGTATCTTCTATCCAATATGAATATTTGATATTATCTTTTTCTAAACTTTTAAATTTTAAATATATATCTATTCCATCACTAGGATCATGCCATATATCAACAAATACATAATCATAATATATATCTTTTTTAAAGTAATTAAACGCATCATCATTAATTATCTTTATTTTAGATTTATATTTAAATTGAGGTAAGATGTATTTAGTAAATAAATCTATTATTTCTTTATCTTTTTCAACTATTGTTACACTTTTTACATTTTCTTTCATAGATACCATATAAGCATAATATCCAAGACCAAGTCCATATGTAAGTACATTACCAGTTGCTTCACTTATAGGTTTCTTCATAGTTTCTATTTCATTAGGTGTAATTAACATCCATTCTCTATTATTTTCAAGAACACATGGATATTTATATTCATCTTTGAAATATCCAATACTAGGATATAATTTATCATTAATACATCTTAAATCATTAAATACAAATGCTTCATATGGCTTATAACTCTTATATTCAAATTTCCATTTATTAGAACTTATACTTTTAAGATTAATATTTTTATAATATAAATTATCTTCATAAATACTCTTATCAAGTTCATAAACTATCTTATCAAATTCATGTATTATTTCTTTATCAGTAATACCAAGTATACTTGTAAGTATTATTTTGTATGATTCTAGTGTAGTAAATCCAAATTCATTTTTAATATTATTTATCATAGATTCATTTATATAATCACTATAATCATTTAAGTATATTGATAATTTACTCATTATTAAGTTGTTTCTTTCTTCATTTGTCATATTTATATTATAAAATAAAAGGTAGAAGTAAATCTACCTTAAAATTGAAATATATTTATTTTAGTTAGCCAATGCGGAATGCTGGAGAGACACCGTAAGTAGTAGTAGCATCGGTGTGAATCCAGCCACCATAGAAATGCACACGGTAGAAATTAGTGTGACTGTTGGAATAGGCCGAACGAAGCCACCACCAATCTGCACTAGATCCGTTATTTTTAATAGTTCCACCAGAATCACTAGTAGTAACTCCCTGTGCTGTATAATAATCTAATGTTCTTGTTAAATCTTTTGCAGTATCATAACTACTAGAAAAATCTGTATATATCTCTTTTAGTGCTAATAAATATAATTTATCAGTTGATGTAAAGTTTGAAGAATCTCTATCACCATAACTTGATACCACTATTGTATCTATTATTGCACTTTGGAGTTCATTTGGTAATGCATTATATATATCATTATTAACAAATGTTCTCATTGATGTTGCTGGCCATCCACCTACATTTGTATATGAACTATTCATGTTATGTGTTGTTATTATATCGGCAAATTCTACTACAAAACCACATGCACTCTGTGAGAAACCAGTAGTACTACATTCACTTGGTGTTGATTTGTTTGCTACACGAAGTGTATGTGTTCCATAAGTTCCCATATCTATTGTTCTAGTATCTCCAACATTATATTTACCAGTATTATTAGTTCTAGCTGCTTTTGCTATGGTCTTCCATGAATCTGTCGCAAATGAATTAGGTGCTGGAATATCTTTATCAGCAATATCAGTAAAGTATCCTGGATTAGCTTCTCCACCATCTATATGAGCATATGTTTTATCAACATAGGAACTATTATATGTTGTTCCTGCACCACCTACTAAAACGGTACAGCCAGAAAACATACTGGTACTAGCAGTTACATTGTCAGTGTTAAATTTATCACTTGCATATATTGTTGTTAAATTGGTAGAACTACTAAACATACTTCCCATATCTGTTACATTACTTGTATCAAAACTACTTAAATCTAAAGTTATAGGTTTAATATTTGAAAACATATACCTCATATCTGTTACTTTTGAAGTGTCAAAATTACTTAAATCTAATGATGTTGCTTGACTACTCGTAAACATTCTATTCATATCTGTTACATTTGCAGTATCAAAATTACTTAAGTCTAGGGTTGTGGCTTTACTGTAGCGAAACATATATCTCATATTTGTTACGTTTGATGTATCAAAACTGCTTAAGTCTAGCGTTGTGGCTTGACTCCTATAAAACATTTGACGCATATCTGTTACATTTGATGTATTAAAATTACTTAAATCAAGCGATGTGGCTATACTACTGGCAAACATACTATCCATATTTGTTACGTTTGATGTATTAAAATTGCTTATATCTATTGATACAGCTTGACTAGAATTGAACATATATGACATTGAAGTAATCGGCTTATTATTGATGTATATACAAACTTTACTTGTTACTGCGTCAGTACTTGAATTATCAGTAAGTTGTACTCCCCAGCCGTTATTACTTATACTGCTCCAACCCAAACCAGAACTTGCATATTGTCCTTCTTGTTTATAAGCATATGTATATTGACCATTTACATATTGTAACCCTTGTGTCAAAGTATCATTTGTTTTACAAAAATATGTACTTGCTTTTGTATTAATTGAAGCAATTTCACTATAATTAGATGGTGTTGCTATATCGCTTAATGTATTTGTTATGTAACCACCTTTAACACTCAAACCTAATGTTTGTGAAGATGTACTATTATTTGTTATTTGAAGTTTTATTGTTTTTGAATTACTTGATGTAACTGAATCATTTGGTTTATCATATGACTTTGTTACATTATTTGAATTATCTAATTCAGATGCTAAACCAAAATATTCAACTGTTAAATTTGAGTTCTTTAAATAAAGCAATTTATAATAAGTATCGACAGGATTCAAGTTATTTATTTTAACATCAATAATTGTTTCACCTGTTGGTATAGTTAATGTGTTAGTGCTGCTATTATCTATTTCTATTGAATATTTTAATGCACCAATATACATTTCAGCAGCTTTATGGTTGTTTGAAGTAACAATAAAATTCGAGTAAGATACACCTAAAATGATACTCACTACTATGAATATTGCTACTACATACATATACTTTTTTAACATATTTACTATCTTATTCATAAAATTATTATAGCAAAATTTACCCCCCCCGCAAGCGAACATTTGTTCTTATTTAAATTTGCTGTAGATTGATGCAAAATTACAAATATCAATTAAAAATACTTAACTTTTCAAAGCTAAGTATTTTATTATTTTACTTTGTCGTAAATACTAATGTTGATGGTATTTTAGTTATAGTACTATCATTAAATTTTGCAGCGGTCTTTGAATCTTTTGCATATCCAGTTGTTGCTTTTGCGTTATAGAACATATCTTTCATATTTTCTACTTTTGATATATCAAAACTACTCAAATTTAATGTTGAAATTGAACTGTAGCTAAACATTCCATTCATTCTGATTACATTACTAGTGTTAAATTTTTCTAATCCTTTTATCTCTTGTGTTGTAGAATTGCTAAACATTTCACTCATATATTTTACATTGCTCGTATCAAAGCTTGTTAAGTCTATTGTTTCAGATAAGCTATTTTTAAACATACTACTCATATATACTACATTACTTGTATCAAAGTTATTTAAATTCAATGTTTTAATTTTACTTTTGCGGAACATATCATTCATATTGTTTACTTTGCTTGTATCAAATTTTTCCAATCCTTTTATTTCTGTTGCTGATGCATATGCAAACATAGCCCCCATATCTGTTACATTACTTGTATCAAAACTACTTAAATCTAATGTTTTTAACCCTGTGCTCATAAACATGCTTCCCATGTTTGTTACATTACTTGTGTTAAATTTTTCTAGTCCTTTTATCTCTTGCACTGTAGAAGAAGCAAATAGTCCACCTATATGTGTAACTTTACTTGTATCAAAGTTACTTAAATCTAATGTATCGACGAAAGTATATGCAAATACGTCAGACATAATTCTTACATTTGAAGTATTAAAATGACTTACGTCTATTGTTTCCATCTCACTAAAACAAAACATACACGACATTCTAGTAACATTACTTGTATCAAGTTTTTCAATACCTTTTATTGAAGTGAATTTCAAATCAGAAAAAGTACTACTCATATCTGTTACATTTCTTGTATCAAAATTACTTACATCTAATGTATCACTATTAGTACGAAACTTATAGAACATAGAATCCATATTTGTTACCTTACTTGTATTAAGTTTACTAAAATCAGCATCTTTTATATATGCACTATTAAACATACTACTCATATCTGTTACATTTCTTGTATCTAAAGCTTGAATATCCAATTTAGTTATACTAACTCCATTAAACATACCAGACATATTTGTTACCTTTGAAGTATTTAGATAGTTTAAATCCATAGATCTAACATCACTCCATGAAAACATATGATTCATATCAGTTATTTGATTATTATCAAAACTACTTAAATCTATTGATACTGCTTTACTATCTCTAAATGCATATGATGCAGAAGTAACAGGTATACCATTTATTGTAGTACAAACCTCGCTTGTTACAGGGTCTGTACTTTTTTTATCAGTTAATTGTACTCCCCAGCCTTTAGTAGACATATTTTTCCACGTAAGTCCGCTACTTGGAAAATCTCCATCTTGCATATATCTATAAGTATATTGTCCATTAACATATTCTGTTCCTTGTTTAAGAGTACCATTATACGTACATGCTACTGCTGGAACAACTTTTTTAGTAGTTGTTGTAGTTGTTGTTTCACCTTCACCTTTTATACCAGAAGCAATATCACATCTTGAATATTTTGATATATCAAGTGAACTATCTGTCATATATTCATATTCTTTCTTATTCTTATCATACCCACAATATAAATATGTTTTAGCATTTAAATATTCTCCATCTTTATTTTCAGTAAATGTAATTATACCCTTACAATCACTTTTCTTATAAGTTGTTTTATTAACATAATTATCTTTAATATTATCTTGTAAATCACTCAAGCAAACATATTTAATACTTTCATTATTTTTATATGAATCTGGACATTTATAAGTATTATCTATTGGATCTATACAATAATCTTCTAAATATGTTTTTGAAGCTTCTGCTATATTATTTTCTTGAACAACCATAGTTTTATTAATGTTATTATTGTATATTTTTAATACAGCTGCTACTCCCATTGTTCCAAGTATTGCTATAATTGCTATTACTGCTAATAATTCAACTAATGTAAATCCTTTTTTATTCATATCACACTTCCTATCTATTTTAATTAAATTATACAACATAAAAAGCACTATTTCTAGTGCTCAGACTGTAGACAAACCCCAGTTTTTAAAAACTGAGGTTTTTGTTTGAAATAATTTTTGATAAAAAACACTATTT
>CAKOSH010000009.1 GCA_934102215.1 uncultured Bacilli bacterium
TCACCAGCAGCACCAGTTTCACCTTGAGGTCCAGTTGGCCCTGTAGGTCCTGTAGCACCAGTTTCACCAGCAGCACCAGTTTCACCTTGAGGTCCTGTTGGTCCAGTAGGTCCAGTTGCTCCAGCTATACCTTGAAGTCCTTGAGGACCTGTTGCGCCAGTAGGTCCAGTAGGTCCAGTTATACCTTGAAGTCCTTGAGGTCCAGTTGCACCAGTAGGTCCAGTCGCTCCGGCTATACCTTGAAGTCCTTGAGGTCCAGTTGGTCCTGTAGGTCCAGTCGCTCCGGCTATACCTTGAGGTCCTGTTGCGCCAGTAGGTCCAGTCGCTCCAGTTATACCTTGAAGTCCTTGAGGTCCTGTTGCTCCAGTAGGCCCAGTCGCACCAGTAGGTCCTGTAGCACCAGTAGGTCCAGTAGGTCCTGTAGCACCTGTTGCTCCACCACTTGGTCCAGTAGGCCCAGTAGGTCCAGTAGGTCCATAACAAGTATATGTTGGTGGCATTAAATTACAATTATTTCTCATTCTTTATTTTTCCTCCTATATTATTATATTAATTAGTGTATGATTAGATAATTGATTTAGTCCATTTAGTATATTATAATGTAATTAGATAGAGGTAAAGTTATGTACGATATTGATAAATATAAAAAATTAGCCATGGGAAACTTAACAGATGATATGATTCCAGATATCATTAATGAAGAATGGCTTAAGTATGCTTTAAAAAATGAGAAATTTAAAAGATGGGGATTTTCTTTTAGTGATTTAAGTAACAAAAGATTTGCTGGTGACTTCAGTGATGAAGTAGTAAGACAGGTTAATTATTCTACACTTACTAGATTTCCAGAAAAGAATCCATTTAAATTCAATTCTAATTATTATAAAACAACATCTGATATAGATTCAGTTCATAAAAGCGGAATAACTGGAGAAGGAATAAATATTGCTGTTATTGATAATGGATTTGTTAATCCTCCTGTTGAAATTGATGGTAAAATTAAAAATTATTATGAAAGTTATGGTTCACGTGGAGACCATTATCATGGTGAAATAGTTTTATCATATTTAATTGGTAAAAATATAGGAGTTGCTCCTAATGCTAATGTTAGTTTTTATGATGTTAATCCTGATTATTTTGAAAGTCATCCTGAACTAGTAGGCGATAATCCAAGAGCGCTTTATGGAAAACTTATTTATGATAGATTAGTAGAAATATATAATAAAAATTTAAGTGGTGAAAATACACAAATCGTAAATATTTCAAGTGGATATGCTAAAGCGTCTAATCTTGAAAAAGAATTTGCTTTTATTAAAGAAAAACTTAAAGAAACAGGATGTTATGTTATAGATAGTGATGAATTTTCTAAATATTTTACAACTGTAAATACTGATTTAAATAACGGAACATATTACTTAAGTGATTGGCAGCAAGATAATCTAGCTCTACATGAATCAAAAGTTATGGTTCCAAGTAGTGAAATGGTTCCACTCTGGGGAAGTGATAAAGATTATATGTATCATGGTAATACTTCTTTTAGTTGGTCTATTCCTAAAGTATCGGGTATGTTTGCTTTAGCACTCGAAGTAAATCCTAAATTAACTTTTGAAGATTTCGCACAAATAGCTCGTGAAACTTCTGTTAATAATGTTATTAATGCTTCTGGTATTATTGAAAAAGTTAAATTTGATTTAGAAAACAACATGGAATTATAAAAAACATTTAAAAAACAAAATACAGAATCATTTATCTGTATTTTTTGATATGACTTTATACATTACTATTGAAATTATCGTTAATAAGAATACACCTGTCATTACTAAATCTAAATTAAATACTTGTGAACCATATAATATTAAATAACCAATTCCTGATTTAGAAGTTAAGAACTCTCCCATAATTACGCCTATTAAACACATTGATATATTTATCTTAAATGTATTTAGTATTGTCTTTTTATTTTCTTGTAATACTACATTTAACAATATATCTTTTTTAGATGCACCAAACGTTTTTAATAATTTTATTTTTAATTTATCTGTATTTATAAAGCCATTATATATAGTTTGTATACTTACTATTAATGATATAAGTATTGCCATTAAGATAATGCTTTTTATATTAGCACCAATCCATATTATTATGATAGGGCCAAGTGCTACTTTTGGAAGACTATTTAATATTGTGAGATATGGATCTAATACTTTAGCAATAAAACTATGATTATAAAGTATAATTGATATTAATAATGATAGTATACTTGTTATTATAAATGATATTAATGTTTCTTTTACAGTAACAAATATGTGAGTAAATAAATTATTTTGAATATATAAATTCTTAATAGTTATAAGTATTTTTTTAGGTGAGCTAGTTATAAATGTATTAATTATGTTTTTATTTGATAGTATTTGCCATATAAGTATGAATAGTATGAATATTGATATTTGAGTCATAAGAATAATTATTTTATTTCTTTTAATCTTTTTTAAAAAGTCTTTTTGTTCTTTACTCATTATTATCAATTTCCTTCCATATTAAGTCATAATATTCTCTAAATAATGGATCTTTTCTATTTTCAATAGGACCTTTTTTATCTTGTAATGTAATTGTATGTATGTTTTTAATAATAGCTGGTCTATTTGAAAGAACTATTATTTTATCACACATAGAAATTGCTTCACTAATATCATGTGTTACGATTAATACTGTTTTTTGTTCTTCTTTTATTATATTGTAAACATCATTACTAACTTTTAATCTTGTTTGATAATCTAAAGCACCAAATGGTTCATCTAAAAGTAATATATCAGGATTACAAGCAAGTGTTCTAATAAGAGCTAGTCTTTGTTTCATACCACCAGATAGTTCATTTGGATATTTATCTTTAAAACTATAAAGTCCATATTTTTTAAGTAGATTTATTGTAAAATCTTTTGTATTATCATTTAACTTTTTAGATATTTTAAGACCTAATATTGCATTATCATATATTGTTAACCATGGAAATAAGCATGCGTCTTGAAGCATATATCCAATAGTAATATTATCTTTTGTAGATATATTTCCAGAATATTCAGTGTCAAGTGATGAAATTATATTTAATATTGAACTTTTACCACATCCGGATGGACCAATTATACCTATAAATTCATTTTTATATAAGTTAAAGGATATATTATCAAGTGCTTTTGTTTCACCATGTATTGAGTGATAAGTTTTACTTATATTATTAAGTGATAATAATTTATTTATTGAATTCATTTGTTATTAATATATTAGAATCTAGTTTATTATCTATAAATTTACCATAGTAAAGTATGTCTATTAACTTGTCATAATCTTTACTGTTAACATATGTATTATCATACCATGAGTCTGCATTTTTATATCTATTTACTAGTATTGTTAAGTCTTTTAAACTTGTATCAGGAAATTGATTTATAATAGTTTTTGCGATAGTTTCACTATCATTTTCTTTAATGAATTTTATACCTTTATTAAGAGCATTATTAAATCTTTGTATTAAGTCTTTATTGTTATTTATAAATTCTTCACGAGCATAGAATGCTGTATATGGAACTATTCCTGATAAGTTACCAAGTGATGTAAGAGGGCAACCATAACCTTGTTTTTCTATATTTAAAGCATTTGGTTCAAATAGATTCACAAAGTCTCCTTGGCCACTTATATAAGCACCTGTAAGAGCATTAAACTCTATACTTGTATCGATATTAACATCACTTTCATTAATACCATTTTCATGAAGAGCATATTTAAACATTAATAATGGCATACCACCATTTCTACCAGCTAGTATCTTTTTACCTTTTAAATCGTTAAGTGTAAAATTGTCTTTTAGTTTACAGTCTCCAACTATAAATTGTCCATCTCTTTTAGTTAAAGATGCGAATGTAAGTAGCTTTTCTTTAGAATTATTATAAATGTAAACAGTTGCTTCGGGTCCAGAAAATCCAATATTAACATCTTTACTTAATACAGCAGTACCAACTTTATCAGCACCAGGAGTAAGAACTACTTCAATATCAATATTCTCATCTTTAAAGTATCCATTTTCTATAGATACATACCATGGAGTATAAAATACAGAATGTGTTACTTCCGCAACAACTAACTTTTCATTTTTAGATTCTTTTTCTCTTATACCAATTATTATAGTTAAAACTATTATTGCAATTAATGAAAAGATAGTTAAAAATATTTTTTTCATATATCCTCACTTTCATATTTAATATATTCAAATAAAGTAAATTTGTTATTTATATATTGAATTTTTATCACTTGCATTATATAATTAACATATATGATAGGGGATAAGAAAGAGGTATGTGATAATGGAAAATAAGACTTTAAAGGTTATTGTTAATATACTTGTTTGTATAGTTATTATACTTGCAACTTGTATTACTTTAATGACAATAGCATCACAAAAGAATGGATATTTTAAGATATTTGGTAATATTCCACTTACTATAAAAGATGATAGTATGGAACCAACTATTAAGAAAGGTAGTTTAATAATAACTAAAGAATATAAAGATAATGATATCAAAGAAGGAGATGTTATTTCATATAGAAGTATTAATGAAGATAAAACTATTGAAATAAGAACTGCTCGTGTTAAGACTATTTTAAGTATTAATAATGGTAAAACATATGTTACTGAATATGATAATAATGAATATAAAGACAATGAACAAGTTGATTCAAGAAATGTAGTATCCGTATGGAATAATAAAAAGATATCTAATTTAGGTTATGTTCTTGATTTCTTAAATACTAAAGTAGGATTTCTTGTATGTATAATTATTCCACTTGCATTATTATTTATATATCAATTATATAAGTTTATTGTGCTTGTAAAAGATTATAAAAATGTTAATTAGAAGTAGCAATACTTCTTTTTATATGTAAAAAATTTTAGTGTTCGCTTTTAATAATAATTGTTAAATGTTATAATGATTAAGAGGTAAAAATTATGACATTAAATGATAAACAATTAGAAGCAGTAAATCATACTGAAGGGCCTTGTTTAGTACTTGCAGGGGCTGGTAGTGGTAAAACAAGAGTACTAACTGAAAGAATAATTAAATTAATAGATGATGGAGTAAGTCCTTATAATATACTAGCAATAACATTCACTAATAAAGCAGCTAAAGAAATGAGAGTAAGAGTTCAAAATAAAATAGGTGATGTAGCAGATTCAATATTTATAGGTACATTTCATTCTTTTGGACTTAGAATATTAAGAGAGAATTATGATGCGATAGGTTATTCATCAAATATAACTATACTTGATACAGATGATACTAAATCATTAATAAAAAGAATATTAAAAGAGAATAGTTTTGATCCAGCTGATTATGATATAAAACATATTATAAGTAAGATAAGTAGTGCTAAAAATGATGGAATAAGTCCACTTGAATTTTCTAAATTATTTTTAAATGAACATGATAAAGTTATAGGTCTTGTTTATGAA
Source organism: uncultured Bacilli bacterium (assembly GCA_934102215.1). GTDB lineage: Bacteria > Bacillota_I > Bacilli_A > RF39 > UBA660 > CAG-1000. The sequence continues at coordinate 5,501 of CAKOSH010000009.1, forward strand.
AAATATTTAAAATTATTAAAAGAGAATAATTCAGTTGATTTTGATGACTTATTATTAAAACCTGTTGAGATATTTAAGAAAAGAAAAGATATATTAGAAAAATATCAAGAAAGATTTAGATATATTTTAGTAGATGAATATCAAGATACTAATAGTATTCAATATGAATTATGTAAGATGCTTGCTAAAAAGTATAATAATATCTTTGTAGTAGGTGATGCTAATCAATCAATATATTCATGGAGAAATGCTGATTATAGAAATATACTTAATTTTGAAAAAGATTATAAGAATGCACATGTAGTATTACTTGAAGAGAATTATAGAAGTACAAATACTATATTGAAGGCAGCTAATTCTGTTATTAAGAATAATAATGAAGGAACTAAATTAAATCTATGGACTTCTATAGGTGATGGAGAAAAGATAGAATATATAAGAGTTGAAGACGAAATCAAAGAAAGTAGTTTTGTTATAAATAAGATAAAAGAACTTGTGAGTGAAGGTTATAATTATAGTGATTTTGCTGTTCTTTATAGAACTAATGCTCAAAGTAGAACAGTTGAAGAAGCATTTGTTAGAAATAATATTCCATATAATATAATTGGTAGTTATTACTTTTACAATAGAAAAGAAATTAAGGATTTAATCGCATATTTAAACTTAATATATAATACTAATGATTCAGTTAGTTTAGAAAGAGTAATTAATACACCTAAAAGAGGTATTGGTACTAAAACTATTGATAATATACGTGAAAAGGCTAATATGAATGATACTTCATTATTTGATGCGATAGATAGTGGTAAAGAACTTGAATTTAAGAAATTAATATTAGAATTAATAGAAGATTCTAAAACTATGAATCTATCTGATTTAATTGAAGATGTGCTTGTTAAGACAGGACTTAGACGTGAATATGAACTTGATAAATCTATTGAAAGTGATACTAAAGTAGAAAACTTAAATGAATTTAAGAGTTTAGCAGTTAATTTTGAAGATAATGGTATTTATGATTTATCAACATTTTTAGAAAATATTATGCTTGTTAGTGATAAAGGTCAATATGCTGAAGATGATAATAATGTTAATATTATGACACTTCATTCAGCAAAAGGACTTGAATTTAATATTGTATTTATACTTGGTATGGAAGAAGGCATTTTCCCTCATAGTAGAAGTTTTGAATCAGCAAAAGAACTTGAAGAAGAAAGAAGACTTTGTTATGTTGGTATAACTCGTGCTAAAAAGAAATTGTATTTACTTTCTGCTAGAGTAAGAACTTTATATGGTAGAACAAGTGGTACTATTGAAAGTAGATTTGTAAAGGAAATAGATCCATCACTTATAAATATTAAGAATGAAAGTGTAAAGAAAGAAGAAACTAAAAAAGTTGGTAATATGTATAGTGATAAGTCTGTAGATGGACTTAAAGCAGGTGATACAGTTATTCATACAATCTTTGGAGAAGGTGTAATTATAAAGATAAGTGGTAGTATTGCAACTATAGCATTTAAATATGGAGTTGGTATTAAGAGTATTGCTGCTAATCATAAATATTTGTCTAAAAAGTAAATATATATAGTGTTGGACCAAATAAATCGTCAATCTATATCACAAATTAAGCAAGAACAAATGTTTGCTTTCAAGAAGAGAATATTCCTTATAGCCAGAGAAATGAGATATATCGAAAATGCTTTATAATACAAAGGTTTAAGAAAGAATGAGTTTAATTTACTTTTCATAGAGTAAAATATAAAATTGTCTAAATTTGATAAAATTTATAAAAATTACTTGCATATTTATTAGAGAATCTTCAAAATGAAGGTTCTTTTTATATGTCTTAAATTGTTATAGTGAAAGATAAAGCTAAACTAAAATATAAACAAAAATTGGAATTAGTTATAGTAAAAATCAAAAGATTAAATGAAGAATATCAAAAAGAATTAATAGAAATTGATGATAAATACAGAGAAAATAGTGAAGAAATTTCAAATGAACTTGAATATAGAAAAAAAGAAAATAATTAGGAATGTTCAAAAAAGGTTCTTCTAAAATCCTTATAGAATAAGGACAAAATAGATTTTTTTCTAAATTTAGAACCTCAAAATAGGTTAAAGGTGTTATTTTCGCAAGTGTAAAAATGGTTGGTGGTACATCCACGAGTTTGAAAAAATCTTATTTTTAAGGGTTTTGAAATTTTGTGGTGCATTTCATATCCTTTTGTATATTATTTTTGGCTCGTTTTTAAACTTTTATCTAATGTTTCGTCAACAACTTTTTATCATTACCATTTTGATAAAATTAGTATTTCTATATTTTTTCATTGTAATTTTTACCATCTTATCTGTTAAATCAATATCTATATCATTAAATCTTTTTCATATATATAATTTGTTAATTTTTTATCACCACGCCAATATCTAGTATATCTTTTCCATTTAATGAATTAAAAAAATATCAATATATATAGTATCACTTTAATTATTTCCACATTCTTCATTATATTCACTTGCAATTGTATTGTGTGTTTCAATTGCTAATTTATTTTTATCATTCATTAAAATTTTCCGCCATTAATCCAAATATTTTCTCTAGTTATAAAACTTGAATCTTCTGATAACAAGAATAAACAAAGTTTTGCCGTATTCTCTGGAGTAGCAAATCTTCCCAAAGGGGTTTCACTTAATTTTTGATCTATTTCTTTTTGTTTCCATCCTCTTAATGACAAATATATTGAAGTAAATGTAGGACATATACAATTGGCTCTAATTTTTCTATCCGTATATTCTAATGCTGTTGCTTTGGTAAATGTGATAATAGTGGTATCAGTTGAACAATATGCAGACGATTCAGTACAAGGTACTATTCTTAAATGAGATATTTACTATCTACTATCTTTATTCATAATTGGATAACTATGTTTAGTGCAAATAATTTTTCCTAGTAAATTTATATCTAAAACTTTTTTAAAATCATTAATGTTGAAATCTTTAATTAAATCAATAAAAAATAGTTAAAAAAATAGTTACAAAAATATATAAAATATTTAGAAAAAATGTTATAATTAATAAAATGAATGGAGATGTGATAACATATGGAAAAAATTGATTTAATTTTATCTATTATAGCATCTATTGTATCTATAATTTCTGCTGCTGTTAGTTATAATTATTATAAGAAGATTGTTAAAATTTCTAATAAAATAAACACTGCATATTCCAACAACAAGCAAACTGCGGGAAATAAAGCAACACAAATTATTGGAAAAAATAATAAGGTAAAATAATATGAATAATACTCAACAAGCTGGAAATGATTCTATCTTAGTTATTGGAAATAAAAATATTGTCTTTAATTTTTTTAAATCTAAAAATTGTTACAAGATTTTATCAGATATAGCTAAAGAAATAGTTGAAAATTTAGATGGTTCCATTGAAATGGATATAGATAAAATACCGGCAGAAATAATTGAAAAAATAGAATACAATAATATACCAATGCATAAAGATGAATTTATTGAAAGCTCTTTGTATTTGGATAATGTAGGATATGTTATTGAAAAAACTTATGGTAAAAAATCAGAAGTTGTTATTAACAGAGTAAAATATAATTGGAATAAAATTTGTGCGTTAAGTCCAAATGATTCGAAAGATGCGCAATTATATAGATTGAATGATATATTAGTCGAAAAAGTAAATTCTAAAATTATTAACAAATATGGTTTAGAGTCTATTGAAATAGGAATAGGATTAATAATATTTTTTGTTTTTACAAAATGTCAAATTTTAGATAATCCTAATTAGTTAGAGTAAAGGAGGTAATAGTAAATGATCTTAATTAATAGAAATGAAAAACCATGTGATACTGTTTACTATATTTCAGCCTGTATTTTAAAAAAAATAAAAAATAAAAATAAAATAAAAGATTTAGAAGGTTTTTATAATGAAATAATGAGTGATTATAAATTACAAATTAGTCATGATAATTTTATTTATGCACTTAATTTTCTATATTTACTGAATAAAATTAAATTTAATGATGAGGAGGAAATTGTATATGTTAATTGAAAGTTTAAGTATTATAAAAGAAATTCCCCAATTTGAAGTAATTAGAAACGTTAAATTTAATTTAAATGGCCTTAATTTAATAGTTGATAAACCTAATGCAAGTGGCAACGGTATAGGAAAAACAACTTTTCTAAGATTAATAGATATTGTTATGGGTGCAACTGAAATAAGTTCTTTATATAAAGATAAAGAACAAAGTTCTGAAAACAAAGAATTAAAAAATTTTATAGAGAATAGTAAAGTATTTATTAAAATGATTTTGTTTAATCCCAACTTAAAAGAAAATATTGAACTAGAAGTTGATTTATTTACAAATGGTGGAAGAAGAATAAATGGGCATAAAGCTAATTATAATGAATATACATCTTATCTAAATCAAATTATTTTTAATAATAGAAATAAAAAGCCATCATTTCGAAAATTAATAGGCAAATTTGTTAGAATCAAAATGGATGGTGATAATGATAAATTTTTAAAATTTGCTTCACCCTATACTAAGGATGATGAATATCAAAATATATATGATTTTCTTTTTAAATTCCAAAACGAAAATATAAGTGAAGAAATTTTAAATTTAAGAAAAAGAGTTAAAGAACTGGATAAAGAATTTAAGACAATAAAAGCTAACTTTTCCTATGATAGTGTAGAACAAATCAATACTGCATTATCTTCAATTAATAATACTCTAAATGAATTAAAAAGAAAACAAAAAAATTATATAAGTAATGATATTATTTTAGATGAAAATAAAATTATTGCAAATAGAAATTATTATGCAAATTTAAATTCAGAAATAGAAAAACTTGAATTTGATATTGATATTATACATTCTAATATTTCGGATTTAGAAAAAGAAGATAATAATATTGATTTGGGAACGCTTAAAGAATTTTACGATGAAGTAAATGAACAAATCTCAAATATGTCTATCTCTTTTAAAAAACTAATCATTTTTAATGAAAAACTAAAAAATAACAAATTACAAACTAATAAAAAAATTTTGGCTAACAAGTTAAAACAATTAGAAGAAATTCAATTGCAAAAGATTCGATTTTATGAACAAAACAAAGAAGCAATGTTTTTAATTGAATCAGGTACAGTATCTGATTATTTAAAAAACCAATCAAGAATATTAGAATATGAAAATAAAAAAGGTAAAACAGAAGAAGCAGAAAGAATATATTCACAATATGAGGATGAACTTTCTATTACTAAACAGAAATTAGAAAAAGCAGAAAATCTTCTTGATAGTAGCAATATAGAAGATAAAATTGAAAACTTTAATAAAATTTTTGGAGATTTTTCAATTAGAACATTAGGTTCTTCATATTATCTTTATACTACAAAGGAAAAATTTCCATTAAAAATATCAAACACTATTGGTCCAATTAGTACAGGTAACAAAAAAACAGCAATTGCCGCTTTCGATATGTCATATTTTCAATTTGCAAAAGAAAACAATATAGATTGTCCTAATTTTATAGTTCATGATGTTTTAGAAAATATTGATAAAAATGATTTGGATAATACTTTAAAACTTGCAAAAGAAATTGGATGTCAATATATCATTGCTATGTTAAAAGAAAAGGCCGATAATCAAAAAGAAATATCAGAAGATGATATAATTTTAACATTATCAGAAGATGATAAACTATTTAGGGTATAACACGTTTAATTAGAAAAAGTACGTTATATTGGACCAGAAATAAGTAAATATAAAGGTATTTATAATGCATAGGAATGTTTTTTAAATATTTTTGCCTTTGTTAGTAAAACAAACCTATGTTCGCTTGTGGGGGGGTAATTTATGCTATACTTACTAATGAAAGTAGGGTAGATAAATTATGAAAGAAAAGAAAATTTTAATTGGAATAGCACTTGTATTGTTATTACTTCTCACAACAGGACTTTCTTATGCGTACTTTAGTACTGCTGTAAAAGGAAATGATAATGCAAAAGATGTAGTAGTGGAAGCTGGTACTTTGAAACTAACATATACTGATGGACCAACAATAAATGCACAGTATATAAAACCAGGATGGTCAACAACAAAAGAAGTATCAGTAAAGAATAATGGTACATTAGATGCTTATTATAATGTTATTTGGCAATCTTTAACAAACACTATCACTAATAATGAATTAGTTTTAAGTGCAACATGTCAAAGACTTAATGCATCAGGAACAGTAGAAGGAACATGTGATTCTATATCACAAGCACCAATAAGTGATATGACTATAGCAAAAAAGATATCAATTGAATCAGGGATTACTCATAAATATACATTTACAATATTATTTAAAGAAACAAATTCAGATCAAAATTATAATCAAGGAAAAGAATTTAATGGTGTACTTGGAATAGAAGAATATAAAGTACCTGATTTTGCAACTGATTCATGGTCAACAATAATAGCAAATGTAAAAGCCGGGTATGGAAGTGAGTATAAAGTTGGAAGTACAAAAGAAGTAAATCTTGGAACAACATATGGAACATGTACACTTCGTGTAGCAAACACATCAACGCCAAGTGAATGTTCAACAACTGGTTTTTCACAAACAGCATGTGGATTTGTACTTGAGTTTGCTGATATAATAAAAACACATAAGATGAATCCAAGTGGAAAATATAATGGAAAAACTTATAATAATGGTTGGAATAAAGATGGCTGGCCTGCTTCAAGTATGTATACTTTTGTAAATAACGATATATATAACTCACTGCCAAGTGAATTAAAGAATGCAATAATAGACACAACAGTAGTATCAAGTCATGGAAGTGAAGATACAGATAATTTTACATCAACAGATAAATTATACTTGTTAGCACCAAAAGAAATTTATACTAATTGGTCTTATAGTGGTGATACAGCAAAAGATTTAACAAGAACATTAGATTATTACACAAATATTGGTGTAACAACAAGCAGTTATAGTGGGGCAATAAAGAAATACGCAACTAGTGCATATTGGTGGCTCCGTTCGGCCGATTCTCGCAATAACAGTGATTTCTGTCGCGTGAGTAGCAGTGGGGATTTGTCTATCAGTTATGCTCGTGGTACGTGCGGCGTCGCGCCAGCTTTCCGATTGGGTTAATGAAAAGAAATATTTAACAGGTAAGTTTGGTGCGATTCCATATGAAAAAGAAGATGAATTAAAATAATCAAAAAGGATAGTTAATTTCTATCCTTATTTATTTGTTATATCTTTATGTTTTTTATAAAATTCTATAAGTGCATTATCAAATTCTTCTTTAGACTCAAGAGGTTCATAATATTCTTCATTATTTTTAATAACTATTTTTTGTATTAATAAATTTGTATTGTCATTTGAATCTACAAGAAATGCATATTTGATATTATTTATTGTTATGATATCTATTTCATCATAATCTTTACCATCTATTTCTACTGTATTTATTATCATTGTAAAGTAACTCCTTCTTCATCTTTTAATTCTTTTTCTTGATTAACAATATTTGTAAATATATTTTTTTGTGTCGCATAATGATTTATTGCTGATTGTAAATCTGGTTTACCTTTTGAATCTGTAAAACCACGTTTTGTTAACCATTCATTTAATGTATTTATATCTTTGAAGTCTTTTTCAGCATAACTTCCTTCTTCAGCATATAATTTTATATTTTCTATAAGTAAGTCAATATTTGTTTCTCCAGCAACACCAACTTTATTATTCAAGTTTTCTCCCATATCTTCACAAGTTGAAATAAATCCTATGTCAAGAAGTCTATCATCTAGTTTTAATAAATCTTTAGCAATACCTTCATGATCATAATAATATGTTTCAGCATTTCTTTTTGTATTTTGAGCAACTATACTTATATTAGTTGTATCATAATTAGGATTAAAACTATCATCTTGTACGAATACTACTGAACCAAGTTCTCTACTAAAATCATTTAACGTTCCCTTTGGAGTAGGTTTTGCTATGTGGGCACCAAAAACAATTCCACCAGCAGCAGCTATACCAGCAATTACAATTATATAGCTATTAGGATTCTTTTTCTTTCTTCTAGGTTTTCTTCTATTTTCACCTGTTTTCATACTTTGTTCAAAACTATTAACTATTTTCATAGTATCTCTTTCTCTAAACATAGCATCAATTTCACTCATATCAATGCCATCATCATAACTTTTAAATTTATTATTTGTCATATTCTACCTCTATATCAAATATATAAATATTTTTTAAAAAAGTCAATCTTTGTATGTAAACTATTAAAAATATATGGTATAATCTTTTTAGAATAAAGAGGTTTAAAAATATGTTTAAAGAAATGAAAATGAGACAACTTCAAAAAAGAGCGAATGCTTTTGTTAATTCTTTAGAAGGCAAAAGTGATAAAGAAGTAGAGCAAGCATATTTAGATAATAAAGAATTTACTAATAATGAAATTGTACTTAGTTTCTTATTTTTTAAACATCCTTCATTAATAAGAATATTACCACTTGATTTTCAAAAATCTCGTATAAATAGTAATCTTTCTATGTTTAGAAGTGGTAGTGTTGAAGCACGTAAATCACTTGTAAGTGACTGGATACGTGATAATAAATTTTTTATGAATGCTACTAGTATAGGTATGGATGATGAAGAATATAATAATTACTTAAAAATATATTTTAATCAAAAAGATGATATATCTAAATTATATATGGATGATTTAAGACGTGTTATTGAAATATTATATAATGAAGATGCTCGTGAAACTGAAAAAATGATTAGTAGTGAGGCATCTAAATTTACAAGTAGACAATGGGAATTCATTATAAAAGCAGAATCCTCGTTAATAAAATATGCTCCTAGTGATGTACAAGATAAATATTCACTTGATGAAAAATATATAAAATATATAAGTGGAGATGCTAAACGTAAATATGTTGATGAACAAATAAAAAAGATAAAAGAAAATAATGAATTATTAAATGATGCTTCTATAGATATAAAATGTGAATATATAAGTAGATATCCATTTATGATAAATTATATAAGTAGTAGTTCACTTATAGAATTATTAAAATATGATATAAGTTTCATTAAATATATAAATATAACAGCATTCAAAAGAGAAGAAGATAAAAGTATAGAGATTATATATGAAATACTTTCTAATATAGAAAATAAAAGTGTAAAAGATATTGTTGATATAATGGTTGATAAAGGTGTATTTAATGCTAAAGGAAAACTATTTAGATATGATTCTAAAAGTAATGATATAACTTATCAATATACTAAGAGATTAATAAAACTTATTCAAAATTTAGGTTTAGAACAGATAATACCATTAATACAAATAGATGTTAATTATGTACTTCCATATGTAGTACCTGTCTATAATGATAATACTGATATACGTGATAAAGAAAAGATAGTAGTAGATGCTGACTTTAGATGTTTAAATTTATTTAAGGCTTATTATGGGGAAGATGCATATAATAAATATTATAAAGTAATTAATAAAATATATAATGATTATTTAGTTAATATAAATAGTTATGATTATGGTAAAGATTATAATTCTATATTTGATTTGTTTAAGATACTATTTAATAAGAATATAATGCTTAATAATTCATTTGATAAAATAAGTTTATATATAGGTATGTCTATATTTCATAAGGGTAAAGAAAATGATAGAACTAATAAAGCATTAAATAAATTATTAAATGAATTACTTACTAATGCATATAAAAGAAATATTATTGTGAATAAACCTTTGTATGATGTATTCTCATTAGAAGTATTTGATGAAAGACTTTCTTTTATACCAACTAATTTACTTAATGATTTTAATAATTATAATTTTACTAATTTTAGTACATTACTTTTTATATGTAAGTATGATAGTACACGTAGATTATTTATGTATTATTTAGATATTATATTTAGTATTTATGGTGAAAATAAAGAATCATTATTTAGAGCTATAGAAAGTTTTACATATTACAAAGAAATAATAAGTGATGTAATAGATAAAGATTTAAATAATGAAGAAGAAAATAATCTTATTGATTTATTATCATCATTTGGTAATTTTAGTAATATTACTAAAAAAAGTGAACTTGCTAGTTATGATTTAACTCTTATAAAGAGTTTTGTAAGTGAACTTTCTATGCTTAAAGATACTGATACTAGTATATATAATAATTTATTATGCAATTATTTATTTAATAAGGCTTATGATATACAAGGTAATCATGGTTTTTTAGAAGTTTCTACTATTAAACAAATAATAAGTATGTTTGATGTTGAAGAAATAGAGAATTTTGAAGTAGATGGTTCTAAAGTATTCAATAGTGATGAAGTTAATTTTTATACATTACTTTGTATTATGTTTAAAGATATTTCTATTGATATAGTATTTGAATATATAAATAATTTAATGAATGATAATTATAGAAGAAACGTTATGTTTTGTGTAAATTTCTTTAATAAATTGAAGAAGTATAAAAGAGAAATTATTAATAGTAATATAGTTACTATGGATGATATAATTGAATTATATGATGAGAGTCCTGATGTAGTTAAATATGAAAATAAAGATGGTGTTGATATTTATACTGTTATAGGTCAAGACTTTAAAGTACTTTGTTCTACTAGTGATGATGGTGTTAATTATAGTTATGTTAATGTGTCTTCATTAGGACTTAATTCTTATGGTTATAGCAAGTTATCTTTAGAACGTAGTATAAGACTTGCTGATAGTAAAGATGGTTATATCTTAAAAGTAAATAAAGATAATAAAGAAAAGATAAATATGAAAGCAGAATCTATTATAGTAGTAGGTAAACTTACTGATGATTTAATTAATATTGCTAAAACTAATAATTTAAAAATAATTTATATCGAAGGTAGGTGGTAGATATGAATAATAAAATTAAAGATAAAATAAATATGATGAAAAGAGATAGTAGTTCTTGTAAAAAGATTATTAATAATTATTGTTCAATAAAGAAAGTACAAGAATTAAATAAGGATAATGGTTTATTTAAGAAATTAAATGGTAAAAATGAAGAAGTAATTTATGATTAATAGAGGTGCAACTGAAACATTTAATGGTGTTATGGTTGCATTTTTATATTGAAATGTGAGTGTGAAAATATAAAAGTCGTGCCAAAAAGGTGTGATGTATTGAAAAAAGTGCCTTTTTATGGTAATTTTATTTAAAAATTAATAAGGAAATATATAGATGAATGAAAATTAGAATTTAGAGTTATCTGTATGTATAATCAAAGTGAACCTAGTTGTATAGAAAAAACTAAAAATTGGAAAATAGCAACTGTTCTTCAAGATGTTGATGTATTAAAATATTTAACTGAGACTGCTAAAAAACATCTTGAAGAAAAAATGATAGTTAAGTCAGTTTGAATTGATGAAATATTAAGTGATAACTCTTTTAATTTTAATCCTATAAAATTAATAAGTATTTATAAAAAATTATTTACTAATGTATATGAATATGCTGGTAATATAAGAAGTTATAATTTCTCAAAAAATAAATGGATTTTAAATAATGATATTGTTATATATGCTTCATATGAAACAATTATGTCAGCATTGAAATATGATTTTGAGCAAGAAAAAAGTTTTCTTATAAAGATTTATCGCTTGAAGAAACAATAAAGTGTTTATATTACAATCATAAATAGAATATATAAAAATTATTTACAATGTATGTTAAAATGTGATAAACTATTGTTAGTGAAGCACCTGGCCCCCATCTGCGGCTAGGCGTCACAATTTTATGTTTTCGCCTAACTACAAAAGTGAGTTAGGCTATTTTATTAACCAAAAATGATCAATAAAATTATTATAATAAGCAAAATGGCTATTAATAAGTCTTTTTTACTCATACAATATCACCTCCATTAAACCCCCTGAATACAGAAAATCAATTTTGGTGACGCCCAACCTCAGGCACTTCGGTAGATAGAGTATCATATGCAAAAAAGTAATGCAAATAGGTAAAATTCAATTTTGAGGTGTTTTTTCATAGTGAAAATTAAATTATTAACTATGTTTTAATATATAAAATTCAATTTTAGGTAAATTTTAAAAAATTAAAATTATTCAAATTGGTCCAAATAACTCGTCAAAAGTTGTACCAAATAACTCGTCATTCTACAGCAAAAGTAAACAAGAATAAATGTTCGCTTGCGGGGGGGGTAATTTATGCTATACTTACTAATGAAAGTAGGGTAGATAAATTATGAAAGATAAGAAAATTTTAATTGGAACATCACTTGTATTGCTATTACTTTTAACAACCGGACTTTCTTATGCGTACTTTAGTACTGCTGTAAAAGGTAATGATAATGCAAAAGATATGGTAGTAGAAGCAGGTACATTGAAACTTACATATACAGATGGACCAGCAATAAATGCACAGTATATAAAACCAGGATGGACTACTACAAAGACTGTATCAGTAAAGAACAACGGAACACTTGATACAAATTACAATATTATTTGGCAATCACTAACAAATGGAATCACAAATAATGAACTGGTTTTAAGTGCAACTTGTCAAAGACTTAATGCATCAGGAACAGTAGAAGGAACATGCGATTCTATATCACAAGTACCAATAAGCGATACAATCATAGCAAAAAAGATATCAATAGAAAGTGAATTTACTCATAAATATACTTTTACAATACTTTTCAAAGAAACAAATGCAGATCAAAATTATAATCAAGGAAAGGAATTTAATGGTGTACTTGGCATTGAAGAATATAAAGCACCAGATTTTGCAACTGATAGTTGGTCAACAATAATAGCAAATGTAAAAGCAGGTAATGGAAACGAGTATAAAGTTGGAAGTACAAAAGAAGTAAATCTTGGAACATATGGAACACATACTTTAAGAGTAGCAAATACATCAACACCAAGTGAATGTAGTACAACTGGTTTTTCACAAAGTGCATGCGGATTTGTACTAGAATTTGCTGATATAATAACAACATATGCAATGAATGATACTGAAACGAATGTAGGCGGCTGGCCTGTAACTTCAATGAGAACATTTATAAATAACGATATATATAATGCAATACCAGAAGAAATAAAGAATGTAATAATAGATACAACGGTAGTATCAGGTCACGGGAAGAAAAGTGGAGAAACAAATTTTACGTCGACAGATAAATTGTATTTACTAAGTACAGCGGAAGTATGGGCACAAGGAAGTTCAGATACAATAAGTAGTGATTCTGCAAGAGATGTAACAAGACAATTAGATTATTATAAAAATTTAGGAACAAGTAAAGATAATTATAGTGGTGCAATAAAGAAAAATGGAACTGTTGCTTCATGGTGGTGGCTTCGCGCGGCTAGTTCTTATGGTACTAGCAGTTTCTTATTTGTTAGTAGCAACGGGGATCAGAATGGCATTAATGCTAGTTATAGCTATGGCGTTTCTCCAGCCTTCCGCTTAGGTTAATCAAAAAAGATAATCTTTGAACTAATCATTGATTATCTTTTCATTTGCTCTTTAATCTGCGATATCATTGTTTTCAAACTTGATATTTAAGAACTTTCTACTTGCTAGGTAGTCTGCCATGTGAACAAAACATTGATATTTAGTTTTTGGCCTTTGCAATATTTCATTGCCATTATAATCTGTTGTCCATGGCCCCATATGTGTTTCAACACAACTACAAACTAAATTTACTTCATCATCAGTGAGTTCTAATTTATCTTTATTATCTTTTACAAACTTGCTTATTTGAAGTGGATGGTCAAAAGCAGTATATTTATCATGATTAATACCATTCTTTAATCCATCGTGTATAGTAAGAGCAAACAATAACAAATCCTTTTCATCACTTGTAAAATTATTAATTGCTGAATCTTGTAATAATTCATAAGCAATTCTTACCGCTGCTTTAGTATGTCTTACAAGACCTTTATCACCTAAAGTAAATTCAGGATGATATTTACCAGTAGATGATGCTGGTATATGGTAGAAATAATCTGGTAATAAATCTAATATTGCTATAAGACTATTTCTTATTCTTTCATTTTTTATATAATTTATTTCTTTATTAAATTCTGTGTGCATAATTAAAACCTCTATTAAATTATAATATAAAATTATATTTTTTTCTATATAAATGTGTTATGATTTTAGTATGAAAGAAGAAATTATTGATATAAGTAAAAATATTGGTATTGATATAATAGGATTTTGTAATATAAAGAACTTAATAGTTCCATATGATAAATATAAATTACAAGATGAACTTGGTTACAAAAGTACTTTTCAAGTGGGTAATATTAGTGATAAAGATTTATCAAATGAAAAATATGATATATATAATACTGCTATAGTGATAGGTGTGTCATATAAAAAAGTATCTATGGATGATAAATCTAAAATATATTTAAGTAGTTGTAGTATAGGTGATGATTATCATATTGTACTTAAAAATAAACTTGAAGTAATAAAAGAATATCTTGAAAATAAAGGTTATATTGGTAAAATATTTGTTGATAATAATCCTCTTGATGAAAGACTTTTAGCATATAATGCTGGCCTTGGATTCTTTGGTATAAATAATTTATTAATAAATGAAAAACTAGGTTCATATTTTTATATTGGAGTATTATTAACAAATGCTTCTATTTCTAGTAATAAAATAATAGATAGTAAATGTATAAATTGTGGATTATGTAAAAAAGTATGTCCTTTAGGAGCAATAAATGATAATGGAATACTTGATTCTACTAAATGTATAAGTTATCTAAATCAAAAGAAAAATGTAATAGAAGAAGAAAGTAATTATTTTGATAATTGTATTTATGGATGCGATAAATGTATAAGTATATGTCCTTATAATAAAAATATAGAAATACTTAAAGATATAGGAATAAATCCATATGAATTTTTAAATATGAGTAATGATGAATATGATAAAAAATATTCTAATAAATCCTGTTACTGGAGAGGGAAAAAAGTTCTTGATAGAAATATAAATATTTATTTAAATCATTTGAAAAAGTAATAATATTGTGTTAAAATTGAATTAATGATAAGGAGAGAAAAATGAAGAAAAGTAATAAAAATGTATCTAGTCGTAATTATTTTATTGTTATGGTAGTATCAGTACTTATAATAGTTGTTGTATTGTATGCTAGAACTTTCTATTTAAATTATAAAAATAATAAAGTTAATGTTAGTGTATTTAATGATCAAAAGATTAATCAAATAAATAGTGATGATTTCGATTTTGCTTTAAGTGAAATTAGTAGTGAAATTATACTTTATGTAAGTTATACTGGTTCTAGTGAAATAAGAAATATGGAAAGTAAGTTATATAAAGAAATAGAAAAAAAGAATCTTACTGATAAAATTATTTATTGGGATGTAACTAATAGTAAGAATAGTGAATATATTGAGACATTAAGAAAGAGATTTCCAGAGATAAAGGATCAAATAAATTCAGCACCATTATTTATATATATTAAGGATGGTAAAGGGGTAGAAGCAATGAGTAGTGAACTTAAAAATGTTGATTATAAAGTATTTAATAAATTAGTAAGTAAGTATAATATTGAATAGGAGTCGTTGACTTCTTTTCTTTTGTTTTATATAATTTTTATAGAATATAGGAAGTGTTAAGATGAATAAAAAAGGATTTACATTAGTCGAGTTACTTGCTGTAATAGCTATACTTGCTATACTTGTTTTAGTTGCTGTACCAAATGTACTTAGTATGTTTAATAAGGCTAAAAAAGATGTATTTTTAACTGATGCTAAAAATATTTATAAAGAAGTTTCAAAAAAATATATTAGTGAAAGTATGAGAGGTAATAATATAAATACTATATCAAATGATAATAATAAACTTGATATGGATACAAGTGATTTAAAATACAATGTTAAATTAGATAGTAAAGGAAATATTAAGTCATTTGAAGTTAGTAATGATACTTATTGTATAAGTGGTAATTTTAATAATTTGGGGGAACTTACTATTGATAAAATTAAAGATGGAAAATGTGAAAGTGTTCCAGAAATTGTACATTCTTTTGAAGGTGATGATTGGAGTACAATTGTTACTAATATAAAGAATGATAATATTAGTAATTATAATGTAGGGGATACAAAAGAAATAGATTTAGGTGATTATGGTGTACATACTATTCGTATAGCGAATACATCAACACCAAATGAATGTAGTAACTCTGGTTTTTCACAAACAGCATGTGGTTTTGTTCTTGAATTTGTGGACATAATAACAACACATAATATGAACCCAAAGGGAGATTATAATGGAAAAACATATAATTATGGATGGAATGAAGGTGGCTGGCCAGGTAGTAGTATGCGTACATTTGTAAATAATGATATATATAATGCATTACCAAGTGAAATAAAAAGTGCAATAATAAATACAACAGTAGTATCAGGACATGGAAGTGAAGATACAAAAAACTTTACATCTATAGATAAACTATATTTACTTAGTACAGCAGAAGTATTTGAACAAGGAACTTCAAATACTATAAGTTATGATACAGCAAGGGATGTAACAAGACAGCTTGATTATTATAAAAATTTGGGGGTTACAACTAATAATAAAAGTGATGCAATAAAGAAAAATGGAACTGTTGCTTCATGGTGGTGGCTTCGTACTCCTATCTCTACAAATAATGTTGCTTTCTTTGGTGTAAATAGTAGTGGTTATTGGGGAGGCATTAATGCAGTTAATACAAATGGATTATCACCTGCATTTCGTATTGGCTGATTAATTCAAATATAGGTACTAGAAATATTATCTTTTATAATGTATAATTGTATTAAGATATGGAGTGTGAAGTGTTAAGATGAATAAAAGAGGATTTACTTTAGTTGAATTACTTGCTGTAATAGCTATACTTGCAATATTGGTACTTGTAGCTGTACCGAATGTTTTAAGTATGTTTAATAAAGCTAAAAAGGATGTGTTTTTGACTGATGCTAAAAATATTTACAAAGAAATTTCTAAGAAGTATATTACTGAAAGTATGAGAGGTAATAATATTAATTCTATATCGAATGATAATAATAAGCTTGATATGGATACAAGTGATTTAAAATATAATGTTAAATTAGATAGTAAAGGAAATATTAAATCATTTGAAGTAAGTAATGGTACATATTGTATAAGTGGAAAGTTTAACAATTTAAGTGAACTTACAGATGATAAAGTTAAAGAAGGGGAATGTGATAAAGTAACAGTTGCTGAATCATTTGAGTCTGACACTTGGGAGACTATTATAAATGCTGTAAAAGATGGTGATACAGGCAAATATAATGTGGGAGATACAAAAGAAATAGATTTAGGAAGTTATGGAAAACATACTGTTCGTATAGCAAACAAATCAACACCAAGCGAATGCAGTACTTCTGGTTTTTCACAAACAGCATGTGGTTTTGTTATCGAATTCGCAGATATAATAACAACTTATAAAGCAAATGAAACTGATACAAATGTAGGTGGCTGGCCAGCAACAAGTATGAGAACATTTATAAATAATGATATATATAATTTGTTACCAAGTGAATTAAAGAGCGGCATAATAGATACAAAGGTAATATCAGGACATTCAAATTCAAGTGAAGAATCAAACTTTACGTCAACTGATAAATTATATTTATTAGCACCAAAAGAAATATATGAAAATTGGTCATATACTATTGATACTTCAAATGATTCTAGTAGACAACTTGATTATTATAATAGTAAAAGTGTAACAACAAACAAATATTCTTATGTTTCTAAAAAGTATAGAAATTCTAATAATTATTGGTGGTTACGTACAGCTAACGCTAATAATTCTACTAGTTTTTTAGGTATATATGGTGCTGGTAGTTGGGGCAGTGACAATTCAAACACTTTTGGTGGAATTTCTCCAGCATTTCGATTAGGCTAATTTCTATAAAAATACTAGATTTTCATCAAAAATTATCATAAAACGATAAAAAGAGGTGAAAATCTTAGATTATTTATCATTACAAATACATATTTCTAAAAAAATAATTAATGAATATTTACCATCAAATAAATATTCATTTTTATTATAATTTATGATAAAATTATTTTAATAGGAGAATAGATAATGAAAGAGTACTTAATTATTTCAATTAACAATAATATACTTACATATGATTTTAGAAGTGTTGATGAATCTTTAAAAAAATATGTTAATAAAAATGAGTTTAATAATAATACTCTATATTTTTCTATGAAATATTATAGTAAGAACTATGAAAAAATAATAAATTTAATAAAACAAAATTATAATAGTATAGATACTATGAATGTAAGATGTTTAGTTACATTTAGATATGTTGTTATAATGATGATAAGACTTAAAATGTCATTTTTGAAACTAGATTTTCCATCTACAATAGGTTTAAATGATTATGAATTATTTTTAACAGTTAATACATTGAAACAAATAGATTGTTATTTTATGCCATCTTTTATAAAAGATAAATTTAAAGATAAAAATGTTATAGTAAACTTATATAATCATAATAAAGTAAGCGATAGATTTATGATATCACAAGATTCACTTGATTATGAAACATTATATTATAGGAAAATGTTAGAAATAAAAGAAGAATATCCAGGTATATTAGATGATATAAAAGAATTCTTAAGAATAAATTATAATTTAAAATCTATACATATATATGTATTTTCTAAAGATTTAATAAATAATATTATAGAACTTGTTAAAAATGATGAATCAAGAAATATAATTGTATTCTTACATCAAGGAAAAGATAAAGGTAATTTTATTGTTAATAATTTTGCATGGTTAAAAGAATTAAATAAGAAATGTAAAAAAGATTATACATGTGAATTTAGAATACTTTATTCTAATGAATTTATACGTAATAACTTATTTAAACAGCTTACATTTAATAATTTAAAGCTTATGTCTATACTTGCAGTATATGTAAGTGTTGTATGTTTAGTTATATTTAAATCATATGAATATATTGAAAAGATGGCTATTGATGAAGTTAATCAAGAAATAATAAATAGTTCATTTGCATTACCTAATAATGATACAGATAAAGAACTTACTAATGGTGGAGTAGAACTTGATCAAAAATTAGATGATAAACAAGTTAAAGATAAATATTCATTTGATAAAGTATTTTCTAATCTTAAAAAGATTAATAATGAAACAGTTGGTTATTTAGTAGTAAATGGTACTAATATAAATTATCCTTTAGTACAACATAGTGATAATAGTTATTATTTAAAAAGAGATTTCTATAAGAAGAAAACTAGTATGGGATGGATATATTTAGATTATAGAAATGATATAGAGAATCTTAATGATAATAGTGTTATATATGGACATAGTATGTTAAATGGAACTATGTTTGGTACATTATATAGAGTTCTTAATAATAGCTTTAGAAAGAATAGTGAAAATATGGTTATATCATTAGATACACCAACTAAGTCATATAAATTTAAGATATTTGCTGCTTATAGAGTTGATTATACCACTGATTATTTAGTTAATAAATTTGATAGTAGGGAAGACTTTAATGCATTTGTTAAATTAATAAGAGGCAGAAGTAGTTTTAAAACTAAAGATAAAGTAGAGTATGGGGATAAAATACTTACATTATCTACTTGTGCTGGTGGTGGTAATAGAAGAATGGTAGTACATGCTGTACTTATAAAGGATGGTGAATAATGAAAAAGAAAATATTTATTTTATTATTAGGTTCATTTTTGATGATTAGTAATATTAATGCTGAATGTAATACAAGTGAAAGAAATGAATTAAAGAGTTTAGCACAAGATATTACATATGAAAAATCTTATAGTATGAGTGATAAAGTATTTACTATTAAATTTTATAATGTATTTCCAGGATTATTACTTAGAATAAATGGTTCAATTTATAGTGGAAATTCAAATGATAATTATAGTGTTGAATTAACTAATTTAGTTGAAGGAACACGTGTGTCAGCTGATGTTCTTGAAACAATAGGTTGTGATGAAACATTAAATACGTTATTTATAACACTTCCATATTATAATACATTTTATGGAACTCAAAAGTGTGAGAAATATGTTGGTAAATTAACACAATGTACATCACAATTCTTATCTTATGAACTTAGTGAATCAATATTGGATTCAGCAATAGAATCTCTTGGTAATGAGATAAAGCCAGATATTCCAGATAAACCAGTTAAAAAAACATTTTTTCAAAAAGCATATGAAGTTACTAAAACATTTCTAATGGATTGGGGAATTAGTATAGGTTTATTCATATTCTTTGGTGTTATAACTGCGATTATAGGAGAAAAAATATTTAGAAAGACTAAACATGGTATTTAAATATATCATGTTTTTAAATATTTTAATGACATTTTTTTTAAGTTATGTTATAATTTTTTTAGAATAAAGTAGGTGAGTTATGAGGAAAGTTAAATTAATTTTGTTTAGTGCTCTTTGTTTATTCTTTTTAGTTTGCAATATTAATGCTAAATGTGAAGATGAAGGATTAAATAATTGGGCAATGAATGCTACTATTAAGTATGAAGAAGATAAGGGTTATATTGATAGTGAAGGTAATGTAGTACGTGAGAAAGAATATTTATATTTATTACATTTAGTTCCATATTATAAAGGTGGAAAAGTAATGGTAAGTGATAGTTATTCTGTTGTTCCATATAAAGTGGAATATGATAGTCTATATAAATCATATGCTTTAGGTTCATATGTACATTTAGATGAAAAAGCTTATACATTTACATTATATGGTGATAGTGATTCTGCTTGTCCTAATGAAAAACTTAGAACTATAGAATATGTAGTACCAGCATATAATGTTTATTCGAGAACTAAATATTGTCTTGATAATCCTAATGAAAAAATATGTAAGACTAACGATAATAAAATGAGTGAGGTTAGTGATAAAGAATTCGTTAAAATAGTTGATGGGAAAAAAGAAGAAGAAAGAATAAAGAATATGACATTCTTTGAAAAAGCATTAGAATTCTTAAAACATAATTGGTATTTTATAGTTATTCCTATTGTACTAGTTTCTGCTTTCTATGCTATTAAGATATATTTATATAAGAAGAAGGTGGATAAAGAATGAAAAATAAAAGATATATATCATTTATAATTATTACTTTATTATTTGGATTTTTAGGACTTAGCTCTGTTTATGCAGTAACAGGTAGTGGTACTAAAAAGACTATTACTATAACGGGTACTAATCAACCATCTAATGATGTTAGTTTTTGTGGAGATTCTGCAAATGGTACAGGTAAGCCTGCTTATTTACCTACATATAAATATAATGCAAAGGATCCTAACTTTTCTAATATAAGTCAAACTTCATATTGTTTACAACGTGGACGTCCTGGTCCTGATGGAAAGACTTGGAGCTATGTAGCACTTGATAATTTTGATATTTCTACTTGTAAGAGTAGTAGTGATAATTATCAATGTGGACTTGCTGAAATTATGTGTCATACTATGGATATTAATGCTGGTAGTGATGGAAATTTTACTGCTAGTGAAAATAGTAGATATTCATATTCATCTGTTGCTACTGCACTTCGTATGTGGGTAGCATATGATCACTCATCTATACATGATGGAGATGGTATAAGAGATAATACTAAAGATGGTGATTATTATTATTCTAATACTGATGTTTATGAAAAAAGCGCTAAATATTATTTAGATAATGGTGGAGAAATTAAACAGTGTCCTAAAAGTTGTAGTGCTGGTGATTCTAATTATGGTGTATTTTGTTATCAAAATGCATCAAGTGATGAACAAAAACATATTCAAGGAGCTATTGAACTTGTAAGTGCTGCTAAAAGTGGATTATCTTGTTTAGAAAATTTAACAAACACTATAACTGGACAATCTGGTGATGGTGAAGGTGGAAATGATGGTACTTTAGAAGGAAAAGTTAATCCTGGTAAACCTGGTATTAAAACTGATTATGAACCTAAAAGTAAAACAGTAGATGTTACAGTTAGATTTAATACAATAAAAGTTGGTTCAAAGACTTTAACTAAAGAAGAAGTTAAAAATGTTAAAGTTAAATGGTGTGATGCTGCTTCTGAGGGCTGCAATGTTGTTATGGAAGTGTTTGATTCTAAAGGACATCCATTAAAAGTCGTTGGTGGTCAATTTCCTCACGATTGCCAAAAAAATTATTGTGAGGTCAAATACGAATATAGTCAATTATGTACTGAAAAGACAGAAACAATAGAAGATCAATACATAACAGTAAAAGTGACAACTTATGTTGAAAAGAATAATTCAGGTGCTAGTGCACTAAATGCTTTAATTAAAAATTATGTTAAAGTAAATGGAGATGTTTCTCAACAATTTATTAACTTTGATATTCAAGGTTTAAATGATTTAAAAAATGGTAAACTTACTCAAGGTAGTGGTAACGAAAGTACTGATGAAAAAACTGAAACAACAAAAACATCAGTATTCACTACTAAAAGTAGTGTAGTTTGTCCTTGCGATAGTGATAAAAGATGTGATGATTTTAAAATAAAAAATACATTACCTAAATATTGTACTGATTATGATAACTTTAATCATGGATTATATGATACATACGATGAAGGTGTACTTGAAGAACCTTATATGAACTGTATTATGAATGCTTGTAATGTTAGTCAACGTAATCAATATGATTTTAGTAAAGAATATGGTGTTAATACTGATGTATGTAGAGTATTCTGTCGTGAAGAAGTTGAATTCTATTTAGCAAATAAAACTAGAGTTTATGCTGGAATGCAATTTAAATATGAAATAGATAGATTATTAGATAAAAATGGTAAAAGAAAATTGAAAAATGGTAATTCATTAACATCTATGGTACTTCAAAAAAGGCAATGCGCTACTGAAATATATTATGATCATGTAAATCCATTATATAATTATGGTAATACAGAAACATGGCAAACAAAATATAGAAATGCTTTAGAAGATCTTATGAAAAAATGGGATGAATGGAAAAAATGGGAATCATTACGTATTCAGGCACTAGATAATTGCTTAAAACCTGTACCAGATGGTCATTACAGTGCACCTGGAACATGTGCTCAAAGTTCCGGAGGAACTTGTCCATCATGTTCATTAACAGGTACAAAAATTAAAGAAGTTAAATATTGGTATTCATGGCCAATTCCTAGAGGGCAAGCGGGGGGAAATAAATATCATAAATATGATTTAACTGATTACAAAGTTAAGACAGAAAGTGGTTCAAATGAAATAACCGCAAAATTAAAAGATTTAAAGATAGTATCAACAAGTCATCAATCTGGGTCACCTAATGAAATAAGCACTTGTGCTTATACTTGTTGTAATCAAAATGTAAAAGGGGAGTGTACTCAATCTGGAAGCAAGGTAAGTGGTACTTGTAAACAAGGCGAAAAGGGAAATGAGTGTGAGGTCGTTGATAACGAAGATAAATCACGTAAAGCATTCAGTGAATCACTTAATAATATTACACAGCTTGTCTATGATTTACAAAATTGTAATTTGTATACACATAATACCGAATATGATAAAAAGAATGTTATTGATGTAAAATATAATAAATATCTTTACGAAGGAAAATATGGAAGTTATAGTGGCAAAATTAATTGGTCCATGGGAGAAGGTGTAACTACAAAAGATTATATTTTAACTCTTGCTAATTGTAAAAGTGAAAAAGATTGCATATCTTTAGATCTTGAATATGCTGATGCTAAATATGGTGCAAAAACTACATTTGGTAAGGATGTAGAAATTATCAAACAAGATAATGATATAAAAGGTCAAGATCTTACAAAAGACCATTGGTGTGTAAATGCTGAAGATGGTGAAAAGAGTTCTGGTGATAATTATAATGCTTCTTGCTATCCGGGTCCAGGTGATTCTGATGTGGATTTAAATGGTGGTAATCAAAAAGGTGATCATACATGGCTTGGTTGTAAGAGCTATCAAGATAAAGTAGAATGTGAAACTGAAGAATTACAATGGCCAATTAATGATTTTGCTATATTTACAGTTGTTAGTGAAGCTGATTTCTGGCAGCCTAAAAAATATGTTACTGAAGCTTATACTGGCAACGTGTATGAATCAAGTTCTGGTTATAGTTCCTCTTCTTCTGCTAGTTTGGGTGATTATGTATTCCCTGTAAGTATGGATAAAGAAAGTGGTGGAGCAACAGGTGCTTATGATGTAAAGCATAAATATAGCTATGTTGGTTCTGCTTTAAGTAAAGCTCAATTATTAAATGAAAAATATTATGAATTTACTTGTCAATACGAAGTATATAATATTACTAACTTATATGATTGTGATATTTCTACTGATTTAACCAATTGTAAAAATCAATGTTACGAAATAAGAGATGGAGTTCCAATTATTAGAGAAGCCGGTGGTAATCCTGATAGATGTGCAACTTGGACTAATAGAAAAGAAGATTCTAAGGGCTATGGATTTATTTATAGGAATGTTGATTTAAATAAATTATTTCCTAGTCCTAGACCAATTGGCACTAACTGGTTATCTCATGATGATGTTACTGAAGCTATTCAAGCTACTGCTGATGATATGTATGGTGATAATGAAAAATATCTTGAATATAGTTATATATTAACTAGTGATGCAATCAAAAAAATTAGAACTTATAATAAGGATAGAAATGGTGCTGGTGGCTATATTGACAACACTTTAATTGGATGCAATATAACTAATGATGGTTTCTATAATTGTAGAAGTTCTTTCCTAGATTTATTTAGAGATAATTCAAATAGTTTTGGAATTAAGGTTAATAAATCTGATGGACAGCAAGAAAATTAAGAAAGGAGAATGATGATTAAATGAAAGAATCTATTTGGGGATATATGATATTGGTCCTTGGAATAATCATAATTGTTATTCTTCTTTTGGTCCAAAGAATTACAACAATTAATGAAGAAGATTTCTATTTGGGACGTGAAGTAATGGAGGCATCTATGATTGATGCGGTTGATTATGGAACATTTAGGAAGTCTGGAAAAATAGTAATGTCTAAAGAAAAGTTTGTAGAAGTATTTGTTCGTAGATTTGCTGAAAATATTACAAATAATAAAGATTATCAATTAGATTTTTATGATATATATGAAGAGCCACCAAAAGCAACTGTTCGTGTTAGAACTGTTAGTGGTGATACAACATTAAATTCTGAAGTATTTGATATTAAACTTGACACATATATGCATGGTATTTTAGAATCTGTTTATGGTATAGGATATGGTGCCAATCCTGAACCTACAACACCTGGTAAAGGATCTGGGGAGTCAGAAACTGGGGCATTGACTCCATTTGAAGATGAAGATTATGATGAACCAGATGAAGAAACAAAAGAGGCACCAACATTATCATGTGTTTATCAGACTAATCCATCAAATGAAAATATTAAATTCGCTAATGGTGCTAATCTTCGAGATTATGGCTGCGGATATACTTCAATATCTATGATTGCAAATGCATTTAGTAATGGTAGAGATATTTCTCCTTCACAAGTTGCCAATGATATTTGGGATGGACCTAATCATAATTCAAGCACAATAGGTGATCAAAATAGTGAAATATGTAAAAATGGTGCTAGTACTACTACGTGTGGTAGAGTTACAACTGGAACACTTACAAATAGTAAATTACTTGGCAAATATGGATTAAGTGGTACTAAATTATTTGATGAAAATGCTTCTGAAGCTGAAAAGAAAAAAGCTGTAAAAGATGCATTAAATCGTGGAGAATCTATTATATTAAGAATTCCTAACCATTATATTGCTATTTCAGGTACTCCTGATAATATTCAATTATGTAATCCTTGGGCTGGAGAACAAAATGGTACTTATACAATAGATAGTTTATTTAGTAATGAGGCTATTAAAAATTGGCATGGTCATGGCAATTGTAATGGTGGAGGTGAATGTGGTATCTGGTTTGGTGCTTCATATTCAAAAAAATAATTTATGAGAGATAATGAAAATTATCTCTTTTATATTTCAAATTTCTTTTAAAAGAGAGTTGAAATAAAATACATTATTGTGCTATAATTAATTAGAATAGATAGTACATGAAAACTATGGAGGGAAAAAAGAATGGATAATATAAAAGTTGCTCTTAAAAGATTTATTAAAAATAAAAATACTGTTACAATTATTGCTTTGCTTGGTTCACTTGCAATATTGTATTACGCATATAATTTAAGAATTAAAAAGGCTACAGAACCAATTAGTGTTCCTTATTCTATAAATAGATTAGATCCTAGAACATTGATTGCTAGTAAGGATGTTGGCATTAAGCAAGTGCCTGGTGGAATGGTTAATGGACGTGATGTTATAATTTCTTCTTCTATGATCATTGGAAAGTATGTTTCGGAGAAGGTTGAAATACCTGCTGGAAGTTTATTTTATAATGAGACAATTGTTACTTGGGATCAATTGCCATCAAGTTTATTTGAAGATATTCCAGATGGTTATACAGTTGTTATATTACCAGTATCAATGGAAACTACTTATGGAAATTCAATATTTACTGGAAATTACATTGATTTATATTATTCTGGATATGATGATAATGAATTATTGATAGTTGGTAAATTTATAGAGAGTATTCGTGTTTTATCAGTAATTGATGGTGAAGGAAATAATATATTTGAAAAAACTAGAGATGTTGAAGCTCCTTCATATTTAATGTTTGCTGTACCAGAGGAATTGCATTTATTACTTCGTAAAGCAATTTATAAAAAAGTTAACTTATTCCCAGTTCCAAGAAATGCTGAATATTCTTTAAATCCAAAATCAACAAGAGTAAGTAGCAGTTATATTAAAGGATTGATTGAGAAGAGTACAGTAGATGTTACACTTGAAGATTTAAGCAAAAGTGAGCAAAACAATAATTTGGATAATAATTCAAATGGAGGTGAAAAATAATGAAATCTTTAAAACAATTTTTTACCAATAAAACCGTTGTAACAATTGGACTTGGTATTGTGTGTGTTGTTATTTTATATGTTGCTTATACTTATAGAGTTAATAAAGAAATAAATAAAGTAGACATTTATGTTGCTAAAGAAGATATTCCTGCTAGAACTGAAATAACAGATGATATGATTGAAAAAGTAAGTGTTGCATCTTCAATGCTAAGTAATAATGTTATTCGTGATTTAAATAATATTAAGGGAAAATATGTTAATTATAACACTTATATTCCGGCTGGTAGTCCATTTTATTCAACTGCATTGGTTGAATGGAAACAAATGCCAGATTCAGCTTGGTCTAATATACCTACTGGTAATACAGTGTTTTCTTTACCGGTAAACGTTACTACTACATATGGTAACTCTATATTCCCTGATGATAAAATAGATTTATATTATGAAACTAAAAATAATAATGGTGAATATGTATATGGAAAATTAATTGAAGGTATTACTATTCTTGCTGTTAAAGATGAGGATGGTAGTCATATATTTAAAAAGGGTTCTAATCAAAAAAATGCTAGTGCATTGATATTTAGCGTTAGTGAAGAATATCATATTCTTTTAAGACAAGCGATGTATTTAGCTGGTACTTTAGTTCCTGTACCAAGAAATAAAAGCTATGATAAAACTACTAATATTTCTAGTAAGTATTTAAGAGAATTAATTGAAAGCAGGTGCCATCAAATCGTACCTGATGCTGTTGATGATCCAGATAGTGGGGATGAAAATATTAAAGTAAATGAATAGAATTATATAATTTTTAGAAAGGATTAATAATGGATAATGTTGTTTTTTCACAAATAGATTTTGGCTTATTTATGCCTCTTTTAGAAAATGATGATATAACAGATATTTCATATTCTAATGGTGGTAAACAGTTGTGGGTTAAAACGCTTACTAAAGGTGTTTATCCTGTACATATTGAAGGTATAAATAATGAAGTTGTAGAAAAGCTAGCATTTCAATGTTCTAATGTTATGGGAAAGACATTTAATATGGCTCATCCATTATTAGATGCTGAAAGTGCTGAACTTCGTCTTAACTTTGTTCATGATTCTATTGCTACAAATGGAATTGCTCTTCTTATAAGAAAAACTCCAGCAATGATAAGACTTAATAAAGAAAAACTTGTTAAAGAAGACTATGTATCAGTTAAATTACATGATTTCTTAATGACTTGTGTAACTGGTCACTGCAATATACTTGTTAGTGGAGAAACTGGTTCAGGTAAAACTGAGTTTATTAAATATCTTGCTAGTAAAATAAAAGAAGATGAAAAGATTATTACAATAGAAGATACTTTGGAGCTTCATTTAGATAAAATATATCCAGATCGTGATATAGTTGCGATGAAAACTAATAATATTGCTTCATACTCTGATGTGTTAGTTGCTTGTATGCGTCAAAACCCAAGATGGATTTTACTATCAGAGGTTCGTTCTGCTGAAGCTGTTCTTGCTGTTCGTAACTCTATTTCTTCAGGACATAATATCTTATCTACAATACACTCTGATAAAGCGTCAAGTATTCCAATGCGTTTATATTCACTTCTTGAATCAAGTCAAGATATTGATCAATTTGTGGCTTCAATGCATAGATATATTCAACTTGGTATACATATTAAGGGATTCTTTTCTAAAAAGTATAATAGATTTCAAAGAGAGATTACTCAAGTAGTTGAGTTTTATGTAGATGATGAAGATAATAAAGCAAAAGTAAATGTTCTTTATTCAAGAGATTTAATGGATAATGAAGTTTATAATAATCCTACACAACATTTAATTGATTATTTAGCAAGTCAAGGCGTTATGATGCAGGAAGATCCATTTATACCAAAGGGTAGTGAACTTAAAGCAAGTGATGAAACTGATGATAGTAGTCAAAATAATATTGATACTACTAATGAAGCAAATAATGAAGTGACTAATAATATCGAAACAACTGTTCAAACTGCACAAGCACCATTAGATACTTCTGCTGCTGAAATGGTACAACCGGAAATGCCTGTTCAAACTAATATAGTTTCATCAGAAGTACCTATTGAAACTGCTAGTGTAAATCCTAGTGTAGTACAAAATGTAAATGATGTTAATCAAAATGTAAATAATGTAAATAACAATTCAAATCTTGAAATTGTTGATATATAGGAGGTGAAATAAGATGTATATTGAGATATTTGTCATTGCTGCTATAATTGCATTTATATATTTATATCGTAAAAATACAGGTGATAATTCATACAAGTTTCTGGCTGATCAAGTTACTGGTACATATGAAAAATATGCTCCATATTCATTTAAAGTTGTTCGTGAAAAAGCAAAAGAATTAGGTCAAGAATATACAACGCGTCAATATGTAATTCAAATTACTTTATTTGGTGTATGTGCTGCATTTATATCTTTTTTATATTTTCATAGTATTATATGGAGTATAGTTTATGCTACTGCTGCAATACTATTTATACCATATTTGACATTCATGAGATGTAAAAAAGCTTATAGTGAATTTATATTTGAACAAATTCAAGTTTATTCAACAAATGTTATTATGGAGTTTAATACTACTCAATCTTTTGTTAAAGCACTTGAGGGTGTAAGGGATTCAGGTGTACTTGAAGAGCCATTACTTGGTGATGTTAAAGAAATGATTAATATGTCATATGAAAATGGTACTATTGATGAAGCGATAAGATTTATGAATGAAAAATACGATTATTATGTAATTAAAAATATGCATCAATTATTTATTCAAATAACTAAAGAAGGTTCTAAAGATTCAGGAGCTGCTCTTGAAGGAATGCTTCAAGATATAGATATGCTTGTTGAAAATGTATATCGTGATAGAATTGATAGAACATCTTTCTATAAACAATTTGTAACATTTGGTTTAGCTTTGTATTTACTTGTATTACTAGTTCAATTATTATTGGGTGACCAAGCATATTTAAAATTACTTAACAATGTGTTTGTTGTTTTATTATTACATGGTGTCATACTTATTAACTCATATTTCTTACTTTCTGGTATTAAGTATTATCATGAGGATGTGGGGGCTGAATAATGGAAATATTAATTGTTGGAATTATAATGGTGTTCTTATTTAACTATTTAAACTTATTCAACTTTAATAAGTTTGTTGATGATAATAAGACGGTATTTAATAAATTAAAAGAAGATGACTATGAGTTTTTATTAATAGCGAAGTATGGTGATAAGGCTGATCCACTTATTAGTTATCAAAAAAGAGTAAAAAGTGCAATACTTACTTTCTTAATTGGTACTATTGCTGCTATGACAATGCTTAATGATATTAATTTTGCATTAAAACTTGTAATTGTATTTGTTATTACTTATTTAATATTTAAGGATGAGTATAATAGACTTAAGAGTTATTATAAAATACATTTACATGATATTAACTTAAAGTTACCATATTATTTGAAGAGTTTAGAAATATTAATTCAACACTATACTGTACCAGTTGCATTAACAAGAAGTTTAGAACAAGCTCCAGAAATGTTTAAACCTGGTCTTCGTGAATTAATTGCATCTATTGATGCTGGTGATTCTTCTGTTGAACCTTATATGGCTTTTGCTAGACGTTATCCAGTAAGAGATTCAATGAGAATGATGAGACTTCTTTATAGACTTAGTTTAGGTAGTCAAGAGAGAAAACAAGAACAACTTGAAACTTTTTCAAGAACTATTTCTGCACTACAAGCAAAATCAAGGGAAACTAAATATAAAGAAAGACTTGAAAAGATGGAAAAGAAGACTATGACAATGCTTACTGCAACAGGAGCAGGTGTTATGATAATATTACTGTTATCAATAATGCAAATCATGGGATAGTTTTTTGTAAAATATACTTGAATATAAAAAAAATGTATTGTATAATTAGTTTAGATAATAAAGGAGGAAGATATAAATGAAAGAAGCAACAGGTGAATTAAATATGACTGTTGTAACATTGATTGCAGTTGCTGCAGTTGCTGCTTTGTTCTATTTCTTTTTATGGCCAATGGTTCAAAGAATGGTAGCTAATCAAACTTGTAGTACTTATGGTGTTGATTGGCGTGCGTTTAGAGATGGTGATGATGTTCAAACTGGTAGTCAAGCTACTGTAAATGTGTGGATGTGCTGTCCTACTAATAATGGCAATCCTATTGCTAATAGATGTGTTAGGATCGATGATCAAACTAATCAAGGTGGCAATCAAGGCGGCCAAGGTGGTCAAGAAAATCAACAGGGTCAATAGGCGATTGTGTTAATTTAATAATTTGTAATTAAAGTGGCTATAAGTGATGTCATGTCACTTGTGGCCACTTTTAATAATAAAAGGAGTTGTAAGATGAGAGAATCTATTGGTGGATTGTGGCTATTTAGTATAGTTATAACTTTTATTGTATTATTTGTAAGTTTTCTTGCTTACTCAATTAGTTATACTAGGGCATTCAAAGTAAAAAATGAAATTATTAACTATATTGAAAGAGCTGAAGGTTTTACTGTTCATGTGGGTGGTCAAAAGATTGATAATATTCCATATGAGGAGCTTAGAAATATGTCTTTATCTAAAGATAAAACAGTTTCTACTGTAGATATTCAAGCATATGTACAAATACAAAATATAGGTTATAATTATTCTATTGCTAATCAAGTTGATTGTAGTCAATATGGTTATGGTCATAATCAAGTTGGTGGTTATTGTATAAAAAAATATTGTCCTAGTAATGAAAACGGACAGAAGGTTTATTATAAAATAACTACTTTTATAGCATTTAAAATTCCAGTTTTAAATTTTATATTTAAAGTACCTATATCTGGTGAAACAAAAGCACTATATTATGATCAAACTACTTCACTTGTATGTGATGAAACAGTTTATGAACGTTAAGGAGGTTAAATAACATGAATGTAATGGTTGTTAATAAATACAAAGAACTTCTAATGGGACTTAATATTGAAGTTATGAAGTCTATGGAAGGTGTATTTAATGTTGATGAAATTATTGATACATTTACTAATTTCTATTATGATAAGATGATATTAGATATTACTGCTATACGTGATTATCAAAACACTGATAATTTACAAAAGCTTGCGATGAATATCAATATGGAAAATGTAATTTTATTACTTGATGATAGTCCTGAAACAGAGACTAAATCATATTTATCTAAATTGATATCACTTGGTATATATAATTTTACTCGTAATGCTGAAGGTATTAATTATTTACTTGTTCATCCTCATACATATAGAGATGTAGTAAATATTCATAATTTACAAGATATTGATAGTGGGTATGGTGAAGGCGGAGATACTTCTATAACTAATAATTATAGTGGTAAGATGAGAATTATTGGATTTAAAAATATGACTCAACATGCTGGAGCTACTACACTTATATATTTACTTAGAAAGGCATTATCTGGTACTAAAACAGTAGGTGCGATAGAGGTAAATAAAGTAGATTTCTTGTATTTTAATGATAAGGATTTAGTTAGCACTACTACTACTGAATTACCTAAAGAACTTATGAAGAAACAATTATGTGATATTGTTTTAGTAGATTTAAATGATTATGATGATGTGTCTATTTGTTCACAAGTATATTATTTAATTGAACCATCTACTATTATGATAAACAAAATGTTACGTAAGAATAAAGCAGTTCTTGAAACACTTAAGAATGAAAAAGTTGTTCTTAATAAATGTGTTTTAAATAGTGAAGATGTAGCAACATTTGAATATGAAACAAAGCTTAAAGTATTTGCGACTATACCACCTGTTGATGATAGACAAGAAAATATAGAAGCAATTAATAAATTTATTCAAAAAATGATTTTATAATAGTCAATGATATTGACAAAATAGTATATTTTATATTAAAATTATAGCAGAGAAGGAGAAGAAAATATGTTAGATTTAATTTATTTATTAAATAATAGTTCTGGTACAATTGGTTCAGCAGGTGATTTATGTAAGCAAATGGAACCTATTCTTCGTTTAGTTGGTATTGTGGTATTTGGTATTAAAGTTGTTGTACCTATTATGTTAATAGTTGTAGGTATGTTAGACCTTGCTAAAGCTGTTACTGAAAAGAATGAAGATAATATTAAGAAAGCACAACAAGCATTAATTAAGAAAGCTATTGCTGCTGTTATTGTATTCTTAATAGTTACTATTGTTGCATTATTGATGAATTTAATAGGTAATAGAGATTATGAAAAATGTATGGATTGTATAAATGATCCATGGTCATGTAGTACTGGACAAGAAGGATAATAATTAAAAGTTCAAAAAGAACTTTTTTTTTGACTAAAAAAATGTGTAAAGTGTTCGTATAAATTGAAATATTATTAATAAAATGGTATAATTTGTTTGAGGAATTAGTATGAAAAGGAAATTTGATTTTAAAAAGATAAGTATGAAAAGGAAATTTGATTTTAAAAAGATAATTAAAAGTGTTAAAAAGTTTATTAAGAAGTATGCAAGTACTAATATTTTATTCTTAAGTTATGTAATAATAAGTTTATTATTAGGATTTGCAATTAGAATATTTACAGTGGGAGCTCCTATATATTTTAGGGCTACTGTTGCAGACTTAATGTTTGTTTTATTTGTTGGAGCATTTGGATATTTAATTAGACCTAGGTATCAATTTAGGTATTTTTTGATATGGATATTATTTTATACTTTCTTATGTATAGGTAATACAATATATTATCAATTCTATCAATCATTCTTATCAGTTAATCTTATAAGTACTGCATCTATGCTTGGTGAAGTTAATGATTCAGTGTTTGATAAATTAAATATATATCAATTTTTATATTTAATATTTCCTTGTATATTTATATTTGTACATAAGAAACTTAGTAAAAAGAATTATTATTTTGAAATAGAAAAGACTAATAAGGATAGAAAGAATTTTATATATACTTTAGGTGCTTCTATAATAATAATTGTTATTCTAGCATGTGGACTTACTGGTACTGATACTAGTAGACTTGTTAAACAATGGAATAGAGAGTATTTAGTACGTCAATTTGGATTATATACTTATACAATTAATGATTTAGTACAAAGTGTACAACCTAAAATTAATACTTTATTTGGATATGATGAGGCTGCATTAAAGTTTAGAGAATTTTATGCTTGTAAATTTGAAAAAGAAACTAAAGTAAATAAGTATACTAATAAATTTAAAGGAAGAAATGTTATATTTATTCATGCTGAAAGTATGCAAAATTTCTTAGTTAATTTAAAAATTAATGGTGAAGAAGTTACACCTAACTTAAATAAACTTGCTAGTGAAGGAATGTATTTTGATAGATTTTATCCTCAAATAAGTATTGGTACTTCTAGTGATACAGAATTTACATTAAATACTGGTCTTATGCCTTCATCAAGTGGAACTGTATTTGTAAATTATTATAATAGAAAATATTATGCATTACCTCATTAT
This sequence comes from uncultured Bacilli bacterium, assembly GCA_934102215.1. Taxonomy (GTDB): domain Bacteria; phylum Bacillota_I; class Bacilli_A; order RF39; family UBA660; genus CAG-1000. The sequence continues at coordinate 40,095 of CAKOSH010000009.1, forward strand.
TTTAATGATATGGGCTATTATACATTTAGTACTCATGCGAATGCTGCTGATTATTGGAATAGAAAAACTATGCATAAAACACTTGGTTATAAAGATTTCTATGCTAAAGATACATTTGATGTTCCAACTGATACAAATTCTAAAGATTGGGTAGGACTTGGACTTAGTGATAAATCATTCTTTAATCAATTAATACCAATCTTAAAAAATATAAAAGAAACTAAATCACCTTTCTATGGAACTGTTATTACATTATCTAATCACTCACCATTTAATGATTTAACTAAATATGATCCATTTGATGTAACCATGAAATATACATATACAGATGAAAATGGTAAAGAACAAGAAGGAGTTGCTCCATATTTAGAAAAGACATCTATGGGAAATTATATAAGGAGTGCTCATTATGCTGATGCAGCTTTAGGTGAATTTATTAATTTACTTAGAGATAATGGGTTACTTGATAATACAATGATTATGTTATATGGTGATCATGAGGCAAGACTTTCTAAGAATCAATTTAATCTATTATATAATTATGATCCAGTAACGCAAGATATTAAAGATGAAAATAGTGAAGACTTTGTAAGCATGGAAAATTATAATTATGATTTACTTAAGAATACACCATTTATAATATGGAATAATGATGAAAAATATAAGAAGACTATAAATAATGTAATGGGAATGTATGATATTCTTCCTACTATTGCTAATATGTTTGGATTTGAAGAGAAATATGCTCTTGGACATGATATATTTAGTGATGAAGAGAAGATTGTTGTGTTTCCTAATGGTAATGTGCTTACTAATAAAGTATATTATAGTAGTCTTAATGATGAATATGTAACTCTTACTGATGAACCTATTAATGTTGATTATATAGATGGATTAAAGAGTTATGCTAATAATATACTCGAAATATCTAATGGAATAGTTACTCATGATTTAATTAAGAATGAAGAAAGTAAAATAGGAGAATGTAAGAATGAAAAAAAATAAAGGAATAGGAGTAATTATTATATTTATAATAGTAGGTATTCTATTATTTGGATATCTTGGTTATAGAGTTAAAAATGATTTCTTTAAGGGTTCAGAAAGAAAGAAACTTGATTCTATAGGATTATATGGCTATACTTTATCTAAGAATGATACAGATATATATAAGACATATTTTAAAGAGCTTAGTAAGGTTTTAAATGAAAAGACTATAGATTATAATGAATATGCTAAATTAATCTCTAAACTATTTGTAATTGATTTATATACTCTTGATAATAAACTTGCTAGTACTGATATAGGTGGTCTTGAATTCTTACATAATGATTTAAAAGATAATTTTAAAGAAAATATGGGAAGTACATTATATAATTTTGTTGAAAGTAATATAGATGGTAAAAGGACTCAAGAATTACCTATTGTAAAAGATGTTGAAGTAAGTGATGTATTTGAAACTAAATATACATATAATGAAACTGAATATGATGCTTATATTGTTAGTACAAATATTACATATGAAAAGGATTTAGGATATCCTAAAAATATGAAATTAACTATTATTAAAGATAATAATATATTACATATTGTTAAAGGCGAGTAAATCGTCTTTTTATTTTGATTTTATTGGCTTTTCTTTATTTTTTATGTTATCATTATAATAGGAGTGAATAATGAAAAGGGAATTATTTTATATAAAAGATTTAGATGAGTTTACTTTATTAGATTTTGTTATTATTGTAATATTTATTGTTAATTTATTTTTACATATAAGTGGTTTTAATGAAATATTTTTTAATATATCTACTTTAATATGTTTTTTACTTTGTATGTTAAAAGTTTATTTATATTTTAAAGAGAATAAGAGTGATGAATATGTTAATACTATTAGACATCCTATTATTATAGATGGTAAAGATATATATATTCTACATGATAATTTTAATATAATTAATGTTATTTCTGCTGTACTTATTATTATATTGTTTGTAATAGTTGTTTTATCTATATGTGTTAAGTCATTTAATTTACTTAATACTATTATTAAATATTTACCTTTAACTAGTATATATATGTTTATTATTGATATTTTATTTATAAGTACTATTGTTATGATTGAAACTAAATTTATATCAAGAACTTTAAATATTAAGTTTATAGAGAAGAATATTAATAATCTTGATAAAATAATTAATTCTAAAAGATTTAAGTGTGATAAGTTAGAAGATATAAGTATGACTAATAATAATACTTATATGGTAGTACGTAAGAATGGTATCAATAATGCTATATTTGATTCTAAATATGAAAGATATAATGATTTAATATTACTTGTTAATGAAAGATGTAGTTTAACAGAAAGTAAATAGTTTTGAACATTTGGTTATATACTGAATGTTTTTAAATTGTATTATTTATGAATTTATTTTGATTTTATCTAAATAAAAAAGATTCCGTAGAATCTTAATTGTTTGATGTAGTATCATTTGTATTATTTGTGTCATTTGTGTTGTCTTTTGCTGTTGGTGGAGTAGTAACTGGTGTTACTACTTTCTTTTTTACATAAATTGTAAGTGTACTTAATTGATCAAGTATTATTTTAGTATGTTCTTTTTGACTATAGAATCTATAAGTTGAATAATCACTTATGTCTACTGTCTTATTTGTATCAACATCTATAAATGATAATTTTAATGAATTCCTTGATGCATAACTCTTAAGTTCACTTACTGTATACTTAGATACATCAGCTAGGGTAGGTATTGTACTTTGTGTATATTTACCATTTCCTATTAAAGTTGCTTCATATGGTTTATTTAAGTCAAATGATGCAGTTTTTATTAGAGTAGGTTTAGTCTTACCTAAATTAATATTTATTGCTTTTTTAATATCATTTATACTTCCTTTATAAGGTATTTCTACTGCTGGGTAACTCTTTGATGCTGGTTCATATACTTTTTTCCATACACCATATGTTTTAAGTTGCATTCTTTCAACATTTACTAGGTTAGTACTATCACTTATTACTAATGATTTACCTAAATTATATAATGATAAAATATCTTTATTTGTAATATTTGTTTGGAAGTTTGATTTAATTGAATTTAGTATATTTATTGCTTCATCTGGATTAGTTAATTTCTTTGTAGCAGCATTTACTATACCAAGTATAACTTTAATTTGATTTTTACCTCTTGTGAAATCACTTCTTGAACCTTCTGTCCAAGTAGGGCAATATGTTTTCATTTGTTTACTGTCTTTAGCACTATGTCTATTTCTTGATAGTGCTAGAGCTTGTTCACCATTTAAATGTTGTTTTCCTTTTTCTACATAGATAGTATTTGATCCCCAGGACCTTGAACTATTTTGTTCACAGAATGAATAAGGTACATCTACATCAATTCCACCAACAGCGTTAACAAGTTGAACAACGCCTTTGAAATTAATTTTAGCATAGTAATCTATATCAACATTGAATAGGTTTTCCATAGTTTTAACAGCACAAGATGCAGAGCTTCCCCAGGTAGTAGTATTAATTCTTCTATAACTTCCATTAGAACAAGCAGTTTTTAAATAAGTATCTCTTGGTACTGATGTAATAGTGGCTCTTAATGTATCTGGATTAAATGTTACAAGTAATAACACATCACCATTATATCCTGATGTAACACCATCTTTAGAAGAATCTACACCAATTAATAACATTGTAAATGGTTTTGTAAGAGATGCTTCTGTACTTTTAATATCATCATCATTAGAACTCTTATATTCTTTTTCTGCTTTATATATTACTTTAGTTTCTTCACTAATATTTTCATATCCTTCAAGAGAGTAAAACATATCAGCATAGTTTGCACTAAAGAATGCAGCATCAACTTCTTTATTTTTTAATGCATATAATAATTCAATAGTAGAATTATAAGTCTTTATTTCATTATCATTATCAAGTTTTAATTCTTTAATTTTTTCTTGTGGTAAATCATATCCTTCTTCTTTACCATCACTTGCAATACCTATTTTTTTCTTCTTTAAATCTTTTTCACTGTTTAAATCTTTATCATAAGTAACAAGTGAAGTGTACTTTATATTTGTATTATCTGTATAGTTCATTGATTTATATATTTTCTTTAAATAATATGAACCATATAATTCAGCAGTTATAAATAATATACTTATGATTGCTGGTATAAAGAATGATTTCATTGTTTTATTCTTAATACTTCTTAGTTCTAAATAGCTTAATAACAAGAAGAAATATATTAGTATTATTACTCCATATATTCTATAAAATGTTTCAACTCCTTCATAAAATGTAAGTGAATATGCTAGATATCCAATTGATAGGAGTGAACATATCATTATTATTAATGTAAGTATTCCTTTAAATATTTTTTTCTTTTTCATATATAACGCTTCTTTCTATTTCTTTTTGTTTTTCTTTTTATCTAGTTTTTGTTTATCATTTTTTATTTCTTTTGATATAGGTTCATCCTTTATTATTTCTTTTTGTTCTTCTTGTTTTTTAAGTTCTAATTCTTTCTTTTTCTCTAGTTCTTGTTGTTCAGCTTGCTTTCTTTGTTCTTCAAGTAACATTAATTTTCTTTGTTTCTTTCTTTTTTTAGTTTTATTTATTTTTGATATTAATATACATATTAATATTAAAAATATAATAATTGTTTCACCAAATAATAAGATTAACATTTTTTTATACTCTTTTAGTTTTGAATCACAATTAGGTGTTTCATTTGGTTTTTCTTCTTTTTCATGGAACCTTATTATTGTATTATTAATTTTATCATAAGTAAAGTAATTATCTTTTCCAGTGTCAAGGTCTTTAGCATGTATTATATAAAATTCATTTGTTTCATCAGTGTATGCTTCATATTCTATTTCATTTATTTTTATTGTTGTTTTTGTATATCCATCTATTTCTTTATCAAGAGGTAGGGGATATATTTTATTTTGACTTAGTGTTGTTTCACTATATTCTTTATATTCATTTGTATCTTTATTATATATGTATAATTTAATATTACCATCTTTATCTTTGAGACCAACTAATGTAAAGTTATTTGTTTCGTTATAGAATGCTGGTACTTTTTGTTCGCTTATTGTTATTTCAGTTTTTTCATAGTTTTTAGGTGATTCTAGTTTACTTTCTCTTTTTACTACTGTGTAATCTTTGTCATTTATTTTTACATTTATTGGATTTGGATCACTAACATTAACTATTATTGTGTATGTTTTAGTACTTCCATTTTCAGCTGTAACTGTTATTTTTATTTTATTTTCTCCTTCAGTAACATCATGCGTTCCAGTTCCACTTACACTAGCTTTTGAATCTTCTTTAGTAGCATTTACTTTAACGCTTTCTGTGTTTGAGTCTGCTTCTACTTTGTATTCTGTTGTATTTTTATTAAATTCAGGGGATAGTTTTAATCCATCTACTGATAAACTTTTTAGGTTGTTATTTTTTGAATAAGATGATTCTAGTTGTGCTTGTGTTATTATACTTACACTTTTAGTTCCTTTAGAAAGTGACATTGTTTTTTCAGTTCCATAGTCATACACTGCAGCTGATTTAACTGTTACTGATGTACTACCAGTAGCAATTGCTTTAAATTTATAAGTATATGTTTTTGATTTAAGTTTACTATCTCCATAATCTTTTACTGTTGATGGGCCTGACATTAATTTAAGTTTTTTAGCATCATAACTAATTGTCCATTCCCAAGCGCCTAAAACATTAGAAGATGATACTTTTACATTAACTGTAAATGTGTTTCCAACTACTATTTTATTAGTACCTGATGTAACTTGTATATTTGCTGATGCAGCATTTACTCTAACTATATTTGTAAATAGTAGAAGTAGAGTAAATATACTTGTTAATAATATGTTAATTCTTTTCTTCATTTATCTCTCCTTATAATTCTTTATCTCCAAGCAAATATTTTTGTACTTGTAATAAATCTAATATAGATACTTTACCATCACCTGAAGTATCAGCAGCTTTTAATGATTCATCTGTTAATTTTTTATCTCCAAGTAGATATTTTTGTATTTGCAATAAGTCTAATATTGTGATTTCTCCATCTCCTGATAAGTCACCATTAACTATCATTGTGAAACTTTTTTCTTCCATAGCAGTCTTTATTGTAATTTTAGTTCCTGTTGTGATTAGTGAATCGTTACTTAATTCTTTATTATCTTTTGTTATTATTACATTTAATGCTTTTGCAGAATATAATTTATCTTTTATAAGATTTACTTTAGTATTATGTTTTATTTTTGTTAAATAGTTTTCATCATTACCAAGTCCTGAATTTTGAAGTGCGTCATTTACTGTTGTTGTGTCTTCAACTTTAATTATTGTAACAGTGTATTTCTTTTCTTCTTTTGTTTCTGAAAGTACTGTTATTGTTATATCTGTTTCATTATCTTTTAATTCATACTTACCAGGTCCTGAAATAGATGAAGCACTACTTTTAGGAGAAGCTTTTATATTTACTTCTTTTACTGTATTTGGAATGTATGATTGATATGTAAGTATATCTTCATCAAATTCTGGTGTTATTTTGTATCCTTCAACTTCTAATGTTTTTAAATCATTATTCATGTCTCCACTTTTAGGTAGTGAAGTGTATTCTGGCATATCATTATAAACAGGAATTTCAAATGTGAATTTTTGATTTAGGACATTTGCTTTATTGAGAGCATCGTATGTTTTATTTCCTTCTGTTGCTGGGGCTTGTATATTTGTTTGATATTGATGAGTATATTTACTATAGTAAGCATCAGGTCCAACATTAAATTTTTGATAGTATAGAGTTCCTTGTCCTGCATTTACATATCCCTTAGCAAGCAAGCTACTTCCTTCTAGTATTGATGTTTCAACATTATCCCAAACGTTACCACTTCTACTAATAAGTTTAGCAGCGTAGGCAAGTCCTCTTGTTATTGCTGAATATTTAACTCCACCAATTGTTGTTTCATAGGCACCGATATTAAAGAAGTTATAATATCCTTTATAAGTTTTACCTTGCCATGTGAATTCAGTTCCATTTACTGAATCACTTCCATTAGCGCCAACTTCTATTCTAATTCTAGTTGCGATATGAAGTGGACTAATCTTATGACTTTTACCAGCGTTAAACATTGGAATAGTATATTTATCTTCCCCAAGTTTACCATTACCAAATACTGATTTTATTAGTGATGGATATTCATTTTCAAGAGTACTATCATATTTTAAATCTTCAAACATAAATATTCTTTCTTCTGTAAGCCAGTTTCTAGGATCAAGATAGAAAGCGATAACACCAGTATTTACTTTGAACCATGAACTACCTTCAGCAGGTTTATTTGAAGTTCTATAGTTATCATTTGTTGTTTGCATATAATTTTTTCCTTCTTCACCATTTACAGCAGAAGAAAATTTTATATTTGTAAATGCAGGCTTAAATTGCCAATTAGGATATTTACTATGAAGATAAGTTAGGTAGGAAATATATGAATCTGGAAAATTGGCTTTCTTAAGTGTTTCAGCATATTCTTTATCTTCTTTTGTTATATCTTCTTTTTTAGTGACATAGTTTTTACATATGTATCCTTCTTTATTACCATAATAATTTATTTGATACCATTTACCTCCAGAACATCCACTTGAGTTTCCACTTACTTCTTTTACGATTGTAACATTTACTCCAAGTGATAAAGTATCAAGTAGACTACCTGATGTAGCGGCTTTATCTCTAACTCCTACATTATTACCATTGACTCTAGCACTATAATCTATAACGTTTATACCGGTAAAAGTATTATCAACGAACCTAACATAATCACTACATACATAGGCTTCTTGTTCTTTATAAATTATTTTATACCATTTATTTGAACAACCACTTCCTTCATATAATGTTTTATCAACAACTGTTATTTGTGTTCCAGCATTAACAGTTGCAATTATTGATGAATCGCTTTTAGTATTATGTTCCTTTCTTATTCTTACTGAACTTCCTTTTATTTCCGCATCAAATGCAGCCTTTATATTTAATGGAACAAATAAGAATAGGGCTAGTATAAGTATAAAAATATATTTTTTCTTATTCATGGTTACTCCTTATCATTCTATATAATAAATAATTATACCAAAATTCTACATATTTTTCATTATATTTAGGGAAATTTACATTATTTGAACAAGAAAAAACTAAATAAATCATACAACTTATTTAGTCTTTAAAATTATTGTTTTAAAATTGATACTTTATCTTCTGCGACTAATAAATAATTACCATAATCTTGACTAACGGCATCAATATATGATATATTTTTATCTCTATCATGTATTATTACTAATTTTGAATTATCTTTTAATAAGAATTTCTTATAATTATTTTTAATTCCATCTACAAAACTATTATCATTTGTTAAATCTTTCTTATAAATGTAATTGTATTTTAAGAATGAATTTGCACTATCAGTATAATCTACATAAGCTAAAACAAAATAATCTTTTTCTTCCATAACTATGTAATCATATAATGATTCACATTCTATTTCTACACTATAATTTGTATTTTGGTTTGTAAAAACTAAATTATCATTATCATTTTGACTTACTTTGAATGAATAGTTATTATCTTTTATAATATAGTCTTCATAATAATTATTTGTAAATGAATAATTTTTAATTTCTATAGAATCATAATTATATTCTGTTCCAATTTGTGTATTTATAATACCTGTAATATTCATTATATTAAAATAAAAAATAAAACTTATTACTGAAAATAAAACAATACTGCTTTTTTTAGGTTCATCATCTATTTTTTTAATATGTGGAATGATGTTTGCTACTTCTATCGCAAACGTTAAAACAGAAAAAATTAATGATGCTACTGATATTTGAGTTGTTATTTCTGTAGCTGATGTGGTAGGAATTATTTCATTTAAATATATTGAGAAATCCCAGAATGCATGTAAGAATATTACTGACCAAATATTTTTGGTTTTATAATAAATTAATCCAAATAAAATACCTGTTCCTGCAGCACCAATTATTTGCGAAATAGTATTTGCAACATCTTGACCATTAGCTATATTTCCAATATGCATTAGTCCAAAAATTACTCCTGAAATAATTATTGAGTACCAAACTCCTTTTTTTGTATCGCCGTATCTTTCTAAAAATTCATTTAGTAGCCATCCTCTACATAAAAATTCTTCGGCTACTCCTATAAAGAAACATCCTATAAGTAAATTTAATATGGTCATTAGTATATTAATATCATTAATTTTATCGATTAATCTTATTGCACTAATTAATAAAATAAATGAAGCTCCTACTATATAAAATAGTCCGTAAAATAAACCTTTACTAAATTTCTTATGTGGTTGTGTAAATACATAAGAGTTTTTGAATAATAGCATTAAAATTAATACTAATGATGATAAAATAACTTCAGATATAACAAGTTCTCCTTTTGGATACATGGTTACTGAATCATATATTAGATTTGCACCATAACCCCAGATACCTAATTCAGTAGCTACAAAAAATAAAATTATCATAAATATTGTATACAACACTACATTAGGCCTTTTTTGCTTTTTATCCATTTTTATCCTTCTTTCTTATATTGATTTTCTTCCAAAAATTGGTTAGGAATTTCAATTTCTACACCATTATATTTACATTTAGATGTTTTTTCATCAATTTTTTCACAGTCATTAAATTTTGGAACTAAAGCATCTAATGATATATTTGAAAAGCAAAGATAAGCACCAATACAGCCTAAAACTATTCCAACAATTGATAATCCTTTTACATTTTTCATACCGACAATTCCTAAAATTATTGCAACAATATTTATTATTAATGCTACTAAAGCACCATACATTGCTATTTTAAGTGCATTACCACTATCAAGACCATAGGCTGTTGCTCCAACTAAAACTATAAAAGATAAAATAGGTAATATCAATGAAAATATACCTAAAGTTTTCTTATTTTTCATATAACATACACACTCCTTTCTATTATAATTATAAAGGATTGATTTTTGATTGTCTATCTAAAAATTTATTATTTATTAAAATTAATGGAAAAAATACTATTATTAGTTTATAATAATTAATAGGGAGTTGAAAGAAATGGATTTTGAAGTTAATGGATATAATATATTTATAATAGTAACGGTATGCTTTTTATCTTCACTTATATTTGTACAAATAATGAAGAAGGTAGCAATATTTTTAAAAGTACTAGATGTACCAAATGATCCTAGAAAGATACATAAAAAGCCTATGCCTTTACTTGGAGGACTTGGTATATTCTTTGCATTTTTACTTGGATATATGTTATTTGCACCTAAAAATAATTTAATGATTGCTATACTTATTAGTTCATTTTTGATAATGCTTTTAGGTCTTTTTGATGATATGACTAAGAGTGAAACACCAATGCCTAATAAATATAAAGTTCTTGTACAGTTGATAGTTGCTGCGATAGTTGTATTTTATGGAGGACTTGAACTTACTAAAGTTACTTTGTTTGGTATGACTATTACGTTTACAAACATTCCATTTTTAAGTGAAATTTTATCTATGCTTATTATAGTTGCAACAATTAATGCGATTAATTTAATAGATGGTCTTGATGGATTATGTGCTGGGATAAGTTCTATATATTTTTTAACTATTGCGATAATTGGATTTATTCTAAATAAATTTGGAGGACTTGATGTAATATTATCACTTATTATGCTTGGTTCTACTCTTGGATATTTAGTTCATAATTTTCCACCTGCGAGAATATATCAAGGAGACGCTGGAAGTACATTTTTAGGATTTATGATAGCAGTAATATTCTTACTTGGATTTAAAACAACAACATTAACTTCATTAATTATACCAATGCTTATATTAGCTATTCCAATTATGGATACTTTATTTGCAATTATAAGAAGAAAATTAAAAGGACAAAGTATTGATCATGCTGATAAAGAACATCTGCATCATCAATTACTTAAACATTTTTCTAAAAAGAGTTCATTACTATTTATATATGCAATTAATATATTGTTTTCAGTAACAACAATATTTTATGTTTTAGGAAATAAAAAAACAGTTATATGTTGTTATGTAGTTTTAATGTTTATTGTATTATTTTTAATACTTAAAACTGATATTGTATTTGATTGGACAAGTAAGAAAAATAAAAAGAATAATAGGAGTGATGAAGATAAATGAAAGTAGGTGTACTTGGAGCAGGAGCTTATGGACTTGCTCTTTCACATATACTTGTAAATAATAAAGTAGAAGTTACTATGTGGACGTATGATGAAAGCGAAAAAAATAATCTTGATGAAACAAGAAAATCAAAAAAATTAAATGATTACAAAATACCAAATGAAATAAAATTTACTTGTGATTTGAATGAAGCAGTAAATGACAAAGATTTAATTGTTATGGCAATTCCAGCATTTGCTTTTGAAGATGTAACTATTAAACTTAGTAAATGTATAAAGAAGAATCAACCTGTGTTAATTGCGACAAAAGGTATTCAACAAAACACATGCTTATTTTTAAATGATGTTTTTGCTAAATATTTAAAGAATAGTATTGCTGTTATAAGTGGTCCTACGTTTGCAGTTGATATAATTAAAGATTCACCTGTTGGATTTAGTTTGGCAACAAGAAGTCGTAAAACTGAAATGGTTATTAGGAAGTGCTTTCAAAATTCAACAACTAAATTTAGAAGAACTAAAGATATAATAGGTATTGAAATATGCGGTAGTATTAAAAATGTTATGGCTATTGCTTCTGGTATGCTTGAAGGTATGGGAGTAACTGATTCAACAAGAGCACTTTTCCTAACTGAAAGTATGAATGATATAAAAGAATTAATAAATGCTTTAGGTGGAAAGAAGAAATCAATATTATCATTTGCTGGATTTGGTGATATCTTAATGACATGTACTAGCAAGAACTCAAGAAACTTTAGTTTTGGATATTTAATAGGCAGTGGTGCTAGTAATGAAGAAGTGAATAAATATCTTGAAACTACTACTGTCGAAGGAATGTATACATTAAAATCAATACATAAACTTGTTAGACGTAAGAAAGTAAAAATGCCTATAATAAATTTAATACATGATATTATAGAAGGTAAAAAAGATAAAGAAGAAATGTTAAAATTTTTAATTAATAAAGAATAGTAAAGTTTATGTAAATGTTTGCGTTTAATTTACTTTAATGTTATAATTTGGTTAGACATAGATATGTAAATTATATAATTTTGAAAATAATGGAGGTAAATATGATTTATGGAGAAATTTTAGCCGGTGGTTCCGGTACAAGAATGGGCAATACTGAAATGCCTAAACAATTTTTAATGTTAGGAGAAAGACCAATAATTATTCATACAATTGAACAATTCTTAATTAATCAAGCTTTTTCAAAAATAGTTGTTTGTTGTCCTAAAGAATGGGTAAGTTATGCTGAAGATTTATTAGATAAGTATAATATCGATAAAGATAAAGTTGAAATAACTGCTGGTGGTGCAACAAGAAATGAATCTATTATGAATGGATGCAAATATATTGAAGAAAAATATGGTTTAAATGATAAAGATATTGTTGTTACTCATGATGCAGTTAGACCTTTTGTTACTCAAAGAATATTAGATGACAATATTAAACTTGCTAAAAAATATGGTGCTGCTGATACAGTTATTCCAGCAACTGATACAATTGTATATTCTAAAGATGGTAAAATGATAACTGAAATTCCTGATAGAAAAGAATGTTATCAAGGACAAACTCCTCAAACATTTAACATTAAGAAATTGATGAGTTTATTTGATTCATTAACTAAGAAAGAAAAAGAAATATTAACAGATGGTTGTAAGATTTTCTCTATAAAAGGTGAAGATGTTGCTTTAGTAGATGGAGAAGTATATAATATTAAATTAACTACATTATATGATCTTAAGATAGCACAAGCTATTTTAATGAGAAAGGATGAAAAATGATAGCGCAATCTTATAGACTTTGTTCTCCTAAACAAATTAGAACTGATTTTATAGATTTACCACTTCCTAGTGATGATGTTTTGGTTCGACCATCTTATCTTTCTATTTGTGCAGCAGATCAAAGATATTATCAAGGAAGAAGAGCTCCAGAAGTTCTTGCTAAAAAACTTCCCATGGCACTTATACATGAGTGTGTTGGAAAAGTAGTTTTTGATCCTAAAGGAGAATTTAAACCAGGAGATAGTGTTGTTATGATACCTAATACTCCTAGAGAAACAGATTCAATAATAAAAGAAAATTATTTAAGAAGTAGTTTATTTAAATCTAGTGGATATGATGGATTTATGCAAAGCATAGTTGACATTGAAAGAACTAGAATAATTAAATATACTAAAATTGAAGATAGAATTGCTGTTCTTTTAGAACTTTTAAGTGTAGCGATGAATGCACTTGAACATTTTGAAGGATATAGTCATATGAAAAGACAAACTATAGGTGTCTGGGGAGATGGTAGTGTTGGTTTCGTTACTGCACTTGTTCTTAAGAAAACTTTCCCTAATGCTAAACTTATAGTATTTGGTAATAGATATGAAAAACTACATTATTTTCAATTTGCTGATGAAACTTATCAAGTTGCTGAAATACCAAATGGTGTAACAGTTGATCATGCATTTGAATGTGTTGGTGGAACTAAAGCTGAAATGGCAATTAATCAAATAATAGATATAATTAATCCTCAAGGAAGTATTGCTTTAATGGGCGTTAGTGAAAATAATGTTCCATTAAATACAAGAATGATACTTGAAAAAGGATTATCAATACTTGGTAATAGTAGAAGTGGTTATGAAGATTTTGATGCTTCAATTAAATTCATTGAAGAAAATGAAGATGTAGCCGATTACTTAAGTACAATTATATCAAGTGAAGTAGAAGTACATTCTGTAAATGATATACATTCTGCTTTCCAACAAGATTTGAATAATGATTTTAAAACAATAATGAAATGGGAGATTTAATATGAGATATATAAAAGGTTTTTTACAAAAAGTAAAGAGACTATTTTGTATAATCATTTATAATTATTATGTTAAAAAATGTAATTTAGAAGAAAAAACTGTATTATTTTTATCAGATTCCAGAGATCATATCTCTGGAAACTTTGAGTTTATATATAATTATTTAAAAGAAAATAATCCTGATTATAAACTTAAAACTCATTTAAAAAAGTCATTAAAGACTAGAAGAAGTTTTAAAGAAAAAATATCATTAATTAGAGATATTGCTAGGTCAAAATATATTCTTGTTGATGATTTTTATCCATTAATTTATCCGCTTAAAATAAGAGAAAATGCAAAATTAATACAAGTATGGCATGCCATGGGAGCCTTTAAAACAGTAGGTTATAGTAGAAATAAGAGTAAAGAAGGATATAATAATACAAGTTTAACACATAAAAATTATACTGATACAATAGTTAGTTCTGAAAATATAAGATGTAATTATGCTGAAGCATTTGGTATTGATATAGAGAAAGTTCATCCATATGGAGTTCCTAGAACTGATATATTTTTTAGTGATGAATATAAAAGAAAAATAAGAAATACTTTATATAAGAAGTATCCTAAATTTAAAAATAAAAAAGTTATATTATTTGCACCTACATTTAGAGGTAAAGGTCAAAAAACAGCATATTATGATTATAGTTTAATAGATTTTGATTTAATTAAAAAGAATTTTTCTAAAGATTATGTATTTATAGTAAAAATGCATCCATTCATTAAAGAAATGCCTGATATTGATTTTGATAATGATGATTTTTATTATGATTTAAGTAATGAAAGAGAAATAAATGATTTATTATTTATTACTGATATTTTAATTACTGATTATAGTTCGGTTATATTTGAATATTCATTCTTTAATAAGCCTGTGATTTTTTATACGCCTGATTATAAAGATTATGATGGTAGTAGAGGTTTTTATTATCCATTTTCTAAATATACTTATGGTGATGTAGCTCATAATAATAAAGAATTAATTAATTCAATTAAGAATGGTAATGTTGATAAAAAGAAACTTAAAGAATTTTTTGATTTCTTTTGTGGAGCATGTGATGGTAAGAGTACAGAAAGGGTAGTTAAAAAATTAATAACAGGGGAAAAAGATGATAATAATCGTTAAAATATTTAAATTTATTCTTAATGTTATTTATTCTATATTTAAATTATTTAAGACTAAAAATAGAATAACTTTTATAAGTAGACAATCTAATAGTGTTAATATTGATTTTCTTTTACTTGGTGAAGAGATAAATAAGAAAATGAAGGGTTATGATGTAGTATATTTATGTAAAACATTAGATTCAGGTTTTCTTAATAAAGTTAAATATGTTTTTCATATGTTTAAACAAATGTATTATATATCTACTAGTAAAGTTGTAATACTTGATTCTTACTGTATTGTTATAAGTAATTGTAAACATAAGAAAAGTTTAACTGTTATTCAAATGTGGCATGCTATGGGAGCCTTTAAGAAATTTGGATTAAGTGTTGTTAATAATGGTAATAAAAGAATTAAACATATTGATAATAATAAACTTGCTAGTGTTATGAATATGCATAATAATTATGATTATATATTCGCGAGTAGTGAATATTGTGTTAAATATTTTAGCGAAGCATTTGGTCAAGATAAGAGTAAGTTTAGAATATATCCTTTACCAAGATTAGATTTAATGGTTGATAAAAATAATATTAAAAAGGTTAGTGATAAAATTTATAGTAAATATCCTAAACTTAAAAATAAAAAGAAAAATATATTATATTGTCCAACATTTAGAGATGGTGGTTATGATTATAAATATATCAAAGAATTTATAGATAATTTTAACTATAAAAAATATAATTTGATTGTTAAATTACATCCACTTACTAAATATAAATTTGATAATAGTGAAGCTATATTTGATAATACTTTTAATACTTATGAAATGGTTTTTGTTTCTAATAAGGTTATAAGTGATTATTCAGCTGTTATTTATGAAGTTGCTGTTATTGGAAAACCTATGATGTTTTATGCATATGATAAGAAAGAATATGTTAATGATAGAGATTTTTATTTAAAATATGATAAAGATATGCCTGGTAAGATATGTTTAACTTTAAATGAATTATATAAAGAAATAGATAATGATAGTTATGATATGAATAAATTATATGAATTTAAAGAAAAATATATTAAAGAATTTAAAAAAAGTTATACATGTGATATAATAGATTTCGTTGAAATTTGTGTGTGTGAGGATAAATATGAAAAAATTAAAGAAAAATATTAAAAATAATTGGAAATTATATTTGTTTTATACTTTCCTTTTTGCATTTTTATTTGTACTTACTTACTATTTTCCTTATTCTAATGATGATTGGGCTTGGGGATCTGGTGTTGGTTTAGAAAGATTACAAAGTGGTTTTAAAGATTATAATGGTAGATATTTAGGGAATCTTTTAGTTATATTGTTAACAAGAAGTAATATACTTAAATCATTATTTATGACTATTACTTATTTTGGAATTGGATATTTAATTAAAAAGATTGTTAATAAAAATAATAATGGTATTATGGTATTTTCTATATTAATGTTATTTCTTATAAATAGATTTGTTTTTAGAGAAACTATTGTTAATACTAGTGGTTTTACTAATTATACATTTAATATACTTTTGGTTTTAATATTCATTGCATATATAAAAGATTTATTTAAGAAAATTGATTTTAAAGAAAAGTGGTATAACTTAGTATTGTTATTTATTCTTGGTGTAACTAGTACATTATTTATGGAACATATAACTACTTATTTATTAGCACTTTGTGTATTTATTTGTATTTATTCTTATATTAAATATAAGAAGATTCCTAAAAGTTATTTAGTTTATTTTGCTGGTGTTATTATTGGCTCTATAATTATGTTTACTAATGGAGCATATTTACATGTAGTAAAGGGTGATGATTTTTATAGAACTGTAACAACTAAACAATCATTGATTGTTACAATGGCTAGAAATTATTTCAATAAGATACAAACTAATGCGTTTTCAAGAAATTTAATCACTAATCTTGTTGTAAGTATATTAATGTTTGGTATTACTTATAAATTTCTTACTAATAATAAAGTTACTAAATGGAAAAAATATAGTTTAGAGTTATTGAATTATATAAGTGTATTTTATAGTGTATTCTTAATAATTGGTAATATGTTTGATTTTAAAGTTGTAACTGGTACTAGTCATTATGTTACTGGGTTTATGACTGCTATATATTGTTTATCATTATTATTAATTGTATTATTAATATTTTTTGATAATAGTAAATATTATGATAAATCTATTGGATGTAAATTAGTATTTTATATGGTTAGTATTGTTATAATATTAGGGCCATTATTAGTGCTAACACCAGTTGGATATAGATGTAGTTTACCAGCTATTGTTATTTATATTTTACTTGCTAGTGAATTATATAACTTATTAATTGTTGATAAAAATGGCTATATATTAAGAATAATGCTACTTGTACTTGTTATTGTGCTTGGTTCTTATTTACATATTTATCATAATGTATATGTTAGTAATAATGAAAGATATGAGAGTATTAAAAAACAAATATCTATGAATATGAATCCAGTATATATTAAGAGAAATGGATATGAAAAATATATATGGAAGAATAATCCTGTTAGTGAAACATGGGAAAAGAGATTACTAGATTTCTATGGATTAGATACAAATGTTAGAATTAAGACATTAGAACCAAATGATTTAAGATATAAATTATTATTTAAAGAAAATTATGATTATAAGAATCTTATGATAGTTGCTCATCCTGATGATGAATTATTGTTTGGTGGAACAGAAATATTAAATAATGATTATGTTGTAGTGTGTATAACATGTGGTTCTAGTGAAACAAGATTAAGAGAATTTAAACATTTAATGAAATATACTAATGATGAATATATAACACTTGGTTATCCTGATTTAGTAGATGGTGAAAAGTCTACATGGGATAATGAGTATAATTTAATTACTAATGATTTAAATAACATAATTAAACTTAAAAAATGGAATAAGATTGTTACACATAATCCAGAAGGTGAATATGGACATATACATCATAAGATGACTAGTAGAATAGTGACAAGTCTTGTTGATGACAAATCTAATTTCTATTATTTTAATAAAACTTATAGTAAAAAATATTATATAGATAATAATGTGCCTAAAACTTTAGATAAAGAAACATGTGTTGAAAAGAAAAAATTATTTGATAAATATTATAAATCACAAGTTGCTTTAAAGGTTAGACATTTAAGTGATTATGAAAAAGTAACTCAATATAATGAATGGGTTGAAAATTTTAGTAAATAGTAGGTTAAAATGATTATTAGTTCTATATTAATAATCATTTTTCTATGGTATTTAATACCTTTATATGGTAAAATTGGTATGTAGAGGAGATATATGAAAAGATTTTTTAATGATTTAAAGAAGTATAAAAATTATATTATGTATGCAACATGGGCTGAACTTAAAACTGAAGTAATAAATTCATATTTAGGTTTTTTATGGATGATTTTAGAACCACTTGCATTTATGCTTATATATACTTTTATAGCAACAATAGTATTCAAATCTAAAGTTGAGTATTTTTCTGTATTTGTATTTATTGGGCTTTCTATATGGAATTTCTTTAATAAGATGGTTACTTCATCTGTTAAATTAGTTGCGACTAATAGGGATACTGTTACTAAAGTA
Organism: uncultured Bacilli bacterium; assembly: GCA_934102215.1. Lineage (GTDB taxonomy): Bacteria > Bacillota_I > Bacilli_A > RF39 > UBA660 > CAG-1000. Next base: position 58,944 of record CAKOSH010000009.1, read on the forward strand.
TATTTGCCTAAATTTGTATTACTTCTTATAAAAATGGGAGTTAATGCATTTAAGATGGCAGTATCATTCTTACTTGTTGTAATATTTATGATAATATATAAAGTACCTGTGACATGGAATGTATTATGGTTTATACCAATTATAATAACTGTTATGGTATTTACATTTGGTGTATGTACATTAATAATGCACTTTGGAGTATTTGCTGAAGATTTAACTAATTTAGTTAATATAGGACTTCGTATGTTATTCTATTTAACTGGTATATTCTATGATATAAGTTCTAGAATACATAATGCTGTTTATAGAACAATATTACTTGATCTAAATCCATTAGCTAACTTTATATATAATATGAGAAATGTATTAATATATAAGAGTGCTCCAGTAGGTATGTGGACCCTTATATGGTTCTTTATAGGTGTATTACTTTCAATATTAGGAGTACATACTATATATAAATATGAAAATACATATGTTAAGGTGATGAAATAATGAAGAAACAAGAAATAGCAATTAGTGTTAATGATTTACATGTGTATTATAGAGATATGAATAGATTTTCACTTAAAAAAGGTGGATTAAAATCACGTGGATCAGGAAAAATATTTAAAGCAGTAAAAGGTGTTACATTTGAAGTACCAAAAGGACAAATACTTGGTATATGTGGTAAGAATGGTAGTGGAAAAAGTACTCTTTTAAGAGCAATATCAGGTATATTTAGTGCAGATAAAGGAAGTATTAATTTACATGGTAATTCAATATCATTACTATCAATTGGAGTAGGATTTCAAAAACAATTAACTGGATATGAAAATATATTCTTATCAGGTATGTTACTTGGATATTCTAAAGAACAAATAGAAGAAAAAGTAAAAGATATTATAGAATTTAGTGAACTTGGTGACTTTATATATAGACCAGTTAGAAGTTATTCAAGTGGAATGTACTCTAAACTAGCTTTCTCAATAACAGCAATACTTGAAACAGATATAATGCTTATTGATGAAGTTTTAAGTGTAGGAGATATTCACTTTAAAGAAAAAAGTTATAATAAAATGAAAGAACTTATTAGTGATGATAAAAGAACAGTTGTTATAGTTTCACACAATAGTAAAACAATAATAGAATTATGTGATAAAGTTATTTGGCTACATGATGGTCTTATTAAAGACGAAGGTGATCCTGAAACTATAATGAATGAATATGAAGAATTCATGAGAAATGAAGGATAATTTATTAAGTACTAGAAATAGTACTTTTAATATTGTATAATTTAATATAGGTGATAATAAAATATGAATATATATGATTTTGATGATACAATTTATAATGGAGATACTAATAGAGATATATTGATGTATGGCTTTAAAAAACATCCTTTTCTTGTTTTAAAAGCACTTAAGAAAGCAAAAAAACTACAAAAAGATTATAAAAGAGGTGTAATAGAATTTGAAAGAGTAAAAGAAGCAATGTTATCATTTATATTTGAAATAAAGAATTATCCTAAGTTTATAAATGATTTTGTAGATTCACATATGAAAAATATTAAGCCATGGTATATAAGTAGAAGAACTCAAAATGATATTGTTATTAGTGCTTCTTATGAATTATGGATAATGCAATTTTGTAAAAGACTTGGTATTAGATATGTTATAGCTACTAAAACTGATAGTGAGGGTAGAATAATAGGTAAAAATTGTAAGGGTGCTGAAAAGTTGAAAAGACTTGCGAGTGTTATACCAAATGCAGTTATTGTTAGTGCATATAGTGATTCATCTTGTGATATACCAATATTAGAGTCAGCAAGAACAGCATATGTAGTTGAAGGCAATAAATTAATTACTTATACTAAAGGATATAAATTTAAGAATAATAATTAAACATGTTAACCAAAAAAGGTTGACATATAATATCAAATAGTGTATATTAATAAGCACAAAGGAGGAATTAAGATGGCAGTTAAGATTAGACTTAAAAGAATGGGTGCTAAAAAAAGACCTTATTATCGTTTAGTAGTAGCTGATTCAAGAGCTAGAAGAGATGGTAATGTTATTGAATCTATAGGAACTTATATGCCTTTAGAAGCAGAAAAATATAATGTTAATAAAGAATCTGCTTTAAAATGGTTAAAGGAAGGAGCTCAACCTACAGATACAGCTAAGAATATTTTAAGTGAAGTAGGTGTTATGGAAGAATTCCATAATTCAAAAAGAAAATAAATGAGTTTAGTAGATTTTTCTGAATTAATCGTTAAAAAGCTTGTTAAAGAACCAGATTTAGTTAAAGTACAAGAATTTGATAGTGATGAAAATAAAACTATAGAAATACTTGTTGCTGAAGCTGATATGGGAAGAATTATTGGTAAGGGTGGTAAGATTGCTACTAGTGTAAAAACATTAATTCAAGCTAAAGCTTATAACGATGGTATTAAAAAAGTAAGAGTAAACATAGATTCATTTTAATATAAAGTACTAGAAATAGTGCTTTTTATTTTGTATATATTTTACGATTACTAGCATAATATATAGTGTAAAAAAATTACATTATGTGTTGCAAAAATATTACAATGGAGGTATAATTAATATGGGTGTGAGATATATGTTAAGAAAATTTAGTGTTAAAAACTTTAAAAATTTTAAAGATAATCTAGTTTTAGATTTCTCTAAATCAAGAGATTATGAATTTAATCAACATTTGATAAAAAATGGTTTAGTTAATAAGATGCTTATTTATGGTCCAAATAATTCAGGGAAAAGTAATTTAGGTGCGGCTATTATGGATATAACTACACATTTGACTGATAATTATGGTATAAATAATATAATCTATGCTTACTATATTAATGGTGATTTTGTAGATAATACTGTTGATTTCAAATATGAATTTTTATTAAATAATAAAGAAATAAAATATTCATATAAAAAAGATTTGCAGGCTAAATTACTTACTGAAGAATTATGTGAAAATGGTAAATTATTATTTAAATATAATTATACAACTAATAAATTTGATAATAATATAGAAGAAGCACAAACTATTGATATTTCAAAAAGAAGTAATAAAGAAATGTCTGTTTTAAAATATATCTATAATAATACATTATATTGGGAAGAAAATAGTTCTGTTAAATTACTAATGGAATTTGTCAATAATATGTTATGGTTTAGAAGTTTAAGATCAAATGAATTTATGGGCGTTATGGCTAATAGAGAGGATATGAATGATTTTATAATTAATAATAGATTATTATCTAAATTTGAACATTTTTTAAAAGAATGTGGACAAGATTATAAATTATGTGAAATTAATGAAGTTGGAAGGAAGATAATAGGTGTTAAATATAAAAATTATACTGCTAGGTTTGATGTAGTTGCTTCTACTGGAACTGAATCTTTATGGCTTTTCTTCTATTGGATGAATAGAACTACTAATATTTCTTTTGTATTTTTAGATGAATTTGATGCTTTTTATCATTATGAACTTTCTACATTTATACTAAATTATATTAATAATAAAACTGAATTTCAATCTGTTTTAACATCTCATAATACATACTTAATTAATAATGAATTAATGCGTCCAGATTGTTATGCTATATTAAAAAATGGTAAAATTACTAGTTTTGCTGATAGTACTAATAAAACTATTAGACAAGCACACAATCTTGAAAAAATGATGCTGGGAGGTGAATTTGAAGTCTAGAATTTTATTGATTGTTGAAGGAAAACTTACTGAACCAAGAATTTTGGGAAGTGAAAGTCATGGACTACTATCATTAATTGGTTCTGATTATGAAATAATTGCTTTTGCTAATCCTATATATGAATTGTATGAAGCATATAAAAATGGTGAGTATGATGATTTGGTTTCATATTTAAGAACTGAAAAAGGGCTTAAAATAGATGATAATATTTTATCTAAGAATGCTTTTAGTGCTGTTTATTTGATTTTTGATTTTGAACCTCAAGATCATAAATATTCTGATAGTAAAATTAAAGATTTATTATCTATATTTAATAATGAAACTGAACTAGGTAAGGTATATATTAATTATCCTATGGTAGAAGCTTACTATGATTTGGAAGCTTTACCTGATTTAAAATATAACGAAAAAACTGTTAGTCTCGAAGGCTTAAATGGTAAAAAATATAAGAAACAAGTTAATACAACTACTTGTCTAAAAAAGAATAAAATTACTAATAAAGATTTATGCTATATAGTTATGCATAATTATAATAAGGCTAGATTTATTACTAATTCAAAAGATAAATATATAAATCATATTGATATATTAAATTCTCAATTAAAATTAAAGAAAGAGAAAAATGAGTTATATGTTTTAAGTACCTTTCCTTTCTTAGTGATAGATTACAATTTTGATAAAACTATGGAAGTATTAAAAATGAAATTAAAGGATAATTATATTGAAATAGATGATAAAGTGAACGTTAATTCATAATATAAAGTACTAGAAATAGTGCTTTTTCTTTTACACTTTGTTGCAAAATAATTTAATATATTATATTATATAAAAAGAAATATATTTATTGAAAGTGGTATGTTATGAAGAAAAGTATTGTAGATTATTTAGAAAAAAGTTGTAAAAAATATGGTGATAAAATAGTTTTTAGTGAATATGGAAGAAGTATAAGTTATAATGATTTTGTTTGTTCTGCTAAAGGTATTGCAACTTCAATATTGAATTTAAATTTATATAATAAACCAATAATTATTTTTATTGATAAAACCATTAATGCATTAATATCTATGTTTGGTGTTACTTATAGTGCTAATTTTTATACTGTAATAGATGTTAATATGCCTAAAAATAGAGTGGATAATATTGTTGATACATTAAATCCATCATTAATAATTACTGATGAGAAAAATAGGTCTAAATTAGAAGAACTTGGTTATAAAATTAATACTTTAATATTAGAAGATTCATTAAATAGTGAAATTGATTATAATAAGATTAAAGAAGCTCAAGAAAGGTTAATTGATATAAATCCTATGTATGTATTATTTACATCTGGTTCAACTGGCGTTCCTAAAGGAAGTGTTATTTCATATAAGTCAGTTATTTCTTATTGTAAATGGTTTAGTGAAACATTTAATATTAATAGTAGAACTGTCTTTGGAAGTCAAACACCATTTTATTTTAGTATGTCAGTCAGTGATGTATTTTCTACTGTTATGATGGGAGCTACTCTTGATATAATTCCTAAATCTTATTTTTCATTTCCATTAAATTTAATTAAATATATGGATGAAAAAAAGATAAATACAATATATTGGGTTCCATCTGCATTATCTATTGTAGCTAATTTAAAAACATTTGATGTTATTAAACCAAAGTATCTAAAGAAAGTCTTATTCGCAGGTGAGGTTATGCCTATGAAACCACTTAATATATGGAGAAGAGCATTGCCAAAGTTAATGTATGCTAATCTATATGGTCCAACTGAACTTACGGATATTTGTACTTATTATGTAGTTGATAGAGATTTTGAAGATAATGAAACACTTCCGATTGGAAGAACGTGTAATAATTGTGAAGCAATAATATTAGATGAAAATAATAATGAAGTTCCATATGGTAAAGAAGGAGAATTATGTATTAAAGGTTCAATAATAAGTTTAGGTTACTATAATAATAAAGAAAAAACTGATACTACATTTGTACAAAATCCATTAAATAAATCATTTAATGAATTAATATATAGAACTGGTGATATAGTTAAATACAATGATAAAGGAGAACTTATATATTTATCAAGAAAAGACTTTCAAATAAAACATATGGGATATAGAATAGAACTTGGTGAAATTGAAACTAATATTAATGCTATGGATGGAATAACATTATGTGCTTGTATATATGAAAGTGATAATATAATTCTATATTATGAAGGTAAAGCTAAAGTTGAAGATATTATTAAGTTTTCTAATGAAAGATTAGTTAACTATATGAGACCAAATAAAATAATTAAGTTATCTAAAATGCCATATAATTCAAATGGTAAAATTGATAGAGTAAAATTAATGAAAATGTATAAGGAGGAACAAAATGGATAAAGTAATAGAAATTTTAGAAAGTGTTAAACCTGGAGTAGATTACAAAAATGAAAAAGGTTTAATTGATAATGGTATCTTAGAATCTTTTGATATTATTACTATCATTGCTAAGCTAAGTGAAGAATTTGATGTAGAATTTTCTGTAAATGAAGTTATACCTGAAAATTTTAATTCAGCTGAAGCTTTATATAAAACAATTTGTAAATTAGAAGAGGAATAGTTATGTTAATGAGTTTATTAAAATACTTTCTAATTCTTTTCGTATGTGTCTTTGTTTACTATATATTACCTAAAAGAATTAGATGGGTATCATTATTAGTATTTAGTTTTATTTATTATTATATAATGAGTAAAAACTTTTTATTACCAATTATTTTTAGTGGATTATCTATTTATTTAGGTGGTATTCTTATAAATAAAATTAATGATAAAAAGATAGATTGTGATGATAAAGAATTAAAGAAACAAATAAAAAAGAAATATAAATTATATAAGAAAATTGTATTATTAATAGTGGTTTTTATTAATATAGGTATTCTTGTATATTTAAAGTATTCTAATTTTTTAGTTAGTAGTATAAATAATATATTTAGTTTAAGTATAGAAAAGCCATTTGAAAAAATAGTGTTACCTTTAGGAATATCTTATTATACTCTTATGGCTATATCTTATATAGTAGATGTATATAGAGGTAAATATAGGGCTAGTAATAATCCTTTTAGGGTAATGTTATTTGTTATTTTCTTTCCTAGTGTACAAGAAGGACCTATTCATAGATTTGATAAAATGGATAGTCAATTATATGAAGGTAAAAAGTTTGAATATAAAAATATATGTAGTGGTATATTAATTATATTATTTGGTTTGTTTAAGAAAATGGTTATTGCTGATAGATTGGGTGTTTTTGTTAGTAATACATTTGGTACATCAAAAGGATATATATCATTATTATCAATAATATTTTATACTTTAGAATTGTATGCTGAATTTTCTGGCTTTATAGATATGGCTGTTGGCGGTGCTAAAATGTTTGGAATAGAATTACCAATTAATTTTAGAAGGCCTTTCTTTTCTAAATCAGTTGAAGAATTTTGGAGAAGGTGGCATATAACACTTGGAGCATTCTTAAAAGATTATGTCTTTTATCCAATAAGTTTATCTAAAATAAATATGAAACTTACTAAATTTAATAATTCTCATTTTGGAGCATTTCTATCTAAGTTTTTAGCTTCTGCGATACCTTTATTCTTTGTATGGTTTTTAAATGGTTTATGGCATGGAGCAAGTGCAAAATATATATTATATGGATTATATTATTATGTAATTATGATGATTGGTTTATTATTAGAACCTTTATTTAGAAAAATCCCTAATAAAAAATGTACTAATATATTAAAAATATTTAGAACATGGATATTTATTGTTATTGGTATGACTATATTTAAAGCTGATTCGATGAGTAAAGCATTTAGTTATATTGGAAGTATTTTTCATAATAGTAATGCTGGTGTTTTAAGTTTTGGTTTATCTTATATAGATTTTATTATAATAATTTTATATTTAATTGTATTATTCATAATAGGGTATCTCGAAGAAAAGGGTAAGAATGTTATAGATTATATAGTAGATGGGTGTGGTTTTAAAAAATATTTAATTTACTATATATTGATTGTAATGATAATTGTTTTTGGTATATATGGTCCTGGTTATAATGCTAGTGACTTCATATATGGACAGTTTTAGGAGGAAAATATGAAGGTTGTTAAAGAGATAATTTATTTTATTATTTTTGTAATTTGTATTTTCTTTACTATAGATTTTCTAAATAGGTTGTTTACTCCTAAGTGGTTAGGTCCTGCTGATAATAGATTTGGTTATATATCTAAAGGATATTTTAATGAAAAGAAAGATTCATTAGATGTAATATTTATGGGAAATAGTGATACTTATAGAGGTATTTCTCCTATGGAAATATGGAATTCGTATGGTATTACTAGTTATAATTATGTTTCACCTGGTCAAAGAATGTGGACTGGTTATTATATGTTGAATGAGGCTTTAGAAACGCAAAAACCTGATGTTATTATGTTTAATGTAGATGGTATATTCCCAAGTAATCATTCTTCACTTTCTAATTATAGAAAGGTATTTGATACTACTAAACTTAGTAAAAATAAGATAGATGCGATTATGGATCCAGTATTTAACTTTAGTTTTGGTAAAAAGATTTCATTATTCTTACCATTTATTACATATCATACAAGATACAATGAACTTACAAAAGAAGATTTTGAATATGCATATAGTGATTATAGTAATCCATATAAAGGATTAGATCTTACAATAGATTCTAGGCCATATGAAGGTGAGTATGTTACTTCCGGTGATGAAGTTTATGAACTTAGTGATAATGTATTAAAATATCTTGATAAATTTGTAGATAAATGTAAGAAAGAGAATATTAATTTAGAATTTATATGGATTCCATCTCCTGATTCATGGACTATAAGTAAATCTAATGCTGCTTATGAATATGCTAAAAAGCATGATATAAAGTTTAATGATTTAAATTTAATTTACAAGGAAATTGGTATTAATTTTGAAACTGATACTGCTGATGCTGGAGATCATTTAAATATATATGGTGCTAAAAAGGTGAGCAAATATTTAGGAAATTATTTAAGTGAAAATTATTCATTTAAGAAACATGATAAAGATATTATTGATTCATGGAATAAAGATTATAAAAATTATATTAAAGCTATAGAGGACTTAGAGAATAGTGCAAGTTGATATAATTATTAAAAGTGATATAGATTATTCTAATGAATATAAAAAGAATGTTTATAATTTGTTAAATGATTATCATAAAGAATTTATTAGTGTTAAAAAAAGTAGAATTATTTCTTATTGTATTATTTATGAGTATTTAAAAACACATAATATAGAATTAAATATAAATGATATATATTATTCTAAAAATGGTAAACCTTTATTAAATGGATTATATTTTAGTATTTCAAATAAAGATAATTTAGTGGTTTTAGTTATATCATATTACAATATAGGTGTTGATATAGAAAAAATAATAAATTATGATGAAAGTATTGTTAAGAAATTTTTTACTCGTGAAGAAGAAAGTTTAGTTAAAACGAATTATGATTTTTTTAGAATATATACTTTGAAAGAATCTTATATAAAGATGAAAGATTTAAAATATGATTCTTATTATAAAGATGATTATACTAAATATTATAATGAAACAGTAAAGTATAAAGATTATATTATTTCATATGTTATAGATGTGTTGAAATAATATAATCTTTCTTTTGAAAAAAGTTTTACTAGCATTTTCTATTATTTCATGGTATAATATAACACCAAAGGAATAATAGGTGATATTATGAATTATGAAGATGAATTAGTATATGAAATGTATTTTAGATATAAAAATATGAGTAAGGAAGATGGAGATTTTTATTTAGATGTTCTTAGACATTCTAAAGAAGTTGTTGATAGTGCATGTGGATATAAACCTCAATATGATATAGTTGAAATGTCAATTATGGGTACTGAAAATGGTATTGAATTTAATGGTTCAATTACAAATGGAATGGAAAATAGATATATTACAGGTACAATGATAAGTCGTTTAAATGAAACATTTGTTGATATGAATGTTGAAAGATTACTTGGAGATATACCTAATAGAGAATATAATGCAGTTGAAGTATTTAAATTTAAAAGAGATGAAGTAGAAAGACGTACTTGTTATTCAAATGGAGAATATTATGAAGCAATACTTGAACCATTTGAACAAGAAAAAATGGAAGAATATAAATTATCAAAAATACATAAAAATTGGAATGATTAATTTCATTCCTTTTTAAATTTCAAAATTATAGTTGTAATCGTTATAATAACTAATAAAACAATTGTTAATATAACAGGTATTTTAACATAATTAAATGTTTCAGTGTAACTATTATCTGTGAATAAGAATTTAGGTATCAATAATATAACTATAAATATTATTATTTTATATAGTTTATTATTGTTAGATAGATTTAGTGTTTCTTTTATATTGTTAAATATTGATAGATTTATTATTGAACAACCTGTTATTGTAAAGAATATCCATAATGAAGCACTAATGTTTTCTATTGAATCTATAAATGAAAATATTTGTATTTTTTTAAGTACTGTATAAAGAGGATAATCAAACATATTAACAAGATTGGAACCAAATATACCAAGTGTAACTATAATCGCAGTAAATACTAGTATAAATGATAGTGTGTACATACCTATAAAATATTTGTTAAACTTTTCTTTATCAACAAGGTTATCTTTTTTTGTTGTTGTTATAAAGAACAATGGTATTGTAGAATATAATGCATATATAATACTAGAAATTAATATACTTTTAAAATCTACTGATATAATTGGTAAATAATTATCTAACTTTATGTATGGAATTAGATTTATTAAATCAAATATAAACATGATAAGAGAAGTATATAGTGTGATAAGAGAAACTCTAGTTACTGTTTCAATACCAAGTGAGGCAGTATAACTTGTTAATAATAATATAATAACATAAAAATATAAAGTAGGTGTTTCAGTTAGATATTGACTTGATAAGAAATTAGATAGTCTATATGCTAAAAAGATATATAAGAATATAGATATTATTAATATGATAAAATTTAATATTATTGATAATTTTTTATATACTTTTTTGAATTTATTTGTATGAGATAGATTTGGAAATTTACCATAAAAAGATAATAATATTTTTGATATAATGAGTCCTAAGATAAATCCTATAGGCATTGAAATAATTGTTGATGTTTTTGATTTAGATAACATAAAAGAAGTAAGTATTCCCCAGAATGAAGCACCACTTAAAGATATTATAAGTGAAGATAATCCTAAACTATTTATTTTTTCATTTTTATCTCTCATTTTCTTATTTCTCCTGTTGATATAATGTTAAATTCTATATTATTTTTATTCTTGATATTGTTAAGTTTAAAATTGTTTTTATTATAATTTTTATCGTGTTTATAAATATAATTTTCTATACCAAGAACATCATTATTATCTTTCTTTATTTTATCTATTAAATTATTTATTTCATTGTTGATATGGTTTGTACTTAATTTTTCAAGTTTCTTTAAAGAATCTATATCATTTAAATCATATTTACATTCATAATCAGTTATTTTAGCATTTATATGTGTATTTATATTAAATAAATCATTTTTCCATTTATATTTAGTTTTTATATCTTGTATTTGAAGTGTAAATGATTCATTATCACAATCTATTGTTATTGAACTTTTATCTATTGAATTAGTGAGTATATTATATGTGATAGATTCGTCTTCTGTAAATGTTATTAATTTATCATTTTTATAACTTATTTGATTAGATAAGTATAGTATATCTTTATCATTATTATTTTTAATTTCTATTGCAGGATATATTATATCTATACCTGGTTCTAATTTCTTATAGACTAAATCTATAAATGTAAGAGGGGTGGTTGATGAGAATATTTGTTTATTAAATTCTAACATCTTTTCTATACGTAAAGCATTTTTATCACTTTCATCATTTATTTTAAATATTTTATCTTTTATTTTTGAATCTATATAGTAAACATAGAAGTTCATTGATGACTTTGAATTACGAAGAAAGTAATCATAATAATCTATATCTTCTTTTAATATATTATCTGTTATTATTAATACTTTTAAGTGTGGTATGAATACCTTCTTATTAGTGAGTTTTGATAGTTCTTTTATCGCTTCATCTATTGATGTACTAGTTGTACTAAGTATTTCTACTTCACTTTCTTTATCATTTGTAATTATTTCTGTTGTTATTTCATATTTATTATCTTTATAATCTATTATCATTCCACTTATTATTCCAAGGTCATTTATTTCAGTATAGTCTTTACATCCAGTTAAAAGTAAGAGTATAAGTAGTAGTATTATCTTTTTCATAGTGTCTCCTTATCTGTATTTTGTACCATTAGTCCTCGTTTTATTAATTTCTTTTTACTTTTTATATTTAATTTAGGACTTATTGGTATCATAAATGGTTTACCAAATGATTTAATACTACATAGGTTAGTTATTATAAATATGAATCCGAATAATACTCCAACTATACCTAGGAAAGATGCTAAAAACATAAGTGAATATCTATAAAATCTTATAAATGATTGGAAGTCATAATAAACAAAGAATATAGAACTTATAGCAGTAACAGCGACTATTATTACCATTATAGGGGATACAACACCAGCATTAACAGCGGCATCTCCGAGTAATAAAGCACCAAGTATTGAAAGAGAAGTACCTCTTGATGATGGCGTTAATGCATCTCCTTCATATAATAGTTCAAAAGTAAACATTAAGATAAATGCTTCAATAAGTGCTGGAAAAGGAACACTAGCTCTTTGAAGAGAGAAATTTATAAGTAAACTTGTTGGTAATATTTGTTGGTCATATGTAATAATCGCAAGATATATTGAAGGCATAAAAATAGTTATAAAGAGTGCTATTATTCTAATAATTTTAACAAATTTAATATATATAGTTTTTTGATAATTATCTTCATCATTATAAAAATAATCTATAAAGAATGTGGGTATTATTAAAGCATTACATGAATTTTCAGATATAATACATATTTTTCCTTCTGTTAAACTTTTACTTATAGTGTCTGGCTTTTCAGTTGACTTTATTGATGGAAATGTAGATTTATTTTCATTAGATATAAGACTTTTTATATAATATGTATCTAATATTTTATCTGATTTAATACTTTCTATTTTAGTTATTGTTTCATCTAATAATTCTTTATCAACTATGTCATCTAAATAAAGAATACTTACTTTAGTTTTTGTTTTAGTACCAAGAGTAAGTTCTTTTATATGAAGTGAATCTGTTTTTAATCTTTTTCTTACAAGTCCTATATTTGTATTATAGTTTTCATTAAATGAATCTTTAGGACCTTTTATAGTAGGTTCACTTGATGGCTCATTAACGCCTCTATCAAGGCTCGCCTTTGTTTCAAATGCGATAGCTTCATTTTTATATATTAATATAGTAAATCCATTATATAGATATTCTGTTATATCATTCTCTTTTATTTCTATAAAACTTATAGATGGTATATGATATTGTATATCATTTTTAAGATTAGAAATTAGTTCATTTTTGATAAGACTTCTTTTAGATAAATAATCTAATATAAAATGATTAGTAAGTTCTGAAGAAGATACTGTTTGTATATTTATTATATATAATTTCGATATGCCAAAAGTAACTTCTTTTATTTGAAGATCAGGAGCATATTCTTTCATTTTATAGAATTTATCAATATTTATCATATTTATATTATGAGTTTATATTTTGAATTTTATACTTTTAGTCAAAATAGTTTGATATAAATTATATTTTATTATAATATTTTAAGTAATATTTTTCTTTAAAAATTAGATTATATGAAAAATATGGTAAAGTGATTACTAGATAAGTTGATAATAAATGTAATGAAATTAAAGAAAGTATTGGTATATATGAATATTCAGTAAAACAATTACATATATAGGTGGAATAGGTGGAGATAAATCATAGTTTCCAAGAATTAGTGTTATATCTAATTACTATTTAAAATTAATATTGTTGTTAGTTTACTAGCGTTAATAATAGTTATTAAAATTAAAAATAATTAGTTAGATAATTAGATAAAATAAAACATGGATGATGTAGTCCATGTTTTTTAAATACTTATAATATTAAGAATAATGAAAATATTGTTAATATTATATATAATACTTTTCTAAATGCGTAAGTCCATACTTTTTTAGTTTTATTATCAACTGTGTATTCATATATTTCTACATATGGTACAGGATTTCTTCTATACCAGCCTTTAACAGTAACAATCTTATTAAAATATTGTTCACTTTTAAATAATGCGAATAATTTATTAACAAAATGAATAGGTTGATTATAATCTAAAAATATAATACCAGTTTCATCTTTTATAACAAAGTCTTCATTAAATATACATCCTGGATTACCACGACCAATTATTTCACCCTTTAATATACAAGGTATTGATGTTATATTTGATACTTTAACTTCACCTAATAATTTTTCTACACTAGATTCAGTATATTTATTTCTATATCTTCTTTTAAATTTAATATATGAGAATATTGTCGTAAGTAATAAACTAAGTCCTACATATCTTAAACTAGCATTTTCATCTAAGTAAATAATAATTGTTATAATTAAGAATATACTAGGTAAGAAATTAATTAATAATTCTAATATAAAATCATCAGCATAGCTTTCTGTTTTTTGTAAATCAAATACTATATATGGTTCTTGATTAAATTCTTTTGATCTTTTAGAGATGTAAAGTAATCTTTTTGAAATAAGTGGGTGAGTAGAATTAAATTCTGCCCATTTTGCCCATGGATTCCACATTTCCCATTTCATAGCATTTTTAATTTTAGATTTATTAACCATGCCATTCTCTATACAGCTAATAGACATTGCTTTTGATTCTTTAACATCACTTATACCAAGAGCATTATTTTTTGATGCATTATGTTTACCAGTACTTTTACTAGTTGCAAGACCAAATCCAATTTTAACAAGTGCTTCTGCTAAAGAATTAGGATTTTTAGTTTCATCAATAGAGAAGTTATCAGCGTAATATTCTCTTGTTCTTGATAACCATAATATTATATATTGAGATATTATATAAAGAACGTATGCGATTATAGAGATTATTGCTCCAGCACTAGCGTTATCACTATCATCATTACTACTACCAGCAAATGTTTCATATATACCATAAAGTACTAAAGGTACTACTTGTACTGCTGTCATGAATAACATATCATAATGAACTACATGACCAAGTTCATGAGCAACTACTGATTTTATTTCTTCTTCAGTAAGTAAATTAAATATTCCATCTGTTAAAACTATCCTAGCATCATTTTTAGTTCTACCATATGTAAATGCATTAGGTGCTCCATCATGTATTCTTCCAATTCGTGGAAATTTCATGTTGTATTTATTACATATATTTGTAATAAATGTTTTTAAATACTCTGGAACTTCTTCATTAAAACTAGCCTTATAAAACCATTTCATAGTTAAATCAGTGAAGAATGGAGCAAGTAAGAATTGTAACATAAGAACAATTAAACTAATGACGATACCAACAATTACTTCACCACCAATTAAGTAAGTAGCTAATATTATAACTCCACCTAAAAGTCCATATAAACAAGTTATTGTTAACATAGAAATTCCAAATAAACTTTTTTTCATCTTATCATATCCTTCCTTGCTATAATAATACCATATATTTTTTAGTATTTGAATATGTTAAATATTAAATAAAAGCAAATGGTATTTGACATTTAGTATCAAATATGCTATATTTTATGTGAATTTAAAGAGAAAGGAGTGGAAGAAATGAAGATTTTTAAATTTAATTTATATGTTTTTAGTGATAAGAGTTTTAACAAAGGAAGTGGGAATCTTCAATGTTTTCCACAATCCTTATAACGTTTAATAATTAATTAATTAATATGGCTACTCTTATCATGAGTAGTCTTTTTTTGGAGGTAAGAAATGAAAGATTTAAAAGAATTTAAGCCTCTAATTAAGTTAATGAAAGATGAAAAGGGTAAACTTATCTTAGCAAGTGTAATAGTTATTATATGTGGTTTTTGTGAGATATTTACTGGTTATTTAAATGGTAAAAGTATTGAGTGTATTACAGAAATGAATATTAAATATGCACTTATATATATTGGTATATATTTTTTATTAGAGATTACTACAGATGGTATACTTTATTTAAAAGCTAAATCAATATTATCAAAATTAGAAAGTGTACTTACAAGAAAATTAGAGTTTTATACATATCAAAAAGCTCTTAACTTACCAGCAGTAGCATTTGAAAAAATGTCTTCTGGTGAGATAATTAATCGTATAACAAATGATGCTAATACATTAAGTTTTGTATTTTTAAGATTATTAAATATGGTAACTGTTTTAGTTACATCATTTGTTGTGCTGATATACATATTTATAAATTCTTGGATTATAGGTTTAGAAATAATAGTTTGTATAATTATATTATATTTAATAATAAAGAAGTATAATCCAATATTAGAAAAAATACATAAAGATAGAAAAAAGGAACAAGATAAGTTTATATCTTTAACTAATGAATCAATTAGAGGTATAAGAGAGATTAAAACATTAGGTGTTAAGAATAATTTAGTTAATAATGCAATTGAAATTGTAAAAAGAATATTTAATAAGTCAGCATATGAAATTGATACTAAGAAGAATTTTGATATAGGTACAGGTTTTTTAAAATCAGTTCTTGAATGTGGTGTTATAGCTACAAGCATAATATTGTTATATTATAAACAAATTTCATTATCATTTTTAGTTTCTATGACATATTACATTTATAGATTTACTTATTTAATAGAAGATATTAATGAGTTAACTCAAACATATCAAAAAGTAAAAGTATCTGTTTCAAGAGTTAATGATATTTTAGAAAATAGACTTTTTAAAGATGAAAAGTTTGGAGATAAAAAATTAGAAAATGTTAAAGGTGTTATTGAATTTAAAAATGTATCTTTTGCATATCCAGATGAAGAAAATACTTTAAATGGATTTAATTTAACAATTAAGTCAAAAGAAAAAGTAGCAATAGTAGGGGCTTCAGGTCAAGGTAAAAGTACATTATTTAACTTATTAACTAGAATATTTGATGTCAGTAGTGGAAAGATATTTATTGATAATGTTAACATTAAAGATTTAAAAGAAAGTGAACTTAGAAAAAATATATCTATAATAAGACAAGAACCATTTATATTTAATAGAAGTATAAAAGAGAACTTCCTCATTGTAGATGAGAATCTTACTTTAGATGAGATTCGAAAGTATTGTAAGATGGCATACTTAGATGATTATATAATGAGCCTTCCTAAAGGTTATGATACAGTTTTAGGAGAAGGTGGTGTTAATCTATCAGGTGGTCAAAAACAAAGATTATCTATTGCTAGAACTTTATCAAGAAATAGTAAAATAATATTATTTGATGAAGCAACTTCAGCACTTGATAACAATAGTCAAGATTATATAAAAAGAACTATTGATAATTTAGTGTCAAATCATACAGTAGTTATTGTTGCTCATAGATTATCTACTATAATGGATGCTGATATAATACATGTAGTAGATCATGGTAAAGTAATAGCATCAGGTAAACATAATGAATTACTAAAAACATGTAATATGTATAAAAATCTATATAAAAATGAGTCTTTAAATTCATGAGAAACTATGTAATGTAGTTTCTTTTTTAATGGAATTTAGTTATAATAATTGTAAGTGGGGTGCTTATGAAAAATAAAGAATATAATGTTTATATAGATGAATCAGGAGATGAAGGAATAAACAAAGGATCAAAATATTTTATTTTGACAGCCATAATTGTTGAAAAAGAAAAAGATTTAACTGTATCTAAAAGTGTTGATGATATTAAAACGAATTTAGAAATGAATATTAAATCCCAATTACATTGGAAATTGATAAATGGTTACCCAAATAAAAAAATGATAATGGAAACTATTAAAAACTTAGATATAAAGATAATAAATATTATTGTAGATACTAAATGCATTAAAATGATTCCTTCTAATAATATATATAACTTTTTTAGTGGTTATTTATATGAAAGAATTTGCTGGTACATGAATGAAAATAATGGAGTAGCAAATATTAATATAAGTTCAAGAGGAAATTTATCAAAAAAAGCACTTAGTGATTATTTAAATAGTAATAATCACAAAAAATTTGAAATAGATAATTCTAAAATAAAAAGTATTAAAATAATACCAAATGAACGTAAAAAATTATTACAATTAGCAGATTGCTGTTGTAGTGCATTATTTCAAGCATTAAAGTATAATAATGAAATACATTTTAACTATATAAAACAAATAAAAAACAAATTATATCGTAAAGGTAAGAATTTAATTAGCTATGGATTAAAACTTGTTCCAAGTGATAGTGAATCAAAAGAAGTAAAAAAATTAATTGAGTTTTTATCAAAATAAAAGTGAGCTTTCCCCTGACTGAAGGAACCCACAAGGCAAGCTTGCTGGTGTGAATTAATCGCACCCTTCAGTATATCAGCGAACTACTCACTCACTGGCAATATATTAACATAGTTAAACATATATTGTCAATTATAATTTATGAAATATCAAGAAAAAATGTTTGTATTATTTTATATAATATCTTTTATCAAATCTAGTTTATTAGCATATTCTATTATAGGAGGATGTCATGTTTAATAATTATAAAGAGATTGTTACTAAAACAATCATTGGTAAAGGAAAGAAAGTATTTAAAAATGATTATGAAATAACTGTTGATAAAGATATTAATAATGTACTTGGGTGTTGGGTTATTAATCATAACTTAAGAGGAAAAAAGGATGAAGATTATATCAAAATAAATGGTAGTTATGATATAAATATTTGGTATAGTTATGATAATAATACTAAAACAGATGTTGTAAGTAAGAAAATGTTTTATGAAGAAAAGGTTAAAGTAAAAGTACGTGAAAATACCGAACTTAATGATGAATCAGAAATTATAATAAGAAGTCTTAAGAATCCAACATGTGTAGATGTTAGTAATGAAGATAAAACTATTAAATATACTATATCAAAAGAACTTGGTATTGAGATAGTAGGAGATGAAAAAATAAAAATTCCAGTTTCAAATAGTGAAGATGATTATGATATCATAGTTGATGAAAATGATATAAATAATGAGATTGATAAAAGTGTTGATACTAATTATTTAGTGAATAAACAGTGAAAACTGTTTTTTAAATTATAAAAATGTGGTAATATGTATATGGTGAATGTAATGAAAAAAATATTATTAATTTTAATTAGTTTTATAATGTTATTTATGTTAGGTGGATGTGGTGAAGTAGAAAAAGATGCCACTATATATGGTGTTAAATCTAAAGATGATATTAAAGAAATAGTATATGCATATGATAATGAATTAAATATTACTAAAATTGCTAGTTCTATATCTTTTTGGACAGGTCTTAATTTTTATTTAGAAACTAGTGAACCTAATGAAAACACTTTATATGTTAATTTTTTACCTAATTCTACATTTGTTAAAGGATTAAGTGATGATTATAAAAATAATAATTTTGAATTTAAAGATAATGATGAAATGAGATTATTTATGTTAAATAGTTTAGCTTATACTATTCGTAAGAATATTAAAGAGTATGATGTTTATTTTACAGCTGATGGTAAAAGTATAAATGATTATTTAAAAATAGATGGAGTAGATTTTAGTGGTGCTTATAATAAAATAGAAAATGATTTAGTAGTTTACTAAAATCTTTTTTTGTGGTATAATATATTTGTTTTTAGGAGGGGTTGAAGTATGAAAAGTAAAAGTATTATTTCTTCTATATTAGCATTATTTACTGCTTTTAATGTAAGTGGAGGTGCTAAAAAGGTTAAATGTGATGAGACAGCTAAGCATTCTCACTTATATGAATGTACTATTGATGATGATGTAACAGTAGAAAAATATTTTAATAGTGAAAAAGTAAATGAAGAAGTTGGAGATTATGAATTTGATAGAACTAAATATTATAGTTTAAATGATACTAAACAAAAAAGTGTAGTTCTTAATGATTTAGCTTATATACCAGATAATTATGATTATTTAGATTATTTAATTGAAAATGGTTATAAAGATGTTAATGATAAATGGATATTTTATGCTATATTGTATGATGGTTCTGCTGTAAGTTGTGCTTTTGATACTGTTGAAGATGCAGAATCAACTGATTACAAATATTTTAAATTCGATGGTGATATTAATAGTATAGTTTATCATCAAAAAGGCAAGGCTTTGACAAGATAGATTATTTCATTGATTTGTGTGTTTTGTTCGTATTGTTAAAATACGAACATTTTTTCGCTTGCGGGGGGGGTAATTTATGCTATACTTATTAACGAAAGTAGGGTAGATAAATTATGAAAGATAAGAAAATTTTAATTGGAACAGCTCTTGTAATGTTGTTGCTTCTTACGACAGGACTTTCTTATGCATACTTTAGTACCACTGTAAAAGGTAATGATAATGCAAAAGATGTAGTAGTGGAAGCTGGTACTTTATCATTAGTATATACTGATGGGCCAGAAATAAAGGTAGAAAATATAAGACCAGGTAAAACTATTACAAAAGAAGTAACAGTAAAGAATACTGGTACACTAGATACAAACTATAATATCGTTTGGCAGTCACTCATAAATGAAATAACAAATGATGAACTAGTTTTAAGTGCAACATGCGAAAGATTAAATGCAAGTGGAGTAGCAGAAGGCACATGCAATGCTATATCACAAGCGACAATAAGTGATACAACAATAGGAAGAAAGATAAGTATAGAAAGTGGAATAACACACAAATATACTTTTACAATACTTTTCAAAGAAACAAATGCAGATCAAAATTATAATCAAGGAAAAGAATTTAATGGTGTGCTTGGTATTGAAGAATATAAAGTACCTGATTTTGCAACTGATTCATGGTCTACAATAATAGCAAATGTAAAAGCAGGAAATGGAAGTGAATATGCTGTTGGAAGTACAAAAGAAGTAAATCTTGGAACAACATATGGAACACATACTTTAAGAGTAGCAAACACATCAACACCAAGTGAATGTAGTACAACTGGTTTTTCACAAAGTGCATGTGGATTTGTATTAGAGTTTGCTGATGTGATAATTGAACATACAATGAATGATACAGCAACAAATGTAGGTGGCTGGCCAGCAACAACAATGAGAACATTTGTAAATAATGATATATATAATTCATTACCAGAAGAAATAAAGAATGCAATAATAGATACAATAGTTGTGTCAGGACATGGAAATACAAGTGGAGAAGAAAATTTCACCTCAACAGATAAATTATATTTACTTAGTGCAGCCGAAGTATGGGCTGATAGTGTATCAAATTCTAATATTATTAGTAATTTAATTGATGATTCAATAGTCACTGACTCAATAATCTTACCATTGTGGGCTGTTTCGTGTTCACCGATTAATTGTGATACAGCAGTAAACAGGACAAGACAATTAGATTATTATAAAAATTTAGGTGTAACAACAAGTAATTATAGTGGAGCAATAAAGAAAAACGAAACTAGTGCTTCAAAATGGTGGCTTCGTTCGGCCATTTCTAGCGATATCGATATCTTCTTCAATGCGGCCAGCGACGGTAACTATGGTAGCAACCGTGCTAGTTTTACAGGCAGCGTTTCGCCAGCTTTCCGCTTAGGCTAACTTAACATAGTGTTGATTTACATAATTAACACTATTTTATTTGATAAAACATATGCGATTTAAGGCAAAACTTATTTAAATGGTAAAATGCAATTTACGTAAAATTGCGATAATATCAAGAGAAAATGCAAGATTTCCTCTTGAT
>CAKOSH010000010.1 GCA_934102215.1 uncultured Bacilli bacterium
TTTCATAATTTCCAGGAGTTGTTTCTTTTGAATAATAAATTTCATATTCATTACTTCCTAAAGATTCTAATCCTGTTATACTTAAAGTTGGATTACTATTATATATCCAATTACTTGGATAATTAATTACTACTCCATCATAATTTTTCTTTTCAACTTTTAATGTAACTGTTGCTGTATAAGTTTTACCACCCATATCAGTTACAGTAATTGTTGCAGTATAATCACCAACATTAAGACCAGCTTTTGCTTTTACTTTAAAGTCAGTATTTGTTGCACCAGCATTAACTATTGGTTGTGTAGTTCCAATGATTTCAAATTTTCCAGGTTCAGACACAGTCACATTTTTAATTTGTAAATCAGAACCACTTATATTTTTAATTGATATACTATTAAGACTAGGTGTTTCCTTATAAGTTTCACTTATTTCTACATTATTTACTTCAAAGCCATTGACTTTTTTTATAATAATGTAAGGATTTTCTCCTCCAGATGCATAGAAATCTCCAACCAAAGTATTTCTATTTGCTTCAGTTAAAACTGGAGCTCCTGTTGTATAAGGTAGTTCTTGAAAGTATGCCTTAGAATTAGGATCAATTACATTATCTAATTTCATTTTACCTAATTTATTACTTCCTAATTTGCTTGCAAGTCCCATTGCTTTCAATGACTCAAAATTAAAATTGAATTTAATATCTGAATCAGAATCATCACTGGTGCCAAAAAGAGACTTCTGATCGCCAACTTTAAATACCGCATCTTTTACTTTTACATCAACAGTAATATTTCTACCATTTGTATAGTAATCATTGGTAAATAAAGAAATGAAGATATTTGTTGAACTAATAATTTCATAATACCCACCATCAATAGTTAGTCCAAATTTTTTAATTTGCTCATCATGGGTAACATCATAAGTAGTAAAATTAATGCTTTTTTTTGTAAGAATCTTACCAGTTTTACTACTACTACTATCCTTAATAGTTAACTTACTATTAAAGTTATAATGATAATTGTTAATTGCTTCATCATAATCAGACATTCCATAATCAAATGAAAGACCTTCGGAACCTGTATCTAATGTTTGCCCATTTAAATCAAGAGTAATGTCATTAACAACATAAAAATTTAGGTACTTTGTTAAAGTAATATCTTTTGTCAATTTAATTTCATTTATCTCAGAATCAAATCCTTTTGATGCATTAATTAGTTCCTCTTCAGTCTCTACTGCAATTGTTTTTGCATTTACATTAGTTAAACCTGTGGCAAAGATTACTACTAATGTAAATAATATCGTAGTTAATTTTTTAACTACATTTTTTGATTTTATCATCAAATCATTCTCCTTTCTATTTCATTGTATCATATTGTTTTTGTTTTTAAAACATATTTTTAACATTTAAAATTTAAAATTATTTTCATTATTATTTGAAATGAATAATTACAAGATTTATTCATATTTCCAGTGGATTTTATATTAATTATTCCATATAAAAAGTTTACATTTTTAAGTAAACCATTTAAAATATTACTTCATCAATTGTTCCATTATTACCTTTTTTCTTACTTTTATTTCTCTAACAAATCTTTCTAGAAACATTTTTTTCATGGTTATTTAAATGTATAAAATTATTTTTTAAATTTTTATAGTCTCTTATCTTAACATTCTTTAGTTTAGGAAGTTTAATAATTTTATTTTCTAAATTTAATTCAATATTACAATAATTGTTATTTTTTTATGAAAAATGAACTCTCCTATAAGATAAAAAACACCTAGTATTAACTAAGTGATTTATATCAATTTTATTGTTTAACATGTCCTGTAACAACATCTTTTAAATTACTAAAGAATATCTTTAAAAATGTTGCTTTCTTTACTTCATCATGAATTACTAAATCATAAGTATAAGTATTATTATCATATTTTAATATTAGTTCTCCTACTTTACTTCCTTTTTCTATAGGTGCTTTTACATCATTAAGTTTTACTTCAGTAGTATATTTTATATCTTTTCTATCTTTATCAACAATAATTTTTATATCATTCTCTAAATAATATTTATAATTTCTATTTTCACTTTTATATTTCTTTAAATATAATTAGTTAGCCATAAATTTCAAAAACACTTCTTATTTATAAAAAAAGTATCACAGTTATGATACTCTTACTTCACTTCTACATCTTCAAACTTAACTTTAACAGTAAATTCTTCACCAAATAAATTTATTAAAGCTTCAAATTCTCCATATTCATTGTCAATACTTTTAATAGTTCCATTAATACTTTTATATGGTCCATCAATTATTAAAACTCTTTCACCAACTTTAATATCAGTACTCACATTTCTTTTCTCTTTTATTTCTATTGGTCTTAATAAAACTCTAAATGTTTTTTCTAAAGAATTCTTTTCACATTTTATAGCATTCTTATTTTTATAATAATACTTTTCTATCATATACTTCACATAATCTGAAGTATACTCATTATTCAAAATCCCTTCAATATATTCTTGTACATTCTTATTATCTTTATGCTCACTAAGCAAAATCAATTGTTCAGTAAAATTATCTTTTGATAATATAAGTTCATTAACTTCTTTCATATTATTTATCCTCCTATAATTTAAATACTTGATTATCATCTAAATCAATAACATTTCTAAATATATTTTCACCTTTTCTTCTATTCTCTGTATGAATAATAATTGTATTGTTTGGATTAACTATCTCATTCATTTTTTTCATTGAAGATATATCAGCATGACCCGAAGTATGAACGTTAATAATTTTAATATTCATCTTCTCACATTCTTTAATAAATTCTTTTAGTTTCTCTTCTTTTTCAATATAACCATCCCACATAGAATAAATTAAACAAGCATTTGTAATTAATCCTTTTTTATATAATTTAACTATATCATCTAACATTGATACTTTTATTTCCATAACATATTTTTTTCCAAAAGAAGAACTAGTTTCAAAATTCATATATTTATCTTTAAATGATTTATTCTTGCTTAAATACTTACAAGGAACCCATACGAATATATTTTTAAAATCTACATTAATATTCATATTAATAACTTTATTTAATGAATAAGTAAATAAATCTAATATAAACTTTTTATTATTTTTAAGTGTAGCTCTTACAAATGATACTGTTCTATCAATATTAGTTGATGACTGCATAATAAATAATTGATCATATTCTTTTATATATTTAGATACTTCATTTTCTAATTCTTTTTCGCTCTTATAAACATTTGTATCTCTTGATAATGTAGTTCCCTCTGTTATAAGTAAATCAACATTTCCAATAGATTTTAAATTCTCTATTGTTTCATTTCCTTTTCTTCCATGAAATCTATAATCTCCTGTATGTAGTATTTTTTTACCTTCACTCTCAATTAAATACATACAAGAATTATAAGCAGAATGATCAACTCTATATGGTGTTATACTAATATGACCTATTATAATTTTATTTGATTTATTTTTTAATTTAAAAGTATTAACTTTTCTATTTATTTTTTTCATTCCGCAAAAATCACAAGTTATAGCATAAATCTTAAACGTATCTTCATCTATATATATTGGAATATCTTTATTTATTTTATCAATTAAGCCTATATGATCACTATGACTATGTGTTATAAAAACTGCATCATATTTAGACTTTCCATAAGTTAATCCATCTATTTGAGTTAACTCCTTGGTCTCATCTAAATCACTTCCAAAATCAATTAAAATTTTTGATTCTTTACTTATAATTTCTGTTACACATCCACCTATTTGATTAGTTCCTTTAATTATTCTTACTTTCAAAATTACCTCCTAATTTTATTATATCACCAATTACTCCACAATTCTTTTTCTTTAATAATTAAATCTAATATTATTTGTAATTTATCTTCACCTAATACTTTATAGTTTTCTTTTAATTTTTCTATATTTCCCATACATATTAATTTTATATTTAAACTAGGATGTTCTTTTAAAAATTCTAATGCTCTATTCATTTTATCAATCATATATTTATAATCTTTTAATTTGTTATCACTATAAATTGTATATTCACAAGTATATTTTATTGTATCATTAGGAATATTAAAAATATTTGTTATATAGTTAGCTCCATTATTTTTTAAATATAAATACTCTTCATCTGTATAACTTAAGTTACCTTTTAATTCTTTCTTATGAATATAATAACTAATTAGTTTATTATTTCCTTTATCATAAACATAATAACCATTATCTAATAAATATAAACTATAATTAAGTCCTCTAAATACTCGATAGTTTTTATTACTTTCTTTTAAATCATAATAATGAAAAACACAATTATACATTTTTAGTTCATACATATCAGTTAATAATTGCACCAATATATTTGAAATATCATAACCAATTACAAAAGTTTTATTTATAAAATTTATTAATTCACTAATAGTTTCTCTTTTATATTTATACTTTAGAGTTGATACCATATCACTATTTATCTTTATACATTCTATACATTTATTTCTTTTATATTTTTTTAAATTCATAAACACATATTCTCTCATCACTAGTTATCTCCTTCATAAGACTTTATTACTTTACCGTATTCTTTAGGATAATAAAATTTATAAAATGATAACCAATAAATAATAATCGCTCTAGTGATACATATACTTCTTGGCCATAAATAAGATATTTTTTCTAGTACATTTATATATTCAAACTCAATATTATATTTTAATAAATACTCTTTATATTTATCCCATGTCTTTCTATCACTACTTACGCAACCCTTATAAATAAATTTTGTAATAAGAAAAGTATCTTCTTTTTTTATATGATGTTTTAATAAGTAATCATATATATGATCTCTAGTATAAGGAAACATTTTAAGATTATAACTTAAAAAATCAGTATCACCTATATTAAAATCAGATTGTATCAAAGAATAAATATTTGCAAGTTTATCAATTGAGTCTATATCATATATATTAAATAAATTCTTTTTTGAATCTCTTCTATATAACAATACTTCACTCAAATCTAAATTCTTATATACATTAATATCACCTAAATTTATTTTACCTCTTTCTATCTTTGTTTCTCTTTCTAATAGTTCAAGTTTATAAGCATAACTATTTATTTCTAAAGAAATTCCATATCTTTTTAACTCATTAATATTAAATTCATCAGATATTTTATACTTTTCAAAAATCACTTTCAAATAATCATAAATAATCTGATAATAATCTTTTGAAACTCCACAATAAAATGTCATATCTTCTCTTAAATCATTTAATAAATTATATTTAATTGGATTCACAAAAGTCATACCAAGTAAATAATCAATATATGAAGAACCACTTATTCTATCTATTATAATTCTATTGTCTTTTTTAGCTTTCTCTACAATTTTATAAACTAGTAAATAATTATTCTCTAGCTTTTTTTCATATATAATTTTTATCTCTGAGTTATATCTTTCTAAAACATATTCAGGAATTTTAACATCATATAATTCATTTAATTTATTCATAGTTATTTTTTTTAAATTACCAAGTCTTTTCATTTACTAGTACCCTCTACTATAATTCTTTTGTAAACGATACTATATTTAATATTTCTTTCATACATTTCTAATAATATTTCTAATAATTTATATTCTTCAATTTCACTTACACATAAATTATCTTTATTACTATTTTCTAATTCATAATATCTATTTTTAATATCCATTATTTCATAACAATAAACTTTTTCATTCAACACATTATAATTAATATTCTTTAATATCTCAAAATAGTATTCAACAGGATAATATAATTTATAATATATAAGAATATATGATATTTTAATTTTATTTAATATGAATGCTCTTGATAATAAAGTTTTTCCACTTTCTCTTAAAGAATTAATAACATTAAATATATCTACCTCTTCTAAAAATCTACTTTTTAAATCAATATACAAATCATCTTCTAATATATTATTACCTACTAAAACTTTAACTAAATCATTAATCCATATATTATGTATATTAACAAGTTTATTTTCTAATTTTGCATCATCAAAATGCCTTATATTTAAAGTACCAGTATTTCTATTTAATATGGTAAATCTGCAACCAAACTCTTCTGTATTTCTAAATAAATTAAATACTTTTTCATCATTACACTCACTAACAACATAATTGGTTTTGTTAATTAAATTATTTATCTTTTCTATATCATCATTTAATCTAAAACTTATATTAACAAAATTATTTTTTAAATCTTTATAATCATAATATGTATTTTTTATAAAAGTATTATCTTTTATATACGGAATAAAATTCATATCTCTAGGTATTAAATAAAATGAACTAAATGTAGTCTTAGTAAATAATGGAATATCTTTAAGTACACTACATATATAATCTTTATCTTTAGAATCAAAAATATACTTTTTCATAATCTCATAATGCTTAATTATTCTTGGTATATTAGAATCATTCAATTTAAAATAATAGTTACATCTTACCAATTCATCCTTATAATTATCCATAATAAACTTAAATAACTTTTTATAATAGAATTTTTCTGATACTATAAATTCTATTTTAGGTATTTCACTAAAGAATAATTCATAAGGTAATCTATATGGCTCAGTCTCAATAATATTCAACACATATGCCACTAAAGAATTATTTATAAAACCATCTAATTGATAATATTGTTTTTCACTCTTTATATATTTACTAACACTTATCAAGAACTTATAAACATATGTATAATTTAATTCTTTTATTAACTTTAATTCTTCATTTAACCTTTTTAAATTTTTTAAACTAGGATTTTTATATTTAATATTAAAACTATCTCTCACTAACATTTCAAATTCATTAAAATCATCTATATTAGTTATATAAAATTTATCATCATTAATTATTATTCTATCCAAATTGTCAAAGATCATATTAGAGTTTTTGATTACTATATCTTCATCATCAAACTCTTTTAATAAACTTTTAGTATCTTTGTATATTCTACACTCAGAATTATTATCTATCTTTTGATGAAAATATAATACCTTCTTTGCCAGTATTTCATCATTAGATAACGCATTAGGCATATTTGAATATATAAGTTTTTCTTTATAATTTTTAAGTTTAGAAACATGCTTTTTATAATTAATTTCTATATAATCAAAAATAGATAAATCTAATTCTAAACTTTTATCATTTGCTATAATACCTACTAACAAATCATCTCTATATTTTAATACTTCTTCAATAGATATTCTTTTATTATATTCGTTTATATACTTAGTCATTATTTCATATAAATTGTTTAATCCATTTTGATTTTTAACAACTATTACTATATTAGATTCTATATTTTCAATTATTGAAGTTATTTCCACACCGTAACATATTTTAATATCTTCAAAACTATTATCTTCTTCACATAATTTCTTATAAATATTTTCTATTTTAGGAAAACTAATTATAGAATCTTTATCAACAAAAATAACACCTCTTTCATTATTTTCTTTTATATTCCATAATAATGCCTCAATATCTATAGTTGAATCTTTATCTAAACTATATTTTGTCTTAATATGTAACTCTACTTTATTCATACTTTTTCATCACTTCCATTAAAAGAATAACATAGTTAATATTCATCATTCCTAAACGACAAAAAAATAGAGATTGTTTTCTCTATTTATAGACATATTCAAACTATTTAACTACCAAATAAAGTACCATTCATTTAAAGTGTAATCATATCCAATATTATGATAAATGTCATTAAGTTCATTCATATATCTTTGAACCTTCTTTTCATTTATATTTAATTCATTACATATTTTATCAGTCTTAATATTTTTGTAATCTTTAAGATAACTATAAAATTTATTTAATTTATTAAGTTTATTACCACTTAATAATTGTTTAAACTCAACTTTTTTATTATCTTTATATTTATCCCACTCTTCACTAAATTGAAAAGAATAATCATTAAAAATATCTCTATTTACTTTTTCAAATCTATTCCATTTATTATATTTCCATTTATAGTTTTTATTATATATTAATATTCTTTCAAACTTATTAAATGACTTTCTATACCTTTTATCAAGTAAAATCAAATCATTATTATTACTATTATCCATTATTAACATATAACCCTGATATAAAATAGCTTCGCTAATACTATTGCAAAAATGAACTTCACCACTTTCTATAATAGGATAACTTATACTATTTCTTTCTTCTTCATTAAATCCAACTATAACAACATTCTTTTTAAATTTATTCATGCGTTTCCTCTAAAAATTTATTTAATGGCATTCCTTTTTCTAATAATATTTTAGTATTACAAGAACCAACTATAATAGTATTTTTCCATTCTTTATAATTTTTATATTTACTTTTTCTTTTAAATTTAGATAATAATCTCCTTCTTAAATATTCTTCAGTTTCATTATCAAAGCCACAAACTATAATAATATCAGGTGACTCACTAAAATCTATATTATCAAGAATATTTCTTACATTCTTAATATCTAATAATTTATGTTCCACTTTAAATTCAAGATTAAACTTAACGTATTTTATAAAACGTTCTTTTTCTTTTAAATTAGAATTATATAATTTACTAAAGTTTAAAGTATCGATTATATGATCTCCTATATTTGATGAATCGCCATTCACAGAAGTATTAACATTTTCTTTTAATTCAATAAACACCACTCTATATTTATCATTACATTTCTTTAATGCAACTAAATCAGCTTTAATAGTTTTTCCAGCATTATCTTTATCAGGTTGAGCATCAAAACTATGTTTATATTCAGTATCAAAAACTATATAATCATTTCTATCATTATCATATGCATATGTAAATTCTTGTTTAAATGTTTCTTCTTTTCTAGAATCTTTATAACTTTCAAAAACTTTGCACAACTCATCTAATAAACTTTTAAAATCATACTTTTTTATTTCATTATCATATATTTTAGCGCTTAATATATTATTCTTTTTGTTATCTATTTTCCACTCGTTATACTTAGAAGTATCAAAATTATATTTACTTATAAATTCTATTAATTTATCCAACTCCTCTTCACTATATAAAAAAGCAGTATTAAGATTAAAACTCATAACGTAATTATTAACATTCCTTTTTATATTTATACCTCTACCATAAGAATATAGTGTTATCTTATTATCACGAATAGTTAAATTATATTTTTCTTTATTGTTTTCTAAATATTTAAATAAATTATCTAAATCTCCATTATTAATAGAATTTATGAATCTTTTATCACTTATAAATCTTCCTTTTAACACAATTTCTTCGTTCATTTATTCCTCCTTAAATAGATTATAGCATAAAAAATACTTAGATTATTATTCTAAGTATTCTTTACTAAATTCTTTTAAGTTATTTTTTTCTTATAATACCAGTAATTATATCTTTTAAATTACTAAAAAATATCTTTAAAAATGTTGCTTTCTTTACTTCATCGTGAATTACTAAATCATAAGTATAAGTATTATTATCATATTTTAATATTAGCTTTCCTACTTTACTTCCTTTTTCTATAGGTGCTTTTACATTATTAAGTTTTACTTCAGTAGTATATTTTATATCTTTTCTATCTTTATCAACAATAATTTTTATATCATTCTCTAAATAATATTTATAATTTCTATTTTCACTACCATACATACTATATCCATATTCCATCATACCTATTGTATCACTACTTCTATTATCTATTCCTTTATACAATTTAATTAATTTAATCGTATGTGAATATTGCTATAGTGAGTAGTATCACTTCTTTAGAAAAAATTATTGCACTATTTAATACAATTATTTTTTAAATTTATATTTAGTTGGAATAGAAGGTTCAATTAAATTCGAATCTAACAGTAAAGCAACTATTTCTGATGCTCTAGATTTTTTTACATTAAATATTTCAGCAACATCTTCCCATTTAAAATCATATTGATAGCCAAACTTATCAAATAATTTTTGAATTTTATCATGAGTACTTTTAGTTACATTCATTGGAAGATTTTTATGTAATTTAATTACAAAATAATCTTCATTGCTAACAACATTTCCACTCATAACCGGACTTTTTCCACTTCCAACCGGACTTTTTTAATCTTCTACAACCTTTAATTAAAATGTAATACTCTCTATCATTACATCATTTCCTTCCTCTCTTACTTTTATTTCTTTAACAAATCTTTCTAGAAACATCTTTTTTTATGGTTATTTAAATGTATAAAATTATTTTTTAAATTTCTATAGTCTCTTATCTTAACATTCTTTAATTTAGGAAGTTTAATAATTTTATTTTCTAAATCTAATTCAATATTACAATAATTGTTATTTTTTTATGAAAGATTAACTTTCCTATAAGATAAAAACACCTAGTATTAACTAAGTGATTTATATCAATTTTATTGTTTAACATGTCCTGTAACAACATCTTTTAAATTACTAAAGAATATCTTTAAAAATGTTGCTTTCTTTACTTCATCATGAATTACTAAATCATAAGTATAAGTATTATTATCATATTTTAATATTAGTTCTCCTACTTTACTTCCTTTTTCTATAGGTGCTTTTACATCATTAAGTTTTACTTCAGTAGTATATTTTATATCTTTTCTATCTTTATCAACAATAATTTTTATATCATTATCTAAATAATATTTATAATTTCTTTTTTCACTACCTTTTATATTTATTGTTCCAGAGTAATCTTTCTTATTTAATATAGTTTCACTACCATACATACTATATCCATATTCCATCATACCTATTGTATCACTACTTCTATTATCTTTTGTATTACTTTTCATAACAACACTTATAAGTCTCATATTATTTTTATTCATTGTTGCTGTTAAACAATAACCTGCTTTATCAGTATAACCAGTTTTAAGACCATCTATTCCTTTATAAAATTTAATTAATTTATTTGTATTCACAAGCCAATGATTTTCTCCTGAAACATTAATATATTCATCAAATGTACTTGATATTTTAATCGCAAGTTCATGTTTAACGAGTTCACGTGCCATAAGTGCCATATCATATGCAGTTGTTAAATGGCCATCTTCATCAAGCCCATGAGGATTTTTAAATGTAGTATTTTTACATCCAAGATCTCTTGCTCTTTCATTCATCATATTAACAAAATTCTCTACTGTACCACCTATCTTTTCAGCAATCGCAACAGCAGCATCATTCGCAGAAGCTATTCCTATTCCTTTTAATAAATCATGTACTTTTACGTTACTTCCTGCTTCAACATATATTTGAGTTCCACCCATACTTTGTGCTCTTTTAGAAATAAGAACATCATCATCAAGATTAAGTTTACCATTTTCAATAGCTTCCATTGCAAGTAACATAGTCATTATTTTAGTCATAGATGCAGGAGCCATTTTCTTATCTTTCTCTTTTTCAAATAATATTTTACCTGTACTTGCTTCAATTAATATAGCACTCTCACTATTTTTAGCAAGTCCAATATCAACTGCACCAACATTACTCATCAAAAATATAAACATAAAACAAAATAAAAAGATTTTTTTCATACATTATTTCACCAATAAATTATATGAATCAAATCTTTTAATATTAATATTTTAATTATCTTTTTTAGTTATTTTTTTAATTACATCTTCACTAATACTTTTACCTTTTATAGCTTCAAGTACTTCAATTGGTAAACAGAATATAATTGTATTTGATTGATCACTACTTATATCATTAATAGTTGATAATGTTCTTAGATGTAATGCTCCTGGTGTACTAGACATAGTTTCAGCAGCAATAGCCAAATTCTTAGAAGCTTCAACTTCACCTTTTGCTTTAGTTAAAATTGCTTCCTTTTCTCTTTCAGCTTCTGCAGCCTTAGCAATTACTCTCTTCATTTCTTCTGGTAAACTTACATCTTTAAGTTCAACATTTTCTACCTTTATTCCCCATGGATCTGTAGCTTCATCAATAATCTTACATATTTCAACAGAAATCTTTTCACGTTCACCAAGTAATTCGTTTAAAGATACACTTCCTACTACATTTCTCATAGTAGTTTGTGCAAGTTGACTAACTGCATAATAGAAATTTTCAACTTCAAGAATAGCTTTTGAAGCATCAAATATTTTATAATATATAACTGCATTAATTCTAACTGAAACATTATCTTTAGTAATAACATCTTGTTCTGGAACATCAACAACTTTAGTTCTTATATCAATCTTCTTATAAGATTCAAATATAGGTAAAACTAAATTCCATCCCGGTTGCATTATTTTACTAAATTTACCTTTACTAAATTTAACTCCTCTTTCGTATTCATCAATTTGTACAATACTCCTAAGTAATATAATCACTATTACAATAACAATAAACCAAAATAAATAATCCATATAACACCTCTTCAAACAAATTATATCAAATTAAAAGAAAGAATACTATAGTTCTTTCTTTAAAATAACATTATCATGAACATTATAATTACAATCAGTTTTTACTTTATATTCTGAATCAATAATTCCTTTAGATACAACTATATTATTTAAACAATATTTATCAATTGTATCACTGTATTCTATGTAATCATTTAGTATTAATTCATCAACATTAATAACAACAGAATATCCTACATTTGGCATTAAATCTTTATCGTTAACATATGTTTTAGTCGCACTAAGTAATTCTTTTTCTATATTTTTATATACTTTATCTTCATCTTTTTTACCAAGATAAACTAGAAATCCACATATAAGCACAACTATTGTTCCCCAGACTGCCATAATTGTTTTATTCATTATTCATTACTTCTTTCATATCCACTAGTTGTATAACCACTACATCTAATGTATGGAACTATTGTAGATGTATCATTATTAACAATTACTTTTGAGTATCCTTTACATTCTCTATCATTTTTATCATATAACTTAGAAATATAACCACCACTATACAAAGTAGATAGTTTAATGATAACAATGTCTTCAGTGTTATCATTATATTTAACATTATAATATTCACGAGTAGCCACTCTTAACTTATCCTCAAGTCCTTCATAAAATAAAGTATTATTTTCAGTAATAGGCTCTTTAATAATAGGATTATCATTTTTACCTAATAATCCAAATTTATTAGCGCCTATACAAGCAACAGCTAAACATATAACAAACAATAATATAATTAATAATTCAACACGAAGTCCCCAACCATTCTTATTCATAAAATCACCTTTTTCTAATTTAATTATATATTAATATTTAATTTTTTTCTATAATAATTCGATAATTTTACTTTTTATATCTTCATCATTAACATTTTTAAGTAAATCTATTATTTTAGAATTTCTATCATTAATTTTTAATATTTTTTCATAATTAATAATTTTATCATTTATTTGATTTAGATATTTTGATGCATATGCTTTACTTACTTTATATAAATCAGCAATTTCTTGCATAGAATAATCTTCAAAGTAATAATATTCAAAGTAATTTCTTTCTTTTTCACTTAATAATTCTTTATATATTTCATATAAAGTAGTCATGTATTCTCTATTATCCATTAGAACTCCTTAAATAATCCATATATATATTTTTCTATATCAAATGGTATTAAGTCTGTTTCTTTTTCACCTAATCCTACAAACTTAACTGGTATATTAACAAGTTCTCTAATCGCAAGAACTATTCCACCTTTAGCAGTACCATCTAATTTAGTAAGAACTATACCTGTTATATTAGTTATTTCTTTAAAACTTTTTGCTTGTGCGATACCATTTTGTCCAGTAGTCGCATCAATAACAAGTAATGTTTCAACTGGATTATTTGGTAGTATTTCACCTATTACTCTATTCATTTTTTCAAGTTCTTTCATTAGGTTTGCTTTATTTTGAAGTCTACCTGCTGTATCAACAAGTACTAAATCATAATGTTCATCTTTTGCTTTACTTACACCATCGTATATAACAGCTGAAGGATCTTTTCTATCATCTCCATAGAATGAAACATTAAGTCTATTTGCCCATTCTTTTAATTGATTAACAGCACCTGCTCTAAAAGTATCACCAGCAACTAGCATAACTTTCTTTCCTTCATTCTTATATTTATTAGCTATTTTAGCAATACTAGTAGTTTTACCAACACCATTAACACCAACGAACAATACTACATTAGTTTCACCATCTTTAATATTTAATTTAGAACTAAGTAAATCATCACCAACATATATCATGAATAATTCATCAACAATAACTTCTTTTAAATATTCAAAATCAGTAATATTTTCATGTTTAACTCTATCTTTAAGTCTATCAACAAAATCCATTACAGTATTAACACCAATATCAGCAGTAATTAATATTTCTTCAAGTTCATCATAAAATTCATTACTTATTTTAGTATACTTAATACCAAGTAAAGATAACTTACTAACAAAGTTTTCACGGCTCTTAGATAATCCATCAACATATTTTTCTATTTCTTTTACTTCATTATGCTTATCAGGTTCTTCTTTCTTAATTTTTGTTTCTTTCTTATCTTCTTTATCATGAATATTTTTATCATCAACTACTTCATCATCACTAGCTAAATCATTATCAATATCTTTATTACTTGATATTTCTTCACTAGTTTCATCATCTATTTCTTCATTAGTTACTTCATCATTAGTATTTTCATTAATAGATGTATTCTTTTTATCTTCTTCTATTTCTTTATTAAATAAACTTTTAATCTTACTAAATAATCCCATTTATATCACCCTACTTGCTATTATACACTATATATTACAATGAATGCTAGACAAAATTAATAAAATTTGTTATAATTAAAGACACGAATTAAACTTTTTGAAGGGATGATTAAAATGAATAGTAAAAATAAAGAAACTTTAGTATGTGCCTTAGGTGGTCTTGGTGAAGTTGGTAAAAATATGTATGTAGTAATGCATGAAGAAGAATTATTTATAATTGATTGTGGAGTAATGTTTCCAGAGGATGATTTAATGGGAATAGATTATGTTCTTGCTGATTATAATGTTCTTAAAACAATGCAAGATAAAATAAAAGGTCTTATTATAACACATGGTCATGAAGATCATATTGGTGGTATACCTTTCTTACTTCAAAATATAGAGATACCTGTAATATATACACCTAATATAGCAGGTAAATTAATTAAAAATAAGTTAGAAGAAAGAAATATTAAAATGCCTAAAATGATACCTGTAAATGAAGATTTACATATCAAAACTAAATATTTTAATATAGAATTTTTCACGACCACTCACTCAATACCAGATTCATTTGGTATGGCTATTAAAACTCCTAATGGAACAATTGTTGAAACAGGAGATTTTAAATTTGATTTAACACCTATTGGACCTGTTGCTAATATGGGAAAAATGGCTGCGATTGGTAACGAAGGAGTTACATTACTTTTAAGTGATTCAACTAATGCTTTAGTACCAGGATTTTCAGCAAGTGAATCTGTCGTTGATGAAGCACTTGGTGAGATATTTGCTGAGAATACCACATCAAGAATAATTTTAGCAACATTTGCAAGTAACATATATAGACTTACTCATATAGTTGAAACTTGTAAAGAAAATAATAGAAAGATAGTAGTATTCGGAAGAAGCATGAATACAAGTATTGAAATAGCTAAAGAATGTGGATACATTAAAGATAGAGATATATTTATTTCTAGTGATGAAGCCAATAGAATGGAACCATCTAAAGTATGTTTACTTTGCACAGGTAGTCAAGGAGAACCACTAGCTGCATTATCAAGAATCGCAAATGGTAATGATAGAAATATAACTCTTATGAAAGATGATACAGTTATATTCTCAAGTTCCCCTATCCCAGGAAATGCAATGTCAATAAATAGAATAATAAATAAACTATATCTAAAAGGCGCTAAAGTATATACTAATACAAGTGAATATGATGTTCATACAAGTGGACATGCTAAACAAGAAGAATTAAAACTATTATTAAGACTTATTAGACCAAAATACTTTATGCCTATGCATGGTGAATATAGAATGCTTGCATCTCATACAAACCTAGGAGTACTTTGTGATATACCAAGAGAAAATACATTTATATGTAAAAATGGTGATATACTTGCGTTAAAAGATGGTGAAGTTTATAGAAAAGGAAGTATTCCTATAAATGATATTTATGTAGATGGAAGTAGAATTGGTGACGTTGGTGTTGGAGTTATAAAAGATAGAAAAATAATGTCAACAGATGGAGTTCTAATCGTAATACTAAATCTTGATTTAAAGAATAAAAAAATGTTAATAGACCCAAATATCACAACAAGAGGTTTTGTAGTAGTAAATGATAATCAAGAACTAATTAAAAAGATTCAAGATAAAACAAATATCATTACTTTAAATGAACTTGAAAAAGATAACTTTAATCTAACAGATCTAAAAAATAGAATCATATTAGAAATAAATTCATATGTAATAGAATTAACAGGTAGAAGACCTATCATTATACCTATGATATTAAGTATTTAAAAAGACCTACAAAGTCTTTTTTTATTTTATAAGTACTCTCTCAAATTTAATCTCTGTATCTTTATTCTCAAAATCTTTATATGTTACACAAAGCTCACTTGCTTTACCTAAACTATCAAAATGTACTTCACATATCAAATATCCTTTATTAACAATAACATCACTAGTATCACCTTCTAAATCAGAACAAGTTGGTACTCTAAAAGTAACATACTTTCCATCATAATTACATTTATATTGATGACTATGTCCAAGAAAATTAAATAATACTACATTATCAGTTATTTCATTTATAACCCTATTTATCTCATGTTTTAAAGATATATATTCTTCTTTTATTTTATAATACCCACTTCTATATCCACTAACCTCAAAATCACTTCTATTTTGTAAATCACTA
This sequence comes from uncultured Bacilli bacterium, assembly GCA_934102215.1. Taxonomy (GTDB): domain Bacteria; phylum Bacillota_I; class Bacilli_A; order RF39; family UBA660; genus CAG-1000. Next base: position 16,987 of record CAKOSH010000010.1, read on the forward strand.
AACATATCATATCCTTCAACAATAATTGGAAATGCTTCATGATTACCAAGTAATATATGATTAATAATATTTTTATCATATGGATAATCTTTTAATAAATGTATAACTTGAGAAGTAGTTGTTGAATATTTATCATAACATCTATTATAATTCGCATGACAACCTTCCACTACATCACCTGATATAAATATATCTTTTATACCGTTCTTTATTGCTTCATTATATACCTCATAAGCATAATCAATATTTTCATATCTACTACCAGCATGTAAATCTGATATAACAATAAATCTAAATGTATCATTACAATCAATAGTTTTTAAAGATGATACAGGACTATTTGTTACCACAACTTCTTCATTAAGCCCTCTTAATCTCATAATAGATGGAACAATGTTAATTTCACCTGACTTAGCTTTAACATAAGTATTTTCTCTAAGTACTTTATAACCCTCTATAAGCGCACTTCTTATAACTGATAAATATATCTTTTCATTATATTGTCCATAAAGAAACACTTCATAATACATAAACTTTAGAAAATTAATATACCCTTCTATACCTATTCCAAGTAAATTACATATTTCATTACAACTTCTACCATCACATATTAAATTAAATATAATATCTTTTTTACCACCAAAATTATTAATGATTTTCTTTTTCTTTTTTCTATTTAATAATATATCAATTTTATGTACTAATTCATATTTCTTTTCATCAAAAGACAAAATATATTCATTACGAGCTCTTTTAAGTACTGTCGCAACAAAACTTTTTTCAAGATTTAATTCATGTGATATCTCACTAATATCTTTACCATCCATTACTAAATTACTAACTAAATCATAAATATTATAATTTACATCACTCATATTATCCCCTAACTAAAAGAGAGTGAATTATTCTTCACCCTCAATTTTAAATAATTTATTATCTTTATCAAGTATAAAATGATTATAAGAAGAATCTAAAAAATATGGATATTTATAATTATCATTTTTAAATGTAACATAACCACCAATTGAAATAGCTGGAAGATCATATTTCTTAAACGAATCCTTTATCATATTTAAATATTCCTTATTATTAGATATATTATTTTTATTAATAAAGTCACTATAATATACTTCACTATTATATCCATCATTAGTATATGCAATTAAAGTATATTTGTTGTCATTATTAAGAACATAAAAACCAACCATATCATTAAATTCTAACTTAATATTTTCTTTAGTAATTTTATTTGTTAAAAGTACATAATCCTCTTTTACTTCAAAAACATAATTGAATAATTCAGTTTCATTATATAATTCATTACTTCTTTCAGATGAAACATAATATTCTTTATAACTAGGATAATGTTTTTCAAAGTCATAATTTTTAACTGTTTTAACATCATAATTATAGCAAGTTTCATATTCATCATAACCCTTTACAAATATACCAAATGGCATTAACATTAACATAAATATAGTTACTATTGCTATTACTATTGAAGTATTATCTTTATTTCCTTTTAATTTATCTTTTAAATCAGTAGTTCTAAGTACTAATACAGCATTAAATACATAAAATAAGATTATTAATATAGAAGAAAATGTACTATAAATAGCAATACTTGTAGTTGGTGTCCCATATGTACATTCTTTAATTACATTAACATCACTTAACATTATTGAAAAATCATATAATCCATGTAAAAATATAACAGACCATATATTCTTACTTTTATAGTAAATTGAACCAAATAAGATACCAATTGATGTAGCTTGTATTATTTGCATTATTGTTTGAAATAAACTTTGCCCTACTAAAATATTAGATAAATGCATAAAGCCAAATATTAAAGAAGAAAATACTATAGATAATATTATATGTTTTTTATTATCACCAAAACGTTCTATAAATTCATTTTGAAGCCATCCCCTACATAAGAATTCTTCTGCTATACCGATGAATACACATAGTAATAATAAGTTAAATAAATTAGACATATTAACATTATTTAAAGAAGAAGCACTTCCATATAAATTAATTCCTATCAATATTAACATTGGTATTCCAAGTAACACCGAATCCCAAAATTTCATTTTATTTTCAGTAAATACATAAGAATTTTTAAATAGAAGCATAATTATTAAAATAACTAAAGCAAATAACATTTCAACTAATAATTCACTACCATATTTGCTATAGTTTATATTTCTAGCTATTAAAACAGGCAATACATCACAAAGCAAACTAACTGCTGTAAAAACAACTATCATTGTTATAAAGTAAAAATATATATTTCTTTTTTCCTTTTTTATTCTTTTCATTATTTCACCTACTTTTTATCTTCTTCACTTAATAACTTGATTATTCTATTTTGATTAGATATCATTTTAGTCATTTGATCATGTAGTTCTTCTAATATTAATTCACTTTTTAAGTCTGTTTTATAATCATTTTTACCACGTAATGAATCTTTTTCAGCAGCTCTATTTTGACTCATCATTATTATTGGTGCTTGTAAAGCTGCTACACATGATAAGAAAAGATTTAATAATATAAATGGATATTCATCAAAGGCTTTTTCTTTACAAAGTATTATTCCATTTACTATCATCCATAATGCTAAAAATATAATAAAACCTATTATGAAACCCCAACTACCTGCTCTTTTAGTTATTTTATCAGCAAGTTTATCTTTCCACGTTGCATTTTCTTCAACATATTTATCAACATCTACTGCTATTTCTTGATCAAATAACATTTCCATTAGTTCTGTTTCATCTTTATCTTCTAATACTTTATTTTTAAGTAACATTTTTACTATTTCTTTTTTAGTCTTAACTTGTGCCATATTATTTTTACCTCTATATAAAATATATAACAATTGCAATACTTTGTAAAGAAAAAATGAAGTAAATAACCAATTTTATGAAATGGGTCACCCACTTTTAGGCAAAATAAAAACCACCATTACAGTGGTTATTTCCTATTTGGTGGAGAATACCGGACTCGAACCGGTGACCCTCTGCGTGCAGGGCAGATGCTCTAGCCAACTGAGCCAATTCCCCATATAGGTAGGCACTTGATAACAATCAAGCATATTAATACTACCATATACTAATCTATAAAGTCAAGCATTATTTTATTATTTTGATAAAATATTTATGATTTCTAGTCCTAATTTAAGATTATCATGTCTTATAACATTATTTTCAACCCTAATTAATGGTTTACTAACAATCTCTATATCAATATTTTCATCATCAATAATAACTAAATCTTTTTGTTCAGTAGTTTCATATATTCTTTGTGTTTCAACGCTAATCTCTTCACTATTAGTAATAACAGTGTCTATCTTTCTCTTACCTAAATAATTATTTAATAATTTAATATGATCACTTACTTTAAAATCATCAGTCTCACCAGGTTGAGTCATTACATTACATACATATATTATTTTAGCATTAGATGAATCTATCGCATCAATAACTTCTTTACATAACAAATTAGGTATTATACTTGTATAAACACTACCCATACTTAATATAATTGCATCACTATCTTTAATTTTATCAATAACTTCAACATTAACAATTGGTGACTCTTTATAAAATACACGTTTTATCTTTTTAGGAGATAATGTAATATTATGTTCTCCTTCAATAATACTTCCATCATTCATTTCTCCCATTAAAACAACATTATCATCAGTAAGTGGTAATACTTCTCCCTTAAGATTAAGTATTTTACTAATCTCTTTAACGCCACTACTTAAGTTACCACATATATCGCTCATCGCAGTTAATAATAAGTTACCAATATTGTTACCACCTAAATCACAATCACCTTTGAATCTATAACTAAATAATTCAGCAACAAAATCTTCAGTTTCACTTAATGCGATTAAAACTCTTCTAACGTCCCCCATGGCAGGAATATTAAACTGTTCACGTAGTTTTCCAGTGTTCCTTCCATCATCAGCAACACTAACAACAGCAGTAATATTAACAGGAAATTTCTTAAGCCCACTAAGCAAAACAGATTGACCAGTTCCACCACCTAAAACAACAACATTTTTATTCATATCTACTCCTTGTCAACAAAATAAGCATAATATTCTTCAAAACATATTTTTTCATTTTCAATTATTGATGCTGCATCAGTTCCAACATATCTAAGTCTCCATGTATAAGAATCAAATAGTGTTATATCTTTCTTATCTTCAGGATATCTAAATATAAATCCATATTTATATGCATTATCACGAAGCCATAAATACTCTTCACTTTCTCTTGGCTTATCAAATACTTTATTATATGGCACTATTTGAAAAGATATTCCAGTTTGATATTCAGAATGACCAGGACGAGCAACATTTTTATCTGCTTCTTCATACCCATAACTATTCTTATAACTTTCAAACATCTTTTCTTGCGCTTCATAACTTCTATATCCATCAGATAAAACAAAAGTATATCCAGCCTCTTTACCAGCATCAATTAATTCTTCAATATTTTCAAGTATACTTTTACTAATCTTAACACCACTATAAGAAATAGATACAGGTACATCAATAATATCATCAGGCTCATAATCTTTAGAAAGTCCATATAACCTATTAACAAGCATAAGATTGCCTTTAGAAGTATCAGTTTCTTTCTCATTATCAAGCCACTCCACATCTGCTTCAGTATTAATAATAGATACAATATGAGTATATGTATCATTTTTATTCTTTTTCTTATATTCAATATATTTAGATAAATTATTATATATGAAGTATTTTTCCTTAATAAAAGATACAACATTCTTATCATACTTTTCTTTTAACAATATGTCAATCTTATCGTCACTAAATTTATTCTTAATAACTTTAACTTCTTCTTCACTATATCCAGCACTTAATAACTTATAATCATATGTTTTCTTATAATTATAATTCTTAATAAATTTAACACTATAAAATATAATACAGAATAGTATCCCAAGAGTTACACCTATAAATATGAAAAATCTATAATAATTAAATTTTCTAACTTTCATCTATATCCTCCACAATTATTATACTAAAAATACAATGAAATTTATATATTCATAATAAATTTATACAAAATATGACATATTTATTTAAAATGTGAAAAATATATGATAAAATTTATTTATAAAGTAGAAAGGAGTAAATATATGGATTCAAGTTTTTACACAGACATTGATTATAGTTCTTCAAGTAGTGCAGCCGGATTAACAGGTGCTATTGCAGCATTCATAGGGTTGGTATGGATAATTGTTATAGGAATGTATGTATTACAAATAATTGCTATGTGGAAAATATTCACAAAAGCAAATAAACCAGGATGGGCTTCCATAGTACCTATTTATAATATTTATACATTATTACAAATCGCAGAAGTTCCAACATGGTATTTGCTATTACTTATAATTCCTGTTGCAAATATATATGCAACATTTAAAATGTATATTGAACTAGCACATAAATTTGGAAAAGACACAGGATTCGGCATAGGATTAGTACTTTTAAATCCAGTGTTTATGTTAGTATTAGCATTTGGTAGTGCAACATATAATGGTAATAGTAATATGAGTTATCAAAATAATATGAATGGTATGAATAATAACATGAATAACAATATGAATAGTTATATGAATGCACAACCTACTACACCTGTTCAACCAATGCAACAAACACCAGTACAAAATACATTTGTAGAACAAAATCCACAAATGCAAAGTGGACCTACTGTAACAAATAATTCATTTGAACTTCCAGATGCAACACCTAGTCCTGAAATAAAAAATGAACCAGTTGTTGAAAATAAATTTGTTCAACCAAATATAGAAGTTCCAAATGCTGAAACAGTTACAGATAACACAACAAATAATAATGTACAATAAAAGAATCAATATTGAACTGAACCCCAAAAGTTGGACAGTTTATAAATAGTTTCTAATTAGAGGATTGTAACCTGTAATTTACAGGTGACAGTCCTTTTAATTTCACTTTAATTCTATCATAATTATAATACTTAATATAGTCATCAATCGCTAAAATTAATTCATCTAGTGTTTTATATTTATCTTCTTGATCGTAAAACATTTCAGTTTTAAGTAGTCCAAAAAAGTTTTCCATCATTCCATTATCCATACTATTTCCTTTTCTGGACATGCTTTGTTTTATACCTTTATTTTTTAGTCTTTGCTGATAAGATTGGTGTTGATATTGCCATCCCTGATCTGAATGAAATATTAAGCCCTCTAGATTTTTACCATCAAATGCTTTATTAAGCATATCATTTATCTGCTCTAGATTTGGTGATTTAGATATGTTATAAGATATTACCTCACCATTGAATCCATCCAATATTGGTGAAAGATAACATTTTTTACCACGAAGATTAAATTCTGTAACATCTGTATACCATTTTTCATTTGGATTATCCGCGCGAAAATTTCTTTCGATTAAATTATCAGCAATTTTACCAACAATTCCTTTATATGAAGAATACTTTCTTTTATTTCTTTTTAGTGGTTTTAATCCAAACTTTAACATTATTCTGTAAACTTTCTTATGATTAACATAATAGCCTTGATTTCTTAATTCTAATGTAATTCTACGATAGCCATATCTTTCTTTATTATTAATAAATATTTCTTTTATTTTATCTATGATTTCCTTATTTTTTACATCTTTATCTTCTTTAGTTAAAGTATAGTAATATACTGATTTAGCTAAACCAGATACTTTTAGAAGAATCATTAATGGATATTTTAGCCGAAGTTCACTTACAACGTTTACTTTTTCTTCTGTTGTTGATTCTTCCTTGCTTGAACAACGGCTCTCAATTTTTTTGAGTATTCTAGTTCCGCTTTTAAATATAAATTTTCTTCTTCTAATCTTTTAATTTTTTCGTCTTTAGTTTCATTTTCTTTTTCCTTTATAACTTTAGGCATAGCTGACCGTCCTCGCTTTCGTTCAACTATATTATAACAATTTTCTTTATATTGTTTAATCCAATTAAATAATATTCCGTTACTAAGCAAGCCTTCATCTATTGATACAGAACATGTTGATTCATTATTTATTAAAACGCGATTAATAATTCGTTCTTTCTCATAAGCAGGAAAACTTCTATTTTTGCTTGTTCTTAGAATATCAAAGCCATGTTTATCAATTAGCCTTATTAAATATACAATCACTGTCTTTCTTACATTATATTTAGCTATTAAAGATGAGACTGATAATCCTTTCTTTTTATCATTATATATATTTATTTTATCTTCATAACTTAATTTTGACATATAAAAACCTCATTTCTTATGTCCAAGAAACGGGGTTCATATCATATTTATGATTCTTTTTTTATTTTCTCTCAAATGTAGTACCTTCTCTAGTATCTTTAAGAATGATACCCATTTCTAATAATTCATTACGAATAGTATCAGCAAGTTCAAAATTCTTATTCTTCTTTGCTTCATTTCTTTCTTCTATTTTCTTAAGAATTTCTGTATCATCCTCAAAACTTACTTCATCAGAAACTGTTAAAGATAATCCAAGAACTTTATCAAAATCACTAATTAATTTATATTTAGTTGCATCATTACAATCAAGTTTTAACACTTCAAATATTAATGTTAGTGCATTAGCAGTATTTAAATCATCTTCAAGATAAGCAATAAATTTATTATTATATATTTCATACACTTCACTATCAATATTACCTTCTTTATTAAGACTTAAAACTCTATTTTTAAGTTTTTTATATGCAGTTTCAGCACCATCTAATGAATTATAACTAAATGTTAATTGCTTTCTATAATGACTTTGTAAACATAAAAAACGATAACTAAGTGAATTATATCCCATTTCAATTAGAGTATCAACTGTAAGTGTTTTACCATGACTCTTACTCATCTTACCGCTTTCATCATTTAAATGTTCACCATGTACCCAATAATTACACCAATGATGTCCTAAAAAACTTTCTGATTGAGCAATCTCATTAGTATGATGTGGAAATATATTATCAACACCACCACAATGTATATCTAAATATTCACCTAAATATTTAATACTTATTCCAGTACATTCAATATGCCATCCTGGATATCCTGTTCCAAAAGGACTATCCCATTTTAAATCTTGACTATCAAATTTAGATTTAGTAAACCAAAGTACAAAATCAGTTTTATTTTTCTTATTAGTATCAACATCAACTGTATCTCTTACACCTTCTAAAAGGTTTTCTTCTTCATGATTAGTAAGAACATAATATTTGCTAAGTTTACTAGTATCGAAATATACATTACCACCTCTTTCATATGCATATCCATCTTTTAATAATTTTTCTATTATCTTAATATATTCATCTATATTTTCAGTGGCTGGACATACAAGTTCAGGCTTTTTTATATTTAGTTTATTACAATCATCAAAGAATTTATCGGTATAAAACTTAGCAATTTCCATAACTGTTTTATGCTCTTTCTTAGCGGAATTAACCATCTTATCATCTCCACTATCAGCATCACTAGTTAAATGACCAACATCAGTGATATTCATACATCGTTTAACATTATACCCTAGATACCTTAAAGTTTTTTCTAAAATATCTTCCATAATATAAGTCCTTAAATTTCCAATATGAGCAAAATGATATACTGTAGGACCACAAGTATACATAGTAACACATTCACTATTCCAAGGTTTAAATTCTTCTTCCTTATGACTAGCAGTGTTATATATCATTAATGACATATGCTTTTCACCTCTTTCTTTAAATTAGATTTTATCACATTTTATATTATTATTCTATGTTTCAAAAGAAAAAAGATAATTATTTCTTATCTTCAATCTTTTTAACTTCATCAGGATTACTAAATAAACTCTTACGAACTTTATCTTCAATTTCCTTATACATCGCTGGATTATTCTTAAGAACAAGTTTAACATTTTCTTTACCTTGTCCAATCTTTTCTCCTTTATAGCTAAACCATGCTCCACTTTTATCAATGATTCCTAGATTAGATGCAAGGTCTATTATTTCTCCTACTTTAGATATACCTTCTCCATACATTATTTCAACTTCAGCAGTTCTAAATGGAGGAGCAACTTTATTTTTAACAACCTTAATATTTGTTTTATTGCCAAGAACATCTCCACCTACTTTAATTTGTTCTCCACGTCTAACATCTAATCTAACTGTTGAATAGAATTTTAATGCACGTCCACCTGGAGTAGTTTCTGGATTACCAAACATTACACCTACTTTTTCTCTTAATTGATTTATAAATATACATATTGTATTTGTCTTATTAATAATACCACTTAATTTTCTAAGTGCTTGACTCATAAGTCTTGCTTGAAGTCCAACATGAGAATCTCCCATTTCGCCTTCTATTTCAGCTTGTGGTACTAATGCAGCTACTGAATCTATAACAATTATACTCATTGCTTCACTTCTTACTAATGCTTCAACTATTTCAAGAGCTTGTTCACCAGTATCAGGTTGTGATAATAATAATTCATCAATATCTACTCCTAATTTTCTAGCATAAACTGGATCTAAAGCATGTTCTGCATCAATAAAAGCAGCTCTTCCTCCTGTCTTTTGAACTTCAGCTATCGCATGTAAAGCAATAGTAGTTTTACCACTTGATTCAGGTCCAAATATTTCTATAATTCTTCCTTTTGGAAAACCACCTACACCTAATGCTTGATCAAGTAATAACGAACCACTTGATACTACATCTATATTTTTAACTCCTCTTTCTCCTAATTTCATAATAGCACCCTTACCGAATTGTTTTTCGATATCAGCAAGTACTTGATCTAAAGTTTTATCTTTTTCTTTTTTCATAACTCTATTTGTCTCCTTCAGTAACTTAATTGTAAAATAAAAAATAACCTTTGTCAACACCTATTTACAAACACTTGTTTGATAAAAATTTAATTATCAACGCCAAAATATTTCAATAATTAAATTATCGCTAAATAATCTATATATAAAATACAATTTTACCAAGAAAAACACTCTCAAAACACAATTTTAACCACTTCAAAAAAAATAATATTTTTATAAAATTCATAAAAATATTATCATTTTTCAATATATCAACCTATTCTAAAGGCTGGTGAGACACCAATTGAACCTGCCAAACCGTTATCACCATTATGATTTCCACTACTAGTTACATAATGAAAAGCAAAATTAGAATCAGAACAAGAAGAACGAAGTCCCCAATAATTCTTAATAGTATCAGATTTTTTTATAGCTGCACTATAATTATCTGTTGAAGTACCTTGTGCTTTATAATAATCTAGTTGTCTTGTCATATTTCTCGCAGAATCAGAAGTAATTTTATTCGATGTTCCTTGTGCCCATATTTCTGCTGTACTAAGTAAATATAATTTATCTATCGATGTAAAATTTGCTGTATCTTCACTTCCGTGTCCAGACACTACCATTGTATTTATTATTCCGCTTTTTAAATCTTCTGGTAATGAATTATATATATCATTATTTATAAATGTTCTCATCGTAGTTGCTGGCCAGCCCTTTACATTTGTACCCTTTGGCCCACCATTATTATTCATTCTATTTTCAGTTATAGTATCTACAAATTCAAGCACAAAACCACATGCTGTTTGTGAGAAACCAGTAGTACTACATTCACTTGGAGTTGATGTATTTGCTATACGTATTGTATGTGTTCCGTAGGTTGTTCCTAAATCTATTTCTTTTGTATCTCCAACTTTATATCCTCGTGAATTACCTGCTTTAACGGAACTTACAACTGTAGCCCAATCATCTGTTCCAAATGTTGAAGGCTTATCTTTAACATCAGTAAAGTACCCAGGGTTACTTGTTCCACCATCTATTCTAGCATAGGTTTTATCAACATAAGAACCATTATATTTTGTTCCTGCTCCACCTACAAGTTTAGACGTGTAAGTAAACATATTACTACTACTAGTAACATTATCAGTATTAAACTTATCGCTAACATATATAGTTTTAAGATTATATGAATTGTAAAACATATATGCCATACTTGTTACTTTTGATGTATCAAAATTGCTTAAATCTAAGTCTGTTGCTTGAATACCCCAAAACATAGAATGCATATTCGTTACATTTGAAGTATCAAAATTACTTACATCCAATGTTGTAGCTTGACTACCTTGAAACATCCCCCACATATTTTCTACTTTTGATGTATTAAAATTGCTTAAATCTAGAGTTGTGGCTTGACTACCTGAAAACATATGTTCCATAGTCCATACATTGCTTGTGTCAAAATTGCTTACATCTAATGTTACAGCTTTACTACCAGAAAACATACTAGCCATAGTAGTTACTTTTGACGTATCAAAATTGCTTACATCTAAAACAGTAGCTTGACTATTCATGAACATATAACGCATACTATACACATTTGATGTGTCAAAATTGCTTACATCTAATGTTATGGCTTGACTATTAGCAAACATATAAATCATATTCGTTACGTTTGACGTATCAAATTTGCTTACATCTAGTATTGTAGCTTGACTATTATAAAACATTTCATACATACTTGTTACATTTGATGTATCAAAATTACTTACATCTAGGGCTGTGGCTTGACTACCACCAAACATAGCACCCATATTTGTCACATTTGATGTATCAAAACTACTTAAATCCAAGGTTGTGGCTTGACTATCAGAAAACATACACTCCATATTTGTTACTTTTGATGTATCAAAACTACTTAAATCCAAGGTTGTGGCTTGACTATTTGCGAACATATTTGACATTGAAATTATTGGCTTATTATTTATATATGTACAAACTTTACTTGTTACTGCGTCTGTACTTGTTTTATCAGTTAGTTGCATACCCCAACCGTCATTATTAATATTATACCAGCCTAAACCTGAGCTTGCTGATTTTCCTTGTTGCTTATAAGCATAAGTATATTGCCCATTTACATATTGTAACCCTAGTGTTAAAGTATCATTTGTTTTACAAAAATATGTACTTGCTTTTGTATTAATTGAAGCAATTTCACTATATGTAGATGGTATTGTTATGTCACTTAATGTATTTGTTATGTACCCACCTTTAACACTTAAACTGAGATTTTGTGAAGAAGTACCATTATTTGTTATTTTAAGTTTTATTGTTTTTGTATTACTTGATATAACTGAGTCACTTGGTTTATCATATGATTTTGTTACATTATTTGAGTCATCTAATTCATATGCTGAACTAAAATATTCAACTGTCAAATTTGAATTATTTAAGTAAAGCAATTTATAATAAGTATCTACTGGATTTAAATTATTTATTTTAACATCAATAATTGTTTCACCTGTTGGTACTGATAATGTGTTAGTACTACTTTCATCTATTTCTATTGAATATTTTAATGCTCCTATGTACATTTCAGCTGCTTTATGATTATTTGAAGTAACAATAAAGTTTGAATAAGTTAATCCTAATGTAACACTGAAACCTACTATTATTAAAAGTACCATTAAATATTTATGTTCTTTTAAAAACTCTAAAACTCTTTTCATAACTTACTCCCGAATTATCTTATATTTCAATTTTATCATTTTGCATTGCGATTTGCAATGCATACTTTATATCTTTTTTGTAATACGATAATTTTGGAGGTTAAATATGACTTTTAAAATGAAAGAACATAAAAGTGAAACGGAAAACAAAACAATAAGGTTTCCTATAGAATTAATTGAAAAAATTGAAAAACAATTAGTTGGTAAAAATATTACATTTTCTTCATTTGTAATTCAAGCATGTAGATATGCTCTTGAAAATATTGAAGAAACTGATATTAAAGAAAAAAATAACAAATAAAAAAAGTATTTATTTTGTATCGAATAAATACTTTTTATTTTTAACATAATATTGAATACCACTAATAACTGACAATACTGTAGCTATCATTATTATTGTACGAGATACAAAGTTAACACCAAATAGTGAAAATGGAATATCTTGGAAAAATAATAATGTAACACCAACTAACATAAATGCAGTTTTGAATTTACCAGCCTTACTAGCACCAACAGCACCAGATTTTTGACCTGCGACCATCTTTATAGAATCAACAAATATATCTCTTGAAACTATAACTACAGGAACAACTACACTAATAAAACCTTCTACAGCAAGTACAATAAGTACACCATTTACAAGTACTTTATCAGCAATAGCATCCATTACTTTACCTAAATCAGTTACTAAATTATATTTTCTAGCTAAATAACCATCTAAGAAATCAGTAAGTGAAGCAATCATAAATATAATGCCACATATTAGATACTTACTATTGATGATAACATCACCAATCTTAAATTCTGGAAAATCAATACCTATCTTCTCCATTGGAAATATTATTAATACTAGTAAAAGAATTGATAAAATAATCCTACATAATGTAATTTTATTAGGTACATTCATAATCTATACTCTCCTTTCAATTAAATTATCATAAATAACTTTTGTATTTACATCTCTATCAGTAATGAATTTGATGATCATAAATACTAACATTATTAATACTATTATAGATACTATATATATAATTATATATTTTGTATTATTGTTTTTTCTTTTAATTGTATATGGAGAAACTATTTTATTATCTTCTTTTTGTTTCTCTAATATTTTGAATTCTTTTGTTTGTTCTAATATGTCATTTATAGGTATTCTTGAAGTATATCCAAATATAAAATCATTGAATTTATCAATCATTTCATCTTCATCTAAATTTAAATATATAGCATATTTTTTTATTGTTTCTTTTAAGAAGAATACATCTTTAAATGCATTAGCATTTCCATCTTCTAAATTTTCTAATTGACTTTCTGTTATATTTAAATCTTTTATTACTTCACTTTTAGAAATACCGATTGTTTCTCTTGCTTCTTTAAAACTTTCTCCTATTTCTTTCATATTTCTCCTGTTAATAATGATAATTTTTAATAAGCCATGTTCTGTACCTTTAAGGTGACAAACATTTATCTAAGGATTTCTCCCTCACTTACTCCTTTATTTATTCATTCATAAGCGCTCCCCTACCAAATTTGGGTTTCTCACTCGTGGGGTTTACCGCGTTCCACAATAGTTATTCCTAACTATCTCGTCTCTATGGCACTTTATGGCTAATATAATCAGGTCTTGATTACCTCACCGCCGTTAGTACTTTCGTACTACCTAGAGTTATTTATTCCTCTAGCACGAACACTTTCATTCATTCCAGAATGAGTGAGCATGGACTTTCCTCTACATTTACATGCAGCGTTTGTCTAAAAAATTATTCACCATATACTACTTTTTCTAAATCACTAATTCTTTTTAATAAATCAACATTAGTGACACCTTTATTAGAGTTAGCTATATCAAGTGATGCTTTTAAATTTCTAATTTCAGCCTTTAATTTAGCATTATCAGATTCTAGTGCTTTTATTTCAGTTACAAGTCTTTTAGTTGTAGCCTCAAAATCAACATAATCTTTAATAACTAAATCTAAGAATTGATCTACTTCTTGAGGTCTATATCCTCTAGCATCAATCTTAAAATCTTTTTCTAATATCTCACGTGCTGTTAGAAATCTCTTATCATCATACATACTTTTTAGCCTCTCTTCCAATATAATTTTACCTCATACATATGAAGTTGTCAAGAATGCTAAAAAATCTATATAATAACAAAAAACAAGTCAAATAACTTGTTCCTCATATGTTAAAATACATAAATTAATATCACTATCTAATTCTTTAAAACATGAATTTATATCTATCATTCCACCTCCATTTATATGATAAAATAATTTAAATATAAATTCATTCTATTCGACAAAACTAGTTTTATTTTTTAAATAAATCAGGAAATAATGTATAAGCATCACTATAATCAACTTTATCAACATTAGATATATATATATTATATATTAATTCATCATAACTATCATTACTTATTATATTATTAAGTAATCTATAATCCATTTTAAAATTAGTTATATTTGATGCACTATTATATACTTGCATAGTTATTTTAGTATTATCATCATATACAGTATATGATTTATTAAATAGTGTATTATATTCACTTAATAAATCATTAAATTTAATTTCACAAGTTGATATATTTCTATTTTTTCTACTACATTCACTTTTAGAGATTATATTTTTAATGAACTCTAAGTTACAAAAATTAGTATTAACATATTTATCTACACTAATATCATTATTTATTACTAATTTATTATTTTTAACTTCATATTTATTACCTTTATATTTTAAATAACCTATATTGTAATTACTAACTTCCATTCCCTCAAATATACCATCTGTTTCATATAAGTATTGGTATTCATCATTATTTCTTGTTATTTTAGCAGTAAGTTCATAATTATTTTTTATTTTACCAAAGTATTCATCTAATTTTTCTGCTGTAACAAATACTTTTAATCTATTAGTTTTATCATTATTAGTGGTAATTCCATCACCAAATATATTATTTAGAAGTACTATTATTACTGCCACACCAAATATTATAAGATATATTTCTAGTTTTTTAGGTTCCAATTCTTTTTTCTTTTGTTTTCTTTTTTCTTGATAATCAAGTATTTTTTCTAACATAATTTTTCTCCTAATAGTTTATTTTTACCTCTTCCATTTATAAAATCTCGTGCCATCATTTCTTTTTTACCACTTGGCTTTAGTTTTGTAATTATTATTTCAGTATCACTACATTTAACACCTATACCATTATCATAAATACTGATTATTTCACCAACTGTTCCATTTGTTTTAGTACCAATCTTACTTTCACATATTTTAATTATTTCTCCATTTAATGTTGTATATGCAACTGGAAAAGGATACATTCCTCTTATATGATTAAATATTTCACGAGCGGTCTTATTAAAATCTAACTTTTCTTCTTCTCTTTTTATATTATAAGCAAACGTTACTTCACTTTCATCTTGATGAATTCTTTCATTCGTACCATTAAATATTGATGGAAGTGTTTCAAGTAATAAGTTTCTACCTAAAACACTTAATTTATCATGTATTGTTCCTACATTATCAGTGTCTTCTATCTTAATGCTTTTTTGTGTAATGATATCTCCATCATCCATACCGGGAGCCATGTACATAATAGTTACTCCTGTTTCACTATATCCATATATTATACATCTATGTAGTGGACTACCACCTCTTAGTTTAGGTAAAAGTGATGCATGAACATTAACTGCTTTATACTTTGGTGTATCTAAAAGTACACTTGGAATTATTTGACCATAAGCACATGTGATAATAATATCTGGATTACACTTAAGTATTTCATCTGTTTCCTCTCTTATTTTTTCAGGCTGAAAAACAGGTATATTATGTTTTAAAGCACATTCTTTAACTGGAGTATATTTTAACTCATGTTTACGTCCTACATAGCTATCAGGCTGAGTCACAACTAAAACAACATTAGTGTTTTCTATTAACATTTCAAGAACTGGTACACTAAATTCAGGAGTTCCCATGAATACTACTTTTTTATCTTTCATTTAATCACCTACATATATAATTTACACTAATAATTATATTAAATATTTATATTTATATCAATAGTAACACCACTATAATTATTATCATTTATTTCTCTTAATACTTTCATAAGTAAATCATTTTTCTTATATTTAATCATTATATTAAATCTATATTTATTCTTAAGTTTAACAATAGATGCTACACTTGGACCAAGTACTATATAATTATCATCTAAATTATTATCAAGATATTTCTTTATTACATTTGCTGTATCTCTAGATTTTTCAAATGAATCACTTATCATAGTAAGATTACATATATAATAATATGGTGGATACATTAATTGTTTTCTAATTTTCATTTCATAATTAAAGAAATATTCATAATCATTTTTAGTAACTGCATTATATACATAGTTAGTAGGATTATATGTTTGTATAATAACTTTACCTGGTAAATTAAATCTACCAACTCTACCTGCTGTTTGACTTAAAAGTTCATATGTTCTTTCACTACTTCTAAAGTCTGGCATAAGTAGTGCTGAATCACTATTAATAACACCAACTAAACTTACATTTTCAAAGTTAAGTCCTTTTGATATCATTTGTGTCCCAACTAATATACTATATTTTCCACTACTAAATTCACTTATAAGTTTTTGATGGGAATTTTTAGTACTAGTAGTATCAGCATCCATTCTAAGAACTGGTACATTATATTTTTTAGATATCATTTCTTCAAGCTTTTCTGTTCCAAGTCCTAAATCTCTTATTGCATCTTCATGACATTTAGGACATACTTCACTTTTAGTAACTCTATATCCACAATAATGACAACTATATGAATTACTACTCTTATGATAAATCAAAGATATATCACAATTAGGACATTTATAAACATAACCACAATTAGTGCAAGACAAAAATGTACTAAAGCCACGTCTATTTAAAAGAAGTATTACTTGTTCATTACGACTTAAAGAATTTCTTATTTCGTTATCAAGTTTATCACTAATAATATAATTATGTTTATGTGATTCCTTTTCCATATCAACTATTTCTATACTTGGAAATTTACCACTTATTCTAGTAGTTAAATTTATTAAATGATATACATTCTTTTTAGCTCTAATATATTGTTCAAGACTAGGAGTTGCACTACCAAGAATGACTTTAGCATTATTATATTCACCTCTTAAAAAGGCTACATCTATTGCATTATATTTAGGAGTATTTTCTTGCTTATATGTTTGACTTTGACATTCATCTACTATTATCAACCCTATATTATTAAGTGGTACAAATATTGCACTTCTAGCACCAACTACAAGTGATACTTCATGATTCATTATTCTTCTATATTCATCATATTTTTCTCCTTCACTAAGTGAGCTATGAAATACAGCAACAGAAGAACCAAATACTGACTTAAATCTTGAAACAATTTGTGGTGTTAAAGATATTTCAGGTACTAAAACAATACCAGTTTTACCTTCATTAATAGTTCTTTTTAATAATTCAATATACACTTCAGTTTTACCACTACCAGTAACACCATATAATAGAAATTTACTATCACTTGAATTAATTATTTCATTAACAGCACTCTCTTGATTATCAGTAAGTTTTATATCACGTTTCTTTTCATCAAGAACCATTACTTCTCTATTTACTTCTTTTTTTATTTCTAAAACAATACCATTATTTATTAAATTTTTTAATGATGGCGAATTAATTTCTTTCTTATTAATATCTTTTTCTTTTAATAAACTAATTATTTCTAATTCTTTCTTATTTCTTTTATGTTCTAAAATATAATCATCAATAAGAGCAGCTTTATTAAGACTAATAATTGTTTCATATTTTCTACTAATATTTGTCTTATATGATGCTTTTAATGCTTTAGGTAACATTACTTGATAACAGCTTATTAAATTACATAGTAAAGAATTACTTAAACTTTTACCTAATTTAAGTAATTCTTCATTTAAATAGAAATCACTTTCTTGTATTCTTATAATAGATTTATAATTCATATTATCTTCTTTATTATTATGAAGTTTTAAAACAAATCCTTCTACTTCACTTTTACCAAAAGATACTATTACTTTATGTCCTACTTTAATTATATCTTTTATATCATCTGGTACTATATAATCAAATACTTTATTAAGTGATTTAACTGAATATTCTATTAAAACACTCGCAAGCATTATATACCTTTCAAGAATGGATTATTTTTAAGTTCTTCTTCTACTGTTGTTTCACTATCATGTCCTGGATATATACGTACATTAGTTGACATATATTTAAATATTTTAAGACTATTAAACATATATTCTTCATTATCTTCTTCAAAGTTACCAATAGTTCCCTTAAATAAGAAATCACCAGTAAACAATATATCGTTTTTATCAAAATAATATGAAACACTATCCATAGTATGACCATATGTTTCTATTACTTTAAATTCAAATGTATTTATTTTAACGTCACCTTTAGTCTTATAATCAACTATTTTAGCAGTAGGATATATCTCTTTAAATGCATCTAAACATCCTACATGATCAAAATGATAATGTGTTATTAATATACCTCTTACATGTAATCCTCTTGTATTAATTTCAGTAAGTATTTTTTCTTGATCACTTCCTGGATCAATAACTAAACAATCTATACCATTATGTATAATATAACAATTTTCTTTTAAAAGACCTGTTACTACTCTTATAACTTCTACCATTTATTCCTCACTTTCAAACATATCAATTAATTTATCTAATTTATTAATAACTTTAAATCCATGAGATTCTAAATCTTTAGAGAATCTAACAGCTACTCCACCGTTATCTTCCCATTCTTTTAAATTACCAGAATAATCATCTACAAGTATAGCATCTTTACTATGAACTACTCTTGTTTTAGATATTTCTTTAGGTACCATAATAATATTTATATCATCAAAATATTTTCTTAAATAATCTACTTTAACAATACCTTCTGTTAATGAATTAATATGTGTTAAGAAAGATATTTCAAATAATTTACTTTCTTGTAATTTCTTTATACACTCTATTGAATCATTAAGAATATTTTTATCATTAACAACTCTAGTAAAATCAAATGTAGAAAAAAATATAGATATTTCTCTATGATTACTTACATCAGTTCCACTCTTTTCAAGTGCGTCATAAAGTTCAGGAATAGTGTCCATTACAACACCATCAAAATCAATATATAATCTTTTCATAATAATCTTTGTCTCCTCTTTAACCAATATAATATTTTATTTATAAAATGTCAATGAATACAAACACATTTTTGTAATTTAAAAAGGAACTAATCATTTAATTCCTTAATGTTTGTTTTATCATCCATAATAGTTAATTTATTTATACATGTATTATCTCCATTATTAAGAGAAATACCTTTTACATCATAATCTAATTCTATTTGATAGAATGGTTCTTCTAAAAATAAACTTAAGTTTACATCAGTTCTATACACTTTGTTATCACTAGTAAGAACTACGTAATATATTTCACTACAAAATGTATTTGATTCAATATATTTAGCATTATGAACATTATCAAATACTTTAAGAACTTTATTATCAAGGCCAATAAATTTTAATGTACCATCTTCTATCTTTAAAGAACCTGCTTCCATTTCATCAGTTACATAGTTATACATATTATTAATACTTATACTAGTTTTATTACTAAAATAATATTTTTTATTATCTTTAACTATACATTCATATCCATTTATACATTTAGTATCTTTTATAGCCTCAGTAGTTTTATTTTCACCATCATTACTATTATCATTATGATTTTCTTTTTCATTACTATTTTTGTATAAATAAACTCCACCAATTATAAATATAATTATTAATATATATATTAAATACTTCTTCATTTTACTCACCTATATATTCTCCATCTAATGAGAAACTCTTAGTATCAGTTATTTTAACAAAAACAATATTTCCAATTAATGATTTAGGTCCTTCTATGTTAACAAGTTTCATATTTTCTGTATAACCACATACTTTATTTTTATCTTTTTCACTTTCACCTATTACTAAACATTTAACAGTTTTACCAAGTAATTTTTGATTTCTAAGATTACTATATTTATTAACCACTTCATTTAGTCTATGTAATCTATCCATTTTAACACTCTCTGGTATAGCATCTTTCATTAAAGCAGCAGGTGTATTTTCACGAGGACTATATGCAAAAGTAAAGGCTCCGTCAAATTTACATTCATTTACAATTTTTAATGTTTCTTCAAAATCTTCTTCTGTTTCGCCAGGAAAACCAACTATTATATCAGTAGTCACACTTGAATCCTTAACCTTTTCACGAATACTATTATATAGTTTTAAATATTCTTCACTTGTATATTTTCTATTCATAAGTTTAAGTATCTTATTGCTACCTGATTGAAGTGGTAAATGTATATAAGGCATAATATTATCTCTTGATGCGATTATATCAACCATGCTATCAGTAAAATCCCATGGATGACTTGTAACAAATCTAATTCTCTCTATTCCTGTATCACTTACATCTTTAAGTAAGTCAGCAAGATTATAATTATCATATAAATCTTTACCATACGCATTAACATTTTGACCAAGTAATGTTACTTCTTTATATCCATCTTTAACAAGATTTTCTACTTCACTTACTATATCTTCATGTTTTCTACTTCTTTGAGTACCTCTTGTATATGGAACTATACAATATGTGCAGAATTTATCACAACCATAAATAATATCTATCCAAGCTGAATATTTACTATCTCTTACTACTGGTACTCCTTCAACAACATCACCTTCATAACTAAGAACTTCTATTTGTCTTTTATCTGTATCAATTTTATTCTTAATTATAGAAAGCATATTATCAAGATTATGAGTTCCACATACAAAATCAACATATTTATATTTATTTAATATATCATTTACAACTACTTCTTCTTGAGCCATACATCCACAAAGACCAATTAGTAAATTAGGATTACTTTGTTTCATATGTTTAAGAACTCCTAAAAATCCGAATACTTTATCATGAGCATTTTCTCTTATCGCACATGTATTTAATATAACAATATCAGCATCATTAATATCATTTGCTTCACTAAATCCAACACTCTTAAGCATTCCCTTAATCTTTTCACTATCATGTTCATTCATTTGACAACCATAAGTTCTTACAAAAAATTTTTTATCTTTACCAAATTTATCAAACTCTTTATTATATTTAACATATTTTATATCATTTTGATTTCTCTTTTTAGCATCTAACATATTAGGTGTTTTCATACTACATCAACTCCGTTTTGTATTATATCATATTTAAAAAGAAAACAATAGTTTTAAATGCTATTGTTATCATAACTATAATCTTCAGGAATATTAAATCCAAATTTATTTAAATAATATATTGTACTTCCAGAATTAACATAACCAACTGTATCTCCAATATACTGATTATTTCTTATAACAAATGTATATGGAACACTTCCTGAATAATCAAATTCATCACTATCAATATTAGTTAAAATATCTTTATCGCTTTCACTAAGTAAATCTACTTCAAAGAAGTATAATTTAATATTATATTTATTAGCTATATCTGTAATAACAGGTTTATATTCTTTACAATGAGGACAACCTGAACTAGCTATTACTGTAACTACTTCTCTACCATTATTGATATCAGTTTTCCAAGATTTAAGCATTCCATTAGTTGGATTACCTGTTATCTTTATTTGTTTTTTAACAATTGTATTGTCATCTAAACTACCATTTCCATTGTTATAATTATCATCACCATGATTATCTTCTATAAGTTCTCCAGTATTTAAATCATATTTACGACCATCTTTACATGTACAACTGTTTCCTACACTTCTATAATTTCCACCACATAATGCATTACATGAATAATTAGGTAAATTAGAATCTATATCTGCAGCAATTATAAAAGCAAATATAAAGAAGAAGAAAAATGAAATTACTTTAAGTCCTATAGATACAAATGATGTTATAAATATTGGCTTAGAAATATCTTTTCTATCTTTAGAATAAATACATCCAATTATAATACCCACTATTGGAAAAAAGAAACCTAATATAGAAAATAATATTTTTTCATTACTTTTATTTTGTACATTAACATTATTTACATTTGTACTTAAATCATTACCACAATTTCCACAATATTTAGAACCTGCTTTATTCGCAAATCCACATTTATTACAATTAATCACTTTTATCAACTCCTACTATAAACATTATAATTAATTTTTATGTAAAATACAACACTCAATAAATTCAAAATACATATTTTAGACTATTCCATATCCATTTGGTAAATACATTTATTAGTATTACCACTAAAGTCTGGTTTACAGCAATATAATTTATGTATGATTTCTTCACCTTTTATATCTCTAGTATAATATTCTTTAATATATCCTTCTTTTCTATAACTATCGCAAAAGCTACCATAAGTAATTTTTACAAAAGGAAATATTCTTATACACATTTCAAAGCATACTATTCCTATAGCAATATAGTTACTGCTACTATGCCTCTTATATTTATTTTATTTAAATCAATTTTGTTTTTCTTTTTCTTCATGATTAATCACCATCTATTTTTATACAATTTATATAGTTTTTGTCTTCACTTTTTCTACAACAATAATTTTCTTTTTTTATCTTTGTTGGTTTAAAGTTATATCCATAAACTTGGCATATTTCATGAGAAACGAAAGCATTATAGGCATATTTTTCATAACAATATAATCCTAAATGAAATAATACTAATACAATTATAGCTAATATTAACATCTCAACAATTACCTTTATTATTTTTAATAATAATGTTTTATTTTTCTTTTCCATATCTAATTCTCCAACAACCTAATTGACTATCAACTTCTGAACAGCAGTAATAATCACCATCAATTTTAACTGCTTTTGCATACTCATATTTAGTATCGCAAGACTTAATTGCATAATATTTAATGACCAGTGAATAAACAATAGCCAACAATAATATAATTCCTAAAATAGTAAATATTATTATGTTTCTTTTCTTTTTATCAATAGTTTTCTTCTTCATACAAACCTCTACTATATAAATAATAGCATATAATGAAAAAGATTTAAATCACTTTAAATCCTTTCACTTTAAATCTTTTAGTTCAAATATTACATCTCTAAGTTCAGTAGCACGTTCAAAATCAAGTCTTGATGCTGCTTCTTTCATTTCAACTTCAAGTCTATGAATCATATCATTAAGTTCCCTCTTAGAATATTTTTTCTTTTCAATCTTTTCTTCTTCTACTGAATTACTTATTGCTTCTTTGATTTCTTTTTGTATTGTTTTAGGAATGATACCATGCTCTTCATTATATTTTTCTTGTATAGCACGTCTTCTTGCTGTTTCACTTATTGCAGTCTTCATCGCATCACTCATAACATCAGCATACATTATAACTTTACCATTACTATTACGAGCTGCTCTACCTATTGTTTGAATTAAACTTCTATCGCTTCTTAAGAATCCTTGTTTATCAGCATCCATTATACATATTAATGATACTTCTGGAATATCAATTCCTTCTCTTAAAAGATTTATACCTACGATAATGTCTATTTTACCAAGTCTTAAATTTCTAATAATATTAAGTCTTTCAAGAGTTTTAATTTCATTATGTAAATATGTTACTTTATAACCAAGTTCTTTTAAATATGAAGTTAATTCTTCACTCATTCTAATAGTTAATGTTGTTATTAAAACTCTTTCATTATTTTTGATTCTTTCATTTATTTCATTAATAATATCATCAATTTGATTCTTAGTACTTTTAACTTCAATAATTGGATCTAATAATCCTGTTGGTCTAATTATTTGCTCTACACATTTATTATTAACAAGAGAAAGTTCATAATCACCAGGTGTAGCTGATACATATATTACTTGATTAAGTTTTTCTTTAAATTCTTCAAATTTTAATGGTCTATTATCCATCGCACTAGGTAATCTAAAACCATAATCAACAAGAGTTTGTTTTCTCATATGGTCTCCATTATACATACCTCTTACTTGTGGAAGTGTAACATGACTTTCATCTATAACAAGTAAGAAATCATCTGGGAAGAAATCAATTAATGTAGTTGGTGTTTCACCTTTATCCCTAAGTGATAAATGTCTACTATAATTTTCAATACCATGACAAAATCCAGTTTCACGAAGCATTTCTAAATCATACATAGTTCTTTCTTTAAGTCTTTGTTCTTCTAATAATTTACCATTATCATGTAATTCTTTAAGTCTATCATTAAGTTCAGCTTCAATTCTTTTAGTTGCTTCAATCATTTTTTCATCACTAGTTACGAATAATGATGCTGGAAAAATACTTACTGTTCTTACATTAGAACTTATTTTACCTGTTAATGGATCAAAGAATGATAAAGTTTCTATTTCATCGCCAAACATACTTATTCTAATACCACTTTTCTTTTCACCAATAGGTATAAGTTCAATAGTATCTCCTTTTACTCTAAATGTTCCTCTTTTAAAATCAAGTTCATTTCTTTCGTATTGCATACCTACTAATTTCTCAAGAATAACATCTCTATCAATAGTATCTCCTACTGAAAGATTCAACATTTTATTAACATATTCTTCTTTTTCGCCAATACTATATATACATGAAACACTAGAAACTATAATTGTATCACGTCTATCAATTATAGCTGCGACTGCTGCGTGTCTTAATTCATCTATTTCATCATTAATAGATGAATCTTTTTCAATATATAAGTCTTTACTAGGTACATATGCTTCCGGTTGATAATAGTCGTAATAAGATACAAAATACTCAACTTTATTTTCAGGAAACAGTTCTTTAAATTCAGCATATAATTGTCCTGCTAATGTTTTATTATGAGCAAGTATTAATGTTGGTTTATTAGTCTTTTCAATAATATTTGCTATAGTAAAAGTTTTACCTGTTCCTGTTGCTCCAAGTAATACTTGATTCTTTTTTCCTTCATTTATACCATCTACAAGTTCTTTAATTGCTTCGGGTTGATCACCACTTGGTTTATATTTTGATACTAATTCAAACATAATCGTCACTTCCTTTCTATTATTATGATTAGTATTAACCTAAAAATTCATATCCTAATCCTTAACTATAAGCTGATTTTTTTGGCGTACACGCGTCGAGCACGCATTTCAGTTACAAATTACTAAATAAAACTAAATGCTTTTTAGCAACCTGTTTTAACACTTTTTTATAATAAAGCAAAGAAGCCATTTCAACTATCAAGGTTCATTCTAAATATTTTCATAATTTAAATTCTTTTATCTTCTTCCAAAATATTTAAACTACATTAAAATAGATACCATTATAGTATCAATTATGCTTTATATTATTGATTTTCGCTTTTATACTCTTATCTATACTTTTGTTAATGTAGAACACGGCTGCTCTAACATTAATATAACGCCAAATTCTTGCTTTCCTTCAACATAATATTTAACAGGATTTGATTCATATCCAATAATATTTAATTTATTATAATAAGCAAATCCTTGTAAAATAGTGAAATCTATGTCTGGTTCATTTTTATCATAACATGTTAAATAACATCTTATTATTTTTTTAAGTTTTTAAATCAATATCAGCTGAATATCCTGATAAATATCTATTACTAATCCAATACTTAATACTATTTTCATCTAATATTCTAGCAACATTTTCGTCTGTACTAACCTTCATATTACTATCCTTAAATGGTAAACATATCTCATCATTTCTAATTTTTTTTACTATTTAAAACGCTATTATACTTAATTACAGAGGTTTTTCTATCATAAAAACTATATAATTTTGTAACCAAATATATATTATTTTTCTTCATATTCTTTAACTCTTGTATTTACACCGCCAATTATTTTGTATTCTCTGTGTTTATTTTTATTAATTTTCATTAAAAGTTCACTTTCCAAATCAATATTTAAAATCTCAGATAATCCTAGTAGATAAATCACAACATCGGCTATTTCTTCTCCAACATCATCTTTTTTCTTACGCCACGCTTCATATGCCTCAGCTACTTCACCATATGTTAAACAAAACTCTTTATTAATATCTGTAACATTAAAGCCTTTATCTAATTTATTTTGATAAACATCTTTTTGTATTTGTTTCAAATCTATCATTTTTCTCTTCCTCCAATACTTCATTTATTATTTTTCTTATTTCAAATATTCTTTTTTTCATAAATTCAGGATGATCTTTAAACCACTTTATATTAAGTGGTGATGGATGTGGTAATACAATTGCTAATTTTCCTTTAATAGAATTATTTTGGAAAATCAATTCATTAAAATTTTCATTTGGAAAAAATACTTTTGCTGATTTTGCACCAATTATTATATAAAGTTTATTATTTATATATTCTAGTTCTTTTTTTATCCAAGTTTCATAACAAACCTTTGGCGGCATTCTATCGTTACCATTTTTATCTTTTCCAGGATAACAATGTGCAAGCGCTGCAATATAAAAATTATCTGGATTGTAAAATGTTTCATCATCAATCTTATACCACTCGTATTTTAATTTTTTTCCACTTTGATCTGTAAACGGTTTTAATGTCTCATGAACAGTGGCAGATGGTGCCTGACTAATTTGAACTATTTTAGAATTAACATTACCTAAAAATATAGGATGGGGCTGAAATCCAAATTTTTCTTTACAAATTTCACACTTTTTTAAACTTTCTAATAGATTATTAAAATTTTCTTTCATTCTTTTTTCTAAACTCCTCTATTTTTTCAACAACTTCACTAAATATATTTTCAATTGGTTGCATTCCATTAATATAAATAAGATTATTTTCATCAAGAATAGACAAATATGCACTTCTAACTTTTACTAAATGTTCAGGTGTTGCTTTTATATTAAATTTGGTATCTGTATTTCTGTTAACAAATTCATTTGGCGTTATATCAATAAAAAATCCTATATCTGCTTTTGGAAAAACTGAATTTATATTAGTTACCCAATTTTTATCAACACCTTCTGCCATACGATAAGCAAGAGCAGACGGAACGTATCGATCAAATAACATTATTTTATTTTTTAAATCTTCTTGATCTATATTTTTTATTCTTATATATCTATCAGTTGCAAACAAATATGCTTTTAAAATAGGATCTAAAGTTCCTTCTTTTGCCATTTTCTTTAATTCCTTACCTATATTAGTTTCAAATTCTTTAGAAATTTCTGCATCTATTCCTAATTATAAATAATAATCTTTTATCATTTGTACTAATGTTGTTTTACCACAATTATCTAATCCTTCAAAAATAACTAACATACCCTATCACCTCGCATATACATTTGTATTATAGCACTAAAATATGCCTTTTTAACTAAAAACATTAATATATAAATATATTATCTTGATATTTATTAATTTTTTATTGGACACGAATGGATACGAATTTCAACCATAAAATTACATTTTATTAACTAGTTTTATTTAGCCTTTTTATGATATTTTCAAGAGATTAAATAAAACTAAAAGGTATTAAATAAAGTAGTTTTAGTGGTGTTCCTATAATAGGATACAAAATACTCAAATTTTTTTCAGGAAACAATTCTTTAAATTCAGCATATAATTGTCCTGCAAGTGTTTTATTATGAGCAAGTATTAATGTTGGTTTATTAGTCTTTTCAATAATATTTGCTATAGTAAAAGTTTTACCTGTTCCTGTTGCTCCAAGTAATACTTGATTCTTTTTTCCTTCATTCATACCATCTACAAGTTCTTTAATTGCTTCAGGTTGATCACCGCTAGGCTTATAATTACTTACAAGCTTAAACATAATACTTTTCTCCTTTACTAATTTTTTCAATTAATCATCATTAACTTTATATTTGCTTACTGATTTAAAAACAGTTTTGATTATAAAATAACATTATAATGATTATATAATTAATATTCTTCTCTTGAAAATTCAAACAATTCCTTTTCATCTTGAATTATTTTTAATAATTCATCTTTTGAAGGCATATATGTCAAATATTTAGAAGCATAAATATTTTTTACATTATCTCCAAGTGTCATTTCTACAACTGCATCATCTTTATCAGCACATAATAATATTCCAATAGGTTCATTTTCTCCTTCAATCATTTGAGTTTTTTTATAGTAGTTCACATACATTTGCATTTGACCAATATCTTGATGTGATAGTTTTCCAATTTTTAAGTCTATAATAACGAAACACTTTGCCAAACGATTATAAAATATTAAATCTGGATAATAATACTCTAGTCCTATTTTTAATCTTTGCTGACTAGCAACGAATGAAAATCCTCTTCCTAGCTCCAATAAAAATTCAGTCAAATGATTTAATAAAGATTTTTCTAAATCACTTTCTAAATAATTTTTATTTTCTTTTAAGCCAGCAAATTCAAAAATATATGGACTTTTCAATAACTCTTCAGGTTGCTTCTCTATTTCACCTTTTTTTGATTCCACCATAATTAAATTTTTATCTGGAGAAATTAAATATCTATCATATAATTTGGTATTAATTTGACGTCTTAATTCTCTACATCCCCAATTAGATTTAATTGATTCAGTTTGATAAAAATCTCTTTCTTCTTTTCTTTCTATTCTAATTAATTCTTGAAAATGAGCCCAAGATAATTCGGTCGACACTGTCGACCAATTTGGATAATACTCATAAAATCTACGCATTCTTCTTATTGAAACTGCGGAAAAGCCATTGCCAAATTCATTTGTTAATTTATTAGATAAGGCTTCGATTATTCTTTTTCCATATGTTCCATCACTCGAATTGTTATATAATTCAGATGTTATTTTGCCTACATACCAATAGACTTCTATCATTGTTGTATCGATTTGTTTTAACATTTTACTTCTGGCATTCTTAATTTTCTCTTTTATATCTTTATAAATCACGTCAACTTTAGATATTTCATTATCGTTTAGTACTAAGTTATTATCTTTGTTCATCAAATCACCCCTTTTAATATAAATTATATCAAAAACATAAACATCATAATATAAATTTCTACTTTATTTTTCTAATTTATTTAAGAAATTTGTAATAGTATTTAAAACTTCAGTTTGTGAAAAATATCCATTATGATTTACATTTTCTAATATTACAACATCATCAAGTTCTGAAAAATGTCCTGCTAAATCTAATGAATGTTTATAATTTATTACTTCATCTTTTTTAGATGTGAAAATC
The DNA here is from genome assembly GCA_934102215.1 of uncultured Bacilli bacterium. GTDB lineage: Bacteria > Bacillota_I > Bacilli_A > RF39 > UBA660 > CAG-1000. The sequence goes on from CAKOSH010000010.1 coordinate 46,898, forward strand.
AATGTGGGTTCAGTAACATTTTCAGCATAAGTAGATGAGTCAAAGCTATATTTTGCAAGACTAGCAACTGAACCATGAAAACTATCAATAGCATCATTATATAAACTTAATGCTTTATCATATGGCGCAACTAATATTAATCCACTCGCATCATTTTCACTAGCACAGTAACTTGCGACACCTGTTCCTATACTATAACCCATAATAACTATATTATCAATATTAACTTCACTCATTTTAGTTGCGTACTCAAATATATATTTTGATGCAATAAACATACTATCATCAGATGGCTTACCTTTACTCATTCCATACCCTGGATAATCTATAAGCATTAAATTATAATTTCCAAAAACATTTTTCATTGTTCCAGATTGATAATAATTATAAAGAGTATTGGATGAGTTTTGTGCATTGCCTCCAAAAAATATTACAAGAGGATTCTTTCCATCCTTATTTCCAATATTCCAAAACCAACCTGATAAATTTACTTCATCATTTTTTATTTTAATCTCTTTAAATTCGTCTATTTCTTGTAGTTTCTTATAAGAAATTATATCATTCCAAGGATGAAAAAATATATATTCCTGTAATTTATTCCAACCTATTATTAATACTATAATTGATACTATAAAAATTAATACATATATTATCTTTTTCTTCACTATTATATCCAACCTTTTTTATTTAATTTTTTATTTTTTCTTACTTTTTAATTAACAACAATTATTATATTTATTAACATGTTATACTAGGTTTAGAAATCATATCGCGCCAAGAACCTGAATCTAACATAAAATTACTATCTAAATAATTCATAAAAAAGTCTAACTCACTATTACTGATTTCTTTTCCATAAGATTTATTATATTCTAACCCTGCTGAAATAATCTTTGATAACCTTTCAGTGTCAGTACATTTAGAACTCAAGGTAATAAAATCATCTCTAGTAATTAATGTTTGTTTTTCTTCAACGTCTTTGTAAAACTTTTCCATACATGATATATCTTTCATAAAGTAAGCATTTAATAAATAATTATTACTAGACATAAATAAATATGAAATAACAACAAATGGAGCATAACTACCAGTATATTCACCTGTTATAATTGATGTGAGTAATTCAGTTATTCCTTCATTTAATCCATCTGAAGAAAGATTGTTTGGATTTTTATAATCATCTAAAGATTTATCATAATAATCAATTTTTGTTCCTGTTTTAGTATAAGTAATTCCATTTTCATCAAAAGAATTATGTTTTTTTGATGTAATACCATGTAACATTTCATGAGTTAATTGATGATTATTAAAATTCTTTCTCATGACTATTCCTGGCTCTATATAAAGTTCATTAGGATTTACATTAATAGACATATTTGTTTTAAGAGCTCCTACCCCACTAGAAATTCTATTTTGTCTTAAAGAACCATTAGGAAGTTTTATAGAATATGTATTATCTTCTGAAATTTGAATAAATAAATCATTAAAGTTAGATAGAGATTCTTCTAAAATATCTTTATCAACATTAGTATTTCTTAAAGTACTTTCTATATTATTAACTATTTCTTTAACATTTGATGGTTCACCCACACTATTAAAATTTTTATCTATTACTTTCATATATTTTATTTCTCCATTTTATATTAATTATTATTAGGTAAACTTGATGCCCAAGATAATAATTCATTATTAACACTCTCTATTTCTTTTTGAATATCGTTACTACTTCTTTTTTTATTATTTTCATAATAACTTATTGTATACGAATAAATAGTTTTATCGTCTTTCCATCTAAAACTCTTTGATAAATCAAAATCATATTTTTTATCAAACATGATATAAACTACTGTATTTTGATACGGAATTAATACATCAATATAATCATCTTCTTCATTAATAATATGATAATCATATATACCATCTAATTTATCTTTACGTAAATGGTATTTCTCATATAACCTTGGATCTTTAACATGACCACTACAACAATATAAGGTGTGATACCCTTTCTTATTTAAAATAGAAATAGTTTTTCCTATTAAATCATCTACTTCAAATATATCATTAACTATTTCAAATGTATTATTGTTTAAATATTTATGCATATTATCACTCATTTCTTTTATATTTATAATAACTTACCTGTTAACTGATCAACAGATATATTTGTCTTATCATATATTCTTGAAACTTTTTCCATTTCAGCGTCTATTAATTCTTTACCATATCCTTCAGCCATTCTAACATTTCTAATAATTTCCATCATTTTGTCTTTTGGTACTCGTTTAGACTTAAACATATTTAACATAAAGTTATGGCCTTTATTACCAAAAGTATCATTGATATCAGCGATAAACAAATTATTTGTATTAAAACTTTGTGGTAAAAAAGAACTTCTTTTGTTTTTATTTTCTTCTTCCATAGTATTAACACTACTAATTGCTTTATCAATATTTTGCTCACTTAAATTTTCATTCAAATAGTTTATATCTCCTCTAAAAAAATTAACATTAGAGTCATGAGGAAAAACCTTATGATAATCACTAAATGGAATCATAAAATATTTATATAGATCAAGAGCATTATAATCTTTATCAATTTTTTCAGTACCATTCTCCATTACGCTATCCCATGTTGGATCTAATGCATAAGCACCTTTAATACCATATTTTTCATCATTAACATAGACAATTGCTCTACTATGACCACCCCTTCTAGTCACATTATCTTTTTCATAACAAGTTACCCCAAAAGAACCTACTAATACATTAGGATCTAAATCTCTAAATATTTCTTTTAACATATTAGTGTAACCACTACATACAATATGGCCTGTATTTATTATTAAATCAGGATGTCTTGATTCACTTACATCAACAGAAGATTCATTATACTCAAATGTCTTTAATATGTCATATGCAAAAGCTAACTTTTCAACTGGTGATAAAGGATATTCATTTATAATTTCTCTATACCATTTCATAGATTCAACAAGTCCTCTAAAGTTTTCCCATTGCATTAATCCAACGCCATCTAAAACATTAATAGATGTTTTTTTACTAATCTCATCTAACGCTTTATAATCTCTATCAATATAATTTATTTTTTCATTTGAATTTGGTCTTAAGTAAAAAGTAATATGATTAACATTTAAACCATAACTTTCTAATTCTTCATATAGCATACTAATATTATCTAAATTTTCATCTTTAACACTTAAATCTACAACACCATCTTTAATATTTAAATTATATACAGATTTTCCACATTCAATATTAATAGTTCTATCTATTGATTTCATATCCTCTTTAAATGAATCAAATATTCTTCTAATATTTTCACTTGTTAAAGCACCTATTTTAGCATTAACATTTCTATCATATTTCTTATCTTTTTTTCCTTCTTCAAAACTATTATTATCAACATCAAATACCTTTGGCTTTTCTTCTATTAAACTTATATTTCCATATAAATTTATTTCTTCACCATCAACATTTATATAAAAATATTTTTCACCATCTTTAACTTCGCTCGATAAATATGACATTGTTATTTCACTAATATTTGTATTTTTTTCAATATAATCCATTACATCTAAAGATAAAGATTTATAATCATTAATTCTTAATTCACTCAAATTTCTAAGTCTTGATAAAAATTCAAAATTGCTATTTAAAAATGTTCCTGGAATATTTAATTCACTAATCGTAGGTGATATACTTTCACCTATTCTTTTCTTAAATTCAGCAAAATCATATAAAAAGTTAACTGTATCATTTTCACATTTAACTTCAAAATCTAAATCAATCAAACCTTTTAAATATTTTCTTAATTCCAGCATCTCAATGCCTTTTTTCTTAAGTGTTAAACTTTTATCTTTACTCTTAATAAATTCACATATTTTATCTATATCATTATTTTCATAGAATTTTTGGCCTAAAATTCCTTCTATTCTTTCTTCATAATTCATAATATAAACCTCATATCTATTTAGGACAACTAGTAAGACTTAATGGTATTTTATATGTAATAGTTTTATCATCTTTACTAGCTTGTATTTCTATATATAAATCATTACTACTAAATGTTTTACAGCTAGATTCATAATTATCAATCGCAAATTCTATTTCATTTAAATAGTCATCTAATGTTATTGAACTTTTACTTTCACTTTTATACTCTTCTATTTTATGTATAACATTATTATGACTTTCATATAAAGTACTACTTATTGAATCATATAAAGTATTATCTTCTTTACCACAATATTTAATATTAGATATATATATTGATGATTTATCTTTATTATAAGATATACTTCCTTTAATAGTAAAATTATCACATGTAGTTGTCAATGTTTTAAATACAAAGTCTTCATTATGAGTAAATATTAAAACAAGTAAAATAATAAATAATATCACAATGATACCAATTATATAATAAGAATACTTAATCTTTTTCTTACTACTCTCTCCATCAAGTAAATCATTAATATCAATATTGAAATCTTTACTCATTTGTTTAAGTATAGAAATATCAGGTATATTTTTACCATTTTCCCACTTACTAACGGCTTGATAAGTAACATTATATTTATTTGCTAAATCTGCTTGTGTTAAATTATTACGAACTCTTATATCTTTTATAATTTTACCTATTTTCTCTTGATCCATATTTACTCCTCTTAAACATTATATCATATTTAAAAAGAAATACCGAAGTATTTCCTTAAATTGAACTAATTTTTAATAATTTTTTACCTTTATTTTTCTTTTGTATTTTCTTAGTATAAGGTCTAAACATACTTTGTACTTTATATGCTACTTTACTCTTAACTTCAAACTGTTCACTATAATCATATCCCTTATGATCTGTTGCCCCAGTTAAATAGAAATCATTGATTCTACCATCACAAGCATCATAATTACAAACTAAATCATAACCATTATATTGATATAATACATTATCAATAGTTTCTCCATCACTTGTATATCTAAATACAGGAGTACCATAATTAATAATATCATTTAATGAAATTAATGTACTATTTTTCTTTACTTCTTCTTTACTCTCTAAAGAAACATTACCATTTCCATCAGTACTTAAAAATTCATCATCTTCATTCTTTAATACAAATGGATTATATAATTCATCTATTTCTTCATTAGGTATTTTAACATAAATACTAAATCCTTTATTATTTAACATAGAAAGTATCATTTTATCAGTATTTTTATCACTAAATGTAATATTTTCTAATATTGAAACATCTTCTATACTATATTTTCCTTTATATGCTTTAGACAATATTTCAGTACATATAGACATAATAGAATAAACATAATCAAGACGTGCTTTATCTTTACTTGATTTTAAACGAGAAGAAACTAAGAAAGATTTCCAATTTAAATATGTTTGAAGTTTATTTATAGCTCTTTCTTTATCATCAAATTGATAAATTAACTCTAATACTTTTTTACTAACAACATCAAAATTACCTTTATAAACACTATCATTTAATTTACATAATAATCTACTTTTTTCACATTCTTTATCTTCATAAGTACCAGGTAACTTATCAATAAGTCTTTTTATATCTAGATAATCATAACTAACACTTACATAATAATCATGTTTTTCTTTTATAAAATCTCTAAAGTCTTCTAATATTCCTCTTTCTTCATAATCAAATAAATTATAATTATGAAATAAGTATTTCATACCATCAATTCTATTATCTAAATATGGTGATGTTGTAACACTATCTCCCATATTAAAATATGTATATATAGTACCATTTATTTTACTATCAATATATGATTCATAAGCTTTTTCAAGTTCATTTAATTCTGTCACAAATTCATCAGTATTACAATCATATCTTAATGAAAAATCAAATTTCTTAGGAATACCATTTTGTCTTCTAAAACCTATTTCATAATTTTTATAACATATTCTTAGTAATGCATAGAAATTCTCAACAGCACTATCTAATTCAATAACATCTTTACAATCTTCAATCGCTACATTTCTAGTATAAATTTTTTCTACTTTTTGTCTTAATGCTGTATCATTACATTCTTCAAATATACTTCTAATTTCATTTATAGCTTTAGCCTTCATAAAAATAAATTCTTGATCTCTACTTTCAGTATCTTCTAAATATGATTTTAATACTGAATATGCTTCGTTAAATAGTGAGCATTTTTCATTGAATCTTGCTATTGTTTTTTCATTTTCTGATGCATGCATATCTGGATGATTCATTTTCATAAGTTCTCTATATCTTCTAGTTAACTCTTCAAGTGTAAAAGAACCATTTATATTAATACCTAAAATTAATTTAGCCTGTTTAGTTGTCATATATACCCCCTTATATTCCAAATAACGCACATATTATATCATATTTGATACACAAAGTCAACATTAACCCTAAATTCTATTACTTAAATAGCATAATGCAACTTTTACGTTTCAAAAATAACGTAGTTGCATTTAATCATTTAATAGTGTTTAATATTACTCAATCAATTGTTTTCTTTATATGAAGGAGGTTTTAAA
>CAKOSH010000011.1 GCA_934102215.1 uncultured Bacilli bacterium
AGTAAAAAAATAAGAGTTTCCCCTTATTTTATCTAGGTTTTTGTAAAATTAGCTCCCCACTAGATTATTTAGAGCCAGAAAAATTCAATCTACATCTTTTAAAATACATTAATTTATATATAATTTATTCGTTTAGTTAAAGTTATATCACTAATAATCCATTTATCATTATTAATTTCTTTACTAAAAGTAACTAAATATTCACATTTACCTCTATCATAAAAACCTTCAACAATTTTATTTTTATCATTAATAATGTAATTCTTTTGATAAGTATAGAACATAACAGATATATCTATTTTATTAGCATTCTTTTCAATTTTTGTGAAATCTATCCAAGAAATCTCTATATCACTTATAACATTAGTTAGGTTATCTTTCTTTAATGACTCTAATTTTGTTTTACAAGTATTATATAGTTCATTAGAAGTAATAGACTTTATTTTATTATAATTAAATTTAGTTATTGATTCTTGAAAATCTATATAATATTTACGAGCCATATTTAAAAATTCTTTTTTATTAAATTCAGGATATACTTTAATAATATCTTCTTCATATATAACTGGATATTTATATGAAGCTATCTTTTTCATATTTTCTATTTCTTTTTCTCTTTCAGTCTTATCCTTCTTATCTATTCTATATGGAGATTTAGTTATTTTTAATAATTCATAAAACAAGAAAACAATAAACATTAATGCAACTATTGCAACTATTGCCTCACTGAAACTCGCTTTAAATGAAAATAATTGTACTATACAATAAAATACATATATATAAAATTCTAATAACGGATGATATGTATTACCAAATTCAAATTCAGCAGTATACATTGTATCAGCTAAAACAATTTCATTAGAAATTAGAAATATTATCATTCCAAATAATATCAAAATTAAAATCTTTTTATAGTTTAATTTTTTCATATATCTACCTTCTATAAATAAGTATATCATATATTTTACGTAAATTATATTAACTTTTCACAATTCTTTAACAAATGGATAGTATCATTAAAGACAGTGAAGGAGGAATGCATATAGATATAAAAAATATAAAAGATATAAGAAAATTAATGTAAAACTAAACTAAAAACTTTGAAAATAACATACACATTTCTAAAACTTTAAGCGATTAATGATTAATATTAGTCGCTTCTTTTCTTATATATGTCTTTGTGTTAATATATAAATATTGTGAGGTAATTATGAATAGATTAGAAAGTATTTTAACAAGTGATAATATTGAAGAAATGATAAAAAGTAATGAAGATTATATTTTTGATATAATACCTGAACTTAAATATGAAGTAGGATTTCCTCAAAATCATCCTCATCATTGTTATGATGTATGGAATCATACTATAGAAGCGATGAAACATATTGAAGCTGATGCTGAACTTAGACTTATTGTACTTTTACATGATATAGGTAAACCATTTTGTTATCAAGATGGGGAAGATGGTGTAAGACATTTTCATGGTCATCCATTAAAATCAAGAGAGATTGCAGAGCGTATTTTGGATAGATTACATGTTAAAAATAAAGATGAAATACTTTATATAATAGAAAATCATGATACGCCAATAGACATAAACAACATTAAAAATAGAAGTACAGAAATAAAAAGATTGAAGGTTCAATATGCTGATGCTTATGCACATGCTCCTTCAACCATTAAGAAACGTATCTTAAGATTAAATTCTATAAAAGAATCAATTTGATTTGTAATTAAGTACTTCTTCTGCGTCATCTAAATGTATTTTAGTTTTACCTATAATTTGATAATTTTCATGACCTTTACCAAGTATAAGAAGTATATCATTTGGTTTCATTATATCAATACCATGTTTAATAGCCTCACGTCTATCTAGGATAACTTCATAGTTATCTTTTTTAACACCTTCTAAAATATCTTTCATAATATCTTCTGGATTTTCTGTTCTAGGATTATCATTAGAAAATATTACATAATCAGATAGTTCAGTAGCAATATGACCCATGATAGGTCTTTTTTTAGGATCTCTATCTCCACCACAACCAACTATTGTTATGACTTTGCCTTTCTTAAGTTCATTGTATGCAGTTATTACTTTTTCAACAGCATCAGGTGTATGTGCATAGTCAACAATCGCATATCCATGATTTACTTTATATGTTTCACATCTTCCTTTAGGTGCTTTTAGATTTGGCGTTTCTTTAATTATTTTATCAATATCAATTCCATATTCATGAACAATTGATAACATTGTTAAATAATTATAAATATTAAATTTACTTGTAAGAGGAATAACTACATCATAATCTTTATTATCATAACTGAAATTTAATTTAGATTCAGCAGCACCAGTATCAAAATTATTTATCTTATAGTCACCATTAAATCCAAAAGTAATGAATTTGTGTCCTTCTTTTTTAAATCTATCATGAACAGGATCATCACTATTAACTATTATTTTAGCATCATCTTTTAAATGATCTAATATAAGTAATTTAGCATTTAAGTAATTTTCCATTGTTTTATGATAATCAAGATGATCTTCAGTAAGATTAGTAAATCCTATAATAGAATAGTTAATATTAGTAAGCCTATCATAAGATAATGCTTGACTACTTACTTCCATTATAACACTTTTAGCACCACTTTCATAAGCAGTATAAAGTAATTTATAAATAGTTAACACATCTGGAGTAGTATTATTAAGTTCTATAAAATCATCTTTATGATAATAACCAAGTGTACCAATATAAGCTGTATCGATACCTAAATTATTAAGCATTTGGTATATTAAATAGCAACTAGTAGTTTTACCATTAGTACCAGTAACACCTATTAATTTCATTTTATTAATATCATTACCGTATTCTTTATTTAATATTTCTCTTAAATAAGCATCAGTATTTTCTACTTTAGTATATGGAACACTTACATCAATATCTTTTTCACATATTATATGACTAGCTCCATTTTTAATCGCACTATCTATAAAATCATGACCATCAACAGTCATACCTTTTAAAGCAACAAATGTTTGACCTTTAGTTACTTTTCTTGAATCACTTTCATATTTAAACATTATTTCACGTCCTTCAATAACATTATATCATTAATATATAGATAATTAATATATTTTATTCCACAAGTATCCACAAAAAAACAACTATTAAAGTTGTTTTAACATCATTTTATAATTTTGATATGCTTCATCATTATTAAACATTTTTAAATGATCTTTACATCCTTGTAAAATAACTGAATCATTAATATCATATTCCATTCTAGCAGATACTGGTATAATAAGTCTTCTTTGACTATCAACTTTAGATGTAGATATACATGAAAAATAAAGCTTTTCAAGTTTATCATTTAATGATTTAATTAATCTTTCATCACTTTCACTAGATATATTCTTTTCAAGTTCATCAATTCTTCTTTTTAAACAAACTATATTATTAAGTAATATGATACCATTATCATCACTACTAAATACTATTTCATCATCTTTTTCTGGATATGTAAACTTTGGCAAAAAGATTCTTCCTTTAGTATCAACCTTACATTTAGCATTTCCTAAAATAATATTTTCTCCGAACATAATTATTCCCCTTTTCAAAAATTGCTCGTATTATAACACTTTTAAGCATTTTTTTCAAGAATAACATCATAATAATAATGGTGAATAACATGTGGATAATATATGCTTTAGTATCATCAATATTTTCAGGATTAACTTCCATCTTAGCATCATACTCTTCTAAACTAAATAAAGTAGATTCAATATTAATAACAACAATAAGAACTTTTATAATATTAATTCTTTCTTTTGTAGCAACAATTCTTTTTGGAAAACTATCACAAATAACAACTTTATCATTAAAAACAATTATATTTTTAATACTATCAGGTGTATCAACAACACTACTTTGGATATTCTATTTTAAAGCACTTGATACAGGTGATGTATCTAAAGTAACACCTATTGATAAGACAAGTATAGTATTAACTTTAATATTATCAATGATTTTTTTGCATGAAAAGATAACTATTATAAAAATTATATCAATAACACTTATTTTAATTGGAACACTTCTTACGGTTAATAAAAAGACTACTAATGAAAAAGATAATAAATGGATTCTTTATTCTGTGTTAACTGCTATATTCACAAGTACTACTACTATAATAAGTAAGATAGGACTTAATGATATAGATAGTGTTTTAGCAACATTTATAAGAACAGTTATTGTGTTTATCATATTGATGTTTATAGTCATATTTAAAAAGAAATATATTTATATAAAAGATATAAATAAAAAGAGTATGAGATATGTTATATATTCAGGTATCACTAATACTTTATCATGGCTATTTTATTTTGCATCTTTAAAAGAAGGCGAAACAAGTATAGTGTTTACGATTGAAAAATTAAGTATTGTTGTTACTATAATATTATCAGTATTATTCTTAAAAGAAAAACTAAATAAGAAACAAATAATAGGTATTGTTATTATAGTAATTGCAACATCTTTATTAATGTTTACCTAATTTCTTAAAAATGATATAATCTTTATGTAGGAGATAGAAGGTAGTATGAAAAATAAAAAAGAGATTAAAGAACTCGCGACTAAGTCAAAAGGCTTATTTGAAGAATTTAAAACATTTATTAAAAGAGGTAATGTTATTGATTTAGCTGTTGGTGTTGTTATAGGTGGTGCTTTTAGTACAATAGTATCTTCACTAGTAAATGATATAATTATGCCTTTAATAGGAGTATTAATAGGGGGATATGATTTTACAAAGTTAACTATTAAAGTAGGAGATTCAACTATTAAATATGGTAACTTCATACAAAATGTTATTAATTTCTTAATAATAGCATTCTGTATATTTATGGTAGTTAAGATTATGAATAAGTTCTTAGATAAACATAAAAAAGAAGAAAAGAAAGAAACTTCTAAAAAGAGTGATGAAGTAGTTTTATTAGAAGAAATAAGAGACGTGTTAAAAAATAAGTAGGTGATAAGTGATGGGCCTAAGATTTAGAAAAAGTATTAATTTAGGTAAAGGCGTAAAAGTAAATTTAAGTAAAAATGGTATAGGATATAGTGTTGGTACTAAAGGAGTAAGAGTAAGCAAAACAGCAAAAGGTACAACTAGAAAAACATTAACATTACCAGGAACAGGACTTTCATATGTTACTGAAAGTAAGAGTGATAAAAGTAAAAATAACATTAAAAAAAAAGATAGCAAAAATATTAAAGATAAAACATTTGATGAAATAGTAGATGATATAGCAAAGTCATTTACAGATAATATAAAATGAAAACATTAAAAAGAATATTAATTACAATATTAATAAGTTTAATACTTTATTCAGTATTAGTAATTGGATACATAATAAAAGATTTTAGGAATTATTCTTTATTTGCTGATATAATTTTACTTTTAATATTCGTAATAATTTATCATATAAAGAGAAATAAGGTAGAATATGATAGAAAGATTATAGTAAACGATGTTATTCTTTTTGTAACTATGATATTATCTTCAATACTATTTAAATATCTTTTTAATTATTTAACATATAAATATATCCCATGTAGTTCAGCTAAATTATGTTCATTATATGGAGTAGACTATGATATATTGCTTACAATTATAACATTTAGTTCAAATTATATTTTGATAACAAACTTAATAAATTTAATGTTAAAAAAATTTACTAAATTAAAATATACAATTATTAGTATAATATCAATAATAATAAGTATAATTATATTTACTTTATTTGTTATTGTATTTATGAAATTAATGTAGTTTAAAGACTACATTTTGTTTTTATGTAAGGACGAATATTTGTAAAAATAAAAAGGTATGATATAATTATTATGGTGATTTTATGCTTTTATATGAAAAATTATTAAATAATAAATTGTATTTAGATACTGTAAAACAAATTGAAAGTTTTAAATTTATAACAAATGGTAAATGGGATTGGGAACATGGCTTAGGACACTATAAGAGAGTGGCTGAATATGTAAAAACAATTTTATTACAATTAAATGCTAATGAAAGAATGGTAGATTTAGGTATGACAGCAGCACTTTTACACGACATTGGTTTATCAAAAGGAGATAAAACTGATCATGCGATAGAGAGCAGCAAAATATTTACTAGATTTATTGATAAAGATGATATTACACAAGATGAAGAAAATACTTTAAGACAAGCTATTCTTGATCATTCTAAAGGAAATAATATTCAATCTTTAATAGGATTGAGCCTAGTTTTAGCAGATAAATTAGATGTAACATATCACAGAACAATAAATTCTAGTATACAAGATAAAATGAATAAAGAAATACAAAAGATTAAAAAAGTTGATGTAAATATTTCAAATAAAGAACTAATAATAAAATACACTACAGATGACACATTTGATGTTGAAATTTTAAAAGATTGGCCTAAAGCAATTACTGTTCCATATAAAGTTTCTAAATATTTAAAAATAAATTATAAATTTATGATTAATGATATACAAATTGATATTTCAAATTATATAAATCAAACTATATAATTTTAGTGCTTCTTTTATAAAGAAAAGAATTAACATTTAAATTGAGATAAAGAATTAAAAACAATTATTTTTAAAGAGATATATTTTATGCCTAGGATTTTGATATTCTAGGTTTTTAATTGTATAGAAAAATCTTTTAAAGTGGGAAAAATAAGCAATAAGATTTTATAAAAAGCGAATATTTGTTTGCATATATAATCATGTTGTGTTAAAATGAATTAGAGGTGCATTATGAATATAGAAGAAAAATTATCAATACTTGCTGAAAGCGCTAAATATGATGCTTCTTGTAGTTCAAGTGGTTCTAATAGAAAGAATGAAGGAGGTACAGGTAATGGCCATATAAGTGGAATATGTCATAGTTTTACTAGTGATGGAAGATGTGTATCATTACTTAAAATATTAATTACTAATGCATGTATGTATGATTGTAAATATTGTATAAATAGAAAAAGTAATAATATTAAAAGAGCAATACTAACTCCAGAAGAAATAGCTAATTTAACAATAAATTTCTATAAAAGAAATTATATAGAAGGACTGTTCTTAAGTTCAGCAATTATTAAAGACGCAGATTACACTATGAAACTTATGATAGAAACAATATATTTACTTAGAAAGAAATATAAATTTAATGGATATATTCATACTAAATGTATACCAGGTAGTAGTAAATATTTAATAGATGAACTTGGCAAATTAAGTGATAGAATGAGTGCTAATATAGAATTACCATCAAATAATAATTTAAAATTACTAGCACCTGATAAAAAGAGTAATAATATCTTTGGAGCAATGACTGAAATTAAAAATGAAAGAGAAAATAATAGAAAGTTTGTACCAGCAGGACAATCAACTCAAATGATAATAGGTGCGAGTGATGATAGTGATTATCAAATAATAAATCTTACTGAAGGACTATATAATAAATTTGATTTAAAAAGAGTATATTATTCAGCATATGTACCAGTTAATGTTGATAGAAATCTTCCAGCAATAAAGACTCCACCATTAAAAAGAGAGAATAGACTATATCAAGCAGACTGGTTACTTCGTTTCTATGGATTTAAAGCAAATGAATTATTAACGCCAAAGAACCCTAACTTCAACTTACTTATTGATCCTAAAGCTAACTATGCGCTTAACAATATTGATAACTATCCAATAGAAATAAATACAGCAGACTATAAAGATATATTAAGAGTTCCAGGTATAGGAGTAACATCTGCTAAAAGAATAATGATGACAAGAAAAGTAGCACACTTAGATTTTGATACATTAAAAAGAGTAGGTGTAGTATTAAAAAGAGCAAAATACTTTATTACATGTGATGGTAAATATTATAGTAAGACAGGTACATTTAAAAAAGATATTATCTATAGACAAATATTATTAGAAGGAAATATTAAACAATTAAGTTTATTTCATGATGAACAATTTTAAACATACAAATGATATATATTTATATGATGGTACAATAGAAGGACTATTTACATTAATATATGTAACATACAAAAGTCATATTTATCCATCAAAAATATATAGTGAAAAAGAATATATAGATAATATAATAGATACACCAATATATATAGAAACTAATTATGAACAAAGTGATATAGTAAAAGAATCAATAATAAATAAAATAAATGATTTCGTTTATGAAAATATATTAATATCATTTTTATCACATGATAAAGATAAAGCAATAATTATATATGATTACTTATTTAATGCATATAAGTTTGGTTATAAAATAATTTACCATAATGAACTTGTAGAAGTGACTAAATTTAATAAAATGGTTAAAAATATTAGAAGTGAAGCACATAAATTTAAAGGATTTGTAAGATTCACTAAACTTAAAAATGAAATATATTTTTCAAAAATTAATCCTGATAATGACATAATATATCTTTTAGGAAGTCATTTTAAAAATAGATTACCTAATGAGATATGGATTATATTTGATGAAAATAAACATAAGGCAATATTCTGTGACAGAGAAATTTTAAAGGTAGTAGAAGATATAGATATGAACTTTCAAAATAGTAATGATGAATATGAACAAATGTGGAAATCATTCATAAAAGCAGTAACTATTAAAGAAAGAAAAAACTTAAGATGTCAAAGAAACTTTATGCCTAAAAAATATTGGAAAAACTTACTGGAGGTAAATATATGAACAATGTAATATTTAATGAAGAAATGAATAATAAGATACTTAGTGGTATTACTAAATTATATGAAGCAGTATCTTGTACTTTAGGACCAAGTGGTAGAAATGTAATAATATCAAAAGATAATGGAAAGCCATTTATAACGAACGATGGTGTAACAATCGCGTCTTCCATCGAACTTGATGATGAAATAGAAAACATAGGTATTTCACTTATAAAAGAAGCTGCTAAAAAGACAAATGACACAGTCGGAGATGGTACTACTACAACAATAGTTTTAACATATGAATTATATAGAAAAGGATTAGAATTAATAAAAGGTGGAGTAAACAATATTACTTTAGCACATGAAATAGAAAAGTATAAAAAAGAAATCCTTCAGCAGTTACACAATCATAAAAGAAAATGTAATACTAAAAATAAAATAAAACAAGTATCAACTATAGCTAGTAAAAGTGAAGAAATAGGTAATGTTATATCAAATGTATTTAATGAAATTGGCTTTGATAACTATATAATAGTTGAAGATAAAGTAATAGATAAATGTACTTATGAAATAATTAATGGAATGAAATTAGACTTTGGCTATCATATAGAAGGGGCTATTGGTGAAAATATAACGAAATTAAATGTATATAATGCTTATGTATACACTCTTGAATATATTAATAGCATTAATGATTTAGAAATGTTTATGAATAGTAATAAAGATATTGTTATATTTTGTGATGACTACGAAAATGAAATATTAAATGATTTAAATGACTATAATAAACTATCTAAATATAAGATATACATAATAAAAACATTACTTAAGAGTGATAGATCAAAAGAAGTACTAACTGATATAAAATACTATACAAATTCATTTAATCAAAATAATATAATAAATGAAATTATTATAGAAAAAGATAAAACAATAATAATAAATAACAATATAAATAAAGATAAATTAAATCAAAGAATTAATTATTTAAAAGTAAGACTAAATGAAGAAGAATTTGAATTTGAAAAAGAATTTATAGAAAAAAGAATATCTGCTTTAAATGGTAAGATGGGTATTATATATAGTTATGGTCTTACTGAACTAGAAAGAATTGATAAGAAATTAAGAACAGAAGATGCTCTTAATACGGCGATTAATTCTTATAAATATGGTGTTGTTAAAGGATGTGGAGTTACTTTTTTAAATATTGCAAATAAAATAGATAGTAGTGATGAAATATCAAAATTAATAAAAGAAGTACTTACAAGTCCATATAATAAAATATTAGAAAATACTGGTAAAAGTGAAATAAATACTACTAACATAATAGATTCATATAAAGTAGTTACTGAAGAAATAAATAATTCATTTTCTATAGCTATGATGTTACTTACCACTAATGCTTTAGTTATTAATAATGTAAATAACTATTCTAAAATAGATATTGATAAAATTATGTAAAAAAATATTCAAATTCACAAAAATTAATGTATAATAAGACATGAGGTAGTATTATGAGCAGTATAGATGAAGAAAACAAAAGCAAATTAGAATTTTATTTGAAAGGAAATGTATTAAAAAATTCAGTAATTGATAATAATGGTAGAAGTATTGCTGAACATTTATATGGAAGTATGATTTTAGCGAGAGCTATTCAAAGTGAATTTGAACCATCAGAAGATATTTCTAAAGTACTTAGAATGATTGCTCTTGAAGGAATTGAACTTACTAATGATGATTTTAAGTGTAGTGATTATTTAGCTAATGGAAGTAAATATGATAAAGAATTAGATGAAAAAAATAAAATGGTTACATTTGATTCAATATTTGCGAGTACTTGTAGAATAAATGATTTAAGATTACATAGTATTATTAATGAAAATCCCGATAAGTGTTTTTATGATTTATATAAAGAAGCTGTAAGAAAAGGTATTTTTAAACCAAAAAGTTTTGAAGAAAATAAAAAGTATCAAGAAATATTTAGATTCTATTATGATAATATGAATCTTGAAAAAACTGTAAGAACTGGTTGGGATAATAAACATTGGGATATTTTTGGTAAAAGAGAAAGTATTGCTGACCATATATATGGCACAATAATTTTAGCAATTGCTATGTATGATGGAGAAGGTAATGTTAATCTTGATGAGGTGTTACAAACATTATTAATACATGAAATAGGTGAAATAGAAATTGGAGATAAAACACCATTTGATATAACAAAAGAAGAAAAAGCAAGAATCGAACATAAAGCAATGAAACATGCTCTTGGAAATTTAACAGATAGTGAACCAATGTTTGAATCATTATTAGATTTTGATGCTGAAGAAAAAGAGAGTTCTAAATTTGCTCACCATTGTGATAAATTAGAAGCAGATATTCAATCTAAAATATATGAAGATTCAGGTAGACATAAATCTTTAGATGAACAACAAAATAATGTAGTATTTAAAAGTCCTAAAATTCAAAAAATGTTACAAGAAGGAGCAGAAACTGCATTTGATATCTGGTATTTATATGACAAAGATATTTACAAAGACAGTGAAGAATTTAAAAGTATGCTTGAATATATAAAAGAACATAGTTTAAGAGAAGTAAGAATTTATGGTTTAACATCAAAGATAGTACAAGTAGCAAAATAAAAATAATGTTTGTATCGCAAAAATATGAACATTTTTTTGCTTGTGGGGGGTAATTTATGCTATACTTACTAATGAAAGTAGGGTAGATAAATTATGAAAGACAAACGAATTTTAATTGGAACGGCACTTGCATTGTTATTACTTTTAACAACAGGACTTTCTTATGCATATTTTAGTACTACTGTAAAAGGTAATGATAATGCAAAAGATATGGTAGTGGAAGCTGGTACACTGAAACTTACATATACTGATGGACCAGCAATAAATGCTCAGAATATTAAACCAGGATGGTCAACAACAAAAGAAGTGTCAGTAAAGAATAATGGTACACTAGATACAAATTACAATATTATTTGGCAATCACTAACAAACGGAATTACAAATGATGAATTAGTTTTAAGTGCAACTTGTCAAAGATTAAATGCTAGTGGAGCAGTAGAAGGAACATGCGAATCAATATCACAAGCACCAATAAGTGATATGACTATAGCAAAGAAGATATCAATAGAAAGTGGTATCACACACAAATATATATTTACAATTCTTTTCAAAGAAACTAATGCAGATCAAAATTATAATCAAGGAAAAGAATTTAATGGTGTAGTAGGAATAGAAGAAAGTAAAACTGCATCTCCAGTAGCATTCAGTACAGATTCATGGGATACAATAGTAAGTGCAGTAAAATCAGGTGATACAAGTGTTTATAAAGTAGGAGATACAAAAGAAATAGATATGGGTAACTATGGAACACATACATTAAGAATTGCTAATATGTCTACACCTAGTGAATGTGGTACTGAAGGTTTCTCACAAACTGCATGTGGATTCGTACTTGAATTTGTTGATACAACAGTAGAGCGCGCTATGAATGATACTGCTACAAATGTAGGCGGTTGGCCAGCAAGTTCAATGAGAACATTCGTAAATAGTGATATTTATAATGTACTACCAAGTGAAATAAAGAATGCAATAATAGACACGACAGTAGTATCAGGACATGGAAGTACAAGTGGAGAAGAAAACTTCACATCAACAGATAAACTATACTTATTATCACCTAAAGAAATATATACTGATTTTAGTGGCAACGATACTGCAAAAGATTTAACAAGAACCCTAGATTATTATAAAAATTTAGGAGTGACAACAAGTAACTATAGTGGAGCAATAAAGAAAAAAGGAACCATTACTTCTGAATGGTGGCTTCGCACACCAATGAAATCTACAAAAAATTTTATGAGAGTAACAGCAAGTGGTAATTTAATTACAGTAGAGGAGCCTATAATAGGAATTATGAAAGCATTTGTATCACCAGCTTTCCGCTTAGGCTAACATATAAAATTTTTAACTAATGTCAAACAACAAACAACAAAACAAATTGACTTTTCCCTCTAAATATGATTTAATATAACGTACTTAGGTACAATATGGAAAAAATATAATTAAAAGGGGGATTATAAAATAGACCTATTGTATAGATAGGTTTTATTTTATATAAAAATGATTATGAAATATACCATAGACATAAGAGTATTAGATGATAAAGATACATATTCATATCCAACACTATATCCAATATATTATGATAAAAAAAATAACGAATGTGTTTTAGGCTTAACAGTATTACCAAATACTCCAATTGAAGAAATATTAGAAAAAGAAAATGTTAATAAAATGTTAATAAATGATTTAACTGATAATGATATTCCAGGTAGTAATCTATTTAAAGAAAATTCAAAAATAATAGAGAGAATATTATTAGATAGTCCTGATTTAGTAAAAGATTCAACTTCCATATCTTTTGTAGCAGAACCAGCTATCAAAGACTATATTGAAAGAAATCCAATTTTAAAAACTAAAACAATGCATTTAAATGGAAATTACTCTATTGATAGTGAAGTAGGAAATGAGTTATATAATCTATTTGGTGAATATAAAAATGTTTACCTATATTTTGATGGTAATAAAACTGAAAGACATATTGAAGAATATAAGAAAACAATAGATGCGATAGATGAAATAGTAAAAACAATTAGAAAACATAACCTAAGTCCCTTAGAAGAAATAATGTATGCTTATGACTTAGTTAGAGAAAAAGTATATACAAGAGAACTTGATACTGAATCAGATAGAATATCAAGAGATTTATCTTCAGTTTTATTTGGGGATAAAATAGTTTGTGCAGGATATATTGCTATATTTAATAGTGTACTTAAAAACTTAGGTATAAGTGTAATGGATTATAAACTTATCAAAAAAGAAAATAATAAAAAAGGTCATGTAAGAAGTTTAGTATATGTTAAAGATAAAAAATATCATGTTAATGGTGTATTTATGTTTGATCCAACCTGGGATAGTAAGAAATGTGAAGGAGATAAATCATATCTAACATCATATAAATTCTTTTGTAAATCAAAAGATGAATTTAGATTTTTTGACCAAGAGTACAATGAGGTAACATTATCATCTTATAGTAAAAATCTATCACCAAGAGTTAAAAAGATAATATTAACAGAAGGATTAGAAAGCGTTCCTGAAGAAATGGCACAATCATTTAATGATTTAGCAATACTTATAGATGGAAAAGCACTTGCTAGTAAAATAATATTTACAAATAAAGCACCTAAAGATTTTAGACATATTTTAGCAACAACAATTGATACTGAAAATTTAATGAATTCATTAGATAGATATCAATCATTATTTTATGGTCAAACATTAGATCCAATGACTTTATTAGAAGTAATGTATAATGTAAGAAAAAGAGAATTTTATAGTGAGCCAGATAAATATCCATTTGATACAGAATCAATAAAGAAAGCAGTAATAGGTAGTTCACCACTAGATTCAAAATTATTACATCTCCTATTTGGAATGCCTGAAAAACTTACTACTGAAGAATTTGATGAATGGAAAGATAAAAATGATATAGATAAAAATATTGAAAGAATTAAACTTACAAGAACATTAAAAACAATATTAGAGAATAAATAATTATAAAGCAGGACTACCCTCAAAAGAATCTTGATTTACTTGAAAATATATTAATAATATAACACCAATAATTAATAAGAGAGAACCATATACTTTAATACTATATAGTTCTTTTTGATTGGAGTTTGCTTTATTATAGAATCTAACATTTCTTCTAAAGAAATATAAATATATAAATAGAGTACATATCAATGTGAATTTAAAAATATTATTTGATTCATTTTTATATCTATTATTATTAGTTTTGATATAGTTAATGTCATCATCATCACCTCTAATATTTAATAGACATAGAAAAGCAAAAAGTATCCATATTTTATTTTCAAAACGAAGTCTATTTATTTCTTCTTCCATAATAAATTATATTTATGTAAAAAAATATTAACACTTTACATTATATTTGTGTGTAAATATTTTGTAGAATAATATTTTACATAATGATATAATAAATATGGTGAGAAAAGTGAAAGTATTAAGTATAAAAGAACCATATGCAACTCTTATATGTAATAAGAAAAAGTCTATTGAAACAAGGAGTTATAAGACAAATTATAGAGGTGAATTATATATTCATGCGAGTGTATCTAAGATTGATAAAGAGACTTTAAATAATAAAGAATTAATGGATATAGTTGATAATGATACTTTTAGTTATGGAAAAATAATATGTAAGTGTAAACTAGTAGATTGTATTTACATGACAAGTGACTATATAAAAGAGATTAAAAAAAATAAGCAAGAATATACTTGTGGATATTATGAAGTTGGTAGATATGCATGGATACTTGAAGATATTGAACCATTAGATATAAAGATAGATGCTGTAGGTAATTTAGGTATATGGAATTATTACACAATAGATGATATATTAAACATTATGAATAGTATTGAATATGGATATATTGATAATTATAATAAAAGGCATACTGAAATAGATAATTTAGTTAATGATAATTATATTTTACAATCACCTAATAAGTTATTAAAAACTAAACTAGGATTATGTTATGACCAAGTAGAGTTAGAGAGATTTCTACTTCAAAAAAATAAATGGAATATTGAAACATATTTTATGATTGGTAAAAGTAGTGAATATCATACTCATACATTCTTGATATTTGAAAAAGATAATAAATATTATTGGTTAGAAAATTCATGGAAAAGATTTAAAGGTATTTTTGAATATAATTCTAAAAGTGATTTAATAAATGATGTTAAAGATAAATTTATTAAATATGAATTAGATGGTATTAATAATGTAGAAATACATAAGTATAGTAAGCCTAAATACAATATAACTTTAGAAGAATATAATAATTATTGCTTAAATGGAGAAATATATGAATAATGTTGGAAGAGTAATAAGTGTTAATAAAAATAATTGGATTATTCTATTAAATAATGAAAGTGTTATTGCAACTATAAGAAAAAAGAAAAATCATAATGAACTTCCAGTAGTAGGAGATTACGTAATTATTAATAAAGATGAATATGATAATTATACTATAGAGAAAATTGTCAATAGAAAGAATACTATAAAGAAACTATCTGTTGATAGAACTACTGAAAAGTATAAAAAAGGTAAAGAGCAAATACTTGCTTCTAATGTTGATATAGTGTTTATAGTGACAAGTCTTAATAATGATTTTAATATAGCTAGACTTGAAAGATTAGTATTACTTGGTAACAAGGCTAATTCTAAAATAGCATTTATCTTAACTAAAAGTGATTTATGTTCTCTAAAAGACAGAGAAAATTATAAAAAGATAATTGAAGATAGATTTAACTATCCTGTATTCATAATTAGTTCATATAATAAAGAAGGTATTGATGATTTAAAAAGTGTATGGAAAGAAAATGAAACAGCTGTCTTTATTGGAAGCAGTGGGGTAGGAAAAAGTACTCTTATAAATACATTACTTGATAATGATGAAATAAAAACTAATGATATAAGACATAAAGATGATAAAGGTAAACATACAACCACAAGTAGAAACTTATATGTATTAAAAGATTCAAGAATCGTTATAGATGAACCTGGTATAAGAAGCGTAGCATCAAATGATATGAATAGTGATTTAAATGTAGTCTTTAGTAAAATAATAGAACTATCTAAAGAATGCAAATACACTACTTGTACACATGAAAATATAAAAGTGTGTAGAATTTTACAAGCAATAGAAAATGGAGAAATATCACAGGAAGAATTTAATAGATATAAAAAATTACAAAGTAAAGAATATAGGAAAAACAGTAATTTCTTAAGAAAAAATTGATTAAAATTAATTAATCAATCTTTTTAATTGGAAAAAATAAGTAATCTTTTTTAGTAACAGGTGAATAATACTTATTTACTCCACCTATAAGTGGAATATTATTTGAATCTAAATAAAATATAGTTCTTATAAAAGTATCTTGATCTTTTATTTCAACATAAATATATTCATAACTTGGTACAATCCATTTAGTCCATCCATAAGGAACATCTGCATCTATCTTACATTCAACACCAGCAAGATAAAATCCTCTTCTATAATTTTCTTCCCATGGTTTCATATCATGATTAAAACTAGATGTAAGACCCCATCTACCAAGAATATTACCATCTATATCTTTTAAAGCTAAATCACTTATTTCATTAAAATGAGAATCAACATCATCCCATAGTTTTTGTATGAAATTTTTACCATCTAAAGTAGAACCTTCACGTCCAATAACAGCAAATGATTCTTTAGTACATCTTTTAATATCCATAAATAAAATACCTCCATACTACTAATATTTTACAATAAATAATGAAATAAAACATCAAATAAACATCTATTTGACATCTTCTTCATTTAAAATTTTATCTAATATTTGAGAAAACTCACTAGCAGTCATCTTTAAAATATAGTCTTCACCTTTAGCACCTTCAATTTTATATTCAAAGAATTTATTATTATCATTAAATTCTTCTGGGTCAACATATATAATTTTTAATCCTTGATTTCTTGCTTGCCTTTGTATGAATCTTCTATCAGCATGAGTACCTATACATAAAAGTGCTTTAACATTCTTATCAAAAGTAATTTTAGGAAAGTAATTTTCTATATTATAAACTCTTAGTATATTTTCGTTAATACCAATTCTTTTACATAATCTATCAAAATTATTGTTAAAAAGGTTCATTGTAAATAATTTCTTATCATACATTTTCTTTAAGCTATAATGAAAATTAGTGGGTTTTGCTTTTATACATTCTACAATAATCTCAAAAAATTCATTAAATTTAACATTATCTTTTTCTATAATTTGTTTTATAAGTGTATCACTAGTTCCAAAATAGAATCTTCCATCACTATGTCTTTGTACTTTATATATTTCATGTAATTTATATAATGGCATAACACCTGATTCAATAGAAGGTCCACATCCAAGTTCTACAGCCATTGGAAAGTATTCTTTTAACTCATTAAAATTATTAATATATTTAGGATTACCACGCGTATCTCTTTCTCTAATTCCTTTAACTTGTAAATTCCATACTTGATTAAATAAATTATCAGTATTACCTAAATTATCACTTTTAACAATAATATCAACAGTTTTATAATTATCAATTATTTCATCATAAGGATGTTTAGAATATTCATTAATCATTATAATTAAATTATCTTTTATATATATATTATTTTCTTTAATGTAATTATTTTTTTCTAAAGTATTTTTAATATCATTTAAATATTTATTGTACTCATTCTTTTCTAATCTAACACTCAAATATATATATGAACTTTTAACCATTAAATAATTATTTTCAACATAAAATATATGATTATAATGAACAGTTCTTCTATTTCTAGTAGTATTATCAATATAACCAGATACATTTTTATTTACTTTTTCTTGACTTCTAAACCATACGCCTTCAAAAATAAATTCACCATTGCTCACAAAATATTCATTAAAAACATTAACTTCATCATTAGTTAATTTACATACTTTATAAGGAAATTTCATATAAGACCTTCTTTCACTTTGATTATATAATACTAATAATACTTATTCAATAATTAACTGAAATAGTAATGTTATTAGATTATTAATTATGATAAAATATAACTAGTAAGTAGGTGATAATGTGTATAGTATTGATAATATATTAAAAACTAATAAATTGATGTATAAAATCATATTTATATTTAGTTTAGCATTTATTTTATTTTTTTCTATTATAGGATTAAAGGATATAATTAATGTTAGTTCAACATATAATAGAAAAGTTAAATCAAATATTAGTGAATATATTCCTACTGATAATAATATGTATAAGAAAATATATTATTTTGATGCTGATAATAGACAATTTTCTTGTTTAGATAGTGTAGTAATTAATAACAAAAATAATAAAATTGATAAAAAGACAATATATTATAATTTTGAAGACCCTAATGTATGTACAACTAATATAATAAAGAAAACTAATCTTATAGTTTATATATTTATAATTTCATTATGTATTCCATTGTTGATAGGATTAATAGGTATGATTAAAATAAATAAAAAGATAAATAAGATTAAGATGTTAAGTAAATGTGGAAAACTTGTTAAAAACTTGCAATATGAAGTTGTTGAAATAAAAAAGAAAAATGGTAATATTTTGTATAAAGCTAAAACTAAATATAAAGTTAAGAATCAAGTGTTAATATTGTATAGTGAATCAATATATGATAAAAAATTATTTAAAGAGTATCCTACGATTGATTTATTAATTAATGAAAATGATGTTAATGATTATTATTTAGATTTCAATATACAAGTAGAAAATAAGTAGGAGGTAAAATGAATGTAAAAGAAAAAGCAAAAAAGTTTGCGATTAAAGCACACAAAGGACAAGTAAGAAAGAATGAAAAGGATAAGCCTATGATAATGCATCCGATTAGTGTTGCAGAATTATTAGAAGAATTTGGCTATGATGATAATGTAGTGGCTGCTGGTTATCTTCATGATGTAGTAGAAGATACTAAATATACAATAGAAGATATTGAAAAAGAATTTGGAAAAGATATAGCTTCTTTAGTAATAGGTGCAAGTGAAAGAGATAAATCACTTTCCTGGGAAGAAAGAAAGCAACATACAATAGATGAAACAAAATTATTACCACTTAGAAATAAATTAGTTGTTTGCGCTGATAAAATAAATAATCTAGAAGATATGATGATTAAATTTGAGAAGAATGGTAATCGTGATTTTAGTGCATTTAAACGTGGTGAAAAAGAACAAAAATGGTATTATACAAATGTATATAAAAGTTTAATATATAATGAAGATGAAAACCTACCAATATTTAAAAGATTAAAAAATGTATTAGACATAGTTTTTAATAATGGTGAAGATGATTATTTAAAAAATATAATATTTAATGATAATGAAGAATATTACAAAGAATTAAAGAAATTACATGCGATGAAGATGGAACTTCAAAGACTTAAAAAATTATGTCCTCTTGACAAATCATTTGTTATTGAATTTAGTGGAACACCAAGAACAGGTAAAACGACTACAATAAATAACTTATATGATTTCTTTAAGAAAGGTGGATTTAGTATATCAATAATAGAAGAATTTACTACATCAAAATATTTTAAAGAAGTATTTAAACAAAAATATAAAAATTCAAATAAACTAGATTCTAATTTAGCAATAATAGAAGAAACTGTAAAACAATTACAAGATGAAATTAATACTAATAAAGATATAATTATAGTTGATAGAAGTATTAATGATAGGCAAATATGGAATTATATTAGATATAAGAAAAATGATATGGATACTAAAATGTATCATGAATTACAGTCAAAGTACAAAGAGATATCAAAAGAATTAATAGATGTATTAGTAATTACTTATGCAGATCCAATCACATCATTAAAAAGAGATTATAATTCAAGTTTAGCACTAGAGAAAAGATCATTTTTAAATAATGGAAATATCACTGAATACAATGAAAGTGTAAATGATTTAAAAGAAGTATTCGAGAGTAGTGTAAACACTTTAATATTAGTTGACACTTCAAATATTAATATGAATGATTTATCAATAAAAGTAGCATATGAAATAATGAATATTATGAGAAGTAAATATATTGAAAGTTTTAAAAAGAAATATAAATTGTAATAAGTGAGGAAATATTATGGATAATGAAACAATAAAAGAAGCTTTATCATATTCATTAGGTTCTGATATGCATGAAGTATGGAGAAATAGTAGAAAAAGAGAAGATGGTACTTATGAACCTAGAATTAAAAAATCAAAAGATGAAGAATGGAATTTAGCACATGGCACTGATGAAGTTGATATTGCTAATTGTACATTTTCATATTACCATCTAATTGGCAATATGAAAATTTAGAAGCAGGAAAAGTTGCAATAGATATGGTATATGAAAAAGTATTAAATAGTGAACAATTTACGCAAGAAGAAGTAGATAAAATGGCATCGCATATACATGAAGAATGGTTAAAAAGAAACAGCTGGGTATTTGATCCAAATTATGGTGATCCAAAACTTGCTGTACATTATAGCGAACTATCAAAAGAAGAAAAAAATAAAGATATAGCACAACTTTCACCAGCATGTAATAAAGTAGAAGCATATAAACAAGGTTTAATTAATATTGATGAACTTTGTGATAAATATGGAATTCAAAGTGGAAAAACATTATAAAAAGTAATCTTTAATATTATTAAAATCACCAATGTCAATATGACAATAAAGTTGTAAACAATAATAAAAATGTATTGGTAAATTTATCAAGTATGTTAAAATTACAATAGAGGTTATATATTATGTATGATATTAAATTAGATAATGTTAAAAAAGGTAAAAAATTCTTTTTCATATTTTTCATTTCAGGAGTAGCAATAGCAGTTATTATGATTGGCATTTTAATTGGAAGTACTATGAACTTAAATAGTTTAGACGCAACAACAATGTCAACAAGTGTAAAAATAAATCAACATATAGATAGTGATGGAAATACTATGTACTCTCCTGTTTATCATTATAATGTAAATGGTGAAGAATATTCATGCAGTTCTAATTCATCTTCAAGTATAAGACCTAGTGAATCAAATGCACTTGTATATTATGACTCTAAAAAACCATCAAGATGTATGACATCTTATTCAAAATCATCTAATAAAATGTTATTGATTTTCTTAATTTTACCAGTGATATTTATAGCATTAGGAGTAGTTAATATTAATAAAGTAAATAAGAGAATAAAAATAATAAAAGAATTAAATACAAAAGGTAAGCTTGTTAAAAATTTACCATATAGATTAGAAAATTCTAATTTGAAAGTAAATGGAGTTCCTATTCAATTACCAGTAGTTGATTACATTTTACCAAGTGGAGTAACAATTACATTACGAGGAGATCCAAGACATGATAATAAATTAGCAGATGCAGATGGTATGGTAGATTTAGTTATTGATGAAAGTAATCCTGAAAACTATTTTATAGATTTTGAAATAAATAGATTAACAGGTAATTTGCAGAGTGATTATTATAAAGGAAATATTAATAATGTTACTAATATTAATCAAAATAATCTTCAAAATAATGATACTATAGTAAATAATGTATCAAATAATATGTCAAACAATATAACACACATTAACAATTCAAATAATCAAAACGTTATGAACCAAAATAGTATCAATCAAAACATTGCGAATAATAATGCTCAAAATAGCAATCAAAACAATATAAATCAATAATCAAAATATTGAAAAGGAAGGTAATAAAAAATGGGAAAAACACTAGAAACATTAGGAATAATTGATGGATTTGATATAACTGAACTAGGAAAATTGAAATCAAAAAAGGATAAAATATTTGCTGAAATAGAGAAATATGATAAAAATATTGTTAGTGAAGTTCGTGATATAGTTAATAATAATAAAGGAACAATCATAATAATTACTAAAAAAGGAATTATACATGGAATTTATGTATTTAAATTAGAAGTTAAGGATGATGTATCAACCCTAAAATATGTAAAAGAAGTTTATACCGATGAAGTTAAAGAAGAAACGAGAAAAAAATATGATGATTTAGTACTTGAACTATTAAAAGATAGTGTATCTTATCAAGAATATGATAAGGTTACATATAAAGATGAAATTATTAAATTAGAAGGAGCAGGTAATAAAAAAGAAACTTTCATAGCACTAATTGGTGGTTTCTTAATAGGCTTTTTAATGATATATTTAGTAACAGAAGAACTATTTCTTGGAATAATGATGGGTATAATATTCGCACCAGTTATGAGTGGATTAGAAGTAGTAGTTCAAAAAAAGCGTGGTAGAAAAAAGAATAATTCAAAAGATAAGAAAAAAGACAATGCTTAATAAAAATATTGTCTTTTTAGTTTAATTTTAAAATTTTATAAATCAATTTATTTATGAATAAATATTACTGTATTTAAAATATTATGGTTAAGTCAAAAAGATATACAATATTATTAATTGAAAAAACTATACATAAGTTGCAAAATATATTATAATTAAAACGTAAAAATAAACAAGGAGGTATTTATGAAAAAGAAGCAAA
The DNA here is from genome assembly GCA_934102215.1 of uncultured Bacilli bacterium. Lineage (GTDB taxonomy): Bacteria > Bacillota_I > Bacilli_A > RF39 > UBA660 > CAG-1000. The sequence goes on from CAKOSH010000011.1 coordinate 22,981, forward strand.
AATTTGATGATAATCTAGTCGAAATATTATGTGGAAGTTTAATTGTATGTTTAAATAATTTCAATAGTGGAACTAAATTAGAAAAAATATTTGTATTGCTTGGATTAGTCATATTAATTATAGGTATTGTTCGTACTATTATGAAATGTAATGACAAGGATAGAAAAGGAATGAAAATGTTTTTAATTATTGCATGTTTAATTGCAGTAGCAGTATTATTTGGGCTACTATATAGATTTATTTTTGATTAACATTTAGAAAAACGTAACATAATAATATAAAAAATATTCATTTAAATAAATAGATCAATCTTGTTTGGCTGATCTATTTTAAATTTTATAAACTAATTCATTTCCAAATAAATATTATCTTTATCAAAATATATTTCTTTTGTTTTATTATATATAGAGTTAACTTTATCTAATTGATTAGTAAATACTTTAGTATTAGTATTTTTTATTTCATCAAATTTTGTAATATAATTATCTTTAATATCTTGACCCGTATGTTTTAAATTATTTCCTTTTTCATTTAACCAAGTATCTACATTCTTAACTTTTATTTTTTCTGCTAAATTTCCTAGTGTCTTACCAGCACTTCCAAGTCCAGATAAAACATTACTTTCAAGTGACTTATTAGCATTCTTTTTAATATAATCAAGTGCATTATTAAATGTGTCTAAGTATTCGTTATCAAGTTCATCTAATTCATCTTTTTTAGATAATAAATAATCACTATTGTAATTACCTAAAAGAAGTACTTCCATAAAAGTAGCAAATGAATAAATATATAATGATAATCTATAATATCTAAATTGCTTTTGTATTTCTTCTATTATAGAATTCATACTACTATCAGTTGTGAATAACTTATCTTTTGATAAATAATCTTTTAATTGTTTTTTATAAAATACTATATTTTTATTAGAAGTTCTCTTAATATCCATAACTTGTTTATGATTATTACTTAAATATGTTTCATTTTTTAAATTATATTTGAAATCGTTGATTGATTTATTTAGTATTTCTAAATCAGATTCGATTTCTGCTTCTTTGTCATGTTCTAAAAATGAAAATATTTTCTTACTTAGTTCTTTTATTTCACCAAGTTCTGCTTCTATACCAGCAAGTGCTACTGACATCATCATTATTGTGGGATCTATTTCCATTATATCATTTGGTTTAACTTCTTTAAGTTTGGCCATCTTAGAAGTATTTTCTTTTGTTTTAATTGCGCCCCAGAATGTTTTTACATTTTTCATTGCTTTTAATGAATCATTTTTTCCTAAATTAGTTACTCGATATAAATTATTAGATTTTGTAGGATTTTTTCAGTAATAATTTTTAATGTGCTGATAGTTGGTGCTGCTATTGGAGTAATACTTGCTATTTTAGAAATTGCTAATTTATAGGAATTTGTACTTATATCATTTTTACTTATTTCTGTTAACATATAATTATTCATTTCAATGATACAAAACATTTCATCTACTTTATCATCACTATTTTCATTAACATTATCTTTATTGGTAATAGATTTATTATCAGCTTTAATTTTTTCTCTCTTTAATAATTTATTTAATATATTCATGTTTCACCTCAAATATCTACTTACAATTATAGCATAATTATTATAACTAATTTGAAATTGATTATAAATTGATAAAATTATTGTTTATATGATATAATATCTATAGAATTTAAATTAAATGAAAGTAGGAATACAATTATGTTAAAAAGTGCAATATATCTTAATGTTGTTATATTATTTGCAGCATCAATAATTTTTTTAAAGAAAATATCCAAAAGTAATACTGATTTAAAGAGTTTAAAAAAACTTATAATATTTTATTTGTTACTTGCTATTATTGACATTTATTCATTTAGTTTAGTTGATGTAGGATGGAATGGTGTAGTTATATTTCCAACTTTTGTAATATCATGGATTCTATATGTAATAGGTATATGTCGAGTAAATAAAAAGATTAAACTAGAATCAAATACTTCTTATGAAAAACTTAGTACTAAAAAATATACTATTATAAGTTTACTGCCAATTTTAGTTTTTACTATTCCTTATATTTATGAATTATATGTACTTAATGTTTGCGATTATTTGTTAGAATATAACTATCAAAATGGATTTATACAATCTGATAACACTTATATTGCAATTATACATAATAGACCTGTAAATATTACTTTACAAAAGAATTTATTTAATAGACAGGGTGTATCGACTCGCATGAAAACTTATGATATTGTGTATACCAATGGTACTTTAATAACGACGCTTGATTCAAATCGTAATGAAGTAATTGTAGAAGATGAAAATATAAAAATGGTAGCTGTAGATGCTAAAGAAAGAAGTAAATTAGCTAAAGGTGCATTTATTGAATATTTTGAAGAAGAAAATTATGCGATTATTACACTTACTTCAAAAGAAAATAGTGGTTCAATATTAGGAGAATATTTTTATTCTAATAATAAGTATGTTAAAAGTATAAATACTCATGGTAGTTTAAAATCTATTACATATTATAAATAGATTAATATTGTAAAATGAATATTTAGTACTTATTAATTTTTTGACTTTATTTAATATTTCTCTGCTAAAATTATTTTAACATATAGTAAAAAGTTGTACTATAAATTTGATAATTATGTATCGCTAATTTTATAATTTTATAGTATAATAACAAATAATGTTTTGATATACAGATTGATTAATACGAAGGAAGTGAAAAAATGCATAAGTATCTTGATAGTTTAAATGATGAAGTAAAAGAATATTTTAGTATTTTATCGCCTGAGTTTCCTGAATGGTTATTAGAATATATAGATACACCTGAAATGGAAAGAATCAGTAAAATAAGTATGAGTTGTGGGAGTGATTATTCTAAATGTTTTAATGTTAGATATTGGTATTCTAATTTGGATCATAGTGTAGGAGTTGCATTAATTATTTGGCATTTTACACATGATAAAAAACAAACTTTAGCTGGTTTATTTCATGATGTTGCTACTCCTGTATTTAAACATTGCATAGATTTTATGAATGGAGACTCTGAAAGTCAAGAATCTACTGAAGAGAAAACTTCTGAAATGATTAAGAGTTCTCCTAAAATAATGAGTTTATTAAAAAGAGATGGAATAAAATTAGAAGAAGTAGAAAATTATAAAATTTATTCAATTGCTGATAATGATACTCCAAGATTATCTGCTGATAGATTTGAATATACTTTTTCAAGTGGATTAACTTTCTTTAGAGTGTGGGAGTTAGATAGAATAAGAAGGATGTATAATAATATTATTGTAACTACTAATGAAGAAGGTAAAAGTGAACTTGCATTTAAAGATAAAGAAGTGTGTGAAGAATATATAGATACTATTTCTAAATTATGGCCTGAGTGGGTTAGTGATAAAGATAGAACTGTAATGCAATTTTTAGCAGATATGTGTAAATCAATGAGTAATGCAGGATATTTGAGTGTAGAAGATTTATATACTCTTTCAGAGCAAGAAATAATTGATAGAATTTTAAATTGTGAAGATAAATATTTAAGTGAAAATTTCAAATTATTTCAAAGTGTTGATACTGCGTATAAAAGTGAAGTACCAGTTGATGGAAAATATTCTGTTAATGTAAAATCAAAAACAAGATATGTCGTACCTTTAGTTCAAACTGGAACTGGTAATGCTAGAATAAATCAAATATCTAAAAAAGCAGAAAGTCAAATTGAGGAGTATTTAAAAATGCCAAAAGGTGGTTATTATACATATTTTGATTTTGAATTTGAGCCATACAATGATGCTAAAACTATAAAATTAGTTAAGAAAGGCAATGCTTAAAAGAGATATTGTCTTTTATTATGAAAAGTGACTATGAAAGTATATAAGAATAATGATATAATTAATATAAGATTTATAACTAAAATATGTTGATGGTGAGGAAATATGGATAAAGATAAGTTTACAAAATACGTATCTAATGAATTAGCAAATGGAAAAGATGTAGAAATAGAAAGTATGTTAAATGGAATTCCATATAAAATAATGTTTTTGGCTATAGATAGTGATAATGGAATTAATATACCTAGTATTTTAGCAATACCATTATCTAATGAAGTGAATAATCAAATTATAGTTGAAGCAAATAATTTAGAAAGTGAAGATTCTAAAGAAATATTAGAACAAGGAGTACAAACCGGATATAGATTAGCATGCTTAACATGTGATTTACCAGCACCAATTATTATTCCATTGATACCGAGTCATAAAAATTATCCTTATTTACAACAACTATCAATAGAATGTTTTGATATCCCAAAAGGTGATAAAAATTATAGAATTGATGAGCAAGTAGTTAGAATTATTAATAAGTCAAAAAATATTTTAAGAGATGATATTGGGTTAATAGTAAGCGATAAAATATTTTTAAATGGTTATTCAAGTTCTGGAGTGTTCGCTCAAAGATTTGCATTGTTGCATCCAGACGTAGTTGAAACAGCATGTATAGGTGGAGCAAGTGGAAGTATACCTGTTCCCACAAAAGATTTATCTTATCCATTAGGTATCGCAGATTATGAACAATTAACAGGTAGAACATTTGACTTTGAAAAGTATTCTAAAATTAAATTTAGATATTATGTTGGAGAACTTGAAACACAAAATAAATCTAATACAAGAGTAGATGATTTTGGTGCTCCAGCACCTATGCATGATATGAGTTATTTTAATAGAAGTGTACCAGTAGATGTAGGAAAAAAACAAAGAGAAATTTTTGGAGAAGATATGTTTTCTCGTGCCAAAAGAACAATTCAAGTACTAAAAAGTTTAGGAATTGATATTCAACATGAAATAATTTTAGGTAGAGGACACAATAATATAGATGGTATAGGCGTTAATGAACTGGGAGATAAAATTATTAGTGATACTTATAAAAATACAATTGCTGACAGAAAATTAGAGGATAACATTTTAAGATAAAAAATACTAGAATATTAAAACAAATATGTTCCAATAAAAGTAAAGTAAGAAAGGAAAAATCAATCTAATAAAACTAATAATTTTTTAAGATTGACTGTACATAAAATATGGATATTGAAGAAATATATAAAAATTTATCTATGCAACAAATAAATAATTATGGTGATTTAGTTAAAGTGAGAAGTGGTATGTTCACTGAAGAAGATTTAATAAATGTATTTAATGATGGAAATGAGTTATATTTAAAAATTGACAAGCAAGGACTATTTGATATTGTTAATATAATATCAACAAAGATATCAGAGTTACCACCAAAAGATGAATTTAATCATATGATTGATATATTTAATTTATTACAAGATGAGATTAATAATTATTATGGAGTATCAAAGTTAGAAGATAGACTTTCATTCTATATGAAAAATGGGCAAAAAACTAATGATGAGGATGTTAGAATATGTTCTATGTCTCAAATAAAGGGAGTAGGAATTGCAAAATGTGCTGAAAAGGCTTCTCTAGCAAATAATATATTATTAATGTTAAATAGTATGGGATTATTTGATTATAAAGTTAACTATTTAAATGCATTAATGACACTAGATAACGGAAAGTCAGAAGGGCATGCATTTTTAGAATTTGATAGAATTAATAGTAGAGGACAAGCTATGCATATAATATATGATGTAACAAATCCTGAAATAGTATTATCAAATGGAGAAGAATATTATTATCCTGCAATATATTCACTATCAGATGAAGAATATAAATCATTTATGAATGGCGAATCATTTGATAATAATAAGTTTATGATGATTAACTATTTTTCACCAAAAGAGAATAGAACGTATAGTGGTTTTTCAAAAGAAATAAAATTATAAATTAAATTAAAGGAGAAGAAAAATGAGTGATGTATTAAATACAGTTAGTTATGATCAATTTGATGATATTCCAAGCTTAAGAAATAATGCTAAAGTAATTTTCAGTGAAGAAGCTTATAATAATTTGTGCAGTTTAATGGACAATACTAAAAATAGAAATATGGAAAATGGTTGTTATTTAGTTGGAAGACAAGCAATTTCTGAAAATGGTTCATTATATTTTTATTTTGATTTTTGTTCTTCAAAATTTCAAACTACTGATGGAAATTATAGAAATGGTGGAGTTGTACCAACAGATAAAAGTAAAGAAGAAGTAAAAAATAAACTAGCAGAGTATAGAAATTTTGGTATTAGTCCATGTATAATGCATTTCCATACTCATAATTTAAATGGTATTTTTGAATCAATGTCAGATCAAGATTATGCTGTATACACAAGTATGAAATATCATTTTGGCGATCATAAAAATTTTGGAATGCTTGCTGCACCTAATATTTCACAAGGATATAATACTAGTGAAATAAGTATAGTTCATTCTATAGATAATATGAGAATTGGTTCTCGTTGTTGTGCAAAATTTTATTCTATTCCAAATATTTATTATAGTAAAGGAAATGAAATTTACAAAATTGGTACTTTTGTGAAAAGTACTCATCATAGAATAACACCAAACAATGAAAGAAATAGACAAGATAGATATGTTCAAAATCTTAGAGAATGGAGTGGTAATAGTTTAGTTAGTGGTAGAGGAAAAAATCCTGTTACAAATAAAGAAATAAAAGATGAAAATGTAGGTCATATAGATATTAATGGATTTTATTGCTTTCAATATGAAAATCAAACAATAGAATTTCCTACAGTTGGATATTCAATGTCTAGTAGATTTGGAAGATAAAAACGTTAAGAGACAAATTTGCATATAAAATTTTTAACATTTGTAAATATTATTAAATGATTCGACCACCTTTTGACCACTTTTCGATTACTTTTCGAACATTATTCTTTTTGCATTAAAATTGAACTAAATATCAATATGAAAACGACATGTAGCTATTTATAGATTTCCTATATTTTATTTTATCATTTACAAACTGGACAGTTTTTGGAATTCTTATTAAATTTCAATAGGTATATGGAAATATTCTAATATTTAGTATACAATTTATATATATGAAGTTATATATAAATGATTGGAGAAAAATAATAGATAATGAATTAGTAAACAATGATAATAAAATAAGTAATGTTTTTGATAATATCAAAGATCTAGTTATAAATAGTAGAAATAAAGTGTATTGTGGGTAATCAAGTAAGATTAACACTAGAAGAGGACCATTTTTATCCAGATTTATTTTTTTATAATAGAATTTTAAGATGCTTTGTAATTATTGACTTAGAAATAGGAAAAGTATCACACCAAGATATAGGATAAATGCAAATGTATGTTAATTACTACGATAAAGAAATTAAACAAGCTGATGAGAACTAAACAGTTGGAATATTACTATCAACAAATAAAAATGAAACAGTTGTAAAATATACTTTTCCCAAGGATAATAAAACGATATTCTCTTCTGAATATAAATTACATATGCCAACTGAACAAGAATTAATTAGTGCTGTTGAAGAAGAAAAGAAAAACTATGAATTAAATGAAGAAAATTAACTATTAATTAGATTAAACTTAAATATAAAAAACTTCATTATGGGAGTATCGATTTCAAATGTAGCAAATAAACAACAGGTAGTTGTAAATCATGCTTTGTTGCTAAAACTATTCAATAAGTTATAGGAAAAAATAATACCTTAAATGTTAATAAAGAAAATGTTAGATTAGTTACTTTAGAATTTGAAGATTTTTGTAAACAAGGTACTGAAAAGCAATTTAATGAAAATAAACATTTAAATGAACAAACTAGGTTTATATATGACAAATTAAAAAAATTATTATAGGAGATTTTAGAGTATGGATAAAACAAAAAAGAAATTAGTAAAAGATATTGTATATAAGTTTGCTGAGTTATCTAAAATAACAGATACAAAAATGTGTGATAATTTAGTTGAAAAGCTATTGAATCTTGATACTGATGATTCTATTGATACTATATTAGTTTCTTTAAATAGTTTATTAAATAGAAAAATCTTATCTGTTGATGATATCCTTTCAAATGTTAACTTAATATTATCTCTGAATCCCGATAAATATCATTCAGCAGATGATTTGATTGCAAGACTAAACTGGATTAAAAGTATGAATTTAGAGTATCCTAAAATGCCATTAGCAGAAAATCATAGATTAGTACTTGAAGCCTTTGATAGATTTAATGAGTTAATTAAGACAAATTTTGATTGTTTTTATACTGGCGGTTTAATGGGATATTTAGCAACTGAACATTCTTTAGAAAGATATCACGGAGATTTAGATTTGTTTATAAATGAAGATCAACTATTTGCCTTATATGAATTAGTACAAAATAGCGATGACTTCGAATTTGTAAGTAATATGAATCATAAAGAAGTTAATGGTCATGAATATAAAGTTACATATAAAGATACACCTATGAGCATTGGATTATTTTTATTTAGCAGATTACCTAATCACGAAATTGTATTAAAGGAATATTATTATCCAAATCAGGATTCAAATCAAGATTTGTATGTTGATGAACATCACCTTTCTGGTAAATATGCATCTATGATGTTTTCAAATCAAATAAGAGAACATAATGGAACTTTTTATAAAATGCAAACATTAGAAAGCATATATAATTCTAAGAAAAATTCTAGACCTAAAGATAGATATGATGCAACTATAATACAAGATTTTGTTGACAAACAAATTGATTATAAATTGGATACTGAAAAACAAGATAACTATGACATTAATCATCAAATAGCTATAAATTCTGTAGTACAGCAAATGGAAGAAATTATTAGGAATCCTATAAATAAGTGGAAATAAAAAAAATACCTTGGCAATTTATATGTAAATGTCAATATTTTTTAATTCTTTTAACTTCTAATTTTAAAGAGTTTGCAGTTTATTTTTTGTTTGCAAAAATTACCATAAAATAGGTGGAAAATATGAAAAATTACCATAATTTTGATAAAATTAATAATAAAAAATCCCTTAAAATAAGGGATTTTGTTGATTTTATTGGAGCCATAAAGGTTGAAGTCGGACAACCTTTAATATCTAAATCATAGGTAGTAATAAACTACTAACTGATATAAGTATACCATGAAAATAACTAAATTTAGTAAAAAAATTGATAACAATTATTAAGCAGGATAAAGAGTATGATAGCACTAGTATACTTAATGTCTTATAAATAAAGACTTTATAGTGCTATCATTTCTTATTTTGCACTTACAAAATTGAATTAAAAATATGTAAGAACTCCACCATACTTTTTACTTATCTCTTATGATTAAAGGTATTGTTGAACTATAATTTATTTCCAACAGTTGTAATGTGTTTGAAAATATTAAATGACTCTTGGATGTTTTAGGCTAGTGATAAAATTGGCAAAAATGATGGTATAATTATATATAGAAGTGACAGATAAATAGTAATTTATGGTTTTATAAAAAATGTAAAAAAATATAAATTTTACCGGAACTCAAACATTAACAAAAATTTCTTTTGTCAACAGCCTGAGATTATTATAATAATCAAGATTTTGATATGTATGATGTTAAAGATATTTCTAAAGGTACTACAAAAGAAGATGAATTATTTGATTATGCTAAAGTACCTAGTTATCTGAAATCTAGCAAGAAATGTAATAAAGAAAAAAATAAAGATGACTTTAAGTTAAGTTTATAATTATTAAATATCAAATTTTAGTAATTATTTTACTAGATGAGTAAAAATATAAAAAAGCATGTTATAATAAATGAGAAAGGTAGTGAAACTAATGAAAACAAGATCACAAAGGGAACAGGAGTTATTAAGTAGTGGTTTAGTCGATTCAATAAAAGGACTATTTCAAAATTCAAATGCCAACATTCCTGAAAAGTATTATTTATTAATTGCTGATTATATTGATTCTATTGGACAATTAGATTATGAAGGTGGATTATATCTTGATCCAATTCAAGTAGCTAGAACATTACCAAGCTTGTTAAATGTTATATCTGAAGAAAACTTAGGTGGTATTCATGGTAGAACTGATGGAAATAAAATAACTATGAATTCTATACTAGACTATGAAACAAATAAATTATACTTTTTTCATGAATTGACTCATGCAATACAAACTAGATATTTAGATAATCATGAAGAATGTTCGTTTTATAATGGGAAAACAGGTATGTTTTTGACAGAGGGAGCAACCCAATATACTGCTGAAATTTTATATCATTTATCAAATGGAACAAATTTACAATATAGAGAACAGCCCAATACAGTAAGAGGCCATTTAGAACATATTCCGTACAGTCCTCTATCAGAATATCAATTAAATGGAAACATTTTAATGCTACTATCTGGTTCATTGGGAATTCCACTTAATCAACTATTAGCATTAGGTTTTAGAAAAGATGGAAGACAATTATTGAAAGAAATGTATGAAGTTTTTCCTGAAAATACAGGAAAATTTGAAGAATTTATGTTTGATTTGGAAAAAATATATTCTATTGATAAACTAATAATTGCTGGATATACTAATCAATTACAAGGAGATATGGTAAATATTCAATTGCAGGATGGACAACAATTTAAAGGCAATATTGAATCTCAAAGGGAAATAATAAATAAAATTGAGCAAGATTTAGCTGCTAATTTTATTGCAAATAATGATACTGATTATGTGCTTCAAAATTATCAAAAAATATCAATGTATTTAACTACTCCACAACTAAAGCAAAATTTTATGAATGCAATACGAGAACTTGCTACATTTCAAAATAATCATTCAATATAGCAATCATCTTCTGGAATAAGAAGATAAAAACCTAACCATTTTCTAAAATATATTACTATATAAGTGAAAGGTGATAATTGAGGATAAAATTTACGATGAATATTATTATAAAATATATAATTGGGCAATAAAAAAACAAATCATAAGGAAGATGCAGAAGATTTAACTAATAGTGTTTTTTTAGCAATATTCGAATATTTTAATAAAAATATACAAATCAAAAAATTGGAAAATTTGATATGTAAAATTGCTTATAATTTATGGTGCACCAAAGCAAAAAACTATATTAAAGAAAAAATAATAGTTAATTGTTTTAGAATGGATGAATTTTTTATCAATAAAGCAATCGGATGGGCTTTAAGAGAATATTCAAAAACTAATCCTAAATGGGTAAGAGATTTTATTGATAAGTATAATGATGAAATGAATAGTTTGAGTATAAAAGAAGCAAGTAAATATATTTTTAATTAACAATACAAATTACAATTTAATAATTTAAAAAAGTTCATTAAAAATTATTGACTCTCCCCTTAGAGTAGGTTGTATAAATAATTTGAGGAGGCAAGATATGTATAAAATAGGAGATTTTTCTAAAATGTCTAAAACCACCATAAAGGCATTAAGATACTATGAAAAAGAAGGATTATTAAAACCTACTTTTATAGATCAATATACTAGTTACAGATACTATGAAAGCAGTCAATTAGTAGAAATTTCAAAGATAATATCTTTAAGGCAAGTAGGATTATCAATTAAAGACATTAAAAAAGTTTTAGATGGACAAGATATGTCGTTAATTCTTAATAAAAGAAAAAATGAAATTGAGAAAAATATTGCTAATTTTAATATTGAGCTTTCTAAAATAAATTATTTATTGGAGGAAAATAATATGAAAAATGAGATTTTTATCAAAGACATTCCAAGTTACATTATTTATTATCGTGATGGAATGATAGAGGATTTTAGTAAAATTACAGAATTTGTTTTACAAGCAGGAACAGAATGTGCAAAAGCAAATCCAAACTTAAAGTGCATAAACCCAGATTATTGTTATATCAGTTATTTAGATGGAGAATACAAAGAAAAAGATATTAAGATTAGATATGCACAAGCAGTTGAAAAATTAGGAAATGAAACTGATAGTGTTAAATTTATGAAATCAAATCCTATTACAGCAGTATGTATTTATCACAAAGGAGCTTATAATAATTTAAGAGATTCTTATAATATTATTTTAAAGTACATTGAAGATAATGGATATGAGATAATAGATAATGCGAGAGAATGTTATATTGATGGATGTTGGAATAAAGAAAATGAAGAAGATTATTTAACAGAGATTCAATTTCCTGTTAAGAAAAGATAAATACAAATTACAATTTGTTGATTGAATTAGTTTGAAATACAACTAATCTTTTTATATAATAAAATTTATATTAAAAAAACTAACTATTTCTAGTTAGCACTTATTACTCTCAGAAGTTAATTTCCGAGTTTCCTATCAATTTGGAGCGAATCGCATACAAGTTACGAACTGAGTTCTCTTTCTACAAATATTATATATGAATTGTTATTGAATTACAATTGGAGTATATGATTTTTTCAGTATTTATATTATAATATTATTATAAAATTTTTGGAGGAATTGCATGAAAGAATTAGTTTTATTTATAAAGAATCACTATGAAGCGATATTGTCTATTTTAGCATTTATAATATCAATAATTAATTTAATTTACTTAATATTTACTAATAAAAAAAGAATATCTTTTAAGATTGAAAATTATACATCATCAAAAGTTAATAATAAAAATTTCTACATGTTTAATATAGAATTTATGAATAAATCACGTTTATCTATATCTATAAATGATTTGATTTTTATTGATGGTGAGAATAGTTATTCTATCATAAAATCACCTCGATTATTAGCAGAAAAAAGTACTACACGTAATAGGGAAGTAATTAGACATCAAGAAGTACATAGTACAAAATTTCCAATTAATATTACAGGACTTACATCAGAGCAAAAATTTATTGTTATGTATGGATCAAAAAAGTTTGAGAATGAAATAATTAAAATTATAATAATGACTAATAGAGGTAAAATTAAAAAGAAAATTAATATTAAAAAATACTATTTAACTCCACAACAATTTATGAATGGCGCAAGTGAATATTACGATTAAATAAAAGGAGGAAAAAATGGCAGAATTAACAGTTTTAGATCAAAAAATTTCTTATTTTAAAATAGAAGATGAAGATTATATTTCTATTACAGATATGCTTAAATCTAAAGATGGTGATTTCTTCGTATCTGATTGGCTAAGAAATAGAAATACTATCGAATTTTTAGGTATTTGGGAAGAAATTCATAATCCTAATTTTAATTATGGCGAATTCGCCATAATTAAAAGTCAAGCAGGTTTAAATAGTTATAAAATTAGTGTTAAAGAATGGGTAGAAAAAACAAATGCAATTGGTATAATGTCAAAAGCAGGAAGATATGGTGGAACTTATGCCCATAAAGATATCGCTTTTGAATTTGGTATGTGGATTAGTCCAAAATTTAAATTGCTTTTAATTAAAGAGTTTGAAAGACTAAAAGAAGAAGAACAAAAACAGATCGGCTGGAATGCCAAACGTGAACTTTCAAAGATTAATTACAGAATACATACTGATGCAATAAAACAGAATTTAATACCTAATGAGTTAACAAAAGAACAAGTTAATTATGTATATGCTGAAGAAGCCGATGTTTTAAATATGGCTCTATTTGGTATGACTGCTAAAGAATGGAGAAACAAAAATAAGAATCTAGATGGTAATATTAGAGATCATGCAACTATAAATGAATTAATATGTTTAGCAAATTTAGAAAATCTTAATTCAGTATTTATAAATGATGGATTAAACCAATCTGAAAGGCTTGTTAGACTTAATAAAATAGCAATATCTCAAATGAAAATACTTAATGAAACAGATATAAAGTTCCTTAATAGTAAATAAAAAATGAGATTACGACACCATTGGTGACGCAATTATCCTGAATAAATAATTTGCTTAATATAAATTAATTGAAAAAATAGAAACAAAACTTAAAGAAATGAAAAATTTGATAGATAATGATAATAAATGATAATTCAGAAAGGTGTGATAAAATGGACAACTATATAATAAGAATGATTTTAGATGATTTTGAAAAAAATTTTAACATTTCCGTACAGATTGTGTATGATTCAAAGAAAAATATTATGAGGAGTAATCCGAAATTTAAAATTGGAAATTCAGCTGCTGGTTTTCAAGATACTAATTCAAAAACTATATATCTTTTCTCAGATGTAATTGAAAAAATTCGAAATAAAAATTATTATAATAAATCTGGTGAAAATGATAATGGACTGACTTATTTGATTTTAGCTTCATTTCATGAACTTGAACATTATATCCAACGTGTACATCCAGAAAAATTAAGTGAGGAAAAACTAGATTATCCTAAAGTAATGCTTAATATGGAAGATCTAATTATAAAGGCTAGTATGTTTTTACCAGATATTACAAAATTTGATTATCATACTTTTCATGATAATCTTTTATTGGAAATTGATGCTGATAAAAAAGGTACGAAAAATGCTAGAAGTTTTGCAAGATATCATACAGTACCAAAAGTAAATCAAAGATACTTAGATTTGATGGATGAATATAATGAATTCAGAACCAATAATTATGATATTCCAATATTCGTGAATGAATTTATTAAAATAATTAATCAATATCCAGATATGCTTCGAAACAAACATTGGATTGATTGTGATGAGTTAATACAATTTTTTAATCCAGATGGAACATTGAAGCCAATCAATGAACTTATGACTATTGATAGCAAATTACTGCCATATTTTGTTTCTTCAATAAATTGTATAAAATCAATAAATGAATTACAAATTAATCATGAACAAATTTGTTTTGTTGATAAATGCTTAGGTTTTGTTATAGATGAACATAATAAAAAGCAAAAAAAATTAAGAGAAATTTCACTTCCACACATAGAAGCAACTGTCAATGAATTAAAAAAATATACTCAAGTTAATGGAGAAAATTCTAAAACCATTAGATATATGGCTAATGAAAATTATTATAGTTATCTTCATCAAGTTAAACAATACTTTGAAAATTTGGAGAAAGGATTACAAGAAAAAGGTGGGTATTCAAGGTGATCTGAGAAGAACTTAATCAAATAAAAATTATAATACTAAATTCTATGATATCTTTTCTTAAAATGATGGCTTGAGATTTTCCCATATATGAATTTGTACAGGAGTACAAATTCAGTGCTGGCTAGACATATATTTTATTTACATCCTCCTTTCTGTGATAAGAGAACTTTTAAAGTTTTATACAAAAATAAAAACTTACGAACTTTTAAGTCCGTAAGTTGATTTCAAATGGAGCCATAAAGGTTGAAGTCGGACAACCTCTAATTATCTAAATTATAGGTAGTAATAAACTACTAACTAATATAAGTATACCATGAAAATACTAAAATTTAATAAAAAATTACTAATAATTATTAAGCAGGATAAAGGGAATGATAGCACTGCCCTAATTCATTCTATATAAATATAGGAATAGTTGTGCTATCATTTCTTATTTTGCACTTGCAAAATTGTGTTAAAAATATGGAAGAATTCTACCATACTTTTTATTTAAATCAATTAATTAAAAGGTTTGCGAGGTTTTATTTTACTTCCAACTGTTGGATATATACTGGAAATGTTGGATAAATCTTGGATGTTTAAATTTAGTTTCAAAATATGTTGAAATTATGGTACAATTATATATAGAAGCGACAGATAAATAGTAATTTGAAAGTGAACTAATAGTATGTTTAATATTAGATAAAAAATTG
>CAKOSH010000012.1 GCA_934102215.1 uncultured Bacilli bacterium
TCTCGCAATTTAATTATATATCATTTTTTCTAAAAATAAAAGACTATTGTCAAATTTTTACTTTGTCAACAGTCTGACTAATCTAAAATGATTAGTTTTTTTGTTGTGTGTGAAAGCGTCAAATTTATCATTAGTTGTAATTTAAAAGTAGATATTTTCCTAAAAATATCTACTTTTTAAATCATTTAATTTACATTAATATAAGTCTAAAACCATTTCGTATATTGGTTTCTTTTAAAATACTATTTGGATTGTATTTAATTGTTGTTTCTCTATTATATAATGATAATGAATTATAATCAAAATTATCTATTCTTTTAAGTTCACATATTGATTTACCAATTAATGTTATTATGTTTGCTATATTTTTGTTTAATGGTAAATATATGTTATAAACTTCATCCAATTGTGGTATATATATTTCAACTAATACTTTATTTTTCATTATCAAACTCCTTGTCTACTATGTATCTAATAATTGTATGAGAACTATTTTTAACTATATATCCAATTTGATTAAATAAAAGTTTTCTTTCTTCTAATGTAAGATTTGGCATTTTAATTGATAATTGATTTGCAGCATTTTCACCTAACCATATACCTGTTGATTTATCAATGTTTTTAAACCATTCTTCGACTTCTAAACTTTTGTAAGAATTATAGTCATCATATATTATAAATTTATTTCTTTTATATTCTCTAATTTTACTGAATACATATTTAAATGTTTTTTGTGTTTTTTCTGGAACGTTATTTTTAAATGCTCCAAGTCCAATAATTATAAAGATGTTTGTGTGATCTAAATTATCATCATCAAGTGTTTCTAATCTTATTTGTTTGATTATTGTTTCAAAATCTTTATTGAATATATTAACACCTTGTGAATTTTTATATAAATCTAACACATCAATAACTCTTACTTTTGTATTTGGAATTTGTTTTAATAATTCGATAAGTCCATATATAAAGTGAATATTATCACTTAAGTTGTTAGTAATTACTGGTGAATAATTTTCATTGAAATTATATGTTTCAGTTGTAAGTTTTGTTTTTGAAATACCTACTGGAACTTTATCTAATGTGTAATTTGTATTAATTAATTTATCTACTGTGAAGAATTTTGGTAGAGTAGGTATTGCAGGGGCTTTTTTGATTTTAGCATTTTTGAGTGTTATTGCAAAATCCGTAATAGTTTTATTAATATCATCTGGTTTAGATACATATGCTGTTTGATATTCAAGAACTTTGTTATCTAGTTTTACAAGACCTCTTCCTAAATATTTTGCTGGTATTAGATTTCTTGGAGCATCTATTACGTATCTATAGTCATCTTTGTCATTTAGCTTTAATGTTAGTTTGTTAGGAAATAGTTGTAATACTTTAATACGAATACCTGTTATTAATGAGTTTGTTAATATAAATGTTATACCAAATTTAGGACCTTCTTTAAATAGGTTTATAAATTTTTCTGATAGTGAATTTAGATTATCTAACATGTTTTCATATTGATGTATAATGCATATTATATTAGGTAGTGTTTTACCACTTTGTTTTATGTAGTTAGAATAAGTTCCTGAATAATTATTAAATAAATTTTTTCTTTTGTTTATTTCTTTATTTAAGTATGTATATAAACTATTTGCTTTTTCTACTTCATCAATGTAAACAATGTCTCCAACTTGTGGATAATCTTTGAATTTTGAAAGTGTTTCTGCTCCAAAATCCATTATATAAATATTAACTTCTTCTGTTCTATGTTTAGTGCATATTGATGTGATTAATGTTGTTAATAAATTTTCTTTACCTGAACCTGGAATTCCATATATTAATGTATTTCCATTTTTAGTAAAATTTATTGAAAGTAATCCTTGCTGTTGTATGGCTGGATCGTCGTATTCACCAATTATGCCTTCAATTTCAAATGGTTTTGGTTGGAAATTATATTTTGTCATTATGTTTGATAAATATATTTCTTCAGGGATACTATCTAGCCAAAGTTGTTTTTTACTTATATTTTCTCTTATGGCGATATCATTTAAATATTTAACTATATTGGTAAGTTGATCACCATTTTTTGGTTGATTTATTTCTTTGTTTTGATTTATGTTATTTATTGATTTGATTATTGTTCCTGTATTATCTATAAAATTAATTGAATCATCGATTTTTTTAATTACTTTTTCAGTTGGGATATATGGTGCTCCTGACCATGCTGATTGGCCTTGTTCGAATAATTCATCGTAACCAACTTGTAAATAGAATCTACCAGTTTCTTTAATTGAGGCTGCTTCTGGGCGCTTTAACATTTCCATACTGTCTTGTCTTGTTTGAACTTTCAAACATACTTTGAATTTTGAGTTTGACCAAATTTGATCATTTACTACGCCTGCTGGTTTTTGTGTAGCAAGTATTAAATGTACGCCAAGGGAACGTCCTATACGTGCTGTACTTATTAATTCATCCATAAATTCTGGTTGTTGACTTTTTAATTCTGCAAATTCATCAGAGATTATGAATAAGTGAGGAATTGGTTCATCAATAAGACCTTCTCTATAATATTTTTGGTACTTATATATATCAATTGTACTTTCGCCTAATTTATCTCTAACTTCATTGAATTTCTTTTGTCTTCTTTTCATTTCACTGTTTATTGATACTAGTGTTCTATTCATTTCACTTATATCTAAGTTAGTTATTGTTCCTGCTAGGTGTGGTATTCTAATACCTGTTTCTTTATTTTCAAATGCTCCAGCAAGTCCACCACCTTTATAGTCTATAAGTACGAATTGTACTTCGTTTGGATGATAATTTATTGCCATTGATAAAATATATGTAATTATGAACTCTGATTTACCACTACCAGTTGAACCTGCTATGAGTCCATGTGGTCCATGTGCTTTTTCATGTAAATCTAATTTAAATAGTTCACCCGATGGGCTTACTCCGATTGGACATTGTAGGGATGCCATAGGGTTACTTGAAGACCATTTATTGCTTATATTTAATTGTTCTATATTACCAACATTATACATTTCTAAAAATGATATCATATTAGGTAAACTATATAATTCTGATAGAGTTTGTATTGGTACATTAGATAGTTCTCTAGCCGCTCTATACATATCAAGATTATCAAATACTTCAGTTGTAAAATTTAATTGTTTACTTTTTGTATAATCTTTTTCAAAAATGCAACTTAATTTATCTGTTACATATGTATATTTGTTACATTGGTTTGGTAAATTTTTAAGAGTGTTATCTAAAATAAGAAGTGAGAATCCTATATTCTTGTTAAATGTAGTTATTTTGTTTATGAAGTCTAAATTTTTATATTTTCTATAATTATCAGTTATTATTAAATAATATGGACTAAAACTTTTATAATAATCAGTTTTTTCTATTTCTTCATTTATATCTTGTGATGCATTTTTAATTTCTTCTTTTCTTGAATTATATAATTCATCTATTTCTTTTAATACTTTTTTTGCTTCATCTTCATCATCTGAAAAATATCTAATACTTTTATCATCTGAATATATGTGTGGTATTAATTTTAAATATTCCCATTTGTATGAATTCTTTTTACTTGTTAAGAATACTATTTTTAAATCTTTTGGGTTATGTAGTGTTATTAATTGCAATATAATTCCATTTATGAATGCTTCTGAGTTAGGATAACTACATATTATTGATGAAATAAAGTTTTCACATAATGATATAGTTGATGGTACGTTTACAAGTGTTTCTGCATTTTTTGCTATAGAGTGTGCTCTTTGTATAAGTCCATCTGGGTCTAGTGTAAATTTTTCTTCAGGAGCATTTACTTTGATAGATGAAGGAACATTACCTGTACCAACTCTAATAGTTAGAAAATCATTATCTGCTATTTCTTTTTCCCATAATCTATTTTTCATTCCAATTAGATTATCAAAGCATTCTTGTGCTGATGGATTATTATCATAAAGAGTTTGACTTTCATATTTCATTATTTTATTTATTTCTATTTGTTTTTGTTCTAAATATTCAGTATATTTCTTTTCTCTTAATTCATCTCTTTTTTTCTTTCTTTTTCTATTATACATCGTAGATAATTTTGGTATTAAGAAACTACATATTATCATGGCTAGAGCGGTTATAATTGAAATAATTAATTCTGCTTTGGAACCTCTTCCTTGATTATAGTTAGATATACTTCTATATAATGTTGCGAAAGATGTTATAACCATTGTCATACTAGCACCTAATGTGAATATTAATGGTAATTCATCTCTCGATTCTTTGTTAGTAGGTGAATCTATTGTTATTTCTTCTTCATCATATCCAATTGTGAGTCTTGGTTTATGAAAAAAGAAATCATCATCGCTATATAGATCATCATCATTTTCTTTCATGTCATAGTTTAAATATTGTGAATTATTTACAACCTCTTTTTCTATTATTGGAATGCTACTATTGAATGAAATATTATCTTTTGAAAAAAATACTCTTATGAATGATCCCATCCATATCATTTTTAAATTATTTAGAAATATAGTATCTCCAGTATATAGTAATTTTTTGTTATTGACTATTCTCTTATTAACATATACTTTTGTTTCATATTCTGTGACATTTAAGTATTTAGCATTTTCTTCTGTTTTTATTATTATTTGTGTTGGTGCTGTTAAACTATTTGAATATATTATTGCATTTTGTGGGTTACTTCCAATTGTTATGTTATTAAAGTTTTCAACTAATATATCTTTATAAATATTATTATAGCCTTCATATGTATAAAGATATACTGTATCAATAGTACCTTTAAATTTAATAGCATATGTTTCATATGTACCTATTTTTATATCTTCATTTTTGCCATTAATGGTAAAATCGTTTGTATTTTTAATAAACCAGTTTCCATCTTTAGAATATATACTTATAAATATTTCTATATTTGTTGTAACAGGTGTATATGAAAATAAAAAACTTTCACTTATTTTTTCAGGTAGATCATAGGTAGTCAGTTTTTCTTTGTCTGCTATATAAAGTTTCACATTATCACATCCTTATTTATTATGATAATTATAGCATTATTTATTTTTCTCTTCAATTGAATTCAAGTAATTTATTAAATACTTTTTGGTTATATTTTTACCTCTAAAGCAATGAAAATAGAATAATACACAGTTAGTTCCATCTTTAGGCTTATTATATTCATATATTTTAATATTATTTATGTTAAAGTCGTTACCATTTACTATTTTTTTAAAATTATCTAGGATACAATATATTACTTCATCTAATGAATTAAATTCTTTTATACCTTTCATATCAACAAAACTATTTTCAAACCAATAGTATTTATCATTAGCTTTAAATACTAATATACTATGACAATAGAATTTACCATTAGGTATTACAAAAAAATATGTTTTACATGGAATGTTGTTATCTTCTAAATATTTTCTTGATAGTTCTACAGTTTCCCAGCATATTCCAACCCTTGATTTTTCTATTTGTTCAGTTGATTGAAATACAAATTTTTTTTCAAGACCATCTTGTATATGTTCATAAATATTGCCATTTTTATCTGTCCATCCGTATTTTATATCTTTTGTTTTATCATATATTTCATATACTTTTTTTAACATATCTATCATGTATAATCACCAATATAAGTATAACAAATAAAATTTGATTTAAAAAGTAAATTGAATTAGTTATATAAAAGATATATATTCATTAGTATATATTAATATAGCTTTTCTTTTGATATAATATTTTTGTAAGTAGGTGAAGTATGAAAAATATAAAAGAAGCATATAAAGAAAATAGAAAAGGAGTACTTGTAGTATATTTATTACTTCGTTTTCTTGTTATATTGGTTATGGTAAGACAAATATTTTTACATAATTATTGGAATGCTTTTCTATGTATTCTTGTTCTTATACAATTTTTAATACCATATTTTATAACTAAAAAATTAAAAATTGAACTTCCAAGTATTTTTGAAATAATAATATTACTTTTTATATTCTCTTCAGAAGTTCTTGGTGAAATTCAAAATTTTTATGGAGTATTCAAACATTTTGATACTGTTCTTCATACATTAAATGGATTTTTATGTGCAGCTGTTGGTTTTTCATTAATTGATTTATGTAATAATAATAGTGAAAAGTTTAATCTGTCTCCATTATATTTAACAATTGTGGCATTTTGTTTTTCAATGACAATAGGTGTACTTTGGGAATTTTTAGAATATAGTATTGATAAAGTAATGTTAAGTGACATGCAGAAAGATAAATTGGTTACTAAAATTTCATCTGTATGGTTAAATCCAGATGGTAAAAATAAAGCAATAGTTATTGATGATATTAATAAGACAATAATATATACAGGTGATGGTGAAACTATTATTGATGGAGGATATCTTGATTTAGGACTTAATGATACTATGAAAGACTTAATAGTTAATTTTGTCGGCGCTGTGGTATTTAGTATTTTTGGATATTTATATGTTATTAATAGAGATAAATATAAAATTGCTGAAAAGTTTATGCCAAAAAAGAAAAATATGTAAACTTGTTATTACGTTTCAAATATTATAAAATGTTATATATAAAATAGAGGCTATGGTTAGTGAGGAAATTAGTATGTTAGAATTAAAAAATGTATCTAAATTTTATTATAATAAAGGTATGGTTTCAGCTGGATTTAGTAGAGTAAGTTTAAAGTTTAATCTAGGTGAATTTATTGCTATAACTGGTGAAAGTGGTAGTGGAAAAAGTACATTGTTAAATGTCATTTCTGGTTTAGATTCTTATGAAGAAGGAGAAATGTATATTAATGGTGAAGAAACTAGTCACTATAACGAAAGAGATTATGAAGAATATCGTAAAAGATATGTAGGAAATATATTTCAAAATTTTAATTTAGTTAACAGCTATACAGTTTATCAAAATATAGAACTTGTATTACTTTTAAAGGGTAAGAAGAAAAAAGATATAAAAGATAAAGTAATAGAAATAATTAAACAAGTTGATTTATATAAATATAGAAATAAGAAAGTTTCTAAGTTAAGTGGTGGACAGAAACAAAGAGTTGCGATTGGTAGAGTACTCGCGATGGATACTCCAATTATACTTGCTGATGAACCAACTGGTAATCTTGATAAAAATTCTAGTGAAATAGTTTTAAAATTACTACATGATTTATCTAAAGATAAACTTGTAATTGTAGTTACTCATAATTATGACCAAATAGAAAAGTATGTTACTAGAAAAATAACTATGCATGATGGTAAAGTTATTAATGATGAAAAAATAAGAGATTATGAAAGTGTTACTAATGTTAATCTTACTGATTTTAGTGATATAAAATGGTATAACAAAGTAAGGTTAGGAGTAAGAAATGCATTTAATATATTTCCTAAATTCATATTAATATTTACAGTGTACCTATTTATTCTTACATCTATATTCTTTTCATATTCATCACTCAAAGAGATACAGCATGCTAGTGACATGGCTGGGACTAACATATTTTTTAATAATTCTAGTGATAAAAGAATTGTTATTAAAAAGAATGATAAGACTAGTATAAGTGATGAGGATTATAATAAAATAAGTAAGCTTAATAATATAGATTATATTGTTAAAAATGATGTTTTTGTTGATACTACTATTGAATTATCTAGTGATAATTATTATTTTAATGGAATCGTATCTAATATATCTTTAATTGATAAAGTTGATTATGGTAGACTTCCTCAAAATGATAATGAAATAGTTCTTGAAATATATACTGGTGATTATTATATGGATTATAAAGATGATTTATTGAGTGCAGAGTATATTGTAGAACAATTATCAAATGATAGAGTTAAATATAAGATTAAAATAGTGGGTTTAAAGTATAGTACTGAAATATATCGTAATATTTATTATGTAACTGATAAGTTTCAAAATGATATAAGTGAAAATAGTAATAAAAAATATAGTACAGTTAAATATAATTTTATGGATGTAGATGGAGTTTCTTATATTGATTCATTTACTAATGAGATAATACCTAGTAATAAAGTTCCAAGTGGTAGTGTTATTATACCTGAAGAATTTATTTATAGATGTAAAGATAATAATTGTAAAGATAAAAACTTTAAAGTTAATGTTTCAAATATATATTATGATATAGATACAGAATTTAAAGTTATAAACAATACTGATAAAAAGAATATATATAATTTAACTGGATATAAATATGAAGATTATAGTACTTGTATTTTCATTAATGATAAAGATTATAATAATTTATTTGATAAAGGTTATTTTCAAAGTTCAGTATTTGTTAAAGATGTTAAAAATGTAAGAGAAACAATAAGTGAACTTAATAATCTTGGTTATAAAACATTATATATTGCTGATACTTTGATATATGATAGTTCTTTTGGATTTGGTGTTGATATATTAAAAGTATGTTCACTTGCTATATTGTTAATTTGTTTATTCTTTATTTCTTATTTCATAATAAGATTAGTATTAAAATCAAGAAATGTTTATTATTCAATACTTAGAATACTTGGTTCAACTCTTAGTGCGACTAATGATTTATTAAGAATAGAGTTACTTACTATATCACATACTGCATTTTTAACATTTACTATTTTCATATTACTTAATTATTATGGCATTATTGATATATTTAATATTAAGACTTTGTGTAACTATATTACAATTGGTAACTATATAATAATATATATTTGTTTACTTTGTATGACACTTCTTATTACTAATAGATATTCTAGAAAACTATTTAAAAATACTGTTATGAATACTTATAGAGAGGAAGTGTAATTATGATAGAACTTAAGAATGTTAATAAATATTTTTATAGACATAAAAAGAATGAAATACATGTTATTAATGATACAAGTTTAAAATTAGATGATACAGGTCTTGTTGCTTTACTTGGGCCTTCTGGTTGTGGTAAGACTACACTTCTTAATACAATTGATGGTCTTGATAATATAAATAGTGGTTCTATATTTATAAATGGAGAGAAGATATCTAAAAGAAGTAGTTATAATATAGATAAGATTAGAAATTTAAATATAGGATATATATTTCAAGATTATAATTTAGTTGATGATATGACTGTATTTGATAATGTTGCTTTATCACTTAGGTTGTGTGGTATTAAAGATGAAGATGAGATAAAGAAACGTGTTTATTATGTACTTGAAAAAGTAAATATGTATAGATATAGAAATAGGCATGCATCAATGCTTTCAGGTGGTGAAAGACAAAGAGTAGGTATAGCAAGAGCTATTGTTAAAGATCCAAGTATTATTATTGCTGATGAACCAACAGGTAATCTTGATAGTAAGAATACAATAGAGGTAATGAATATAATTAAAGCAATATCTAAAGATAGACTAGTAATACTCGTTACACATGAAAGTGAACTTGCAATGTTCTATGCATCAAGAATACTTAGAATTGAAGATGGAAAAATTATAAGTGATGAAGTTAATGAACATGATAATGATTTAGATTATAGAATGGATAATAAGATATACTTACTTGATATTAAGAATCATGAGAATATTGATAGTGATAAATATAATATAAATTACTATAGTGATAATGATAATAAACTTGATATAACAATTGTTGTTAATAATGGTATCGTTTATATAGAAAGTAAAAATAAAGTAGATATTATTGATAATAATTCTAGTATTGAACTAATTAACGATCATTATAAAAAGTTATCTAAAGATGTATATAATGAATATAATTTTGATTTTGAAAGTATAATAAATAAAAATAATAAAAATAAATATTCATCAGTATATAGTATTTTTAAATCTATAAAGAATGGTTTTAATAAAATTAGAAGTTATTCTACTATAAAGAAAGTATTATTATTTGGATTTTTGGTTTCAGGTATGTTTGTTACATATTCTGCTTCATCATTATTTGCATTAAAGAATATAAAAGATAGTGATTTTGTTACTATGAATAAAAATTACTTAGTTATTGATAATAGTAAGATAACAGTTGATAAATTCAAAGATATTGAAAATAATCCTGATGTTAACTTTGTTATACCTGGTAAAAGCGCTGTTAACTTTAATTTCAAAATTGATGATTATTATCAAACGAGTGATACAGTATTTACTATGGGTGGTTCATTATCAAGTATAAATATGATAAATAAAAATAATATTATAAGAGGTAGAATGCCTAATAATGAGAATGAAATTGTAATAGATAAGATTATTTATAATAATTTAAATACTACTATTAAATGTGCTGGTATATTAACAATTAATGATATTCTTAATAGAGATGTTTATATTGATTCATTAAACTATAAAATAGTTGGTATTGTTGATATGGGAAGTCCATCTATTTATACTTATGAAAGTGAATTTACTAATATAATTGCTTTAAGTAAGAATGATGATATATATGGTAGTTATATAGAAGAATCTTCTACTAGTAATATATACGATTATAATATTTATAAAGATAGTATTAAACTTAAGAAAGGAAATTATCCTGTTAATGATTATGAAGTTATAATTAATGATATAAATAGTGATGAATATAAAATAGGTAAGTATGTTGATTATAAAGTTAATGATAAAAAATTAAAAGTAGTTGGATATTATACATCAAGTGATGCTTCTATGGATAAATATTTAGTTAATAATAATACAATTAAATATAATAATATACTAAATAATAAAGGTGTAAGTATTTATGCTAAAGATAAAGAATTAGTTTTAAATAAATATAGAAATGAAAAATATAATATAAAGGATTCATATATTTATAGTAGAGATAATTATGTTAAAGAAGCAAAAGAGAATCTTAAGCCAAGTTTTATATTTGCATTTATAATGGTAATAGTTTCTTTAGTAGAAATTTATTTAATTGTGAGATCTTCTTTCTTATCAAGAATAAAGGAAGTTGGTATTTTTAGAGCAATAGGTGTTAAGAAAACTGATATATATAAAATGTTCTTAGGTGAGATATTTGCGATAACTACTATATTTAGTATGTTAGGTGTTATATTTATGACATATATTATTAAAGGACTTAGTAAACTTCCATTAGTGGGCAATAATTATTATATGGATACTAGTGTGTTTATACTTGTTGTGTTATTCATTTATGTATTTAATATGTTGGTAGGACTTTTACCTGTTATTAATACTATAAGGAAAACACCTGCGAAAATACTATCAAGAAGTGATATTTAGTATAGACATTTAATACATTTTGTGTTAAAATCTATTGTAATTGATGGAGAAGGAAAGAAGAAGATACTTGATTTATAGAGAGTTAGTGTTTGGTGAAAACTAATATGATGGTTCTTTTAAATGGTTCTGGAGTCAAATCGTATTTATGCGTTAAATATTAAGTTGCATGTTAGTCATGAATTAAGGTGGTACCGCGGTTTTAATCGTCCTTAGTTTATGACTTTTTATTTTAAAGGAGGAAAATAAATGGAAAAAGAAAAATATTATATTACTACACCTATATATTATCCAAGTGCGAACTTTCATATAGGGCATTGTTATACAACTATTATAGCGGATGCAATTGCTAGATATAAAAGATTAAAAGGATATGATGTATTCTTTCAAACAGGTACTGATGAACATGGTCAAAAGATTGAAAAGAAAGCAGAAGATGCTGGTGTTAGTCCTATTGAATACGTAAATCCTATTATTGATAATGCTAAGGATTTATGGAAAAGTTTAAATATTTCATATGATTATTTTATTAGAACAACTGATAGTGATCATGAAAGAAGAGTACAAGAAATATTTAAGAAAATGTATGATAAAGGAGATATTTATAAAGGAGAATATAAAGGACTTTATTGTACACCTTGTGAATCATTCTGGACAGAAAGTCAACTAGATGAAAATGGTATGTGTCCTGACTGCCATAGAGAAGTTCATGAAGTAAGTGAAGAAGCATATTTCTTTAAATTATCTAAATATCAAGATGATTTAGTTAAGTTTTATGAAGAGAATCCTAACTTTATACTTCCTCTTAGTAGAAAGAATGAAATGTTAAATAACTTTATTAAACCAGGTTTATCTGATTTATGCGTATCAAGAACATCATTTACTTGGGGAATACCTGTTACTTTTGATGATAAACATGTTATTTATGTATGGATAGATGCTCTTTCTAACTATATTACTTCACTTGGTTATCCAGAAGATATGGAGAAATTTAATAAATATTGGCCTGCTGATTTACATTTAGTTGGTAAAGAAATAGTAAGATTTCATACTATTATTTGGCCATGTATGTGTATGAGTTTAGGTATTGATTTACCTAAGCAAGTATTTGGTCATGGATGGTTAATTATTGATGGTGGTAAAATATCTAAATCATTTGGTAACTATAAAGATCCAAGAGAATATATTAATACATATGGAGTAGATGCTGTTAGATATTTTGTTTTAAGAGAAGTACCTTTTGGTAATGATGGTAATTTTTCAGAAGAAGCACTAATATCAAGAACAAATAGTGATCTTGTAAATACATATGGTAATCTTGTTAATAGAACTATTGCCATGAGTAAAAAGTATTTTGATTCTAATGTTACTAATCCTAATGTATATGAAAGCGTTGATGATTCAGTAGTTGAATATGCTAAGGAACTACCTAATATAGTATATGAAAAAATGGATTCATTAAAAGTAAATGAGGCACTTGAAAGTATATTTGAATTATTAAAAAGATGTAATAAATATATAGATGATACTACTCCTTGGATACTTGCTAAAGACGAAAGTAAGAGTGATAGACTTAAGACTGTTTTATATAACTTACTAGAAGGAATACGTATATCTACAATACTACTTAGACCATTTATACCTGATACATGTGATAAAGTATTTAATATGTTAAATACAAAGAATATTGATTTTGATACATTAGACTTTGGTAATTTAGAAACAAATATTAAATTAAATGAATCAAGTATATTATTTAATAGAATAGAAGAAAAATAGTTATGTACAACGCATAACTTTTTTTATATAATTAAATTATGAAAGAATTAAAACTAAATACAAATACTAACTTTATCAAATTAATAGCCATTATAACAATGACTATAGATCATATTGGATATGTGTTTTTTCCTGATATATTAATCTTTAGAATAATTGGTCGAATAGCATTTCCATTATTTGTTTATTCAATGATGATAGGATATTTTAGAACAAAAGATTTATCAAAATATATAGTTAGATTATTGATAATTGGAATCATATCACAACTTCCATATAGTTTATTATTTAATGTGTATAGACCTAATGTTATGTTTACTTTAATATTTACATTATTATATTATTATACTCTTGATAAGAAGAAGTGGTGGATTATGCCTATTTTGGTACTAATTCCATTTGCATTAAATTTTGAATACTCTTTGATATATCTATTCTTAGTACCAATATTCTATTACTTTAGAAATAATGGATTATTATTATCTATATCATTTATATTATTTTATTTAAATTATTTAATTTATCCAGTTGATTCATTTAGTATTGCAACATTTTTTACTATATTATGTTTACCATTTATACTTATTAATACTGATATAACTATTAAAATAAATAAATATTTTTTCTATTTGTATTATCCTGTTCATATAATTATATTGCTTATAGTAAAGTATTTATTGTAGGCTTTTTATTTGTTTATATATTATGTAATGTATACTACTTACAATACACAGTAGTAGTGATATAGTGTAAGTAAGGTGAAGATGTGGATACTCAATTTAAAAAAGGAGTACTTGAATTATTAGTTTTACTATTTACAACTAAGTGTGATAGATATGGTTATGAATTTGTAGAAGAAGTTAGTAAGGTTGTTAATATTAATGAAAGAACTAGATATCCTAATTATGATTTCTATAAGATAATATTAAATGATATTAAGAATAAGAAATTATATAATTATGATGATTTTAGAAGTATTAAGTTAGAAGTTATTGCGAATGAAAATACATTAAATAAATTGAATATTGAGGGATAAGTTATATTATTCCTTTTTGTGTGTTATAATATTTGGTATGAAGAAGTTTAAGAAATATATTATATTAATTTGTTTATCTGTTATTGTTATGGTAGGAATACTTATATTCTTTATATTTAGATACGATAGAATTCACTTATTAAATAAGAGTAAAAGACTACTTAATTATGTATATAAAATTGATAGTGGGTTATATAAATATAAATATGGTGTTCTTGATAATAAGGGTAATATCATTGAAACAGATTATTTTATAGATGGTACTGGTGAAGTAGAGAAAGATAAATATGGTAATGTTAGATTATATATTGAGAGTAAGGATTATTGTGTTTATAAGACTTATTTAGGTAAAGTAAATATCATTAAAGATAAATGTAGTAATTTTAAAGATTTAGATGTAAAACTTAATAAGAATAATACAACTATATCATTTGATTTTAATAATAGAGTTAGGTCATATATGATATCTAGTAATGATGACTTTAATGGTGAATGGAAAAATATTTCTAATAATAATTTAGTACTTAAATATTATAGTAGTGGTAAAAAATATATATGGTTTCGTGATGATGAAGGTAATATTAGTAATGTTATTAGTTTTGATATAGAATGTTTAAATACAAATAAAAGTGATTATGATAAAGATATATATTATTGTGATGGTTCAACTGTATATATTAATTCTAGTGAATGGATAGTTTTATCAAATAATGAAAATGAAATTACTTTAATGAAATATTTACCTTTAAGTGATAAGTTATCACATTGTAGTAGTGTGAGTAGTACGTTTTGTAGTGAAAAGAATAAGTATAGATGGAGTAACTCATACATAAATTATTATCTTAATAATGATTATGTTAATTCATTTAAAGATTATGATTTAGTTAGCTATGATATATGTGATGATATTGATAATAAGAGTTGTGATGGTGAATATTGTGGTGGATATACTCGTGAAGAAATAGAAAGTAATAAATGGAGTTGTAATAGTTATACTAAAAGTAAGATTAGAATTATAAATTATTATGAATTTAGTGTTCTTGCGAATAAATATAGTGATATGTCATTATTTAAGGGTAGTTATTGGATGAGTGATATTAGTAATGATAAAGGTTATTCAGTTTCAAATACTGATGTATATATTTATGAAGACTATAATAATAAATTAGATATTAGACCAATTATTACAATAAAGAAATAGTGCTATACAATGTATGGCATTTTAATTTTGTTAAAAATACGATTGAATAATGGTATTTAATATGATAAAATTATACTGATAATAGGAGACGTTGTTATGGAAGAAGAAACTAAGAAAATTAATGATAATGATGTTAATAATATAGATAATAATAGTGATAATGAAGAAGAAAAGACTCATAAAAAAAGAATATTAATACTTTTATTGTTACTTTTATTACTTTTGATTATTGTGTTTACTATTGGTGCAAATCTTAAGAAAAAAGTTGGAATGGTATTTAATGTTGATATTAATGATGATGGTATTCCTGAAGTTAATTTGAATTTTGATACTAAGAAATGTCAAGTTAATTGTACTAATGATAATAGAAAACCTAAATTAAATATTGATTATGGTGGTAGTAAAAAACCTACATTTAATGTTGATAGTACGGGAGATGGGAAGCCTGATAAAAACTTAATGAATCAAGACACTAATGGGGATGGCAAGTGTGACCTTAACTGTGATACTGATAATGATGGATGGCCTGATACTAATATTGATTTAGATGGTGATGGTGAACCAGATATCAATTTAGATATTGATGGGGATGGAAAATGTGATTTAAATTGTGATATAGATAAAGATGGAAAACCAGATACTAATATAGATACGAACGATGATGGAAAATGTGATATAAATTGTGATACTGATGGAGATGGAAGACCTGATATAAATATTGATTACAATGATGATAGGAAACCACATTTTAATAGAGATACTGATGGTGATAACAATCCTGATAAGAATCTAATGAATCAAGATACTGATGGGGATGGCAAGTGTGATCTTAACTGTGATACTGATAAAGATGGATGGCCAGAAAAGAATATTGATTTAGATGGAGATGGAAAATGCGATTTAAATTGTGACCTTGATAAGGATGGCAAGTGTGATATAAATTGTGATACTAATGGAGATGGAAAGCCTGATATAAACATTGACACAAATAAAGATGGAAAATGTGATATAAATTGTGATACTAATGGAGATGGAAAACCTGATATAAATATTGATTATAATGATGATAGGAAACCACATTTTAATGAAGATACAAATGGTGATAACAAACCTGATAGAAATCCAATGAATCAAGATACTGATAACGATGGAAAATGTAATTTGAACTGTGATACTAATAACGATGGATGGCCTGAATCAAATATTGATTTAGATGGAGATGGCAAGTGTGATCTTAATTGTGATTTAAATAAAGATGGTAAATGTGATTTAAATTGTGATACTAATGGAGATGGAAAGTGCGACTTAAATTGTGACACTAATAAAGATGGTTATTGCGATGTAAATTGTGACACTAATGGGGATGGTAAATGTGATAAAAATTGCGATACTGATGGGGACGGAAAATGCGATTTAGATTGTGATACTAATAACGATGGCAAGTGTGATTTAAATTGTGATACTAATAAAGATGGAAAATGTGATTTGAATTGTGACACTAATAAAGATGGAAAATGTGACTTAAATTGTGATACAAATAATGATGGAAAATGTGATTTGAATTGTGACACAAATAATGATGGAAAATGCGATTTAAATTGTGATACAAATAATGATGGAAAATGTGATTTGAATTGTGACACAAATAACGATGGCAAATGTGATTTAAATTGTGATACTAATAATGATGGTAAATGTGATTTAAATTGTGACACAAATAAAGATGGCAAATGTGACTTAAATTGTGATACTGATGGGGACGGAATTTGTGATAAGAAATGTGACACTAATGGAGATGGAAAATGTGATACAAACTGTGAAGATAAGCCTGATGATGTTGATATCAATGAAGGTGATGTTTACGTTTTAACACTTGATAGTAGTGACTATGATGTATCTAATATTGCTCCTGGGTGGACTGGTATTAAAAGATTTAAATTAACTAATACTACTGATACAATTCAAACGATAAGTATGAAATGGATTAATGTTACTAATACATTTACTAATACAAATAATTTATATTATAGTGTTACTAGAGATAAAACAAAAGTTATTAATAATGCTAGAGCACCATATAAAGAAACTGATATTATAAAGGAAGTTATAATACCTGCGAAAACATCATATGAATGGACATTTAATTTTGAATTCAAAGATACTGGAAAGAATCAAGATATTGATATGGGAAAAGTATTTGATGCTAAAATTAAAATAATTGTTAAACAAAAATAATAGTTTTAATCGACTATTATTTTTTTAATATTTTTTGAATTATAAATTTATCTATTAATTTATAAATTACATTTATTATAATTGATAGTACTATTGATAATATAAATACTAATGGTATTATAGTAAAATATCCTTTAAATGAATAAAGATTTGTATCTTTAAAAATATGAAAATATAGTAAATTATCTGGTATTACTGAAAGTAAGTATATTCCAAGTGATAGGTTAGATATTTTAGTAATTATTTTTGATATTACTTTTGGCATTTTATTAAGATTTAAATTAATGATAAATATAAAAAATAATACAGCTGATAAAACATTAAATATACTTCCACGATTATTATATATTTCATTTTTAAAGTAATCTCCTTTTGAAAATATAATATTTATATAACTTGATAATGCTGTTAAACTAAAAAATAATAATATATTTACATACTTATTAATATTAATTTTATATTCCTTTAAATAGCAACCTATAAAGTAATATGTTAATGGATATAAATTAATCCACCAATCTGGAATAATAATGTATTTTATATTTAATATACCTTGAAATGATGTTAGTATTAACATTGTTAATATAAGTAATTGTTTTTGTTTTTTACTTTTTAAATTGTTATATATTAAGTTTATAAAAGGAATTAAAAGAAATAATCCTATATACATTTCTATATACCATGAATAACCACAACTAAATGTTAATATCTTTTCTAAAATATAATTTATATCAAAAGGTTCATTATTGTATATTTTTAGATAAGTTAAAATAGTAATGGAGCTTAATAAATATGTAATTAATACTCTAAAAATACCTATATAATATTTTTTATTTAATTTTTTATCTTTCATAAGATAACCTGTTGTTATCATAAATAATGGTACACATATCATAAACATAGTTCTAAAAAATATACCAATGAACATATTTATTTCAGTTACTTTCATATTATAAAATTTTGTATTTAAAAAGAAGTGTACTGAAATCACTAAAAAAACTGCTATAGACTTTATTAAATCAATATTGATATTTCTTTTTTTCATAATTATGTCCTTACTAGAAAAATTGTATCATAATAATTAGATTGACTACAAGATATTAAGTAAAATAAAAATAATAGTTTGAGTCTGCTATTATTTTTTTCTTGTATAAATTATTGTTATTATAAAAGATAAACTTGAAATGATAAGTCCAATTATGAATCCTTCTGGAATATACTTCATTGTTATATTATGATTACCTTTTTCTAAGTCTATACATATAAATGCATCATAACATCTTTCATAATTTACTTTTTTATTATCAATATAAATATTCCATCCTTTATCATATGGAACTGATAAGAAGAATACATTTTTATCACTATCAACATTTATAGTTCCTTCTATATGATTATCTTTATTATATTTTGTTATATTAAGTTCATTCTTTTTAAGTTCATTTATTGCTTCAATATATTTATCATAATCTATTTGAAACCATTTTAATGAATTGATTTCTATTTTAGATGAATTTGATCTTACTATAATTTTATATTTATCATTTTTATTAATGAATATTGGTGTTTGATAATTACCTACATTTTCTATTTCTTTGTCATTAATATATAATTTATAATAACCAATGAATGATATATTCTTACTTGGTATAAGGAATATACTTTTATCTGTTTTATTATTTATTTCAACATAGAAGTCTTCTTTTGGTATTACATATGTTTTATTATCTTCTTTTTCTATCTCGTAATTATACATTTTAGTTTCAACATTACTATATCTTTCATAATTTGTATTTAACATTGAATTAATTAGATTTTCAGTGTTTTTATATGTACTATTTGTTGTTTCATATTCTTTATTATAAACCATATATCCTAGATTTAATGCTTCTTTATTTAAATATATATATGGATTAGTGTCATATACTTTTTCATAATATAATTCATCTGTGTTACCATTTATATATTTAACACCAAGTATAGATGTCATATATGGATTATCATTATTAAATATAACATTAGCATTATCATTTACTTTATAATTGAATTTCTTTAAGAAGTTTAATACTCTTGCATTTCTTACTGAATTAAAATGATTTATACC
The DNA here is from genome assembly GCA_934102215.1 of uncultured Bacilli bacterium. GTDB lineage: Bacteria > Bacillota_I > Bacilli_A > RF39 > UBA660 > CAG-1000. Next base: position 19,604 of record CAKOSH010000012.1, read on the forward strand.
ATTATAATTATATAGAGAAGGTGCATTATAGATATCACTTGTACCTAATTCCATTCTATAAAAATTATTATCTTTATTTTCTAATTCTTCTATATGATTTACTGCATTTCTATTAACTTCATTATTCATTTTATAATATTCTAATGTTGATATTTTAGGTAATTCTTTTTGAGTTATTATTGTATTAAAAGTTATTTCTATAAAGAATAATATTACTATAAGATATTTAGCATTTTTATTATTTAGTAAGAATGTATATTGTAATAGAAGTATTACACTTAGTATATATGATACTAATTTAAGAGGTTGTAAATAGAATTTAATATGCATTATTGGATATATTGTTAATAATAGATATATAATAATTGTTGCTATATTTAGTTTAGTATTTTCTTTCTTTTGAATATTTATTAATTCTTTCATAGCAATCATTATTAAAAAGAATGAGAAAGTGAATATATATCTATTAGGATACCATATTGGTCTTTGAAATAAATGCCATGCATAATCAATTAGGTTAAAACTAATACTTAATAAGAAAAATAATACAAATATTAATGTAACAATTCTTTCTCTTTTAGATATATTTTTATTGAAGAAATATTTTAGTACAAGAACTGTTACTAAAAGTGATACGTATATATTAACAGTACCATATTTTAAATCGTCGGATGTTGTTGAACCTGGGAATGATTTATAAAATATATTGATGAAATTTAAATTAAAATGCATGTAATTTGTTTGTCTACTGTCAGCATAAAGTAATGCTTTTCCTTTTAGAAGTTCTTTTGCTTCTGGAATAATAATTATCATGCACATAAATCCTGAAAGTAAACTTGATATTATAAAGTCTTTAATGACTTTTTTATCTAATTTATATATTACTGCACTATAAATAAAATATAATAATGAAAATATACATACCATATAGCCTATATAGAAATTAGATATTATTGATAGAGTAAGTGATATTATATATAATCTATTTTTTCTTTCAAACATTAGTTTTTCAAGACCAATCATAACTATTGGAAATAGAACTACTGTATCAAAATACATATAGTTAAAGAAGTAACATACGTTATATGCCATTAAAGCATAAGCAATACTAAATATTGTATATCTTAGATTAGATTGATTCTTGAATTTATATTTTAGATACTTACACATTGTTATGCCTGAAAGACCTATTCTTAAAAATATAATAAATGTGTAATATTCAAATATTGTTTCACTTGTACTAAATATACATAATAGGTTAGTTGGATTAAATAAATAATATATAGCAGTTGCATAGAAGTTATATCCAAGTGAACCTTTGAATGAATAAAACAAACTTTCTTTTCCAAGTAATACATTTTTATAGTAACTTGTGAATCCAGCATATTGGTAGTAACCATCATATTTTGATAGTATTTGATCTCCTAAAGGAAAGTTCTCTGTAAATAGACATGCTATTAACATAATTAGTATTGGTATTATAAATGCCAATACTTCGGGTAAATATTTTTTTAATTTTTCTCTCATATACATCACATAAAATATTTTATCATAAAAATTTTAAAAATGGATTGAAATTGTAAAAAAATAATGCTATGATTATATTGTAAAGGAGGATACGAAAGATGGACAATAATAAAGGTCAAACAATATTTCTATCAGTTATTGGTATTGCAACATTATTAGTTGCTATTGTTGGAGCTACATTTGCATGGTTTAGTATTTCTGTAAGTGGTAATGCTAATGCATCAAGTATCGTTGTAACTACTGCTAAGTTAGGTAGTGTTGAATATACAGATGGTGCTGCTATTACTATGAATAATATTAGACCAGAAACTTCTCCACAAGAAGTTAAAACTTTTACAGTTGCTAATACTGATTCAGCTGCTACTGAAACTATTGAGTACAAAATTGGACTTGTTATTGATACTAACACTTTAACTGATGTTGCTGATGGTGCATTTACTCATGAGTTATCTGGTGTAAGTGATAAGACTTCTGGAGCAGGAACTTTAGTTACAGTTGCTAAAGAAGCAGTACCTAAAGCAAGTAAAATTTTAGGTAATGGTTCTTTAATTGGATATGAAAAGCATACTTATACTTATAAAATCCAATTTGCTGAAACTAATAAAGATCAAAATGCTGCTCAAGGTGCTAAGTTTGGAGCAAAGATTAATGTTGCTTTAAAAGATGACACTATTACTGGTATTACTGAATAATAAAGTCAAATAAAGGTAGTTACAATAACTACTTTTTATTTTGAGAAAATATATTACATTTAATTTACTATTAAAATAAAATTGAATGTGAAAATTATTGTATCTTTCATAATTTTTTGATATTATATATATAGTATGGAGGCTGTGATATGGAAAATGATAATACATCAAAATCTAATACAATTATATATATATTAGTATTAATTGTAATGCTTGCTATGCTTATTGGAACTTCATATGCTTATTATGTTAAAAAAATTAAAAATGGTGATGAAACACGCGTTGTTATTAAAACTGCTAATATGTTAATGAGATATAAAGAAACAGGAGAAATTAATGTAGCTGACATAGAACCTGGTTTCGAAAAGTCTATGAACTTTTCAATTGAAAATTATAGTACTGATACGTTAGGTAAATATAAAATAAAATTAGAAGTTGTAACTCCTTTAATAGATAAAGAAGATGAAAACTTTGTATATGAACTTACAGGTACAGCAAATAATAATCCTTCTAATAATACATTAGTAAATGTAAGTGAAAAGCCTGTTCCTGTTACCACTACTGATTTAGGACATGCTATTATAACTCCTGAAACTTTAAATGATTATAAATTAACAATAAGATTAAAAGAAAATGGAAAAGATCAAAACTATTTATCTGGTAAAATATTTATTGCTAAAATTATTGTAGAGAAAGACTATGAATAGGTGAAGTGAGATATATGGAAGAAGATAAAAAGACTAAAATTAAAAGACATTTACATATGATTTCAAATATAATAAGTTATACTTTAATTATTATATTAGTAATGATTGGTTCATTTTTAGTATTCTATGTTATTGATGGAAAAATATGTAAAGCAAAAGGTAAAACACCATTATTTGGATTATTCACTATTATAAGTCCTAGTATGACAGGTACAATTGATGTATATGATGTTGCTTTTGTAAAAAGAATTGATCCTAATAATTTAAAGAAAGGTGATATAATTACATTCTATTCTGAAAATACATTCTTTGGTGGTACACCTATTACACATAGAATTATTAATATAGATGAGAATGATGGTAATGGAAGATTATTTACTGTTCAAGGAGATGCTAATCCTAAAGCAGATGATGAAAAAGTAAAAGCAAGTAATGTTGTTGGAAAAGTATATTTTAAGATTCCACAACTTGGTAGAATTCAATTCTTCCTTGCATCTAAGAGTGGTTGGTTAATCGCAATATTAATTCCATCATTAGGCATTGTTTCTTATGATATATTTAAGTTATTTAGATTAATGTTACTTAGAAGTAAGTTATTAAGTTTAGAAAATGAACATGGAAATATTTAAAAAAGTTCTTTGAAGTTTATTCAAAAAACTTTTTATTTGCGATAATTCTTTCATTATTTGGATTTATTTTTAATGCTTTGTTTATATGTTTTAAACCTTCTTTTTTATTACCATCATAGTAGTAGCAGATACTTAATATGTCATCTAGTGTTTCATCTTTTGTAAATATTTCATTTATATATGTTAGATTAGGGTTAGTTATTTTTGATGCTTTTTTACCATATTTGATAGCGTCTTTATATTGTTTTAGATTGTAGTATAGCATTGTTAATTCTACATAAGGTTCTTTTAAATATGGCGTTTCATTGATAGCTTTTTTATACCACATTTCTGCTTCATTGTATCTTTTAAGTGCTATGTAACATCTTCCTATATATCTCATTGAAGCACTTCTTTCATCTTTCCATGTTGATGTTTTTAAATTTAGATGTTTAATTAATGTATCTATGCATTTATTCCATTTTTTGTAGTACATGTATTCTCTACCTAAATAGTGTAAGTTTCTATCATCATTAGGATCTTCTTTTACAGATAATTCTAGTAATTTTAGATATGAACTTCTTGATTTAGTTTGATCAGGGTAGTGGTTAATAATTATTTTATTTGTTTGAATTATACTTTCATTTGAGATAGGCTTTAGTACTTCATGTACTGGGTGTGTCCATATATATTTATTATATGCATGTATTTTATCAGCATAGAAACTTATTAATGGTTTATCATTTTCATCTAATTTCCAGTTATATAAATATTTTATTCTTGTTATATTATTATTCCATAGTTTTAATAATTCATCTTTCCATCCTGGTAGCATGATTTCATCTAGGTCTAGACATATACATATATTTGTATCTTTAGGTATTAATTTTAATGATTCATTTCTTGCTGTATCAAATCTCCATGGATTGATAATTTTCTTTCTTACTTTAATTCCTAATTCTTTAAATTTTTTGATTGAGTTATCAGTTGAACCTGTATCTAAAACACATATATAGTCTGCTTCTTTTATACTGTTATACCATTTTTCAATGAACTTTTCTTCATTTTTACATATGGCATATACACATACTTTATATTTTTTCATTAAGCAGAAGGTCCAGTTGGTCCTGTTGGTCCTGTAGGTCCAGTTGGTCCAGTAGGTCCTGTTGGTCCAGTTGGTCCTGTAGGTCCTTGTGGAATAGTTAAGTTTAAAACATAATTAGGTGCTGTTCCTGTTATTGAAGCAGTTGCTTCTGTACCAGGTGCACCAGTTGTAATTGTTCCGATTGAAAGAGTAGGTGTTTCTCCCGCAGCACCTGTTTCTCCTTGAGGTCCAGTTGGCCCTGTAGGTCCTGTAGCACCAGTTTCACCAGCAGCACCAGTTTCACCTTGAGGTCCAGTTGGCCCTGTAGGTCCTGTAGCACCAGTTTCACCAGCAGCACCGGTTTCACCTTGAGGTCCAGTTGGCCCTGTAGGTCCTGTAGCACCAGTTTCACCAGCAGCACCAGTTTCACCTTGAGG
>CAKOSH010000013.1 GCA_934102215.1 uncultured Bacilli bacterium
AAATAGTGTTTTTTATCAAAAATTATTTCAAACAAAAACCTCAGTTTTTAAAAACTGGGGTTTGTCTACAGTCTGAGGAACTTACTATATACTAGTAAGTTCAGTTTCTTTTTCTTTGAATTTTTCATCAACTATTTTGTTATATTTATCTATCATTTCTTGTACTATATCTAAACACATATCTCTTTCATCTTCTGTAAGTTCATCACTTTTTTTAATTTTATTGTTTTCATCTTGTCTTATATTTCTAAGAGCAACTTTTGCTTCTTCTGCCATTGTTGATGCTTGACGAACATAATTTTTTCTTGTTTCACCTGTTAATTCTGGAACTGTAAGCATTATAACTTCCCCATTATTAGTAGGAGCAATTCCAAGATTTGCTTCATATATAGCTTTTTCAATATTTTTTAAAGATGATTTATCAAATGGTTTAATAGATAATACTCTTGCTTCTGGTATTGATATTGTAGCTAGTGATTGTATAGGAGTTGGTGCTCCATAATATTCAACCATAATACCATTTAATATATTAGGATTAGCTCTTCCTGCTCTAATAGTAGTATACCTACTTTCTAAAGTATCAATAACTTTACTCATCTTATTTTTAATTTCATTTTCGTCTATCATTTTTCCTCCGTAAACTAGTTATATTATATCTTACTTACCATATAGAAATCAATAGTGGATTTTTGCTTTAATGCATAGAACCAGCATTATGTACTAGCACTTGTATATCTGTTACAAAATAATTGCTATTTCCTTCAACTGTTAAATTATATGTTTTAATTGGTTCATCATATTTTTTATATTCTATATTTGTTATTTCTATCTTTTTTCCATTTATTGAAAGCATCATATCTCCACTTTTAACATCATAAGCACGAGTCCATCCTTTATCTATTATATATATTTGATGTCTTGGTGACATTTCAACAGTTTTATCTCCAACAGTCATTTTATATGTATCAATTGTTGAACTTTCAATTGTATCAATTACTTCTTTAAGTTCTAACTCATTAGTATCTAAATTATATGAATATACCTTTTCACCTATCTTTATATCTTCTATGTTTTTATAACCATTTTCTGTTTTAACTTTTGTTCCAGCAACAAAGCAATAGCTCTTCTCAAATTCTTTTTCACCTATTTTAAGATTATTTTCAGTATATGCTTCAACTTTATAAAAAACATTTAGTGGTATATCGCCAAAATCATAATCGTCATAACTTAATTTGAAATTTTCACTCTTATTTGTTTGAACAAACTCATTAACTTTTACATATACATCACTGCTATTCTTCCTATACAATACATACCTAACTTTGTCAAATTCATCAGTTGTACTTGAAGAATCAATTGAAACAGTAACTGTTGAATAAGTAGATGGATAAGACGCTGATGCACTAATCGCATAAGTTCTAGTTAACTTTGGTTCAACATCTAAACTAGTAAGCACATTATTACATGTAATATCTCTAACACTACTTTCTGTCATATTATCATTTGTGACATCATTAAGCATAACATTATCACCAACTATTTTTGTTACATACCCACTACTATTCCATACAACAAATTTAATAGTTTTTCCTGTACTATCTTTTTCAATGTAATAATAAGTATCTCCTATATCCATATCAAGTGGATTCTTACTATCTGTTTCACTCTTACAATAAATATTTCCTTCATTTGAATTATGCATATTATCACTTATATATTTACTAGCACTTTCTTTAAAAATATTTTTTGCTTCTGTTAAGAAAGTATCTTTCTTTGCTTTATTAAACATTCCTAAAACGTTTGGTACAGCAACAAGCACTAATAACGCAAGTATAGCAATAACAGCAAGTAACTCAACTAATGTAAATCCTTTTTTATTCATAATATTATGTCCTTTCTACCATACTCTAGATGGTGTAACATTATGTACTAACACCTGAATATCAGTTACAAAATAATTACTGTTATCTTCAACTGCCAAATTATAAGTATTAATTGGCTCATCATATTTAATATGCTCAATATTAGTAATTTTAACTTTATCTCCACTCGCAGATAACATCATATCACCAATTTTTATATTATAAGCACGAGTCCATCCTTTATCTACAATATATACTTGATGTTTTGATGTCATTTCAACTGTTTTTCCACCAATTGTCAATTTATATGTATCTTTTGCTGAACTATGTATTAATTCAAGTACTTCTTTAAGTTCTATTTCATTATTATCTAAATTAAATGAATAAACCTTTTCTCCTATTTTTATATCTTCAATGTTTTTAAAACCATTTTCTGTTTTAACCTTTGTTCCTGCAACAAAACAATAGAACAAATGTGCGAATTCTTTTTCACCTATCTTAAGATTATTTTCAGTATATGCTTCAACTTTATAATACATATCTTTACTATCACTAAATGATTCATCATAATAATTTAAAATAAAATTATTAGATTTATTTGTTAAAACAATTTCATGTATCTTTACATATTCAGTATTATTCTTTTTATAAATGATGTATTTAACTTTATTAAATTCATCAGTTGTACTTGATGAAGCAATACTTATAGTTAACTTGCCTTTATTAGAAGTTTCTGCTGAAGCATTAGCACTAATTGCATAAGTTCTAGTTAACTTTGGTTCAACATCTAAACTAGTAAGCACATTGTTACATGTAATATCTTTAACACTACTTTCTGTCATATTATCATTTGTGACATCATTAAGCATAACATTATCACCAACTATTTTTGTTACATACCCACTACTATTCCATACAACAAATTTAATAGTTTTTCCTGTACTATCTTTTTCAATGTAATAATAAGTATCCCCTATATCCATATCAAGTGGATTCTTACTATCTGTTTCACTTTTACAATAAATATTTCCTTCATTTGAATTATGCATATTATCACTTATATATTTATTAGCGCTTTCTTTAAAAATATTTTTTGCTTCTGTTAAGAAAGTATCTTTCTTTGCTTTATTAAACATACTTAAAACATTTGGTACAGCAACAAGCACTAATAACGCAAGTATAGCTATTACTGCAAGTAGTTCAACTAATGTAAAACCTTTTCTATTCATATAAAACCTCTCTCTATTTTTACTATTACAATTATATAATTATTTGCATACTAAAATCAATCATTAAATAAATAATTATAATAATCATTTTCAAGCATTAATCTTGATATTCTATATTTCATATATACTTCATTTTTTAAAATATCAATATCTTTATTACTTATATTACCATAAATACTATCTTTCATATTAGAATATTTATAATTTTTAGTAACAATATTTCTATTACCAAAAACAACTATTCCATCATTATTAGATAAAATATCTCGTCCCATAAATAGTCTTGAATCAAAATCAAAACCATATAAATTTAACATAGTAGGAAGTATATCTATATTAGATTTATATTTATAGAATTCATCATTTCTATCTCCATTTGATAATTCATTCATTTCATCAATAGATAGTCCATATGGAACATGATCTGGTACTAATACTATAACAGTATCATCAAGTTTATTACTTTCTTTTAATCTACTAAATAATAATCCTATCATATTATCAAGTTCTATTTGTGTTGATAGATAATATTTAACATTATCACTATAATCATATTTATCTAACCTATCAAGATTCTTTATAGACATTTTATTATCTTTATTATATGGAGCGTGTCCTGATATTGTTAAATAATATGTAAAGAATTTATCTTCATTGATATATTCATCTATACTTGACTTAACTAAATCATAATCACTTCTTGTATCATCCATATTAAGTCCATTACCTATACCTTTATATATATTAAATCCCATATTAGGATAATATTTATCTCTTTCATAATAATCATATTTATAATTATGATAACTAAATGTTTTATAACCATCTTTATCAAACATATGAGCAAGTGAATATGGTATATAATTTTTATTTGAATTAACTAAACTATGACTAGCATCAGATGGAAATAATGAAATATCTGTTAAATATTGTCCATCAGCAGTACTAACAGGAAATAATGGATTATAAAAGTTATCAAATGTATATCCTTCATTAAATAATTTATATAAGTTAGGAGTTATATCTTTTTTAACAACCATATAATTAAAAGATTCAGCAAGTATAAATATAAGATTTTTATCTTTAAGTAAACCTGTATATATATTCTTTTCACTAGGAATACTATTTTTAATATAATTATTTATCTCATTTATTTCTTCATTATCACTATCTTTAAAATCAATATCTAAAACATTATATTTATTATTACTATATGTATCATTATTAATATTTATATTAATACCTTTTTCTTTAAAATTAAATATTGTTCTTTGTATATTTAATCTTATACTAGTTAATAATCCAAAACTATTTAAGTTCTTAACTGGAAAATCTATATCAAAATATAATTTACTATATGAATATATATTATTACTATTTATATTAAATGATAATAAAATAAATATATGTAAAATAATACAAATGATTAATATTATATAATTAAACTTTTTATCATTAAACTTAACTTTCTTAGTAAAAATAATAACTATTATAAATGGAATAAATAATAATATTATATTAAATATATTTTTATATACTATACTCCATATATTACTATAAAAATATAAAACTTTAAATGATTTAATAAATACATCAAAAGTAATAAACATTGAATAATTGATATAGTAAATATAATTATTTAGAAATAATATAAGAATAAGTGTATATATAAAATATAATATTTTCTTATTATTAAAAAGATTACATAAAAAGTATATTAGTAATGAATAAATTAAACTAAATAATATAGTATATATTGTTATATTTTTATAAGTCAAAAATGAAAATATTAATTCCATAAATAATATATACACAAATATAGTTAAAAACATTTTATAATTAATATACTTTTTCATATAAATAATTTTATCAAATTAGAAAAGAAAAGTTAATCTTTTATGATCAACTTTTCGTTTTCATTAAGTTTAATTTTATAAATTCCAGTTTTAGGACAAATATATTCAAAAACAGTATTATCTACTTCAAGTGTTACTTTATTTTCAGTTTCATCCATATTAGAATTTACCTCACTTTCCTCTTTTTTAGGTTTATATTTCTTAAGTGTATTAGTTCCAACTACGTGTTTATCTGTGTAATATGTATAGTTAAATGGATTAACACGTTTTTTATCAATATATACTTCATAGTGACAGTGTACTCCAAAGGAATAACCAGTGTTTCCCATGATACCAATAGTTTGTCCTTGCTTTACTTTATCACCTACTTTTACAGTAGCACTATTATATTTAAGATGAGCCATTAATGTATATACACCATTACCATGATTTATTTTTATATAGTTTCCATATGTTACATTTTTAGTTTTACCTACTACATTATTTTTAACATATGTAACTACTCCATCTGCAGGTGCAATTATTTTATGATTTGGCCCTCCATGTTTTTTATCCCATCCAAGGTCTATTGCTTTATGAGTTGATTTAAATCCTTGAGTAACACCAACATAATAACAAGGAAATATTAATTTCATTATTCCCTCTGTATTTCAGTTACACTATTGATTGAAGAATAAGATTTAAATAGTTTATCTTCAAATACTTTGTATAATGAGTCAGCACCAAGAAAACTAAATAATCCTACCCAAGCTGCATTAATAATATCATAATTTGTAAATGACAAAGTAAATACTATACCAAATAACATAGATATTAAAAACGATATATATATTAAACAAGAACTACACTTAACAAATGATACAGATTTGAATTTCTGTACGAATGCTGTAGATAAAACACTAGAAACAGAACCTATAATAAGTAAAGATTTAATTAATTCAATATTCATATTCACACTTCTTCACCCACTATATTATAAGCAAGTATCAAAATATTGAATATTTAATTAACACAGTTTTAGTCAATTATGAATTCAGCAGTTATATAATATTTCTTACATTCTTCATTACAAGGATCGTCTCTTCTAATTACATCTTTTACAATTCTATACTTACCTTTATTAAGAAGTCCATATCCATATGTATAATCAATATCAAAAGTTAATTTACCATTTTTATCTGGATAATATGCCATAGAATTAAACACAAGTTCACTTTTTGGTGATAAATAATACCATTTACCATTTCTTTCATAATCTATTCTATAACTACTTCCATATATATATTCATTTTTACTATGATCAGTTATGACTACTGTAAGACTACCATTCTTAACATTTATTGCTTTCATATCTACATCACTAAGTGTTTCAATATCACTTTTACCTATATCTTCATTAATGTATATTTCATTATTGATTTGTTCATTCTTTTTTCTATTTGTTTCATGTATTTCTAGTAAAACTGCATACTTAAATATATTTTCTATTGTATCATCAAACTCTTCATATGCCATAAATGTAAATTCATATGTTTTACCTGGTATTAAAGTATATGTACTATTTATACTTGCATTCCCTACACTACCATTATTTTGTTCAAGCTTAACATAATAAAATTCATTATCTTCTTTATTAATAGTAGAAGATAATATCTTATATGTTCTAGTGAAATTCACATTATTACTTTTATCATGTCCACAATATTCACCATCTAATTTATTAACCATTTCATCATTACCAATATAAATATCTTTATTACCATTTATTGTATTACAAAATATTACTGTATAACTACCTTTTTTATATATAGATGTTCCACCATCATAAAGCATAAGTTTAGTTAAATTTTCACGTGATAATTCTGTATCTAAATAACTCTTAAATTTATCAAAAGTAGTTTGTTTCTTTTTAATAGATTCTTTTACTGAATAACAATTATCATCTTTATCACAAAACATTGCATTATCTATTCCATAATAATATATATTTCTATTTTTATATCTAAATGCTTTATTTAATTCTTTTACATCACTATTATTTATAGTAAAGTATTCTATATCAATTTTATGATAAATATTTTTAAATAATATAAATAATATTATAAGAAGTAATATGCATAATGAATATATTATAATTTTCATTTTCTTTTTATTATTTTTATTATTATTAAGTGTATCAATTACATTTTCTTCTGTTCTCTTTAGAATATCTTTATCTATTGTTTCTCCATTCATAAGTTCACTTAGTGATATATCAAATATTTCACATATAGATTTAAAAAGAGAAACATCAGGTAATCTTCTTCCATTCTCCCAATGTGAAACTGCTCTATCTGTAACATTAAGTTTAGATGCAAGTTCTGCTTGAGTCATATTTTTTTCTTTTCTCTTTTTAGCAATGAATTTACCTATTTTCTCTTGATTCATGTGTCACCTCTACTAAAATAATAATATAAATATTGTATTTTGTATACACACACTTAGTAGAGTTTAAAATTTTATTAAACGTTTTCTCATTACTTCTTCACATCCTTTATTCAAAGTAATGATATTTACTGAGGGTCCAAGTATATTATTTATAACTGGAAAAGATAATATTGGATTAACAGGTCCATTTATTACAAATAATGTACCATAACATTCCATATCTCCATGAGCATATTTAGGAAAGAACTTTGATTGTGGAGATATTAATCCATATGTTTTAGTAAATGGTATTACTCCATTATGCATATGTCCTGATACTACTAAATCAGTATTTTCTAATGTATGAAGTTTTCCATCTTCTAAAGATTCTAATAATGATGAAGATGTATGTGTAAGTAATATATTATAAGTTTTATTATCAAATGATGGGTTAAATGTACTTATAAAGTCATTCATATAGTATCCTGTATCTTCATGAAATCTTTCATAATAATCAAAGTTTGGTGAGTATGCTGTTAAATTAAATCCTTCATGTGAAACAAGTTCATTATTTTCTACTGAATGTATATTTCTAAAACTAGCAATAAAATCGCGATATTTTTGAAGGTCTGCTTTAGTCCATTTTCCAATAGAATCCTTAGTCATCAAGTCATGATTACCATATGAAACAAATGTAGGAATTCCATTTGTAAAGTTTCTTAAACTTGAAGATATATTTTTTCTAAAGTCTTTGTCTTCTAAATCTCTTACATCATCAACTACATCACCAGTTATTAAGATAGTATCTATTTTTGGCATATCTCCATTTTCAAATATTACTTTATGTACACTATCTAAATTACTAAGTCCTAGTACTCTTCCATTATTGTTCACATAATGAATATCGCCAATTGAAAGAATCGTTTTAGGTTCATCTATTTTAGGAGAAGAAATATCAATCAATTTAACAAAGCACATAGTATTCACCTCTAATTGGTTGTATATTGTATAACAAACTATCACAAAACTCAATATAATTATATTAATATTTCTAATATTCTATTTAGATATTCTTTATCATCAAATTCATTAATTGCGAAGCATTTTTTACCTAAGTCTTTAAATGATGAGCCACATGAATATAATTTATTCTTATCTAATATAATAAATCTATCATGAAAAGAATTATTATATATGAATTTTATATTATTGTATTGACTTTCATATTTACTTTTTAATACTTCGTCTATATTTTTAGAAACAATTATAATTGATTTATTAATGTTCTTTAATAAATCTAATAATTCCTTTCCAGCATAATTATCTATTATTATAATTTCTTTATCCGCTCTATTTAAAATATCTAATAATAATGAATATGCATCGTAAAGTTCACCTTCGAAAAATATTTTACTTATTTCCTCATTGTATTTAAATTTATCAAATGTTTTTTCTAAGTTTAATATTCTATTTTCATGATTAATTAACATTTCATTTGTAAGTATTGTATTTGCAAAATATTTTCTCATTTTGACAAATGCATCTATTATTTGTATATTCACTTTAACTGCAATATCACTTTTAAGAAGTCCAGATAACATCATTATTCCTTGTTCTGTTAAAACATAAGGTAAATATTTAAGGTGTTGTCCCCTCATGTTCATGTTTTTGTTTAAGGTCGCAAATTGCGACCTTAAAGATAATGCAGTAATTTCTTCATTAGTTAATTGAAAGCAAAAAGATTTGGGAAATCTATTTATATTTCTTTTAATTACTTCATTAATTCGTTTTGTTTCTACTTGATAAAGTTTTGCAACATCAGAAGACAACATAACTTGTACTCCCCTTACTTCATAAATCATATCTACAATTTTTTGATTTTCTTTTACTATTTCATTCATATTTGCTCCTTTCAAAATAAAAAGAGAAACCTATTTTATATAAGTTTCTCCGCATCATGTATATTTTATTTTGCCTCTAAAATATACTTTATCGTCCTAATTGTTTTTAAATATCAGGCAAACTATTTATTATTAATAGCAGCTTGAGCAGCAGCTAATCTTGCAATAGGTACTCTATATGGACTACAAGATACATAATCAAGTCCTACTCTATGACAGAAGTCAATAGTAGCTGGGTCTCCACCATGTTCACCACAAATTCCAAGGTGAATATCTTTTCTTGTTTTACGTCCCATTTCAGCAGCCATTTTAACTAACTTACCTACACCTTTTTCATCTATTCTAGCGAATGGATCGCTTTCTAAGATTTGTTTGTTGTAGTAATCATTTAAGAATTTACCAGCATCATCACGACTAAATCCAAATGTCATTTGAGTTAAATCATTAGTACCAAATGAGAAGAATTCAGCTTCTTCAGCAATTTCATCAGCTGTAAGTGCAGCTCTTGGTATTTCAATCATAGTACCAATCTTATAATCTAATTTATAATCTTGTTCTTTAAATACTTCATTAATTGTATCAACTACAATACCTTTAACGTAAGCAAGTTCTTTCTTTTCACCTACAAGTGGTATCATAATTTCAGGAACAACTTTAATACCTGATTTATCTACATTAATAGCAGCTTCCATAACAGCTCTTGTTTGCATTTTAGCAATTTCTGGATATGTTACAGCAAGTCTACAACCTCTGTGTCCCATCATTGGATTGAATTCATGTAATGTAGCAATTTTATCTTTTAATGCTTCAAATGTCATTCCAAGTTCTTTTGCAAGTGGTCTAATTTCTTCATCTGTATGTGGAACAAATTCATGAAGAGGTGGATCTAAGAAACGAATTGTAACTGGGTATCCTTTCATTTCTTTATATAGTTCTTCAAAGTCTCCTCTTTGCATTGGTAATAACTTAGCAAGAGCTTTTTCTCTTTGTTCAACTGTATCAGAAACAATCATTTGACGAATAGCAAATATTCTTTCTTCTTCAAAGAACATATGTTCAGTTCTACAAAGTCCGATTCCTTCAGCACCAAATTTTAATGCTTGTTTAGCATCTCTTGGAGTATCAGCATTAGTTCTAACTTGTAATTTTCTTACTTCGTCAGCCCACTTCATAAATGTTTCAAAGTCACCACTGATTTCTGGTTCAACAGTTTTAACTTCTCCACCATATACTTTACCAGTACTTCCATCTACTGAAATATAATCTCCTTCTTTAAATACTTCTCCATCTTTAGTAGTTAAAGTTTTATTTTCCTCACTTATTGTTAGTTCACCACAACCAGAAACACAACATCTACCCATACCACGAGCAACAACTGCAGCATGACTAGTCATACCACCACGGATTGTAAGAACACCTTTAGCTAGATTCATTCCTTCAATATCTTCTGGTGAAGTTTCAAGTCTAACTAATATTGTATCTTCTCCTCTTTTAGCAGCTTCAGTTACTTCTTCAGCAGTAAAGTAAATTTTACCACAACCAGCACCTGGACTAGCAGCTAAACCAGTAGCGATAACTTTTGCTTCTTTTAATGCTTGTGCATCAAAATTAGGGTGTAATAATTGATCTAATTGTTTAGGTTCAACTTTTAATAATGCTTCTTCTTTAGTAAGCATACCTTCATTATATAAATCCACAGCTATCTTTAATGCAGCAGCAGCAGTTCTCTTACCATTACGAGTTTGAAGCATGAATAATTTACCATTTTCAATAGTAAATTCCATATCTTGCATATCTTTATAATGTTTTTCTAATATTTCACAAGTCTTAACAAATTCATTATATGCTTCTGGCATAGTTTCTGCTAAAGTATCAATTGTTTTTGGAGTACGAACACCAGCAACAACATCTTCTCCTTGTGCATTCATTAAGTATTCACCATAAAGTTTCTTTTCACCTGTAGCTGGATTTCTTGTAAATGCAACACCAGTTCCACAGTCATCACCTTTATTACCATAAACCATTTCTTGAACGTTAACAGCAGTTCCCCAACTAGATGGAATATCATTCATACGTCTATAATAAATAGCTCTTTCATTATTCCAACTTCTAAATACAGCAGTAACTGCTTCTATTAATTGTTCTTTTGGATCTTGTGGAAATTCTACACCAGCTTGTTCTTTATATACTTCTTTAAATTTCATAGCTATTTCATACATATCATTTTCATCTAATTCAGTATCATAAGAAACACCTTTGTCTTTCTTATATTTATCTAATATTCTTTCAAAAGAATTTTTAGAATATCCTTTAACAACATCAGCAAACATCATAATAAATCTTCTATATGAATCATATACAAATCTCTTATTATTTGTTGCTTTTGCGAATGATACACAAACTTCATCATTAAGTCCTAGATTAAGAACAGTATCCATCATACCAGGCATACTAGCTCTTGCTCCACTACGAACACTAACTAATAATGGATTTTCCATATCACCCATCTTTTTACCAGTGATTTTTTCAAGTTCACTTAACTTTTCATAGATTTCATCTATGATATCTTTACTGATAACTTTTCCAGCATCATAATATGCAGTACAAGCTTCAGTAGTAACTGTAAATCCTCTTGGAACAGGTAATCCTATACTTGTCATTTCTGCTAAGTTAGCACCTTTTCCACCAAGAAGATTTCTCATGTCTTTGTTTCCTTCACTAAACATGTAAACATATTTCATATTTAATAAATCTCCTCCCTGTCTAAACAATATCTTGCTACGACTTAAATATTATACCATATAGTCTCTTTTATAAGAAGAAAAATATTAAATTTTTTTACAAAAAAATCACTTAAAAAGAAGAATTACTTCTTCAATATATATTTATTCATCCAAAGACGTTATACCAAGTACTTTTTCTAAATAACATTTGCCACATAATGATTCATATTCTACATGATTTTCACCATCTATTGCTACTTGATCTCCACTTGATGTGAATTTACCATCTACTATTCTTCCATTAAACTTAGCTCTTTTACCACATCTACATATTGTAATCAATTCTTCTAAACAATCACATACTTCAAATAATCTTAAACTACCTGGAAAAGCCATTGTTTTAAAATCACTTCTAAGTCCATAACATATAACAGGCTTATTCTTAAGTTTAGTAAACATAAACAACTCATCAACTTGGTCTCTTGTTAAAAATTGTGCCTCATCTATTAATATACAAACAACGTCTTCAGGAAGACTATTTAAATAGTCAATAATCTTTTCATCACTTTTAACAACATGATCAACTTCCCTAGTAAGGCCTATTCTAGTAACAATTTTATTGTCTCCTTTAGTATCAATACCTGGTTTTAATATTGCTACTTTCATGCCTCTTTCTTCATAATTATGTGCTACTTGTAATAATAATGTAGTTTTTCCACTATTCATAGCTCCATATCTAAAATATAATTTACTCATCCTTATCCCTCCTTGGAAAGCATTTATAATAAACTTCTTTTAAATGTTCATTAGTTACATGTGTATATATTTCAGTAGCTTTAAGTGAAGAATGACCAAGTAACTCTTGAACAACTTTTATATCACAACCATTATTAAGCATATCAGTTGCGAATGTATGTCTTAATACATGTGGTGTTACATGAACTTTAATAGATAATTTTTTCATTATATTATCTATTATATACCTAATACCACCATCAGTAATTTGTTCCCCTTTACTATTTAAAAATAAATAATTATTGTCTTTTCTTATATGAGTTTTTAAATATTTAAGAAGTACTTCTTCAGCATAATCACCATAATAAACTATTCTTTCTTTATTACCTTTTCCACATACTATAATTCTTTTATTATTAAAATCTATATCACTTAATTTAATATTAACAAGTTCACTAACTCTAACACCAGTCGCATATAACATTTCAATAATAAGTCTATCTCTTATTCCATCTTTATCTTTAGATGATTCATTTATTATTTCAAGTAAATCATTATAATATAGAAATTTAGGTAATTTCTTTTCTTTTTTAGGATAAGTAACTTTTACAAGAGGATAATCTTTTTTATCCATATAATCATTTTTATATAAGAATTTATAAAATGATTTAAGAGAACTTATCTTTCTTGATACACTAGTACTTTTCTCTTTCTTAAGATTTAAATATTCTAAATAATCACGAACATCATCATATTTAACTTTATCAAAGTCCATCTTAACAAATTCATGAAAATAATATAAATCATTTATATAAGAAATAATTGTATTCTCTGAATAATTCTTATTTCTTATATAATTTAAAAACTCTGAAACTAAATATATTTTACAAAATTCTTTCTTATCCATAATTTAATTATAATATAATTTTAAATAAATAAAAAGTTATAGTGTATATAAAATGCAAAGAGAACTTTTTTAAGTTCTCTAATCTATATAAACACCAGTTGGTGACACTATATTTTATGGATTATATGTAATAAGTTGCATATTTTTAAGAGGAATCATTATATTATTAAGTAATCTAAGGAATTTTTTGAATAGTTATAATATTATATAGCTATCTATTATATATTATGATTAATATTGTTAAGTTTATAGTGAATTTGTAATGTTTTTATATATTATTTATTTCAAATGTATCTTTATATTTAATATTGAATTTTTCACCACATTCTTCAAAAGTTCCATTTAATTCTATTTCATATGAATTATTATTAATTCTAGTTAATGTACAGTTACATTCACTTTCTAAATACATCCATCCTTTATCATCTTCATAAGGTAATCCCATGATATATTTTGATATATCTTTTTTATCATTGATTTTAAGTTCTTTAATCCAATTAATATCATATTTTGTTTCTATGCTTAATCTAAAATCATTTGTTACACATGTAATATATAAAACATTACACTTTCTCTTTTTATCATCAATTGTACCTTCAAATAAATCAAAATCAATATATTTTTCTAGTACATCTATATTTTTATTGTTAATTATTAGCATATATATCACATCCTTTTTATATTTTATCATAAATCGTTATTAATTGTGGCACCACTGGTGCCACTTTTTCATTATTAAATATATTATAAATTTTTTTCATGTTCTTTTCATTCTCATTTAATAATCATCTAATCATAATATCCTATTTTCCATTACCACTATGGACTATAATTCTTAATATCATATCCTTCTTTATTTATCTTTATTTCTATACTACCATCTGTATTTGTTCTATATATGTTTAGATATACAATAATTATCTGAATTTAAATATTCAATTTGACTTTTTATGATTTCTTCGTTTGTTTTTCCCTGTTTAATTAAATCTCTCAACTCTTCAACATTTTTAAACATGCTATCACATCTTATAAAGATTATATCATACTAATTCATATTCTCTAGCAATTATTCTCTCATCAGAGCAATATTTAATTACATATTTATTATCTTGTTTGCAAATAATAATTCCTACTGTATCATTTTCTTCAATAGTTTTTATATTCTTATCTATATAATTCATATAAGTCATAATTTGTCCAGTATGCTCTTTCTTAAGTTCTGTTATCTTTAATTCTACGACTACATAACACCTATATTTAATATTATAAAGTAATAAATCAATATAGTTGTATCTATTACCTAATTTAATTGGATATTCACTTTTTATAAAAGTAAACCCTATTCCTAATTCTTCTAAAAAGTTTTCAATATCTTCTAGGATTAGTTTTTGTAATATTTTTTCTGATAATATATCATACTTATTGCTATTTTTAATCAAAATTGGATTCTTGATAAAATCAACTATATCGGATTCTTTTTGTTCTACTGATTTATTTTTAGTAGATTCCGGAAGTCTTTCATATTCATTAGATTTTATTCTTTCTCTTAACTGCCTAACTGATAAATTATTATTTTTAACTAATTCTATGTAATAATTAATTTTATCAATATTCTCAAAAGATAGTAATTCACAATAATGCGACCAAGATAATTGTGCAGACAGTGTCTGCACTTTTTCATTCAACTCATAAAACTTTAACATTAACCATAGATTTCTCTTACTATAACCCTTACCTAATTCATATGTTAATCTCTTCGAATATTCTTTTATTAT
>CAKOSH010000014.1 GCA_934102215.1 uncultured Bacilli bacterium
TGTGAACTTTATCTATATTATTAAATAATACTTGTTTATCTTCCATAAATATCTCCTCTACAAATTACTATTTATCTGTCACTTCTATATATAATTATACCACATAAATTATTATTCAAAAAATAATTTTAATTCATCACCATTAATATTAATGACATCATTCATATAAACAATATCATTATCATTAAATTTTATGTATTCACTAACTGAATCAATTCTTTTTACAATACCCGTTTTATTTATATATTTGCCACCACTTTTCTTACTGTCATTGATAAAATAAGTTACAGTTATTTCAATGTTTTCTTTAATATGCTCATTTATATAATTTAATTTACTATTAAGCATTTCTTTTAAGCCATCATCAATTTCTATTCTTTTGTCTGTAAGTCTTGCTGTTTCTTTTACTGCTTCATCATATCCTACTAAAGCAGCAAAAGGTGCAAACTGAGATGCCCTTGACTCTATACTTAAGTGTGAATGTTTTGATATAGGTCTATTTAAATTTATAATATCATCATAGTTATTCATCATCCTTTATGACCTCCAACTTCTTCATTTCTGTCTTTTGCAGTCGCTCCCTCTTCAAAATTCATTCCCTTTAAAATAGAATTTTTTCCATATTTATTTTTTATATCTAATAATGTTTTTTGAATCTTTTTTTCATCTTCTTCATCTTTGAGATTCATTTCTTTTTGTCTTTTTATAACTTCATAATTTGTAAACAAGTCTAATTGTTCCACAGATGGAGCTATTTCCTTATAATCTTCACTAACCACATTACACGCTGTTAAGTTTATTCTTCTAACTAACAAAATTGGATTAACAATTTTATCATACAATTCAACTACTTTCTGTGTAATTAATTTTGTAGATGAAGATCTATGATCTATATTAATAGTACCGTGAGAATGTTTAGGAATTTTTCTACCATATCCATCAACTGTTATATCACCATGATACTTATTTGCAATAGTTGGATTGGTTAAGTTTTCAATATCATACCCTATAGTTAAAACTAATTGATTTGTCTTTAAATGTTTAGCCACTAAATCTAAAACTAAATTATCAACCATTTCTCTAACTATTAATTTAGTTTTTTCATAATTATAAGGCGAATGTAATACTTGACCTTGACTAATACTATTGGATGATGGTTTATAACTTTTGGCTTCTTTTATTGTACAAGGTTCATATCCCCATGCATGATCTATAAGAAATTCTGCATTAACTCCAAACAACTTAAATAAGAAATCCTCATTATTAATAGACACTCTAGCAACATCACCCATAGTAAACATTCCATTTTCCTCTAGCTTTTTTTGATATCCTTTTCCTACTCTCCAAAAATCAGTTAGTGGTCTATGATTCCATAATTCTTTTTTATAAGATATTTCATCTAGTCTTGCCATTCTAACACCAAATTCATTTGGTTTCATTTTCTTAGCAGTAATATCCATAGCAACTTTTGCTAGATACATATTTGTACCTATTCCAGCTGTTGCTGTTATACCAGTAGTTTTATATACATCTTCAATCATCTTTATAACTAATTCTTCTGCAGTCATTTTATAGAAAGTTAAATAATTAGTAATATCACAAAATACTTCATCAATAGAATATACAAGTATATCCTCTGGAGCAATATATTTTAAATATACATTATAAATATCCGTACTATACTTCATATATAATTTCATTCTAGGAACAGCTTTAATAAAATCCAATTCTAGTGAAGGATTATTATTTAATTCTGATGCAATATATGACTTATTAGTAAATGGTTTATAATGATTATTCTTTCTTCTTTGATAATTAACTTCCTTAACTTTTTGTTTTGCTTCAAATAACCTACATCTTCCAGATAATCCATAAAATTTTAAAGATGGTGATACAGCTAAACAAATAGTTTTATCTGTTCTTGATTCATCTGCTACTACCAAGTTTGTATCAAGAGGATCAAGTCCTCTTTCTCTACATTCAACTGAGGCATAAAAACTTTTTAAGTCAATACACATATATATTTTATTCACTATATCACCACCCATTTTTTTAAAGAATCTATATAAAATATTATATCATGAAATTCTTTT